>NZ_CACSJA010000032.1 GCF_902706035.1 Pantoea sp. 18069 | reverse complement strand
TTCTTGTCCTCGGTCACTCACTCTCGTTTGGTCCTTCGCTCTCGCCTTGTGGCCTCAGCGGCCCCGGCTCCAGCTACTACGACCTCTGCTGACTTCTCGCTCCGGCACAGCCGTCGGGCTTTCACCCATGAGGCGAGATCTCCCCAGGTAAGAACGCACACCTTCATCGCACAACCGCCGCATCTACGCCACCTCGCCTTGGTCACAAGAGCTTTGCGGTTGCATGCCCGCTCACCCTGCTTGGCAACGCCTTCTATGCGATTCTTGTTCATCGGCTCACGATTTACGCTCCACGCTTCCTCCCCACGTTCGGTCGCCCTCACGCAGTTGCGCTTCACTTTGCTCACTGTGACCAGCTCGCAGCGGGACTTGCACCCGCAGGTGTGCGCCCATGCTGGGCACACATGCGAAAAGCCACCCGAAGGTGGCTTTTCTTGCGCCTGCCAGAGAGACCCCGGCAGACTGCAGTGCTTTGGGCTTAACGCTTGGAGAACTGCTTGGCGCGGCGCGCACCGCGCAGACCGACCTTCTTACGTTCGACTTCACGGGCATCGCGCGTCACGAAGCCGGCTTGGCTCAGGACGGGCTTGAGGCCTGCGTCATAGTCGATCAGGGCACGGGTGATGCCGTGACGGGCAGCACCGGCCTGGCCGGATTCGCCGCCGCCGTGCACATTGATTTGCACGTCGAAAGCTTCGAGGTTTTCCGTGAGTGCCAGCGGTTGCTTAGCAATCATGATGGAAGTTTCGCGGCCGAAGTACTCTTGAATGTCTTTGCCATTCACAGTAATCTTGCCGGAACCCTTCTTCAGAAACACGCGGGCGACGCTAGATTTGCGACGGCCGGTGCCATTGTTCCAATCACCAATCATCTCAAGGCTCCTTAGATTTCCAGCGCTTTGGGCTGCTGTGCGGTGTGGGGATGCTCAGCACCGCCATACACCTTGAGTTTCTTGATCATGGCGTAGCCCAGAGGACCCTTGGGCAGCATGCCCTTGACGGCCTTTTCCAGAGCACGACCGGGGTGCTTCGACTGCATATCACGGAAGTTCGTGGCAGTGATGCCGCCCGGATAGCCGGAATGACGGTAGTACACCTTGTCCAGGGACTTGGTGCCAGTCACTTTGAGCTGGGCTGCGTTGATGATGACGATGAAGTCGCCGGTATCAACGTGAGGTGTATAAATGGCTTTGTGTTTGCCGCGCAGACGGAGGGCAACTTCGCTGGCTACCCGTCCGAGCACCTTGTCGGTGGCGTCAATCACAAACCACTCGTGTTGCACCTCAGCGGGTTTTGCGCTGAATGTAGACATGAGTTTTCTCTTTTCGATAAGAGGGTTTGAAGGTCCTTTTCCACGGTCGGCGCTTCTCTGAAGGAAGCCTCTTAGGTGGCGATGCCCGCAGCATCGCATGCTGCAAACACTCCGCCGCGGGACCAAAAAATCGCTGCGAAGCCCTCCATTATACGAAATGCGGCAACCCTTGTGCTGCATGACCTTGGCCGGCATGTAAAAATACCTGCCCATTCCCAAAGACCTGCGCTCTTGCCTCCTGGCAGCGTCTGGTTACCATTGCCCCATGTTCAGTTATCGCCACGCCTTCCATGCGGGCAACCACGCCGACGTGCTCAAGCACGCAGTGTTGATTGCCACCTTGCAATACCTCACGCAGAAAGACGCGGCGCTGACCGTTCTGGATACGCACGCCGGTGCCGGCCTGTACCGCCTCGACGGCGACTACGCTAGCAAGAGCGGTGAAGCCAGCGAAGGCGTGCTCAAGCTCGCGGCCACTCCGACCGAAGAACTCGCGCCCATCCTGCAGGAATACCTCGCGCTGGTGCGCTCCTTCAACCAGGGCAGCACCATCCGCAACTATCCCGGCTCGCCGTTCATCAGCCAGTCGCTGCTGCGCGGCCACGACAAGCTCAAGCTGTTCGAGCTGCACCCGACCGACATGCGCTCGCTCGCCGGCAATGTGACCCAGCTCGAAGCCGGCCGCCAGTTGGCCGTGCTGCACGAAGACGGCTTCGAAGGCGTGAAAAAATTCCTGCCGCCGGTGTCGCGCCGCGCGCTGCTGCTGTGCGACCCGAGCTACGAGATCAAGACCGACTACGGCCGCGTGCTCGACATGGTGACCGACAGCCTCAAGCGCTTTCCCACGGGCACCTACGCCATCTGGTACCCGATCATTCCACGCCCCGAAGCCCACGACCTGCCGCGCCGCCTCAAGACCCTGGCCGTCAAGGCCGGCAAGAGCTGGCTGCATGTGACGCTCACCGTCAAGAGCAACAAGACCTCCGAGCGCGGCGGCCTGCCCGCGAGCGGCATGTTCATCATCAGCCCGCCTTTCCAGCTCAAGGAACTGCTCAAGCCCGCCATGCCCCAGTTGGTCAAGCTGCTGGGCCAGGATGGCAACGCCACTTTCTCGCTCGAGTCGGGCGGCTGACTTCCAGCGGCGCATGGCGCCGCCCCCGGCAAAAAAGCCAGGCAGATGCCTGGCTTTTTTGCATTCGCACTTCAGCGTTTGCGCGGCCTGGGTGCTGCCACGGCTTTCTTGCGCGGCGTGGGGCTGGCTTTTTTCTGCACCCGGGCGACAGGCTTGGCGGCGGCCGCATCGGCGTCGGCAGCGGCTTCGTCGAATACTTCGGGGCACTCCTCCTCGTCCTTGTCGAGCTGCCACAGCTCCACAGGCTTGATGCCCAGGCCAATCATGCCCAGCGCTTCGGCCGCGCCCTGGCTCAGGTCGATCACCCGCCCCCCGGTAAAGGGACCGCGGTCATTGATGCGCACCACCACGGACTTGCCAGTGATGCTGCTGCGCACGCACACGCGCGTGCCGAACGCCAGCGTGCGGTGCGCGGCCGTGAGGTCCTGGCTGTCGAAACGCTCGCCGCTGGCCGTGCGCCGGCCATGAAAGCGCGGGCCATACCAGGACGCGAGGCCCTGCTGGTCGCTTTCGCGCGGCGGAGACAGGTCGTAGGTCGAGGAGGTGGGTGGCTCGGCGGCGGGCTCAGCGGGCTCGGCCACCGGCGGCAGCACCGGCTTGGGCTTGCGCGGTGGAGGCGGCTCGGGGCGCTCGAAAGGCTCGAGCGGCTGGAGCGACCCGGAAGGCCGGGGGCAAGACTGGGTCGTGGTGTCGCCCTCACCGCCGCCCACGGGCACGGTGCAGGTCGACAATGCATCTTCAGGCGCCAGGGCTACAGGCAAGGGGGCGCAGGCCGCCAGCCACAATGACAGGCTGACCAGACCCAAGCTGCGGGTCCACGGCCCCGGCCGCCGCCGCGCTGGGCGGCAATTGCTTTCATCCATTGTGTCTTCCTGGAATTGCGGCTCGAGCGCCGGACCGCCGGCCGCCGGATCGCCGGATCGCCGGCCGCCGGACCCGCCGGCCGCAATGTTTACAAGCCCAGTCGTTCGCTGATCGCCAATACGGCAGCGCTCTGGTTCATGGTGTAGAAGTGCAGGCTGGGTGCACCCTGGCTGCGCAGACGTTCGCACAACTCGGTCACCACATCCAGACCAAAAGCCTTGATGGAAGCAGTGTCATCCCCGAAGCCCTGCAGGCGCAAGCGGATCCAGCGCGGCACTTCCGCGCCGCAGGCGTCGGAAAAACGCAGCAACTGGGTCGAGCTGGTGATGGGCATGATGCCCGGCACCACCGGGACGTCCAGGCCCAGCGCGCGCGCGTTGTCGACAAAGCGGAAGTAGGCGTCGGCGTTGTAGAAGTACTGGGTGATGGCCGAGTCGGCTCCGGCCTGGACCTTGGCCGCGAAAGCCTGCAGGTCGGCGTCGGGCGAGCGCGCCTGGGGGTGCATCTCGGGGTAGGCCGCGACTTCGATATGGAACGCGTCGCCGAACTCCGTGCGGATGAACGCCACGAGATCGCTCGCGTACTGGAACTCACCGCCCAGGCCGTAGCCGCTGGGCAGATCGCCGCGCAGCGCGACCAGGCGCGCAATGCCCATGGCCTGCAGCTCGCGCAGCTCGGCACGCACGCTTTCGCGCGTCGCGCCCACGCACGAGAAGTGCGAGGCCGCGCTCATGCCTTCCTGCTGGATTTCCTGCACCAGGCGGAACGTGCCCGATTGGGTAGAGCCGCCCGCGCCATAGGTCACCGAGCAGAACTCGGGCCGGCGCACGGCCAGCTGCCGGCGCACGGCGCGCAGCTTTTCTGCACCTTCGGGGGTCTTGGGCGGAAAGAACTCGTAGCTGATGGGAAAAGTCGTCCGGGTCATGCGCTCCTCCGCGCGTGCACAAAGAATTCACGGTTGCCGTCACCGCCGGTGATCGGGCTGTCGATCCAGCCGCGGACTTCGAGGCCCAGCTCGGCCAGGCATTCGCGGATGCGGGTTTCGACCACGGCGTACGAGGCCGCGTCGCGCACCAGGCCGCCCTTGCCGATGTGCTCGGGCTGGAGTTCGAACTGGGGCTTGACCAGCATCAGCAGGTCGCCCGCGGGGGCGAGAAACGGCACCACGGCCGGCAGCACCAGCGTCTGCGAGATGAAGGACAGGTCGCCGACGATCAGGTCGAACTGCTGCGACTCATCGGGCGCGCCGTCGAACGCGCCCGCGTCGATCAGCGTGTCGACATCGAGCGTACGCGCATTGACGCGCTCGAGGCAGACGATCTTCTCGTGGCCGCGCAGCGTCAGATTGAGCTGATCATGGCCCACATCGACGCCGACCACGCGCTCGGCACCCTGCTGCAGCAGGCAGTCGGTGAAGCCGCCCGTGGACTGCCCCACGTCGAGGCACCACTTGCCCTGCGCCGTGACCTTGAACGACGCCAGCGCGCCTTCGAGCTTGAGGCCGCCGCGCGACACATAGCGCGCTGCGGCCATGTCGAGCAGTTGCAGTTCGGCGTCTTCGCTGAGGTCTTCGCTGTTCTTCTTGATGGCCTGCCACAGGCCCGTGGCCGCGGTACGCCACTCGACGCCCGAAGCGATCAGGCGCTGGGCCTGCGCGCGTGAGGCGGCCAGGCCCTGGTCTACTAGCAATTGATCGGCACGCATGGAATAAATCCGTCTTAAAAATAAATCGCAACCGACGGCCTGATGGCCGACGGCAAAGTGCCCCTCAGGCAGGCAATTCCAGTGAGTCCACGAAATCGTCCGTTCGTCCTGAGCGGGGTAAGCGAGGCGAAACCTCGCCAGGCGTTAAAAAGAAACAGCGGACTTCAAAATCCCCGTTCGTCCTGAGCCTGTCGAAGGGTGAACGACCTGCGCTCAAATCATGAGGATGGGCCGTTCATGGTGCGACGGGCGCGCCGAGCGAGGCTCACCACGAACGGTTTGGCTGTCTCAGGGGCAGAAGAATCTTCAGCGGCCATGCCAGCACGCGGCATGGCCGAACCGCTGTTTAGTAGCGGTAGGTTTCTGGCTTGTAAGGGCCTTGCTTGGACACGCCGATATAGGCGGCCTGGCCGTCGCTCAGTTCGGTCAGCATCGCGCCAACCTTCTTGAGGTGCAGGCGTGCGACTTTTTCGTCCAGCAGCTTGGGCAGCACGTAGACCTTGCCCACGGCATAGGCGTCGGGCTTGGTGAACAGCTCGATCTGGGCAATGGTCTGGTTCGCGAACGAGGCGCTCATCACGAAGCTGGGGTGGCCGGTGGCGCAGCCCAGGTTCACCAGGCGGCCCTTGGCCAGCAAAATGATCTTCTTGCCGTCGGGGAACGTGATGTGATCGACCTGGGGCTTGATTTCTTCCCACTCGTACTGCTCGATCGAGGCGACGTCGATTTCATTGTCGAAGTGACCGATGTTGCAGACGATGGCCTGGTCCTTCATCGCCACCATGTGCTCGTGGCGGATGATGTCGCGGTTGCCGGTGGTGGTCACGAAGATGTCGGCCTTGTCGGCTGCCCATTCCATGGTCACGACCTTGTAGCCTTCCATCGCGGCCTGCAGCGCGTTGATCGGGTCGATTTCCGTGACCCAGACCTGGGCGCTCAGGGCGCGCAGCGCCTGGGCGCAGCCCTTGCCCACGTCACCGTAGCCGGCCACCACGGCCACCTTGCCGGCGATCATCACGTCGGTGGCGCGCTTGATGCCGTCGACCAGCGATTCGCGGCAGCCGTACAGGTTGTCGAACTTGCTCTTGGTCACCGAGTCGTTGACGTTGATCGCGCGGAACAGCAATGTGCCCTTGGCCGACATCTCGTTGAGGCGGTGCACGCCGGTGGTGGTTTCCTCGGTCACGCCGATGATCTGCGCCGACTTGCGCGTGTACCAGTTGCCGTCCACGGCGAGCTTGGCCTTGATCGCGGCGAACATGATGACTTCCTCTTCGCTGCCGGGGTTGGCCAGCACGGACAGGTCCTTCTCGGCCTTCTGGCCCAGGTGCATCAGCATGGTGGCATCGCCGCCATCGTCGAGAATCATGTTCGGGCCTTCGCCTTCGCTGCCCTTGGGGCCGAAGTCGAAGATGCGGTGGGTATAGTCCCAGTAGTCGGCCAGCGACTCGCCCTTGATGGCGAACACCGGCGTGCCGCTGGCGGCAATCGCCGCGGCCGCATGGTCCTGCGTCGAGAAGATGTTGCACGATGCCCAGCGCACTTGCGCGCCCAGGGCCTGCAGCGTCTCGATCAGCACGGCCGTCTGGATGGTCATGTGCAGCGAACCGGTGATGCGCGCGCCCTTGAGCGGCTGGGCGGCGGCGAATTCCTCGCGGATCGCCATCAGGCCCGGCATTTCGGTCTCGGCGATCCTGATTTCCTTGCGGCCCCAGTTGGCCAGAGAAATATCGGCAATGACCGACTCGACAGGGGTCAGGGGAATAGCTGCGTTCATGGTTTTTCCTTCACGGATAGACAAAACCACGTTCTGGGGGAAAGCACTCACCGCACAGACGACGTGGGTGAGCGTCGTTGCGAACGCCGGGGTAAGGACCGCGCGGCGGGTTCCGAGCCTCACGTACCGCCGGGCACCTGATGGGTGCGGGGGGTGCGCTGCAACGCTCCTCGGAAAGCAGGCATTGTACTAAAAAGCCGCAACCCCGCAGTCGTACCGCGGCAACTCCACCGGCGCCGGGCCGCCCCAAGCCGGTGGACGACCCCTCCTGGAGGGGCAGCGGCTACGGCGCCAGCCGAGCAAGCGTGGGGTGCAACTCCACCGGCGCCGGGCCGCCCCAAGCCGGTGGACGCCCCCTCCTGGAGGGGCAGCGGTTACGGCGCCAGCCGAGCAAGCGTGGGGTGCAACTCCACCGGCGCCGGGCCGCCCCAAGCCGGTGGACGCCCCCTCCTGGAGGGGCAGCGGTTACGGCGCCAGCCGAGCAAGCGTGGGGTGCAACTCCACCGGCGCCGGGCCGCCCCAAGCCGGTGGACGCCCCCTCCTGGAGGGGCAGCGGTTACGGCGCCAGCCGAGCAAGCGTGGGGTGCAACTCCACCGGCGCCGGGCCGCCCCAAGCCGGTGGACGGCCCCTCCTGGAGGGGCAGCGGCTACGGCGCCAGCCGAGCAAGCGTGGGGTGCAATTTCTTTACACGCAGCGCCAGCACCAGCACGCCGGCGAGCAGCACCAGCATGCTGGCCACCAGGCCCGGCCAGCCCGTGTGCTGCAGGAACCAGCCCCCGCCCGCGCCCAGCAGGCTGGAGCCCAGGTAATAGCCAAGCAGGTACAGCGACGACGCATGGCCCTTGGCCTGCTTCGCGAGCCGGCCGACCCAGCTGCTGGCCACCGAGTGGGCGGTGAAAAAGCCTATGGTGAGCAGCACGATGCCCAGCACGATCGCGCTGAGCTGCGCCAGCAGTGTCAGCAGCACGCCCAGCGTCATCAGCGCCACGCCGCTGAGCAGCACGGGCGCGCGCCCGAAGCGGTCGGCCAGCGCGCCGGCCACGGGCGAAGCCAGTACGCCGAAAAGATAGGCATAGAACACATGGCTGATCTGCAGCGGACTCAGCGCGTGGGGCGTGCCACCGAGCAGGAAGCCGACATAGTTGTAGATGCTGACGAACACGCCCATCAGGCCGAAGCCGATCAGGAACAGCCACAGCAGGCCGGGCTGCGCCAGGTGCCGGCCCCAGGCCTGCAGGTGATAGGCCGCGCCCAGGCCGGACTTGCGCACGAAATTGCGCGAGGCCGGCAGCAGCAGATAAAAGCCGATGGCCGCGAACAGGTTGACCAGGCTCAGCGCGGCCAGCGCCATGTGCCAGTCGACGTATTCGGTCATCACGCCCATGGCCACGCGCCCGAGCATGCCGCCCAGGGCCGAGCCGCCGACATAAAGCCCCATCGCAAAGCCCAGCCCCCGGGGCTCGATCTCTTCGGACAGATAGGCCATGGCCACGGCCGGCACGCCGCCGAGCAGGAAACCTTCGAGCGCGCGCGCCGCGAGCAGCGCTTCCCAGCCCGGCGCAAAGCTCGCCGCGAGGTTGCAGACCGCGGCCAGCAGCATCGAGACGAACATCAGCCCGCGCCGCCCAAGCCCCTCGGACAGCGCGCCGGCGAGCACGATGGACACCGCGAGGCACCCCGTGGTCAGCGACAGCGACAGCGCGCTGGCCGCGGGCGTCACGCCGAAGTGCGCGACAAACGCCGGCAGCAGCGGCTGCACGCAGTACAGCAGCGAGAACGTCGCAAAGCCGGCAAGAAACAGCGCCAGGCTGATGCGGCGGTAGGCCGGCGTTCCGCGCACGACCCAGGAAGCTTGCGGCGCGGCGCCACTCGTTGGGGAAGACATGACCAGAGCAGGAGAAAGACAGACCTGCCGATTGTGCGGCGCAACACAACTCCCCGCAGCGCAGCTACGGCATAGGCCATTCACTTGTCGGCGCGTCAGCAATGCAACCGGGCGCATGCCAGCCGGTGTTCGAGCCAGGATCCGCTGCGTTTATTCCCGCCGCGCCCCACTGCTGCTGCGCCCTCGTTAAAATCCTGCTCTTCTTCGGGCCCCGTAGTCAGGCGCTGCATCAGCGCCGAGCACGCACGCCCGTCCGCCTTACTGCAGCCGGCCTCACCGCCAGCGACCACCCACCCGTACATGTCCTACGCATCTGAGACCCGGCGCCGCCGCACGTTCGCCATCATTTCCCACCCGGACGCGGGCAAGACCACGCTGACCGAAAAGCTGCTGCTGTTCTCGGGCGCGATCCAGATCGCGGGCGCGGTCAAGGGCCGCAAGGCCAGCCGCCACGCGACCTCCGACTGGATGGAGATCGAAAAGCAGCGCGGCATTTCCGTGGCCTCGTCGGTGATGCAGATGTCCTACCGCGACCATGTGGTCAACCTGCTCGACACGCCGGGCCACAAGGACTTCTCCGAAGACACCTACCGCGTGCTCACGGCCGTGGACTCGGCGCTGATGGTGATCGATGCGGCCAACGGCGTCGAAGCCCAGACCCGCCGGCTGATCGAAGTCTGCCGCCAGCGCGACACGCCCATCATCACTTTCGTCAACAAGATGGACCGCGAAGTGCGCGATCCGCTGGACATCATGGACGAAGTCGAGCGCGAGCTGGGCATGCCCTGCTGCCCCATGACCTGGCCCGTGGGCCAGGGCAAGAGCTTCGGCGGCATCATCAACCTGCGCACCCGCACCATGACGGTGTTCGAGTCGGGCAGCGAGCGCCGCCCGCAGGACTTCGAAGCGATTCCGCTGACCGAAGTGGAGAATCTGCGCGCGCGCTTTGGCGACACCTTCGACACCGCGATGGAAAGCATGGAGCTGGCCGTGGGCGCATCGCCCGCCTGGGACCATGAGGCGTTTCTCGCCGGCAAGCTCACTCCCGTGTTCTTCGGCTCGGGCGTGAACAACTTCGGCGTGATGGAAGTGCTCGATGCACTGGTCGACATGTCGCCCTCGCCGGGCCCGCGCGTCAGCACGCTGCAGGTCAACAAGCAGCCCGTGATCAAGACCATAGCGCCCGAAGACACCGGTTTCTCGGGTGTGGTCTTCAAGGTCCAGGCCAACATGGACGCCAACCACCGCGACCGCATCGCCTTCGTGCGCGTGGCTTCGGGCCGCTACAGCCCGGGCATGAAGCTGCGCGTGCAGCGCACCGGCAAGGACATGCGCCCGACCTCGGTCGTGACCTTCATGAGCCAGCGCCGCGAAGCCGTCGAGGAAGCCTATGCGGGCGACATCATCGGCTTCACCATCCACGGCGGCGTGCAGCTCGGCGACACCATCACCGACGGCGCGGCGCTGCAGTTCACCGGCCTGCCGTTCTTCGCGCCCGAAATGTTCATGACCGTGGTGCTGAAGAACCCGCTGCGCACCAAGCAGCTGCAGCAGGGCCTGGCCCAGCTCGGCGAGGAAGGCGCGATCCAGGTGTTCAAGCCCGATGCGGGCGGCAACATGCTGCTGGGCGCGATCGGCCAGCTGCAGTTCGAAGTCGTGCAGCACCGCCTCAAGGCCGAGTACGACGCCGACATCCGCCTCGAAGCCTGCCAGTACACGGGCGCGCGCTGGATCACGGCCGACACCCCGGCCGAACTGCGCGAGTTCGAGAACGCCTATGTGCTGCGCATGGCCCACGACGCGGCGGGCACCCTGGCGTATCTGTGCACTTCGCCCTACGATGTGCGCCTGGCGCAGGAGCGTTTCCCCAAGATTCACTTCCACCCGCTGCGCGAGCACGCGGGCCTGTCGCTGAGCAACAGCTAATAGAGACAGTAACGCGTCTCCCGTTCGGGCTGAGCCTGTCGAAGCCCTTCGCCAGGCCCAGAGCGAACGGTACAAATCATCGAACCGTACCCACAATGACTCTGGAAAACTTGCTGCCCCTCGCGCAGTGGCCCCGCCCTGCCGCGGGCCGGTTGCGCGGTGTGCTCACCGATATCGACGACACCCTGACCACCGACGGCGCCGTGCCCGAACATGTGGTGGCAGCAATGGCTGCGCTGCGCGATGCCGGTCTCTGGATCGTGCCCATCACCGGCCGCCCCGTGGGCTGGAGCGAACCGTTCGCCCATGCCTGGCCGGTCGACGCCATCGTCGCCGAAAACGGCGCCGTGGCGCTGCGCCGCAACGCGGCCGGCGGTCTCGACAAGCTCTACCAGCAGGATGCGGCCACGCGCAGCGCCAACTTCGCGCGCATGCAGCAGGTGCTCGAACAGATCGAGGCCAGCGTGCCCGGTGCGCGCCGCGCGACCGACTCCGCGGGTCGCGAATGCGACATCGCCGTCGACCACAGCGAATTCACCCAGATGCCCCAGGAGAGCATCGACCAGTGCGTGGAAATCATGCACGCAGCGGGCATGAATGCCACCGTCAGCTCCATCCATATCAACGGCTGGTTTGGCGCGCACAACAAGTGGGACGGCGCGCAGTGGATAGTGCGCACGCTGTTCGACCGCGACCTGGCCGCGGAACTCGATCGCTGGGTCTATATCGGCGACTCCACCAATGACCAGCTGATGTTCGAGCGCTTCGGCCACAGCTTCGGCGTGGCCAATATCGCGCGCTTCGTGCCCCAGCTCACGCACCTGCCGCGCTATGTCACGCCCAGCGAGCGTGGCGACGGATTCGTCGAACTTTCCCGGGCCATCCTGGGTCACGCGGCGGCCTGAACCCTGCCGTGGCCCACGGCCGCGGCGCGCGCATTCCACGATGACATCCATCGCCAATCGCGCGGCAAGCTGGCATTGAAAACGGCAATGCCCGACAACGCCTCTGCAAAGGGCGCCTGTCCGGCGCAAACAGCACCTAAAATGCGCCAGCGTTCCCGTTCCTATTCCATCACCTACAAGAGACATATGTCATGCGCATGATTCGCCGTTCCTTCGTTGTCACCTGTGTCGCGGCTGCTGCGGCCATTGCTGCCGTACCGGCTCTTGCCCAATCCAAGGAAGTCAAGATCGGGTATGCGCTGGCGATCAATTCGCACTACGGCGCAGCGGCCCAGGCCTGGGCCGATTCCGTAGAGAAGAACACCAACAACGCGTTCAAGTTCAAGCAGTTCCCCGCCTCGGCACTGGGCGGCGAGCGCGAGCTGATCGAAGGCCTGCAACTGGGCACCGTCGAAGCCGTGATCGTGTCCACGGGCGCATTGAGCAACTTCGTGCCCGACGTGGGCGTGGTCGACATTCCTTTCCTGTTCCGTGACACCACGCATGCGCGCGCAGTGCTCGACGGCGCTTTCGGCCAGGAACTGCTGGGCAAGTTCCACAAGCGCGGCCTGATCGCGCTGGCCTGGGGCGAGCAGGGCTTTCGCCACCTGACGAACAACAAGCACGCGGTGCAGAACGTGGCCGACCTCAAGGGCCTGAAGATCCGCGTGACCGAAAACCCGGTGCACATCACCGCGTTCCGCACGCTGGGCGCATCGCCCACGCCCATGTCCTGGCCCGAAGTGATAGGCGCGCTGCAGCAGGGCACGATCGACGGCCAGGAAAACCCGATTTCGGTGCTGTCGTCGGCCAAGCTGTGGCAGGTGCAAAAGCACCTGACGCTCAGCGCCCATGTCTACGCGCCCGTGGCGCTGATCGTCTCGCCGGGCTTCTGGTCCGGCCTCAACGACACGCAAAAGGCGGCGTTCACGCAAGGCGCCAAGAGCGGCGCCCTGGCCTCGCGCGCGTTTGTCGACGCGGTCGAGAAGAAGGGCCTCGAGGAAGCCAAGTCGCACGGCATGCAGGTCGTCGAAAAGGTCGACCAGGCCGCTTTCCGCAAGGCCCTCGATCCCGCCTACAAGCAGTACGCCACCAAGTTCGGCCAGAAGACGCTGGACACCATCTCGAATACTAAGTAACACCCCCTGAGCCGCTTACGCGGCAGGCGCCGAGCCGGCTTCCCCCTCTCAACCTTCGGTGGAGGGGGGCACCCTCGGTGCGGCCCTTCCTCGGTGCCCCCCGGCGTTGGGCCCGCCAGTTACCTGAATCTGAGGTAGCGCCAGTGCCACAGATAAGTGAATTTTTTCAGAAAGCGGCTGCGCCTGTACTTTCCGGTATGCGCCACGACAGCCGATATGCCTATGCTTGATCGAATCGAACGCGCACTGGTCGCCAGCAATCGCTGGCTGCTCATCGTGCTGCTGCAGGCCATGGCCTGCATCGTCTTTGCCAACGTGGTGCTGCGCTACACCACGGGCGACTCCATCATCTGGGCCGAGGAAGTGGCACGCCACATGATGATCTGGGTCACCTTCCTGGGCGCGGGCCTGGTGCTGCGCTTTGGCGGCCATGTCGCCATCGACAATCTGCACCGCGCGGTGAGCACGCGCACGGCGCGCATTCTGCGGGCCATCGTGGTCGTGGGCATTGCGGGTTTTTGCGTCTTCATGACCTATTTCTCGGTGCTCTACGCCTGGGCCACGCGCTTTCAGACCACGGCCGCGACCGACATCCCGATTTCCTATATCTATCTGGCGATGCCCGTGGGCTTCGCGCTGATGCTGGTGCACCTGCTGTTCATCGCACGCAACTACATCACGGCCGGCGACCATGCCGAGTCCGAAGAGATGGATGCAGACGCCGCAGCGTCCATCTGAAGACCCATCCAAAAGAGGTTCAAGCACCATGGGTATCACCCTTTTCATTGCCATCATCGTCCTGCTCGTGCTGGGCTTTCCGGTGGCCTTCGCGCTGGCCATCTCGGCCGCGCTGGCCGTACTCGTCGGCGGCCGCTACCCGCAGCTGGTGGTGTTCAAGGAAATGTTCACCGGCATCGACAGCTTTCCGCTGATGGCCGTGCCATTTTTCATTCTGTCGGCCGAACTGATGTCCGGCGGCGCGCTGACCCATGTGCTGCTGCGCTTTGCCGCGCAGTTCGTCGGCCACCTGCGTGGCGGCCTGGGCTACGCCAACGTGCTGTCGCTGACGCTGTTCTCGGGCATCTCCGGCTCGGCCCTGGCCGACGCCGCGGGCCCGGGCTCGATGATGGTCAAGATGATGGACAAGGCCGGCTACTCGCGCGCCTACGCCGCGGCGCTCACGACCAGCACGGCCGTCGTCGGGCCCATCATTCCGCCTTCGGTGAGCATGATCATCTATGCGATGCAGGACGAGAACGTCTCGGTCGGCGGCCTGTTCATGGCCGGCTTCATTCCCGGCATCATCATCGCGCTGGCCATGGCCGGCGTGAACTGGTGGATCTGCAAGAAGCGCAACTACCATTCGTCCGAGGCGCGCCCCACGGCGCGTGAAATGTGGGTCACGAGCTTCAAGGCGATTCCGGCGCTGATGCTGATCGTGCTGATCGTCGTCGGCATCCGCTTCGGCATCTTCACGCCCACCGAAGCCTCGGTGGTCGCGGTGTTCTACGCGCTGATCTGCGGCAAGTGGGTCTACCGCACGCTCGAATGGAAGGCCATTCCCGGCATCACCGCGCGCGCGGCCATGCTCACGGCGTCGGTGCTGCTGGTCATGGCGACGTCGGCGGCATTTGCCTGGGTGCTCACGGTGGAAGGCATTCCGCAGTACCTGTCGGAGCTGATCGTCGGCTGGAATCTGTCGCCGACCATGTTCCTGGTCGCGGTCAACATCCTGCTGCTGGTGTTCGGCATCTTCATGGAGCCGCTGCCCGGGGTGATCATCCTGGTGCCCATCCTCGCGCCCATCGCCTTCAGCCTGGGCATCGACCCCACGCACTTCGCAATGGTGGTGATCGTCAACCTGACGCTGGGCATGATCACGCCGCCCGTCGGTGGCCTGCTGTTCGTGACCGCGGTCGCGACGCGTGTGTCCATCACCGATCTCACGCGCGAAATGCCGCTGTTCCTGGTGGCCCACCTGCTGGTGCTGGCGCTGCTGACCTTCGTTCCCGAACTGTCGACCTGGCTGCCGCACTCGCTGGGCTTCCAGTAAGTCCGCGCCCCCCAGCCCTGCACAGGCCCCGCATGTCGGGGCCTTTTTTATTGCCGCCGGGCCGCCCCAAGGCAATAAGCGCCCCCGTGGGGGCAGCGGCTACACGCAGTGAGCAAGCGTGGGGGCCTTTTTTATTGCCGCCGGGCCGCTCCAAGGCAATACGGGATGGGGGGCTTGCCCCCCAGGCGGCTACACGCAGTGAGCAAGCGTGGGGGCCTTTTATTGCCGCCGGGCAGGCCAGGCGCTGTACCCGGACCTGCCGTGCTTCGCGAAAATAAGACTACAAATCTATTGATAAATAAATACAATAGTATTTTCCTATCACTCATGCAAACACCAGGGCGTGATGCCCAGCTGCCTTGACACGCCAGCGCTGTCGTCTGTGCGAGGCCATGCGAAGAGCACAGGCATCGCAGGAGCGGTGCAGCGCCGGCTGGTCAAGCAGCGGATTTCCTCAAGAGCCCCCAATGAAAATCATCATCACTTCCCTTGTTCTGCTGACCTGTCTGGTGGCAGCCAACCCGGCCAAGGCAGATGCCGTCGCTCCCGGTCCATCGGTCACCAAGGAAGCCGCAATCAGCAATGACTTCAGCTACCTGCGCTACCGTGTGGACCACGAGGTGCATGCAGATGCCAGCAGCGTAACGACCGAGACCTTTGAAATTCTGTTGAAGACCCCTGCTGCGATCGACCAATTCAGCCAGATCTATCACAGCTACAGCGAAAAGATGGAGACGCTGGAAGTGCTCTCGGCCTATACGCTGACCGCCGACGACCAGCGCCATGACGTTGCGCCAGAACGCATCTACACCCAGGAAAGCTATTCCAGCGCCGCCGCGCCGATCTATGCGGACCACAAGGTACGCGTCATCGTGTTCCCTAACCTGGCGCCAGGCAGCCGCCTGGCATACCAGATACGCCGCACCCGGAACATTCCGCATTTTCCAGGCTACTTCAGCCTGCTGGACACCTTCAGCATCTTCGACCAGCATGAGAATGCCGAAATCACTCTGACGGCACCCGCGGACCTGCCGATGAATGTATTCAGTCGCGATGTGCAAGGCAGCAACACCGCGACCCTGCGCGATGGCCGAGCACACTGGCGCTGGCAATATCAACGCAAGGAGCCATTGAAGGTGCAGAACCGCTGGGCAGCGGCGTGGACCTTCAGCCCGACCATCATGGCCAGCACTTACAGCGACTGGTCACAAGTCGCCAAGGCCTACCAGGTGAAGGCAAAGCCGGCGGCCGAGGTCACGCCGGCGATAAAGACCCTGGCGGAGAAAATCACGCAGGGCGTCACCGATCGCCGTGCCCAGGCCGCGGCCTTGCACCATTGGGTGGCACAGAATATTCGCTATGTCGCGGTATATCTGGGCAATGGCGGTCTCGAGCCCAACACCGCGCAAAGTGTTCTTGACCACCATTATGGTGATTGCAAGGACCATGTCGTATTGCTCGAAGCGCTGCTGGCCGCCAAGGATATCGCCAGCTCGCCGGCCCTGATACGCGCGGGTGGCGGCCCGCTTCTGCCCAGCGTTCCCCTGGTGGAGCATTTCAACCATGCAATAACCTATATCCCCGAGTTTGATCTGTACGTGGATTCGACCCACCCCTGGGCGCGTTTTGGCCAGTTGTCCAGCGAGAACCTGGGCGCCCCGGTGTTGCACACCCACCAGGCACAGCTGGCGCACACGCCGCCCAACGATCACCTGCGCAACCACACCACGACCACCACCGAGCTTGTTTTCGACAAAGCGGGCAACCTGCAGGGCCAAGCGAAGGTGCAATTGAGTGAACTGGACGAAATCAGTCTGCGCGCCCAGCTCTCCCAACTGAACTCCCAGAATCGAACGGCTGTGGAGGAGTCCACCATGGCCGCCTGTGGCATGAATGGCCATGGGCGTATCGAGATGCAGGGGGATCCCTTCGACCTGGGCCGTCCGTTCAGTGCCAGTTATGCGTTCCGGGCGGACGACTTCATCGATTTCGGCATGGTCGGAGGCATCGCCGTGCCGCAACCACCGGCCAACGGGTCTTTCCGTCACGTCGCGGCAGGCACCGCGGCACCGGCCAACGCCACGCCATTTCAGTGCGATGCGGGGCTGAGCGACGAAACCTATCACATGGAATTTCCAGCCGATATCCCCATCATTGCCATCCCGGCCAGCCAGCATTTCCGCAATGCGGCCGGGGAGTACCTGATGGAATGGAAACGCCAGGGACAGCGCGTGAGCGTCCACCACAGGCTTCAATTGAATGCCATGCGCGGCAAAGGCGCACTGTGCCAACCGCAGGATTACCCGGAACTCCGGGCCCTGTACCTGCAGGTGAAGCGCGGTTTTCGTGGACAGATCGTCTATGGCAGGCTTTCGAACGCTGCGCGCCACCCAGCGCGGCGCTGACGGCCTGGGCCTGGACGCGCTGGGCGTGCCGCCCGCCACGCAGGCGCTGCAAACGCAGCGCGCTCAGCCGCCGACGATGGCCGATACGTCCAGCACATACATCTGGCGCTGGTGCTCGTGCACCGAGTCGATGCAGACCTGGCGGCCGTCGCGGCTCCAGCGCGGGTGCAGGTCGCAGCGGTTTTCCTTGCTCAGGTCGGGCGTGGCGTAGAAGCTGCCCAGGTTGCGGCGCTCGCCGGTCTGCATGTCGAACAGGAACAGGAAGCGCTCGTGCGTGCGGTCGTCGGGGTAGGTGTCGCTGAGCAGCCAGCGCGTGCTCACGGGCGAGAAGGTCATGTGGCCGTTCTCGACCAGCACGCCGCGCCCGACCACCTGCACTTCCCCGCCTTCGACGTCATGATAGAGGTGGTAGTGGATCTCGCCCGCATGCGGGCCCCAGACGATGATGTGGCTGTCGTCCTGCCACAGCGGGTGCGAGATCTGGTATTCGGACTTCTCGTAGTCGAACGTGCCCACGGCGCTGGGGTCGAAATCCGCGGCGAGCTGCGGCAGCGGGTGGTCCGAGCATTCGAGCAGGCGCATGTCCGAGCCGTCGGGGTTCATGGTGATCAGGCGGTGCAGGAAGCAGGTCTCGTCCTTGACGCGCTCCGTCCAGCGGTGCAGGAACAGGATGCGCGAGGACGCGGGATTGACTTCGATGTGGCTGACCCAGTGGATGGCCTTGTCCATCGAGTCCCTGGGATGAAACGCCTTCAGGTCGGCATAGCTGACCAGCAGCGCGGCTTCGCCGGTGTTCATGTCCATGCGCCAGATGCCGTCATCCTGGGGCGCGAGCGGCAGCTCGAACGGGCCACCGGCTTCGCTGTAGCCAATCGTTTCGTGCGTCACATACAGGCGCCGGTAGTCGACCGACAGCGCCCATTGGCTGCTGGGCGCGACCACGTAGACCGGCATCGGCAGCACGCGGCGCGCGCGCATGTCCACGTCGACCACCACCGCGCCAAAGCCCGGGTAGCGTGCCGCCATGTCGCCCGTGCGATCGTTGTAGACCAGCTGGCGGCCCGGCGCGCCGGCCAGCCATTGCAGCTGGCTGCCCATCTGCCAGTTCCAGGCGCCGGTCTCGCCTACGGCGTGGAAGCGGTCGCCGTCGAGCGTGTCGAAGTAGCCTATCGTGGCCTTGGCGTCGGGCGTCAGATACTGGTCCATCGCGGGCGTGCGCTGGCCCGCGATCAGGCGGTTGCTCCGGTCCCAGTTGGACTTGTTGTAGTAGCCGAAGAAATGGTGCTGGCTGCCATCGCCCACGCGGCGGCAGGGCACGTAGGGGGCGGCGTTGGAAGAGTCGGTCATGTGGAAAATGAGATGCTCAAATGAATCTGCCCGGCGGTCCGGGCAGAGGGATATCGGGGGTGCGCGCCGGCCCGGCCTCAGTCGGCCGAGACCTTGCCTTCGAGGATCACGCGGTCCCAGCGGGCTTTTTCCTGGGCCACGAAGCGCTGGGCTTCGGGCAGGCTGTTGGCCACGGCCGTCATGCCCTGGTCTTCGAGGCCCTTGCGGAACTCGGGTGTGTTGATCACCTTGCGCACATCGGCGCTGATCTTCTCGACGATGGCCTGCGGCACCTTGGCGGACACGGCTACCGTGGTCCACGAAGTGGCCTCGAAGCCCTGGATGCCGGCTTCGGTCGCCGTTGGAACGTCGGGCAGCGCGGCCAGGCGCTGCTTGCCGGTCACGGCCAGCGCTTTCATCTTGCCGCCGCGGATGTGGCCCAGCACCGTGGGCGGGTTCTCGAACATCAGCTGGATCTGGTTGCCCAGCAGGTCGTTGAGCGCGGCCGAGCTGCCGCGGTAGGGCACGTGGACGATGGGTGCGCCCGACTGCAGCTTGTAGAGCTCGCCCATCATGTGCACCGACGAGCCCACGCCCGCCGAGCCGAAGTTGACCGTGCCCGGCTCCTTCTTGGCCAGCGCCGTGAGCTGCTGCATGTCCTTGACCGGCAGGGCCGGCGCGGCGACCACCACATGCGGCATTTCGGCGAGCACCGTGACCACGCGCAGATCGGCGGCCGGGTTGTACGACAGCTTCTTGTAGATGCCATAGGCCGCGTGCAGGCCTATGGAGCCGACCATCAGCGTATAGCCGTCGGCGGGCTGGTCCGTGACGTAACGGCCGCCGAGGTGGCCGCCCGCGCCGGGCTTGTTCTCGACCACCACGGTCTGCTCCCAGAGGCGGCTGAGCCTGTCGGCAAGCATGCGTGCCTGCACGTCCGAGCTGCCGCCGGCGGTGAAGGGCACGATGATGCGCACCTGGCGCGCGGGGTTGGGAAAGGCCGCATCGCTGGACCAGGCGCTGGCCGAGCAGGCCATGAGGGTGGCGGCCAGGGCCGTCAGCCCCCAACTCCGGCGCGTGAATTGCTTGTTCATGTCTATGCCTCTTGGAAAATCCTGCCGCAACGGAAAGCGGCCTGTGTGAATCCAGTGTAGGCAGCGCAGGTCACGCAGGAAAATGCATTTTTCCGCGTCAGCTATACATGATTGGTATACCCTCGCCCCATGCCCCGCCCTCTGAGTTTTCGTGAAATCGAAGCCTTCCGCGCCGTGATGCAGACCGGCACGACCACCGCCGCCGCGCAGCTGCTGCACACCACCCAGCCGTCGGTCAGCCGCCTGCTCGCGCAGATGCAGGCCGGTGCGGGCCTCAAGCTGTTCGACATGCACAAGGGCCGGCTGCGCCCCACGCCCGAAGCGCTTGAACTGTTCGCCACGGTGCAGCAGCATTTCGTCGGCCTGGAGCGCATAGAGCGCGACCTGCAGGGCCTGCGGCTGTCGGGCGCGGGCACGCTGCGCATAGGCTGCACGCCGGCGCTGGGCCTGTCGGTGCTGCCGGCCGTGGTGCATGCGTTCGTGCAGCAGCACCCGAGCACGCCTATCAGCCTGCAGACCCTGGGCACGCCGCATCTGCGCGAAGGCCTGCAACTGGGCCAGTTCGATCTCGTGGTCAGCACCATGGCGATCGATGCGCCCGACCTGAGCGCCAGCGTGCTGCACCGCAGCCAGGCGGTCTGCGTGATGCACCCGGGCCACGCGCTGGCGCAGCGCCAGGCGCTGCATGTGAGCGACCTTGCCGACCAGTTGCTGCTCACGCTCAACGCCGACGACAACATCTTCCTGCAGTTGCAACAGACCATGCAGCGCCATGGCGTGCAGGCACGCTCGACCATCGAGACCACCTACTCGTCAACCATCTGCTGCCTCGCGGCCGAAGGCACGGGCATAGGCGTGGTCAACCCCTATGTGGCGAGCAAATTTGCCTCGGAACTGGCCATCCGGCCGCTGCTGCCGCAGTGCGCGGTCGAGATCGCGCTGGCCCTGCCGCTGCACCGCGCGCCTTCGGGCCGGGCCGATGGCTTCGTGCAGCTGCTGCAGCAGCACCTGCAAAACAGCCAGGCCCCGGACTAGCCACGGCGCCGGCAAACCGACATGTGTCACTGGTTGGCCGTCGGCGCAGCAGGCCTCGGCCGCGCGGACCTCAAAAGCCCTGGCGCGCGGCCTTGCCGATCTTGCGATGGATGCGCGCCATGAGGTCTTCGGCCTGCGCCGAGTCCTCGTCCGCGGACGCCGCCAGCGTGCGCAACTGACGCGAGGCGGGCCCGGCATCGCCGGCCAGCGGCTTGCCGGCGCAGATGCTCATGCGCGCCGGCACCGTGCCGTGCAGAAAATAATCGGCCACCTTCTCGTCGACGCATGCCTGACCGTAGGGAAACAGGCCATGCTTGTATTCGTTTTCCACCACGATCAGGCTGGCATTCGGCAAGCTGTTCAGGTTCGCCTGCGCGCTTTCCACGGGGGTCAGCGCATCGAAGCGGCTTTGCAGCAGCAGCAACGGCCCGGCCGTGCCCGCCGCCGCCAGCGGCGGCCTGGGCTTCACCGGCGCGCCCCAGTAAAGACAGGGATTCTCGGTGGCCGCTCCGCCGCTGAACGGATAGCGCGCCGCATAGTCGTTGCCCACGTCGATCCAGTGCTGCTCATTGCCGCGGGTGGCCAGATCGTTGCAGCGCACGCTGACATTCACCGCCGTCGGCGGCAGCAGCAGGGTGCTCTCGCGCGTGCTCGAAGCGAACAGCCCGTCCGCCAGCCTGTGCGCGGCCATGGCCGTGGCTGCGTTTTCCGTCTCCGTGGGAATGAACGCGTGGGCTGCGATCGCGGCATGCAACTGGTCTTCATCAGCCGTTGGATTCTGCTGGCGCAAGGCTTGCAACTGGATGGCCGCGTTCAGCAGGAAGCCGTTGTTGCGGATCTCCGCGGGATCATTCACATTGATCGCCGAAAACAGCACCGATTTGACTTGCGGTGACAATGCCAGCAGCGCATCGCGCAGTGCGCCGGCGCTGCTGCCCTGGTTGAACAACTCCGGGTGGCGGGCAGCGTAGGGCAGCACGACCTCGTCGATCACGCGCTGGCGGCCCATTTCCTGCAGCAGGGTGGCGTCGTCGAGGCTGGCCGTGACATCCATGCTGCTGTCGAGCAACATGCGCCCCACGCGCTCGGGAAACAGGCTCGCGTACCAGGCGCCGAGCCAGGTGCCGTAGGAATAGCCGATGTAATGCAGTCGCGCATCCCCGAGCAGCGAGCGCAGCAGATCCATGTCGCGCGCGGTGGCGTCGGTGTGGATGTGTTTGCTCAATGGGTTCTTGCGACAGGCCTGGGCCTCCAGGCGCGCGTTGCGCAGTGCATTTGCGAGATTCTGCGGGCTGCGGTCGAAAGTCAGACTGAACTGGACTTCCTTCAACTCCGGTGAGTAGCAGGTCAGGCTGCTGCTCGCGCCCACGCCGCGCGGGGAAAAGCCGATCATGTCGTAGCGGTTGGCAAGCTGCTGGAGCAGCTTGCCCGTAGGGCTGTCAGGGTTCGCATACCGCCACAGCGCGCCGTGCAGTGCTGCGAAACCCAGGCCGTCGGCACCCGGCCCGCCAGGGTTGAACAAAATCGCCCCCGCGCGCTGCTGCGGCTGCTCGGCAGCGACCCTGAGTACCGCCACCTGCAGCTCCCCCAGACCGGGGTGGCTGTAATCCAGCGGCGCGCGCATCAACGCACATTGGGCGCGTTCACCCAATTGCGTCAGCGCATTGTCACCCTCGCCCAGCAGGGTGGGATCGCAGGCTTGCCAATCGAGTTTCTGCTGCGCAAAGGATGTCCATGGGTCCTCCTGGGTTCCGCCGCCGCAGGCAACCAGCAGCGCTGCAAGCAGCGCCGCGCCGGTCAGCCGGCAGGGACGCAGCAGCGATGCCATACGGAATGCCCTGGAGCCATCGAGACGCCCTTGCCCCGAGAGTCCCGCCTGGACGCCCCTACGCACCGGCTTCACCGGGAAGCGGCTTGCCGGCGCAGCTGCTGGTGCGCAGCGGCAGTGTGCCATCGAGAAAATAATCGGCGACCTGGACATCGACGCATTCCGTTCCATAGGGAAACAGGCCATGCTCGTACTCGTCTTCGACCATGATCATGCGGGCATTCGGCCAGGCCGCCCATGTCGCCAGCGCACTCTCGACCGGCGTGGCCCCGTCGTAACGGCTTTGCAGCATCAGTATCGGCAGGCCCTGGCCCGCGGGCAGCGGCGGCATCTTGCGCGGCGGCGCGGGCCAGTAAAGACAAGGCTTGGCGACGCCACTGCCACCCACCATGGGATAGCGGGCCACATAGTCGTTGCTCACGCCCAGCCAGTACTGCTCATCGCCCTGGCTGCCGGTATCGTTGCAGCGCACGGTCATGTTCACCGTGAACTCGGGCAACAGCCACACCGCGCCTTGCGCGTCCACTTCGGCCCAGCTCTCCTCCACGACCTTGTTCTCGTCCTCATCCTGCGCCTTGATCAGCTCGAGCGCCATTTGCACTGCGGCCTCATTGATGCGCGGCAGCGGCGAGAAGGCGTGGCTCTGCGCCAGGGTCTGCAGCGCTTCCCCGTCCGCGTCCGGGTGGGCATGCATCAATTTGCCCAAACCGACGGCAGCGCTCATCCGCAGCACGGCGCGCTCGATCAAGGAGGAGTCCTTGAAATCAATATCGTCGAACAACGCTTCCTGCAGCGCCGGCGGCAGCGCCAGCAGCGCCTCACGCAGTGCGGCAGCACTGCCAAGCTCCAATTTGTCCTGATGGCGCTCGGCGTAGGGCAGCATGATCTCGTCCAGAATCCGCTGATTGGCCATTTCCTGCAGCATGAACTGACCGTCGAGGCCCTCCACCATGTTGAGGCTGCTGTCGAGCAGCATGCGCCCGACGCGCTCCGGGAACAGCCGCGCGTACCAGTTGCCCAGCCAGGTGCCGTAGGAGTAGCCGATGTAATGGAGCTGGGCATCCCCCAGCAGGCCACGTATCAGATCCATGTCGCGCGCCGTGGCCTCGGTGTGGATGTGCTGGCTCAGCGGATTGTTCACGCAGGCCTGGGCCATCAGGCGCGCATTGTGCTGTGCCTGTTGCAGGTTTTCGGCACTGCGATTGAAGGTCAGGCTGTCCTGCTCTTCGAAGGAGCCAGCCACATTGCAGACCAGCGGGTTGCTGGCGCCCGTCCCGCGCGGCGAAAAACCGATCAGGTCGTAACGGTTGCCCATCTCGCGCAGCCGCGTACCGCGGACATCCTCAGGGCTTGCCTGCGCCCACTGCGCACCATAGACGAGCGCCGAAGCCTGGCCATCCTCACCCGGCCCACCGGGGTTGAACACGATTGCCCCCAGGCGGCGCTGCGGCTGCGCCGCGGCCACGCGCAGCAACTCTATCTGCAATTCGCCCTGCGCGGGGTGGTCGTAATCGAGGGGCACGCGCATCAGCGCACAGCGCGCGCGTTCTCCCAATGGCGCGAGTTGTTCCTCATACTGCTCGCCGTTCAGTTCAGGATCACAGGCTTGCCAATCGAGCTTCTGCTGCGTGAACGCGGCCAATGGACCGGGCGGAATTTGCGGGGCTTCGACGTTGGCATCACCGCCGCCACCGCAAGCCATGAGCATGGCGCAAAGCAGCGCAGCGCCGGTCAGGCGCCCAGGACGCAGCCGTGACAAGCCAGGATATTTTCTTGCGGGTGCACTCAGGGATTCTTGGCAGGTCTCAATCATGGAAGCGCCCTTCTCCAAGCATCTGGATGACTATTTAGTCACTTCACCCGGAAAAAGTTCCTTGTTCTGGCACCCACCGTCCATGCTGCCGCTGGCAGCAGCATCTAGCGCACCTCCACCAGATCCGCATCGCAGCCCATGCCGGCCGCAATCCAGCGCCTGGCCAGGCGCAGCCACAGCCGGCCGCGCCAGCGCCGCCAGCGGCCGGGCGCGGCTGCCAAGGCCTTGGCATCTTCAAGCACGCCGCAGCGGTAATGTGCGCCCTCTTCGTCCCAGCGCAACGCGCTGCAGGCACCGAGCCTGCGGCGCGAGACCAGCATGCCCATGGGGCAGGGCTCGGCCAGGCAGCACAGGCCGCAGCCATTGCAGGGCGCGCCCAGCACCGGCTTGGCAGGCGCCTGCGCATGCCAGTGCACGGCGTATTCGCGCATCAGCCGGGGCGCCCTGCCTGGCTATGCATCTTCATCTTCA
This sequence comes from Pantoea sp. 18069, assembly GCF_902706035.1. Taxonomy (GTDB): domain Bacteria; phylum Pseudomonadota; class Gammaproteobacteria; order Burkholderiales; family Burkholderiaceae_C; genus Comamonas. The sequence goes on along the minus strand of NZ_CACSJA010000032.1, from coordinate 34,752 downwards.
TCTTCATCTTCATCTTCATCTTCATCTTCATCTTCATCCCCGCCCAACTCCTTGCCTGCGCAGCTGCTGATGCGCGCAGGCAGCTGGTCATGCAGAAAATAATCGGCAACCTGCTTGTCCACGCAAGCCGTGCCGTAGGGAAAAACTCCGTGTTGGTAGTCATTTTCGACCACGATCATTTTCGCGTTTGGCAAGGCATCCAAGGTCTTCAGCGCGCCTTCGAAAGGTGTCGCCGCATCGTAACGAGTTTGCAGCATCAGCAGTTGCCCGGCCTTGTTAATTTCGGCCAATGCCGGCATTTTCTTGACAGGTTCGCTCCAATAAATGCAGGGGTTATAGGAGAACGACTCCTTGGCCAAAGGGTATTTCTCCGCAAAATCCTGGAACAGCGCACTCCAGTACTGGTCGGTACCGACCGTGGCCACCGATGGCTGTGGACCGGCATCGTTACAGCGTATGCTCCAATGCACAAATCTATCCTGATCCAATGCTTGTCCCACCGGGCTGAACAACTGATTGGACAGTTCATAGGCATACTCAGCCACTTTCGGAATGGCGAAAGCGGATGATCCCGCTATCTCGGCTTTCAACTCCTGCAAACTGGCCTGCGGTTTTTGAGTCAGCAGATCCTGCAGACCGAGTGCTGCGGCGGTCACGAACGTATCGCCATTGAGTTCGCCGGAAGATTCATATATCCAGGAGCTGATCAATCTCGACTTCACCTTCGCGGAAAGCGCAAGCAGACGATTGCGCAGCACAGTGACGTCATTACCGAGGCCGAACCGGTCGGGATGGCCTGCGGCATGCGGCAGCATCACTTCATCAACGATGCGCTGTTCGGCCTGGGCCTGCATGAGGAACGCATCCTCAAAACTGCCGGTGATATCCAGGCTGCTGTCAAACAGCATGCGCCCGACGCGCTCGGGAAACAGCCCCGCATACCAGGCGCCAAGCCAGGTGCCGTAGGAATAGCCGATGTAGTTGAGTTTCTCTTCACCCAGCACGCCGCGCAGCAGATCCATGTCGCGCGCGGTGGCGTCCGTATGAATATGTTGGGTCAATGGATTAGCGGCACAGCCCTCTGCGAAGACGCGTGCGTTGTACTGGATTTTCCGCAGGTTTTCCGGACTGGGATCGACAAAGAACTCATTGACCAGCACCTGTTCTTCGGTCAACTCACAGTTCAACGGGCTATGGCGTCCCGTACCACGCGGTGAAAAACCAACCAGGTCGTAGCGACGCGATATTTCCCGGAGCAGCCCGCCCGCCTCTCCCGGGTCGGCATCCGTCAACGTCAAGCTGGTGGTCGATGCCACAGACAGGCCCTCACCACCAGGCCCCCCCGGATTGATCACAATCGCCCCTAGCTTTTGCGATGCTTGTTCGGCGGCCACCTTCAAAACCTCTATTTGCAATTCGGCCGACGACGGGTCGGCGTAATCGAGCGGTACGCGCATCAACGCGCATTGGGCGCGTTCGCCCAATTGCGCCAGCTCTTCACGGTCGTCCTCATCCTCGATCAACGACGGATCGCAGGTTTGCCAGTTCAGCGTTTGCTGTTTGAAAGAGGCCAACAGATCTTCCGGCGTTTCCACGCCAACACCCATGCCGCCACCGCCAGCGTTACCTCCGCCTCCAGCGCTATCGCCATCGCTGCCGCCGCAAGCCACGAGAATGGCGGCGAACAGCGCCGCGCCGGCCAGCCGGCTGGAACGTCGCAGCAATGGCCAGCGGGATGTCGGCGGAACCAAGAAACCGGGGGCAGACTCAAGCATAAAAACTTTCTTGCGAGGCGAAGTGGATCAGTGCGACCGCCACCCCCCGGGAAAGCCTCCAACGCCGCGCTGAAGCCACGGCGGCTCATGGAGGGTGTTGACGACTTTTAGTAACCTCGCCAAAACGCAAGTTCCGCCCCCTGCCACCGCTGCCTATGGCCTGCTCACGCATCAGTGCGGCTGAGTTACCCTGCCCCGCGCCAGCACCGACGCCAGCGCCTGGCCGGTATGCGTACCCTGTGCCACCAGCGCTTCGGGCGTGCCCGCGGCGACAATGCGCCCGCCGCCGTTGCCGCCTTCGGGGCCCAGGTCTATGACCCAGTCGGCTTCGGCGATCACATCGAGGTCGTGCTCGATCACCACCACCGAATGCCCGCCGTCGACCAGCCGGTGCAGCACTTCGATCAGCTTCTCGACGTCGGCCATGTGCAGGCCCACCGTGGGCTCGTCGAGCACATACAGCGTATGCGGCGCCTTGTTGCCGCGGCGCGCGATGTCGTCGCGCACCTTGGTCAGTTCGGTCACCAGCTTGATGCGCTGGGCCTCGCCGCCGCTGAGCGTGGGCGAAGGCTGGCCCAGCGTCAGATAGCCCAGGCCCACGTCCTCGAGCAACTGCAGCGGATGGGCAATCGCCGGCATGCTGGCGAAGAAGCCCACGGCTTCGTCGACTTCCATCTGCAGCACGTCGCCAATGCTCTTGCCGCGCCAGGTCACGGCCAGCGTCTCGGGGTTGAAGCGCGCGCCGTGGCAGGTGTCGCAAGGCACCTTGACGTCGGGCAGAAAGCTCATCTCTATGGTGCGCAGGCCCTGGCCTTCACAGGCCGGGCAGCGGCCTTCGCCGGTGTTGAACGAGAAGCGGCCCGGGCCATAGCCGCGCGCGCGCGCTTCGAGCGTATCGGCAAACAGCTTGCGTATCGTGTCCCAGAAACCGATGTAGGTCGCGGGGCAGGAGCGCGGCGTCTTGCCGATAGGCGTCTGGTCGACTTCCAGCACGCGGTCTATGCCTTCGAAGCCGCGCAGTCCCGCGCAGCCGATCAGCGCCGGCGCCTGGCCGGCGTCCATGGCCTCGCGCCCGGCAAAGGTGCTGCGCTGGCCTACCCAGGCCGCGACATTGGTCCAGAGCACGTCGCGCGCCAGCGTGGACTTGCCCGAGCCGCTGACACCCGTGACGGCCACCAGGCGCTTGAGCGGCACATGGGCGTCGACGCGCTGCAGGTTGTGCAGGTCGGCGCCGAGCACGCTGAGCCAGCGCTGCGGACCGCTGCCGCGCGGCAGCGGCTGGGCCAGCGCCGCGTTCGCGGCCGCGCTGTCGGCCTGCAGTGCGGCCACGGCATCGGCGGCCATCTGCTTTTTCGTGCGCTTCCTGGGCGCCTCGGTCGCTGCAGGCTCGGCGGCCTGCGCAACGGGCGGCCAGACCACGGGTCGGCGCGGCTGGAACGGGTGGCGCATGGCGTGCAGCAGATAGCGGCCCGTGACCGAATCCTCGGCCTGCATCACATCGGCGGGGCTGCCTTCGGCGACCAGGCGGCCGCCGCGCTTGCCCGCGCTCGGGCCGATGTCGATCACATGGTCGGCGCGGCGGATGGTGTCTTCGTCATGCTCGACCACGACCAGCGTATTGCCCTTGTCGCCGAGCTTGTGCAGCGCATTGAGCAAGATGTGGTTGTCGCGCGCATGCAGGCCTATGGTGGGCTCGTCGAGCACATAGCACACGCCCTGCAGGTTGCTGCCCAGCTGGGCCGCGAGCCGGATGCGCTGCGCCTCGCCGCCGCTGAGCGTGGGTGCGCCGCGGTCCAGCGTCAGATAGCCCAGGCCGACCTCTTCGAGGAACTCGAGCCGGCCCAGGATCTCGGGCAGCAGGTCGCGCGCGATGCCGGCTTCGCGGCCGGTGAGCGTGAGCTTCTGGGCCCAGGTGCGCACGTCGTTGACCGCGAGGCTGGCGATATCGGTGATGCCCACGCCGTGGAAACGCACGGCGCGCGCCGTGGCATTGAGCCGCGTGCCCGCGCAGCAGGGGCAGGTGACATCGGCCAGGCCCTCGACTTCCTGGCCCTCGAACTTCACTTCGCGGCCGCGGTTGTCCTCGGCCATCAAGGTGTCGTCATAGACCTGGCGCTGGTCCTTGGTGAGCCTGACGCCCGTGCCCACGCAGTCGGGGCACCAGCCATGCTTGCTGTTGTACGAGAACAGCCGCGGGTCGAGTTCGGCATAGCTGGTCGCGCAGACCGGGCAGGCGCGCTGGGTCGAGTAGGCTTGCAGCTTGCCGACGCCGGCCGTGCTCTGGCCGCCGGCCATGGCCGCGCCCAGGTCCTCGATGCCGCTGAGCACATGCAGCACGCCCTTGCCCAGTTCAAGCGCCTGGGTCAGGTGGCGGCGCAGCTCGGCTTCGTTGGCGGGCGAGACCTGGATGCTCGCCACGGGCAGGTCGATGCTGTGCTCCTTGAAGCGGTCCAGCCGCGGAAAGCCCGTGGTCGGCAGGAACTCCCCGTCGACGCGCAAATGGGTGTAGCCGCGCGGCCGCGCCCAGTCGGCGAGTTCGGTATAGACGCCCTTGCGGTTGACGACCAGCGGTGCCAGCAGGCCGATGTGCTGGCCGCGGAACTGCGTCATCAGCTGGGCGGCGATGCTGTCGGGCGTCTGCGGCTCGACGGCCGCGCCGTCGTGGATGCAATGCTGGGTGCCGAGCTTCACATACAGCAGGCGCAGGAAATGCCAGACTTCGGTGGTCGTGCCCACCGTGGACTTGCGCCCGCCGCGCGACAGCCGCTGCTCGATGGCAACCGTGGGCGGAATGCCATAGACCGCGTCGACTTCGGGCCGGCCCGCGGGCTGGACGATGGAGCGCGCATAGGCGTTGAGCGACTCGAGGTAGCGGCGCTGGCCTTCGTTGAACAGGATGTCGAACGCCAGCGTGGACTTGCCCGAGCCGCTGACGCCCGTGACGACGTTGAACTTGCCGCGCGGAATCTCGACCGACAGCTGCTTGAGGTTGTGCTCGCGCGCGTTGACGATCTCGATCACGTTCTTCGCGGCCAGCGCGGGCAGCGCCCGGGCCGCGCGCGGGTAGAGCATGGGCGCGACTTCGGTGACCAGCTGGCCACCCACGCCCATGGCCAGGTCGTACTCGCGCAGCGCCTGGGCGGTGTGCGAGCTCGGGTGCTGGCGCACATCCTCGGGCGTGCCCTGGGCGACGATGAAGCCGCCGCCCTCGCCGCCTTCGGGGCCCAGGTCGATCAGCCAGTCGCTGGCGCGTATCACGTCGAGGTTGTGCTCGATGACGATCAGCGAATGGCCGGCTTCGAGCAACTTGCGCAGCGCACGCATCAGCTTGGCGATGTCGTCGAAATGCAGGCCCGTGGTCGGCTCGTCAAAGAGAAACAGCGTGCCCTTGCGCGCGATCGCCTGGCGCGACTTGGACGCGGTCTTCGCGGCCTCGGCCAGGAAGCCCGCGAGCTTGAGGCGCTGGGCCTCGCCGCCGCTGAGCGTGGGCACGGGCTGGCCCAGCTTCACGTATTCGAGCCCGACTTCGACGATGGGCTGCAGCGCGCGCAGCACGTCGCGGTCCTGGGCGAACAGCTGGGCCGCCTCGCTCACCGTGAGTTCGAGCACATCGGCCACGCTCAGGCGGCGCGGCTGCAGTTCGCCGACCGCATGGCGCTCGATGTGCACTTCGAGAATTTCCGGGCGATAGCGCCGGCCGTCGCAGTCGGGGCAGCGCAGGTAGACGTCGGACAGGAACTGCATTTCGACATGCTCGAAGCCCGAGCCGCCGCAGGTGGAGCAACGGCCGTCGCCGCTGTTGAAGCTGAACTTGGAAGCCGTGTAGCCGCGCTGGCGCGACAAGGGCAGCACCGCGAACAGCTCGCGTATGCTGTCCCAGGCGCCGACATAGCTCGCGGGGTTGGAGCGCGCGGTCTTGCCTATCGGCGACTGGTCGACGAACACCACGTCGCTCAGGTGGTCCGCACCCATCAGGCGGTCGAACGCGCCGGCGGAGTCCGTGGGCTTTCCGAAGTGGCGCAGCAGCGCGGGCGCGAGCACGTCCTGGATCAGCGTGGACTTGCCCGAGCCGCTGACGCCGGTGACGGTGACCAGGCGCTGCAGCGGGAAGTCGAGATCGAGATGCTGCAGATTGTGCTCGCGCGCGCCTTCGAGCACCAGCCGCGGCGTCGAGTCCGTGACCATGCGCTTGAAGCCGAAGCCCACCTGCTTGCGCCCGCCCATGTAGGCGCCGGTCAGCGTGTCGGCATGGCGCAGGTCTTCGGGCGTGCCGTCGAACACGATCTGCCCGCCGCGCGCGCCCGGGCCAGGCCCCATGTCGATCACGCGGTCGGCGGCAAACATCACGGCCGGGTCATGCTCGACCACGACCAGCGTATTGCCCGCGTCGCGCAGGCGCTGCATGGCTTCGGTGATGCGCAGCATGTCGCGCGGGTGCAGGCCTATGCTGGGCTCGTCGAGCACGAACAGCGTATTGACCAGCGAGGTGCCCAGCGCCGTGGTCAGGTTGATGCGCTGCACTTCGCCGCCGCTGAGCGTGCGGCTTTGCCGGTCCAGCGTCAGATAGCCTATGCCGACGTCGGCCAGGTACTTGAGCCGGGTGTGAATCTCGGCGTGCAGCATCTTCAGCGCCTGGGCTTCGCCGTCCGAGGCCTGGGCCTGTTCGGTAGGCACCAGCGTGGCGAAGAACTGCTGCAGCCGGTTGATCGACAGCCGCAGCAGATCATGCAGGCACAGGCCGGGCAGCGCTTCGAGCTGGGCGCGGCTCCAGGACACGCCCGCGGGCATGAAACGCTGCGCGGGCGGCAGCACGGCGTCGGCGCCGGCCTTGCAGCCCAGGCGCCACAGCAGGCTTTCGGTCTTGAGGCGTGCGCCCAGGCAGGTCGGGCATTCGGTGTAGCTGCGGTACTTGGACAAGAGCACGCGGATGTGCATCTTGTAGGCCTTGCTTTCGAGGTATTCGAAGAAGCGCTTGATGCCGTACCAGGTCTGGTTCCACTTGCCGTTCCAGTTCGGCGAGCCGTCGAGCACCCAGGCCTTCTGCTCGACCGTCATCTTGGCCCAGGCGGTGTCGCGCGGAATGCCTTCGGCTTCGGCGTGGCGCAGCAGGTCGTCCTGGATTTCCTTCCATGCCGGCGTCTGGATGGCCTTCACCGCACCGGTGCGCAGCGTGAGCTTTTCATTCGGAATCACCAGCCCCCAGTCGACCCCGATCACGCGGCCGAAGCCGCGGCAGGCCTCGCAGGCGCCGACGGCGGAGTTGAACGAGAACAGCGAGGGCATGGGCGTGGTGTAGCCCAGGCCGCTTTCGGGGCAGTGCAGGCCCAGCGAATAGCGCCACAGTTCGGGCGCGCCTTCCTCGGGCAGGCAGTAGACGGTCATATGGCCGCTGCCGCGCTTGAGCGCGACTTCTATGGCCTCCATCGCGCGCGCGCGCTCGGCCCGGCCCAGGCGGAAGCGGTCGGCGATCACGTCCAGCATCTTGACGCGCGTGGGCGCGGCCACGGCCTTCCTGGCCTTGCCCTTCGCGCCTTCGGGCGGCGCCGCGGGTGCGAGTTCGACTTCGCGCTCGGCCTGGACCTTGGTGAAGCCGCTGGCCGAGAGCCACTGCTCGACTTCCTCGGCCGAGGTATTGGCCGGCAGCTCGACCGCAAAGGTGATCGCCAGCCGCGGATCGCCCGCGGCCGCGCTGCGCTGCTCCAGCGCTGCATAGATCGACTCGGCCGTGTCATGCCGCACCGGCAGCGCGGTCATGCGGTCATGCAGATGGGCCGCGCGCGCGAACAGCAGCTTCAGGTGGTCGTTGAGCTCGGTCATCGTGCCCACCGTGGAGCGCGAGTTGCGCACCGGGTTGGTCTGGTCGATGGCGATCGCCGGCGGCACGCCTTCGATGCGGTCGACGGCCGGCTTGTCCATGCGATCGAGAAACTGCCGCGCATAGGCGCTGAAGGTCTCGACATAGCGGCGCTGGCCTTCGGCATACAGGGTGTCGAACACCAGGCTCGATTTGCCGGATCCGCTCGGGCCCGTCACCACCGTCAACTCGCCTGTGCGAATGTCGAGATCAACGTTCTGGAGGTTGTGCTGGCGCGCGCCGCGAATGCGGATCAGTCCCTGGGACATACAAGCAGTCTTTCTGAATGAAGGCGAGCCATTCTAGAACTGGACCTGTGGAGCGCGCCGCGCACGCCGATAATGCCTTTCAATTACTGTGTATTTATTCAGTGATTTTTCATATTTCGGCCCATCAACAGGCGCTGGGGGCGAACAACGCATAAAAAAACCTCCCTGCACCGAAGCGCAGGGAGGTCGAGGCTTTCAAGCGCCGGCCAGGGCCAGGCTCAGGCCATTAGAAGTTGTGGCGAACGCCCACTGCCAGCGAGCTGAAATCCGCGCCTGCAGGGCCGCCCTGGTAGCTGATGTTCGCGCCGTTGTCGACCTTGGTGTAGTAGCCGTAGACCTTGGTGCGCTTGCTCAGGTTGTAGTTGTAGCCCAGGGTCCACTGGTTCGCAGCCGTGCCCGACAGGTTGGTGCCGCCGGCCTTGATCTTTTCCGCGCGGCCGAAGTTGGCGTGCAGTTCGGAAGCGCCCATGGTGTACATCGCGGCCAGACGGTAGGCATGGCGCTTGGCATCGGTGGTCGTGCCGTTGATGTTGTCCAGCGTGGCGTACTGGTAGTACGCGCCCAGGGTGAACGCACCCAGGGCGTAGGAGCCGCGCAGCGCGACTTGTTGGGCTTCACCCGCGAAGCCACCGAACACGCCGGTCACAGCCTTGTTGCTGGTGTAGCCCAGGCCCAGGCCCAGGGGGCCGGCGTTGTAGTTGGCCGACAGGTCATAGGCGTTCTTCGCGCCAGCCACCTTTTCGCTCAGCGAAACAGCACCTTCAGCGCTGAAACCGCCGAAGGCGGGCGAGCGGTAGCCGATCTTGTTCACGTCGCGCATCACATAGGCATACAGCACGTCGGCCGAAGTGCCGGTGTCGTGGTTGTGCATGCTGATGTAGTCGGCCGTGGCGTAGTACGAATCGGCAATGAAGTTACCCAGACGCACGGCACCGAAAGCGCCCGACAGGTTCAGTTCGCTTTGGCGACCGAAGAATTGCGCAGCAGTCACGCCGGTGTCGGAAGCGAAGCCGCTTTCGAGCTGGAAGCCGGCCTTGAGGCCGCCGCCCAGGTCTTCCGAACCACGGATGCCCCAACGCGAAGCATTGTTGTTCAGACCGGTGACCTTGGTGTCGCCGACCTTTTGATGTTCGACCGTGGTGTTCACGCGGCCATAGATGGTGACGCTGCTTTGGGCCATGGCGGCCGAGGTACCGGCGGCGGCCAGAATGGCCAGCAATGCGCGTTGGGTGTTGTTCATGGGTATTCCTGGAATTGTGGGGTTCGACTCGGAGTAGACAGGACGACGACGCGTCAGACGCGTCCACTCCGGGCTACGGTGAAAATTCTAGGATGCCGCAGGGGGGTGTAAAAGCTTCGCGCATGTGACATGCACCAATTTGATGCTTTGCCACCACACTTTTCAGGATTCACGCACCATTTACGGCCTGACAAGGCGCCCAAGCTCGCTTGAAGAGCCCGGAGCAGCCCCGGAAACCAGTGATCCGGGGCCGCCCAAGCCGCATGCACCGCTCAGGAGGCGCACCCTCTCAATCCCCCGCGTAGATGTCGATGTCCTTGGTTTCACGCACGAACAGCGTGCCGACGATCGCCGTCATGCCGGCAATGATGATCGGGTACCAGAGACCGCTGTACATGTTGCCGGTCTGCGCGACGATGGCAAACGACATCGTCGGCAGCAGCCCCCCGAACCAGCCATTGCCGATGTGGTAGGGCAGGCTCATCGAGGTGTAGCGGATGCGCGTCGGGAACAGTTCGACCAGCATGGCGGCAATGGGACCGTAGACCATGGTCACCAGCAGCACCAGATAGGTCAGGATCACGACCATCATCACCTTGTTCATCTTCTCGGGATCGGCCTTGGCAGGATAGCCATCCTGCTTGAGCACTTCGGAGACGGACTTCTTGAACGCCACGTCCTTGGTCTTCGCGTCTTCCGCCGTCAGGCCCTTGGACGAGAAGCTCGGGATTTCGGTCGCGCCGATCTTGATCACCGCTGGCGTGCCTGCAGGCGCGTCGACGGCGTCATAGCTGACCGAGGCCGAAGCCAGCACCTGCTTGGCCACGTCGCACGAGCTCGTGAACTTGACGGTGCCCGTGGGGTTGAACTGGAACGAGCATTCGGCCGGATCGGCAACGATCACCACCTTGCTCCTGGCCTGGGCGGCGGCCAGATCCGGGTTCGCGGCTTCGGTCAGCGCCTTGAACACCGGGAAGTAGGTCAGCACCGCCAGCACGCAGCCGAGCATGATGATGGGCTTGCGGCCGATCTTGTCCGACAGCGTACCGAACACCACGAAGAACGGCGTCGCGATCAGCAGCGAGGCAGCGATCATCAGGTTGGCCGTGACCGCATCCACCTTGAGCTGCTGCGTCAGGAAGAACAGCGAATAGAACTGGCCCGTGTACCAGACCACGGCCTGGCCGGCCGTGAGGCCGAACAGCGCCAGCAGCACCACCTTGAGGTTCTTCCACTGTCCGAAGGATTCGGCCAGCGGGGCCTTCGAGGTCTTGCCTTCGGCCTTCATTTTCTGGAAGGCGGGCGACTCGGACAGCGTCATGCGGATCCAGACCGACACGCCCAGCAGCAGGATGGAGACCAGGAACGGAATGCGCCAGCCCCAGTCGGCAAACGCGGCTTCGCCAAGCGCCGTGCGCACGCCCAGGATCACCAGCAGCGACATGAACAGACCCAGCGTCGCCGTGGTCTGGATCCACGAGGTGTAGGCGCCGCGGCGGCCATGCGGCGCATGCTCGGCGACATAGGTCGCGGCACCGCCGTACTCCCCGCCCAGCGCCAGGCCTTGCAGCATGCGCAGGATGATCAGGATCACCGGAGCGGCCACGCCGATCGAGGCGTAGGTCGGCAGGATGCCGACGATGAACGTCGACAGGCCCATGATCAGAATCGTCACCAGGAAGGTGTACTTGCGCCCGATCATGTCGCCGAGGCGGCCGAACACCAGCGCGCCGAAAGGCCGCACGATGAAGCCTGCGGCAAACGCCAGCAGCGCGAAGATGAAGGCCGAGCCTTCGTCGAGTCCGCTGAAGAACTGCTTGGCGATGATGGCCGCCAACGAACCGTAGAGGTAGAAGTCATACCACTCGAAAACCGTGCCGAGGGATGACGCAAAGATCACTTTGCGCTCTTCGGGTGTCATGGGGCGTGGTACCGCCCCTTTGACACCCACGCCGGGTGAAACGTTGATGGCCATTCTGTTGTCTCCTGTTGGTTATTGGTACCGCCGACAGCGGTCACCTCCATTCTTGGAGACTGCACTGACCCCTCTCTGACACCAAACCAACAGGAACTTGCACCAAACTGACGCAGCGCTGACATTCTCGGGTCCAACCCTTGGCCCGCATTTTGGGATATGAAAACTGCGGCCTTGCAGGCTGTTTCAGCCCTTCAGTGCGGAGGAGACTTGCGGCAGCGCATCCCAATGCCCGGCGTCGAACCACGGCTCCTGCGCCAGATAGGCACGCAGCATCGGCAGGCCGTCGAGCCCCCAGAAGACCTTGCCCTCGACTTCCCATGCGGGCACGCCAAACACGCCGGCCGCAGCCGCCGCGTCGGTGTTCGCGCGCAGCCAGTCCTTGGCGCGCTGCGCGGCCTGGTCATCGGTGCGCAGTTGGGCATCGAGCTGCTGCTGCAGGCCGGCGATGCGCTGTGCATCGAGCGCCGGCTGCCCGCCCTGCCAGACATGGCGCAGCACCGCGCCGGCAACGTAGCGGTTGATGCTGCCGTCGTCGCTGCACTGCAGCGCCAGCCGCAGCAGCGGCAAGGGGTTGAACGGGTGCTCGGCCGGCATGTCCAGGCCCACGCCCAGCGACTCGCCCAGCCAGTGCACATGGCGATAGGTCCAGGCACGCTTGGCGGCAATGCCCGCCGGGCCGGGATTGGCGTCGCGCTGCAGCAGCGCGCCCAGCAGCAGCGGCCGGTAAGCCACGGTGTAGCTCAAGCCTTCGAGCACTTCGGGCATGCGCTCGAAGGCCAGCCAGGCATAGGGGGAGACGAAATCGAGATGGAAGGTGATGTGTTTCATCGCAAAAGCCTGGGCTCGGATGCACGGACTTCATACCGTTCTTCCCGAGCGGATTAAACGAAACGCGTCTCGCAACCGTTGTCAAGAAACACCAGGGCCGCTGTTGGTTCACCGTCCGTCCTGAGCTTGTCGAAGGATGAACATAGGGCCTGAGGCAATACGCAATGCAGTGTTGGGAGACGCAGATCACGCCCTAAAACGCCCTTCGACAGGCTCAGGGCGAACGGTATTTACTTGCTTGAAGCCGCTATTTGCCAAAAATCATTCATCGACAAGGGAGAGTCCGCCGAAGAATGAACGTCCTGACCTCTAGTCAGAGACAGGAACCAAAGCCGCCGCCGGATGCGCCACCCCCGCCCGCACCAGCAACTGCGCCCAGATCGCCCGCCGCTGATGCGCATCCACCTTGCCCCAGGCGCGCAGTTCGTCAAGCGTGCGAAAGCACCCCTGGCAATGGCTGCGGTCTGCCGTCATGCGGCAGACGCTGATGCACGGCGATGTGACCACGCCGTCGAAATCCTCGGCGAACCCGCCTTCGGCCGCCACCTGCGCCGCGCGCTGCGCGAGCGCCACGGGAATGTCGATCACGGGCTTGTCCGCCACGGCAGTGGCCGCCACGACCGGGATCTCAGACAGCGTCACAGGCACTCGCTTCCCGCTTGGCCAGCAAGGCCTTGGCGACGCGCGACTGCGTGGGGCGGCCAAGGAAATCGCTGATGTACTGGCCGGCGTCGATCAGCGCATCGAGATCGATGCCGGTCTCTATGCCCATGCCCTGCAGCATGTAGACCACGTCTTCGGTCGCGACGTTGCCGGTCGCGCCCTTGGCATAGGGGCAGCCGCCCAGGCCCGCGACAGACGTGTCGAACTGCCACACGCCCAGCTCGAGCGAGGCCAGCGTATTGACCAGCGCCTGGCCATAGGTGTCGTGGAAATGGCCGGAGATGTCGTCGAGGTCGTAATGCGCGAGCGTGGCCTCGATGGCGCGCTGCACCTTGATCGGCGTGCCCACGCCAATGGTGTCGGCCACGCCCACATGCTGCACGCCTATGCCTTTCATCAGCCCCGCGAGATAGCCCACGCGTTCCGGCGCGATCTCGCCTTCATAAGGGCAGCCCACGGTGCACGACATCGCGCCGCGCACATAGATGCCGGCCGCGCGCGCGGCTTCGACCACGGGCGCGAAGCGTTCTATGCTTTCGGCGATCGAGCAATTGATGTTGCGCTGGCTGAAGGCCTCGCTGGCCGCGGCGAACACCACGATTTCATCGGGCCGGCTCGCGAGCGCGGACTCGAAGCCGCGCATGTTCGGCGTCAGCACCGAGTAGCGCACGCCGGGCTGGCGCGCGATGCCGGCCATGACTTCGGCGTTGTCGCCCATCTGCGGCACCCACTTGGGGCTCACGAAGCTCGTGACTTCGATTTCGCGCAGGCCAGCGGCCTGCAGGCGGTGCACGAGCTCGATCTTCACGGCCGCGGGCACGGTCTGCTTTTCATTCTGCAGGCCGTCACGCGGGCCTACATCCACCAGTTTGACGCGGGAAGGGTAGCGCATGGTATTCATTCCTTTAATCCGTCCATTGTCCTGCTTATGACAAACCCAGTTGTCCACGGTTGCATGCTCCGCGCGCGGCGCATGCAACTGGCGCGTCCCAGCGTGGGGACACCGAGCAAGGGCCGCCCCGCAGCGATGGTGTCGTCCCCCTCCACCGAAGGTTGAGAGGGGGAAGCGGCGAAGCCGCTCAGGGGGTGCCTCATGTCAGTAGCCGCGGCTTCCTTCGACCACACCACTCAAGGACTCGCCCCGGGCCAGCGCCTGCAGCTTGGCGACCATCTGCGCGAGGCTGTCCTCGCGCAGCGTGCGTGCCGACGTATGCGGCGTGAGCCGGATGCGCGGATGGTGGCGCAGCGCGTGGTCCGCGGGCAGCGGCTCGGTGCGAAACACATCGAGCGTCGCGCCGGCCAGATGGCCGGCGTCGATCTGGTCTATCAGGTCCTGCTCGACCAGGTGGGCGCCGCGCGCGACGTTGATCACATAGGCGCCGGGGCGCAGGCGCGAGAACGTGTCGGCGTTGAGGATGTCACGGGTCTCGGGCGTCAGCGGCAGCAGGTTGACCAGCACCCGGCTCGCGCCCAGGAACTCGCCAAAGCCCTGCTCGCCGCTGTAGGTGCTGATGCCTTCGAGCTGGCGCGGCGAACGGCTCCAGCCGTTGACCGGAAACTCGAAATGCGCCAGCGCCCGGGCCACGCGCTGGCCGAGCACGCCCAGGCCCATCACGCCGACCGGGAAGTCGCGCCGCACGCGCGGCTTGTGGAAAGTCCATTCGCCGCGCGCCATTTCGGCTTCATAGACATCGATTTCGCGAAAATGCCGGACCACGGCCTGGCACACATATTCGGCCATCTGCACAGCCATGCCCGCGTCCTCGATGCGCACCACGGCCGCCCCCGCGGGCAGCTTCAGGCGCAGCAGGCCGTCGACGCCGGCGCCGAGGTTGAACATCGCCTTGAGGCCGGGCTGCTCATCCATGAACTGCTGGGGCGGCGCCCAAACCAGCGCATAGTCGGCCTGCGGGTCGCCGGGCTGCCAGACCGACACCTCGGCATCAGGCAAGGCAGCGCGCAGGCCCTCGATCCAGGGTCCGGACTTGGTATCGGTACAGCAAAAAGTGATTTTCATGGGAGCTGAGCGTACCCCGGCTTGGCCATCGCACATGGCAAAAGCCCAGGGTTTTTGCGTCTATCCGCGGGTGCCCTGGCCTATGCGCGCGCCAGCCGCAGCAGCTCGGCGCCGTCGCCGATCTGGTCGCCGGGCAGGTACAGCAGTTCCTCGACCAGGCCATCGTGCGGCGCGGCAATGGTGTGCTCCATCTTCATGGCTTCCATCACCGCCAGCGCCTGCCCGGCCGTCACGCTGTCGCCCACCTTGACGGCAAACGACACCAGCTTGCCGGGCATGGGCGCCGTGAGGCGCCCGCCTTCCGCATGGACTTCGCCCGCATGGGCCAGCAGGTCGATGCCGGTCAGCGTCTGCGCACCGCGCGGCGTGAACACATGGTATTGCTCGCCGAGCTGGTGCACCTGGGCGCGCGTGCGCTGGCCCGCGAACTCCAGGTCCAGCACGCCATGGGCTGCCGAAAACACCAGCGCCGACTCCACCGCGGGGGCATCACCCTGCGCGGGCAGCGCCAGCGACAGCACGCCGCCGGGCAGATAGCGCAGGCGCGCGTCCACGACCTGGCCGCCGATCTGCCACGACCAGGGGCGCTCGGTCGTTCCATGCGACTGCCAGCCGTCGCGCCGGCTGAAGGGATCGGCGCCCTGCTGCGCCTGCTCCTGCAGCAGCGCGCTGGCCGTGGCAGCAGCCACGGCCAGCGGCACGCCGACCGGGTCCTGGTGGAACAGCACGTCCTTTTCGCGCTCTATCAGCGCGGTGTCGAGCCGTGCCTGGGCAAACGAGGGCGAGCGCAGCACATGGCGCAGGAACTGCACATTGGTTGCCAGGCCCACGATCTGCGTCTGGGCCAGCGCCGTGTCGAGGCGCGCGAGCGCCTGGTCACGGTCGTCGCCGCGCACGATCAGCTTGGCGATCATCGAGTCATAGAACGGGCTGATCGCATCGCCTTCGCGCACGCCGTCATCGATGCGCACATCGGCCACCGTGAAGCTGCTCGCGGCCGGCTTGCGGTAGACATGCAGCGTGCCCGTGGCCGGCAGGAACTGGTTGTCGGGGTTCTCGGCGCAGATGCGCGCCTCGATCGCATGGCCGATGATGCGCAGCTCGTCCTGGCGCTTGGGCAACGGCTCGCCGCTGGCCACGCGCAGCTGCCACTCGACCAGGTCTTCGCCGGTGATGGCTTCGGTGACCGGGTGCTCGACCTGCAGCCGGGTGTTCATTTCCATGAAGAAGAAGTCCATCGCGCCGCCGCCGCGCTGCTCGACGATGAACTCCACCGTGCCCGCGCCCACGTAATTGACGGCGCGCGCCGCGGCCACGGCGGCCGCGCCCATCTGGCTGCGCAGGGCTTCGGTCATGCCCGGGGCCGGCGCCTCTTCAAGCACCTTCTGGTGGCGCCGCTGCACCGAGCAGTCGCGCTCGAACAGATAGACGTAATTGCCCAGCGTGTCACCGAACACCTGTATTTCGATGTGCCGCGGGCGCTGCACGTATTTCTCGATCAGCACCGCGTCATCGCCAAAGCTGTTGATGGCCTCGCGCTGGCAGCTCGCGAGCGCCGCGGCGAAGTCTTCGCTCTTGTCCACGGCGCGCATGCCCTTGCCGCCGCCGCCCGCGCTGGCCTTGATCAGCACCGGGTAGCCGATGCGATCGGCTTCGCGCTGCAGCTGCTCGGGGTCCTGGCCCACGCCGTGGTAGCCGGGCACCAGCGGCACGCCGGCCTTTTCCATCAGTTGCTTGGAGCCGGCCTTGAGGCCCATCGATTGAATGGCCGAAGGCGGCGGGCCGATGAACACCAGGCCCGCGGCGGCGCAGGCCTGGGCGAATTCCTCGTTCTCGCTCAGAAAGCCATAGCCGGGGTGCACGGCCTGGGCGCCCGTGGCCTGGGCCGCGGCCAGAATGCGCTCCCAGCGCAGGTAGCTGTCCTTGGGGGCGCTGCCGCCGATGTGCACGGCCTCGTCGCAGGCCGCGACATGCTGGGCGCGCGCGTCGGCGTCCGAATACACGGCCACCGTGCGGATGCCCATGCGGCGCGCCGTGGCGGCCACGCGGCAGGCGATTTCGCCGCGGTTGGCGATCAAGATCTTGCTGAACATACTGTCTCCCGGAAATTCTTTGTGTAGGCCGCGATCACGCGAGCCAGGAAGGCTTGCGCTTGGACAGGAAGGCCTGCACGCCCTCCTTGCCCTCGGCACTCGCGCGGATGGTGGCGATGCCCTCGACCGTGGCCGCGATCAGGCCGGGCTCGATCTCGCGCTCGGCGACGTCGATCACCAGCTGCTTGCAGGCGCGCACCGCGGCCGGGCCGGCACTCAGCAGGGGTTTGAGCAAGGCGGCCAGCACTTCGTCCAGCGCTTCAGCGCTGGCCACTTCATGCACAAAGCCCATGCGCCGCGCCTCGGCCGCGTCGAAACGCTCGCCCGTGAGGAAATAGCGGTGCGCGGCGCGCGCGCCCATGGCGCGGATCACATAGGGGCTGATGGTCGCGGGAATCAGGCCGATCTTGACTTCGCTGAGGCAAAAGCCCGCGGTGTCGGCCGCCACGGCCATGTCGCAGGCCGCGACCAGTCCCATGCCGCCCGCGTAGACATCGCCCTGCACGCGCGCAATCGTCGGCTTGGGGCATTCGTAGATCACGCGCAGCATCTCGGCGAGCTTGCCCGCGTCATCGCGGTTCTCGTCGCGCGTGTAGTCGGCCATGCGGCGCATCCAGTTCAGGTCGGCCCCCGCGCAGAACGCCGGGCCTTCGGCCGCGAGCACCACGGCGCGCACGTCGGCGCGCTCGCCCACGGCGAGAAAGGCCTGGGTGATGTCGGCGATGGCAACGTCGCTGAACGCGTTGCGGATCTCGGGCTGCGACAGCGTGATGCGGGCCACGCCGGCGTCATAGGCAATGTGAAGCGTAGACATGCGAACTCCTTTACATGCGGAACACGCCAAAGCGTGTGTCTTCGATCGGGGCATTGCGCGCGGCCGAAAGGCCCAGCGCGAGCACGCGGCGCGTATCGGCCGGGTCGATCACGCCATCGTCCCACAGCCGGGCCGTGGCGTAGTAGGGGTGACCCTGGTCTTCATACTGCTGGCGTATAGGCGCCTTGAACGCCTCCTCCTCGTCGGCGCTCCATTGCCCGCCCCGGCCTTCGATGCCGTCGCGCTTGACCGTGGCCAGCACGCTCGCAGCCTGCTCGCCGCCCATCACGGAGATGCGCGCGTTCGGCCACATCCAGAGGAAGCGCGGCGAGAACGCGCGCCCGCACATGCCGTAGTTGCCGGCGCCGAAACTGCCGCCTATGATGATGGTGAACTTGGGCACGGCGGCCGTCGCCACCGCCGTCACCAGCTTGGCGCCGTGGCGTGCAATGCCTTCGTTCTCGTACTTGCGCCCGACCATGAAGCCGGTGATGTTCTGCAGGAACACCAGCGGGATCTTGCGCTGGCAGCACAGCTCGATGAAATGCGCGCCCTTGACCGCCGACTCGCTGAACAGGATGCCGTTGTTGGCGATGATGCCCACCTGCATGCCTTCGATGCGCGCAAAGCCGCAGACCAGCGTGCTGCCGAAACGTGCCTTGAACTCGTCGAACTGGCTGTCGTCGACGATGCGCGCAATGATTTCGCGCACGTCGAACGGCTTGCGCGTGTCCACGGGAATCACGCCATAGAGCTCTTCGCTCGGAAAACGCGGCGCCACCGGCGGTGCGTCGGCGGCGTCGGGCTGCTTGCTGCGGTTGAGGTGCGAGACTGCGGTGCGCGCCAGCGCCAGCGCGTGCAGGTCGTTCTGCGCGAGGTGGTCGGCCACGCCCGACAGCCGGGTGTGCACGTCGCCCCCGCCCAGGTCCTCGGCGCTGACGACTTCGCCCGTCGCGGCCTTGACCAGCGGCGGGCCGCCCAGAAAGATCGTGCCCTGGTCCTTGACGATGATGGACTCGTCGCTCATCGCCGGCACGTAGGCGCCGCCGGCCGTGCACGAGCCCATGACCACGGCGATCTGCGCAATGCCCTGGGCGCTGAGATTGGCCTGGTTGTAGAAGATGCGGCCGAAATGGTCGCGGTCGGGAAACACGTCGTCCTGGTTGGGCAGGTTGGCGCCGCCCGAGTCGACGAGATAGATGCAGGGCAGGCGGTTCTGCGCGGCCACTTCCTGGGCGCGCAGATGCTTCTTCACGGTGATCGGGTAGTAGGTGCCGCCCTTCACCGTCGCGTCATTGCAGACGATCATGCAGTCGATGCCGCTGACCCGCCCTATGCCTGCGATCAGGCCCGCGCCCGGCGCGGCGTTGTGGTACATGTTGAGCGCGGCCAGCGGCGCGAGCTCGAGAAACGGCGTGCCCGGGTCCAGCAGCTGCTGCACGCGGTCGCGCGGCAGCAGCTTGCCGCGGGCCAGGTGCTTGGCGCGCGCGGCTTCGCCGCCGCCCGCAAACACCTTGTCGACCTGGTGGCGCAGGTCCTGCACCACGCTTTGCATGGCGGCCGCATTGGCCAGAAAATCCGCCGAGCGGGAGTTGAGTCGAGATTCGAGAATGCCCATTTCTTGCCTCTGTAGCATTTGCCCTAGCGGCAAACGTGGTTTTTATTTCCATCCAACCGTCTGCAGCGTTTGCCCCTGAGGACAATGCCCGCATGCACACCGTTGAAACCGTCTTGCTGGTACTGATGCTCGGGGCCCTGACCGGCATCGCTGCCAGATATGTCCGCGCCATCCCGCTGCCCCTGATACAAATTGCGCTCGGCGCCTTGATTGCCTGGCCCCAGAAGGGCCTGCACATCGCCTTCGACCCCGAGCTGTTTCTGCTGCTGTTCATTCCGCCGCTGCTGTTTTCCGACGGCGCGCGCATTCCCAAACGTGAATTCTTCGCGCTGTACAAGCCTATCCTGACACTCGCGCTGGTGCTGGTACTGTTCACGGTACTCGGTCTGGGCTATCTGATCCACTGGATGATTCCCGCAATGCCGCTCACGGTCGCGTTCGCGCTGGCCGCCGTGATCTCGCCCACCGATGCCGTCGCGGTGTCGGCCATCACGCGCAACCTGGGCATGCCCGAGAAGACCATGCACGTGCTCGAAGGCGAGTCGCTGCTCAACGATGCCTCGGGTCTGGTGGCGCTCAAGTTCGCGGTCGCCGCGACGCTCACCGGCATGTTCTCCTGGGGCGCCGTGGCCAAGGAATTCACCTGGATGGCCGTCGGCGGCCTGGGCGTGGGCGTGGCGCTGGGCTGGGGTTTCAGCTACGCGCGCAGCACCATCACGCGCCGCCTGGGCGACGTGGCCGCGACGCAGATGGTGTTGTTGCTGCTGCTGCTGCCGTTCGCCGCCTATATCGTCGGCGAAAAGATCGGTGTCTCGGGCATTCTGGCGGCCGTGGCCGCGGGTGTCGCGACCAATTTCGCCGACCTGGACCGCGGCAACTTCATCACCGAGCGCATGCAGAGCACGGCCACCTGGTCGATGGTGGAAGCCGCGTTCAACGGTGCGATCTTCCTGCTGCTGGGCCTGCAGTTGCCGTCCATCATCGGCAGCACGCTGTTCGCCGCCGGCCACGACTGGTGGATTCTGGTCGGCTATGTGATCGCGATCTCGATGGCCCTGCTGCTGCTGCGCTGGGTCTGGCTGATGCTGGGCGTGCAGCGCAGCCTGCACCAGGCCCACCGCCTGGGCAAGATGGCCGAAAAGCCTTCTGCGCTGCTGACGCTCGCGACCACCGTGGCCGGCATCCGCGGCGCCGTGACGCTCGCCGGTGCGCTGTCCGTGCCGCTGCTGCTGCCGGGCGGCCAGCCGTTTCCCAGCCGCGACCTGCTGATCTTCCTGGCCACGGGCACCATCCTGTTCACGCTGGTGCTGGCCAGCATCGCCCTGCCCTGGATACTGAGCCACATGCCGCCGGCCGCCGAGCCCGAAACCGTGCGCGAAGAGCGGCTGGCACGCATTGCCGCAAGCCAGGCCGCGCTCGGCAGCCTGATGCTCACCGAGGAACAGGCCCAGCAGCGCGATGCGGCCTGGCTGGCGCAGCGCCAGGAAGTCATTGGCCACCTGACGCAGGAATACCGCAACCGGCTGAACCTGCTCGACGACAGCAGCACTTCGGCCTCGTCGGTCGAGGCGCAAAGTGAAAGTCCGGAACTGGTGATGCAGCGCAAGCTGCGCTACGTGATGGAAATGGACATGCGCATCCACTGCCTGCAGCGCGAACGCGAAGTGCTGTACGCCGAGCGCCAGGCGCACCGCATCAACGACGAGTCGCTGCGCAACCTGGTCAACGAGCTCGACCTGTCCGAAGTCGCGCTGCGCAAGCGCCTGGCCGTGGCGCGCCGCGCGGCCGGAATGCCGCTGGCCGACGAGGGCGCGGCCACGGGCCATTCCGCGCATTGAGCGGCAGGGGGCAGCGGTGGCAAGGCAGGGCATGCCTGTCAGCATACGGGTCTGCCCTGCGCCATTCAGGCCACAAAGGTTGCAATAATTGCCAGCACCATGTCCACACCGGTTCTTGTCCGCACTCCCCAGCCACTGGCCGCCCACGCCGCCGACGGCCACCCGGCCCTTACGCCCATGGCGTTCGTGCAGGCGATCGTGCAGGCCTACGCCGACCGCGGCATGCCCGCCGACGGCGCGCTGCGCAAGGCACAAATTGCGCCACAGTCGGTGCAGGATACCTACGCCCGCATCACCGCCATGCAGATGGAAGCGCTGTCGGACGCCGCCATGCGCGAACTCGACGACGAGGCACTGGGCTGGTTTGGCCGCCGCCTGCCCTGGGGCAGCTACGGCATGCTCGCGCGCGCCTCGATCAGCAGCGGCACGCTGGGCCTGGCGCTCACGCGCTGGTGCCGCCACCACGGACTGCTGGCCGACGACATCCGCCTGAGCGTGCAGACCCAGGGCGACACCGCTGAACTGGTGATCACCGAACAGCGCGCGCTGGGCAGCATGCGCGAGTTCTGCCTGGTCTCGGTGCTGCGCAATATCCACGGACTCGCAAGCTGGCTGATCGACGCGCGCCTGCCGCTGCTGCAGGCCCGCTTTCCCTATGCGCCGCCCGCGCATGCCGATGTCTATCCCGTGCTGTTTCCCGTGGCCGAGCCTGCGGGCGTGGTGTTTGGCGCCTCCCAGGCAAGCCTGCGTTTCGACACGCGCCACCTCGCGCTGCCGCTGGCGCGCGACGAGGCCGCGTTGCAGCAGATGCTGCAGCGCGCGCTGCCGCTCACGGTGCGCCCCTACCGGCGCGAGCGGCTGCTGGCGCAGCGCGTGCGCCGGCTGCTGATCGCCGACGCCCAATGCCTGCACACGGCCACCACGCTGGCCGAGCTGCTGCACCTGTCGGCGCGCAGCCTGCACCGCCAGCTCAAGGAAGAAGGCACGTCGCTGCAAGCCCTCAAGGACACGGTGCGGCGCGAGCGCGCGCTCGCCCTGCTGCACCGCACCAACCAGCCGATCAAGCGCGTTGCGCTGGCCTGCGGCTTTGTGAGCGAAAAAAGCTTTATGCGCGCGTTCCGCCAATGGACCGGCGACACGCCGGCGCAGTACCGCCGGCGCAGCACGGCGCTACCGGACTGAACAGACTGGCGCGATCCGCACCTATTACGGCGAACGGCGCAACCGGGCTCTGCCTAGACTGGCCCATGCCCGACACCCCCGCCCCCTACCAACTGCACCACTGCGTCAGCGCGCGCTCGTTTCGCGCGCTGTGGCTGCTCGAAGAACTGCAGCAGCCCTATGAGTTGCGGATGCTGCCCTTCCCGCCGCGCGCGCTGGCGCGTGACTATCTCGCGCTCAACCCGCTGGGCACGGTGCCGTTGCTGTGCCATGGCGCGGCGCGGCTCACCGAATCGGCGGCGATCTGCGAATACCTGGCCGCGCGCCACCCCGAAGCAGGCCTGGCTGTGGGCGCGCATGAAGACGACTTTGCCGCCTATCTCAACTGGCTGCACATGAGCGATGCAACGCTGACCTTCCCCCAGACGCTGGTGCTGCGCTATACCCACTTCGAGCCGCCCGAGCGGCTGCAGCCCCAGGTCGCGCAGGACTATGCACGCTGGTTTCTCGCACGGCTGCGCGCGGTCGAAGCCGCTGTCGAAACGCAGCAATGGCTGTGCGCCGCGCGTTTCACGGCCGCCGATGTGGCCGTGGGCTATGCGCTGATGCTCGCGGAGCACCTGGGCCTTGCGCCCCAATGGGGGCCGGCCACCCAGGCCTACTGGCAGCGGCTGCAGGCCAGACCCGCTTTTGCGCGCGCGCTGGCCGCCGAGCATGGCGCGGCGCTGGCGCAGGATGTGCCGACCACGCCGTCGCCGCTGCTGCGGCCCTGACGGCCCGCGTCAGCCCGCGAGCAGGGACGGGAGTTCGGCCATGGAGCGCATGATGCGCGCCACGCCCGCGTCCTGCAGCATCTGCGGCGTCGCGAACAGCACGGGATCGGGGCAGTAGCCCCAGACCGTCGCGCCGGCCGCAAGGCCCGCCTCTATGCCCGGCACCGAGTCCTCGATCACCAGGCAGCGCCCGGGTGCAATGCCCAGCGCCGCGGCCGCGGCCAGGTAGACGTCGGGAAACGGCTTGGAGCGCGGCGTCTCGTGGCCGCTGAACACCCGGCCCGCGAAATACGGCGCCATGCCGACCTGGGTCAGCTGCATTTCCACCTTGAATCGGTCGGCGCCCGAAGCCACGGCAATGCGCCCCTGCAGTTGCGCGTGCACGGCCTGCACCGAGGCCAGCGCGCCGTCGATGGCCACGAGCTGCGCGCGCAACTGCTCATTGCGGCGCGCGTAGAACGCGGCCATCCAGTCGTCGGTCAGCGGCCGCCCGGTATGCGCCTCGATGCGCGCGGTTTCGCTGCGCACCGTGCGGCCTATGAACGTGCGCATGCACTCCTCGGCCGAAATCGGCCAGCCCGATTCGTTGAGCATGGTGCACAGCACCGTGTTGGTAATGGTTTCGCTGTCGACCAGCACACCGTCGCAGTCAAACAGGATCGCGTCAAATTGCATTGCTTGTGCCGGCAGGAGCCGGCTTCTCTATGGAGTCAAAAAAGAACGATGGCGCCTCGCGCGCGTCATCAAAACAGCGTGGCTTGAACGCAGGCCGTTCACCCTTCGATCCTTCGACAGGCTTAGGATCAGGATCAGGGCGAACGGGACAACCGTTCGTGGTGAGCTTGCCTGGGCGGCCCCGTCGAACCATGAACGGCCTACCCTAAAGCAGTAAGCACGATCCACTCAGAACGGGTCCCCGTCCACATAGAACCAGCGCCCCTGCTCGCGCACAAACCGGCTGCGCTCATGCAGCCGCACCGCGCGGCCCGCAATGCGATAGCGCGCGACAAACTCGACTTCGGCCCGGTCCTCGCCCGTCACCTGAAAGTCCTTGACGCTGAGGCCCAGCCAGCGCGCGCCGGGATCAAAAGCCAGCGTCGCCGGGCGCTGGCTGGCGTGCCAGGTGGCCTGCAGATAGGCCGCATCCTCTCGCACGAAGGCGCTATAGCGCGAACGCATCAGATGCGCGGCATCGGGCGCGGGCGTGGTGTCGAAATGCGCGACAAAACGCTCGCAGCAGTCCGCATAGGACAGCGGCCGCGCCTTGCCATCGACCCGCCCGCAGGGGCAGGCCTGTACCGTCGCCTGGCCCATCAGCGCGCCCCGAACACCTTCTGCAGCAGCGCGCTGCCCGTGCCCACGGGGTCCTTGCGGATCTTGCGTTCTTCCTCGCCAATCATCAGGAACAGGCCGTCCAGCGTCTTGCCCGTCACGTACTGCGACAGATCGGCGTCCTGCGCGCTGATCAGGCCCAGGCCCGCGGCCTTGCCCGCGAACTGGTTGTACTGCTGCGCCAGGCCCACCTGGTCGGTCGCCTGCTTGACCACGGGCAAAAAGCGCGTGCTCAGCGGCGCGCGGGTCTTCTCGGCAAAGAACGCCGTCACCGCGTTGTCGCCCCCGGTCAGGATTTGCTTGGCATCCGTGACGCTCATGGTCTGCACCGCATTGACCAGCAGGTCCTTGCCCATGGGCACGGCGGCTTCGGCCGCGCGATTGATCGAGGTTTCAAGTTCGGTGATGCGCTTGCCCTGGCCAAAGCGCTTCATCAGCTTGGCGGCATCGTCGAGATAGCCCGGCAGCGGAATGCGCACCAGGGGATTGCTCAGAAAGCCGTCAGGCCGCCCCAGCAGCGCCACTGCGGCTTGCGCGCCCTGGCTCAGCGCCAGCTTGATGCCGCTGCTGGCATCGGCCGATGACAGCTGGGCCAGCGACAGCGCCTGGGCCTGCTGCCAGGCGCCCAGCAGCAGCGCGCCGATGGCTGCGTGGCACTGGCGACGCGTCACGAAAGGGGTACGGGTCGACGAAGTGTGCATGGTGAGAATTCCTTGAAAAAGCAGGTGCCAGACCTGGAGGCGCTGGCGGTGCCAGCCACCATTTTGCCTCCACCCGCAGCATCCCTGCGCCACGGCTGTCTGGACAGGCCGCGCGCCGGCCCGCACAGCGGTGTGCGCCGTGCTGCAGCTGACGGTACCGTGGCGGGAGCCTGCCCGCACGGAAGTCGCCTGGTCTGTCTCCCCTGCCAAGGACCGGCCGCGTCAGGCCAGCGCGCGCTGGATGATGATCTTCTGCACGTCGCTCGTGCCTTCGTAGATCTGGCAGACACGCACATCGCGGTAGATGCGCTCCACCGGAAAGTCGCTGACCACGCCATAGCCGCCCAGCGTCTGGATGGCCGCGCTGCAGACGCGCTCGGCCATCTCGCTGGCGAACAGCTTGGCCATCGCCGCTTCCTGCAGGCAGGGCCGGCCCGCATCGCGCAGGCTGGCCGCATGCCAGATCAGCTGGCGCGCCGCTTCGAGCTGGGTCGCGCATTCGGCGAGCCGAAAGCCCACGGCCTGGTGCTGGATGATCGCCTGGCCAAAGCTTTCGCGCTCCTTGGCGTATTGCACCGCCACTTCGAACGCGCTGCGCGCCATGCCCAGGCTTTGCGCGGCAATGCCTATGCGCCCGCCTTCGAGCGCCGACAGCGCAATCTTGTAGCCTTCGCCTTCTTCGCCGAGCCGGTTGGCGGCCGGGATGCGGCAGCCTTCGAAACGGATCTGCGCGGTATCGCTGCTGTGCTGGCCCAGCTTGTCCTCGAGGCGCGCGACCACATAGCCAGGCGTGCTGGTCGGCACGAGAAAGGCGCTCATGCCTTTCTTGCCCGCGGCCTTGTCGGTGACCGCGATCACGATCGCCACCTGGCCGTTCTGGCCGCTGGTGATGAACTGCTTGTCGCCGTCGATCACATAGTGGTCGCCGTCCTTGCGCGCGGTGGTGCGCAGCGACGAAGCGTCCGAGCCCGCATGCGGCTCGGTCAGGCAGAACGCGCCCAGCATCTCGCCGCGCGCCAGCGGCACCAGCCACTGCTGCTTTTGCGCTTCGCTGCCGTAGCGCATCAGGATGGCGTTCACCGGGCAGTTGGTCACGCTGATCGCGGTGCTCGTGCCGCCGTCACCCGCGGCGATTTCCTCGAGCACCAGCGCCAGGCTCAGCGTATCGAGCCCCGCGCCACCATAGGCCTCGGGCACGCAAATGCCATAGGCGCCCAGCGCGGCCAGGCCCTGGTGCACGTCCTTGGGAAAGTGGTGTTCCTTGTCCCAGCGCGCCGCATGGGGCCAGATTTCCTGTTGCGCAAAATCGCGCACCGCGTCGCGGATCATTTCCTGGTCGGGGGTCAGCAGCATATTGTTTGTCTCCGTTATGTATTTCTTGTCGTTTCCAGGCCGCTTGGGCCTTTACCAGCTGAATAGCACGGCAAGGCAACGCAACGCAACGACGCCTCAAGGGTCGTTTGTGCCGCGCTCACCAGCTGTCGGCGCGGCGGCCGTCGTGGTGCAGCAGCCGGCCCGCATCGGCGGACTGCGCGCCCGCAAGCGTCGCGCGCATGCCCTGCACGCTTTCCTCTACCGACAGCGGTGCGGCGCTGCCGCCCATCCCGGTGCGCACCCAGCCCGGGTCCATGGTCACAAGCAGCACGCCGGGCCAGCCATGGCGGGCCGTCGCCACCGCCATGTTCAGCGCCGCCTTGCTGCAGCGGTACAGCCAGGAGTGGTCGTCGTCCACATGGCCGATCTGCGCCATGCTGCTCGAGACAAAAGCGAACTTGCCTCCAGCTGCTTCGACCATGGGCGCCACCTGGGGCAAGGCCTGCATCGCGCCCAGCAGATTGGTGTGCATCACGCGGTCGAACTCCTGCTGCGTCGGCGGGTTGGTCGAACGCAGATGGTCGAGCACGCCGGCCACATACCAGGCAAAGTCGAATTTCTCGCCGTCCAGCAGCCAGGCCAGGCCGCTGACCGACTGCGGCTGGGCCACATCGACCAGATGCACGGCTGCCGCGCCCAGCGCCAGCAGCGCATCGCGGTCCTCGGCGCGGCGCACCGTCGCGATCACGCGGTCGCCATTGTCAATGTACTGCTGCGCCAGCTCGCGGCCAATGCCGCGCGACGCTCCAATCACCAATACCTGCGCCATTGCGCCTCCTTTAAAACGGCTGTGGTTCAGCGCGGCTGCGCCGCATCATCGGGCTGCATGCCCTGCTCCTGCGCAATCTGGTGGGCATAGCGCGCCACCATCACTTCATGCGGCTCGGCCGGTGCCTTCAGGCCCACCTGCGCATGCACGATCTGGTTCATGCCCGGCATGGCCGAGCGCGGCACCTGCGCCTCGGGCTTCCACAGCCTGGCGCGCATGAAGGCTTTCGCGCAGTGCAAATAGGCTTCTTGCACCGTCACTTCGATCACCAGCCGGATGCGCGGGTTGTCGCTGCGAAACAAGGCCGTGTAATGGGCTTCGTCGCGCAGGCGCGCCGTGCCGTTGACGCGCAGCGTCTCATCGAACCCGGGCACGAGAAACAGCAGGCCGATGCGCGGGTCGTGCAGCAGATTGCTCATGCTGTCGAGCCGGTTGTTGCCGCCCACATCGGGCAGCAGCAGCGTGTGCTTGTCGGGCGCCTTGACGAAGCCCGGCTTGCCGCCGCGCGGCGACGCATCAAGCAGCGCGCCCGCAGGGCCCGCGGTCGAGAGAATGCACAGTGGCGACAGCGCGAGGAAACGCAGGCAGTAGCGGTCCAGGTCCACCTGCTGCTTGAGCAATGCCCGCTCAGCAGGCGCTTCGTAGAGCGCCCGCAACTGCTCCTCGTTGGTGATCACGGTGTTTCCCTTCTCTGATGCCGCCCGCGCCTCCCGGGCACGTCAGGCAGCTTAAACCAACTCGATGGCCATGGCCGTGGCTTCACCGCCGCCAATGCACAGCGTGGCCAGGCCGCGTTTCTTGCCCCGGGTCTGCAGCGCATGCAGCAGCGTGACCAGAATGCGCGCACCGCTGGCGCCGATCGGGTGGCCCAGCGCGCAGGCGCCGCCATGGACATTGACGATGTCGTGCGACACACCGAGCTCGGCCATCAACGCCAGCGGCACGACGGCAAACGCTTCATTGACTTCCCAGAGGTCGACATCGGCCACCGTCCAGCCAGCCTTCTTCAGCGCCTTCTGCGTGGCACCGACGGGCGCCGTGGTGAACCACTCGGGCGCCTGCGCGAAACTCGCATGCGCAACGATGCGCGCCAGCGGCTTGCAGCCCAGCTCCTTTGCCGTCGATTCGCGCATCAGCACCAGCGCGGCCGCGCCGTCGTTGATGCTCGAGCTCGACGCCGCGGTGATCGTGCCGTCCTTCTTGAACGCCGGCTTGAGGCTGGCGATCTTGTCGAGCCGTGCCTTGGCCGGGCCTTCGTCGATGCTCACCACCACGTCGCCCTTGCGCGTGGAAACCGTCACGGGCGTGATCTCGGCCGTGAACGCGCCGCTTTGCGCCGCGGCCTGCGCGCGCTGCACGCTGGCCGTGGCAAACGCGTCCTGCTGTTCGCGCGTGAACTGGTACTTGGCCGCGCAGTCCTCGCCAAACGTGCCCATCGAACGGCCGGCCTCATAGGCGTCCTCGAGGCCGTCGAGCATCATGTGGTCGAAAATCTTGTCGTGGCCCATGCGGTAGCCGCCGCGGCCCTTCTTCAGCAGATAGGGCGCATTGGTCATGCTCTCCATGCCGCCGGCGACCATCACATCGCGGCTGCCGGCCACGAGCTGGTCATGCGCCAGCAGCGTCGCCTCCATGCCCGCGCCGCACATCTTCGACAGCGTCACGGCACCCGTGCTCGCCGGCAGGCCGCCCTTGAACCCGGCCTGGCGCGCGGGCGCCTGGCCCTGGCCGGCCATCAGGCAGTTGCCGAACAGCACTTCATCGACTTTCTCGGGCGCAATGCCCGCACGCTCGACAGCCGCGCGGATCGCCGCACCGCCGAGATCGTGGGCCGCAAGCTCGGAAAAATCGCCCTGGAAGGCGCCCATGGGGGTGCGGGCAGCGCCCACGATCACAATGGCTTCGGTCATTCTTTTGTCTCCTGGTGGTTTGAAAATGGGAAAGAAGGCCCGGCGCTGCGCGCGACCAGCGGGTCGTCGTCAGCATTCCAGGCAAAGCGCCGTTCGCGCTCGTAGGGAAAAACATCGTGCACATGGCCGGCGCGAATGCGCTGCTGGTGCGCCTGCCAGAACGCGGGCTCGAGCAGATCGGCATGGTGCTGCAGAAACACTTCGCGCACCAAAGGGTGGCCGAGCAGGAAAGGCGCGAAGCTCTGCGGGAACACATCGCGCGGGCCGACCGCGTACCAGATCTCGCCGCTCATCTCGTCTTCCTCGTTGCGCGGCTCGGGTACGGCGCGGAAATTGCAGTCCGTGAGGTACTCGATCTCGTCATAGTCATAGAACACCACCTTGCCGTTGCGCGTCACGCCAAAGTTCTTCCAGAGCATGTCGCCCGGAAAGATGTTCGCCGCGACCAGGTCCTTGATCGCATTGCCATACTCGACCACGCTGCGCGCGAGCTGCGCCTGGGCGCGCGCGTCACCCGGCCCGGCCTCGAGCGCTTCCTGCAGATACAGGTTGAGCGGAATCATGCGCCGCTCGATATAGAGGTGGCTGATGATGACTTCGCTGCGCCCGTCGCCATCGCGGTCGCTGATCTCGAGCTGGCTGGGCGCGAACTTCTCGATCTCGGCAATCAGCGCGTCTTCAAAGCGATCGCGTGGAAACGCCACCAGGCTGTACTCGAGCGTATCGGCCATGCGCCCGACGCGATCGTGCTGCTTGACCAGTTGGTACTTGGCCTTGACCTGTTCGCGCGTGGTGTCCTTCTGCGGTGGATAGAAGTCCTTGATCAGCTTGAACACATAGGGAAAGCTCGGCAGGTCGAAGACCAGCATCACCATGCCCTTGATGCCCGGCGCGATGCGAAACGCGTCGCTCGAATAGCGCAGGTGGTGCAGGAAGTCGCGGTAGAACAGCGTCTTGCCCTGCTTGGCCAGGCCCAGCGCGGTATAGAGCTCGGCGCGCGGCTTGCCCGGCATCAGGCTGCGCAGGAACTGCACATAGCCGCTGGGAATTTCCATGTCGACCATGAAGTAGGCGCGCGCAAAGCTGAACAGCGCCTGCAGATCGTCCTCGCCAAACAGCGCGGCATCGATCACCAGCCCGCCCCGCGGCCCGTGCAGCAGCGGCAGCACCAGCGGCAGCTCGGTGAAACCGTTGATCAGCTTGGCCACCAGGTAGGCACCCTTGTTGCGATAGAACAGGCTGGAAAGCACCTGGATCTGGAAATTCGTGCGCTGTTTCGCCAATATTCCCTGATCGACGATCGCCTGCTGCACCGCGGCCAGGTCGCGCGGCAAGTCCTCGAATGCGCGCTGCAGGCCAAAATCCTCGACGATCTGCGCCAGCGTCGCCAGCAAGGTCTGCGGCGCGGGCGAACGCCTCGGATAATACGCGCGGTAGGTCGGCCGCGCAGCCGGGTCGTCGTTCTCTATGTATTCCGTGCTTACCGCGGGCCGCACGAAAATGAAATCGTTGTGGAAGTGCGTGCGGTGCAGGATCTTGGTCGTGACCGAGTTGAAGAAGGTCTCGGCAAGTTCGGGCTGGAAGTGGTTCACCAGCAGGCCGATGTAATGCAGCTTGACCTGCTGCCACACCGCCATCGGCAATTGCCCGGCCGCGAACTCCTTTTCCAGGCGCCGCGTGCACTCCTTGACGCGCAGATCATAGAACTCGATGCGCTCGCGCTGCGCGCGCTGCTGGCCATGCCAGTCAGCGGTCTCGAAGCGGTGCTTGGCACGCGCCGACTCCGAGCGGAACAGCCGGTAATGGCGGTTGAAACCGTCCATCATCGCCTTGGCGATGTCATACGCCTGCGGCGCATCGAGACGCTGGGGAAACATCGCTCCGTGCCTCGTGGAATCCGCCGTACCGGGTGCGTCTCGCGCGCTTCAGCTGCGTTCGCGGCTCGCGACCAGCGCCACGGCCTGCTGGTAGGCCTTGTCGGCCCCCTCGACGCCGGGCAGCGTCATCTGCAGGTTGTTGATCAGGCCATCCCTGAGGCCATAGCACCAGCCGTGCAGTGTCACCTTCTGGCCACGCGCCCAGGCATCCTGCATCACCGTGCTCTGCGAGATGTTCATCACCTGCTCGATCGAATTGAGCTCGCACAATGCATCGTGGCGCCAGGCCACGGGCAGGGACTCGAGCAAGGCACGGTGCTTGTCGCGCACATCCTTCACATGGCGGATCCAGTTGTCGACCAGCCCCATGCGCAAGTCGTTGAGCGCGGCCAGCACGCCGCCGCAGCCGTAATGCCCGACCACCATCAGGTGTTCGACATGCAACTGATCGACCGCGTACTGGATGGTCGACAGACAGTTGAGGTCGCTGGGCGCGACCACGTTCGCGACATTGCGGTGCACGAAGATCTCGCCCGGCTCCAGGCCCGTGATCTGGTTGGCCGGCACGCGACTGTCCGAGCAGCCAATCCACATATAGCGGGGCTTTTGCTGCGCCATCAAGCCCGTGAAAAACCCGGGACGGTCATGCTCCACCTGGGCAGCCCATGCGCGGTTGTGAGCGAAAAGTTCTTCGATGGAAGTGGTCGTCATGTGGAATTCCTGGGTGTTCAATAGACAGGCGCGGGGCGTTCAGCAAGTCTCGGAAAACAGTTCGCGACCAATGAGCATGCGGCGGATTTCGCTGGTTCCCGCGCCAATTTCGTAGAGTTTCGCATCCCTCCAGAGGCGGCCCAGAGGGTAGTCGTTGATATACCCATTGCCGCCATAGATTTGCACGCCTTCGCCGGCCATCCAGGTAGCCTTCTCGGCACACCACAGAATCACGCTCGCGCAGTCCTTGCGCACCTGGCGTACATGCTCGGTTCCAAGCAGATCGAGGTTTTTGGCAACCGTATAGGCAAAGGAACGGCCGGCTTGCAGCACGGTGTACATGTCCGCGACCTTGCCCTGGATCAGCTGGAACTCGCCTATGCTCTGGCCGAACTGCTTGCGGTCATGGATATAGGGCACGACCGAATCCATCACCGACTGCATGATGCCCAGCGGCCCGCCGGTCAGCACCGCGCGCTCGTAGTCGAGCCCGCTCATCAGCACCTTGGCGCCGTTGTTCAGGCCGCCGAGCACGTTCTGCGCCGGCACTTCGACGTTCTCGAACACCAGCTCGCCCGTATGGCTGCCACGCATGCCCAGCTTGTCGAGCTTTTGCGCCACGGAGAAGCCGGCCATGTCCTTCTCGATCAGGAACGCCGTCACGCCGCGCGCGCCCATCTGCGGCTCGGTCTTGGCATAGACAACCAGCGTGTCGGCGTCCGGGCCGTTGGTGATCCACATCTTGCTGCCGTTGAGCAGGTAGTAGCCGCCCTTGTCCTCGGCCTTGAGCTTCATGCTGATCACGTCCGAGCCCGCACCCGGCTCGCTCATCGCCAGCGCGCCCACATGCTCGCCGCTGATCAGCTTCGGCAGGTACTTGCGCTTTTGCTCCTCGGTGCCATTGCGGTTGATCTGGTTCACGCACAGGTTGCTGTGCGCGCCATACGACAGGCCCACCGAAGCGCTGGCGCGGGAAATTTCCTCCATCGCCACCATGTGCGCGAGGTAGCCCATCTGCGCACCGCCCCAGGCTTCGGGCACGGTGATGCCCAGCACGCCCAGCGCGCCCATCTTCTCCCACAGGTCCATGGGGAATTGGTCGCTGCGGTCGATTTCCGCGGCACGCGGCGCGATCTCGCTCTGCGCAAATTCCCGCACCGCGTCGCGCAGTGCATCGATGTCTTCGCCGAGCTGGAAGTTGAGTCCTGGAAGGTCGGTCATGGCTTGTCTCCTGTTGGAATATTTTGATTACGTTTACGTAAACGTCAATTATGAATTATTTTTCCCCATCCATCTTGTCCAATAGCTGACGTGCCTCGTTTTCATGTTCGCGCACCTCGTCGAGGTTCATCTGCAGGTCCGCCATCCGGTCCTCGAGTTGCTGCCGGTGCTGGCCCAGCACTTCGAGGAACTTGCGCAATTGCGCGCCCGTATCGCGCGGGCTGTCGTAGACATCGATGATGTCCTTGGCCTCGCTGAGCGACAGGCCCAGGCGCTTGGCACGCAGCGTCAGCCGCAGCCGGGTACGGTCGCGCGCGCTGTAGATGCGGTTGCGCCCCGCAGGCCCGGTCCTCTGCGGCTGCAGCAGCCCCATGTCTTCGTAGAAGCGCATGGCGCGCGTGGTCAGGTCGAACTCTTTGGCCAGGTCGCTGATGGTATAGGTGATGGACATACGAAAGTCTGGGGGGAGGCGCGCAAGTGACATGCATGCTGGCGCGAATCCCTAGAATGCAAAATGTGACGTTTACGTCAACGTTAACATAACTCACCGTCCGCACCATGAACCTGCTTGAACACGAAATCCACTACCCTCTCGCGGATGCAATGCCGCAAGCAGGGAGCTGCCTGGAAGTCGCCCCAGGCGTCAAATGGATACGGATGAGTCTGCCCTTCGCGCTCAACCACATCAACCTCTGGCTGCTGCGCGACAGCTTCGATGACGGCGCCGGCCGGCGCGAAGGCTGGACCGTGATCGACTGCTGCGTGGCCAGCGACACCAGCCGCGCGCAATGGGAGCAAATCTTCGCCGAGCAGCTCGAAGGCCTGCCCATCGTGCGCGTTCTCGTCACCCACATGCACCCCGACCACATCGGCCTGGCCCACTGGCTGTGCAGCCGCTGGCAGGCCCCGCTGTGGATCAGCGCCACCGACTACCATGTGGCGCTCGTCGCCTGCAAGCCGCCCGCGAGCCACAACCTCGAAGGCGGCGCGCGCTATGCGGCGTTCTATGAGCGCCATGGTCTCGACGACCCCGAGTTCCTGCAGCATGTGCTGCAGCGCACGGCTTACTACCCGCAGCTCGTTCCCGACCTCCCCGACAGCTTTCGCCGCCTGATGGACCACGATCGCATACAGATCGGCGCGCAGACCTGGGAATGCATCGCCGGCTATGGCCATGCGCCGGAACACATGGCCCTGTACTGCGCCGAACTGCAGGTGCTGATCAGCGGCGACATGGTGCTGCCACGCATCTCGACCAATGTGAGCGTGCACGCCAACGAACCCCAGGGCGACCCGCTGGGCTGGTTCCTAGCCTCGCTGCAGCGCTATCTGCCCCTGCCCGAAGACACCCTGGTGCTGCCGTCCCACGGCAAACCTTTCCAGGGCCTGCACACGCGCATCCACCAATTGGAAGACCACCATGCCGAACGGCTGGACGAAGTGCGTGCAGCCTGCGCGCTGGGGCCCACCAATGCCGCCCAGGTCATGCAGGCCATGTTCCGCCGCAAGCTCAACCCGCATGAACAGACATTCGCACTGGGCGAAGCCCTCGCTCACCTGAACTACCTGTGGCGCCGCGGCGAAATCGAGCGCCATGAAAGCAATGGCCTGTGCACCTTCACTTCACTGTAAGGGGCCAGCAAACACACGCGGTCCGGTCCTTGCGCAGAGTCGGCGCTATGCGGTAGCAGTAGGCGGCAACCAGATGTGCGGCAGCAACTGGTCAATGTCACGTGCCTTGTGGGTGGGCAGCCGCGTGAGCACGTCTTTCAGATACGTATAGGGATCGTGGCCATTGAGTTTGGCCGACTGGATCAAGCTCGTGATCGCGGCCGCACGCTGGCCGGCCAGCAGCGTACCGGCGAAGAGCCAATTTTTTCTGCCAGTCGCCCAGATTCGCATTTGCTGCTCATCGTGATTGTTGTCTATGGGCAGC
>NZ_CACSJA010000031.1 GCF_902706035.1 Pantoea sp. 18069 | reverse complement strand
CGCCCACCCGGTGTCCCGCTGCCTGTCGCTGCGGCGCCTGGGCGCCCTCACCTTCACCGCGCTGACCGCGGCGCTGCCGCTGGGCGCCCAGGCGGCCGACAACTATCCAAGCAAGCCCATCAAGCTG
Organism: Pantoea sp. 18069; assembly: GCF_902706035.1. GTDB lineage: Bacteria > Pseudomonadota > Gammaproteobacteria > Burkholderiales > Burkholderiaceae_C > Comamonas. The sequence continues at coordinate 61,803 of NZ_CACSJA010000031.1, read as the reverse complement.
ATCGTGCCGTTCGCGGCCGGTGGCTCCACCGATATCGTCGCCCGGGTGCTGGCCGAAGGCATGCGCAGCACGCTGGGCCAGCCGGTGGTCGTCGACAACCGCGGCGGCGCGGGCGGGCTGATAGGCACCGAAGCCGTGGCCCAGGCCCAGCCCGATGGCTACACGGTGGGCATGGCCACGGTGAGCACCATGACCATCAACCCCCTGCTCTACACCCGGGCCCAGGGCCTGGGCGCGAAGCTCACGCCCGTCGCCAACCTCGTGACCATGCCTTCGGTCTGGATGGCCCACCCCAAGATGGGCGTGAACAACTTCGCCGACTTCCTCGCCAAGATCCGCGCCCAGCCCGGCGCCTTCAGCGCCGGCGTGCCGGGCGTGGGCACGCTGGGCCATCTGATGCTTGCGTCGTTCAACGACACCATGAAGACCGATATCCAGATCGTGCCCTACCGCGGCAACGGCCCGGCGCTCAATGACGCGCTGGCCGGCCAGGTGCAGGTCATGACCGATCAGCTGCCTTCGGCGCTGCCGCAGATCAAGGGCGGCAAACTGATTCCCGTCGCGCTGTCGGCCACGGCGCGCTCGCCCGATCTGCCCCATGTGCCGACCTTCAAGGAGCTGGGCCATGACGACCTGAATGCGCTGGGCATCAGCTGGTTCGGCATCGTCGTGCCCGGGAACACGCCCGCGCCCATCGTCAGGAAGCTGCAGGACGCGGCCGTCAAGGCCGCCCACCTGCCCGAGGTGCAAAAGCGCCTGCAGGCGCTGGGCGCGCAGGCCACCGACATGGACCAGAGCCAGTTCCCCGGGCAGATCGCGGCCGACATCCAGCGCAACAAGGCCCAGCTCGACAAGGCCGGCATCCAGCCCGAATGATGGCGCAAGCCCAGGAAACACCGTCCATGACCATACTGAACGAACTGCAGGAATTCTTCACGCGCGAGACGCCGCGCATGACGGCGCTGGCCGACCGGATCTGGTCGCTGGCCGAACTGCGCTACGCCGAGATGTCGTCGGCGCAACTGCATATCGACGCGCTCGCGAGCGCGGGCTTTCGCATCACGCGCGATGTCGCGGGCATTCCCACGGCCTTCATGGCCGAATGGGGCGACGAGGGCCCGGCCATTGCGTTTCTGGGCGAATACGACGCGCTGTCGGGCCTGAACCAGCAAAGCGGCGCGCTGGTCTGCACGCCTTCGGTCGACAGCCCGGGCCTGGCCGGCCACGGCTGCGGCCACCACCTGCTGGGCACGTCGGCGCACTTCGCCGCCATCGCGCTGCAGGCGCATCTGCAGGCCAGCGGGCAAAAGGCCCGCATACGCTACTACGGCTGCCCCGCCGAAGAAGGCGGCTCGGGCAAGACCTTCATGGCGCGCGCGGGCGTGTTCGACGACGTCGACGTCGCGCTGACCTGGCACCCCGCGAGCTTCACCGCGGTGTTCAGCCAGAGCACGCTGGCCAATATCCAGGCCAGGTTCATCTTCCACGGCAAGGCCTCGCACGCCGCGCATTCGCCGCACCTGGGCCGCAGCGCGCTCGACGCGGTCGAGCTGATGAATGTGGGCGTCAACTACCTGCGCGAGCACATGCCTTCGGACGCGCGTGTGCACTATGCCGTGACCGATGCGGGCGGCATGTCGCCCAATGTGGTGCAGGCGCGCGCCGAAGTGCTCTATCTTGTGCGCGCGGGCCGCAACCACGAGGCCGCCGAACTCTACGCGCGCGTGCAGAACGTCGCGCGCGGCGCGGCGCTGATGACCGACTGCCGGCTCGAGATCGTGTTCGACAAGGCCTGCTCCAACCTGCTGCAGAACACCACGCTCAACCAGGTGATGTATGCGCAGATGCAGGCGCTGGGCCGGTTGCAGCTCGACGCGCGCCAGCAAAAGCTCGCCAGCGACTTCCAGGCCACGCTGGACCCCAACGACCTCGACGCCGTGAGCCGCCCGCTGGCCGCGGTGCTGCGCGGCAAGGTGCCCGCGGTGTTCGAAGGCCTTGCGCCCTACGACCCCAAGGTGCAGGAAACCATGTTCGGCTCCACCGACGTCGCCGATGTCAGCTGGATCACGCCCACGGTGCAGGCCTGGGTCGCGTGCTATGCGTTCGGCACACCGCTGCATTCGTGGCAGATGGTCTCGCAGGGCCAGTCGGGCCTGGCCCATGCGGGCATGGTGCATGCCGCCAAGGTGCTGACCGCGACTGCGGTGGAATTGATTGCCAACCCGGCGCTGATAGCCGCCGCCAAGGCCGAACTGCTGGAACGCCGCCAGGGCCAGCCCTATGCCTGCCCGATTCCGGCCGATGTGCCGCTGCCGTTTTTGCGCAAGTAGGCCGCGGCTCTTGACCCATGCCCCATCCCGTTCGCCCTGAGTCCTGAAGTCGATAAGGCATGGCCCAACCCGTTCGCCCTGAGCCCGTCGAAGGGTGAACGGCCTGCCCTCCAGCCAAGCCCACAGCCCACGATTCAGCGCAAAATGGCATTTTTCTTGCTTATGCCAAGCCATGAGTCATCCCTTGCGCATTGTGGTCATCGTCCCGGATCTGGCTGTGCTGGACGACCAGGAAGAGCATGTGCGCCTGCAGCTCGAGCGCTCGCGCTCCTTGCGCGTGGGGCTGCTCGAAGCGCAATACGATATCGTCGCCACGCTGCCGGCCGATGTATTCCTGAGCGAGCGCCTCGCGCAGCTGCGCCCCGATCTGATCATCGTCGACGCCGAAAGCGAAGCCCGCGACGCGCTCGAACATGTGGTCATGGCGACGCGCGACAAACGCCGCCCCATCGTGCTGTTCACCAATGACCCCGACACCACGCATGTGCCCGACGCGGTCGCCGCGGGTGTCTGCGCCTATATCGTCGAAGGCCTGGCGCCGCAGCGCATACGCCCCATCCTGCAGGTGGCGATGGCGCGCTTCAAGCATGAGCAGTCGCTGCGTGCCGAACTCCAGGATGCGCGCGACGAACTCAAGGACCGCAAGACCATAGACCGCGCCAAGGGCATCCTGATGCAGCGCCAGTCGCTGAGCGAGAAGGAGGCCTACGACCGGCTGCGCAAGCTCGCGATGGACAAGGGCATCAAGATGGTGCAGATCGCACAGCGCATGATAGACGCGGCGGAATTGCTCGGCTAACAGACGCCAACGCGCCCCGATTCAGCGCACGCGCACAGAAATGGCGCGCGACGCGCCGGCAAAAAACCCGCTCCACAGCCCCGGTCCCGGCCGCTGCATTGGGAAAACCGCTGTTTCATGCCGGAAAACCCAAGCTGGCACCGAAGTTGCTTAAGTAAAAGCAAGGTCAACGAAGACCCCACCGACAGGCATTCAACGACCGATTTGCCTGTCACCGGACAAAGGCGTCCCCATCACTGCACGGCAAGCCCATGGCTTTCGCGCAGGATGCGGGCGCCTTTTTTTTTGCCACTTTTCTGCCGAGACTGCATATGCCTGACCTGATGAAAACCGGCGTTCCGCGCCGCACCGTTTTGCAAGCCGCCGCCGTGGGGGTCGCGGGAATTTCCCCGGCCCTGCGCGCGCTGGTGCATGCCCAGGGGTCCGACGCGCCGGAGAAGAAGGAAGTGCGCATAGGCTTTATCCCGCTGACCGACTGCGCGAGCGTGGTGATGGCTTCGGTGCTGGGCATAGACAAGAAATACGGCATCAAGATCATTCCCACCAAGGAAGCGAGCTGGGCGGGCGTGCGCGACAAGCTGGTCAATGGCGAGCTCGACTGCGCCCATGTGCTCTATGGCCTGGTCTACGGCGTGCATCTGGGCATTGGCGGGCCGAAAAAGGACATGGCCGTGCTCATGAACCTGAACAACAACGGCCAGGCGATCACGCTGGCCAAGAAGCTTGCCGACAAGGGCGCGGTCAACGGCGCGGGCCTGGCCAAGCTGATGGCCAGCGAAAAGCGCGAGTACACCTTTGCGCAGACTTTCCCCACGGGAACGCATGCGATGTGGCTCTACTACTGGCTGGCCGCGAACGGCATCAACCCCATCAAGGATGCCAAGGTCATCACCGTGCCGCCGCCGCAGATGGTGGCCAACATGCGTGTCGGCAATATGGACGGCTTTTGCGTGGGCGAGCCCTGGAACCACCGCGCGATCATGGACGGCATAGGCGTCACGGCCGCCACCTCCCAGGAGATCTGGAAAGACCACCCCGAGAAAGTGCTGGGCACCACGGCCGAGTTCGCCGACAAGTACCCGAACACCGCGCGCGCCGTCACCGCCGCGATTCTCGAAGCCGGCCGCTGGATAGACGCCAGCCTGGCCAACAAGAACCAGATGGCCGAAACCATTGCCGCCAAGTCCTATGTGAACACCAGCGTCGACGCGATCAACCAGCGCATCCTGGGCCGCTACCAGAACGGCATGGGCAGGACCTGGGACGACCCCGACCACATGAAGTTCTACAACGAGGGCGCGGTGAACTTCCCCTACCTCTCCGACGGCATGTGGTTTCTCACCCAGCACAAGCGCTGGGGCCTGCTCAAGGACCACCCGGACTACCTTGGCGTGGCCAGGTCCATCAACCGCATAGCCCTCTACAAGGAGGCGGCGACGGCCTCCAAGACGCCGCTGCCCAAGAGCGACATGCGCAGCAGCAAGCTCGTCGACGGCGTGGTCTGGGACGGCACGCAGCCGCAGAAGTACGCCGACAGTTTCAAGGTCAAGGCCTGACGCAGGCGCTGCCGGGCCCCGGCGCCCGGCACCCTCCTTTCAACGGAAGAACGCACGATGAACACACACACTTTATCGCCCACCGCCGCGCCGCTCGGCGCGCTGCACGCGCGCTCCCTTGAGGGCGTGGAGCCCGCCGCCGAGACGGCACTGCCCCTGGCCGGGCATGCCGCCCATGCGGCGCCCGCGAGCCCGGTCAGCGCCAGCGCGCGGCCTCCGAGCAAACTGGTGCTGCAGGCCCAGGATCTGGTCCAGGCCGCCGTGCCGCCGCTGCTGGGCCTGGCGCTGCTGGTGCTGGCCTGGGCCGGCATTTCCATGGCCACGGGCGGGAGCATTCCCGGCCCGGCCGCGACCTGGGAGCAGGCGATCGAGCTGTTCAGCGACCCGTTCTACAGCAACGGCCCGAACGACCAGGGCGTGGGCTGGAACGTGCTGGCCTCGCTCGAACGCGTGGCCATAGGCTTCGGCCTGGCGGCGCTGGTCGGCATTCCCGCAGGCTTTCTGATCGGCCGCTTCAAGTTCCTGTCGAAGATGTTCAACCCCATCATCAGCCTGCTCAAGCCGGTGTCGCCACTGGCCTGGCTGCCCATAGGCCTGCTGGTCTTCAAGGGCGCGAACCCCGCGGCCATCTGGACGATCTTCATCTGCTCGATCTGGCCCATGGTGATCAACACCGCGATCGGCGTGCAGCGCGTGCCCCAGGACTACATGAACGTCGCGCGCGTGCTCAACCTGTCCGAATGGAAGATCGCGACCAAGATCCTGCTGCCCTCGGTTCTGCCCTACATGCTCACCGGCGTGCGCCTGGCCGTGGGCACGGCCTGGCTGGTGATCGTCGCGGCCGAAATGCTGACCGGCGGCGTGGGCATAGGCTTCTGGGTCTGGGACGAGTGGAACAACCTCAACGTGATGAACATCATCATCGCCATAGGCGTGATCGGCATCGTGGGTCTGGCGCTCGAACTGCTGCTGGTGCAGATCGCCAAAGCTTTTACTTATGAAGAGGTGAAGTCATGAACGACAGATTCATTGAACTGCAAGGCATCTCGCAGAGTTTCAAAACGGCCAAGGGCCTGTTCCTGGCGCTGGAGAACATCGATCTGCGCATTGCCAAGGGCGACTTCGTCGCGCTGATCGGGCATTCGGGCTGCGGCAAGTCGACGCTGCTCAACCTGATCGCCGGGCTCACCACGCCCAGCAACGGCGTGCTGCTGTGCGCCAACCGCGAAATCCAGGGCCCGTCGCCCGAGCGCGCCGTGGTGTTCCAGAACCATTCGCTGCTGCCCTGGCTGACCTGCTACGAAAACGTGCATCTGGCCGTGGAGCGCGTGTTCTCGCAAGCCGAAAGCAAGGCCCAGCTCAAGGAGCGCACCGACGCGGCGCTGGCCCTGGTGGGCCTGAGCCATGCGCGCGACAAGCGCCCGGGTGAAATTTCGGGCGGCATGAAGCAGCGCGTGGGCATTGCGCGTGCGCTGTCGATGGAGCCCCAGGTGCTGCTGATGGACGAGCCGTTCGGCGCGCTCGACGCGCTCACGCGCGCCAAGCTGCAGGACGAACTGCTCGAGATCGTCGCACGCACGCGCAGCACCGTGGTGATGGTGACCCACGATGTCGATGAAGCCGTGCTGCTGTCCGACAAGATCGTGATGATGACCAACGGCCCGGCCGCGCGCATAGGCGAGATCCTGAGCGTGGACATCGCGCGGCCGCGCAAGCGCGTGGAACTTGCCAACGACCCCGAGTACCTGCGCTGCCGCAAGGCGGTGATGGATTTTCTCTACACGCGCCAGGCGCATGTCGAAAAAGCCGCCTGAAGCCCCGGGTCCATGACGGACGGCGGTATATTGGAGCTCAGGCCGCGCAGCGCATGCTGACCAGGCATTTTCGCAATACGAAGAACCGCTGATCCCATGAAAACCATTGACGAAATGCTGCACCTGGATCTGCTCACGCCCGAACAGCACCACGAGATCGGCGCCTGGATCGCCCAGGCCGACTCGCCCGAGCAAATCCTCAAGATGCCCGCGCAACTGTGGACGGCCATGGAACGCGCGAGCGAAGTCATGGGCATAGACCAGGATCTGCTGCGCCCGCCGGCGCTGGACGCACTGGGGCTGTAATCCCGATTCAGACCGGCCGCGCCAAAATGGCCTGCCTCAGCCCATCGATCAGATCGGCCTTGGGCGAATTGCGCAGCCACGCGAGCCCCACCGGCGGCAGGCTCCAGGGCAGCGCCTGCTCCAGCACTTCGGCCGCGCCGCCCACGCACACCGCCTGGGCGATGTCATCGGGCAGCACCGTGATGCCGCGCGGCAGATTGCGCAGCGCGGACGCGATGGTGCGCACCGCATAGGCCTCGAGCGTGGGAATCGGCACGCGCCGCCCGGCCGCCGAGAAGATCGCGTCTATCATGCCCCGGCTCGGCGTATCGGCGGGCGGGAAGATCCAGTCCATCTCCGACAGCTTGGCGATATCCACTTCGGGAAAGCGCGTGAGCAGCGCCGCGCTGGGCTTGGCCACGACCAGCCGCGGCTGCTGGTGGTAGAGCAGCACCTGCTCGATCGCATCGTCACCCTGTTCGTTCTGTGAAAAGCGGCAGATCGCGCAGTCGAGCGTGCGCGCGCGCAGCGCCGCGAACAGATTGCCCGTGACATCTTCCATAGACACCGTGGCGATCCTGGGCCGCAGCGAGAACAGGTACGACCAGGTGCTGTCGAGCACACGGGTCGACGCATAGGGCAGCACGCCCACGCGCAGCCGGCCCTGGCGCCCGGCGCGCACGCCATCGAGCTCGATCAGCAGTTCGTCGTTCTCGGCAATCGCATACGCCGCGCGCGCGATCACCACCCGGCCCGCAGCCGTGGGCTCGAGGCCGCGCCCGGTTCGGTCGAACAGCACGGCGTTGAAGATGTCTTCAATGTCGGCCAGCGCGCGCGTGACCGTGGGCTGGCTGCTGCCCAGGATTTCGGCGACGCGCGTGATCGAGCGGTAGCGGTCCAGCGCCACCACCAGCCGGTAGTGGCGCAGCTTCAGGCGCGCATCGATTGCGCGCCCCACGGTTTGCTGGGAATGGCTCATCGCCGAACTATAGCCTGCAATGCATGGATCGATACGAATACATTCACCCTGGCCTATTCCGTGCTTCTATAGTTGGGTCCACCATCCACTGCACCAAAAGCATTCATGAGCGCCTTCACTACCCGTCCCGAGATCACCGGAACCTTCGGCGTGGTCTCCTCTACCCATTGGCTGGTGTCGCAGACCGCCATGGGCGTGCTCGAACGCGGCGGCAATGCCTTCGACGCGGCCGTGGCCGGCGGCTTTGTGCTGCAGGTGGTCGAACCCCACCTCAACGGACCGGGCGGCGAAGTGCCCATCCTGCTGTGGAGCGAGCGGCTGGGCCGGACGCAGGCGATCAAGGGCCAGGGCGTGGCCCCGGCCGAAGCCGATGCCGAAACCTTTCGCCGGATGGGCTTGGAGCAGGTGCCGGGCATAGGCATGCTGCCGGCCACGGTGCCCGGCGCTTTCGGTGCCTGGATGACCATGCTGCGCGAACATGGCACCTGGTCGCTGGCCGATGTGCTCGCGCCGGCGATTGGCTATGCGCGCGACGGCTTTCCATTGATTCCCCGCGCCGTGCAGGCGATCTACGCGGTGCAGGACCTGTTCCGTGAACAATGGCCCACTTCGGCCCAGGTCTGGCTGCCTGAAGGCCGCGTGCCACAGCCCGGTGCACTGTTCCGGTTGCCCCAGCTCGCGGCCACCTTCGAGCGCCTGCTGCAGGAAGCGCAGACCCGTGCCAGCGGCCGCACCGAGCAGATCGATGCCGCGCTCGACATCTGGTACCGCGGCTTTGTCGCCCAGGAAATCGATCTCTACTACCGCACGGAAAAAGTGCAGGACACCAGTGGCGAACGCCATGGCGGCCTGCTGCGCTACGACGACATGGCGAACTGGCAGGCCACGGTGGAAACGCCGCTGACGCTGGACTTCGGGCGCTACACGCTGGCCAAGTGCGGCTTCTGGAGCCAGGGCCCGGCCTTCCTGCAGCAGATAGGCATGCTGCGCCACGCCGATCTGGCGCACCACCAGCCACACACGGCAGGCTTTGTGCACCGCATTGCCGAGGCCGCGAAGCTGGCCATGGCCGACCGCCTGGCCTGGTACGGCGACGCGCCCGGCGCGCAGCGCGAAGCGCAGATGGCGCTGCTGTCCGACGACTACCTGCGCGCGCGCTGGCTCGAAACCAGCGACCGCGCCTCGGCCGAACTGCGCGCCGGCGCGCCCGCGGGCATAGCGCCGCGACTGCCCGACCTGGGCGCGGCCGAGCGCACGCTTCTCACTGCCGACACGCGCTTTGGCATAGGCGAGCCCACATTTGCCGCGCTGCCGCCCGTAGCCGAATGGGCTGAGCGCGAAATTTTTGTCGGCGACACCTGCCATATCGACGTCATCGACAGGCACGGCAACATGGTCGCGGCCACGCCCTCGGGCGGCTGGCTGTCGTCGAGCCCGGTCGTGCCCGCGCTGGGCTTTGCGATCAACACCCGCCTGCAGATGACCTGGCTCGACGAAGGCCTGGCCAACACCGTCACGCCGCGCGTCGTGCCCTGCACCACCTTGTCGCCTTCGCTCGCGCTGCGCGACGGCGAGCCCTACATGGTGTTCGGCACGCCCGGCGGCGACCAGCAGGACCAATGGTCGCCGGCCTTTTTCCTGCGCCACGCGGTGCACGGCATGAACCTGCAGGAGGCGATCGACGCGCCCGCCTGGCATGTAGACCATTTCCCCGCATCGTTCTGGCCGCGCCAGACCAGGCTCAACCAGCTGACCGTCGAATCGCGCTTCGCGCCCGAGGAGATCGAAGCCCTGCGCGCCGCGGGCCACCAGGTCAAGGTCGGCGATGCCTGGTCGGAAAGCCGCATGTCGGCCTGCACCCGCGAGCGCGACGCACAAGGCCGGCTGCTGCTGCGCGCCGCGGCCAATCCGCGCGGCATGCAGGGCTACGCCGTCGGCCGCTGACGCCCCCTTCCCCCTTTCAACCACTGGAGCTTCCATGATTTCTCACCGTATCCGCGCCCTGTGCGCCACCGCCCTGCTGGCAGTTGCGGGCGCCGCGTCGGCGGCCTACCCGGACAAGCCCATCACGCTGATCGTTCCCTGGGCGCCCGGAGGCTCGACCGACATCCTTGCGCGCGCGCTGGGCGAGCGCATGTCGAAGTCACTGGGCCAGACGGTGATCGTCGACAACCGCGCGGGCGCATCGGGCAACATCGGCTCGAACATCGTTGCCAAGGCACGGCCCGACGGCTACACGCTGCTCGTGGGCTCGATGAGCACGCATGCGATGAATCCCGCACTGATGGCCAGCATGCCCTTCAAGGGCGTCGAGGACTTCACGCCCATTGCGCAACTGGCCAACGTGATCAACACCATGGTCGTGAGCAACTCGGTGCCGGTCAACAACCTCAAGGAGTTCATTGCCTATGCCAAGGCCAATCCCGGCAAGCTGAACTACGCGACCGCAGGCCAGGGCTCGACCAACCATCTGAGCGCGGTGCTGTTCGAAAAGGCCGCCGGCATCACGATGGTGCATGTGCCCTACAAGGGCGGCGCGCCCGCCGTGGTCGATACGGTCGCCGACCAGACCCAGGTGCTGTTCTCGGCCGGCACGCAGACGCTGCCGCACGTCAAGAGCGGCAAGCTCAAGCTGCTGGCCGTGACCGAGGCCAAGCGCTCCGCGCTGATGCCCGAAGGCGTGCCCACGGTAGGCGAAACGCTGCCCGGCTATGAACTGGGCGTCTGGTATGGCCTGTTCGGCCCGGCCAACATGCCCAAGGAACTGGTCGACCAACTGAACGCTGCCGCCAACGCCGCAATGGCCGATCCGGCCGTCAAGGCGCGCATGGACAGCCTGGGCGTCGAAGTCGTCAAGGCCACGCCGGCGCAGTTCGCCACGGTGCTCAAGTCCGACGCCGAGCGTTACGGCAAGATCATCCGCGAGCTGGGCATCAAGGGTGAGTGAAGACTGTCCCCTGACACTGCCGTCATCCGCCGGCCTGGCGCTGTGCCGTGAACTGCCGCGCGCGCCCGATTTCGCCGCCGCGCTGCAGATCATCGAGCGCGTGCGCCAGGACCTGCTGGGCGACGGCCTGCTCACGGTGAACCACGTGCAGTGGCCCGCCCACGGGGACACGGCCGAAGCCATAGACCTGCAACGCATCTGGTCATCGCGCCCCGCCGAGTACCCGCTCGCGGGCCGCAAGCGCAAGGGCCTCACGCCCTGGACGCGGCAGTTGCTGCTGTCCAGCGAAATCTTCATAGGCGAAGGCCAGGCGGCGCTGCAGCAGGTGTTCGACGACCACCGGCTGATCCTGTCCATGGGGCTGCAGTCGGTGATGAACGTGCCGCTGGTGCGCGCCGACGGCTGCTTTGCGACCTTCAACGTGCTGGGCACGCGCGCGCAGTGGAGCGCGCTGGAAAGGCAGCAGATCGAGCTGCTGGCGGCGCTGGCACTGCCATGGGTGGCGGGGCACTCGGCTCACCCCGGGTCCTAAGCGCCGCTTGAAGCCCTTGGAGGGCTGTCCCAGGTGCCGGCTGCACCTGCGCGCCTGGCGGCACGCACAGCCCATGGGTCGGCCGCTGGCACCGCCGCCCCCCCCTGCATCGTGGACGCGAGTTGCCGCGGCCGCCAGGCCCTTGATGAGCGCTGGATGAAAGACTGATGCCAAGGCCTGCACCCGGGCGCCGCCTCGCAGGCGAACGCCGGCCTTCGACCCGGCGCCAGCAAACGCCGCTGCGCGCCGCGCCGGAATGCACAAACCAGCACTGTTGGGCGGAACTGTACCGCGGCCTTTCGAGACGCGTTCATAGAATTTCCATCTGCAGTGGCCAGCTTCGCACTGCGAGCAACCGGAGCAACTGCACCGCCGATTCATCAACGCTTGCGCCGCACTCTTCTCATTGAAGGCGGCTACGTTTTCATTCGCCGGCAAACAGTCTCTCCGAGCGAGAACAGCATCAACCATCCAGAGTCACCAATGCAATCACCACAGCAGCACTATCACCTTCTCGCGAAACCAGCTGGGGCGGCGTGCAATCTGGGTTGCACCTACTGCTTCTTCCTGTCCAAGGAGAACCTGTACCCCGACGACAGCTACTTCATGAACGAGGCCACGCTGGAGACCTACATACGGCAGTTGCTGACCTCCTCGCCAGGCCCGCAGGTCGAAATCTCCTGGCAAGGTGGCGAGCCCATGCTGCGTGGCCTCGATTTCTACCGGCGAGCGGTGGAGTTGGCCGAGAGGCACCGCCGCAGCGATCAGCATATCCAGCACACCATCCAGACCAATGCGACGCTGGTAGACGACGAATGGGCCCGCTTTTTCCGAGAACACAATTTTCTCGTCGGTGTCAGTGTCGACGGACCTGCAGCAATGCATGACATCTACCGCGTGGACCGCAAAGGACGGGGCACCTTCGACCAGGTGCTGCGGGGCTGGAACTGCCTGCAGCGGCACGGGGTGGAAACCAATATCTTGTGCACGGTCCATGCGGGCAATGCCGACCACCCCCTCGAGGTCTATCGCTTTTTCCGCGATGAACTGAAAGCGCAGTACATCCAGCTGATCCCTATCGTCGAGCGCGCGACCGAGCAGACGATCATGCTCGCCAACCAGGGCTGGGGCGGCCTCAAGGGCAAGGACAGGCCGCTGTACCGGCAGGAGGGCACGCGCGCGACCGCCAGGTCGGTGCCGGCCGAAAAATTTGGCAGCTTCCTGATCGGCATCTTCGATGAGTGGGTAAAGCGCGACGTGGGAAAGGTGTACGTGACCACGTTCGATGTGGCGCTGGGAAGCTGGCTGGGCCAGCACAACAGCTGCGTTGTTGCGCCGACCTGCGGCGCCTCGCTGGCGCTGGAACACAATGGCGATGTGTATTCCTGCGACCACTTTGTGGAGCCTGAGCACCAGTTGGGCAACATCAAGGACACACCGCTGGCCACCTTGGTGGCCTCGGAGAAGCAGCGCCGCTTCGGCAATGCGAAGTTCGACACGCTGCCGAAGTACTGCAAGCAGTGTCCGGCGCTTTTCGCCTGCTACGGGGAATGCCCGCGCAACCGGTTCATCGAGACCCCTGACGGCGAGCCCGGCCTGAACTACCTCTGCGCGGGCTACAAGGCGTTCTTCACGCACATCGATACACCGATGAAGGCCATGGTTGCGCTGTTGCGCAGCGGGCGCTACGTCGATGAAATCATGGGTCTGGCCTGATCACGAAAAAACGGGGGCATCAAATCGAGGAGAGCACCTCCTTGATCGCAGAATCCGGCCCCAGGAATCCGACGTTGAACCGGAACCAGGGCGAGAGGGCCGTGGCATCAGGACTGAAGATGGCCCCCGGAGCCATCGCAATGCCGCGCGCGAACATCTGGCGGGCGAACGCCAGCGAATCGTCCACGCCAGGCAGGCGTGCCCAGAGGTACAGGCTTTGTTCCGGCCGGGCAAAGACTTCGACACCATGTTCGTCGAACAGCGCCAGCGCGGCGCGCGTGGCGTTGCGCGTCTTGGCGCGCAACGCCAGTGCGTGCTTGCGAAAACGCCCTTCGGTGATCACCGCATCCACCGTACGCTCGGCGTATAGGGAACTGTTGAGACTGACGATGGTTTTGACCTGGGTCAGCTCACGCGCAAGATCGGCCCCGCATGCCAGGAAGCCGACCCGCACCACGCTGGACAGCGACTTGGAGAAGCTGCCGACATAGATGGATTGCGTGAGCTGGTCGCCCTTGCCGATGCGCGCTGCGCGCACCGCAGAAAAATCGGCCAATGCATCGTCATCCACGATGACCAGGCCGTGCAACTGCGCCAGCTCCGTCAGCGCCTGCATGACCGTCCCCGTCATGTCGCTGCCCGTAGGGTTGTGTCCGCAGGACTGCGTGAAGAACAGGCGTGGCTTGTACTGCCGCAACAATTGGGAGAGCATGCCGATATCGGGCCCTTCCGGTGTGCGGGGCACGCTGTGGATCTGCGCGCCCTGCAGCCGCAGTTTGTTGAAGGTCGGATAGAAGCCGGGGTCGTCGACCAGGACATGGTCGCCGGGGCGGACCAGGTGGCGGATGACCAGGTCAACCGCCTGGTAGGCGCCCTGGGTGAGCACGATCTGCGCCGGGTCCACGGCCATGCCGAAGCCTTGCAGACGGGCGGCGATGTGCCTGCGCAGCGGCAGGTAGCCGGCGGGGTCGCCATAACGGAAAACCGTGCCCAGGCCGCTGCGGCCGATTTTCTGCATGTAACGGTCCAGCCGGCAACCTTCGAGCCAGGCCGAAGGCGGCAGTCCTTCGCCCAGGGACAGCGGGCCGTGGGCTGCGTCCGTCATCTGGCGATCGATACCCACGGCACTGAGCGCCAGATCCAGTGCGGGCGCCCATCCGTCCGTGGCGCGCAGGTGGGGCTCCCGGCCCGCCACATAGAAACCGGCTCCACGGCGAGGCTCGATGAACCCTTCGGCCACCAGGATCTCATAGGCCTTGACGACGGTGTTCTTGGCCGCGCCGCAGGCCTGGGCCTGATCGCGCAGCGATGGCAGATTGCTGCCGGGCGCCAGCTGGCCCAGCGTGATCTGGCGTCTGATGTCGGCGGCGATGCGCTCGGCCAGCGGAAGGTGGTTGTTCATATCTTTTTGTGAGGCAAGCGCGACTGTTGCGATCAACTGTACCGCAGCTGTTTTGGTACGGATCAATAGACTTGCATCAACGTCACAGGACTCAGGAGATCACCCATGGAAACACCTCAGCAGCAAAGCCTGAACGAACAGTTCGCGGGCAAGATTGGTCAGACCTACAAGGACTCGGTGCCGCACTGGCCCGTGCAGCCGAAAGCACCGTCGGATGCGCCGAACGTGCTGTACATCGTGCTGGACGACGTGGGGTTTTCCGACCTTGGATGCTACGGGTCCGAGATCAACACGCCCAACATCGACGCATTGGCCGGCGGCGGCCTGCGCTACAGCAATTTCAACGTCACGGCCATGTGCTCGCCCACGCGGGCCTGCCTGCTGACCGGGCGCAACGCGCATTCCGTCGGCGTAGGCATCATCTCCGAATGGGCTAACGGCTTTCCTGCGTACCAGGGGCGCATTTCACCCAAGGCGGCGACGCTGGCCGAGGTTCTGGGCGAGCATGCCTACGGCTGCTATGCCAGCGGCAAATGGCACCTGACCAATCTGGCCGACTACGGAGCAGCCGGCCCTCACAACGACTGGCCGCTGGGACGAGGCTTCTCGCGCTGGTACGGATTTCACGGCGCGCTGATCGACCAGTGGAACCCCGAACTGTACGAGGACAACCACCCTTTCCACTTCGAGCCGCGCAAGGACTACCACCTGTCCAGCGATCTGGTGGATCGCACGATAGGACAGATTCGCGATCACGTCACGTCCACGCACGACAAGCCGTTCTTCAACTACCTGGCCCTGGGCGCCTGCCATTGGCCCCACCAGGTGCCGGACAGCTACATCGGCAAGTACCGCGGGCGCTATGACGGGGGCTGGGATCAGATTCGCGAGCAGCGATTTGCGCGGCAAAAAGCGCTGGGCATTGTGCCCGCGGATGCCGAAATGGCAGCGCACAATCCGGGCGTGGTCGCTTGGGAGGACGTTCCCGAGGATCAGCGCCGCGTGGGCTGCCGCCTGCAGGAAACCTTTGCGGCCTTCCTCGAACACACCGATGCCGAGATCGGTCGCCTGGTCGACTACCTGCGCTCGATTGGCCAACTGGACAACACGATGATCGTGCTGATCTCGGACAACGGCGCGAGTCCCGAAGGCGGCGCGCTGGGCGCCATCAACATGCGCAAGCACATGACGCATGAGCAGGAGACCATCGATGCCATGCTGCCGCGCCTGGACACCATAGGCAGCGAGTATTCCTTCAGCCACTATCCCATGGGCTGGGCGCAAGTGTCGAACACGCCCCTCAAGTGGTACAAGAAGGACACGCATGGCGGAGGCATCCGCGCGCCGCTGATCATGCACTGGCCCGCCGGCATTGCCAGCCGTGGCGAGGTGAGAACGCAGTTCCACCACGTCACCGATGTCACGCCCACGGTGCTCGACTGCATCGGTGTCGAGGCGCCGCGCACCTATCGAGGCATGGACCAGCTGGCCATGCACGGTCAGAGCATGCGCTACACCTTCGCCGATGCCGCCGCACCGACGACCAAGGTCACGCAGTACTTCGAGCTGTTGGGCGATCGCGCCGTGTGGCATGAAGGCTGGAAGGCCGTCGTCAAGCATGCGAAGGGCGCCGACTATGCCGTCGACGACCGCTGGGAGCTGTACAAGCTCAATGAGGACTTCACCGAGGTCAGGGATCTGGCCGCACAGCATCCAGACAAGCTCGCTTCGCTGGTCGATATCTGGTGGCAGCAGGCGGATCGCTTCGGCGTGCTGCCGCTGGACGACCGCGAGGCGGAACGCGCGCGCGATTTCCTGATGGCGACCAAGCGCTCGCGCTATGAGTTCCAGCCGGACATGGCCCGGATCGACCGCTTCATGGTTCCCGAAATCAGTGACCGCGACTACGCGATCCGTGCCGAGCTGTCTGCGCTGACACCTGAGACAGAAGGCGTGATCTTCTCCTGGGGAAGTCGATTCGCCGGCTTTGTCCTGTACTGCCAGGCTGGAGAGCTGGTCTACGAGTACCTCTACTCCGAAGTCCAAGGCCATCGCCTCAGCATCCCCATGCCCACCGGGTCCGCCGTCGTGGAGCTGAATTTCAAGCGCACGGGCAGCAACGCTGGACAACTGGCCTTGTGCGTCGATGGCCAGCAAAGAGCCACGCTGGAGCTCCCCAAGATGTGGTGGACCTATAGCACCACCGCTGGCCTGACCTGCGGTCTCGCCGGGGTGCCCATCAGCGAGGCATTCAAGCCGCCGTTCCGCTTCAATGCCACCCTGCAGCGCATGGTCGTCGAGTTGGGCGAGGGCCCATCCGATGACGGTGTCGGCAAGCTGTGGACGGTGTTCAAGCAGCAGTGAAGAAGTGAAAACAATGAAGGAGACAAGCCCCATGAACAAGCGAAATTTTCTGATCGCAGGATCTGCTGCGCTCGCATGCGCCCTGCCACTGTCCGCCGCTCAAGCGGCGGACTACCCGGCCAAACCCGTGAAGATCATCGTGGGCTATCCACCCGGAGGCACTACCGACCTGATGGCGCGGCTCGTGGGTCTGCAATTGCAGGAGGCCCTGAAACAGCCCTTTGTGATCGAGAACAAGCCAGGCGCCGGCGGCGGCATTGGCGCCGACTTGGTGAGCAAGGCCGCGCCCGACGGCTACACGCTGGGCCTGGGGACTGCGGGCAATCTGGCGCTCAACTACGTCTCGTACCCCAAGATTCCCTATGACTCGCGCAAGGACTTCAGCGCCTTGAGCGTGCTGGCGACCATGCCCAATGTGCTGGTGGTCAACAGCAAAATTCCCGTCAAGAACTATGCCGAGCTGATCGCCCACCTCAAGCGCAAGGACAAGAAAGGCAGCTTCTTTGCCTCCACGGGGACGGGCAACGGCCCGCACCTGACAGGCGAGTTCTTCAAGGCGCGCACCGGTCTGAATCTGTCCCATGTACCGTATCAGGGCGCCGGGCCGGCCATCACCGCTGTCCTGGGTGGCGAGGTGGACATGCTGTTCGACAACCTGCCGTCCGTGCTGCCCTTCATCCAAAGTGGCAAGGTCCGGGCCATCGCGGTGACCAGTGCGGCCCGCGTGCCGGTGCTGGCCGAAGTGCCTACGCTGCAGGACGTGGGCCTGAAGGACTTCGTGGTCGATGCCTGGTTTGCCTTGGTGGCACCCGCCGGTCTGGAAAAAGGCGCGCGCGAGAAGATCGATAAAGCGATTGCCGGCCTGGCGTCGAACGAGGCGTTCAAGGAATCGATACGCAAGCTGGGTGCAACGCCGAATCTGACCGGCGAAGCCGAGCTCAAGGCCCTGATCGAGTACGAGCGCGAGCGCTGGCCGACTTTGGTCAAGCAGGCCAACCTCAAGTTCTGAGCACCATGGAAACAAGTCCAAACACACCCACCCATGCCGGTCGGGTGGTGCTGGTCACGGGCGCCTGCGGCGGTATCGGTGCGGCGATCGCCAGGCGCTATGTCCAGGCGGGTGCCGCTGTCTGCCTGGTGGATCGCGACGCGGCAGCCGGTGAGGCCTTGGCGGCGCGTCTTCGCCAGGAGGGGGGCCAGGTGCACTTCGCCCAGGCCGACGTGGGTAATTTTGAACAGTGCCAGGCGGCATGCGACACCGCGCAATCCACACTGGGGCCGGTGGATACCGTCATCAACAACGCCGGTATCTCGCCCAAGCGCCAGGGCCTGCCGGTGCCGATCTGGCAGATGGAACCCGCCGAGTGGCGCCAGGTGGTCGATGTCAACCTGAACAGTGTCTTCCACTTCACGCGCCTGCTGGCCCCTGGCATGGTCGAGCGCCGATACGGGCGCATCGTTTCCATGTCTTCCGTCGCCGGCAAGGCCTACCTCGACATCGTTGCCGCGCATTACAGCACCACCAAGGCCGCGCTCATCGGCCTGACCCGGCACCTTGCGGGCGAGCTGGGGCCGCATGGCATCACCGTGAATGCGCTGGCGCCAGGGCGCATAGACACCCCCATGGTGGCCGGAGCACCCCAGGCCGCCAATGACGCGGTCACTGCCGTCACGCCGCTGCGCCGCCTGGGAACGCCCAACGAAGTCGCCGACGCCTGCCTGTTCCTCACTTCGGACCAGGCCGGCTTCATCACCGGCCAGGTCATCGACGTGGCTGGCGGCTGGCTCATGACCTGACTCCACCAAGACAACCTACCTGCCCCATGCAAACGACACCGCACCTCAACTACATCGCTGGCGAATGGACCTCCGGCACATCGGTAGCACTCAACATCAACCCTTCGGATACGCGCGATATCGTGGGTGAATACGTCCGCGCCGATGCGCAACAGGCCCAGGCCGCCATCGATGCGGCGTTCGACGCGCAGCGGGCCTGGGCCGGCCGGACCGCGGAACAGCGCTCCGATGCGCTGGATCGCATCGGCGCGGAAATCCTGGCGCGCAGTGACGAACTGGGCCGACTGCTCTCGCGCGAGCAGGGCAAGACGCTGGCCGAGGGCATAGGGGAAGTCATGCGCGCCGGACGCGTCTTCAAATTCTTTGCGGCCGAGGCCCTGCGACTGGGGGGCGAGAAGTTGCCGTCGATTCGGCCCGGCGTCGAAGTGGAAGTGACACGCGAGCCCGAAGGGGTCGTAGGCATCATCGCGCCCTGGAATTTCCCTATCGCCATCCCTGCCTGGAAGATCGCCCCGGCACTGGCCTATGGCAACGCCGTGGTCTTCAAGCCCGCCGATCTGGTGCCTGGCAGCGCCTGGGCGCTGTCGGAAATCATTGTGCGGGCCGGCCAATTGCCGCCCGGCACCTTCAACCTGGTCATGGGAGCAGGCTCCAAGGTCGGTCAAGCTCTGGCGAACTCGCCCAAGGTGCGTGCGCTCAGCTTCACGGGATCGACCGGCACCGGCCGCAGCGTGGGCCTGGCCTGCATGGAGCGTGGCGCCAAGGTGCAGCTCGAGATGGGCGGCAAGAACCCGCTGGTCGTGCTCGATGACGCGGACCTGGATCTCGCCGTCAACGTGGCCCTGCAGGGCAGCTTCTACTCCAGCGGCCAGCGCTGCACGGCGTCCAGCCGCCTGATCGTGCAGCAAGGCATTCACGACCGTTTTGTCGCGGCCCTGGCCGAGCGCATGGCAGCGCTTCAGGTCGGACACGCGCTGGAAGCCGGCACGGACATAGGCCCCGTGGTATCGCAAGACCAACTGGACCAGGACCGTTTCTACATCGACCTGGCCCAGCAGGAAGGCGGGCGGCTGCTGGCGGGCGGGGAGCTGTTGCAACGCGCCACGCCGGGCTACTACCTGTCGCCAGCCCTGATCACCGAAACGCACAACGCCATGCGCGTGAACCGCGAGGAAATCTTCGGCCCGGTGGCAACCGTCATCCGGGTCAAGGAGTACGAGGAGGCGCTGGCGACGGCCAACGACACCCCGTTCGGCCTGTCCTCCGGCATTTGCACCACGTCGCTGAAGCACGCCACGGACTTCAAGCGGCACTCGACGGCCGGCATGGTGATGGTGAACGTGGCCACGGCCGGCGTCGACTACCACGCCCCCTTCGGTGGCCGCAAGGCCTCCAGCTACGGCGCGCGCGAGCAAGGCAGCTACGCGCGCGAGTTCTACACCGCCACCAAAACCTCCTATATCCAGGCCTGACACCATGCGAGAGATCAACGGCAGCACACAGATTTTCGGCATCCTGGCCGACCCCATCCACCACGTCAAGACACCGCAGCGTATCAACCAGCTGTTCGCCGAGCGCCAGATCGACGGCGTCATGGTACCTGTGCATGTCAAGCCCGAAGGCCTGGCCCAGGCAGTCCAAGGTCTGCGGACGCTGCAGAACCTGGGCGGCTTCGTCGTCACCGTGCCGCACAAGACGGCCATCGTCGCCCTGTGCGACGAAATGACGCCCGAGGCCCGCCTGATTGGGGCCGTGAACGTCGTGCGCCGCACTGCAGACGGCCGTTTGGTCGGGGGGATGCTGGACGGCGAAGGCTTTGTGAGCGGGCTGCGCAGCCAGGGCCTGGAGCCGGCGGGACGCAGCGTCTATCTGGCAGGCGCCGGTGGCGCCGCCTCGGCCATCGCCTTTGCGCTCGCGGGCGCCGGTGTGCGCCGGCTGACCATCGCCAATCGCACGGCCGACAAGGCGCAGCAACTGATTGATCGCATTGCGAGCCATTTTCCTGCGCTGAGCCTGGCCGTAGGCAGCGAGGACCCTGCCGGCCATGAGCTGGTCGTCAACGGCACCTCGCTAGGCCTGCATCCCGGCGATGCCTTGCCCTTGAATGTGGACTGCCTGGAGCCGCAGCAGATCGTCGCGGAGATCATCATGCAACCCGCCGAGACGCCGCTGCTTCGGGCTGCCCAGGCCAAGGGCTGCCGCGTCCACTTCGGCGCACCCATGCTGTCCAGCCAGATCGCGCTGATGGCGGCGTTCATGCGCGGCGCGACGCCAGCGGAAGGCACATGAACCCAATGCAGCCTGAACTCCGGGAGAAGCTGTGCAGGGCCAGCAGCTCGGCGGAACACGGCACAGGCCAGCACCGTGTGAGCGCGCCGGCGCGCTGCCGTGCCATCGCCGAGCCGCCAGCGCATCCAGCGCTCCCTCGCCTCCCGGCAAGGTCCGTCCCCTTCATCTGAATGCTTGAGAAACACCATGGATACCTATGACTACGTGATCGTTGGCGGCGGCACGGCCGGTTGCGTGCTCGCGAACCGGCTGACGGCCTCGGGCAAGCACCGCGTGCTGCTCATTGAAGCAGGTGGGCAGCCGCGCAGCCCCTGGATACCCATCCCTGCGGGCTTCAGCAAGCTGCTGACCAACCGCAAGTACAACTGGCTCTTCAAGACCGAAGCCGAAGAGAACACGAAGGGCCGGGTCATTTCCGTGCCGCGCGGCAAGGGCCTCGGCGGCTCGACGCTGATCAACGGCATGATCTACGTGCGTGGACAGCCGCAGGACTATGACGCCTGGCGTGACGCCGGTGCCAGGGGCTGGGGCGCCCAGGATGTCGCGCCCTACTTCCGCAAGCTCGAGTGCTATCCGCAGGGCGGGGACACCCGGGGGAAGGACGGCCCACTGCACCTGGAGCAGGTCAATGAGCGCTTTCCGATAGCGGATGCCTTCATGCAGGCGGCCGTTCAGAATGGCCAGCGACTCAGCGACGACTACAACGCCCCTGACCAGGAAGGATTCGGCTACTACCAGGTGAACCAGCGCGGCGGGCGCCGCTGGAGCGCGTACGACGCCTACCTCAAACCAGTGCTGCAGCGCCCCAATCTGACGATAGTGACCGAAGCGCATGTATTGCGCGTGGATCTGGCCGGCCAACGCTGTGTGGGCATCACCTACCGCCGCCATGGTCAGGAGGTCAGCGTACGGGCACATACCGAAGTGATCCTGGCAGCAGGCGCCATTCAGACCCCGCAGCTCCTGGAGCTGTCGGGCATAGGCCAGCCGGCATTGCTGCAGTCGCTGGGCATTGCGGTGCGGCATGCCCTGCCGGGCGTGGGCGAGAACTATATCGACCACTTCGCCACGCGCATGAACTGGCGCGTGAAGAACACCATAACGCTCAACGAAATGTCACGTGGCTGGCGCCTGGCGGCCGCCGTTTCCCGGTATGTGACGCAGCGCAAGGGAATCCTCACCCTGGGCACGGGCCTGGTCCATGGCTTCGTCAAGACCCGCGCGGAACTGCCGACGCCGGATGCGCAGTACTTCTTCGTGCATGCCAGCTATGCCAATGCGGCCGAACGCATTCTCGATCACGCGCCTGGCATGACGATAGGAGTGACCCAAATGCGCCCGGAATCCATAGGCAGCATCCACGCCAGGTCCGCCGACCCCATGCAGGGGCCGTCCATAAGGCCCAACTTCCTCAGCAGCGAGGTGGACCAGCAGTGCATCGTGCGCAGCATGCAGCTGGCTCGCCAGATCGTCGCCCAGCCCGCCATGGCGCAGTTCATTGAACGCGAGATGGGCCCTGGCCCGCAGGTGCAGACAGATGCCGACTGGTTGGAGTTTGCACGTGCGAACGGACAGACGATTTACCACCCATTGGGAACCTGTCGCATGGGAGAGGACGAAGGGGCAGTCGTCGATTCACGGCTCAGGTTGCACGGTATATCCGGTCTGCGCGTAGTCGATGCCTCGGTCATGCCCAAGATGGTGTCCGGAAATATCCAGGGGGCGGTAATGATGGTGGCGGAGAAAGGTGCGGACTTGATCCTGGAGGATAGGGTGTGTTGATGTAGCTTTATGGCACTTGCGGCCCGACGCCAATTCCCTTCGCTCATCACCCTAAATATCTCTGCAAACATGCACCGTCCAGCTTGGCAACTACAAGGCAAAGAGCCTGACTACAGGTTTTCACTCGCCAATGAAAGAACCTTTCTTGCCTGGGTCAGAACGGCACTGGCACTCTTGGCGGGAGCCGTCCTGCTTGACCAGGTGTCCGTCAAATTTCCGGGGCATGTCTATGTTTCGTACCTGGCTATATTTTCCAGCGTGGCGGCCGCCGCGATGTTCTTGCTGGCATTTTTGCGCTGGAAATCGAACGAAATTGCAATGCGCCATGATCGGCCATTGCCGGCATGCTGGTTCATCTCATGTATCGCGGTTGGCTTCATGATCGCGGCTATCACGGTGGCCATGGTCTTTACGGGAAATATATGAGAGACCCGGGGCTGCAACCAGAGCGCACAGCGTTGGCCTGGAATAGAACGGCTTTGAGTATGTTGGTGGTCGCTGCCGCATGGCTGAAAATCGGAACAGAATCTCATCGATTGGAGATCGTCATCACCGGCGCATTCCTGCTTTCAGGGGCAGTTTTTGCATGGGTTATCGGCATGATGCGTCGCAATGCGCTATTGCGCGTGACCGCGGTCATGACACCGTCCGGCCACTTGCTCGCTGCGCTGGCCTTGGGGGCAGGCGCTTGTGCCGGGGTTGCGATGGCAAGCCTGGGAAAATGACACAAATCGTGGTGTGGATCGGACCGAATTTGAAATCCCCCTCGTGTTCGGACCGTTCCAAGCGTGAATCTGGCAGCTTGCTCGCGGTTCATCCGAACTCTTTCTGGCGAACTCAATCTCCCATCCGTTCGCCCTGAGCGCGGTAAGCGAGACGAAGTCTCGCCAGGCGTTATCAAGAAACAGGGTGAGGCATGACTTCAAAATCCCGTTCACCCTGAGCTTGTCGAAGGGTCGGTCTTTTGAGAGTACGCCACTCATCGCCGCTGTTTGCTCAAATCGAGTGCTTTCTAAGTCATTGATTTATTTGACAAAAAAGCTGTTTCTTGAGAGTCCCGAGCCCGCCGAAGTATCGAAGGATGAACGCCCTGCACTCCGGGCACGCAGGCAGGCCCTACCCCAGCCCCCGCAAATGCAGATGCGAGGAGTTCTTCACCTCTTCCATCACCGCATAGGTGCGCGTCTCGCGCACGCCCGGCAACTGCCACAGCACGTTGCCGGCAAACACCCGGTAGGCATTCATGTCGGCGCTGCGGGTTTTCAGCAGGTAGTCGAAGCCGCCGGCCACCATGTGGCATTCCATGATTTCGGGCTGCAGCTGCACCGCCACCTTGAACGCCTCGAAGACATTGGGCGTGGTGCGGTCCAGCAGTACCTCGACGAACACCAGCATGCCCGCATCGAGCTTGATCGGATTGAGCCGGGCTTCATAGCCCAGGATGAAGCCCTCGCGCGTGAGCCGCTGCACGCGCGCCAGCGTGGCCGTGGGCGACAGGCCGATGGCATCGGCGAGCTTGAGGTTGGCAAGGCGGCCGTCGGTCTGCAGCAGCGCAAGAATGCGCAGGTCCATGCGGTCAAGCGCTTGTGCGTGGTCCGTGTTCATAAAGTAGTTTTTTATTCTGTGATATCTGAATATTTTGAATAAATATTCTATCAATGTGGATGCACCATTGCCACATCAACTAATCCCTCGCTGCCCATGTCCATCTCTGCTGCCCCGGCCTCCCACCCCACGTTTGTCGACGGCCCCACGCAACACCGCGGCGCGCTGCGCGACGCCATCACGGCCGCGACGCGGCTGCCTGAACCCCAGGCCGTGGCGGGCCTGCTGGCGCTCGCACGTGCGCGCGCTGACGATGCACAGGCCGCCAATGCGCTCGCGCTGCAGCTGGCACGCGCGCTGCGCGAGCGCAAGAGTGCCAGCGGCCGCGCGGGCATCGTCCAAGGTCTGTTGCAGGAGTATTCGCTGTCGTCGCATGAGGGCGTGGCGCTGATGTGCCTGGCCGAGGCGCTGCTGCGCATTCCCGACGCCGCGACGCGCGACGCGCTGATACGTGACAAGATCGCCGATGGCGACTGGCGCCAGCACCTGGGCCGCAGCCCGTCGCTGTTCGTCAACGCCGCGACCTGGGGCCTGCTGCTCACGGGCCGGCTGGTCGCCACGCACAGCGAGACCGGGCTGTCGACCATGCTGGGGCGCATCATCGGCAAGGGCGGCAAGCCGCTGATTCGCAAGGGCGTAGACATGGCGATGCGCATGATGGGCGAGCAGTTCGTCGCAGGCGAGACCATTGCCGAGGCCTTGCAGCATGCCAAGGCCCTCGAAGCCCAGGGCTTTCGCTATTCCTACGACATGCTGGGCGAAGCGGCGCTGACCGAAAGCGATGCGCAGCGCTACCTTGCCGACTACCAGCAGGCGATCGACGCCATCGGCCGTGCCGCGGGCGGCGCGGGCATCGAAGCCGGCCCGGGCATCTCGATCAAGCTGTCGGCCCTGCACCCGCGCTACAGCCGCGCGCAGTTCGCGCGGGTGATGGCCGAACTCTACCCGCGCGTACTTCAGCTTGCAGTGCAGGCCAAGGGCCACGACATCGGCCTGAACATCGATGCCGAGGAGGCCGACCGGCTCGAGCTGTCGCTGGACCTGCTCGAGCGCCTGTGCTTGGAGCCCGCGCTTGCCGGCTGGAACGGAATCGGCTTTGTCATCCAAGCCTACCAGAAGCGCTGCCCTGCGGTCATCGACTTCCTGGTCGACCTCGCGCGCCGCAGCGGCCACCGGCTGATGGTGCGCCTGGTCAAGGGCGCGTACTGGGACAGCGAAATCAAGCGCGCCCAGGTCGATGGCCAGGACGGCTACCCGGTCTACACGCGCAAGCCCCATACCGACGTCGCCTACCTGGCCTGCGCGCGCAAGCTGCTCGACGCCCCGGACGCGGTGTTCCCGCAGTTCGCCACCCACAATGCCCATACGGTCGCCGCCATCCACCAGATGGCCGACCCGGCGCGCTACACGCCCGGCCAGTACGAATTCCAGTGCCTGCACGGCATGGGCGAGCCGCTGTACGAGCAGGTCGTGTCCACGCTGGGCCGGCCCTGCCGCATCTATGCACCCGTGGGCACGCACGAAACGCTGCTCGCCTACCTGGTGCGCCGGTTGCTTGAAAACGGCGCCAACACCTCGTTTGTCAACCGCATTGCCGATCCGGGCATCGCGCTCGAAACCCTGGTCGAAGACCCTGTGCAGACCGTGGAACGCATGGCGCGCGACGAAGGCGAATACGGCCTGCCTCACCCCGCGATTGCACTGCCCATCGCGCTCTATGGCACGGCGCGCGCGAATTCGCTGGGCCTGGACCTGTCCAACGAACACACGCTGCAGGCCATCGCCCAAGCCATGCAGGCCACGGCCGACTGGTCGGCGGGCCCGATGCTGGCGCCGGGCCACAGTGCGACGACATCGCCGACCGCATTCGACGGCGCCGAAGTCGAGATCCGCAACCCGGCGAATCTGCAGGACCTTGTGGGCCGGGTGCGCGAAGCCTCGTCGCAGGACGTGGAATCCGCGCTCAACGCCGCCGCCCTCGCAGCCGACAGTTGGGGCAACACGCCGCCTGCGGTGCGCGCCGATGCCCTCGATCAGGCGGCGAATCTGCTCGAAGCCGATCTGCCGCAGCTCATGGGCCTGCTCGCACGCGAAGCCGGCAAGACCGCCGCCAACGCCATTGCCGAAGTGCGCGAAGCCGTGGACTTCCTGCGCTTTTATGCGGCGCAGGCGCGCGCGGATTGGGCCGTCGGCACCCACCGCCCGCTGGGCCCTGTGGTCTGCATCAGCCCCTGGAATTTCCCGCTGGCGATCTTCATCGGCCAGGTCAGCGCCGCGCTTGCCGCGGGCAACCCGGTGCTGGCCAAGCCCGCCGAACAGACGCCGCTGGTCGCGGCCCACGCGGTGCGCCGCCTGTGGCAGGCCGGCGTGCCGCGGGCCGTGGTGCAACTGCTGCCCGGCCAGGGCGAAACCGTGGGTGCGGCGCTGGTCGGCGATGCGCGCGTGCAAGGCGTGCTGTTCACGGGCTCGACCGATGTCGCGCGCATTTTGCAGCGCGCGCTCGCGCAGCGCCTCGCAAGCGACGGCCAGCCGGTTCCTCTGGTCGCCGAAACCGGCGGCCAGAACGCGATGATCGTCGACTCGTCGGCGCTGGCCGAGCAGGTGGTCGCCGATGTCGTCGCCTCGGCCTTCGACAGCGCGGGCCAGCGCTGCTCGGCGCTGCGCGTGCTGTGTCTGCAGGAAGACTGCGCCGAGCGCATCATCGCCATGCTCGAAGGCGCGATCGCGCAATGCCGCATAGGCAACCCGGCGCAGCTGGCCGTGGACATAGGCCCGGTCATCGACGCGCAGGCGCGCGGCGGCATAGAAGCGCATATCGACCAGATGCGCGCCAGGGGCCGCAAGGTCGTGCGCACGGCCTGGAACCCGGGCGACGCGGCGCTGGCCCAGGGCACCTTCGTGCTGCCGACGCTGATCGAACTCGACACCCTCGGCGAACTGCAGCGCGAGATCTTCGGGCCGGTACTGCACATCGTGCGCTATCGGCGCGCGGGCCTGGGCCAGTTGCTCGCGCAGATCAACGCCACCGGCTACGGCCTCACGCTGGGGCTACACACGCGCATAGACGAAACCATTGCCCAGGTCGTGGGCGCGGCGCACGCGGGCAATGTCTATGTGAACCGCAACATGGTCGGCGCCGTCGTGGGCGTGCAGCCCTTTGGCGGCGAAGGCCTGTCGGGCACGGGCCCCAAGGCCGGCGGCCCGCTGTATCTCTACCGGCTGCTGTCGCAGCGCCCGGACGACGTGCTGCAGCGCGCGCTGCCGCAGCCGGGCAAGGGCACGCAAACCGCCGCCAGCGGGCATGAAGCCTCGGCCTTCGCGCAACTGCAACGCTGGGCCGCGCACGCCGGCCAGCCGCGGCTGCAGGCGGCTTGCGCGCGCTTCGAGGCGCTCACGCCGCACGCGCCCGCTTGCGAACTCCCTGGCCCCACAGGCGAGCGCAACGTCTACACGCTCGCGCCGCGCGACGCCGTGCTGTGCCTCGCGAACACCGACGGCGATAGGCTGACCCAGCTCGCGGCCGTTCTGGCCGTAGGCAGCCGCGCGGTCTGGCCCGCCGAGGGGCAGGCGCTGTTCGCCCGCCTGCCCCTGGCCGTGCGCCAGGCCATAGACCTGGTGCCCGACTGGAGCGCGCCCAGCGTGCAATTCGATGCCGTGCTCCACCATGGCGACGCGGCGTCGCTCACCCAGGCCAGCCAGGCGCTCGCCGTGCGGCCCGGCCCCATCGTCAGCATAGGCCACGCCGCCAGCGGCTCCACCGCCGTGCCGCTGGAGCGGCTGGTCATAGAGCGCGCGCTGAGCGTGAACACGGCAGCGGCTGGCGGCAATGCCAGCCTGATGACCATCGCCTGAAAGCCCGGCCGCGGCCGGGCCGTCGCACCGCATTTGCCCAACGGCCGGGGGCCTGCACCCGAATGCAGCATCCGGCTCACCATCTCAGTGCATGGCCCTGCCCCAAGCGGCCAACGGCTCCGCGATACCAGGCTGGCCCGAGAATTGCTTGAACCCTGTCGTGGCCACTGAAGGTCACAGAAGTTTGGCACCAACGATGGGCCCGAACCTATGACAAAGGCGTCTTTCCCTGCAGCCGGGCTGTACAGGGACAGACGCTTTTGCGCTTTCAGAACTGCCAACGAAAGACCCAGATGAAGAAATCCAGATTGGTGATGATAGGCAACGGAATGGCGGGCGTGCGCTCTCTGGAGGAGTTGCTCAAGCTGGCGCCCGATCTGTACGACATCACGGTGTTCGGCAGCGAGCCCCACCCCAACTACAACCGCATCATGCTGTCGCCGCTGCTCGCGGGCGAACAGACGCTCGAGCAGATCGTTCTCAACGACTGGAGCTGGTACACCGACAACGGCATCACGCTGCACGCGGGCTATACCGTCACCTCCATAGACCGCCAGTCGCGCACCGTGCATGCGGTCAACGCCGCGGGCGAGGCACTGAGCGCACCCTACGACCGGCTGATCATGGCCACGGGCTCGCATGCCTTCATCCTGCCCGTTCCCGGCAGCCAGCTCGAAGGCGTGCTCGGCTACCGCGACATCGCCGACACCCAGGCCATGATCGATGCCGCCACGCAGTACCGGCATGCGGTGGTCATAGGCGGCGGCCTGCTGGGCCTTGAAGCCGCCAACGGCCTGATCAAGCGCGGCATGCAGGTCACCGTGGTGCACGTCAACGACTGGCTGCTCGAGCGCCAGCTCGACGAGGCCGCGTCCCAGCTGCTGCGCCAATCGCTCAATGAGCGCGGCATGCAGTTCCTGATGGGCGCGCAAACGCAGGAGCTGCTCGCGAACGACGCTGGCCGCGTGCGCGCCGTGCGCTTCAAGGACGGCAGCGAAGTGCCTGCCGACCTGGTCGTCATGGCCGTAGGCATACGCCCCAACACCGCGCTCGCCGAAGCCGCCTACCTGCAGGTCAACCGCGGCATCGTGGTGCACGACACGCTGCAGACCACGACCGACCCGCGCATCTACGCCGTGGGCGAATGCGCGGCCCACCGCGGCATTGCCTACGGCCTGGTCGCGCCGCTGTTCGAGCAGGGCAAGGTGCTGGCCAACCACCTGGCCGAACTGGGCATCAGCCGCTACCAGGGCTCGGTCACCTCGACCAAGCTCAAGGTCACGGGTATCAACCTGTTCTCGGCCGGCGACTTCCAGGGCACGGACAGCACCGAGGAAATCGTGCTCAGCGACCCGGTCAGCGGCGTCTACAAGAAGCTGGTGATCGCCGATGACAAGCTCGTCGGCGCCTGCCTCTACGGCGACACCGTCGACGGCAGCTGGTACTTCAAGCTGCTGCGCGAAGGCTGCAGCATCGCCGAAATTCGCGACCGGCTGATGTTCGGCGAAATCCCGCTGGGCGACAGCGCCGCCGAAGACCAGAACAAGCTCGCCTGAAGCGCGCACCGACCCGTATTCCGCCACCCCCACTCAAAGCTCCCCATGACCGCCTCCCCTGTCACGCAAACGCGCTCCACCTGCCCCTACTGCGGTGTCGGCTGTGGAGTGATCATCGAAGCACAGGACGGCCAGATCACCGCAGTCCAGGGTGATCCGCTGCATCCGGCGAATTTCGGCAAGCTGTGCACCAAGGGCAGCACGCTGCACCTCACGGCGTCGGCCGCGGTCATGCGCCAGACGCGGCTGCTGCAGCCGCTGCAACGCCTGCAGCGCGGCGGCCCCGCCCTGCCCGTGGCCTGGGATGCTGCGCTCGATACCGCCAGCGACCAGCTCGTGCGCATCATCACAGCACACGGCCCCGACGCCGTGGGCTTCTACCTCAGCGGCCAGCTGCTGACTGAAGACTATTACGCGTTCAACAAGCTGGTCAAAGGCCTGATCGGCAGCAACAACCTCGACACCAATTCACGCCTGTGCATGAGCAGCGCCGTCGCGGGCTACAAGGCCACGCTGGGCGCAGACGCGCCGCCGGCCTGCTATGAAGACCTCGAGAAAGCGCACTGCGTGTTCCTGGTCGGCAGCAACGCGGCCTGGGCCCACCCCATCCTGTTTCGCCGCCTCGAAGCCGCCAAGGCCGCGAACCCCGCGCTCAGGATCATCGTCGCCGACCCGCGCCGCACCGATACCGCCAGCCTGGCCGACCTGTTCCTGCCGATCGCCCCGGGCACCGATGTGCTGCTGTTCCAGGGCATGCTGCACCTGATGCTCGCGCAAGGCTGGATCGACCGGGCCTATATCGCCGCCCGCACCACGGGCTTTGACGCGCTCGAAAGCCTGGTAGCAACGGCCACGCCCGCGCGCATCGCCCAGGAATGCGGCATTGCCGAGCAAGACCTGCTGCAGGCCGCGCGCTGGTTTGCACAGTCGCCCGCCACGCTGAGCCTCTACTGCCAGGGCCTGAACCAGAGCAGCAGCGGCACGGCCAAGAACGCCGCGCTGATCAACCTGCACCTGGCCACGGGCCAGATCGGCAAGCCCGGCGCGGGGCCGCTGTCGCTCACGGGCCAACCCAACGCCATGGGCGGGCGCGAAGTCGGCGGCATGGCCAATCTGCTCAGCGGCCACCGCGACCTGGGCAATGCCGCGCACCGCGCCGAAGTCGCCGCGCTGTGGGGCGTGAGGCAAGTGCCCGCCCGGCCCGGCAAGACCGCGGTCGAAATGTTCGAAGCCGCGGCCGACGGCGAAATCAAGGCGCTGTGGATTGCCTGCACCAACCCCGCGCAAAGCATGCCCGACCAGCGCACCGTGCAGCGCGCGCTCGAACGCGCCGAGCTGGTCGTGGTGCAGGAGGCCTTCACCACCACCGAAACCGCGCGCCATGCCCACCTGCTGCTGCCCGCCACCACCTGGGGCGAGAAGATGGGCACGGTCACCAACAGCGAGCGGCGCATTTCGCGCGTGCGCGCCGCCGTGCCCGCGGCAGGCGAAGCGCGCCACGACTGGCAGATCGCGGTGCAGCTCGCGCAGCGGCTCGAAGCCCGGCTGCGCCCCGGCCAGCCCACGCTGTTTCCCTACCCCGTGGAGCCGGCCAGCGCGGGCGCGCAGGCACTGTGGGAAGAACACCGCGCCAGCACCGCGGGGCGCGATCTCGACATCACCGGCCTCTCCTGGGCGCGGCTCGAACAGGGCCCGCAGCAATGGCCCATGCCCGCGGGCGCGGCCCAGGGCCAGGCGCGGCTCTACGAAGACGGCGTATTTCCCACGGCCGATGGCAAGGCGCGCTTTCATGCCGCGCCCTACCAGCCGCTGGCCGAGCCCGTCGACGCCCAGTTTCCATTCAGCCTCACCACGGGCCGGCTGCGCGACCAGTGGCATGGCATGAGCCGTACGGGCACGCTGGGCCGGCTGTTCAGCCACGCGGCCGAGCCCCGGCTGCACATGCACCCGCAGGACATGGCGCAGCAAGGCTTGGGCGAAGGCGAACTGGTGCAGCTCACCAGCCGCCGCGGCACGCTCATGGTCGCGCTGCAGTCCGACGCCCAGCTGGCACCGACGCGCATGTTCATGGGCATGCACTGGGGCAGCGAATTTCTGAGCGGCCGCGCCGCCGATGGCCAGCGCCTGCAGGGCATCAACGCACTCACCCAGCCCGTGTTCTGCCCCGTGTCCAAGCAGCCCGAACTCAAGCACACGGCCGTGACAGTGAGCAAGGTCGCCCTGCCCTGGTCGCTGCTGGCCATGGCCTGGCTGCCCGCCGAGCGCGTGCTCGCAGTGCGCCAGGCGCTGTCGGCGCTGATGGGGCATTTCGAATTCGCGACCTGCGTGCCGTTCAGCAACCAGGTGCCGCTGAGCGCGGCCGCGCAAACGCGCAGCGGCGTGCTGCTGCGCGCCTCGGCGCACACGCCGCCCGCCGCCGAAGTGCTGCAGCAGATCGAACAATTGCTGGGGCTGTCGGGCGACCAGGTGATCCGCTACAACGACAGACGCCGCCAGCAGACCCGCGCCTTGCAGGTAGTGCGCGGCGACCAGGGTGCGCTGCGCCTTGAAGCCATGCTGCTCACGGGCGACACCAGCGCCGGCGCCTGGCTCGCGCAGTTGCTGGCCCAGGAACTGGACCCGCCCCAGCCCTCGCACCTGATGCTGACCCAGGGCGCGACGCCGCCGTCGGGCACCCAGGCGCGCAGCCCCCAGGTCTGCAGTTGCATGAACGTGACCCTCGACAGCATCGTGCAGACGCTCGCGCAATGCGCGGGCAGCGACGACGAACGCCTGGTCCAGCTGCAGCAACGCCTGGGCTGCGGCACGCAGTGCGGCTCCTGCATTCCCGAACTCAAACGCCATGTGCAGACCACGGCCGTGGTCCGCTTCCCCCAAACTTCGAACGCTTGAGGACCCCACCATGCCCATTCTCCATGGCTACCCATCCGCCCCCATGGGCCGCTGCACGCTGGTCGGCGCCGGGCCCGGCGACCCGGACCTGCTGACCCTCAAGGCCCTCAAGGCCATCCAGGCCGCCACGGTCCTGCTGGTCGACGACCTGGTCAGCGACGCCATCGTCGCGCTCGCGCCGCCCACGGCACGCCTGATCGCCGTAGGCAAGCGCGGCGGCTGCCAGAGCACGCCCCAGGCCTTCATTGAAAAGCTGATACTGACCAGCGTGCTCGAAGGCGAGAACGTGGTGCGCCTCAAGGGCGGTGACCCGTTCATCTTCGGCCGCGGCGGCGAGGAAGCCGAGCACCTGCGCGCCGCGGGCGTGCAGGTCGACATCGTCAACGGCATCACCGCGGGCCTTGCGGGAATGACGCAGATCGGCGCGCCCTTGACCCACCGTGACCATGCGCACGGCGTGCTCTTCATCACCGGCCATACGCGCCCCGGTGCAGCGCCCATCGCCTGGCAACAGCTCGCCGCGACCGCGCACGCAGCCCGGCTCACGCTGGTGATCTACATGGGAATGAAAGGCGTGGCCGATATCGCCCAGGGCCTGCTGCAAGGCCTGCCTAGCGACACGCCCGTGGCCGTGATCCAGAACGCATCCCTGCCCCACCAGCGCCATGCGATTGCGCGCCTGGCCGAACTGGTGCAGGTCGTCGCACAGGAACGCCTGGGCAGCCCCAGCGTGCTGGTCGTCGGTGAAGTCGTGCGCTGCGCTCAGAGCTTTGCGCAATGGATGGACAGCGCGGACCTGGATGCGGCGCGGCACCAGGCCAGGGCGGCTTGATTCGTTTGCCCTGAGTTGACCCAGCCGTTCATGATGCGCATGGCTCGGCACCCCGCCGAACCATGCACGATAAAAAAGCACCCGCTGTTTTTGAGCACCTGTTGAAAGAGCCTGGTTCTGCAATGGGCTCGATTGGACTCCCTGTACGAGTCAGCCAGAAGCGGGCTTTCGATGCGGGGACGGTGGGCTGCAGTAGCCCTCGGAGCAATTGGGGCGTCGGCCGGTACGCGTCGCTGAAATGGCGGGCGTGCTGTCGTCCCTAAACTGGTCAGTCAGTCAATTACGATCTACCAAGATATTAATTATGCGCATAAAATGCGCATAATTAACAAAAGAGCGCCCTAATGACAGACTCGATCCTTCGCCGCGCCCGAAAGGCGCACAAGCTCACTCAAGTCCAACTAGCCGAGCAGGTTGGTGTCAACCAAGCGACGCTCGCTCGCTGGGAGACGGGCAAAGCCACAATCCCGGATGAGAAAGCCTCGCTCCTGTCTGCGATGCTTGGCGTTCCGATCAGCACCGCGGAGTCACGGAGTGCGCCGGTCGCACCGAAGTCGCCGCAGCAAGAGGAGCGAGAGACGAAGGACGACCACCACCACTTCGGTGAGGTTGCCGTTCATTTCAAAAGTGGTGGGCGGCCCTTGATGGTGTCGATCGACGAGGCCGCTCGCTCGCGCATCTACGCGCAGTTTGCTGAGCGAAGCATGTCCACTCTGGCATTCGAGACGCTCGACAACCGCACGGTGTATGTGCGCAAATCAGCAATCTCCGATCTGCACTTCTCGGGCGAAGCCGTGGGCGCCTTCGGGCCAGAACACGCCCACTATGGTGAGGCAGTTCGCGGCATTGCTTCCACCGACGTCCATGGGTTTGCCGATCCGGAAGGCGATGATGACGGCGACCCGGTGGATGCCTTAGCCGGCCAGCCCTTGTGCTTTCCCAGGGAGTTCTGGCGAGCCCTGAGCAATCAGCCATTCGACGACGATACGCCGGCCGACATTCGCGCCGCAGTCGAGAGTGCGCTGGGTTCTGATGACGCACGCACCTACGAACTGCTTGCCACACACATGTTCTGGCAAGTCGAAAACGCAAAGCGCCGCGGGATGCCTTGCAGCGACGACGCCGATTTGAGCGACGGAGTATTCGTTCTGGAGCTGGGAAGCGTCGATGACAACGAAATGTTGCACCTATGGTGCGGTAATGCCGGTGGCTATCACCATTCAGTAATGATTAACTTCAACTCGCTCGAATACCTGACCATGCCCACGCACATGCTCGAGGATAGCAATCGTGCGGCCGCAGTGCGCGACGGGCTGGTGGAGTAATCCAATGGCCGCACCTATGTAGTGCGCTGATGCGGGAATGCCCCCCGTATCTCAGGACACGATGTCACCCTTCGTTTAGGGAATTTTTCAACTGCCTGAACTCGCGAGGCGAGCGGTATTTCAAGGCACTATGCGGATGGTGTTCGTTGTAATGCTCGAACGCGAGCCCCAGGTTCGCAATGGCCGTGCGCGCGTCCCGCCTTGCGAAGGGTACGAGCCGAACACCCTGGCATCTACCCCAGATCAGGTTGACCAGCCAACGTGCAAGAATCAAATGATGAGCACTTCGACCTCCTCCTTTCTCTCCAACGCAGACGGCACCCAGGTCGCGACCTACACCTGGGCCGACGTTGCCGGCACACCCGCTGGTGTGGTGCAGATCGCGCACGGACTCGCCGAGCATGGCGAACGCTATGACCGGTTTGCGAAGGCGCTCAATGCCGCCGGGTTTGTGGTCCACGCGGTCGACCATCGTGGGCACGGGCGCAGCGCCGACGGGCGGCTGGGTGACTTCGGCACGGCGGGTTTTGGCGGCTTGATTGCCGATGTGGCCCAGTTCGGGGCCGCGTTGCGTGCGCAGCATGGCGGCCTTGCGCTGTTTCTTTTCGCACACTCGATGGGGTCGTTTGCAGCGCAGGCGGCGATCATCGATCACGCATCGACATGGTCGGGAGTGGTTCTGTCCGGGTCGACCGCGCTCGACATGCTCGCCGCCGGCATGGCCGATGCACCTGCGGACGCGCCGGCCGGGCTGGAGGCCTTCAACGCGGGCTTTGAATACCGCACGGGATACGAATGGCTTTCGCGGGACAACGCCGAGGTGGACGCCTATGTCGCCGATCCCTGGTGCGGCTGGGATGTGCCGGACGAGGTGATTGCTTCGCTGTTCGCGCCCGCGTCCCGGCTGGCGGATCCGGCGCTGCTGGCGGGCATACGCAGCGACCTGCCAATCCTGATCGCTTCTGGCGACGCCGACCCGCTCGCCGGTGGCGGTGCACTGATTCAGCTCCTGGGCAAGCGCTACCGCGATGCGGGCATGGCGGATGTGGCTGTCAAGCTGTACCCGGCCGCTCGCCACGAAATCCTGAACGAGACCCATCGTGATGAGGTGACCGCCGATATCGTGGCCTGGCTGCGCGCGCACGCGGCATAGACGGCATTTCCGTCATCAGACGTGGCGCGGCTTCTGCCCTCGCCATCTGCCACGCGCTCCACCAGTCCGGTCTTCTCCAGCGGCAGGTCTGCTCCAGCCCCTACCGCTCCACAATCCCCAATTGCTCCAGCTGCGCCTCCAGCACCTTGCGCCGGCGCACGGCCTTGGCCGCGGTTTCGCTTGCGAGCTGGATCGCCCGCGGCCCCTTGGCCGCGACCACGCGCACCAGTTGCTCTTTTTGCTGGGCCTCGGCCGCCGCCTTGCGGTAACGGTTCAACAGATCACCATGGGCCGGATTGTTCATGCACGCCTCGATTTCTCAAAAGCCGCCATTTTCGCGCCATCGGGCGCCCTCAGGATGATTGCGCCCCTGATTGCAGCCTGAACAAGATTTCTGGCTTGGCCTAACCCGCTGTCTCAAGCTGTTGCATCATTGACGTTCCAGCACCTTGAGTCGGGTGCAGGCGAGGGCTTGGGGATACTTCAATCCGATTGCGTCCAGCAGCCTTGCCACGGTAAAGGGCCGCATCCGCTTCCTGCATGGCGGCCTCCAAAGCGTGTGTGCTGGCGAAGTGGTGGGAAACGCCGACCGTGACTGTCATGCGCAGCAGATGGTCGCAGCCAGGCACTTCAATGGCTTGATCTTCAATACCAGCACGCAGACGTTCTGCCAGGCGCATGATGCCGGCACTGTCGACGTCCAGGCAGATGGCAACGAACTCCTCTCCGCCAATGCGGCCTGTCAGGTCGCCACGACGCACCGTGGTGCGCAACACATCTGCCACACGGCATAGCACGGTATCTCCGACCTGGTGGCCATGGGTATCGTTGATGCGCTTGAAATGATCGACATCCATCAGCAGCAAGCAGGCAGGTGCTGCATTGCGCGCATTGAAATGCAGTTCGAGCGCGTCTGAAAGACCTCGGCGATTGAGCAACTGCGTCATGGGGTCGCGTGCCGCCATATTGCGCAGATCGTCGGTCAGGCGGCGCAGTACCAGCCAGACGATCGATGGCGGCAGCACGGTGGCCAGGGAAGACATGTAGATGTAGAACACCAGCTGAAAGCGGCTGTCCATGTGCAGTGCTTCCAGACCGCCATCGACAATCTTCAAGAACTTGAGGGCGTTGAGCACGCAGATGCCGCCTATCAGGAGTGCAAAGAAGAACATCTCCCGATACAAGTCCTTGGCAAAAGTGCGCACGCCATAGATCACTGTGACGGTCATGACCAGGAACAACAGCGCCGACATGCCTGCGAGCATGGCATAGCGCGCCACCGGCCCCAAGCCCCATTGCACCAGTACCTGCAAAGCGCCGTAGGCCACGGCAAACGCCATCAACGGACGCCACAAGGGGACGGCATGCCCAAAGAACCGCATGGCACCGAGCCAATAGGCGATGGGCGAAGCCAGTGTGAGGGTGTGGTTGACCACACTCATCACACTCCAGGCGGGTCCACCTTCGGCCAGTTGCAGCACATAGGCCAAGCCCAGCAGGAAGTTGCCCAGGGCAAAGAAATCCATTCCCATCTTGTTGCCGTGCAGGCGTTTGCTGATGAGCAGGAACATCACCGAGAAGCACAGCAGGTGTGCACACAGCATGCCGACGAGAATGGATGCGACCATGTTGACGTTGAAACGAGATGACAGGGGTCTGCGCAGATACGAGTGGCTGCCAGGGAGCAGCCAGCAACGTCACTTCTGATTGTCGGGCCGCAGCGGCCCGGGTGACTGAAGCCTGCGGTCAGTAGGCGCCCATATAGTCGCGCTTGCCGATCTCCACGCCGTTGTGGCGCAGGATGGCATAGGCGGTGGTCACGTGGAAGAAGAACTGCGGCAGGCCATAGTGCAGAAGATAGGCGCTGGCCGTGAGCTTCTTTTCCTTGGGCGTGCCGGGGCGCAGCACGATTTCGCGGCCTTCGCTCTGATCGAATTGCCCGGGCTTGAAGGATTCGACATGGGCCAGCGCCTTGGCGATCAGCGCCTGCAGATCGGCGAAGCCGGCCTCGGTGTCGGGCCAGGATGGCACTTCGGCACCCGCCAGGCGGGAGGTAATGCCCTTGGAGAAGTCGGCGGCAATCTGCACCTGGCGGGCCAGCGGGAACATGTCGGGAAACAGCCGCGCCTGCAGCAGCGCATCGGGATCAATGTTCTTTTGCGCCGCGTGGTCTTCGGCCTTTTTCAGCACATCGGCCAGGGCGCGCAGCATCTGCTGCAGGACGGGAACGGAAGCGTTGTACAACGGGCTGGTCATGGTGGATTCACTTTTCGATGGGGAGACGATGGTCGGCGCTGGCATGGCCTGGACCGTGCCAGCCATGGCAGGCTAACAGCAAAAGCCGGCCATCGAAGACAGAGGCGCGTTCTTCGCTGTCAGTTCACGTCCGGTGGCGGCTAGAACACCTTGGTGCTCACATCGCTGCCCACCAGGTTCCTGGTGACGAGCAGCACGTCGTATGGGTCCTTGCGGCCGCCGTACTCGGGGCCGTCCATGCCCGGGCTGCCCACGGGCATGCCGGGAACGGCCAGCCCCAGGGCCTTGGGCTTTTCCTTGAGCAGGCGGTGCACGTCGGCCGCGGGCACATGGCCTTCGAGCAGATAGCCGCCGACCAGCGCCGTGTGGCAAGAGCCCAGGCGCTGGGGCAGGCCCAGCTTGGCGCGCACGGCGTTGTTGCCCGTGTCGTGCACGGTGACGGCGAAGCCGGCCTTCTCCATCAGCGCCACCCAGTCCTTGCAGCAGCCGCAGCTCGGGTCTTTCCAGACGTCCATGGTGGTCTTGGCGGGAGCTGTCGTGCCCAACGCGGGCAGGCAGGCAGTGACGGCCAGCGTGGCCAGCAGCCCCAGGCAGTGGCGGCGGGTGGGATGCAGGTTCATTGCTTTTCCTTTTCAATATGAGGCCAGGGGGCCAGCGTCTTCCGAATGGCTTGCGCGATAAACGTTTCCAAATGAAACTAATCGGATGTTCCTGACCCTCGTTTTGTTCCTGGCCAGTCTTGCGCCATTTTCCACGCACGCCCAGGAGCCGGTTTACCGATGTGGCAACAGTTATTCCGCCACGCCCTGCAAGGGCGGCAGGCTGGTCGAGGACAAAACCAGCATCGCCCCGTCCAGCAACGCAGGGCCTGGTCAGCGGCTGATCTATCTTTGCAAAAGCCATGGCGGCGGTCTGTTCTGGTCGTCGCACCCCTGTCAGCAGCAGCAGGCTTTTCTCGAGCGCACCGAAGCCGTACCCGCGCCGATGCGTTGGGAGCAGCAGGTCGCGCAGGCGCAGGCGCAATGGGACAACGCCCGGGCACTGACCCGGCCTGCACCGCACCGTCCGGGCCTGGCCGCTGCGCACGCGCCCAACGCAAAAAATCCGCTTTGCGCACAACTCGAGCACCGAGTGCAAACGCTGGACAGCATGGGGCGGGCCGGCAGCCAGTACTACGACCTCGATTGGGTGCGCCGTGAACGCAAGGCCGCGCGCGACCAGCAGGCGCGCCTCAAGTGCTGACCAGCACACGTATGCGCATGCGCCTCCAGCGCCGCGAATGTCAAGGATTGTTGCTTTCCCATCAAAATCACATTTTCAACCGATCCATCCATTGACAAGGGCGCAACAAAAGGTAATGGCCGACCTGTCCTACACCCTGCGAATCCGCAGCGGTGCACAGTAAGGGTTCAGTGGTAGCCGATCACTGATTACCGTCACCGACACCTCAAGGAGTATGGAAATGACACAGCAAGACCAGAGCCAGAACCCCAACAATAACCAGAACAATCCAGGCCAGCAGCAGCAGAGCAATCCCAACCGACCGGGGCAGGATCAGCAGCAACAGCAGAACAATCCCAACCAGCAACAACCAGGCAACCCCGGTCAGCAACAGCAGACCAACCCGGGTCAGCAGCAGCCTGGCAGCCCCCAGAACCCCGGCCAGCAGCAACAGACCAACCCCGGTCAGCAGCAACCCGGCAGCCCCACCCACCCGGGCCAGCAGCAGCAAAACAATCCCGGCCAGCAGCAGCAACCGGGCAGTCCGAGCAACCCCGGCCAGCAACGCTCTCCCCAATAAGCATCTGAACGGATGCAACGGATAGCGGCCCGTGCGGCAACTATCCTTATCAGGGCCTTCGGGCCCTTTGTCATTGGCGGCGCAAAAACCGCTGGCGCATGACAGGACCGCCTATTCCTCCTGCCGTATCCTGCGCCCTTGCTTGGCGCGCGTGCGCAGCAGCTCCATCTTGCCGAAAGGCTGGACCGCGAGCGCTTCGGGGCTGACTTTCTCGCGCAGCACCTGGAGGATCTTCCTGCCCGTTTCCGACATGTCATCCGCTATGGCTTTTTCCAGCATTGCGCGGTCCTGCCGGCGCAGCGCCTCGATCACATCGGCATGCGGATGGCGGCCGCTGGTGTCGAGCGGGCGGCCTTCCTCGTAAAGAAAGCGGATGCTGGGCCCGGTGATCGCCCATAGCGAGCGGATCATGGTCATCAGGTAGGAGCGGCGCTGCGCGCCATACAGCGCGAAGTGGAACTGCACATTGGCGCGCAGGATGCGCGTCACGTCGCCCGCAGCCTTCGCCGCCTGCAGTTCGGCATGGATTCGCTCCAGTTCGGCAATGCCGCCTGGCGTCCACTCGTGCATGGCGTTGGTCGCGGCCATGATTTCGAGCTTGGTGCGGATGGCGCGCACTTCGGCCAGATGCTCGACCGAAGGAATAGGCACGCGCACGCTGAAACCGCGCTGGCCCATGAGGATGTCCTGGGCCACCAGTTGCAGCAGCGCTTCGCGGATCGGCGTCTGGCTCATGCCCTGGAATTCCTCGTCCTCGGTCATCTCCCGCAGCTTGAACGTATGCCCGGGCATGTACTCGGCATAGATCAGCTTTTCGAGTATCCGCTCACGCACCACATCGGTGTGATTCAACTCAGCCATAGCGCACTCATAGGTATTTACCCTCTTTTTCCGGTCTTCTGAAACTGCTCTACTGCGTCTGCAACTGCATTATTTTATAAAACAATGCATGAGATCAACGTACGGAGCTTGCTGAATGCTGAAACCTCTCTCGAACCCCGGCCTCAACACACAGGAAACTGTGGGCCATATTGTCGCCAGAACCCTCAAAAAGCACGGTATCACGCAATTCTTCGGCCAGAGCCTGCCCAGCATGTTTGTGCTCGCGGCCGAAGAGATGGGCATCCGCCAGATTGCCTATCGCACCGAGAACGCCGGCGGCTACATGGCCGACGCCTATGCCCGCATGAGCAATACGCCCGCCGTGATCACCGCGCAGAACGGCCCGGCCGCCACCTTGCTGGTCGCGCCGCTGGCAGAAGCGCTCAAGGTCTCGATTCCGGTGATCGCACTGGTGCAGGACGTGGCCCGCGACCAGACCGACAAGAATGCGTTCCAGGACCTGGACCACATGGGCCTGTTCAAGCCCGTGACCAAGTGGGTGCGCCGGGTCGACCAGGCCTCGCGCGTAGAGGACTATGTCGAGCAGGCCATCATTGCCGCCTGCAGCGGCCGCCCCGGCCCGGTCGCGCTGATGCTGCCCGCCGACCTGCTCAATGAACCCGGCGTTCTGTCCTCCGTGCCCCGTACCTCGTCGCTGGGCCGCTTTCCGCTGGACCGCGCCACGCCCGACGCCGCGCTGCTGCGCCAGGCCGTGGAAGCGCTGCGCACGGCGCGCAACCCGGTGATCATCGCCGGCGGCGGCGTGCATGGCTCGGGCGCGCACAACGAACTCGTCGCGTTCGCGCAGACCATGTCCCTGCCCGTGGGCACGACCAACATGGGCAAGGGCGCGGTGGATGAAACCGCGCCGCTGTCGCTGGGCGTGATGGCCAACTGCATGGGCCCGAATGGCTCGGGCCGCTACCTCAAGGACTTCGTCACCGGCGCGGACGTGGTGCTACTGGTGGGCAACCGCACCAACCAGAACGGCACCGACAGCTGGTCGCTGTACCCGAAGAACGCGCAGTTCATCCACCTCGACATCGACGGCACCGAAATCGGCCGCAACTACGATGCCATGCGCCTGGTCGGCGATGCCAGGCTCGCGCTCGCGGCCATGACGGAAATCGCCAAGGGCCTGGACCTGGGCGCGCGCAGCGCCCGCAAGCAAGAACTGGCCGCGCGCATTGCCGCGGGCAAGACGCAGCACCTCGAGGAATCGCAGGCCGTGCGCACCAGCAACGAGACGCCGATACGCCCCGAGCGCCTGATGCACGAGCTCAACGCGCTGCTCACGAGCGACGACACCGTGGTCACCGACGCGAGCTACTCCACGCTGTGGGTCACCAACTACCTGACCTGCCGCAAGCCCGGCCAGCGCTTTCTCACGCCGCGCGGCCTCGCCGGCCTGGGCTGGGGCATGCCCATGGCCATGGGCGCGCGCCTGGCCAAGGCCGAGGGCCATGTGTTCGCGCTGGTGGGCGACGGCGGCTTCGCCCATGTCTGGTCCGAAATGGAAACCTGCAAGCGCATGGGCATCAAGGTCATCACGCTGCTGATCAACAACGGCATCCTGGGCTACCAGAAGCATGCGGAAAACGTGAAGTTCGGCGAGCACACCTCGGCCGTGCATTTTTCCGGCGTGGACCACGCGGCCATCGCGCGTGCCTGCGGCATCAACGGCCAGCGCGTCAGCGACCCGGCGCAGATCGCCGCGGCGCTGCAGACCGCGATGGCCGCCGAGGACTCGACGCTGATCGAAGTCATGTGCACCGAGAACGCCTTCCCCCCCATCACCTTCTACACCCCGGAAAGCAACGGATGAATAGCGTGAACAACATGCCTGTGCGCCTGGCCCTGGTGACCGGAGCGGCCCAGGGCATCGGCCTGGCCACGGCCATTGAACTGCTCAAGGACGGCCGCAAGGTCGTGCTGACCGACCTGCGCGCGCCCGACCTGCAGGCGATTCCCGAAGATC
This sequence comes from Pantoea sp. 18069, assembly GCF_902706035.1. Classification (GTDB taxonomy): domain Bacteria; phylum Pseudomonadota; class Gammaproteobacteria; order Burkholderiales; family Burkholderiaceae_C; genus Comamonas. Next base: position 19,079 of record NZ_CACSJA010000031.1, on the reverse strand, counting down.
TGCGCGCCAATGCCCTGGCCCATGCACTTGATGTGTCCGACGACGCCGCCTGCCGCGCGCTGATCGCCGAGCTCGACGCCGCGCTGGGCGGCGTCGACATCCTGGTCAACAACGCCGGCGTGAGCCTCAAGAATGCCGCGGGCCAGTCCAACGGCATCCTCGACGTCAGCACCGCCGAAGTCCAGACCATGCTCGACGTCAATGTGCTGGCCATGCTGCGGTTGTGCCAGCTCGCGCTGCCGGGCATGCAGGCCAGGCGCTGGGGCCGCATCGTCAACGTGTCGTCGCTGGCCGGCCGCGGCAAATCGATCGTTGCCGGCCCGGCCTACATGCTGACCAAGTCGGCGGTGCTGGGCCTGAGCCGCTCGATCGCTTCCGAGATGGGCGAATTCGGCATCACCACCAACTGCGTGGCGCCGGGCCGCATCCTGACCCAGATGGCGCTGCAGGCCGGCGAGGAAGTCAACCGGCGCTACGCCGCGCAGATTCCGGTGCGGCGCATAGGCGAGCCGCAGGAAGTTGGCGCCGCCATCACCTACCTGTGCAGCGAAGCCGCGGGCTTCACCAATGGCGCCGTGATCGACGTCAACGGTGGCTTCCTCATGGCCTGAACCAACGGATTTCCCCCCCACTGCCACACAGATGGCGCAAACAAGACGGAGACAAAGATGAGCCAATCCAGAATCACCACCAAGCGCAGCTTTCTCGCGGCCTGCGCGGCCTCGGTATGCGCGGCCAGCTTGTGCCTGCCCGCCGCAGCCCAGGATGCATCGAAGTACCCCGAGCGCGAGGTCACGATGATCATCAACTACGGCGCCGGCGGCAACACCGACGTGGCCGCGCGCGCCATCGGCAATGCGATGGAAGGCCTGCTGAACAAGCCCGTGGTGCCCAACAACCGCAGCGGTGCGCAAGGCACGCTGGGCGTGTCCAGCCTCGCCAAGCAAAGGGCCGACGGCTACACCCTTGGCATCGTGACCTTCTCGACCATCGCCATCACGCCCCATCTGATGAACGTCGACTACACCGTCGACAACTTCGACTTCATCGCCGGCGTGGCACGCTACCGCTACGGTGTCGCGGTGCGCGCCGACTCGCCCTACAAGACCGTGCAGGACCTGATCGACGCGGCCAGGAAGGACAAGGGCGTGTTCTTCGGCGCGCCCTCGGCGCCCAACAACATCGCGATGTTCGAGCTCGGCCGCAAGAGCGGCGGCAAGTTCGAGCAGGTCAGCTACAAGTCGGGCGCCGAAACCGTGTCGGCGCTGCTCGGCGGCCATGTCGACGTGATCGTGCAGAACCCGTCCGACATCGTGCCCCACGTCAAGGCCGGCAAGATGCGCCTGCTCGCCAGCGCCAGCCCCATGCGCTGGAAGGAACTGCCCGATGTGCCCACGCTCAAGGAGCAGGGTTTCGATGTCGAAATCGACTCCTGGATCGGCCTGGCCTTCCCCAAGGGCACACCCGCGGCGATTCGCGAGCGCATGGAAAAGGTCGCCATGACCGCCGCCGCCAGCGCCCAGCTCGCGCCGATTCTCGAAACCGCGGGCGTGGACCCCGCCGCGCTCACCGGCGCCGAGTACCGCAGCAAGCTCATCGAAGGGCGTGACGCAATGGCCATTGCCATCAAGGCCGCCAACCTGCCGCGCATGAACTGAACGGGCATACGCGCTTCATCGTCCGTTTGCACCGAACCCGTTGGCGCTGGCGCTGCAGCCCGGCAACGGCTTGCAGGCCGGCGTCAACCAGGGCCCGCGGAACCACCGCGAGGCCGTGCAGAAAGTGCGCCGGCACACCGACGATGCGCTCGCCTGTGGCGGCCAGCCCGGCGACGCGGGCGCGCTGTTTCAAGTACATGTGCTTTGGCGGACAGTGATGGGCATGGCGGCCTGCAGACATGCGCGTCAACGCGGCCGCATCCTACCCTTGCGTGCCTACCCGGCGAGTATGGTCGAAATCAGGGTCGCATCCCGATGGCAGGAGAGGAGTCGCAACGCTTTATCCAGTTTCTGCAGATGAGATGCGCATTCGAAGCAATCGCTTATTAACCACACAGAAAAGAGCTGACCATGGCCATTAGCACCATCTTGTTGATCATTCTTATTCTGCTGCTTGTCGGAGCACTGCCTTCCTGGCCGCACAGCCGCAGTTGGGGCTATGCGCCCAGCGGCGTGGTTGGCCTGATCGTGGTCGTGCTGATCGTCCTGCTGCTCATGGGCCGCATATAGCGCCTGCCCCATGGCACGATTGCTGCCTTGCAGCCGCCACGAACTTGGCAAGAAGAGCATCAGCGGGCGCGGTCTCGGCCGGTAGGCGGGCGCCAGAAGGCACCGTGCCTCAAGCGCCGCGCACCATCGCCATGATCTTGGCGGTGCTCAGCCCGCGCGCGGTTTCCTGCATCTGCGGCAGGTAGCGCGCCTGCAGTTCTCGGCCATCCTTCATCACATGCTGGTAAGCGTCCTTCAGCGTGTCCGTGGACAGCGTGCGCCCGCCCGCGTAGTACTGATTGGCCACATGACCCAGCGCGTAGGTCGATGCGAAGCTCATGCCGCTGCTCACCGCCTGGCGTCCCACGCCGCCGAACAGGCCCTTGCCGGCCTTGCCCAGCAAACCGCTGAGCAGCTTGCGCCCGGCTTCCTCGATGTATTGCGAAGTCAGGCCCACGCCCAGCGCCGCGAGCAAGTCCTTGATGTGCCCGCGATCGAGTTCATAGCCGTAGCTCTGTCCGACTTGATAGACCAGGCGCATCTGCAACGGAATGATGGCCAGCGTGGAGAGATTCTCGGGCAGCAGCTCTATCGCGCCGTTCATGATCGAAGACCTGAGGATCTTGCTGTCCATCTCCGCGGCCGACAGATTGCCCGGGCGGCGCTGCGCCGCCGTCGACGGCAAGGCATCCACGGCCGCCGGGTGCGGCACCGCCACGCCTGGGGGCAAGGCGGCTTCGGCTGCCGCAGTCTGCAACGGTGCATCGGCCACGGCGCGGGCCTGCGCATCGAAGCTGCCATCGGCATGCCCCCAGGCCATGCCGGAAACGGCGCTGGCGGCGGCGACCGCCGCCTGCGGCGCAGCAGCCGCGCCACCCATGCCCCAGGCCTGGCGCACCTGCGCCAGGAACGCTTCTTCCTTGGCACTGGTCCGGCCGTCGGCGTCGCACACGCACACCGCCATCTCATACGCGAGCTGACGCGATTCGGTGCCGGTCAGACGCGCGAGCACGTCCTGCAACTGCACCCGGCGCAGCAGTACGTCCTGGTACAGGCCAGGCAGGTTGATGGCCTGATCACCCGCAAGCCCTTGCGCCACCTGGCGAATCTGCTCGCGTTCGCGGTCATGCTTTTCTCCATCGGCAAACGAGGCCAGCAGGCACAGGGTCAAGGTCGCGCGGATTTCGTCGTGTGTCATGGTGCTTCAGATCCTGGATAAATAACAAAAGCTTGGAGCCCAAAACGGGCTATGGGTTCCGTGTCCCATGAGGGAGAGCGCGCGCCCTGTGCATCTCGGTGCAGGAAAATCTGGTGGGCTGCAATGGAACCGAATGCACGGCCGCGTGACGAAATCCCCATGTGAGAGGATGCGCCAAGCGGTCAAGGCCTGGCGCCAACACCTCTCTCGCTTGTACCGTTGCGGAGGCAAAGGCAATGACAGATCAGGACAGGAGACGCGCAAAGTTCGAAGCGTGGGTGGCTGAAAATCACCCAGCAGCTCCGCTGGATCGAATCCCTTCACGGCCGGACGAATACGACGGCATTCTCGCCGCCTGGACTTGGGCTGCCTGGCAAGCCGCCTGCGGCGCGCCGTCCGAGGGGCCCGAGCCCGTGGCCTGTGTGTACAAAATACACGCCTTGGTGCCTGGCAGCTCAGCGGTCACGCATGTTGCGCTGTACCGCCCATTGGCCGCAGGCACCCAGCTCTACACCACCGCATCATTGCCGCCCGCAGCGAAAGGCCATGCCGCAACCAGGCTCCCCATGGGCCTGATCTGCGCGCGCGGGAGGGGCTGCCTACCGGCAATTGGTGCCTGATTCGCCGAGTTGAACTCCAGGTGCCGCCCTGCTGCAGCCTGTTGACTGCGGCCAACGAAAAAGCCCCGGCAGCGTGAGCAACCAGGGCTTGGGCCTGCCCGGATCAACCGGACGCAGCAGTCGTTACTTCATCGCTTTTTTCGCGACGTCCTTCACATCGCCCACGGCCTTCTGGGTCTTGCCTTCGACCTGCTTGGCGACACCCTTGGCCTGCTGCTCGGGGCTGTTGAACACTTCACCCGCCTTTTGCTGCACCTTGCCAGCTGCATCCTTCAGAGCGCCTGAGACTTGATCTTTGTTCATGCTGTTTCCTTTGTCGCGTGAGCCTGGGTTGAAATACCCATGAAGGATGCGCTGCATGACGGAGGCTGACGGTAGGAGCAGACGAGGATGGGGCGTGGGCTTGGGCTTACACCCCGGTCCTTGGCGCCAGACGCTGCAGCACTCACCGCATCACCAGCCCACCGTCGACAAACAGCACCTGCCCCGTCATGAAGCCGCTGAGCGCCGAGGCCAGGAACAGCACCGGCCCGGCCACGTCTTCGGGGCTGGCCAGACGGCGCAGCGGCGTGGCCGCCATCAGCGATTCGCGAAACGATTCCTTGGTGTGCTGCGTGCCCTGCGTGGGATAGACCAGGCCAGGCGCCACGCAGTTGACGCGTATGCCCACGGGCCCGAGTTCGCTTGCCAGATTGCGGCTGAAGGCCACGAGCGAAGCCTTGGCCGTCGTGTAGTCGTGGTAGGGCACGACCGGGTGCTCGACCAGGTTGCTCACGATGTTGACGATGGAGCCGCGCGCGCGCTGGCGCATCTGCGGCAGCACGGCGCTGCAGACGTTGAAGGCCGCGCCGACGGCGCCGTCGAACTGGGCCTGGTAATCGCTCCATTCGAGATCGTCGAAGTGGCGGCGGCGCTCGGGATCGAACGCATAGGGCCTGAAAGCATTGTTGACCACGATGTCGATGGCCCCGGCTTCGCGCACGATGCCCTCGACCATGGCCTGCACCGCGGGCTTAGAACCCACATCGGCCTTCACGGCCCAGGCATCGCCACCCGCAGCCTCGCAAGCGGCCACCGTCTGGGCCGCGGCCGCATCGTTGGACAGGTGGTTGATGGCCACGGTCGCGCCCTGGCGCGCAAAGGCGATGGCGATGGCCGCGCCAATGCCGCGGCTCGCGCCCGTGACCAGCACCACCTTGCCGCGCAGATCCATTGCAGAAGATTGCGTCATTTCAGTTATCCATTGCGCTTGCGCCATCCACTGCCCATGAAATTGGCGCGTCCCAGCCCTGGGGCACTGCGCCTCTCCCGTTCAGGCTGAGCTTGTCGAAGCCCTGCCCGGCGCGGCCCTTCGACAAGCTCAGGGCGAACGGTTGGGAGGTTGGCGCTGCTTGATGTTTCATTTCAGCCCACCGGCAACAGGCTGGTGTCAACGACATCCGACACCTTGATCTGGCGCTGAATCAGCCCCAGCGCGCGGTAGGCGTCGGCACCTTTTTGCAGCGCCGCGAGATCGAAGCTGCCCAGGCGCGGCGCCGCGCCCTTGGCCTGCGCCGTGGGCAGCGAGGACGCATTGCGCAGGCGGATCACGTCGAGATTGATCTCGCGGTTCGTACCGTCGATCGCATGCTTGCCGGCCAACTGCGCGGCTTCCTCGGGGTTGGCGATCATCCAGGCCGCGCTGTCGCGGTAGCCCTGCAGGAAAGCCTTGAGCAGGTCCTTCTTCTCGCGCAGCACCTGCTCGCGCACCACGAACATGTCGCTGGAGATGTTGAGGTGGTCGCGCACCTGCATGATGTTGACTTCGCCAATGCCCTTGCGCAGGCCCACAGCCAGCCCGGTGTCGGTCGCGGCCGTGGCATCGACCTGGCCCTGCATCAGCGGCGCGAAGTTGAGCAGGCCGGTGACGACAATGGTCACGTCCGACTCCTTGAGGCCGGCCTGGTGCAGCATGACCAGCAGGTTCTGGCGCGTGCCGCTGGACAGGCTGTAGACACCTATCTTCTTGCCCTTGAGGTCGGCCGGCTTCTGTATGCCCGAGGATTTGAGCGACACCACGTTGAACACGTTCTGCGGATAGATGTCGTAGATAGCGACCAGCTTTTCGCCCTTGTCCAGCGCCATGAAGAACGAGCCGGGATCGGTGAAGGCGACATCGCCCTGGCCGCTGAGGATGTTGCGGATGGCATCGCCGCCGCCCGCACCCGGCAGATAGGTCAGCTCCACGCCCAGGGCCTTGAAGAAGCCCTTGTCGGGTTCGGCGAGAATGTTGGTGATCTCGCTGATGGGCTTGCTCCAGCCCGCAAGGCGTATCCTGCCCTGGATATTGGCGGCGCCGGCGGTGCCCGCCAGGGTCAGACCGGCCAGGCCTCCCAGCAGGCTGCGGCGGGAGATGAACGAAGATGGGTGGTGCATTGCAGTCATGGCGATCAAGGGTTGTCGCGCGAGCGCGAGAGAGGCGGGATAGGCGAAAGAGGAAAGGCGTGGGAGCGCAGCAGCCGGCGCTCGAGCAGCATGCAGCCCTGGTACAGCAGCAGGCCCATGGCCGCGATCAGTACCAGCGCCGCGAACATCAAGGTGGTGTCCATCATTCCCTGGGCCGCGATGACCACGGCGCCCAGGCCGCGGCTCGCGCCCATGAATTCGGCGACCACGACGCCCACCAGCGCCAGCACCGCGGCCACGCGCAGGCCCGCAAGAATGGCCGGCAGGCCCGTGGGGAGTTTGAGGCGCAGCAGCGTCTGCAGGCGCGTCGCGCCCAGCATGCGAAACAGCTGCAGCCGCTGGGCATCGACCTGGCGCAGGCCGGTCAGCGTGTTCTCCATCAGCGGGAAAAAGCAGATCAGCGCGGTGATCAGCACCGTGGGCAGCAGCCCGAAGCCGAACCACAACACGAACAGCGGCGCGAGCGCGAGCTTGGGAACGACCTGGCTGACCACCACATAGGGCTTGAGCACGCGCTCGAGCAGCGCCGACTCGGCCAGCGCCATGCCGGCGAACAAACCGACCAGACCGCCCGCTGCCAGGCCGAGCACCAGGGCCTGCAGCGTGGCGGCGATATGCGGCCAGAAATACCCCGAGGCCAGACCCGTCCACAGCGCTGCGGCCACGGCCGACGGCGCGGGCAGCACCAGCGCCGACAGGCCCGACTGGCGCACCACGAGCTCCCAAAGGCCCAGCAGAATCAGCAGCAGCGCAGCGGCCATGAGCCGCGCCTGCAATGGCGTGGGGTTCATGCGGCGGTCCTGTCCATGGCGGCGCGCACACGCGCGCAGTGTTCGTTGAAAGCCGCGCCGTGGCGCATGGCCTGGGTGCGCGGCGCGGGCAGCGTGATCGCGATGTCGTCGACAATGCGCCCGCCGTGCATTAGCGCGATGCGGTCGCCCAGATACACGGCCTCGTTGATGTCATGGGTCACGAACAGCACCGTGGTGCCCAGCGCGCGGCAGGTGCGCAGCAAGTCATCCTGCAGCTCGGCGCGCGTGATGGCGTCGAGCGCCGCAAACGGCTCGTCGAGCAGCAGCAGCGGGGGTTCCAGCATCAGCGCGCGTGCCAGCGCCACGCGGCTTTGCTGGCCGCCCGAAAGCTGGCGCGGATAGTCCTGCGCATGGTCTGCAAGGCCCAGTTGCTGCAGCAGCTGCAGCGCGCGCGCCTCGTCCTGCGGCGTGGGCTTGCGCTGCAGCGACACGGGCAGCAGCACATTGCCCAGCACCTTGTGCCAGTCGAGCAGCGTGGGCGCCTGGAACATGAAGCCCAGTTGCGGGCCGGGCGCGGCCAGTTCGCCACCGCGCAGCACAATGCGCCCCGACTGCGGGCGCAGCAGGCCCGCGGCCAGCTGGAGCAGCGTGGTCTTGCCGCAGCCGCTGCGCCCCAGCAGGCAGTGGAACGCGCCGGCCGGCATGCGCCAGTCGACGCCATCCACCACGGGCCCACGGCCCGGGTAGGTGAACACCACCTGCTGGATATCAAGAAACGCCATGTCAATCTGCATACGAAGCGAACGGCTGTGCCGCGATCTCGGCCGACTGCTCGATCTCGGTCATGCGCACCAGGTCGAGCAGATTGAAGCGCCCGTCGTGGTGCCAGCCGGCCTCGGGCATGCTCATCGCACCGATGGCGCTGATGCGCGTCACGCCCGCCGCGCCCAGCAGGCCGGCGAGCCGGTACAGTTCCTCGGGCCCGGCCGCGATGCCCGCGGTCTGCAGGAATGCACGCTGCGCCGCGACCACGGGCACCACGGCGTCGAGCTGGTCCACACCGAGCACGGCAATCGTGCGGTACAGCGCCGTCGGCGCGAGCGGCTGCAGGCTGTCGCTGTAGGCCACGCTCCAGGGCGCGTCGGCCGGGCCTATCAGCAGGTCTTCGCCATCGCCGGCATCACCCGAAGGCGCGCGCCACTCCACGGCCTGCTGCCATTTGGCGACGGCCGCGCCCTCCTCCAGCGCCAGCGGCCGGCGCGCAAAGCGCCGCTGCAGATTGCCAAGCTCGGCCGCGAGATAGTCGGCAAAGGCGCGCGGCGACACCGGCGCGCCGCGCTCCACATAGAACACATGGGGCGAGTAGCAGCCCTGCTGGTCGTAGCGCATCACATCCCAGGCCGCGAGCCGGGCCACGGCGGGCGCCTTGAGCGCATCCAACGCCTGCGCGCCCACCAGGCCGAAGCCCAGCTTGTGGCCATGGGGCACAAAGCGCGTAGTCACGGGCAGGCGCCGGCGCAGCGCATCGAGCGACGCATTGCCGCCATAGGCCAGCACCGTATCGGCCTGGGCATAGAGCGCGGCCGCGCCTTCGGCGCCCAGGCCGGTCTCGCCGCCCGCGCCGCTCCACCAGACCACGGCCAGGCAGTCGGCCAGCGGCGGATGCACTTCGGCCAGCAGCCGCGCGAACCAGCCCGCGAACAGCGGCTCGGCGCTCGCGAGCTTGCCGATGCTGGGCGCCTTGACCAGCAGGCCGCAGACCATGCTCCACAAAGACAGCGCGGGCACATTGCCGGCCCAGCTGTGCACCAGCAGATCGGGCCCGAAAGCGCGCACCGCGCCGCCCTTGGGCGCGGGCTCGAAGCCGTCAAGCACGCCGGGGTTGGCAAAATCTTCGGCCACAAAGCGGCGCAGCTGCGCGGCGCGAAACGTCTTGAAGAATCCCGTGAGGCCCAGCCGCACCATGTCGGCGTCATAGCCGCTGACCACGGGCAGCCAGGTCTCGGCCTCGCGCCGATACGGGTCATTGCGGTCCAGCAAGCGCGCGATCGCGCGGTCGATGGCATCGATGATCTCGGCCACGGGCATGCCCCGCAGATGGCGGTCGGCAGCCGCGCGCACGCGCTGCGCCAGCGCCTGCATCTGCGCGCCGGTCAGCACCGGCACCGACACTTCAAGCCGCAAGCCGCCCTGCGCGAACGGCAACGGGTGCCACTGCACTTCGTCGTCGCCCAGGCCGGGCAGATAGCCCGCGGTGATCCGCGCCGTGCTCATGCCGCAGCGGCCTTCACGAACTCTTCGACGGCCAGCGAGCAGCCCTTGGCCGCCGCACCTTCGGCGCGCCCCAGCAGCAGAAAGCCGCCCTCGGCCCACAGGCCCACGTCTTCGGTCAGTATGGTAGTGACCGCGTTGTAATTGGCCAGATCGCAATGCACCAGAATGCCGCGCTCGCCCGGCGCGACGCTGCGGCCCGTGACGGGCTCGACCAGGCGCGAACGAATCCAATGCGGCCCCGACTTGACCGAAGGCAGCGTCGCATTGCCGGCGTCATAGAACTGCGTGCTCAGCTCGGTCATGCCATACATGTTGATGCACTGCGTGCGCGGCACGCCCAGCAGCTGCGACAGCTCGGCATAGAAGTCTTCGAGCGGCAGCTCGCGCGACTGGCCCTTGTAGCCGCCGGTGTCGAGAATGCGGCTGCCCGCGGGCAGACGAAAGCTGCGGCCCTGGGCGCGCAGCGCGTCCATCACATGCACCAGGCTGAAGCTTGCGCCCAGCAGCGCATAGGGCAGTCCGCTGCGCTCGGAGTCTTCGAGCGCCGCGCACAGGCCAGCCATGTCGAGGCCCTCGGGCGTCAGAAAGTAGCGGCTGTCGGGCGTGCCGAATTCGGACTTGGCCAGCGCAAGGTAATGCGCGAGCGATGAATTGGGCATGGCCTGCTCGTCGGGAAACAGAATGCCCATGGGCAGGCGCTCGGCGCCGAGCATGAAGCGCTGGGCGAAGTTGCGCGCCATCGACAGGTCGTAGACATCGAGCTGCGGATGAAAGTGCCGCCCGCGCGCCGCGCGGCCCGTGGTGCCGCTGGTCATGAACACGCGCTCGCCCGGCGAAGCCGGCGCGCTGCGCAGCTCCATGGCCTTGAACGCATCAATGGGCACGGCCGGAATGTCGCTCCAGGTCCTGACATTGCGCAGCGTCGCGCCGCGCCGCTGGCAGAAGCTGCGAAACGGCAGATTCGATTCGTACTGGTAGGCGAACAGGCGCAGCGCGAGTTGATCGAACTGGTCGTCGGTGCAGCCATCCATCGCGATGAATGCAAGCAGGTCTGCGACCAGCGAAACGGCCTTGTCCATGGAAATCCTTCGAGAGCGTAAAACGAATGCTCCGAAGGCCCCTCGCCCATGCACGCATGAAAGCGCGGCCACGTCAGGGTGCAAGCTCTTCTTCCGCCGGAATGACCCGGTTCAAGTTCTCGGGTGTAGATCTCAGCACTGGCGTGCACCCCGGAGCGAGGGCTATCTTACCGCAGCCATGCACGGCGGGTGGCGCGCAAGTGCTCTGCTCCCCTGCCCCGCTCAGTCTGCCTTGATGTTGTTGTCCTTGACGACCTTGCCCCACAGCTGGGTTTCGGTGTGCATCCATTCCGTGATCTGCTGGCGGGTCATCGCCGAAGGCTCGGAACCCAGGTCTTGAAGATGTTTGGCAAACTCGGGCTTGGCCACGATGCGCTGGACCGCATCCTGCAATTTGTCCAATATCGGAGCCGGCGTGTTGGCCGGCGCCAGCAAGCCCTGCCAGGAGCCCGTGACAAAGTTGGGAATCTGCGATGCGACCGTGGGCACGCCGGGTGTGGCCGCAAACGGCTTGGCACTGGTGACCGCAACGGCTTTGATCCTCCCGCCCTGCACCAAGGTCTTGGTCGCGACGACGCTGGCCATGGCGCTGTCGATCTGGCCACCGGCCAGGTCGGCCAAGGCCTGCGCTCCGCCCTTGTAGCCAATCACATTCAATTCAAATCCCCGGTCCTGGGCAATCAGAATGCCGGCGAGCTGGCTGATGGAAGCCAAGGGCGTGCCAAAGCTCATGGGCGTGCCGCTTTTCCTGGCATAGGCCACCAGTTCATCGAGATTCTTGGCCGGCAAGTCGTTGCGCACCACCAAAAGGTGGGGTGAATACGCCGGTATCGCAATAGGCGTCAATTCCTTTTGCGGGTTGTAGCTGAGTTTCGGCACCACGCTGGGCCCGATGGTCAGCACACTCATATCCAGCAGGAGCAAGTTGTAGCCATCTGGCGCCGACTTGGCAACGAAGGCGGCTCCGATATGGCTATTACCACCGGCCTTGTTCTCGACAATGATGGTCTGCTTGAACATCTCGCCCAGGTCCTTGGCCAGCGACCGGGCCAATATGTCGGAAGTGCCGCCCGGCGGGTTGGGCACGACGATGCGTATGGGCTTGGAGGGATAGCTGGCCGCAGGGTCCTGGGCAAAGGCTGGCAATGCCACAACACCCAGCAGGGTGGAGGCAGCCAGGCCCAGCGCGGTGCGCCTGGCTTTGCAGAAGGTCAGGGCTGGGAAAGAGGTCGGTTTGTGCATTTTTTGTCTCCTGTTTATTGAATCCATTCAAGCGTGATGCCGTGCCGTTCTCATTGCGGCGGGCGAATCACGTTGCGCAGCGGCTGGCCGGCATGCAGGCGCAGGATGTTGCTGGCCATGAAGCTGTAGCGTCGCTCCAGCAAGGCAGGAGTCATCGCCGAGATATGGGGCGTGGCGCGCACATTGGGCAGCGCATGCAAGGGCCAGCGCGACGGGGGCACCGGTGGCTGCCCTTTCTTTGGATACTGGAACCAGACGTCCAGCACCGCCCTGCCCAAGCGATGGTCGCGCAGGGCTTCGTACAGCGCCTGCTCATCCACCACTTCCGCGCGGGCCACGTTGACCAGCAGGGCCTGCGGGGGCAGCAAGGCCAGTTGGCGTGCGCCGATCAGGCCGCGGGTGTTCTCGTCCAAAGGACAGCACAGCACCAGGGCGCGCGCATGCGCCAGCACTGCATCCAACTCGGATACCGCAGCAAACTCATCCGCCAAAGCGGGCGCAGTCGGCTTTCCGCTGCGAGTGACTGCCACGACATGCATGCCCAAAGCCTTGGCACGCCGCGCAATCTCCTGCCCGATATGACCGAATCCCACGATCGCCAGCGTCTTGCCATACGCCTCATCATGCTGGGCGCGGTTGGCATAGGCCTGCGCCCAGGCCTGGGCATCAAGCTGCGCCGGGTATTGCCACAGCTGTACAAAATGCTCCAGGAGCGCATGAATGGTGAACTCCGCGATCGGCACCTCATGGCCGTGGACATTGCAAACGGCGGTCGCACCTGGCAGTGCTTCGCAGGCCACCTGCTCCCAACCTGCGCCAGGGACCTGCAGCAGCCGACACTGGATGCGCGCGGCCTCATAGTCGCTGACGCTGTTGCTGACAACCACATCCGCGCAGATGGGACCATCTTTCGGGAAGGCGTCCAAGGCCTCCACTTCGTGCGTGGGCCCCAGGAGCGCGCGCAGGCGCGGGGCATTGGGCGCGTGCAGCCCGACAATCTTGATATGCATGGCAGTTCTCTAAAAAATGGGGGTTGCGATCAGCGGGTTTCACGAACGATGAGATCGGCGCGCTGCTTGAAGCCGTCTTTCAGGCGCGTTCCCAATCCAGCAGTCGTCGTGGGCTGGGCCATGCCTGCCTCGATCACAGGCAAATCCGTGACGATGTCGCGGTACCAGGTAGCCAAGGTGGCACGGACCACTTCCTGGTAGATGGCCGTGGGGGCATGCAAGGCCATTTGCAGGCCCGCCATCAGGGTGACTGGGCCTGTGCAGTCATGCGGCGCCAGCGGCCGGTTGTAGGCCTGCGCAAGCGCTGCGATCTTGCGCCCCTCGGTAAACCCACCGCACCAGGCCAGATCCAGCATCACGACATCCAGCGCATCCGCTGCCAGCAGGTCACGGAACGGCCGCAGGCCACCCAATGTTTCGCTGCCGCAAATTTGCACCCGTGTTCGGCGGCGCAAATCGGACAGGCTGGCAGCGTCGTCCATCTTGCACAGCGGATCTTCGACCCAGAAGACCTGGTACTCCTCCAGTGCCTGGCAGATGCGCAACGCCGAGTGATTGCCAAACAGGCTGTGCAATTCGCACATCACCTCGATGCGATTGCCCACGGCCTCCCGGATTTTTCTGAAAGGTTCCAGCCCTTTCTCCAGATCGGGCAAGCTGATGAGCTGCCCCTGACTGGCAGGGGCATAGATGTCGAACGGCCAGATCTTCATGGCCTTGTAGCCCTCGTCGAGCAGGCTGCGCGCCAGCGCCCCTGCGTCGCGCATGAAGGCCACCTGGTCGTCATAAGGGCCTTGCGACTCATCGTCCGTGCCTATGTCTCGGCGCTTGCCATTCGTGTTGAAGCTGTATCCGGCGCAAGTGTTGTAGACGGGAACGCTGGGGCGTGCCGCGCCCCCCAGGGCCTCGTGTATGGGCACGCCCTGACGCTGGCCGGCCAGATCCCACAGCGCGATATCGACGGCACTGGCCGAGCGCACCTCCATGCCGGAACTGTTGTAGCCCACATAAGGCGTGAGCAGATGGCGGGAGATACCTTCGATCTGCCGGGAATCACGCCCCAGCAGCCAGGGCGCGAGTTCTTCGTGCAGGCAGGTCTCCACCGACACGGCCCCCCGGAAGGTTTCCCCCAGGCCGACCAGGCCGTCGCTCGTTTCCAGCTCCAGCCAGATCAAGCTGGGTCGGTCGGGCACACGGTAGGTACGAAGGGATCGTATGATTGACATAATTTACAGCTTTTTATAGATTCAATGGAAAATCGCGCCCAATGCAAGGGATGGCGAATTCTGATTTAGAAAATATCGCCCGTCTTCGCCTGCATACCCTGTCAATAGCTGTCACATGCCAAAACCCTCTTTCTCTTCAGAGCACACCGACAAGGCCAAAGACCGGCTGTTGGGAGACAAGGTCTATGAGGACCTCTTGCAACTGCTGGGCACGCCAGGTTTCGAGCCACGCGCACGCATGCCCGCAGAGACTGCGCTGTCGCAACGCCTGGGTGTTTCGCGTCCTGTGCTGAGGCAGGCACTGGCCCGCCTACGGGATGAAGGCCGCATTTACGCCCGCAAGGGTTCGGGCACATTCGTCACCGACGCCATGCCGCAGGCACGCCCGGTCTCGGTGGACACCTTGAAGAACATCGCGGACATCCGTGACTTCCTGGAGTTCCGCCTGTTCATCGAAGGCGAGGCCGCTGCCCGGGCAGCGCGCAAACGAACTGCAGAAGAGATGCACCACATCAGGCGCTGCAGAGAACGCTTTGATCAAGCGCTTGCCGAGGGCAGTGATGCGGTAGAGGAAGACGTGGCCTTCCACAACGCCGTCGCCCAGGCCTGCGGCAATCGCTTCTTCAGCATGACGATGACAGCGCTGGCACCACAAACGCGCTTCAGCATCGGGCTCTCGCGCAGTCTGGCTGGACGGCCACAAGGCGAACGGCGGGACAGCGTATGCCATGAGCACTCGGCTGTGGAGCTCGCCATTGAAAGGGGCGATGCGGACGCTGCGCGCCAAGCGATGGCCTTGCATTTGCGCGCTGGCATCGATCGGCTTTTTGGACATGCTGTATGAGCATGAAGTACGGCGCTCCCGGCCTGAGTTCGAGTTTCCCCTGATCCCTGGCGGAGTTATGCCACCCTCACTGGCGCAGGCACGCCCAGGCAGGTGAATCTGTTGAGTATGGAGGCACAGACTGGCAACTCCGTGACCTGCCGGTCGAAGTCGTGGGCAAGCAAACGCGACGAGTACAAGCGATCCTTACAAGAGCACGTCGATCATGCCCGGCCGCGCTGGATCCCATTGTGTGGCGTTGTTTATGGTGGTGGCTGACAACTGGAATTGAGCCCGTAACCGCGCCAATGACAGCGCGGGGTTGCGTCTGTTCGTGTGAAGCCAGCGTGAGAAGCCAAAACTGAGCCCTGGGGACGTTCAAACGTGCGCCGTTTGGGGCTCTACGTGAAGCTTCAGGCCCAGTGCGCTCAACACCTTCATGACGGTGGCAAAACTAGGGTTGCCGTTTTCGCCCAGGGCCTTGTACAGCCCTTCCCGGCTCATGCCTGTGTCCCTGGCCAACTGCATCATGCCGCGAGCGCGGGCCACATCACCCAGAGCCTTGGCGAACAACGCCGTATCACCTGGTGCATCTTCCAGACATGCCTGCAGGTACTGCGCGCAGTCTTCATCGGACTGCAGGTAGCCTGCGGCGTCGAAGGGCTTGATGCCCAGCTTTTCAGCGGCGTTGAGGTTCATCGTTCACTCCTTCAATTCTCGAACCATGTTCTGGGCCCGGCTGATGTCACGGTCCTGGGTCGACTTGTCACCACCGCCCAAGGCCACCACCACGGTCGCGCCATCCTGCTAGCAATAGACCCGATACCCGGGCCCTGAATGGATTCGCAGTTCCGTCACTTCGCCACCCACCAGCTTGCAGTCACCCCAGTGCCCTAGGGATAGACGTGCCAGCCTGACCAGCACTTGCTTCTGCCCCACCTTGTCCCGCAGGTTCGAAATCCAAGCATCGAATTCATTGGTTCGCTGGAGCTGGTACATGGGCACACTGTAAACCACAGTTCACACAGATGCAACCATCGCCCCCCCATGCCAATATGAGCTACTGCACCTCCCTCTGACAATTCAGTGAGTAACGAGGTAAGCATGACGAACAACCAGCAACCCAAGGTCCCGATGCACGCAGTGAAGAATTTGTCCGATCCGGGCGCATCTGCAGCGGCCCAACCGACCGCCGACTCCGAGGTAGTCCCGCGAGCGCGCCGCCGTACGTTCTCCAACGCCGACAAGCGCCGCATTCTGCAGGCTGCCGACAACTGCACGACTTGCCGTGATCGCCGCCGTGCAAGAGTTGACGCCGCTGCTGGGCACCGGTGGCGCCTGTCGGGCACTGGGCCTACCGCGCGGGGTGCCGGCCCGCCAACGGGCCCAAGCGCATCGCTTGGGCCTGATCGGCACACCGTAGCCGGGTGCGGCCTCCGTTGGCCCTGGATGCCCAGGAGAACGCGCTGCTGCTCGATACCCTGTACAGCGAACGCTTCGCCGACGCCGCCCCTGCGGCGATGCACGCCATGCTGCTCGACGAAGGCCGCTACCTGGGCTCGGTGCGCACCATGTACCGATTGCTTAACACCCAGGGCAGTTCGCGTGAGCGGCGCCGCCAGTTCACCCACCCGCCCTACGTCAAGCCCGAACTGTTGGCGGTGGCTCCGAACCAGGCCTGGTCCTGGGACATCACCAAGCTCAAGGGGCCGGCCAAGTGGACGTGCTTCCATCTGTACGTGATCCTGGACATCTTCAGCCGCCACGTCGTGGGCTGGTTGATCGCCGAGCGCGAGAGCGCCGACTTGGCCGAGCAGTTGATCGCCGATAGCGTGTCCCGCCACGACGTGCAGCGCGGCATGCTCACCTTGCACGCGGACCGTGGTGCAGCCATGCGCTCCAAGCCGGTGGCGGCCCTGTTGGCGGACCTGGACATCGCCAAGAGCCATAGCAGGCCGCACGTCTCGGACGACAACCCGTACTCAGAATCGCAGTTCAAGACGATGAAGTACCGGCCGGACTTCCCCGCGCGGTTCGGCTGCATAGCGGACGCTCGTGCTCACTGCCAAGCCTTCTTCGCTTGGTACAACACCGAGCACAGGCACTCGGGCATCGGCTACATGACGCCGCAGGCGGTCCACTACGGTCAGGCGCAGGCCTTGTGCGAGGCCCGTCAGGCTGCGTTGGATGCCGCATTCCTGGCGACACCGAGACGGTTCAAAGGCCGCCGCCCTGAGCCTCATGCGCTGCCTTCGGCAGCCTGGATCAACCCACCACCACCGGAGGCCAACGCCCCAAAAAACGAATCAGCCCGCACAGTAAATTCATGACAACGGGTACAGCAAAGTCATTGACACGTTCCGGTCAGCAACCGCTGCAAAGCAGAACTAAATGGCAGTCATTGCACTATTGCTTCTTCACTTGCCTGCATTCGACCTTAAAGCTGTCGAAGAAAAAATGGCCGATTCAGGATCCGAAATATCTGTTAAAGCGTTTCTGCACTCGGAGTTGACATTACCTCTTGCCTATCCACGAAAAACCTAAATCTTTATGACTGTTTTCTGTCGATACCTATTGACTCTTATGCTCTTACTTAGCACGACTGGATGCAGTGTTTTCTCTGGTGGAAGTGAATTTCCGATTTCGGAAATGGCCAAGCAGCAACTGAGGCAAGAAGCTTTCCTTGTGGGCCCAGTGCGCCACCTAAACTCGCAATCGGATGATGCAATCACATTCGTTGTCGCATTTGATGGCACCTTGAATGATAAAGACAATGTGCCTCTAGGAGAAGACGAAACCGTTGTGTCAAAAATTTATGACTATGTCATAGCGCCAGAGTTCGGGACGATAGCCGCAGACCAGGCACGTGTCGTCCGTCAGTATTACAAGGGGCCTGGCTGTCAATTTGGCATTCTTTGCTGGTTTGACGCGGCCTTCGGTTACAGCAGTGAAGGCACTGCTCGCAAAGCTATAAGCGCGCTTAAGAAATTCATCGCAAATCGACCGCATGGATCGGAGTTAAATGTAGTTGCAATCGGCTTTAGTCGCGGAGCCGCAACAGCAAGGCACTTTTTAAACTTAGTGCAGCGTGATTCAAAAGATGGATTTTTGAGCAAGGCACAGATGGCAACACATTCGTTTGCCATCTTGTTTGATACCGTCGCCACAGGAGATGCCGGAACTCTTGAACTGGCCTTGCCTTCTAATCTGGAATTCGCTGTTCACTATGTAGCGCTGCATGAGGCACGGCCATTATTCTTGCCAGTGGTTGATGATGACAGCATCTACGAAACGTTCGTGAATGCGAAAAGGTACCCGTATTTGCAAAGGATCTATACCACGTACGTTCCGGGGGCTCATTCCGATCTTGGAGACTCCTATCTTCAGGGAGTTGGTCCCTACGTGACAGCACACGCGAAATCCATTCTGGGGAACATGGGCTTGGGCCCTCCTCTACGTGCAGACCTATGTCCTCATGTGAACGAGTCTGGTGAACATGCTATTGAGTGTCGAACTTGGAATGAAGGAGTTCACGATTCGAGAGGGCTGTTCGATCGCTTGCTGGGTGTGGGCTCGCCCTACTCATGTGACTTTCAAGGACGCGTCGGCAGAGTGAAGAAGGCACCAATAACAAACGGTGAAGCCACTATCCTCGCGCAACGTATCAATGACTGGCTTTCCTCTGATCCACCATTCATCTCCGCAGGTTCAAGCATTCGCACCGTTGGCACCAGCAACTTTGTGTTTAGTGCTTCTTTGGCATCGGCCGTATGGCCCTTGATATATCCGAAGTACGAGGACTTCGCGGGATACAACGCACTGATCACCTATAAAGACGATGAAGCGATTCTCCAACTTACGGATCCCAAAAATCGTGGCGTTAAACTGAATATCCCGAAAAAAGTTTTACAGAATATCTCACGCTATGAGGCTCCTATCGAAGTTGAGCTAAACATGACGAAGCCCAATGGTCCTTGGTGGTTTGTCGATGGCTGTCTTCCAGATATTCCCCACTATAGTCTGTTATGAGTTTTCTCGGTCTTAGCACCATCCCTTTCAAGGTGTTTCGATCGTGGTCATGTAACCTACTGAGCGCCCGAGGTTTGCGGGCGTTCAGGAGAAGAAAATCTGGCAAGAAGTCATTGAGCGGTTCGAGCAGCAGGCACCGGGTGCCGTGATGGCGCACCTGGCGTTGGATCAGGC
>NZ_CACSJA010000030.1 GCF_902706035.1 Pantoea sp. 18069 | reverse complement strand
GGCGGCTGCGTGCAGTGAGGGGCGCAGCCCCAGCGTAACCAGCAGCATCAACTCCACCACGCTGGAGAACAGCAGCTCACGCGGGTACTGCCGGCTGCGGTGCGCCTGGAACACCTCGTCGATCCAGATGGCCGGCAATGCCTGATCCAACGCCAGGTGCGCCATCACGGCACCCGGTGCCTGCTGCTCGAACCGCTCAATGACTTCTTGCCAGATTTTCTTCTCCTGAACGCCCGCAAACCTCGGGCGCTCAGTAGGTTACATGAACACGATCGAAACACCTTGAAAGGGATGCTCCTGAGCGCGCTTCCCAGTGCGCATTCAACGCAGAACCGTCTCTGGTGGATTTACGCCAATCCAGCGTACATCAACACGCTGGCAGTCATCGACGAGCGCCAGGCTGTAGGTCCAGACACAGCGGGCTTTGCCTTACTTCAATAAAACAAGCGCACATTGGCCTTCTCACAGGCAGCCACGGGCCGCCCTGCCGGCAGCCCATCCGGAAAAAACGAAAGTAGAGTGACGCACCAACGAAAGTACAGTGACGTTCCGCACCTGCACCTGACCCAGGGTTTCCCCTGCTGACTCCGCAAACGCATGGAATATAGTTATGAAATATATCTATTTTTCTTCGGGTAAATGGCCGGGACATCCGGCCTGACGGCCATTCCCGTGACCATGAAAGCCATGCCATGAAACACCAGGACCTGGTCGCCATCGACTTCCATACCCATGCCGAAGTCAGCTGCCGCAACCCGTTCGACAACTACGGCGAGGAATTCGACCGCGCGGCCGACAAGTACTTTGGCAGCTCGGCGCGGCCGACGATTGCCGAGACCGTGGCGTATTACCGCGAGCGCAAGCTTGGGCTGGTGATGTTTACCGTCGACGCCGAGTCGCAGATGGGCCGCCGGCGCATTCCCAACGAGGAAATCGCCGAAGCCGCGCGCGCCAACAGCGACATGATGGTGGCGTTTGCCAGCGTCGATCCGCACAAGGGCAAGATGGGTGCGCGCGAAGCCGAGCGGCTGATCAAGGAAGAGGGCGTCAAGGGCTTCAAGTTCCACCCCACGGTGCAGGGCTACGACCCCTACGACCGCATGGCCTGGCCGATCTACGAAGTGATCAACGCCCACAAGCTGCCCGCGATCTTCCATACGGGCCACAGCGGCATTGGCAGCGGCATGCGCTGCGGCGGCGGGTTGCGGCTGTCGTACAGCAACCCCATGCTGCTCGACAACGTGGCCGTGGATTTCGGCGACATGCAGATCGTCATGGCCCACCCCAGCTTTCCCTGGCAGGACGAGGCGTTGTCGGTGGCGATGCACAAGCCCAATGTCTGGATCGACCTGTCGGGCTGGAGCCCCAAGTACTTTCCCAAGCAACTGGTGCAGTACGCGAACACGCTGCTCAAGGACCGCGTGCTGTTCGGCAGCGACTTCCCGCTGATCACGCCCGAGCGCTGGATGAAGGATTTCGAAGTCGCGGGTTTCAAGCCCGAAGTCATGCCCGGCATCCTGAAAGACAACGCCGTGCGCCTGCTGGGTTTCGATAAGGCCTGAGAGGGGCCGGGGGGTTACCATCGCGCTCATGCCTGAGACGCCTGCGCTTCGCGAACCCACTCCGCCTGCGGCCCATGGGCTGCCCCTGGACGCCGACAGCATTCTCGCGCTTGCGGCGCGCTCCATGTTCCATCTGTTCTCCAGCATGAGCCAGGGCATGTTCCTGGCCGATCGTTCGGGGCGCGTGGTCTGGGTCAACGAGGGCTATCGGCGCTTCTTGCCGGCGCTGGGCGTGGCGTCGGTCAACGATTTCCTGGGCCATATGGTCGAGGAGGTGATTCCCAACACGCAGATGCGTCGCGTGCTCGAGACCGGCGAGCCGGTGCTGATCGATCTGCTTACCAACCAGGCCGGGACGTTTGTCGTCAGCCGGCTGCCGCTGCATGACGACGCGGGCCTGGTGATAGGCGCGATCGGCATCGTGCTGTTCGACCATCCCGAGACCACGCTGCAGCCCCTGATCAGCAAGTTCGCGCGCCTGCAGCGCGATCTCGACGATGCGCGCCGCGAACTCGCGGCCCAGCGCGGTCGTGCGCTGGCCCAGGCCGGTACCGGGCTGCGCCAGGCCAAGCATACGTTTGCGAGTTTCGTCGGCGCAAGCCCCGCGGCCACCGAAGTCAAGCGCCAGGCGCGCCGGGCCGCGCAGTCTTCGAGTCCGGTGCTGCTGCTGGGCGAGACCGGCACGGGCAAGGAGCTGCTGGCGCACGCCATTCATGCGGCCTCTCCGCGCGCGGCCGGTCCGTTCGTGGGGCTCAATATCGCGGCCATTCCCGATACGCTGCTTGAAGCCGAATTCTTTGGCGTGGCGCCCGGCGCCTATACCGGCGCCGACCGGCGCGGGCGCGATGGAAAATTCAAGCTGGCCAACGGCGGCACGCTGTTTCTTGACGAGATCGGCGACATGCCGGCCAGCTTGCAGGCCAAGCTGCTGCGCGCCCTGCAGGAAGGCGAGATCGAGCCGCTGGGCTCGAACCAGCTGCTGCCGCTCAATGTGCGCGTGGTCGCGGCCACCTCGCGCGATCTGCAGGCCATGGTGCGCGCCGGCCAGTTCCGCGAAGACCTGTACTACCGCCTGCATGTGCTGCCGATTCGCGTGCCGCCGCTGCGCGAGCGCCGGGCCGACATTCCCGCGCTGGTCGAAGTGCTCAGCGATGACATGGGGCTGCGCAACGACATGCCGCCGCCCGAATGGCATGCCGATGCGCTGGCGCTGCTTGCGGCCCAGGAGTGGCGCGGCAATATCCGCGAACTGCGCAATGTGCTGGAGCAGGCCGCGATGCGCGGCGACAGCGGTGTCGTCGATGCGCGGCTGCTGGCTGAAGTGCTGCGCGCCGCGGGCGTGGAGCCCAAGCCCGCGCTGACCGATTTCGCCGCGGGTCTGGCGCCTTCCAATGCCGATCCGGCGCAGGCCGACAGCCAGCGTCTGCTGCGCCCCTTGCATGTGCAGGTGGCCGAACTCGAGCAGCAGGCGATTGCCGCGTCGCTCGCGGCCAATGGCGGCAACAAGCTGGCGACGGCGCGCCAGTTGCAGATTTCGCGCGCGACTTTGTACGCGCGCATCGATCAAACGACCTGAGCCCGGTTGCCGCACTTTGGTGCAAACCCTGTGTATTTATTGGTCAAATGTCTGAATTTCAGACGGCATTGACTGTCTGAAAATTAGGCATTTGTCGGCTGATTGCACGATGGTGTTTGCGCGCGCTGAGCGAAAACAAGGGCTTGCGTGTGCCGCGGCCATTGATTGCAGCCTGGCACAAAGCCTGCTGTGTCTTGTCCACTATTCAAAAGGAGACAAGCACCATGCAACGCCGTACCCTGGTTCATTCCGCCGTTCTCTGTACGCTGGCTTTGGCAGGCGGCCAAGCCGCCCTGGCGCAATCGGGCGAGATCCGCATTGCCCATGTCTACAGCAAGACCGGCCCGCTCGAGGCCTATGGCAAGCAGACCCAGGCCGGGCTGATGATGGGCCTCGAGTATGCGACCGGCGGCAGCATGACCGTGGCCGGCAGGAAGCTGGTGGTGATAGAGAAGGACGACCAGGGCAAGCCCGATCTGGGCAAGAGCCAGCTCGCGACGGCGTACTCCGACGACAAGGCCGACATCGCCGTCGGCCCCAGCGCTTCGGGCGTGGCGCTGGCGATGCTGCCCGTGGCCGAGGAGTACAAGAAGATCCTGCTGGTCGAGCCCGCGGTGGCCGACTCGATCACGGGCGACAAGTGGAACAAGTACATCTTCCGCACCGGCCGCAATTCGAGCCAGGACGCGATCAGCAATGCCGTGGCCATTGACCGCGAGGGTGTCACGATTGCCACACTGGCCCAGGACAACGCATTCGGCCGCGACGGCGTCAAGGCGTTCAAGGATGCCGTGAAGAAGGGCAAGCTGGTGCACGAGGAATACCTGCCGGCCGCGACCACCGACTTCACGGCCGGCGCCCAGCGGCTGATCGACAAGCTCAAGGACCAGCCGGGCAAGAAGGTCATCTGGATCGTCTGGGCCGGCGCGGGCAATCCGTTCAAGATCGCCGATCTGGACCTCAAGCGCTACGGCATCGAGATCGCTTCGGGCGGCAACATCCTGCCGGCCATGGCCGCCTACAAGAACCTGCCGGGCATGGAGGGCGCGAGCTACTACTACTTCGGCATCCCGAAGAACCCGGTCAATGACGCGCTGGTGGCCATGCACTACAAGCAGTTCAAGACGCCGCCGGATTTCTTCACCGCGGGCGGTTTCTCGGCTGCCATGGCGTTGGTGACGGCGCTCAAGAAGACCAACGGCGACACGAAGTCGAACACGCTGATCAAGGCCATGGAAGGCATGTCGTTCGACACGCCCAAGGGCACCATGACGTTCCGCAAGGAAGACCACCAGGCGATGCAGAGCATGTACCACTTCCGTGTGAAGAACGACCCGGCTTTTGCCTGGGGGGTGCCGGAGCTGGTGCGGGAGATCAAGCCGGAAGAGATGCAGATTCCGATCAGGAACGGCCGGTGAGGCATTACTTGCGCGCCCTGAAACGCCCTTCGACGGGCTCAGGGCGAACGGTAGTGAGGCACTAGAAGCAGTACCCGTTCGTCCTGAGTCCTTATCCTGAGCTTGTCGAAGGATCGAAGGATGAACGGCCTGTCCGACAAGCTTCTCCGCTGCGCCTCATCTGAATCCCCCGCCGCCAACGCCTGCCCCAAGCAGGCGTTGCGGCCCGCCATATCCTTTTTATGCTTGAAACCCAGAACCTGACGATTCGCTTTGGCGGCCATGTGGCTGTCAACGATGTGAGCTGCCGCTTTGCGCCGGGCACGCTCACCGCCATCGTCGGCCCGAACGGCGCGGGCAAGACGACTTTCTTCAATCTGATCTCGGGCCAGCTCAAGGCCACGGCCGGGCGCGTGCTGCTGGGCGAGCGTGACCTGACGGGCCTGGCGCCGTCGGCGCGCACGCATGCGGGGCTGGGCCGGGCGTTCCAGCTCACCAATCTGTTTCCGAATCTGAGCGTGCTGGAAAACGTGCGCCTCGCGGTGCAGGCGCGGCTGCCGGGCGCGCACCGGCGCGGGCTCAATCTGTGGAGCATATGGAGCGACCATGGGCAGCTCACGGCGCGCGCCCAGGATGTGCTCGAGCAGGTGGCGCTGTGGCCGCGGCGCGCCGAGCCCGTGGCCAGCCTGCCGCATGGCGACCAGCGCAAGCTCGAAGTCGCGCTGCTGATGGCGCTGGAGCCCGAGGTCTATATGTTCGACGAACCCACGGCCGGCATGGGCCATGACGAGGCGCCGGTGATTCTCGATCTGATACGCGGCCTCAAGGCTGACCGCAGCAAGATCATCTTGCTGGTCGAGCACAAGATGGACGTGGTGCGCGAGCTTGCCGACCGCATCATCGTGCTGACCAACGGCACGCTGGTCGCTGATGGCCTGCCGGCCGAAGTCATGGCTTCGCCCGTGGTGCAGCAGGCTTACCTGGGCATAGCGCCGCAAGAGGAGGCCGCATGAATTCCACCGCTTCCATGCTCTCCTTGCGCGGCGTGCATACGCATATCGGTGCCTACCATATCCTGCACGGCGTCGACCTCGATGTGCCGCGCGGCGAGCTGACCATGCTGCTCGGGCGCAATGGCGCGGGCAAGACCACGACGCTGCGCACCATCATGGGCCTGTGGCAAGCATCGCAGGGCCAGGTGCTGCTGGATGACCAGGACATCACACGCCTGGCCACGCCGGCGATCGCTGGCCGCAGCGTCGCCTATGTGCCCGAGAACATGGGCATTTTTGCGGATCTGAGCGTCAAGGAGAACCTGCTGCTGGCCGCGCGCCAGGCCAGCCATGCGGCGCAGATGGACGAAGCGCGGCTGCAGTGGATCTTCGGCCTGTTTCCGGCCGTGGAGAAGTTCTGGAACCACCCTGCGGGCAAGCTGTCGGGCGGGCAAAAGCAGATGGTGGCCGTGGCGCGCGCCATCGTCGAGCCGCGCGATCTGCTGATCATCGACGAGCCCAGCAAGGGCCTGGCGCCGGCCATCATCCAGAACATGATTGCGGCGTTCGAGCAGCTCAAGGCTGCGGGCGTGACGATTCTGCTGGTCGAGCAGAACCTGGCCTTTGCCACGCGCCTGGGCGACAGCGTGGCGGTGATGGACAACGGCCGCGTGGTGCACGCGGGCCGCATGGCCGATCTCGCGGCCGATACCGCCTTGCAGCAATCGCTGCTGGGCCTGGCGCTGTGATGCGCGGCAAGGAGAAAACATGAATCTCAAGGACCTGGACTGGAAACCGCTGGCCCTGGTGCCGGCGCTGGCGCTGGTCACGCTGCCGCTGATCGGCTCGCCCAGCACCTGGCTCACGCTCACCGTGGCCGGGCTGGCGATGGGCATGATCATCTTCATCATCGCCTCGGGCCTGACGCTGGTGTTCGGCCTGATGGACGTGCTGAACTTCGGCCATGGCGTGTTCATCGCGCTGGGCGCGTTCGTCGCGGCCAGCGTGCTCGGCGCGATGGGCGACTACACGGGCTCGGCCGATCTGTGGCGCAACCTGCTGGCCGTGCTGCCCGCGATGCTGATCGCGATGCTCGTGGCCGCGGCCGTGGGCCTGGCGTTCGAGCGCTTCATCGTGCGGCCCGTGTACGGCCAGCACCTCAAGCAGATCCTGATCACCATGGGCGGGATGATCATCGGCGAGGAGCTGATCAAGGTCATCTGGGGCCCGCAGCAGATTCCGCTGCCGCTGCCCGAAGGCATGCGCGGCGCCTGGCTGCTGGGCGATGCCGCGGTGGAGAAGTACCGCGTGGTCGCGGTGCTCGTGGGCCTGGCGGTGTTCGCGGCGCTGGCGTACACGCTGGCGCGCACCAAGGTCGGCCTGCTGATACGCGCGGGCGTGCAGGACCGCGAAATGGTCGAGGCGCTGGGCTACCGCATACGGCGCTTGTTTGTAGGCGTGTTCGTCGTCGGCTCGGCGCTCGCGGGCCTGGGCGGCGTGATGTGGGGGCTGTACCAGCAGAGCGTGATTCCGCAGATGGGCGCGCAGGTCAATGTGCTGATCTTCATCGTGATCATCATCGGCGGCCTGGGTTCCACGGGCGGGGCGCTGATCGGCGCGCTGCTGGTCGGGCTGATGGCCAATTACACCGGCTTTCTGGTGCCCAAGGTCGCGCTGTTCTCGAACATCGCGCTGATGGTCGCCATCTTGCTGTGGCGGCCCCAGGGCGTGTACCCGGTCGCCAACCGTTGAACCAGGAGTCACAAGCATGTTGAACCGATTGCTTTCCGGCGATATGCCGCGCAGCAGGCCACTGGCGGTGATTCTGCTCGCCATCCTGGTGGGCCTGGCCGTGGCGCCGTTTCTGTTTCCCGGCGTCAAGGCGCTGAACGTCGCCGCCAAGGTGCTGATTTTCGTGGTGCTGGTCGCGAGCTTCGACCTGCTGCTGGGCTATACCGGCATCGTGAGCTTCGCGCACACCATGTTCTTCGGCATAGGGGCGTATGGCGTGGCGATTGCCGCGGGCCGGCTCGGCCCCACCTGGAGCGCGCTGGCGCTGGGCATAGGCTGCGCCTTGCTTCTGAGCCTGCTGCTGTCGCTGGCCGTGGGGCTGTTCTCGCTGCGCGTGCGCGCGATCTTCTTTGCGATGATCACGCTGGCCGTGGCCGCGGCCTTCCAGACGCTGGCCTCGCAGCTGTCGGAGTGGACCGGCGGCGAAGACGGGCTCACGTTCAGGCTGCCCGAGTGGCTGTCGCCGAGCTTCGAGCTGTTCGAGAACGAAGTCCTGGGCCGCATGATAGACGGCAAGCTCATCACCTACTACCTGCTGTTCGTCGTCGCGCTGGTGCTGCTGCTGGCGCTGCTGCGCATCGTCAACTCGCCGTTCGGGCGCGTGCTGCAGGCCATACGCGAAAACGAGTTCCGCGCCGAAGCGCTGGGCTACCGGGTCGTGGTCTACCGCACCTTGTCTAGCGTGCTGTCGGCGCTGTTCGCGTGCCTGGCGGGCGCGATGCTTGCGCTCTGGCTGCGCTACAACGGGCCCGAGACCTCGCTGTCGTTCGAGATCATGATGGACTGTTTGCTGATCGTGGTGATAGGCGGCATGGGCACGATCTACGGCAGCGCGATAGGCGCGGTGCTGTTCCTGATCGCCCAGAGCTATCTGCAGGACCTGCTGCGCGTGGCCAGCGAAGCCGCTGCGGGCCTGCCTTGGCTGGCGGCATTGCTGAGCCCCGACCGCTGGCTGCTGTGGCTGGGCGTGCTGTTCGTGCTGTCGGTCTATTACTTTCCCACGGGCATTGTCGGCCGTCTGCGCGCCGCGGCCCAGCGCAGGAGCGTGCCATGAGCCATGCAGCCCCCCGTCTGGAATGCGCGATTCCCTCGGCTGCCGAGCAGACCGCCTGGGCCGCCCAACTGGCCCATGTGCCTGCGCCGGCATCCCGTTATGTGCAGTGCGCGGGTTATGAGATCCATTACATGGACTGGTCCGCCGCTGCGGTCGATGCAGCATTGCCCACGGTGATCGCCTGGCATGGCCTGGCGCGCACCGGGCGCGACATGGACCCGCTGGCGCGCTATCTCGCGGCCCAGGGTTATCGCGTGATCTGCCCCGACACGCTGGGCCGCGGCCTGAGCGAGTGGAGCCGTGCGCCCGGCGATGAATACCAGCTGCGCTTCTATGCGCGGCTGGCGCGTGAACTGGCCGATGCGCTTGGTCTGGAGCAGATCCATTGGATAGGCACGTCGATGGGCGGCGCCATCGGCATGGTCTGCGCCTCGGGGCTGTTCGAGCCCACGCTGGGCTCCCGCATTCGCAGCCTGGTGCTCAACGACAACGCGCCCGAACTTGCCGCGCCCGCGCTCGAGCGCATCAAGGGCTATGCGGGCCAGCCGCCGGTGTTTGCGACCATGGCCGAGCTCGAAGCGTTTTTCCGCAGCGCCTACGCACCTTATGGCTGGCTGCCCGACGCGCAGTGGCGCGCGCTGACCGAAACCAGCATGCGCCGCCTGCCCGACGGCCGGGTGACGCCGCACTACGACCCGCGCATGATCGAGCAGTTCACGGGCCATGAGAACGACTATCTGATCTGGCCGCACTACGACGCCATTCAGGTGCCGGTGCTGCTGCTGCGCGGCGAAGCCTCGGACCTGGTGCTGGCCTCGACGGCGCAGCAGATGCTGCAGCGCGGGCCGGGTGCGCGCGGGCAATTGCAATGGCTGGAAGTCGCGGGCTGCGGGCATGCGCCGGCGCTCAATGTGCTCAAGCAGTGGCAGGCGGTGAAGGGGGCGCTGCGCGCGGGGGAGGCGGCGCGCGGCGCTTGAGTACAGGCCGTTCACCCTTCGACGTGGCCGGCCAGGCAGGCTCAGGAAGCACGGTTGTTAGCGCTTTTCAATCCGGCATAGAACAATGCCCGCCCTGCGAGGCCTGGCCCGAGCCCGCGGCGATCAGCGGGGCTTCGTAGCGCAGGTCGACCGGCGCGGAGTGCTGGTAGTCCCAGGCCAGAAAAGCGACCAGCACCAGCCAGAAGGCGATGCGCAAAGTGGTTTGTTGCGTCATGGTGTGCGGTCCCTTCAGAAGCCGAAGCGCCGGCGTATGCGCAGGCCGAAGATGGTGCCGGCGAAGGCCAGCGGCACCCAGATCCAGCCATGGATGCTGCCGGTGCTGATGCCCGAGAGCATGGCGCCGACATTGCAGCCGAACGCCAGGCGCGAGCTGTAACCCAGCACCAGGCCGGCGACCAGCGCCACGACCCATTGCGTGCCGGTCAGCGCCTTGGCCGATGCCGGCTTGTTCGCCGCGACCCACAGCGCGCCGGCCAGAATACCGATGTTGGTGATGCTGGTGACGTCGAGCAGCACGGTTTCCTGCAGGCGCGCGGCGTTGCCGGGCTGGCTCCAGAACCAGTTCTGCGCCAGGTCCACGGCGCCCGTGGCATTCGCCACCTTGGCGGCCCACAGGCCAAAGCCATAGACCACGCCCCAGGGCTGGCCGGCAATCACCAGATTGGCCGTGGCCAGGATGGCCAGCAGCACCGCGCCCACGACCCATTTGCGCTGCCACAGCGGCTGCGTGGCGCGCTGCAGGCGGGCGTTGGCCCGACCCACATACCAGCGCACGCCCACGGCGACCGCGGCGAGTGCCAGCAGCGTCGCGCCCAGCGCCGCCGGCCAGCCCCAGGCGCTGACCAGGCCCACGGGCTGCATGCGCCCCAGGTCCAGCCACCAGCCCAGGTGCAGCGAGCCGACAAAGCTGCCGATCGCGAACATCGGCAGGATGGCGGCGTTCATGGGAATGCCCATGCCCGCCTTGTAGAGCGTGCCGCTGCCGCAGCCGTCGGCGATCTGCATGCACAGGCCGAAGACAAAGGCACCGATCAGCAGGCTCACGCTTGGTGGCCCGAGCGCGGCGGTGAGTTCGGGAAAGCTGCCCAGCAGCGGCATGGCAAGCAGAGCGGCCAGGGCCAGCAGCAGCAACTGGCCGAAGACGCCGCTGGCGTCCTTCTCTTCGATCAGCAGGCGCCAGCCGGTGGTGAAGCCAAAGCGCTGGCCCGCGAGCACCGCGCCCAGGCCTATGCCCACGGCAAACAGCGCGGCCTGGCGCACGGACACGGTCCACAGCAGCCAGGCAAAGAAAACGGCCATCAAGGCCGCGAGGGGAAGACGTTTCATGGGTTTATTTGAATTTTCGCTGCCACCATTGGCGCGCGTCATAGGCCAGCGACTCCAGGCGGCCGGGCTGGTTTTCGAGCGCGGGTGCGTCGGGCTGCTGGGTCCAGTCGACCATCGAGCCCGCATACAGCTTGACGTTGGGCAGGCCCGCGATTTCGCTCAGGCCGAACCAGTCGGTCGCGGCCCAGTGGCCGGTGTTGCAGAAGGCGACCATGTCCTGGCCTTGCTTGCGCTGGACCTTGGCGGCGATCTGCCGGGCCGTGGCGGTGTCTACAAAGGTCGAGGTACCGGGCACGAACCACTGGTTGAAGTCGAGCTGCTGCGCGCCGGGCAGCGTGCCCGACAGCTTGGCCGCGGGCGCGCGGGTCTTGCCCTGGTAGAACGCGTCGGGGCGCGCATCGACCAGCGCCGCATTGCTCAGGTCGAGGTTCTGGCGGATGTCTGCGCGCGTCGCGATCAGGCTGCTGTCGAGTTGCGGCTGCCAATGGCTGGCCGCCACTTGCACGGCCGCGTTGTCCTGCGGCAGCTTCGCATCTGCCCAGGCTTTCATGCCACCGTTGACGATGGACAGCTCCTGGAGCCCCAGCGTCTTGAGCGTCCAGTAGACGCGCGCCGAAGCGCCGAAATCGGTGGTGTCGGCGCCGCTGGACACGACCACCGCATGGGTCGCGGGTGTCAGGCCCAGCGACTGCACGAGCTGCGTGAGCTGGGAGACATCGGGCAGTTCGCCGGGATTGCTGGCCGGGCCGCGCCACTTGCCATAGGGCGCACTCACTGCGCCCGGAATGTGCTGCTTGGCATAGGCCTGCGGATCGCGGATGTCGATCACGCGCAGCGCGGGCGTCGATGCCGTGGCGTGCAGCTGTGCCGGCGTCAGCAGGGGCTGGGCCGCGGCGGCCCACTGCGCGGCAGTCAGCGCCAGCGCAAAGGCGAACATTTTCTTCATGGTCACTCCATGGGGAGCTATCCCCGAATACACCGATTGTCGTTTTCCATCAGTCGACGGCCAACGATGTTTACGCTCTTGGTTCATGAGCAGAGGTAATAAGAAGGGGCGCCTTGCTGCGCAAAACCGCAGAACGCGGCGTGTGCCTGAGGCGCCGATACCACGCTCAGCGCGCGCCCATGGCCTTGGCCCGTTGCGCAGTCTGTTGCAGCGCCGCGTCAGAGGGCTTGCCCATGGCCCAGCCCGCGAGGTGCTGCTGCGCAACCTGGCTCAGCGCCGTGATCCAGGGCGCGCTGTCGTTGAGGCAGGGGATATAGGCGAAGGCCTTGCCGCCTGCATGCAGGAAAGCTTCGCGTGCCTCCTGGTTGATTTCCTCCAGCGTTTCAAGGCAGTCGCTGGTGAAGCCCGGGCAGACCACGTCGACGCTTTGCAGGCCGCGCTGCGCCATGGCGATCAGCGTGGGCTCGGTATAGGGCTCGAGCCATTTGGCCCTGCCAAAGCGCGACTGGAACGTCACGGTGTACTGCGATGGCGCCAGGCCCAGGCGCTCGGCCAGCAGGCGGCCGGTTTTCTGGCTTTCGCAGTGGTAGGGGTCGCCCAGATGCAGCGTGCGTTCGGGCACGCCGTGAAAGCTCATCACCAGGTGCGCGCTGCGGCCGGCGTCGCGCCAGTGCGTTTCAATGCGCTGGGCCAGTGCATCGATGTAGCCGGCGTCGTCGTGGTAGCGGTTGACGAAACGCAGCTCGGGAATATGGCGCTGGGTGCGGGCCCAGTCGTAGACCGCGTCGAACACGCTGGCCGTGGTCGTGCCCGAGTACTGGGGGTACAGCGGCAGGATCAGAATGCGCGTCGCGCCTTCGGCCTTGAGCGCGTCGAGCTCGCTGGCGATAGCCGGGCTGCCATAGCGCATCGCGTGGCGCACCAGCACGTTGTGCCCGGCCTCGCCGAGCCAGCCGCGCAGCAGCAGCGCCTGGCGCGCCGTCCAGTGCGCGAGCGGCGAGCCGTCCTGGGGGTGCCAGACCGTGGCGTATTTCGCGGCCGATTTCGCGGGACGCGTACGCAGGATGATGCCGTGCAGGATGGGCCACCAGGCGAGCTTGGGGATCTCCACGACGCGGTCGTCGCTGAGAAACTGCGCGAGGTAGCGGCGCACGGCCGAAGGCGTGGGCGCATCGGGCGTGCCGAGATTGCACAGCAGCACGGCGGTGCGCGCAGCGCGGCCGTGGGGGGAGGGGGGTTCTGGCGCAAAGCGTGAAGGCATGGGCCGATTGTGCCAAGGCGCGGGGACGCGCGCAGCCGCAGGCCCGCGATGGCTGCGGTATTCTCGGGCTACCTATGCAAGCTTCTCCTGACTCCAACGCATTCTCCGGCATCCGTGCCCGCGGTATCCGTGCCATCACCCTCGATCTCGATGACACCCTGTGGCCGATCTGGCCGACGATAGAACGTGCCGAACGCGTGCTGCTGCAGTGGCTGCAGACCCATGCGCCGGCCACCGCGCAGTCGCTGCAGACCCAGGCCGCGGTGCGCGCCGTGCGCAACGAGATCGGGCGCCTGCGGCCCGATCTCGCGCATGACCTCAATGGCCTGCGGCGCGAGTCGATCCGGCTGGCGCTCACGCGCGCGGGCGATGACCAAAGCCTTGCCGAGACCGCGTTCGACGTGTTCTTCGCCGAGCGCCAGCGCGTGGACCTGTTCGAGGACGCGCTTCCCGCACTCGAGTTTCTCGCCGCGCGCTGGCCGCTGGTGGCGCTGAGCAATGGCACGGCCGATGTGCATGTCGTCGGGCTCGGGCGCTACTTCCATGCGAGCGTCAGCGCGCACCGCGTGGGCGTGGCCAAGCCCGACCCGCGCATCTTCGCGCTCGCGGCGCAGGCCGCAGGCGTGCCCGCCGCGAACGTGCTGCATGTGGGTGACGATGCGCTGCTCGACGCCCGAGGCGCGATGGATGCGGGTATGCACGCAGTCTGGCTCAACCGCGCGGGCGTAGACTGGACGCACGGAGGCGCCAGCCCTTCCGTGACGGTGGCCAGTCTCGCGCAGTTATGTCAGGGTCTGGCCGAAGGCTGATCCTTCCCGATGCTGTTAGCGAGCCGAGAACCATGCCCAGTACCCTGCGCTCCCGCCCGCGTTCTCCCTCTCCTCTCCCCGTGGTGCGTACCGTCGGCCTGCTGCAGCCGCTGTCCTGGCTTGCGCTGGCCTGGCGCGACATCTGCCGCGCGCCGGCCCTGGGCTTCGCGCATGGTCTGGTATTGGCGCTGCTGGGCGCTGCCATCCTGGCCGTGGGGCACAATCGCTTCTGGCTGATGGCCGGTGCGCTGTCGGGCTTTCTGGTGATAGGACCGGTGGTGGCGACCAGCCTCTATGCGATCAGCCGTGCGCTCGAGCGCGGCGAGCCCGTAGGCCTGGGCCTGGTGCGCCAGACCTGGACGCGCTGGCAAAGCGGCCACGCGGGCGCAGGACGCCACGCAGGCTACTGGTGCCTGGTGCGCTTCGGCCTGCTGCTGTCGCTTGCGGCCACGGGCTGGGTGGTGATTTCGGCTTCGCTGATCACCGTGCTGTCGCCCGTGCGCGTGCAGACGCCGATGGATTTCCTGCACCACGTCGTGCTCGCACGCGATGGGCAATTGTTTGCTTTGTGGATGGCGCTGGGCAGTTTTCTGGCCGCGCCTATTTTTGCGTCCAGCGTCGTGGCCATGCCGCTGCTGCTGGACCGCCGTGTAACCGTGCTGCAGGCCGTGCTGACGAGCTGGACGGTGGTGACCGCCAACCCGGCGCCCATGGCGTTCTGGGCGGCGTTGATTGTGTTGTTTACCCTGTTGGGCCTGGGCTCGGTGCTGATCGGCCTGGTGGCCGTGGTGCCCATGCTCGGCCATGCGAGCTGGCATGCCTACCGTGATCTGGTCGACGCCTCGGCGTTCGCGCCACGCGAGCCGCCGCAGCCGGACAGGGCGTTGTAGGACTTGTCGTCGTGATTTTTGGGTATACGGAAGAGCAGCTTGCGCACTTCTTTCTCACCTACGGGGTGGGAGCGTTCATTCTTTTCATGGTGTTCATCATCCTGCAACTCGCGCGCCAGTCGAAGGCGGGCAAGTTCGGCACGTTCGTGATCTTTCTCGGGCTCGGTGTGGGCTTTGTCGGCTTTCTGGCGAAGGTGGTGATTCAGTGGTGGCTCGAAAGATAGCCGCTGGCGGGCAGCCGGGCATTGCACGCAGCGCCCATGCAGGATTTCGGTAGCCATGCGAATGCCCAGCAAGAAAGGCGCCACACTCATCGGCCTGGTCGCGATCGTCCTATGGTCTTCGCTCGTGGGCCTGATCCGCAGCGTCAGCGAAGGCCTGGGCGCAACGGGCGGCGCGGCCATGATCTACACGGCGGCAGCGTTGCTGCTGCGGGTCACCGTGGGCTGGACGCCTTTGCGCGAGATGCCCAGAAGATACCTGTACTGGGGAAGCGCGCTGTTTGTTTCCTATGAACTGTGCCTGGCGCTGTCCATCGGCCATGCGCACACCGGGCAGCAGGCGATCGAGGTGGGCATGGTCAATTACCTCTGGCCCACTTTCACCATGCTGGCGGCGATCGCTTTCAACGGGCAAAGAGCCAACTGGCTGGCGGTGCCAGGGCTGCTGCTGGCGCTCGCGGGAATCTGCTGGGTATTGGGCGGCGAACAAGGCATGGACCTGGCGGGAATGCGCGCCAACGTCGAGGACAACCCGCTGAGCTACGGGCTGGCGCTTGCGGGCGCATTCATCTGGGCCGCGTACTGCACGGTCACGGCGCGGATCGCCAAGGGCAAGAACGGCATCACGCTGTTCTTCATGCTCACGGCGCTGGCGCTGTGGGTGAAGTACCTGGCGTTGGGCGGTGTCGAAATGAATTGGAGTGTGTCGACTGCCGTGCACTTGGCATTGGCCGCCGCCGCCATGGGTTTCGGCTACGCGGCCTGGAATATCGGCATCCTGCACGGCAATGTCACCCTGCTCGCCGGCGCATCCTATTTCACGCCGGTTTTTTCCGCCGCGCTGGCGGCGCTGATGCTGCGCGTGCCGTTGACGGCCTCGTTCTGGATGGGTGCCTTGACGGTGTGTGCGGGCGCCATTGTCTGCTGGCTGGCAACGCGCGTGACAGCCAGGGCGTAGCGCTGGTAAGCCGGCGGTGCTGCGCCGCAAAGGCAATTCCCAGCCCGCCGTGCAGATGCTGGAGACCGTGGTCGAGAAGATCTTCGAAGATTTGCGGCACAAGGTCGATGCCTGGCTGGCATCGACATCACGCGCACGGCTGCGGCGGGGCGATTCTCGGCCTTGAGGCACAGGCCCGGGGCCGCGATGCACGCCCCAGGCCCTTTGCCCGCCCCCCTGGGCACGAATGTGCTGTGGCTGGCCTGCCAGAGCATCGAAAACCCTTGGATTGCGGCGTTTTCAGTGGAAATTTATAGATAACGCGTATTTCGTATGAAGATTTTCTCCCGACATTGAAGAGAATAAATTCTCGAACGCAAGCCGTGGTGGTGCCGAGGCTGCGCGAAGATGCATTCATTAAAATGAGGAGACAATATGATTATGAAATATGCATTTCCTATAGGGGCCATGCTGCTCGGTATTTCCACTTCGCTGATGGCGCAAAGTGGTTTGAAAATATCGGGTGAAATGGATGCGGGAATTCAGAATTACAAAAGCGCCAATGGCAATACGCTGAATCGGCTGCAAAGCGGCGCATTTGGCGCCACGCGCATGATCTTCTCGGGCAACGAGGATCTGGGCAACGGAATGCAGGCCAATTTCATGCTCGAGATGGCCCCGGCGCTGGACACCGGTGCGACCAGCCGCTTCGGGTTCTTCAACCGCAACGCCTGGGTCGGCCTGTCGGGGCGCCAGTGGGGGGAAGTGCGCCTGGGCCGCTATCTGACCGGCACCGCCAACCTGCTGTGCCAGGTCGATCTGCACTGGTGCGCGAGCGGCTTCAACGGCACGGGCATCATGTACAACGGCGATCTGTCCACCGTGGGGCGCTGGATTTCGGGCAGCCCGGGGCGCGGCGGCAACAACAACGACGGCATTTCGGTGTTCTCGGGCGGAACGGCCGCGGCCGGGACCGCCGAGTCCAACCGCAAGAACAACTCGTTGCAGTACACGACGCCGCGCGTCAATGGCTTGCAGGGCAAGGTCATGTACTCGCTGGGCGAAGCCGGCAGGAACCCGGTCAATGGCTCGGGCGACCATGTCGATCTGACGCTGAGCTATGCGAGCAAGCAGTGGTTTGTCGGCATCGGCTACGCCCAGGTGCGGCCCGACCCGCTGTGGAATGCGAAAGGCAGCCTGACCAGCCTGGGCGGCACCTACGACTTCGGCCAACTCAAGGTCGGCGCGATCTACCAGCATGAGACGGCTTCGGGCGCTTCGGCGCGCTGGACCCGCGCCAATGCCTGGGCCGTGACGGCCGCCTACCGTGCGGGCGCGTTCGAGCCCTATGTGAAGGTCGGGCAGCACCGCACCAACGGCACGGGCGCCTACGGCATCGTCGACGGCGCGGACGCGACCGTGGTCAACCTGGGCACGCTGTACCGCCTGTCCAAGCGCACGGCGCTGTATGCGGACTTCGTGACCGATCTCAAGGGCAGCGAGGGCAATCCCGCAGTCTACAAGAACGACACGCGCGGCATTTCGCTGGGCCTGCGCCACAACTTCTGAAACTTGGCGCCTGCGCGCGACCGGATCGGCCCGGCCTGAAGGCCGGGCCGCGCAGCCGGCGTGTGCAGCCGCATTCCAACGTCGAGAACATCATGCACAAAAGAATCGTCTTGCGCGCCGCCGCGGCCGCAGTCCTGCTGGCCAGTGCCAGTTGCTGGGCCAACGAGGCCTATCCCACACGCGCCGTCACCATGGTCGTGCCGTTTGCCCCGGGCGGGGGCGTGGACCTCATGGCGCGCTATGTGAGCAAGAAGCTCGAAGCCCGGCTGGGCCAGCCGGTGATCGTCGAGAACAAGGCCGGCGCCGGCGCGTCAATCGGCAGCGGTCATGTGGCGCGGGCGCGCGCCGACGGTTACACGCTGCTATTCACCAGCGTCGCCCATGCCATCAACCCCGGCTTCTATCCGCGCCTGCCGTTCGACACCGTCAAGGACTTCGCGCCCATCGCCACGGTGGCCACGGCTCCCAATGGCATTGCAGCGCGCGTCGATGCACCCTTCAATACGCTGGCCGAGATGGTGGCCTATGCCAGGGCCCACCCGGACAAGCTCAGCTACGGCGCGATCAGCGGTTCGACCACCATGTACCTGGGCATGGCGATGTTCGTCAAGGAAGCGGGGCTGCCGATCCGCTACATTCCTTATTCGGGAACGCCCGCTTCGGTGCAGGCCGCTGTTGCAGGCGAGGTCGACATGGTCTCGAGCGGCTATGCCTCGGCGGATATGTTCGCGAAAACCGGGCGCCTGAAGATGCTTGCCGTCACCACGGCCCAGCCCAGCGCGCTGGCGCCGGGTGTCGCAACCATCGCCCAGGCGGGCCAGCTGCCAGGCTTTGAAGTGCTCAACTGGATGGGCGTGCTCGCGCCCGCGCAGACGCCCGCGCCCATCGTGCAGCGCATCAACCGCGAGATCAAGGCGATTCTCGAAGAGCCCGAATCCGAGCAGTTCTTCTTCGCGCAGAAGAACGACCGTTTCTACAGCACGCCCGAAGCCTTCCAGAAGCTGATCGTCACCGACATCCAGCGCTACACCAAGGTCATCCAGGAAACAGGAGCGGCACAGAAGTGAACCAGATGCAAACGCGCAAACGCATAGGCATGATCGTGCCCTCGCTCAACACCATTGGAGAGGACGATTTGCGCCGGTTCTGCCCCGAGGATGTGGCGTATCACGTGCATCGCATCCGGCTGCGCAAGGAAGGCGGTGTGGTTACGCCCGAAAGCCTGCTGCGTGCCTACCTCGAAGCCACGGACGACGCGAGCTATCTCAAGGACTTCGGCCCCGATGTGATCACCTTCAACTGTACGGGCGCGAGCGTGGCCTATGGACCGACGGGCGACGCGCTGCTGGCCCAAAGCATGCAGCAGGCGCTGGGCGTGGCCTCGTCCAACACCATGCTGGCGATCAAGCGCGCGCTGGCCCATGTCCGTGCGCGCCGTATCGTGCATGTCTGCCCGTTCGCCGACAAATTCTCCAGCGGCGAAAAGGCCGCGCTTGAGGCCGCGGGCCTGGAGGTGATCAAGTCCGTGGGCCTGAACTTCGTCGATGCACGCGAAGCGGCGCGCATGGACCCGCAGACGCTGGCCGCGCATGCGATGGCGCATGCCGATCCGGGCATGGATGCGCTGCTGCTGTCCTGCGCCAACGTGCGGGCGTTCGAAGCCGTCGAGCCGCTCGAGCGCGCGCTGGGCGTGCCCGTGGTGACCAGCAACCAGGCCGTGCTCTGGGACGCGCTGCAGCAGATCGGCTGGACAGGGCAGGTGGAGGGCGGCGGCAGGTTGCTGCAATAGCAAGGCTGCTGGGAAGCGGCGAATGACACGGCGCTGTCTCGCGTCATTCTTGGGCCCCTGATGGGCCCTTTTTTTCCAGCCTTCGGATGGTTCAGCAAAAATTGATGGAAGCTGGAGTTTTTTAATTAGTCTGCTTTACAGTCGTCACCTAATATTCATTCAGTTGAATAACAGAAGGAGACGGTAATGGATAAAGTGATTTTTGCCGGCACGGCAGTTACTCGGGAAAATTCCATTGGATCGCTGTATAAACTCCTGCACGGTCAGCAATGGGAAAAAGTCCAGGATATTCCAGATGATGCCGCCGTGCAGGCCATTGTTCCGCACCCGAAATATGAGAATGTGATTCTCGCTGCAACGCGAAAAGGCATTTATAAATCCGAGGACAAGGGCATTACCTGGCGCGATGTGGGCGCGGCCGACGCCAGGTTCCAGTTCTGGTCCATTGAAGTCGACCCGCGCGACCCCGACCACCTGTTTGCGGGCACGGCACCTATCAGCGTTTTCGAGAGCCATGACTGCGGCGAAACCTGGCGCGAATGCGAAGTCCACCATCCCGAGCGCTTCAACATCCGCTTCGGCGCCTCGCGCGTGATGCGTCTGGCCTTCCATCCCTCCGACGCCAACGTGCTTTACGGCATTGCTGAAATCAACGGCTTCATGGTCAGCACCGATGCAGGCAGGAGCTGGCATGCGCGCACCGCGGGCATTCTGGCGCTGTCCGAGCAGCCGTACCTCAAGAGCAGGATCGAAACCGACGACGACGCCGAAGGCATGTTCGATGCCCACGCGGTGACGACGACGCCGGCCGCGCCCGATGCGGTGTTCTATCTGTGCCGGCTGGGCGTGTTCGAGAGCCGCGACCAGGGCTCGGTGTTCGAGGACCTCAAGGTCGGCCAGTTCGCGCCGTTCAACTATTGCCGCGACCTGCGCATCGTCGCCGGCCAGCCCGAGAAGATGTATGCCTGCTTCAGCATCGCCTCGCGCAGCAACGCTGGCGCGGTCTATACCAGCGATGACCTGGGCCGCCACTGGCACCGGGCCGATGCACAGGTCACGCCCCAGAGCACCATCATGGGCATCAACGTGCACCACGCTGATGGGCAGGGCGTGATTTCCGTGACCCGCGGCGGCCAGGTGTTCTACAGCTTCGATGGCGCGGCCAGCTGGTTCGAGGCACAGCTTCCCGCGGACGCCGGCGACGCGTTCTGCGTGGCGATGATTTGATCATGTGGAGCATAGGATGCGTCTGAACAGTATTATTCGCGCCCTGGAATCAGGGCCTGGCATCGCTTTCACCTCTTTCATGCAGGCCGAGGTCGAGAACGCCGTCAATTTCGCGCAGTCAAGCAACGATGGCCTGGTGTTCGAAATGGAGCACAACCCCTGGGACATCAACGCGCTGCGCGTGTCCATGCAGTTTCTGCTGCTGCGCGAGCAGATCGTGAAGGCTGGCTCGGTGGCCAATACCATGTCGCCACTGGTGCGCATTCCCGCCAACGGCAGCGAAAGAAACGAGTGGTTTGCCAAGCAGGCGCTGGACCTGGGCGCCTACGGCATTCTCTGGCCGCGCATCAGCAACAGCGAACAGGCCTACAACGCCGTCGCGGCCTGCCGTTATCCGCGCCTGCCGTCGCGCAGCCACTACGAGCCCGCGGGCCTGCGCGGCGACGCGCCGATGGCCGCCGCGCGCTACTGGGGCCTGCCGCAGCAAGAGTACTACAAGCGCGCCGATGTCTGGCCGCTGGTGCCCGAAGGCGAGATCCTCGTCGGCCTGATGATCGAGGACACCGAAGGCGTGAACAACGTCGAGAAGATCCTCAAGGAAGTGCCGGGCATCGGTTTCATCCTGATTGGCGAAGGCGACCTGAGCCAGGAGCTGGGCTGCCCGCGCGAGTACGAGAACCCCGAGCTGCTGCGCATGATGGACCATGTGCTGGAGGTGGGCAAGGCGCATGGCGTGGCCGTGGGCCACCCGCACATGACGCGCGAGAACGCGCGCCAGATCATCGGCCAGGGCTACCGTTTCCTGATGAGCTATCCGCGGCGCGACTTCTCGGCGCTCGAGACCGGCCGCAAGATTTTCCAGGAGCTCTGAATGGCATCGCTCAAGACCGTTCTGGGCCCGCACGCGCAGCTGGCCGGCGTGCGCGCGCAGACCGACATCCTGCCCGGCGTGACGCTGGAGTTCGTCAACGTCAAACGCATGCCCGACGCCTACCGCGACATGGCGCGCAGCCAGCCCTACGACATCTGCGAGATGGCGCCGACCATGTACCTGATGGCGCTGGAGCGCGGCGCGCAGCTCACCGCGCTGCCGATTCCCATGACGCGGCGCTTTCGCCATTCGGGTCTGAAGAAGCGCAAGGGCCTGGCGCTGGCCAGCCCCAAGCAACTTGAAGGAATGAAGGTCGGCGTGCGCAACTACTCGGTGACGGCCGCGGTCTGGACGCGCGGCGTCTATGCCGATGACTATGGGCTGGATCCGAACCGCGTGACCTGGGTCACCGAAGAAGCCGAGAACCTCGAAGACCTCGCGCTGCCGGCCAATGTGCAACGGCTCGCGCCCGGGCGCAAGATTGCCGATGCGCTCGCGGTTGGCGAGATCGACGTGGCGTTTGATGGCCTGGCGGGCGCAGGCAATGCGCAGGTCGAGATGGAGGAGGTGGTGGCCGATGCGGCCGCGGTGGAGCAGCGCTGGTTCGAGCGTACCGGCATCTACCCGATCCATGGCGTGATCGTCGTGCGCAACGACGTGCTGGCCCGGCATCCGGGCCTCGCACAGGCGCTGTTCGATCAATTCGTGCAGGCCAAGCAGAGCTATCTTGCGGGCCTGGCGGCGCTGGCAGAGCCTTCGGGCGACGACAAGCGCTATCTGCGGCTGGGCCGCTATGTCGGCGACCCGCTGCCCTATGGCTTTGCCGAAAACGCGGCTTCGCTGCAGGCGCTGGTGCGCTATGCCCGGACGCAGCAACTGGTGCGCACGCCCGCGCAGGCCGAAAACCTGTTCATAGACCCCCGCACCGCGCCTGCCGGCCAGGTCGCGCAATGGAAGTG
Organism: Pantoea sp. 18069; assembly: GCF_902706035.1. GTDB lineage: Bacteria > Pseudomonadota > Gammaproteobacteria > Burkholderiales > Burkholderiaceae_C > Comamonas. The sequence goes on along the minus strand of NZ_CACSJA010000030.1, from coordinate 40,154 downwards.
ATTCCCATGGAAAAAATACCGCTCACAGTCATGCTGGGCAGCTACCCCAAGACGGCGGCGCTCAAGAACGCGCAGATCGCGTCGGACCGCGTGGCGCTCGACATCGCGCCCGTGGACACGGCGCAAAAAGCCTTCAAGGACGTGGTGCGCGCCCACCGCTTCGATGTCGCCGAACTGGCCATCGTGACCTATCTGCTGGCCGTCGACGCGGGCCACCGCTACCTGCTGCTGCCGTTCGTGATGAACGGCAATTTTCACCACAAGAGCATCTATGCGCGCGCGGACGATGCGTTCGGGCCAGGGCAGCTCAAGGGCAAGCGCGTGGCCATGCGTTCGTTCTCGCAGACCACGCCGACCTGGGTGCGCGGCATCCTGTGCGACGAGTACGGCTTGCAGATGTCCGACGTGCAGTGGTGGAGCCAGGAAGGCGCGCATGTCGCCGAGTACCAGGACCCGCCATGGGTGAAGGCGCTCGACAAGTCGACCGGCCTCGAGCAGGCGCTGCTGGCCGGCCAGGTCGACGCGATCATTGCAGGCGGCGCGCTCGAGCACAAGGGCCAGTTGCGCCAGGTGATTGATCAGCCGCTCGCCGCCGCGCAACAGTGGAATGCGCGCACCGGCGTGATACCTATCAACCACATGGTGGTCGTCAAGCAGGAACTCGTCGAGCGTCACCCCGAGGCCGTCGCCGAGGTCTACCGCATGCTGATCGAGAGCCGGCGGGCCGCGGGCGAAACACTGGCCGCGGGCGAGCGCGATCTGCAGCCGTTTGGCTTCGATGCACTCGAGCTGTCGCTGCGCAAGGTGATCGACTATGCCTTCAACCAGCAGATGATACGGCGGCGTTTCACGACCGATGAGCTGTATGGCGCTGTGCGCAGGATTTTGAAATAGAGAGGACCCCATGCCCGGAATCGTTTCTTCCATTGCCTATGTGCGCCTGGGCGCACCCGATCTCGACGTGCAGGAAAAATTCCTGCAGGAGTTCGGTCTGTTGACCGTGCAGCGTGATGCCGATCGCCTGTACATGCGCGGCCTGGGGCCACGCCCCTTCATCCATGTCACCGAGCGCGGGGAGTCGGGCGTGATCGCCGTCGGCTACGACGTCCATCCCGACGTGCCTATCGAGTCGCTGCAGCAGCGCTTTGGTGCCCAGGTCGAGGCCATAGCCGAGCCCGGCGGCGGCAAGCGGCTGTGTCTGCGCGACCCCAACGGCATGCGCGTTGAACTCGTGCAGGGCCGCGACGTGGCGCCCGCACTCGCGCGCCGCAACCCGCTGCGCGGCGCCGAAAGCGTGAGCAAGGACCACGGCCCGGCGCGCATCGAGCAACTGGCGCACACCGCCTATATGACCACGCGCCTGCAGGAGACGCTCGACTGGTACCAGGGGAACTTCGGTTTCCTGCCCACCGACGAGCTGTTCATCGAGAAGAAGGGCAACACGCTGGGTCGCTTCGTGCGCGTCGACATGGGCGACGAGCCGGTATTCCACCATGTGCTGTTCATCATGCGCGGCGAGAAAGATGGCTTGCACCATGCGTCGTTCGAAGTCGAGCGTGTCGACGAGATCTTCACCGGCGGCGACCACCTGCACGGTCTGCGCTACGACCATGTGCGCGGCATAGGCCGTCATGCGCTGGGCAGCCAGATCTTCGACTACTGGATGTCGCCGTTCGAGGTGATGCACGAGCACTGGTCATCGAACGAAAAGATGAACGTGCACAGCCGCTTCAACGAGATCCAGATCGGCCCGGGCATGTCGCATGACAGCGGAGAGCGTCCGCCAGAGCGCTTCGTCAAGCAGGCCTCGACCATCGTGCAGAAATAAACCATTCAGGACAGCTTCATGATCATCGATTGCCACGGTCATTTCACGACCGTTCCCCCCGCGCTGCACGCCTGGCGCAAGCAGCAGCTCGAAGGCCCGGGCCTGTCGGGCCAGCCGCTGGAAATTTCCGACGACGAATTGCGCGCCTGCCTCGAAGACAAGCAGCTGCGCCTGCAGCGCGAACGCGGGCTGGACCTTACGCTGTTCTCGCCGATCGCAGGCCAGATGGGCCACCACCTGGGCACGCCCGCGCAGAGCGTGGAATGGTCGGAACTTGCCAACAACCTGATCCACCGCGTCTGCGGGCTGTATCCGCGCAATTTTGTCGGCGTGTGCCAGCTACCCCAGTCGGCAAGCGCGGCAGACTTCGGCATTGCGGCCAGCGTGCGGGAACTCGAGCGCTGCGTGAACGAGCTGGGCTTCGTTGCCTGCAACCTCAACCCCGATCCCTCGGGCGGCTTCTGGCAGGCGCCGGCGCTGACCGATAGCCGCTACTACCCGCTCTACGAAAAAATGGTCGAACTCGACGTGCCCGCGATGGTGCATGTGAGCGGCTCGTGCAACCCCTGCCACCACCATGTGGGCGCGCACTACCTCAATGGTGACACCTCGGCCTTCATGCAGTTCCTGCTCGCGCCGCAGCTGTTCCAGGATTTTCCGACGCTGCGCTTCGTGATTCCGCATGGCGGCGGCGCCGTGCCCTATCACTGGGGGCGCTACCGCGGCCTGGCCCAGGACCTGGGCTTAGCCAAGCTCAAGGCAGGGGTGCTCGACAACGTGTTCTTCGACACCTGCGTTTACCACCAGGACGGCGTGGACCTGCTGACCAAGGTCGTGCCCACGGAAAACATCCTGTTCGGCTCCGAAATGGTCGGTGCGGTCAAAGGCATAGACCCCGAGACCGGCCACCCCTATGACGACACGAAACGCTATGTGCAGGCCACGCCGCATCTGAGCGAAGCCCAGCGCCACGCCGTGTTCGCGGGCAATGTGCTGCGCGTCTATCCGCGCCTGGCGCGCCATCTCAACGCTGTCTGATTTCGAAGGAGAACCCCATGGATCTGGGTATCAAGGGCCGCAAGGCGGTCGTCTGCGCATCTTCACAAGGCCTGGGCCTGGCCTGCGCTACATCGCTGGCGCGCGAAGGCTGCGAGGTATGGATCAACGGCCGCACCGAGGCCAAGCTGCTCGAAGCCGCGGCGCGCATCGAGGCGCTGACGGGACATCGCCCGAAGGTCATCGTTGCCGACATCACGCAGGACCAGGGCCGCGCCGCAATTGTGGCGGCCTGCCCCGACGCCGACATCCTGGTCAACAACAATGCCGGCCCCGAGCCGGGCAAGATCGCCGACTGGTCGGAGCAGGACTGGCGTGACGCTGTCGAAGGCAACATGCTCGCGCCGATCATGTTGATCAAGTCCTATGTGCCCGGCATGCGCGCACGCAAGTTCGGGCGCGTGATCAACATCACGTCGGCAATGGTGAAGTCGCCCAGCGCGACCATGGGGCTGTCGGCCGCGGTGCGCGCCGGCCTCACGGCGCTGAGCAAGTCGGTGCAAAAGGATTCGGTCGTCGACAACGTGACCATCAACAATCTGCTGCCCGAACGCTTCGACACCGACCGCCAGCGCTTCATGGCCGAGCGCATGTCGCAGCGTGAAGGCATCACCATCGACGCAGCGCGCGAGCGCATTGCCAACACCATTGCCGCCAAGCGCTTCGGCAGGCCGCAGGAATTCGGCGATGCCTGCGCTTATCTCTGCAGCGCCCAGGCCAGTTTCATTTCGGGCCAGAACATGCAACTCGATGGCGGCTCGTATGCCGGCCTCGTCTAAGGAGAAAAAAGCATGAAACTCATCAGTTTCGAGAAGGCCGGCAAGGCCTCGTTTGGCGCCGTGGTCGAGGAACGCGTGGTCGACCTGGGCCGGCATTTCGCCGGGCGTTTCGCCACGCTGCGCGACCTGCTGGCGGCCGGTCTGGGCGAAGTCGGCGATATCACCCGCTACGCGACGGATTGCGCTCTGGCAGACGTCAAGCTGCTCAAGCCCGTGACGAACCCGGAGCACATCTGGTGTCTTGCGGTCAACTATGCCGACCACCACAAGGAGGTCGAGTCTGCGGGACGCGCCCAGGACCTGCCCAAGTACCCGGCGGTGTTTGCGCGTTTCAACGACAGCTTTGCGGCCCACGGCGAGGATCTCTGGCACCCCGAAGTCAGCGAACAGTTCGACTACGAGGGCGAACTTGCGGTGGTGATAGGCCAGGGCGGCTACCGCATCGCGGCCGCCGAGGCGTTCGCGCATATCGCGGGCTATACCATCCTCAACGACGGCAGCGTGCGCGACTGGCAGTTCCATACGCGCCAGATCACGCCGGGCAAGAACTTTCACCGCAGCGGCTCGATCGGCCCGTGGATCGTGACCGCCGATGAAATTCCCGATCCCTATGCGCTGCGCATCGAGACCCGACTCAACGGTCTGGTGCTGCAGTCGGACCCGGCAGGCCTGATGCTGCACAAGATCGCGGGCTTTATCGAGTATGTATCGACGATCGCGCCGCTGCAACCCGGCGACATCCTGGCCACGGGAACGCCCAGTGGCGTAGGGTTTTCCCGCAATCCGCCCGTCTGGATGAAGCCGGGCGACGTCTGCGAGGTATCCATCGATAAAATAGGTGCCCTGCGCAACAAGATCGTGACCCCACAGTATTGATGCCGGTATTTTGATTTTCAAGGGGCCGCGCGTTGCGGTCGACCCCTCATGAATAATATTCCCAATATATGGCAGCTCAGGGTTTTTGACTGCGTTGCACAACATGAGAACGTTACCAAGGCTGCGCAGGAATTGCTGCGCACCCAGCCTGCAATAACAACCAGCATTTTGGGATTGGAGAAAATCCTTGGTGCGACATTATTCGATCGCAACAAGACCGGCATTTATCTGACCGAAGTGGGCGTCGCCGCCCATATTCGCATCAAGAGCATTCTGGCCGCGCTGCAGGAGGCGATGGCGCTGCTGGGCGAGCGCAGCATCAGCCCGCTGGTGCTGGGCTCGCGCATCTCGCGCTCGCAGATGCATGCGCTGCTTGCCATCCATGAGTGCCACTCGTTTCGCGCCGCTGCCGCCAAGCTGGGCATCACCGATGCATCGCTGCAGCGCGCGGCGCGTACGCTGGAAACCAACCTCGGCTGTGTGCTCTACCGCTACACGGCCGCGGGCATCAAGACCACGCAACTCGGCGACGAACTCGCGGCGCGCCTCAAACACCTCGAAGCGCAGATCACGGCGCTGGTCGAGGCCGTCGCCGTGTTCGTCTACCCGCGCAGCAAGAACATCCGTGTGGGCGTGATGCTGCTGGATCCTTCGATGCTGCTGGTCAACGCCATCAAGGAAACCCGCAGCCGCCATCCCGATGTGCGCATCACCGTGATCAGCGGCGTCTACGAACAGCTGGTCAACAAGCTGTTGCGCGAGGAGATCGATTTCATTGTGGGACTGTTCAAGAAGCAGGAGCATGAGCTGAACCTGCGCCAGCAGCCGCTGTACGCCGAGTCGTACTGCATTGTCGCGCGACGAGGGCATCCGCTGAGCCACCAGGCGACCGTCAGCGTCGAGGATCTGCAGCAGTATCCGTGGATCATTCCGCCCGCGGGTTCGCCGCGCAGGAATGCCTATGAGCATGTGTTCATCGAGACCACCATGCCGCCGGCGCTGATCGAAACCTATTCGCTCTCGACCATGCGCATCATGCTCGCCGACTCCGATATGTTGACCATTCTGAGCTGGGTCGAAGTGCTCAGTGAACGGCATTTCGGCATTTTGACGCCCTTGCCATTTCATATTCACTGCGACGGGCCCATGGTCGGTATCAGCACGGTGCAAGGTAAACAACTCAATGAAGCCCAGCAGTATTTCATTGATGCCTTTAAAAAGAATTCGGAATGCCTGGGCGGGCATTGAATGACGTTTTTTATGAATGCTGGTAAATATCTTATGGAAGGCTGAATCGGCTTCTGGTTAGCATATCTCTACTTGATTAATATGCGCAAGAAAGTAGGGATATATGGTTATTGTGGATGCCCAGGTTCATCCATGGTCTGACGGAGAATCCACCGGCCACCACCGGCGCGATCCGATTGACAACGGGGTTTTGCTGCAGGAGATGGCCGCGGCCGGCGTGGACAAGGTGGTGCTGGTGCCGCCGCTGTGGGACCCGAATGGCAATGCGTATGCGCTGTCGATGGCGCGCCAGGCGCCCGAGCGCTTCTCGGTCATGGGCTTGATCGATCCGGCTGCGCAGGATGCCGCCGAGCGCCTGTGCCATTGGCATGACGAGCCCGGCATGCGTGGCGTGCGCCTTTTGCTCAACACGCCCGAGCGTCTGCAGCCGCTGCTCGACGGTCGCTGCGACGCGCTGTGGCCGGTCGCGCAGGAGCAGGGCATCACCGTCGCGATTCTTGCGCCCGGGCAGCTGGGCCGCGTCAAGGCGATTGCACAGAAGTACCCGAAGCTCAAGCTGGTCGTCGACCATCTGGCCGTGCCGCGCGCGGCCGTCGGCCCGCGCGCGCTGCAGCACTGGCCTGAATTGCTGGCGCTGGCCGATCTCCCCAACATCCACGTCAAGGCCGTGGGCGTGGGCGACTATGCGCTCGATCCCTATCCTTTCGCTTCGCTCGAGACGCCGCTGGCGCAGGTGTTCGACGCGTTTGGTGCCGACCGCGTCATCTGGGGCAGCGACCTGAGCCGGCTGCACCATCCCTATGTGCATTGCGTGCAGCATTTCCGCCAGCACCTGCCATTCCTGGCCCAGGATGCGCTGGCGCGGGTCATGGGTCAGAATATCCTGCGACTGCTTGACTGGACATGAGCGCGGCCCTGCGGCGTGGGTCCGCTTTCCAGGAATTGCTGACATTGGCGCCGTTTCGCCGGCTGCTCGCGGTGCGCGTGTGCTGGACGCTGGGCATTCAGATGCTGCTGATGGCCATCGCCTGGCACGCCTACGAGATCGAAGGCGACGCCTGGGCGCTGGCGCTGATCGGCCTGTGCCAATTCATTCCGGTGCTGCTGTTCGCGCTGCCCGCGGGATACATCGTCGACCGCTATCCGCGTTCGCGCGTGATTGCCGCCAGCCTGGTGCTGCATGCGCTGACGGCGCTGGTACTGGTGCTGATGGCCGCGACGCAGACGCTCACCACGCCCGCGCTGTATGCCGCAAGCGTCGTGCTGGGCGTGGCGCGCGCGCTGTTTCTGCCTGCACTGCAGTCCATCTTGCCCGGCCTCGTGCCGGCATCGATGCTGTCGCGCGCTATGGCATCAGTGTCCACCGCCTCGCAACTGAGCGTGATGCTGGGTCCGGCACTCGCGGGGTTTTTGATCGTGCAGGACGTGCACTGGGCCTATGGCGTGGCTGCGGGCCTGTTCGTGCTGGCCCTGGCGCTGCCTGTGGGCCGACACCTGCAGTCGCAGGCCGCAGCGCCGCGCAAGATCAGCCTCGAGACGCTGTTCGCGGGCTGCGTCTATATCCGCCGCCATCCCGTCGTGCTCGGGGCCATTTCGCTCGACATGTTTGCCGTGCTGTTCGGCGGGGCGGTGGCGCTGCTGCCACTGTATGTGAAGGACATTCTCGGCGGCAGCCCCGCGGACCTGGGGTTGCTGCGCGCGGCGCCGGCCTGCGGCGCAGTGCTTGCGGCCGTGGCGCTGTTCATGCAGCCGATACGCCGGCGCGTGGGCCGCAAGCTGCTGCTGGCCGTGGGTTTGTTTGGCCTGGCGGCCGTGGTGTTCGGACTGTCGCGCAGCTTCTGGTTGTCGGCGCTGGCGCTCGCCGTGAGCGGCAGCGCCGACATGGTCAGCGTGGTGATACGCCAGACGCTGGTGCAGCTCGAGACGCCCGATGCGATGCGCGGGCGCGTGAGCGCCGTGAACTCGGTGTTTGTCGGCGCGAGCAACCAACTGGGTGAATTCCAGGTGGGCGCGGCCGCAGCCTTGCTCGGGCCGGTCACGGCCGTGGTTGCGGGCGGCCTGATCACCGCGCTGCTGCCGCTGCTCTGGTGGAAGTTCTTTCCCGCGCTGGCACAGCGGGACGCCATGGAATCCAATGATGCCGGCCAACCCCAGGGCGGGCGGATGCAAGCGCTTCGCACTGAAGCCCCTCAATGAAAATACCAAGGAGACAAACCATGCAACACGTCTTTTCTCGCCGCCGTTTCAACGCCTGGCTCACCATGACCGCGGTCGGCGCGGGCCTGGCCGCGCCAGGCGCGCGCGCGGCCACCGAACGAATTCCCATGGTGCGCGTCGTGACCGGCGTGCCCGCGGGCTCGATGGTCGACAACATCACGCGCCGCGTGGCCGAAGTGATCAAGACCGACTATGCGGTCAACTCCATGGTGGAGAACAAGACCGGCGCGGGTGGCATCCTGGCGCTGGGCTACCTCAAGAGCCAGCCCAAGGATGGCAGCAGCCTCTATGTCGGCGTGTCTTCGCCGCTGACCGTATACCCCGTGACCTACAAGAAGCTGCCTTACGACGCCGACAAGGACCTGGTTCCCGTGGGCAGCCTGGGTACGTTCGATCTGGCGCTGGCCGTCGGGCCCATGGTGCCGGCGTCGGTCACCGATCTCAAAGGCTATTTCGAGTGGTGCAAGAAGAACCCCGAGAAGGCGAGCTTTGGCTCGCCTGGCGCGGGCTCGATGCTGCATTTCATGGGGGCGATGGCCGGGCGGTCGGCGGGCGCGGAACTGAGCCACGTCGCCTATCGTGGCCCGGGACCGGCGGTGATCGACCTGCAGGGCGGTGTGGTCTCGGCCGTCGTGGTGCCGCTGGTTGATGTCGCCGAATTCGCGGCCCAGGGCCGGATACGCATCCTGGGCACCACGGGCGAGGAGCGCAGCCGCTTCGTGCCGCAGGTGGCGACGTTCAAGGAACAGGGCTTTGGCGAGTACGCCAAAAGCGTCTGGATCGCGGTGTTCGCGCCCGCGGGCACGCCGGACGCCGTGGTGGAAGCCTTGCGCGCCAACCTCAAGTCGGCGCTCGCCACGCCCGACGTGCAGTCCACGCTGGGTCGTCAGCTGCAAAAGGCGCAATGGGGCGGGCCCGAAGCGTTGACACGCGCAATCGAGCAGGAGCGCGCGAGCTGGAAGAAAGCCGTCGAGGCGCTGAACTTCACGCCCGAGTCCTGAAGCGCGCGTCTCACCACGCGAGCCGAGCGCGCACGCCAAGTGCGCGCTGCGCGGCCATACCGTGCGGCTGCGCCCTGCAGCGCCGCGCGAAGGCGCCCGAACGCGGCGTAACCAGTCCAATCTCCCGTGTCGCAAAGACAGCGCCTTGTCGAGCCCGGCTGGGCCAGCGGGCCCCATCCGCGAGGCTGGGCATTGTGTCACTCCTTTTGAAAACAGAAAACAATGGATTTCCATGAGTTAACTTAAATTCATAAAGTGTTGACAGTTTGGTTTTAATTGAAAACAATTAATCCATCTTGTTAAGGAGTTGCCATGCCACATATGCCCGCATCCGCTGCGCTATCACGCTTTCGCGTCATTGATCTCAGCCAGGTTCGTGCCGGGCCTACCGCGTGCCGCCAACTGGCCGACTGGGGCGCGGATGTCGTGCAAGTGCAGATGCCGGAGCACATGCGCGGCGACGACACACTCGGCGGCCAGGATGGCTCCGACTACCAGTACACCCATCGCAACAAGCGCTCGATCACGCTCAACCTCAAGGAAGAGGAAGGCATTGCCACGCTCAAGCGCCTGATCGCCACCGCGGATGTGGTGGTGGAGAACTTCCGGCCGGACGTGAAATACCGGCTGGGCATCGACTACGACAGCCTGGCCAAAGACCATCCTGGCCTGGTCTATGCCAGCATCTCGGGCTTCGGCCAGACAGGCCCGCTGGCGCAGCGCCCGGGTTTTGACCAGATCGCGCAGGGCATGGGCGGCCTCATGTCGGTGACGGGTCTTCCCGGCGAAGGTCCGATCCGCGTCGGCATTCCGATCGCCGATCTCTGCGCCGGCATTTTTGCCGCCCAGGGCATCCTCATCGCGCTGCTGGAGCGCGAACAATCGGGCAAGGGACAGTGGCTGCACACTTCGCTGCTGGAGTCCATGGTCTACATGCTGGACTTCCAGACCGCGCGCTTTCTCACCGACGGCGAGGTGGCCACCCAGGCCGGCAACTTCCACCCGACCAGCATTCCCACCGGGGTCTATCAGGCGCGCGACGGCTACATGAATATCGCGGTCTTCGGCTCCAAGATCTGGGAGCGTTTTTGCCACATTCTCGGCGCGCCGCAGTGGATAGCGGACGCGCGTTACTGCGACAAGGCCTCGCGCTCGGTGCACCGCGATACCTTGAACGCCGAGATCAACCAGCGCCTGGCCGCCGAGGACCGTGCGTACTGGGTCGAGAAGTTCAACGCAGGAGGCGTGGCCTGCGGCCTGATCAGTGACATGCGCGAAGTGTTCGCCGAGCCGCAGATCCAGCACCTGGGCATGGTCAAGGAGGTGGTTTCCGAGCGCCTCGGGCCGCAGCGCCTGGTGGGCCAGCCGGTGCAGCTCGAGCGCACCCCCAGCACCATCGCGCGGGCCGCGCCGCGCCGCGGCCAGCACACCGAAGAAGTCCTGCAGGAACTGGGGATCTCGGCCCAGCACATCGTCGAAATGAAGGAACAAGGAGTTTTCTGATGACTGAACCTATCTATGCATCCGGTACGGAGCGTGTGCTGTCCTGGCTGGACGGCAGCGCGCTGCATGTGCAGTTCAACAACCCTGCGCGGCACAACGCCCTGTCCGTCGACATGTGGGAGGCCGTGCCAAGGCTGCTGAACGCAGCACGCGACGACGATCGCGTACGCCTGGTGGTGTTCTGCGGCGCGGGCGAGAAGGCCTTTGTTTCCGGCGCGGACATCTCGCAGTTCGAGGACATGCGCGCGGCGCGTGAAGCCGTTGCGCGCTACGAGGCCATGGCCGAAGAGGCGCTCATGGCGATTCACGATTTCCCCAAACCCACGCTGGCCAGCATCCGCGGCTACTGCATTGGCGGCGGGGTGAACGTGGCCATCAGCTGCGACATTCGAATCGCTGCGGACGATGCGGTGTTTTCCATTCCTGCCGCCCGCCTTGGCCTGGGTTACCGCTACTCCGCGATGAAGAACCTGGTCGATCTCGTGGGCCCGGGCGTGGCCAAGGACCTGTTCTTCACCGCCCGCCGCATTGACGCGGCCGAGGCAAAAGCCGTGGGACTCATCAGCCGCACCGCATCCGCCGAGGACCTGCCGTCGCTGCTGGCCGAGTACACCGGCAGCATCGGCGTGAATGCTCCGCTGACCATTGCCGCGGGCAAGGCCATCACGCGCGAGATCCTCAAGCCGTCCACGGACATCGACCTGGAACTGTGCACTGCACTGATCCAAGGGTGTTTTCGCAGCGCAGATTACACGGAGGGCCGCACGGCCTTCATGGAAAAGCGCAAACCGGTTTTCTCCGGCCTTTGAGCCGCCATCTCCAGGAGTCTTGACATGGACCAGACCACAATGCAGTCCTACTGGATGCAGCAGAACGCCGATTCATCGGTGCTGGAGCAGCGCGTCGTGCCGGTGCCCGTGCCCGGCGCGCAGCAACTGCTGGTGCGCGTGCGTGCCGCATCGCTCAACCGCGGCGAGTTCGTTGCCGGCCACGGGCTGCACGGCGCGCCCGGCAGCTGGAAGGCCATAGGCGGCGAATGTTCCGGGGAAGTGGCGGCGCTGGGCGAGGGCGTCACCGGATTCACCGCGGGCGAGCGCGTCATGGGCCGCTGTGCCGGCGCGTTCTCCGAATACGCGCTCATCGACACTGCGGAGGCGATGCACGTGCCGGCGGGGATTTCATGGGAAGAAGCCGGCTGCATCCCCATGACCTTCCTCGTTTCCTACGACATGCTGGTACTGCAAGGCCAGCTCGAGAGCGGCCAATGGGTGCTGATCAACGGCGTGTCCTCCGGTGTGGGCGTAGCGTCGCTGCAGCTTGCCAAGGCTTTGGGCGCCCGGGTCATCGGCACCTCAGGCTCGCAGGAAAAGCTCCAGTCCCTGGCACCTCTGGGCCTGGACCTGGGCATCCAGACACGCGCGCCGGATTTTTCAGCGCGGGTGCTCGAAGCCACGGGGCAACAAGGCGCGAACCTCGTCATCAATACGGTGGGCGGCAGCGTGTTCGCCGAAAGCATTCGCAGCCTGGCCTTTGAAGGTCGCCTGGCTACCGTGGGCTATGTCGACGCCGTGGTCCATGCCGACATCGATCTTGGCACGCTGCATGCCAAGCGCCTGACCGTTTTCGGCGTGTCCAACAAGCTGCGCACCAAGGCGCAAAGGTCCGCTGCCATTCCCCGGTTCGTGGCTGACGTGCTGCCCTTGTTCGCCAGCGGCCGCATCCGCCCGCATATCGACGAAACGGTGGATTTCGCCCACCTCGCCCAGGCCAAGGCCCGCATGGAAGCCGGCCATCACGCCGGAAAGATCGTTCTGACGATGCCCGCGTAAGACGCTTTCGCAATCCATAAACAGGAGACAGACAATGAAAAAGAACAAGCTGCTACTGACGGTGACTCTTATTGCGTGTGCCACCGGCGCCCTCGCGCAGTCCGCGCCGGCCAACTACCCCGTCAAGCCGATCCGGCTGGTGGTGGGTTTTGCGCCAGGAGGTGCGGCCGACTATGTGGCGCGGGCGATGGGCGAGGCTTTCTCCAGGGAACTCGGCCAGCCGGTCATCATCGAAAACAAGCCCGGCAACGGCTCCAGCATCGCGGCGGACGTCGTCGCCAAATCGGCACCCGATGGCTATACGCTGCTCATCGCCAGCCCCAGCAGCATCTCGGTCAACCCGGCGCTCAATCCCAAGCTGTCCTATACGGCCAAGGATCTGGCACCGGTCACCAAGATCACCACTTCGCCGCTGGTGCTGGCGGTCAATGCGTCCACCGGCATCCAATCCGTCCAGGACCTGATCAAGGCGGCCCAGAAGGACCCGGGCAAGCTCAACTATTCAACTTCGGGCAACGGCTCGGCACCCCATCTGGGCGCGGCTCTGTTCAGCCTGGTGAGCAAGACCGAGATGACGCATGTGCCTTACCGGGGCGGAAGCCTGGCCATCCAGTCCGTCATGGCGGGCGACACCCATCTCACGTTCGGCACTTCGCCTTCGGTGCTGCCGATGATCGTCAGCGGCAAGCTGCGTGCGCTGGCGGTGAGTACCCGCGATCGCTCGCCCCTCGTGCCGCAGTTGCCAGGCATGCGCGAAGCCGGGCTGCCGGACTACGACCTCGCGTTCTGGTACGGGATGTTCTTGCCGGCCAACACCCCCGCGCCCATACTGCAGAAGGTTTTCAAGGCCACCGTGGCCGCCATGCAGAAGCCTTCGGTCAAGGCGGCCCTGGAACGTGACGGCACCGAAGTGTCGTTGTCGAGTTCGCCCGCCGACTTCGGCAAGTTCCTCGATGAGGACGGCAAATTCTGGGTGGGTCTCGTCAAAAGCGCCAATGTGAAGGTCGAATGAGCCCGCAGCCTGCAGCCCGGGGGCTGGCGCAGGTACGATCCATCTCATGACGATATCCCCTCCTGTTTCTCGCGGCCCAGGCCTCTCGAACTCCATAGTGGAGCAACTCAAGCAGCTGATCTACACGGGAGAGTTCAAGCCAGGTGAGCGCCTCAACGAGGCGGCCCTGGCCTTGCGCATGGGGACCAGCCGCGGGCCCATCCGTGAAGCCGTTCGAGTGCTGGCCGGGCTCGGCATCGTCACCGCCGTGCCGAACCGGGGCGTCTATGTGCGCCAGCTTACGCTGCGCGAAGCGCTGGAGCTCTACGAACTGCGGGCCTTGGTGTTCGGCTATGCGGCCGAGCGGGCCTGCGACCACATGACGCAAGAGCACCGCCAGCATTGCGAATCGCTGTTGACGGCGATGGATCAGGCCTGTGATGCAGGGGAGGGCTCCGCCTACTACGAACTCAACCTGCAGTTCCACGCGCTGATCATGCAACTGTCGAACAACCGGAGGGCCCAGCAGGCGTATGACGACTACGTCAAGGAGTTGCACCTGGTGCGGCGGCGGTATTTCAATGCGCCGGGCAATATGCGACGCTCCAATGTCGAGCACCGCGCGATCTTCGATGCCATCGTGGGCAACAACGCCGCGCGAGCCCGTGCCGCGGCTGAGCGCCATGTACAGGCGGGGCGCTTGCGCCTGATGGAATTCTTCGAAGAACCTTTGCCGGCTGGAAGCTGATGGGGCGGTGTCCTGCCCATGGCCCAGCGTTCGATCGCCCGCTCCTACCTCGCAGCCCGCGATTGCCCCGCTGACTCCAGGGCCCGCGCCGCAGCCATCCCGCTTCTCACGGCGCCTTCGAGCGTCGCCGGATAAGGCCCATCCACATAGTCGCCGCAGGCCCACAGGCCTGGCGCCAGCGCCTGGCCCGGGCGCTGCAGCCCGGGCGTGCAGGCAAAGGTCGCGCGCTTGTCGATCACCGTGGTCAGTGGCTGCATGCCGTGCCAGCCGAGTTCGCGCGCGGCCTGGGCCAGCACCTGGGCCTGGGTGTCGGCGCGCGATGCAACGCTGGCACTGACCACAAAGGCCATCAGGCCCGCGGGCCCGCCGAGGTGGCCGCGGTCGAAGACAAACTGCGCGGGCGCGCCGGCCGCCGGGCGCAGCGCCATCAACGGCAGCGCGGCCGGCAGGCGCTGTTCGGGGAGGGCTGTGCGTGCGTAGACCGTGGCGATCGCGGTGTGCGTGAGTGCGGCGGCGCTACCTGACCATGCGCGCAGGCTGTCGGTCTGGCCGGCCAGGCGCGCGGCTTCGCTGCTGGGCGTGGCCAGCAGCACGGCGTCGAAACGTTCGCCATCGACGCGCCAGGCGTGGCCCTCGGCCTGCAGCGCTTCCACGCGCGCGCCCAGTCGCAGCGCATGGCCGCGTGCCTGCAGCCAGTCGGCCGCGGCCTGGGGAAACAACTGGCCCAGGTCGCAGGTGGGCAGCAGAAAGTGCGAGCCGCCGCGGCCGCTGAACAGCGCGTCGCGCAGCACGCGCAGAAAGACGGCACCGCTGGAAATCTCGGGCGGCGTATTGAGCGCCGAAACGCATAGCGGTGCGATGAATTCGTCCATCAACTTCTGCGGCAGCGATGCGCACAGATCGGCCACGCTGGCCGCGTCATCGCAGCGAAAGCCTTGCAGCCGCCAGCGCGCGGCGCGCGCGAGCAGCGCCTGTTTTTCGCGCCAGCTCCAGCCGTGCGCGCCGAGAATGCCGGCCAGCGCGTCGAATGGCGGCGCCCAGTCGGGAAACGCCAGGCCCGTGCCATCGGCGTAGCGCAGCGTCATCGGCAGGCGCGCCAGCGCCTGGTCCACCGGCACGCCTACGCCACGCATCAGCGCCAGGCAGTCGCTGTAGGCGCCGATCAGGATGTGCTGGCCATTGTCAAGCGTCAGCGGGCCTTCGGGTGTATCAAGAGTGAGTGCGCGCGCACGCCCGCCCCATTGGCGTGCCGATTCATAAATCGTGACCTGCCGACCCGCCAGGGCCAGGGTCAGCGCCGCGGCCATGCCGGCCCAGCCGCCACCGATGACGGCGACGCGCGCGTTCACATCCGCCTCACATTCGTCCCAAGGCCTGCATCTTCCACGCGAGCCAGAACTTGCGCAGCGGCGTGAGCTTGATGCGCTGGTGCAGCACCTGGAAGTTGTCGTGCTCGATCTCGCGCAGCAGCGTGCGGTAGATGCTGGCCATCATCAGGCCGGGCTTTTGCGCGCGCCGGTCGGCTTCGGGCAGCATCGCCAGCGCCTCGTCGTACAGCCGGTGCGCGCGCTCGGCCTGAAAGCGCATCAGCGCCGTGAAACGGTCGGAATACTGGCGCTTGAGAATCTCGTGGGCCTTGACGTCGAACTGCTGCAGCTCGCTCACGGGCAGATAGATGCGTCCGCGCAGCGCGTCTTCACCGACATCGCGAATGATGTTGGTGAGCTGCAGTGCCTGGCCCAGCTTGTGCGCGTAGGCGGTGGTGGCTTCGTCGGTCTGGCCGAAGATGCGCGCCGCGACTTCGCCGACCACGCCTGCGACCAGATGGCAGTAGCGCTGCAGGCCCGCATAGTCGAGGTAACGGGTCTGGTCCAGGTCCATCTGGCAGCCGTCGATCACGGCCAGCAGCTGCGCCTGCGTGATGCCGTATTCGGCGCTGCAGGGCATCAGCGCCTGCATCACGGGGTGCGAAGGCTCGCCCGCATAGGACTTGGCGACTTCGCCGCGCCACCAGGCGAGCTTGGTCGCGGCCACGCCGGGGTCGCTGACTTCGTCCACGACATCATCGATTTCCCGGCAGAACGCGTAGAACGCGGTGATGGCCGCGCGCCGCTGCTGGGGCAGGAAAAGAAAAGCGTAATAAAAGCTGCTGCCCGAAGCGGCAGCTTTTTCTTGGACGTACTGGGCCGGATTCATATTGGCGCTGATTCTCCCATGATCCCGGATGGGTCTTTGGCGTGGAGGCCCTTCGACGGGCTCAGGGCGATAGGAATGGAACCGTTGGTCCTGGGCCTGCGCTTGTCGTCGGATCGAAGGATGAACGGCCTGCGCTCAAGACGCGTCGTGCCGTCCTTGAGCCGCCGCCGCGCGCAGCTTGTCCTTCTTGCTCGGGCGCTTGCCCTTGACGCCTCCATTGCCGTCGGCCGCGCCCGCCACGGGCGCGGGCACTTCTTCAATGGGCTCGAAGCCCTCGACGATCTCGCGCGGCAGCGCCAGGTGCTGGCGCTTTTCGATCAGCTGCCAATGGGCTTCGCTGGCTGGCGTGACAAAGCTCACGGCCAGGCCGCTTTCGCCCGCGCGGCCCGTGCGGCCGATGCGGTGCACGTAGTCGACGGCCGAACGCGGCAGGTCGTAGTTCACCACGACCGGCAACTGCGCGATGTCGATGCCGCGCGCCGCGAGGTCGGTGGTCACGACCACCTGCCAGCGCTCGGCCTTGAATTCCTCGAGCACCTGCTGGCGCGCGCCCTGGCTCAGTTCGCCATGGAATGGCGTGGCGAATACGCCGTTCTTGTAGAGCTTTTCGGCAACGATGTTGGCCGTGTGCTTGGTGGCGACAAACACCAGCACGCGCGTCCAGGCCGGGTCCTGAAGCATTTGACGCAGCAGTTGCGTGCGCCGGCTGGTGTCGACGGCGATGGCGCGCTGCTCGATGATGGCCTGGCTTTCGCTGGCGTCGGTGGCGATGTCCACGCGCAGCGGGTCGCGCAGCAGGCTTTGTGCCAGCGCTTGCACCTCTTGCGGGAACGTGGCCGAGAAAAACAGCGTCTGGCGCTGTGCGGGCAGCAGGGCCAGCGTGCGCTGCAGTTCGTCGGCAAAGCCCAGGTCGAGCAGGCGGTCGGCTTCGTCGAGCACCAGCAACTGCACCTGCGACAGGCGCAGCGCGCGCTGGTCGACGAGGTCCAGCAGGCGCCCGGGCGTGGCCACGACGATGTCTGCACCGCCGCGCAGCGCCATCATCTGCGGGTTGATCGACACGCCGCCGAACACCACCGCGATCTTGGGCGGCTGGGACAGGTGCTGGCCCAGGCTGCGCAGCACTTCACCGACCTGGGCCGCGAGTTCGCGCGTGGGCACAACCACCAGCGTGTGCACGCTGCGCGCGCCGCCGGCGCGCTGGCCCAGCGTGAGGTTCTGGTGCTGCAGCAGCGCGGGCAGCGCGAAGGCCGCGGTCTTGCCCGATCCGGTGCGCGCGGACGCCCAGACATCGCGGCCTTGCACGATGGCGGGAATGGCCTGCGACTGGATGGGCGTGGGTTGGTCGAACCCCAGTTCACTGGCGGCGCGGGCGAGGGCCGGGGAAAGGCCGAGGGAAGAAAAAGGCATGTATGGGCAAAGAAAGTGGCGGACGCAAGAGCCGGGCGCGAAAGCCGGGCGGGCACAAGCGCAGGCCAGCGCCTGTAATGCCCGCATTGTGCGCCAGCGGCGCCAAAACGCCACGGGCCAGGGCATTCGCGGGGGCTGGGCGCTCCCGACCTACATCCGCAGGCAGCGGCCCAGCATGCGCAGCCAGTCGGCCTTGCCCAGCTTGGGGCGGGTGTGCAGGCTCGCGCCCTGCAGCGCGTCGACCTTGTCGAGAATGCGCAGCCCGCCTTGCACCACGAGGCGCAGCTCCCAGCCCGCGCGCCCGGGCAGACGGTGCACCAGCGGCAGGCCCTCAAGCATGCACTCACGCGCCCAGCGGGCATTGTCTGCAATCAGTTGGCGGTTGGCAGGCGTGCTCTTGCGCGTCGCCAGCTCGGCGCGGCTCACGCCATGCCGGGCGCAATCGGCGTCGCTGAGGTAGTGGCGCCCGCGCGGAATGTCCACGCTCAGGTCCTGCCAGAAATTGATCAGTTGCAGCGCGCTGCAGATCGCATCGCTTTGCGCCAGCGCGTTTTCATCGTGCACGCCGTAGAGGTGCAGCAGCAGGCGGCCCACGGGGTTGGCCGAGCGCCGGCAATAGTCGAGCAGCTCGGCGCGGTCGGCATAGGTTTCTCCGCCCGCCGTTTTGTGCACATCCTGGGAAAAGGCGCTGAGCAGGTCGGTGAGCAGCGGCACGGGCAGGTCGTGCTGCCGTATCGCCTGCTGCAGCGGCCCGAACACCGTGGCCCAGCGTGCGCCAGGCGCCTTGCCCGCAGCCACGGCCAGCAGCTCGTCGCGGTAGTCGGCGAGCGCTTCCAGGCGTTCGGCGGCGCTGGCGTCGCCTTCATCGGCGATGTCGTCGGCGGTGCGCGCAAAACCATAGATGGCCGCAATCGGCTGGCGCAAATGGGGCGGGCACAGCAGCGAAGCCACGGGAAAATTCTCGTAATGCGTGACGGGCGCGGCCAGCAGGGGCGCGGCGAGGGTTGGAACGGGGGCCTGCGCTGCAGCGTCGGGCGTCAGCGGGGCGCCGGGGGAGGGCGAGGATGGCGGGGGGGCAGGTTTCACGCCGTTATTGTCGCTTGACAAGCGCGCGCGGCTTTCGATAATTACTAACCGTTGAGTCATTAGTGCGACCAACACCCCCTTGAAACGTCGTTGCTTCGCCTTGCCGTGCTGTTGCACAGTCTGCGGCGCAGCGCCTGGTTTTCACCGCAGATCCAGCGATTTGCCGGGCGGTGTGGGCCGCGATCAGTGACCATTCCCACAGAAGAGAGAAGGCGCGCAGACCTTCGTCGTTTGTATTGTGTTGTGGGCCGTTGCCCCCTTGGCGACGATTCCCCGGTGGTGGCGCGCTGATGGCGCGGCGCCCGTTTTTTTGAGCACCGCATGCCTTCCTTGATCTCTGTCCGGCCCGGTTGGGCCCTTTCCACCGTGGTGCTCGCCTGTGCGCTTGCCGCCTGTTCACGGCCTGAACCCGCGCCCGAGCCCGTGCGTGCGGTCAAGCTGCTCGAAGTCGGCGTCGGCGTGTTCGACGCGCAGACCGAATATGCGGGCGACGTGCGCGCGCGCGTCGAATCGCGGCTGGGCTTTCGCGTGCCGGGCAAGCTGGTCTCGCGCCAGGTGGAGCTAGGTCAGCAGGTGAAAGCGGGCCAGTTGCTCGCGCAACTCGATGCGCAGGACTACCGGCTCGCAGCCGATGCGGGTCGCGCGCAGGTGAGCGCGGCCACGACGCAGCGCGATCTGGCGGCGGCCGATGTGCAGCGCTATCGCACGCTCAAGGCGCAGAACTTCATCAGCGGCGCCGAGCTCGAGCGCCGCGAGGCCACGCTCAAGTCGGCCCAGGCCAGCCTGGACCAGGCGCGCGCCCAGGCCGCGGGCCAGTCGCTGCAGACCGATTACACGCGCCTCGTGGCCGATGTGGCGGGCGTGGTCACGGGCATAGACGCCGAGCCCGGCCAAGTCGTCGCTGCTGGCACCCCCGTGGTACGCATCGCGCAGGACGGCGAGCGCGACGTGGTGTTCTCCGTGCCGGAAGACCGGGTCGCGCGCGTGCGCACCGGCCAGGCGGTGGCGGTGCGCCTGTGGGCCAGCGACCAGCGTTACAGCGGGCGCGTGCGCGAAGTCGCGGCCAGCGCCGATCCCGTGACGCGCACCTACCTCGTCAAGGTGGCGCTGGAGCGCGCGCCGGGCCAGGCCTTGCCGGCGCTGGGCGCCACGGTGCATGCGCGGCCCGAAGGCATGGGCGCGACCGGCCAGCCGGTGATCAAGCTGCCGACGACGGCGCTGCACCAGGAAAACGGCGGCTCGGCCGTATGGGTGTTCGACGCCGCGTCAAGCACCGTGCGCTCGCAGCCGGTGGTGGTGGCGACCGCCGATGGCAACGAGATCGTGATCTCCG
This sequence comes from Pantoea sp. 18069, assembly GCF_902706035.1. Taxonomy (GTDB): domain Bacteria; phylum Pseudomonadota; class Gammaproteobacteria; order Burkholderiales; family Burkholderiaceae_C; genus Comamonas. Next base: position 20,053 of record NZ_CACSJA010000030.1, on the reverse strand, counting down.
AAGGGCTGACGCCGGGCATGCGCGTGGTCGCGACCGGCGGCCATGTGCTCGCGCCGGGCCAGAAGGTGACGGTGTACCAGGGCACTGCAGAAGCAGCGCGCGCCGCGGCCCCCGCCGCACAGCCCACCCCTGCCACCCGCTGAGTCCGCCATGAATCCACAGCAGCCCAAACCCGGCTTCAACCTCTCGCGCTGGGCGCTCGAGCATGTGGCGCTCACGCGCTATCTGCTGGTGTCCATCGTGCTGCTGGGCTTTGCCGCCTACTTCCAGCTCGGCCAGGATGAAGACCCGCCGTTCACCTTCCGCGCGATGGTGGTGCGCACCTACTGGCCCGGCGCCACGGCGCAGCAGGTTGCCGAGCAGGTCACCGACAAGCTCGAGCGCACCTTGCAGGAGGTGCCCTATGCCGACAAGATCCGCAGCTATTCCAAGCCCGGCGAGTCGCAGATCATCTTCCAGCTCAAGGACAACTCCAAGCCCGCGGACGTTTCCCAGCTCTGGTACACGGTGCGCAAGAAGATAGGCGACATCCGCTACACGCTGCCGCAGGGCGTGCAGGGGCCGTTCTTCAACGACGACTTCGGCGATGTCTATGGCGTGATCTATGCGCTGCAGGGCGAAGGCTTCAGCTACGCGGAACTCAAGAACGTGGCCGACGACGTGCGCCAGCAACTGCTGCGCGTGGGCGACGTGGCCAAGGTCGAGATGTTCGGCGTGCAGGACGAGAAGCTCTATATCGAGCTGTCGCAACTGCGCCTGTCGCAACTCGGGCTCGATATGAACCAGGTGCTGGGCCAGCTCGACCAGCAGAACGCGCTGCAAAGTGCGGGCGTGATCCAGGCCGGGGCCGAGCAGGTCCAGGTGCGCGTGGCCGGGCAGTTCAACGCGGTCGAGGACCTGCGCGCCATGCCGATACGCGGCGCTTCGGGCGCGCAGCTGCGCCTGGGCGACATCGCCGAGATCCGTCGCGGCTACGTGGACCCGCCGGCCGTGAAAGTGCGCCACCAGGGCCAGGATTCGATCGCGCTGGGCGTGGCCATGACCAAGGGCGGCGACATCATCCGCCTGGGCAAGGCCTTGCATGTGGCCAGCGAGCGCCTGGCCCACGAGCTGCCCGCGGGTATGCAACTGGTCAACGTGCAGGACCAGCCCAAGGCCGTGTCGAGTTCGGTCAACGAGTTCATCGCGGTGCTGATCGAGGCCGTGGCCGTGGTGCTGGCCGTGAGCTTCATCAGCCTGGGGCTGCACAAGCGCCCGGGCGAACAGCGCTGGTGGCGGCGCTGGTACATAGACCCGCGCCCGGGGCTGGTGGTGGGCATCACCATTCCGCTGGTGCTGGCCGCGACCTTCCTGGCCATGTGGTACTGGGGCATAGGCCTGCACAAGATCTCGCTGGGCTCGCTGATCATCGCGCTAGGCCTGCTGGTCGACGACGCCATCATTGCCGTCGAAATGATGGTGCGCAAGATGGAGGAGGGCTACGACAAGCTGCGCGCGGCCACGTTCGCCTACGAGATCACGGCCATGCCCATGCTCACCGGCACGCTGATCACGGCCGCGGGCTTTTTGCCCATCGGCCTGGCCAAGTCCATGACCGGCGAATACACCTTCGCGATTTTCGCGGTGACGGTGGTGGCGCTGGTGCTGAGCTGGCTGGCGTCGGTGTTCTTCGTGCCCTACCTGGGCATGCTGCTGCTCAAGCGCCCGCCGCATGCGCCGGATGCACCCGCGCAGGTGCCTGTGGCCGATGCGCCGCCCGACACCCTGGCGGCCGCGGCGCAGGAACCCATGGGGACGGCCCATGCCGGGGCGGCCCATGCCGCGAGCCAGCACGAAGTCTTCGACAGCCCGTTCTACAACCGCTTCCGGCGCACGGTCGACTGGTGCGTCGAGCACCGCTGGATCACCATAGGCGCCACGGTGCTGGTGTTCGCGCTGGGCCTGTTCGGCATGTCGCGCGTGCAGCAGCAGTTCTTCCCCGATTCGACCCGGCTGGAAATCATGGTCGACCTGTGGTTCCCCGAAGGGACCTCGTTCGCGGCCAATGAAGAGACCACGCAGGCCGTCGAGAAGCGCCTGCTCGCGCAGGACGGCGTAGAGACCGTGAGCACCTGGTTCGGCTCGGGCGTGCCGCGCTTCTACCTGCCGCTGGACCAGGTGTTTCCGCAGGCCAACGTCTCGCAGTTCATTGTCCTGGCCAGGACGCTCGAGGAGCGCGAGGCGCTGCGCCGGCGGCTGCCCGGCATGCTGGCGCAGGAGTATCCGCAGGCGCGCGGCCGCGTGACGCTGCTGTCCTCGGGCCCGCCCGTGCCGTATCCCGTGCAGTTTCGCGTGATGGGGCCGGACCCGGCGACGCTGCGCATGCGCGCCGACGAAGTCAAGCAGATACTGCGCGACAACGCCGACATGCGCGGCGTCAACGACAACTGGAACGAGTCGGTCAAGGCCTTGCGCCTCGAAGTCGACCAGGACAAGGCGCGCGCGCTGGGCGTGAGCAGCCAGTCCATCGCCCAGGCCGCGAACGTCATGCTCAGCGGCGCCACTGTCGGCCAGTACCGCGAAGGCGACAAGCTGATCGACATCGTGCTGCGCCCGCCGCTGGCCGAGCGCGACGCGATCACCGACATCGGCAACGCCTACCTGCCCACGGCCTCGGGAGCGTCGATTCCATTGACCCAGATCGCCAAGCCCGTGATGGCCTGGGAGCCGGGCGTGCTCTGGCGCGAAGGCCGCAGCTATGCAATCACCGTGCAGGGCGATGTGCGCGAAGGCCTGCAGGGTGCGACCGTGACCGAAGCACTGCTGCCTGCGCTGCGCGCAGTCGAGCAGCGCTGGCACGCCGAAGGCGCGAATGCCTATCGCATCGAAGTCGCGGGCGCAGTCGAGGAAAGCTCCAAGGGCGCTTCATCGATCGCCGCCGGCCTGCCGGTCATGCTGTTCCTCACTTTCACGCTGCTGATGCTGCAGCTGCACAGCTTCAGCCGTGCGCTGCTGGTGTTCCTCACCGGCCCCATGGGCATTGCCGGCGTCGCGGCCGCGCTGCTGCTGCTCAACCGGCCGTTCGGCTTTGTCGCGCTGCTGGGCGTGATCGCGCTGATGGGCATGATCCAGCGCAACTCGGTGATCCTGATCGACCAGATCGAAGTCGACCGCGCGCGCGGCATGCCGGCCTGGGACGCGATCATCGAAGCCACCGTGGGCCGCCTGCGTCCCATCGTGCTCACCGCCGCTGCCGCCGTGCTGGCCATGATCCCGCTGTCGCGCAGCGTGTTCTGGGGCCCTATGGCCGTGGCCATCATGGGAGGCCTGATCGTGGCCACGGTATTGACGTTGCTGGCCCTGCCGGCGATGTACGCGGCGTTCTTCCGTGTGCGCAGGCCCCAAGGGAGTGTGCAGACTCCCTAAACAACGTGTGCGACTGCACCTCCACGCTGGTTCGCTGCACAGCCGCTTGGGGGTGAAGCTGAGAGGGCAGGAAAATATAGCCCTGTCAGCGTTGGCTGTCATGGCTTGAGATACTTGTTTTTTATACAGTTTTGTATAAAAGCAGCATTCATGCACCATACCAAAACCCTCCAGTTGCGCATCAAAGACAAGCACGCAAAAGTGCTCTCTGCGATGGCGCGTGAGGCAAATACAGTGTGGAATTTTTGCAATGAGACAAGCCACCGGGCCATCCGGGAAAAATGCACATGGCTGTCTGCCTACGACTTGCAAAAATTGACAGCAGGCTACAGTAAGTGCGATGGAGTGCAAATTGGCTCGGCCACGGCGCAGTGTGTATGCGAGCAGTACGCTCTTCGGCGCAGGCAGTTCAAGAAGGCCAAGCTGCGCTGGCGGGTGAGCGACCCCAAGTCCAGCAAATACTCCCTGGGCTGGATTCCGTTCAAGGTGGGTTGTGTCAAGTACAAAGCAGGCCAAGTCTGCTTTGCGGGCCATAAATTCAGTCTGTGGGACAGCTATGGCCTGGCGGACTATGTGTTGCGGTCCGGCAGCTTCACGCAAGACACACGTGGGCGCTGGTACTTGAACGTTGCGGTGAAGGTGCTGATCAAAATCAGTACGGGCAAGGGCAGCGTGGGCATTGACCTGGGTCTCAAGGAAGCGGCTACAGCCTCTACGGGCGAGCGTATTGAAGGGCGCTTTTATCGCAAGCTGGAGTCCGAACTGGGCATTGCACAGCGGGCGCATAAAAAGCATCGGGTCAAGGCAATTCACGCAAAAATAGCCAACCAACGCAAGGACATGCTGCACAAATTCAGCACGCAGTTGGTTGCCAGCAACGCAGCGATCTTTGTAGGAGATGTAGCCAGCGCCAAACTGGTGAAAACCAAGATGGCAAAAAGCACGCTGGATGCGGGCTGGGCCATGTTCAAGACGATGTTGGAGTACAAGAGCCAGCAGGCCGGTGTCGTCTTTGAAGTCGTCAATGAAAGCTATTCAACCCAGACTTGCTCGTGCTGTTGGGGCATACCCGCCAGCAGTCCGAGAGGTAGAGCAGGTTTGCGAATAAGAGAATGGGTTTGCAGCGACTGTGGAACGGTCCATGACCGCGACATCAATGCGGCCCAGAACATTCTCGCGGCGGGACATCGTCGCCTCGCAGGAGGAATCACCGCCCCTTCCCGGCGGTGAGGATGTCAAGCACCAGGTTTAGGTCTGCGCCGATGGGGGCATCAATGATTGAGCCCTAGCCATCAGGCAAGCTGAATCTTTCCCTGAAGGACTTAGGCGTCAATCAGCGTATGTATAATTTCATGTTCCGCGCGAACGTGCGGGCATAGCTACAAGTGCGGAAGTGGTGGAATGGTAGACACGCTGGTCTTAGAAGCCAGTGCCGAGAGGCATGAGAGTTCGAGTCTCTTCTTCCGCACCAAAAAAGCGGGTGGTTTCTTCAACCACCATGGATTCTGTGAAAAAGGCTGCTTTCTCTTGGGAAGTGGCCTTTTGTGCTTGTACACCCAGCATGGGCGCGCATTCGGTCAAAGTGTGTGGCCCGGCTGCTGTGCTTACGTGCCCCAGCGCTCGCTGCCGTTCTTGCTGAAGTTGGGCACATTGAACCGCCCCGGGTGCAGTTCAAATTCCAGGTACGACAGGGTTCTGACCAAGCCGTCGGCCTTGTGGATCAACGGGTTGGGGTGGCGGGAGTCTTCATCAGAGTGCGCGTGAAACCTCGGCATTCATGCCGGGGAGGTAGAGCGCCGGATGCGAAGCATCCGATGCTTTTGGCCTTACCTGATCACGTTTTGTGTGATTGGCCGGGTTAAGAAAATAGCCATACCCGTCGTTCCTTTGAACGATACGGCAGTGTCTGTAGTGGATTCCCTGCACCACCGCTGAAACGCCAGCTTGGTGCAATTGGATGTTGAACCTGCCCGTTGCCCGAATCGCCACGCGGCCCGTGTGGACGCCGGCCTTGAGACCTTTGGGTACATCCGCGCGCACCATGTCGCCCGTGGCAAAGTCGTGGACGCGCTTGCTGCGCATGAGGTAACCCCTGGGGAAACCGAATTTATCCAGGCGCGTGCGTTGGTAGCTGCCGCGGCCCATCGCCTTCAAGGCCAGGGTCGGGCTATTCCAGTTTTCAATGGAGTGGACCTGGCCCACGCAGGCCGCGTCCAACGCATGGGTTTTGGGCACACCCAGCGCACTGCGGTTGAATTTGGTCCGCCCGCCCGAGGCCAGCTCCACGGGCAGGCCCGTAGCCTGCAAGGCGTTTGCCAGTGCCCAGCGCGTGGCGTTGACGGCTGCCGCATCGCGCAGCGGCTTTTGGGCCTGCGCAAGAATGGCGTTTAGTCGCTTGTGGTCTTGGGACAGAAAATCCTCGATGCTGCGTGCCGCTTTTTTCTGGTTGCAGCAGGCGCAGGCCAGGGTCAAGTTGGAAGCGCGGTTGCTGCCGCCATGGGCCTTGGCTCGGATGTGTTCGATCTGCAGGGGCAGATTCCTGGCGCCGCAGTAAGCGCATTGACGCCCCCATTTTTCCAGCAGATACTCGCGCAACTCGTAGCCGAACAGCGTGCCTTGCTGGTATTCGATGCCATCGATCTCAGGATTTTGCAACGCTTGCATGTCGAAGCGCACAAGCTCCGAGCTGATGGCACGCACGGGTGCCCAGCGCTGGATGCGCCGAACCCAGGTCATGGTAGTGTCCACGCGGTGCTGCAGCGATGGGGCGAGCCTGCCAGTCTTGTCGCCGCCCCGGTTCAGAAATCTTGGAGCGCGATAGCGCAGATTGCTGCGACGCCGACGGCGCATCTGACGGCGCGCCGTCATGGCCTCGGAAATCTGCCGGCCGCGGTGGACCAACTCCAACAGGTTCAGCACGGCTACGCCCAGCTGGACTTCGCCAGTCAAAGCGTCCACTGCCGCCACCTCGCGGACCAGCGCGAGCCCCGTAGTCTTGCTCCCCGGGTCGATTTTCAGACGCAGAGGCTGGAATTCGCAGTCGCCGGCCTGACGGTCGACCAGTCGGACGACCATAGGCAGGAGGCGATGCACGCGCGCCCGGCCGCGGTCCAGCAACAGCCGGGCCCGCTTTTCGGTGCACGGCATCAAAGCCTTGCCATGGATGTCCAACACAAAAACCGCCACATCGACTCCTGATCACAAGCGCTGCAATCTGTGCAGCCAGGCTGTCTTTCCAGCAGTCAGCCCTTACGGGCCTGGTGACGGGGCGCGTGATTTCTCACGAACCCGCTCCCCTCGGGAATGTCGACAACCGGCTCCAGCCCTTGCGGGCTGCGATCCAGACCTTCGGACCTTTACCTTTGTCCTGCATGATCCGGACCTTGCAGAGCAGCGAACTGAGGAAGCATTCGCTGGTGCGTCTGAACGACCTGTTATCGACGCAGCGGGTTGGGTACCGCTTTCCCTGGTCAATCTGGCTTGATTCCTTTCAGTTCCAAGCCCCGTCTTTTAGGGCGGGGTAATTGACATAGTGCCGTTCTTGAGTTTTTGCGTTCGATGATGCCGAAGTTGCATTGCCGTGCATATGAAATAATTTTGTATTTTTATTGCAAATGATGGTTTTGCGCATGCTGAAGCTAGTCCTTGCTACGTGATCGATGCGGCACACGACGTTGTGAATTGCGGCGCTACGCTGTGCGATGCGCGGCGTGGACTGCGCATTTGAATACCGCATGCAACTGCTGCAATGCGTTGTCCTTGCGCTCGGCGGACTCCGCGGCCGTGCAGTCCTTGGGCACCCATACCTTGTAGCCGAGCATGCGGGCATCGGTGGCAGTGAGCATTACGCACATGTCGGCGGCCAGGCCTACGATGGTGATTTTCTCGGCCGCCATCTTTCCCAGCAGATGCTGCAGCGGCGTCGAGTGGAATGCCGAATGCTGGGGCTTGAGGATGACCAGGTCGTCGGGGGCTGGAGACAGCAGCCGCGCCATCTCGCCGCGCTCGCCTGGCAGACTGCGGCAGGCCGCGAGAATGTCGCGGAACTCGCTGTGCCAGGTGCCGTAATTGTCGTTCGCATAGATGCAGCATATACCGCGCCGCGCGTAGCGGCCCTTGAGTCGGGAGATGGCCTGCGCTGCCAGCATGGCGCTGGGCAGGAGGGCCTGCGCCGTCGGGAAATCCAGCGGGTTGATCACATCGACCAGCAGCAGGACTTCGCGGCTGGGCGGCAGGGTCGTGCGCTTGAGCAGGCGCGAGCGTGCCATGGCGGGATCTCAGTGCATGCGGCCGCGCTGCTGCTGCGCGCGCGCGGCACCGATCGCGGTTTCCGCCTCTTTGGCGTATTCGGGGGTGGGCCTGTGCAGCGACAAACCCTTGCGCTGTACCGTGTCATATGCGGTCCCTGGCATGCAAGCCTCCTGCGTGATCAACATCCTGCGTCGATCATTGATCCAGGGGCGGGGCCGCGCTGTCAGTGCTTTCCGGTCCAGGCGTAGTCCTTTGACCGCAGCAATTTCGCAATGAAGGCGAGGGGCGATGGGCAAGCACCCGAACGTCTGGCGTCGCCACCGGATAGGGGGCAGCGCCGTGCCATTCCCCCCGCGCGCTTTTGTCGCTTACCATCGCCGCTACGAGTCTTATTTCGAGACATCATCGGGAGAATTTATGTCCAAAGAACAGCGCAACGAGAAGATGTCCAAGAAACCCAAAAAGGATACTTCAGCCCCGAAAACCGGCAGTCCTTCCGATCGCCCCATGCCGCCCGTCACTTCGGTGATTCCGCGCGGTAAAGACAAGAACAAATAACCCGCAAGGCGGCCCCGCCGGCAGGTGCCGGCGGGCTCGGTGCCACGCCCCGGGCGTGCAGCTTGCCGTTTTCATCGCGCTGGCCCCACGCCGTGCTGCGCGACAGGCTCCACATCACAAGCATGCCGCCGCGCATGGCTTTCGCATGGCGCACGCCTGCTGCGCGCAGAGCCGATCTGCTCTTTCTCTCATGCGCCCGCCCGCGGGAAGCGCTCGATTCACTTTCGTGCCTCATTCCCCGACGCTGGTATTCGAGAGGTTCTCCGTATTTTCCCTGCCAGCATTTAACGTGCATAGATATTGATTCAATCTGCCATTTGCTATAGCGCTTGTCTGGCAAGAAAGTAGGTGGTTGATGACATTATCTAAATGGAGTGGTTTATAGAATTTAACCGTGCAAATCATTCTTTGCACTTAACTTCCAAGGAGATGTAATGGCTGTCAATAACCCCCATGGTCATAATCAATATACCGACAAGAAGAAGACGGAAAATGCGGATGCCAACGGCAAACGCACCACCACCGCCAGCAGCGCGGGCGGATCGCGCGGTGGCAGCAGCGAGCAGCATGCAGAAGCCGGGCGCCAGAGTCACAAGAACGATGAAAAGTCTGGCCGCCAGGGCCAGAAAAGCGACGGCTAAGCGGCCTGAAATTCAACCGGATCATTATGTGAAGGTTGAATTTTTTCATTGTTGATGGTGAAATGAATTTTTGGAGATATTCAAATGTTTTCACGCAGCCATGAGGAAGGCTATTATCGGCGGGGGCCGCCGGGTGGGTGCAATGAATTCAACCGCGCAGGCCATTTTGGGTGCGATGAAGGAGATTATTCCTGTCCGCCGCGAATCTATGGCCGTGAAAACGCCGGCCCGGACGAGCGCTATCCACGGCGCGCGGACTATGGTTATCGCGATTCCGGGCGCCGGGCCCGTGGCGGCGATGTCTGCCGCAGCTACGCGGGCCGGGGCAGTTGCGGCGGCCCGCAAGGCGGCGAAGCCGGGCCTTATGTTGGCCCTGCACCCGCACGGCGCGGCGAGCGCTGCCGGAAGTGTGCCGATGAATTCAGTCAGTGGAGGTCGGGGCGTTCGCGTCCCGATGAGGAGAGCAGGGGCAAGGGCGAGGAGGTGGAAAATCCTGGCAAGGGCAAGTGAGCGACAGGGGATTTTCTTGAGATGCCTGGGCGATGGTGGTTGCCCAGGCATTTTTTGTCATTGCGGGCATGCCGCCCCTTACCTGCCGGGCCGTGGTGCGACGGCCGGGGAAATAAAAAAAGGACTTGGCAGAGCCAAGTCCTTTTGAATCAATGGTCGGCGAGAAAGGATTCGAACCTTCGACCCCTTGCACCCCATGCAAGTGCGCTACCAGGCTGCGCTACACGCCGACGAGAACGCTATTGTATGCCAAACAATGGGGCGCTTTTGGAAAACGTGTGCATTTTTCGAAAAATGGGCTTGCGCGGCGGTTGCGGCGTTGTTGCCGGCCCCCCTCCACGGGCCGCGGGGCAGGGGGCGGCGATGCGCGAATCCGGCGCGCCGCAGGCGCGGTTGCCGCAGGCCGCAGGGTTTCCCTTGGTCACCTCCCGTCTGGGAGGTTGAGCGGCTCGCTATAATTGCAGATTCGATTTTTAGTGCGCGACGCGCTTTCATCCTGTGTGGACTGGACGCCCGCTGCCTAAGCTATTGATTTTCTTGGTGTGCGGAAGTCCCCGCACACCATCCATGTGAGACTTTGCGGAACACGGTGCAGGCTGCACTGCAGCCGGCACGGTCCACATATCCCTGATTAGGAAGAACCATGGCCGTTACTGTTGAAACCCTCGAAAAGCTCGAGCGCAAGATCACGCTGAGCTTGCCTTTGTCCGCAATCCAGTCCGAAGTCGAAACGCGTCTCAAGCGTGTTGCCCGCACGGTCAAGATGGACGGCTTCCGTCCCGGCAAGGTCCCCATGAACGTGGTCGCACAGCGCTATGGCTACTCGCTCCAGTACGAAGTGCTGAACGACAAGGTCGGCGAAGCTTTTGCCCAGGCCGTGAGCGAAGCCAAGCTGCGCGTGGCCGGCCAGCCGCGCATCACTGAAAAAGAAGGCGCGCCCGAAGGCGAAGCGCAATTCGACGCCGTGTTCGAAGTGCTGCCCGAAGTCAAGATCGAAGATCTGACGACCGCTGAAGTCGACAAGCTGACGGCTGAAGTCGACGACGCCGCCATCGACAAGACCATCGACATCCTGCGCAAGCAGCGCCGCACGTTCGCCCAGCGCGCTCAAGACGAAGCCGCTGCCGATGGCGACCGCGTGACCGTGGACTTCGAAGGCAAGATCGACGGCGAAACCTTCGCTGGCGGCAAGGCCGAAGACTTCCAGTTCCTGGTCGGCGAAGGCCAGATGCTCAAGGAATTCGAAGACGCAGTGCGCGGCATGAAGACCGGCGAAAGCAAGACTTTCCCCCTGGCCTTTCCCGAGGACTACCATGGCAAGGACGTTGCCGGCAAGACCGCTGACTTCCTCGTGACCCTCAAGAAGGTCGAAGCCGCGAACCTGCCCGAAGTCAACGAAGCCCTGGCCAAGTCGCTGGGCATCGCCGACGGCACTGTCGACGGTCTGCGCGCCGACATCAAGAAGAACCTCGAGCGCGAAGTCAAGTTCCGCCTGCAGGCGCGCAACAAGCAAGCCGTGATGGATGCACTGGTCGCCAAGGCGGAACTCGATCTGCCCAACGCCAGCGTGCAAGCCGAAGTCGCACGCCTGCTCGAAGGCGCACGCGCCGAACTCAAGCAGCGCGGCATCAAGGACGCCGAAAAGGCCGAAATCCCTGAAGACGTGTTCCGTCCCCAAGCCGAGCGCCGCGTGCGCCTGGGCCTGGTGGTCGCCGAACTGGTGCGCGCCAACGAACTGCACGCCACGCCCGAGCAGCTCAAGGCCCACGTCGAAGAACTGGCCGCCAGCTACGAGAAGCCCGAAGAAGTCGTGCGCTGGTACTTTGGCGATCGCCAGCGTCTGGCCGAAGTCGAAGCCGTTGTGGTTGAAAACAACGTGACCGAGTTCGTGCTGGGCAAGGCCAAGATCAGCGACAAGTCGGTGTCGTTCGACGAGCTGATGGGTCAAGCGTAAGCCAAGCGCCCGGTTTCCCGCGAAAACCTGTCTTTTTGCGGGAAGACCCTGGTTTGGGGCTTGTGCTTTTGAGCACAGGCCCCATTTCTTTTCTGGGTACAGTAACCCCCATTCAATGGAGAAAACATGAGCGCACTGGAAACTCAAGGCCTGGGCATGGTTCCGATGGTGATCGAGCAATCGGGTCGTGGCGAACGGTCTTACGACATTTATTCACGCCTGCTCAAGGAGCGCGTGATCTTCCTGGTCGGCCCGGTCAATGACCAGACGGCCAACCTGGTTGTCGCCCAGTTGCTGTTTCTGGAGAGCGAAAACCCTGAGAAGGACATTTCGTTCTACATCAACTCTCCTGGCGGTTCGGTGAGCGCGGGCATGGCGATCTTCGACACCATGAATTTCATCAAGCCCGACGTCTCGACGCTGTGCACCGGCATGGCCGCGAGCATGGGCGCATTCCTTCTGTCGGCAGGGGCAAAGGGCAAGCGTTATGCTTTGCCCAACTCCAAGGTCATGATCCACCAGCCTCTGGGCGGCATGCAGGGCCAGGCCACGGAAATCGAGATTCACGCGCGTGAAATCCTCAAGACCCGTGAGCAGCTCAACCGTGTCCTGGCGGAGCAGACCGGCCAGCCGCTGGAAAAGATCCAGCGCGATACCGAACGCGACTACTTCCTGTCGGCGGACGAAGCCAAGGACTACGGCTTGATCGATCAAGTGATCAGCAAGCGCGCCTGAGCCTCGCCGGCCGCGCCTGGCCGGCCGCGCCCGTACCCTCCGGCTGGCGGCGTTTCCCCTGGAGGGAGGCGCCGTTTTTTATTTCAGTATCATCCTTTTCCACACTTTTGTAACAAGGCACCGCCCCCATGGCCGAGAAAAAAGGCACTTCCAGCGAAAAAAACCTCTACTGCACTTTCTGCGGCAAAAGCCAGCATGAAGTGAAGAAGCTGATCGCCGGTCCGTCGGTCTTTATCTGCGACGAGTGTATTGATCTGTGCAACGAAATCATCCGGGACGAGAAGCCCGCGGATGAGACGCGCGACGCGCGTGGCGATCTGCCCACGCCGGCCGAGATCAAGGCGAATCTGGACAGCTATGTGATCGGCCAGGAGGTCGCCAAGCGCACGCTGTCGGTGGCGGTCTACAACCACTACAAGCGCCTGCGCCACAAGGAAAAGGCCGGCAAGGACGATGTCGAACTGTCCAAGAGCAACATCTTGCTGATCGGCCCCACGGGCTCGGGCAAGACGCTGCTGGCGCAGACGCTCGCTCGCATGCTCGACGTTCCGTTCGTGATGGCCGATGCGACCACGCTGACCGAAGCCGGCTATGTGGGCGAAGACGTGGAGAACATCGTCCAGAAGCTGCTGCAAAGCTGCAACTATGAAGTCGAGCGCGCGCAGCGCGGCATTGTCTACATCGATGAAATCGACAAGATTTCGCGCAAGTCGGACAACCCCAGCATCACGCGCGACGTCTCCGGTGAAGGCGTGCAGCAGGCGCTGCTCAAGCTCATCGAAGGCACGATGGCCAGCATTCCGCCCCAGGGTGGGCGCAAGCATCCGAACCAGGACTTCCTGCAGGTCGACACGACCAACATCCTGTTCATCTGCGGCGGCGCGTTCGCGGGCCTCGAAAAGGTGATCGAGAACCGGACGGAAGCTTCGGGCATAGGCTTTGGCGCCGTCGTCAAGAGCAAGAAGCAGCGCTCGGTCTCGGACATGTTCCAGGAAATCGAGCCCGAAGATCTGATCAAGTTCGGCATCATCCCCGAGCTCGTGGGCCGCATGCCGGTTGTGACGGCGCTGGCCGAGCTCAGCGAGGACGCGCTGGTGCAGATCCTGACCGAGCCCAAGAACGCGCTGGTCAAGCAGTACAGCAAGCTGCTCGCGATGGAAGGCGTGGAGCTCGAGATCCGCCCCGCGGCGCTGCGCGCCATTGCCCGCAAGGCGCTGGCCCGCAAGACCGGTGCGCGCGGACTGCGCTCGCTGCTCGAGCTGTCGCTGATCGACACGATGTTTGAATTGCCCAATACCGACAACGTGGAAAAAGTGGTGCTCGATGAGTCCACCATAGAAGACGGCAAGGCGCCGCTGCTCGTGTACCGCGAAGCCGCCAAGAAAGCCTGATCTTCGCCATGCATGGCGTTGGCGCAACCTGGCTCCAGGGCCCGGTTGTGCCGGCCCCGCGTTCCATGCCATTCAAGTGGGCATGGTCATCGGGTTGAAATACGCCGCAAGCGGACCATATTCCGCAAAGTTACCAAGGAATTCCATGTCAGGACCCAAGCCTTTGCCTTCCTCCTCTCTCGATTTGCCGCTGCTGCCGTTGCGCGACGTGGTGGTGTTTCCGCACATGGTGATCCCGCTGTTCGTGGGCCGTGCCAAAAGCATCAAGGCGCTGGAACTGGCGATGGAAGGCGATCGCCGCATCATGCTGGTGGCGCAAAAGACCGCCTCCAAGGACGAGCCCGCCGTGTCGGACATGTTCGAGGTGGGTTGCGTCTGCACCATCCTGCAGATGCTCAAGCTGCCCGACGGCACCGTCAAGGTGCTGGTCGAAGGCCAGCAGCGCGCGCGTGTCGAGGCCATCGTCGACCATGAAACCCATTTCCTGTCGACCGTGCTGCCCGTCGAAGTCGACGACGCGGCCCACAAGCCCAGCGAGATCGAGGCCCTGCGCCGCGCGGTGACGCAGCAGTTCGACCAGTACGTCAAGCTCAACAAGAAGATCCCCGCGGAAATCCTGACTTCGATCTCGAGCATCGACGACGCCGGGCGCCTGGCCGACACGATCGCGGCCCACCTGCCGCTCAAGCTCGAAGCCAAGCAGGCCGTGCTCGACCTGGCCGATATCAAGGCCCGGCTCGAGAACCTGTTCGAGCAGCTGGACCGCGAAGTCGACATCCTCAACGTCGACAAGAAGATCCGTGGCCGCGTCAAGCGCCAGATGGAAAAGAGCCAGCGCGACTTCTATCTGAACGAGCAGGTCAAGGCCATCCAGAAGGAACTGGGCGAAGGCGAGGAGGGCGCTGACCTCGAGGAGATCGAAAAGCGCATTCGCCTGGCGAAGATGCCCGCGGAGGCGCGCAAGAAGGCCGAGGCCGAACTCAAGAAGCTCAAGCTGATGTCGCCCATGTCGGCCGAAGCCACCGTGGTGCGCAATTACATCGATGTGCTCACCGGTCTGCCCTGGAGCAAGAAGACCAAGATCAAGCACGACCTGGTGAACGCCGAAGAGGTGCTCAACGAGGACCATTACGGTCTCGACAAGGTCAAGGACCGGATCATGGAATACCTTGCCGTGCAGCAGCGCGTCGACAAGGTCAAGGCGCCCATCCTGTGCCTGGTCGGCCCACCGGGCGTGGGCAAGACCTCGCTGGGCCAGTCGATCGCCAAGGCCACGGGCCGCAAGTACGTGCGCATGGCGCTGGGCGGCATGCGTGACGAAGCCGAGATCCGCGGCCACCGCCGCACCTATATCGGCGCGATGCCGGGCAAGGTGCTGCAGAGCCTGGAGAAGGTCGGCACGCGCAACCCCCTGTTCCTGCTCGACGAAATCGACAAGCTGGGCATGGACTTCCGCGGCGATCCTTCGAGCGCGCTGCTCGAAGTGCTGGACCCCGAGCAGAACCATGCGTTTGGCGACCACTATGTGGAGCTCGACTTCGACCTGAGCGACGTGATGTTTGTTGCGACCTCGAACTCGATGAACATTCCGCCGGCGCTGCTCGACCGGATGGAAGTCATCCGCCTGTCGGGCTACACCGAGGACGAGAAGGTCAATATCGCGATGCGCTACCTGCTGCCCAAGCAATTGACCAACAACGGCCTCAAGGAAGGTGAGCTCGATGTGCAGGAGTCGGCGATCCGCGACGTGGTGCGCTACTACACGCGCGAAGCCGGCGTGCGTTCGCTCGAGCGCGAGCTGTCGAAGATCTGCCGCAAGGTGGTCAAGGCAGTGCAGCTGTCCAAGCTCACCGCGCCCGTGGTCGTCACAGACACCAACCTCTCGGAGTTCCTGGGCGTGCAGAAGTACACCTATGGCCGCGCCGAGCAGCAAAACCAGGTCGGCCAGGTGGTCGGACTCGCCTGGACCGAGGTGGGCGGCGATCTGCTGACCATCGAGGCCGCGACCATGCCGGGCAAGGGCGTGATCACGCGCACGGGGTCGCTGGGCGACGTGATGAAGGAATCGGTCGAAGCCGCGCGCACCGTGATCCGCAGCCGCGCGCGCATGCTGGGCATCAAGGACGAAGCCTTCGAGAAGCGCGACATCCACGTGCATGTGCCCGATGGCGCAACGCCCAAGGACGGCCCTAGCGCGGGCGCGGCAATGTGCACGGCCTTCGTGTCGGCGCTCACGGGCATCCCGGTGCGTGCCGATGTCGCGATGACCGGTGAAATCACCTTGCGCGGCGAAGTCACGGGCATTGGCGGTCTGAAGGAAAAGCTGCTGGCCGCGCTGCGCGGCGGCATCAAGACCGTGCTGATTCCCGAGGAAAACGTCAAGGACCTGCAGGAAATTCCCGAGAACGTCAAAAGCGGCCTCGAAATCGTGCCGGTGCGCTGGGTCGACCAGGTGCTCAAGTACGCGCTCGAGCGCATGCCCGAGGCCCTGACGGACGCGGAAGTCGCGGCCGTGGTGGCGAGCGACAAGTCGGCCGTGACGCCGGCCACGGTACAGCACTGAAATTTGAAAAAATTCGGTGCTCAACGATAGTGGGCAAAAAAGTACGCTACAATTCACTCCATCGCAGCAACGAAGCATTGTAGAATGTGAGGCTGCAGAGGAAATGCGGGAATAGCTCAGTTGGTAGAGCGATACCTTGCCAAGGTATAGGTCGACGGTTCGAACCCGTTTTCCCGCTCCAGGTTTTTTGCCAGTTGCTTCGGTGGCTGGTGCAAATCTCGAGAAATGAAAGTTTTTTGAGAGTTTGCGGGAATAGCTCAGTTGGTAGAGCGATACCTTGCCAAGGTATAGGTCGACGGTTCGAACCCGTTTTCCCGCTCCAGTTTTTCAGTCGGTCGCTTCGGTGGCTGGCGAAATTCCGGAGAAATGAAAGTTTCTCGGGAGTTCGCGGGAATAGCTCAGTTGGTAGAGCGATACCTTGCCAAGGTATAGGTCGACGGTTCGAACCCGTTTTCCCGCTCCAAATTAGAATGGGAAGCAAACGCTTCCCATTTTTCTAAGTGTGAGTTTTGGCGCGATAGCAAAGCGGTTATGCCCCGGATTGCAAATCCGGTTAGACCAGTTCGACTCTGGTTCGCGCCTCCAAAAAAACCTTGTAAATCAAGGACTTAAATGCACCGCACTGTCGGTGCATTTTTTTATCAGTAGAAATACAGCCGGTTTCAGTCGGTTTTTAGTGGGTTTAAGTAGCGGCTGCTACTTCAAACGGATCGGAAAGTCCGTGTTGCCGCATAAGATCAGGCTCTTCAAACCATCCTGATATTCATTATGGCAAGCATCCAGCAGCGCGGCAGCAGGTGGCAACTTCGCGTTGTCAATAAGCTCCTGCCAAGACCATTTTTCCAATCATTCGATTCTGAGTCGGCGGCCCGCAACTACGGCGAGCAGCTGGAGGGCTGGCTATCGGCTGGCATCGTGCCGCCTGGTTTGTTTGATGCCCCCGGCGCGGCGGCGTCGCCATTGGTGTCAGAGGTCATCCGAGCGTACACTTTGCGCGGCTCGCCCAGTCCATCCACGTCCACCGTGCTCGATGTTGTTTTGCGGGAGGTGGTTGGCCTGCGCCTATCTGAGCTGACGTTCCTTTGGGCCGAGGGCTATGTGAAGGCGCTGAAGGCGCGCGAGAAAAAGCCTACGCCGGGAACAATCCGCAAGCGCATTGGAGCACTGGCCCGGGCGCTTGACTGGTATCACATTGCGGAGGCGCATAAGCGCGAAGACGGTGTACCAATGCCGGTGAACGTGCTGCGCCTGCTGCCAGATGGCTACAGCCTCTATGCCGATAACGAGGTGAGGGATGCAAAGCGCGATGTCCGGTTTGGTCCTGGAGACGAAGAGAGGATTGCGGCGGCGCTGGCCGGCGTGAAACGCGAGGGCCGCGAGAGGCCCTGGGGCGACGATCCAGCATTCAGGTTGCTGTTTGAGCTGATCGTAGACACAGGTTTGCGTTTGCGTGAGGCGTACTGGCTTCGCGTTGGCCAGCTAGAAGGCGAGAAGGGCATCCTTCGCGTGGATGGCACCAAGGGGCACCGGGGAATCATCAAGCCGCGCGTGGTGCCGCTCAAGCGCGAGTTGCGCGCCAAGCTGATCGCCTGGTGCGAAGGAAAGCAGCCCGGAGAGCTGATTTTTCCATTTTGGGATGGCACGCCAGGCGATCTGCCGAAGTGCTCCAGCAGGATGTCCAACCGGTTCGCCACCTTGTTCGAATACGCGGAGGTTACCAAGTTCACGGAGCATGACCTGCGGCATGAAGCGTGCTGCCGCTGGGTGATGCTTCGCGATGCGAACAATCGTTGGATGTTCAACGACACGGAAATTTGCAAGATCATGGGATGGGAAGATCCCAAGATCCTGCTGCGTTACGCATCGCTGCGTGCTGAAGACCTTTCATTACGACTTCTGTAGGGCTGGTGGCAAGGGCGGCAATGCGGGCGGCTCGCGGCGTTGCCTACCCCGTGTTTCCTGCGCCCGGGCCGCAGGCATGGGCGGCGGGAGCTTTGGTACTGCGGCTGGCACGTCCACCGGCTGCATATTGCACAGGGCAAGCAGGTGCAGGCCTTCGCGCAAGGCAGATTCGGGAACCTGCCAGTGCTGGCCGATGCGGACGCCAGGCAGTTTGCCCGTTCGCCAGGCCGCCTCTACCGTGCTGGGCTGACAGCCCAGTAGTGGGGCAACGTCGTGGGCATTGAGCATGCGGAGGATTTCGCTCACTGTTCTAGTTCCTTTGTTGCAACTTTGCAGTTGCTTGTCTGAAAATTGAAAACCAGCCTCATCGGGTGGTGCGCTTTCCCTGGCTCAACCAGGCGAAGTGCGGGGGCATGCCCGCGTTGTTGTATGTGTCCCAGAGGGCTTGCCCTTGCGGGCAGCGTGTTTGCGAGCTGCGGACGATGCCCGCGGCGGTGCACTGGGCGCAATTGATGTGGTGGAGCTGGTAGGCCTTGTCGGCCTGTTCCCAGTTGCTGGCGCTGGTGCGGCGCCGCGGCGCGCCCGGGCCCCAATTCACGGCCGTGCCGCCGGCGAAGCGCGCGTTGCGCGTCTCGGCATAGCAGTGGTCGCAGCCGGGCCCGACCTTCTGGCAGCCTTCCCACGGATTAAACGTGTGGTCGGTCCACTCGATCTTGCTGTTTTCGGACATTTCGTCCTCCAAAAAAGAAGCCCCGCTCGATGGCGGGGCTGATGGTTGGTCTGTGGTGGCGGCTACTTGAGGCCGTGGGCGGGTTCGATGGCGCGGCGTGCAGGCAGCAGGACGTTGCCCACGTAGGTAATCCCCACGAATATTCCATTTGGGTCTGGCTGCCAAGTTACAGCGTCATCTTGCAGAAACTCGTCGCCAGCTTGGATGGTGTCGACGCCGCGCTGCAGCAGGCGATATGCCGGCGCAGCTCCAGCAGTAACGCTGCCAGCTCCAGTAGTAGGGGCCTGTGGTTCGGTAGTAGGCGCGGCTGGTGGCCGCGGGGCTGCTGCGCACATAGCCTCGAATACGATCACAGCCTGACCTGTCGAGGTGCAGTCCGCAGCACCCTTCAACGCCTGCCGTCCTGCAGCCTTCATCGTTCGCGTGCTTTCCATCGGCACGGCCTGCCACTCTGGCGGCACGCGGCCCATGGCCTGCACCTGGGCTGCGGTGTAGAGGTCTTGCCCGTCGATTGCTGGCAGGTCGGCATACGTCATGCCCTTGCGCCACTGGATATTCGCTCCGGCGCCTTGGCAGACTCGCGCCACCGGCTCCATTCCCGCAGGCAGGGCGCGGGCGGCTTGCAACTGGCGCGCCGCCCACTTCACGCGCCGCAGGATTTCCGGCTCACCCGGAACGTCGGGCCAGTCATCGCCAAAGCATGCGGCAACGGCTCCTACGGCGGCTAGGGTGGCGTGCGGCGCTTGGTGAATCTGAAAGGCAGCCAGCGCCGCGCGCTCCCACTTGGCTTGCTCGGTGGCAGGTTCTCGGCACCAGGATGCCTCTCCCCGCCCGGTTGCTGCCGTGTATATGGCGATGACTGTGGCCGCGTGCTGCGCCTCGACGTCGAAACGTTGGTCGTTTACTTGTTCCATCGTGCCCCTTCAATGCCGGCGCGCGCGGCTGCTGCTTCGTTCATGAATGCGCTGCACGGCTTGCTGAATTCGTCCTGTTGCGCGCCGCAGTTAACGCATTGGATGTTTTCCGGGAAGGACGCGCCGGCTTTAACTCGGTGCATCGCGCCGACGACTACCGTTGCCGGCTCAGCGCGGCTCTGTTGGTCTTGTGCTGTGGTCATGGCTGGGCTTTCTGCGACAGGTCGCGCTTGAAGTCGATCACCCACACCCAGGGGTTGGCGGCCCAGTCGCCTCCGGTGGATTCCCAGAGCTGGCGGAACCGCTCGCGGGCATAGCCCGGGATGGATGTGTTGGTGCGATCCACGCCTTCGGCCAGGGCGTCGGCATCCGTGATGTCCTGCAGGCGCTCCACGCGCACGCCGGTGATTTCCAGCCAGATGCGGGCCAGCGCCTTGGGCATGTGGATTGCCGGTTTCCATGGCCGCAGGTCTGCGTGGTCGCCGTCAGCGCGATAGAA
>NZ_CACSJA010000029.1 GCF_902706035.1 Pantoea sp. 18069 | reverse complement strand
CACCCGGTGCCTGCTGCTCGAACCGCTCAATGACTTCTTGCCAGATTTTCTTCTCCTGAACGCCCGCAAACCTCGGGCGCTCAGTAGGTTACATGAACACGATCGAAACACCTTGAAAGGGATGGCCTTGAGGGCTTGCACCGTACCCGCGTCGCGCACGCTGGCCTGGGCCGAGGCGCGCGCGAGCGCGGGCTGGCTCAGCAGGCGCGCGAGGCTGGGGCGCACGGCCCAGGGGGCGTCGGAAATCAGTGTCGGGGTTGTTGCCGCTGCGGGCAGCTGCAGGTCGGTCGATGCACCGGGCGCTGCCGAAGCCAGGCGCAGCACCAGCGGTGCGTGGGTGCCGGCCGTCTGGCAGGGCACGCTGACCGGGCGGGCGACGGCCTGGGACAGCAAGGCGGCGTCGGCGGCGGCGTCGAGCAGGTCCAGCAGATGCAGCGGCTCGGGCGCGCCATCGGCCAGGCCGGCGCTCACCAGCTGCAGCGCGGTTTCGGGCAGTTGCAGCAGTGTGGCCAGTTCGCGGCGCAGCGTGCGCCGGGTGTCGGCGGCGCAGGCCGGCAGCCAGACGCTGGCCTGATCAGCGACACACCAGACGACGACCTGGGCCGCGCTGTGCGGCGCCTGGTGCGGCATCTGCCAGACGTATTGGGACGAGGGTTGCGTGGGCGCACCGTGCACGGACAGCGGGAGGGCGCTGTCGGGCGTATGCCAGACAGGCGCAAGACTGCTTGCGGCCTGCAGCGCGTGCAGCGGTGTGGCCGCGACCACGCCGAGAAAATGCTGCTGCTGCACGGCGGCGACGACGCCGGTCATGGCGCGCACGGCGGAGAGTTCGGCGCTGACCAGTTCGCTGCCCTGGTAGCGCAGGCCGTTCCAGCGCGCCTGCGGCGGGCGCAGCGCCAGGCCATGCAGCAGTTCGGCGGGCAGCGCGGGCGCGGTGTCGGCGGCGCTCGAATGCAGGGGCAGGCTCATTGCGCGTCCTCTGGATTCGTGGGCTGCGACAGGCGCAGGCGCGCCGCGCGCAGCGCGGCCTGCAGGATTTCCACATGCGTGCCGCAGCGGCACAGGTTGTGGTGCAGTTCATTGCGCAACTGCGCCTGCGTGGGATCGGGGTTGCGGCGCAGCAGGGCCTCGACGGTCATGATCATGCCGTTGAGGCAGTAGCCGCATTGCGCCGCCTGGCAGTCTATGAAGGCTTGCTGCGTGGGGCCGGGCCGGGCGCACGTTCCCAGGCCTTCGAGCGTGGTGACTTCGCGGCCCAGCGCGGCGCGCACCGGGATCACGCACGAGCGCGCGGCCACGCCATCGATCAGTACCGTGCAGGCACCACATTCACCCAGGCCGCAACCGTACTTGGGGCCGTTGAGCTCCAGGTCGTTGCGCAGCACATGCAGCAGCGCCGTGTCGGGTGTTGCCGGCGTTGTGCAGTCGCGTCCGTTGACACGCAGGTGCAGGGGACTGGAAGAAGATGTGGTGGCCATGCTGAAGGGCGGTGGTAGGTGGTTTGGGGGCCGGGGCGCTCAGGCCGCGATCTTCACCTTGGGCTCCACCAGGGGCGTGCTGAACACGTCGTAACCGAAGCACCAAGCAGGGTCTTCGTTGGTGCGCAGCCAGGTGTTGTCGTGCGAAATGCGCTGCACCTTGCTCGCGCGTTCCGTGCGATTGGCTTCGTAGAGCGCGAATGCCAGTTCGTGGTTGTGGGCGCCGACTTCCTTGAGGCAGCGCGCGAGCATGGCGCCGTCCTCGATGGCCATGGCTGCGCCCTGGGCCATGTGCGGTTTCATCGGGTGGCAGGCGTCGCCCAGCAGCACCAGGCGGCCGCGGCTCCACAGCGGCAGCGGATCGCGCTCGAGCAGCGACCATTTGGTGACTTCGACGGTGGCGTCTATCAGTGCCTGCACGGTCGGATGCCAGCCGTCGAACGTGGCGCGCATCTCTTCCTTGCTGCTGGGCAGCCAGCGGTCGCCGAGGTCCCACTGCTCGACGGGAACGCCGGTCACGTAGTAAAGCTCGTCGGCCTTGCCGGTGACGAAGTAGGTCATCATGTGGCGGTCTTCGCTCCACCATTTCACGCAGGCGTCGAAAGGCAGCATGCCGGCCTTGACTTGGGGCGTGGGAAACACCGCGCGGTGGGCCAGATAGCCGGCGTACTTGGGCGGCTCGACGCCCAGCAGTTCTTCGCGGATGCGCGAGTTCACGCCGTCGGCGCCGATCACGATGTCGGCTTCCTCGGTCGTGCCATCGGCGAAGTGCATCACCACCACGTCACCGCGGTCCTCGACCCGGGTCAGGCTCTTGCCGTAGGCCATGACGCTGTCGGGCAAGGTGTCGATCAGCAGCGCGTGGAAGTCGCCGCGGTGCACCGTGAGGTAGGACGCGCCGTAATTCTTGACCGCGTAGTCGCCCAGCGGAATCTGTGCCATCACGTCGCCGGTCTGCCAGTGGCGGCTGTACCAGTAGTCGGGGTGCGAGCCCTGGGCATTGAGCGCGTCCTCGATGCCGATGCGGCGCAGGACCTTCATCACGTTGGGCCCGACGTGGATGCCGGCGCCCAGCCGCGAGAAGCTGGGCGACTGCTCGTAGACGCGGACATTGAAGCCCTCCTGGAGCAGCAGCTTGGCGGCGGCAGCGCCGCCGAGGCCGGCACCGACCACAGCGATACGGGGGGATTGAGACACTTGAAAACTCCTTGCTGAAATGAGAGAGAAAGGCATGCGGCCGTGGCCGGTCATTGCCCTGGTTGAGCAGTTTCCGTGCCAGCCATGGAAAAAGCATTTTTGCGTGTGTACGCTCTATTTTTCGTCCAAGGCAAACGCACCAAGGAGAGGATTTCTACCTAGTCCAAAGCAATTTAATGGTGCGTGTTCGCACCAAATCAACGATTTTTCGCTTTGGGGCATGGTTTTGAGCTGGGCATGGGTTTTGCACTATTGAGCGTATACGCTTTATTAAGTACTATCTTTCCACCTATTCCATGAAAGCCAAGACCATGAGCAAAACCTTCCGTATCGGCCAGATCGTTCCGAGCTCCAACACCACCATGGAGACCGAAGTGCCGGCCATGCTGCAGGCCCATTCGGTGCTGCGCCCGCAGGACCGCTTCACCTTCCACTCGAGCCGCATGCGCATGAAGAAGGTGGTCAAGGAAGAGCTGGCCGCGATGGACGCGGAAAGCGACCGCTGCGCGCTCGAGCTCAGCGATGCGCGCGTCGACGTGCTCGGCTACGCCTGCCTGGTGGCGATCATGGCCATGGGCCACGGCTACCACCGCGTATCGCAAAAGCGCCTGACCGCGTGCACGGCGACGAATGGCGCGACCGCGCCGGTGATCACCAGCGCCGGCGCGCTGGTCGAAGCGCTCAAGGTCATGAAGGCCAAAAAGATCGCGCTGGTCGCGCCCTACATGTTGCCGCTGACCGAACTGGTCAAGGACTACATCGCCGCCGAAGGCTTTGAAGTCGTCGACTGGCGTGCGCTCGAGATTCCCGACAACCTCGATGTCGGCCGCCACGATCCCGCCAAGCTGCCCGCCATCGTCGCCGGCATGGACTACGGCGATGCCGATGTGATCGTGCTGTCGGCCTGCGTGCAAATGCCTTCGCTGGCGGCCGTGGCCCAGGTCGAAGCCCAGACCGGCAAGCCGGTGCTCACGGCGGCCATCGCCACGACCTACGCCATCCTCAAGGAGCTGGGTCTGGACCCGGTCGTGCCCGGCGCGGGCGCGCTGCTGTCGGGAGCCTACCCCTACGACAAGGCTTGAACGCCGAGGCTATTCACATCGGACAGCTTTCCTGCCATCGACCACCTGTTTTACAAATCCATGTCCACCACATCCAGCACTTTTCTCTACGGCGGCCAGGTCCAGGCCAACGGCATTCGCCAGCACTATCTGCGCTACGGCGGTGTCACCGGCGCGCGCGCCGGGCGCGACGCCGTCATCCTGATTCCCGGCATCACCAGCCCGGCCGTGACCTGGGGCTTTGTCGCCGAGCACCTGGGCCGCCAGTTCGATACCTATGTGCTCGACGTGCGCGGCCGGGGTCTGTCTTCTTCAGGCCCGGGGCTGGACTACGGTCTTGACGCCCAGGCCGCCGATGTCAACGCGTTTGCCCAGGCCCTGGGCCTCGCGCGCTTCGCGCTGATGGGGCATTCGATGGGCGGGCGCATCGCGGTGCGCGCCGCGTGCGCCCAGCCGCAAGGTCTCACTCGCCTGGTGATCGTCGATCCGCCGGTATCGGGCCCGGGCCGGCGCGCCTATCCCGCGGCCTTGCCCTGGTATGTGGATTCGATACGCCAGGCGACGCTGGGCATGGACGCCGAAGCGATGCGCGCCTTCTGCCCGACCTGGACCGAAGAACAGCGCCAGTTGCGCGCCCAGTGGCTGCACACCTGCCACGAACCGGCCATTGTGCGCAGCTTCGAGGACTTCGGCCGCGACGATATCCATGCCGATCTGCCGCATCTGGCCCAGCCCTTGCTGCTGGTCACGGCCGAGCGTGGCGATGTGGTGCGCGACGCAGACGCGGCCGAATGGCAGGGCCTGGCGCCGCAGACCGCGCATGTGCGCGTGCCGGGCGCGGGCCACATGATTCCCTGGGACAACGAGGCCGGCTTCTACGCCGCGCTGGGCGACTTCCTGGGCGCCCACGTGGACTGAGCGTCCTGGTCCCGCCCTTTCTTTTCCCCATGCCAAGGAACACGCCATGTCCGTCAGCGATACCGATCTGATCCACGCCTGGAAGCAGGTGCTTGCGCTTTCCAAACTCGAGCCCGGCCAGATCGTCACCGTGCTCACCGGCGCCGATACCCACCCGCAGACGCTGCGCTGCGCGATTGCTGCTTCCAGCGAAATGGGCGCGCGCGTCAACCGGCTCGATCTGCCGCCCGTGAACGCCGAGAAGTCGCTCAGCCGTGACGCGCTGGCCTATCTGGGCACCACGCCGCTCACGGGCAACCCGGCGGCAATCGCCGCGCTCAAGGCCAGCGACCTGGTGCTCGACCTGATGACGCTGCTGTTCTCGCCCGAGCAGCACGACATCCTGCAGTCGGGCACCAGGATCCTGCTGGCCATAGAGCCGCCCGAAGTGCTGTGCCGGCTCGTGCCCACGGCGGCCGACCGCACGCGCGTGCAGGCCGCGGCGCAGCGCATCGCGGCCGCGCGCCAGATGCACATCACCTCGAGCGCCGGCACCGACCTGCGCTGCGCGCTGGGCGACTTTCCCGCGATCAGCGAATACGGCTTTGTCGACGAACCCGGGCGCTGGGACCACTGGCCCAGCGGCTTCGTGCTTACCTGGCCGAACGAGGGGCAAAGCCATGGGCGCGTGGTGCTGGACCGCGGCGACATCCTGCTGCCGCTCAAGGACTATGTGACCGAGCCCATAGAGCTGGTCATAGAGAACGGCTTTGTGACGCGCATCAGCGGCGGCCTGCAGGCCGAGATCCTCCAGGAGTACATGGCCTCGTACGAGGACGCGCAAGCCTATGCGGTCTCGCATGTGGGCTGGGGCCTGCAGCCGCGCGCGCAGTGGTCCATGCTCGCGCACTACAACAAGGAAACGCATATCGGCATGGACGCGCGCGCGTTCGAAGGCAACTTCCTCTGGTCCATGGGGCCGAACAACGAAGCCGGCGGCAGCCGCACCACGGCCTGCCATATCGACATTCCCATGCGCCACTGCAGCGTCGCGCTCGACGGCCAGCCCATGGTCGTCAACGGCGTGGTACAGGATGAACAAGGACTGGCGCGCGCCGCGCGCCGCAAGGAGATCGCATGAACACCCCCCAACAGATTCCCACCGAAGGCGTGGCCGGCGATATCTCCGCCTATGCACGCCAGGGCTTTGGCACGCCGCTGCCGCTCAAGGCCCCGTTCGGCCTGCTGATCATCGACTTCGTCAATGGCTTTGCCGACCCGGCGGTGTTTGGCGGCGGCAATATCCCGCAAGCGATTGAACAGACGCGCGAACTGCTGGCGCATGCGCGCGCCCGGGGCTGGCCCGTGGCGCACAGCCGCATCGTTTTCTCCGACGACGACGCCGACAGCAATGTCTTCTGCCTCAAGGTGCCGGGCATGCTCACGCTCAAGGAGGACAGCCCGGCCAGCGCCATCGTGGCCGAGCTCGCCCCCGCGGCCGGTGAATACGTGGTGCGCAAGAGCACGCCCTCGGCGTTCTTCGGCACCATGCTCGCGCCCTGGCTGGCCCAGCGCGGCGTGCAGACCCTGCTGGTCGCGGGCTGCGTGACCAGCGGCTGCGTGCGCGCCAGCGTGGTCGATGCCATGCAGTCGGGCTTTCGCCCGCTGGTGGTGGCCGACTGCTGCGGCGACCGGGCGATTGGCCCGCACGAAGCCAATCTGTTCGACATGGCGCAAAAATACGCGGCCGTGATGCCGCTGGCCCAGGCCATTGCCGATACCGACGCGCTGTCGCGTTAGGAGTGGCTACCACCACCCTTGCTGCGTCGTTGCGGCGCCTTGCCGTGCTATTCGCACTGTCTGCGGCGCCGCGCCTCGCCGGCCGCGCCTAGCCGGCCGCGCCTCGCAGCAACCGCAAATCTTCGATTTGCTGGGTGGTTCTAGCCACTCCAAGGCGCCTTTCCGTGCCACGATTGTTTTACTGCCATGAACCTGCCCCAGCCCACCGTACTGCACGATCAGTTGCTCACCCGCCCCGGCACCTTGCTCGTGGTGCGCGCGCCGGTCGCGCCGCCGCGCCCCATTCCCGGCCAGCCGGGAACGGCGTCGGACTATGTGCAGTCGACGCCCGAAATCTTTGTCGCGGTGCTCGCTGCGCAGCAGGGGGAGGGCTGGCGCGCCATGGCCTTCAATGGCCATGTGGACCTGGGCACGGGCATTCGCACGGCGCTGGCGCAGATCGTCGCCGAGGAACTCGAAGTGCCGCTGGCCAGCCTGGAGATGGTGCTGGGCCATACGGCGGCCGCGCCCAACCAGGGCCCGACGATTGCCAGCGCGAGCATACAGATTTCGGCCGTGCCGCTGCGCCGTGCCGCGGCCCAGGCGCGCGCGCAGTTGCTGGCGCTGGCCGCGCAGCGCTGGGGCGTGGCGGTCGATCAACTGCAGGCGCGCGACGGCCTCGTTCGCTTTGCAGATGGCGTTGACGCTCGCTTTCTCAGTTATGGCGAACTGCTGCAGGGCCGGCAGATCCAACTGCCGCTGGCCGCGCCCGAAGAGCCGGTCCTGCTCAAGCCCGTGGCCGATTACCGGCTCGTGGGCAAGGGCGCGGCGCGCGTGGACATTCCCGCCAAGGCCACGGGTGAGTTGAGCTTTGTGCACGACGTGCGCCTGCCCGGCATGCGCCACGGCCGCGTGCTGCGCCCGCCGCACCCGGGGCGCGACGGCGGCGATTTCATAGGCCGCTGCCTGATCGATGTAGACCGCACTTCGGTCGCCCATCTGCCGGGCCGGGTCGAGGTGGTGGTCGACGGCGACTTTGTCGGCGTCGTCGCCGACCGCGAAGAGCAGGCGATTGCTGCGATGCGCGCGCTGCGCGTGCACTGGAAGCCCGTGCCGCCCGCGCCCGATCTGAGCGATCTCGAAGCCGCAATCCGCGCCAATCCATCGCAGCGGCGCGCGCTGGTCGATGAGGGCGATGTCGATGCCAGCAGCGCGCGCGCCGCCACGCACCTGCAGCGCAGCTATGTCTGGCCTTACCAGATGCATGCGTCCATAGGCCCGTCGTGCGCCGTTGCCGATTTCCGGGACGCCCGGCTCACGGTATGGGCCGGCACGCAGAATCCGCATATGCTGCGCTGCGACCTCGACCGGCTGTTCGGGCTGGGCGAAGGCTGCATCGATATCGTGCGCCTCGAAGCCGCGGGCTGCTACGGCCGCAACTGCGCCGACGATGTTTGCGCCGACGCCGCGCTGCTTTCGCGCGCCGTGGGCGCGCCGGTGCGAGTGCAGCTCACGCGCGAGCAGGAGCACCAGTGGGAGCCCAAGGGCACGGGCCAGCTGATGGACGTGGGCGCGGCCATTGACGCCGATGGCGAACTGCTGGCCTACGACTTCGCCGTGCGCTATCCCTCGAACGACGCGCCCTTGCTGGCGCTGCTGCTCACGGGCCGCGTCCCGGGTGAGCCGCGCACGCTGGAGATGGGCGACCGCACGGCCGTGCCGCCTTATCGCTATCGCAACCAGCGCATCGCCAGCCACGACATGGCGCCGCTGGTGCGCTCGTCCTGGCTGCGCGGCGTCTCGGCCCTGCCCAATTCGTTTGCCCACGACTGCATGATCGACGAGCTCGCGCATGCGGCCGGCGCCGACCCGGTGGACTTTCGCCTGCGCCATCTCGACGACTCCCGCGCGCGCGAATTGCTGCAGGCCACCGCGCTGCACGCGGACTGGCAGCGCGGCGCCCAGGGCAGCCGGGGCCGGATGGGTGCCGATGGCTGGCTGCACGGCCGCGGCGTGGCCTATGCGCGCTATGTGCACAGCCGCTTTCCGGGCTTTGGCGCGGCCTGGGCAGCCTGGGTCATAGACCTGCGCGTGGAGCCAGTCAGCGGCCGCATCGAGGTCACGCGCCTGGTCGTGGGCCAGGACACGGGAATGATGGTCAACCCCGACGGCGTGCGCCACCAGATCCACGGCAACGTCATCCAGACGCTCAGCCGCAGCTTGATGGAAAAGGTCGGCTTCGACGCGGCCGGGGTGAGCAGCCGCGAATGGGGCACCTATCCCATCATCGGCTTCAAGGCCTTGCCCGATATCGAGGTGCTGCTGATGCCGCGCCAGGACGAGCCGCCCATGGGCGCGGGCGAGTCGGCTTCGGTGCCCGGCCCGGCGGCGATTGCCAATGCGCTGTTCGACGCCACGGGCCAGCGTTTCTATGCCGCGCCGTTCACGCCCGAGGCGGTGCGCGCGGTGCTGGCGAGCTGATGCCTGCGCGCGAATTTAGCCGCTAAAAACGGCGGCGGCGCGCGCGCCAATTCATGCCCCGGAAGATGGGCATGGCGCGCAAGGGTTTCGATATAACGGATGTCGCTGGCATACTGCGTGCGCTCCTGCGTGGCAGCAGCGCACAGGGGCTGTCGCTGGCGGCGGCCATGGCGAGCGCCACCGCAAGCGGCAACGCAAGCCAAGCATCGCCGCCACCGTGACAAGGAGGAATGGAGATGACTCCATTGAACCAGTCTCAGTATGCCGCCGCGCCGGCGCAGGAACCCCAACGCGCGGTCTTGTTATGGGTGCCTTTCGAGCACAAGGACCAAGCCAAGGCCTTGGGTGCGAAATGGGACCGCCAGGCCCATGCCTGGTATGTGCCGGCCGGCATCGATGCCGCGCCGTTTGCGCAGTGGACGCAACGCCAGGCCGAGGCGCCGGCGCACGAAAGTCAGCGCCAGTCCGGACGCGAGTATCTCGACGTACCGTACGGCGAACGCAAGGCGGCCAAGGCCGCGGGCGCGGCCTGGGACCCCATGGCCAGGTGCTGGTTTGTCGGCCCGCACTGTGACCGGCAAAAGCTCGCGCGCTGGCAGCCGGGCAAGGCGGATCCAGACGAATTTCCGACTGCGCGCGATGCGTTCGCGGCCGCGCTGCGGGCCATGGGCTGTGTGGTCAGCGGCGAGCATCCGGTGATGGACGGCCAAAGACACGGCATTGCGGTGGAGGGCACGGTGCATACCGGCGCGGCGGCCGGTGCCGCGGTGCATACCGGCACGGTGCCGGATGATGCCGACGAAGCGGCGTTCTACGTGGCTCACCTTGAAGGCCGTCCCCACGGCTATATCCGCAACTTCAGGACCGGCATCGACATGCAGTGGAAGGCCAAGGCCGTTGCCACGCCCGGCAAGCCACAGCCGGCCGCGGCGCTGTAGCCGCGTCGCGCCGGACCTGCCGCGCGCGGCGAGGCCCGTCACTTGCGGGACGGCGTTTGCCGCGCGGCAATGCTCCAATATTTTTCAACGAGGCGGCCCAGCCGGGCTGCCCGCAATCCCACAAGGACGAAAAATGTTTGCTGAACCTTCCGCGAAAACCCGGGACCTGCTGCAGCGCCTGCACGCGTTTTTTGACGAACACATCTATCCCAACGAAGAGCGCTATCTGCGCGAGATGGATGGGTTCCGCCGTGCGGGCAATGCCTGGCAGGTTTCGCCGCTGATCGAGGAACTCAAGCCGCTGGCGCGCGCCGCCGGCCTGTGGAACATGTTCCTGCCGCACGAATACCGTGGCGTGCCCGGCATCTCCAACCTCGACTATGCGCCGCTGTGCGAAGTCATGGGCCGGGTGTCCTGGTCGGGTGAAGTGTTCAACTGCTCGGCGCCCGATACCGGCAACATGGAAACGATTGAGCGCTACGGCACCGAGGCGCACAAGGACCAGTGGCTGGAGCCTTTGCTGCGCGGCGAAATCCGCTCGGGCTTCCTGATGACCGAGCCGGCCGTCGCATCTTCGGACGCGACCAATATCCAGTGCACGATACGGCGCGAAGGCGACGAGTATGTGATCAACGGTCGCAAGTGGTTCTCGTCGGGCGCGGGCAGCCCGCGCTGCAAGATCTTCATCGTCATGGGCAAGACCGACCCCGATGCGCCGCGCCATGCGCAGCAGTCGATGGTGCTGGTGCCGCGCGACACCGAAGGCGTCACGGTGCTGCGCCACCTGTCGGTGTTCGGCTATGACGACGCGCCCCACGGCCATATGGAAGTGCTGCTTGAAAACGTGCGCGTGCCGGTGTCCAACATCCTGCTGGGCGAAGGCCGGGGCTTCGAGATTGCCCAGGGGCGCCTGGGCCCCGGACGTATCCACCATTGCATGCGCTCCATCGGCGCGGCCGAGCGCGCGCTGGAAATGATGTGCGAGCGGCTGAATGCGCGCGTCGCGTTCGGCCGTCCGCTGGCCGAGCAGTCGGTCTGGCACGAACGCATCGCCGAGTCGCGCTGCATGATAGACCAGGCGCGCCTGCTGACGCTCAACGCGGCCTACAAGATGGACACCGTGGGCAACAAGAATGCGCGCGCCGAAATCGCGATGATCAAGGTGGTCGCGCCCAACATGTCGTGCAAGGTGGTCGACTGGGCCATCCAGGCGCATGGCGCGGCCGGCGTGAGCCAGGACTTCTGGCTGGCCGAAGCCTATGCCCACCAGCGCACCGTGCGCATCGTCGACGGCCCCGATGAAGTCCACCGCAACGCGATCGCCAAGCTCGAGCTGGCCAAGCGCGCGGCCACCGCGCACGGCTGATCAGGCAGCCGCGCAAGGCGGCTGGCAACAGCTGCCTTGAACATTCTTGCCCTCCGCATGGAGGGTTTTTTTCTGTGAGGGAGCCGCGCGCGCTCAGGCAAATTCGACGACTTCATGCACGGGCTTGCGTGGCTTCTGCGGCCAGTTGCCCGGCAATGGATAGCCGACCGTGACAACGATGACCGGTATTTCCCGCTCGGTGAGCCCGAAGGCACGCGACAGGCCTTCGAGATCGAGGCCTATCATCGCCCCCGTGGCCAGCCCCATTCCCTGCGCTGCAAGCATCAAGGTCATTGCCGCGAGCGATGCCGAGCGCATGGTCTCGTCGCGCTGCAATTGCAGGTTGCCGGCATGCGCGCGCGTGGCCTGGGCGACCCAGCCATCAACCACCGATTGCGCCATGATGCCGGCCTGCGCCGAAGGCGCAAGCGCCTGGCCGAGCTGTTCATGGGCCGCGAGCGTGCCGCAGATGATGAAGGTCACCGACGCATCGGCGACTTTCTTCTGCCCGTAGGCAAGTGCCTGCAGGCGCGCCTTGGCCTCGGGGGAACGCACCGCGATGAACTTCCAGTTCTGCAGGTTGAACGCCGAGGGCGCGCGCGTGGCCAGATCGACCAGCGCCTCGATGGTGGCGTCGGACAGCGGCCGGTCCGGGTCGTGTGGTTGGTGGAGACGCGGGATTCTATGGCTTGCTGGATGGGGTTGGGCATGGCGCTTTGCATGGACTGTGTATGAAAAGGAGAGGGTGAAGAAAGCAGTGGGGCGGCTCGGCCGGGGCGGCTTGCCCATTGCACGACCAGGATGCTGCCCAGCACCATGAGCAGTCCGATCAGCGACAGGCCGGTGATGGCCTGGTCCAGCAGTGCCCAGCCCAGTATCACGGCCGTCAATGGACTGAGCAGGCCCAGCGACAGCACGGCGACGGGGGACAGCCGCGCGACGCCGCGAAACCACAGCGCATAGGCAATCAGGGCGCCGGCAATCGACAGGTAGGCATAGGCCAGCAGTTGCGTCGTATTCAACGCGGGCAGCGCAGGATCGGCCGCCCAGGCCACGGGCGCAAACATCAAGCCGCCCAGCAGCAGTTGCCAGCCGACGCACTCGCGTCGCTGGACCAGGGACTCGCCGCGCTGCTCGCGACCCTGGAGGCGCCGCAAGGCGACGCGCGCCGCAAGAAGAGCTGAGCGAGCGCCCTGTGCTGCGCGTGCAATGCGCGCAGCGCGCTGCGGTGACTGCGCCGCAGCCTTTGCTTTTACCCATCTGTTGAGCCGCCATTTCTGCAGGGCGGTTGGCCTGATCCTGCGAGCGTGAGTGCGCGCGTATCGCATGGCGCAGGCCTGTGCGCGCGGCGTTGCGTTCGGGTCACGCGTGTTTTCCCTGGGGCCAAAGCTGTCCTGTCTTTTTATCATTACTTGCCGGCCGACAAGTAAATACTGGGCGGCAGTCGGGGCACTGCATGCAGGTCCTCAAGAATCAAGAACGCAGACACATACGAGGAGACAGATCTTGTTGAAACTCAATTCATACCGCGCGCTGCGCCCATCGCCCTTGACGCTGGCGGTCGCCGCCTGCCTGAGCACCGGTTTGCCGGCGCTGGCCCAGCAGGCGCAAAAGGAAGAGCTGCGCCAGATCGTGCAGCCCGCGGGCGGTCTGGCCAGCACGCCTTCGAGCAGCGTCAGCATCTATGGTCTGATCGACACCAGCCTGGGCTATGTGTCCAGCGCCAATGGCCGGCTGTGGCGTGTCGACAGCGGCCATATGAACGGCTCGCGCCTGGGCTTCAAGGGCAGCGAGGACCTGGGCGGCGGACTGCGCGCCAACTTCCTGCTCGAAATGGGCCTCAATACCGACTCGGGCACGCTGGGCCAGAACCAGGGCGCGGGCGCCAAGGGCTTTGGCCGCGGCGCGCTGGTCAGCCTGACCGGCGGCTTTGGTGAAGTCCGCCTGGGCCGCACGGTGGTGGCCATCAGCTCCGAAGTGCAGGCCGTGGGCGATGCCTTCGGTCTGGGCGGCGCGGGCAACCTGCAGGGCATACAGCCCGCGTCGGGACGCGTGAACAACAGCATCTGGTACCAGACGCCGGCTATCAGCGGCTTCATCGCCAAGGTCTCCTATGCGCCTGGCGAGACTTCGCCGGCCCCGGGCAGCGGCCTGGGCTCGAGCACCGGATCGAGCGCCGCCGCCGCGCTGTTCTACGCGAACAAGGCGCTCAGTGGCGCCATCTCGTACACGACGCACAAGCACATTGTCGACGGCAGCGGCGTCAAGTGGTTCAATTCCAGCCTGGCCTATGACTTCGGCGCCGCCAAGGTGTTCGGCTCGTTCGCGATGTTCAAGAACCCCAGCGCCGCGATCACGCCGGCCACGCAGGCCGCGGCCGACAACAACCTGGGCTTCGCGGGCTTCCCGACCGTGGGCTACTACGCGGGCCAGGACGACCGCAGCGCCTCGCTGGGCGTGGCCGTGCCGTTCGGCAGGAACACGGTGCTCGCGCAGGTGATCCATGTCAACGACCGCGGCCCGCTCAACCGCGATGCGACGCAGTTCGGCGTGGCCTATATCCACGCGCTGTCCAAGCGCACCAGCCTCTACGCCGACTATGGCCGCGTGAAGAACCGCAATGGCTCGGCCTACGCGCTGACCGGCGCGACCAGCCAGGCCGCGCCCGGGCGCAATGGCAATAGCGATGCGCTGCATCTGGGCATTCGCCATGCGTTCTGATCTACCGGTCTGACAACGCAGCCGGGGCCTGGGCCCCGGCTTTTTCATCGCCGGGCCGCCCCAAGATGAAAAGCTCTGGGGGCCATTTTTCATGGCTTTCTGCTTTTGCTGCTTGCATCCAAATGGCTGGCGCTGCGCATCAGGGGTTGACGAAAGCCATGGAAACTCAGGATGAGGGCGAACGGTATCCCCCGTTCGTGGTGAGTCCCCCTCGCCGGGCGCGTCGAACCATGAACGGCCTGTCCTATAGGCATCGCCATTGGCCTATCCCCATGCTTTCGTACGTTCCCCGCCTGCGCCCCGAGTGGCCGGCGCTGCATGAAGAAGCGGTGCGCGACCCTGTGGAATGCGTTCAAGCGCCTGGCCCGGGGCGCGGGTGCGAACGAAAAGGCCGCGCGCTTGGAAGGCGTGGCGGCCCGCGTCTGCCGGCGATAGGGCAGGGCGCGGGCGGCGTTCAACGGCCGGTGTAGACTGGTTCGCGCTTTTCAAGGAAGGCGCGCTGCGCTTCCTTCGAGTCCTCGGTCCTGGACAGCGCCACGGTATTGCCCTGCTCGTAGCGGTAGGCGTCGCGCGAAGGCATGACCAGGGTCATGCGCGCGGCTTCCTTGGCCAGGCGCATGGCGATAGGGCTCTTGGACGCGATGTCGCGCGCCATTTCCATGCAGTAGGGCATGAGTTCGTCGGCCGGCAGGCAGGCTTCGACCAGGCCCAGGCGGTACAGCTCCTGGGCCGAGACTTTCATGCCGGTATAGAACATGCGGCGCGCGCGCGACTGGCCAAAGACTTTCTGCAGGAAGGTCACGCCGCCGGCCAGGCCCACATTGATCTCGGGCATGGACACATAGGCGTCTTCGGACGCGACCCAGATGTCCGACGCCATCACCAGGCCAAAGCCCGCGCCCAGCGCCGGGCCGTTGATCGCCGCGATGATGGGCTTGGAGCATTCGACCACGGCGTAGTAGGACTCGCGCACGCGGCGGTTGTGCGCGCCGTAGGCGCCGGCCACGCCGGCGAGATTCGGGCGCTCACGGATATCGGCGCCCGCGGAGAACGCCTTGCCCGCGCCGGTCAGCACGATACAGGCCACGTCGTCGCGGTCCGACAGCAGATCGAACACGCGCGTGATCTCCTCGCGCAGCTCTATGTTCTGCGCGTTCACGGGCGGGCGGTTGAGCGTGACCACGGCCACGCCGGCGTCGACGGTCAGAGTGATGGTGTTGAATTCCATGAAAGTCTCCTTGTTGTGGGTGCAGCAAAATCGTTCACTGTCTGCACTTACCTGCCGAAAGGTAGGTGCATGAGGCCATGCTAACCGGTGGCGCGGCCCGTCGCAAGTCACCTTGGCGGCAGTCGGACGCAGGGCGCGACGCGAAGCAGCGCGGCTGCAAATACCCGCAAAGAATGCGGCCGGCAAGCATGTTTCTCCCTAGGTTTTCGGTCTTTACTGCCTGCGTTTTTCGCGGAGGAAACTGCTATTCTTTGATTACTTACCTGTCGGCATGTAAGCAATGAAATTCAAGACATGGCCTCCCCGGGCGTTGAGGTTTTCCGCCTTGGGGCAGACGCAGTCAAAGACAAGAAGGAGCAGCGTTGATGACGATGTTGGGACTGATGCAACAGCAGGATTTGCGGATCTCGCAGCTCATAGAGCATGCGGCCACGCACCACGCTCAGGTGGAGATCGTCTCGCACGTTTCCGACACCCGCAGCTATCGCTCGACCTGGGGCGAAGTGCGCCACCGCGCCAAGCGCCTGGCCAATGCCCTGACGGACCTGGGCGTGCTGCCCGGCCAGCGCATCGCGACGCTGGCCTGGAACACGCACCGCCATCTGGAGCTGTATTTTGCGGTTGCCGGCATGGGCGCGGTATCGCACACCGTCAACCCGCGGCTGTTTGCCGAGCAGATCAGCTACATCATCAACCATGCGGCCGATGAATATGTGTTCTTCGACCTGGGCTTTGCCGAACAACTGGTGGCGATTGCCGGCCAGCTGCCTACCGTCAAGGGCTTTGTCGCGCTGTGCGAGCGCAGCGAAATGCCGGCGCTCGATCTGCCCAATCTGCTGTGCTACGAAGACCTGATAGCCCAGGCCTCGCCCGACTTCGAATGGCCGCAGCTCGACGAGAACACGGCCTCGTCGCTGTGCTACACCTCGGGCACGACGGGCAATCCCAAGGGCGTGCTCTACAGCCACCGCTCGACGGTCTTGCATGCCTGGGCTGCCTGCACGGTCGACGGCCTGGGCCTGTCGGCGCGCGACAGCGTGCTGCTGGCCGTGCCCATGTTCCATGTCAACGCCTGGGGCATACCGTATGCCGCGGCGATGTGCGGCGCCAAGCTGGTGCTGCCCGGCCCGGGCGTGGGCGGCGAGCGCCTCTACGAGCACATGGTCAAGGAAGGCTGCACCTTCTCGCTGGGCGTGCCCACGGTGTGGCTGGGGTTCTTCCAATATATAGAGAGCCAGCGCGCGCAGCTCGATCTCACGCAACTCAAGCTCGCGCGCGTGGTGGTCGGCGGCTCGGCCGCGCCGCGGGCCATGATCGAGAAATTCGAGACGCTGCTGGGCACCTATGTGATCCAGGCCTGGGGAATGACCGAGACCAGCCCGCTGGCGACCATAGGCAATCTGCTGCCCGCGCAGCAGGACCTGCCGCTGGCCCGGCGCTTCGATATCCAGGCCAGGCAGGGCCGGGCGATCTTCGGCATCGAAGTCGGCATCTTCAGCCCCGAAGGAGAGCGCCTGCCGCATGACGGCCAGCGTGTCGGTGAAATCAAGGTGCGCGGCCCCTGGGTGGTGTCGGCCTATTACGGCGACCGGGCCGGCGCGGCGCTCAACGACGAAGGCTGGTTCAGCACCGGCGACGTGGCCTTGATCGATACCGACGGTTTCGTGCAGATCACCGATCGCACCAAGGACGTGATCAAGTCGGGCGGCGAATGGATTTCCTCTATCGACCTGGAGAACGTCGCCGTCGGCCACCCCAAGGTGCAGGAAGCGGCGGTGATAGGCGTGGCGCACAGCAAATGGCAGGAGCGCCCGCTGCTGATCGTCGTGCCCAAGGCCGGCGAAAGCCTCACGGCCGCCGAGATGACGGACTTCATGAAGGACCGCGTCGCGCGCTGGTGGCTGCCCGACGACGTGGTGTTCGTCGATGGCCTGCCGCACACCGCAACCGGCAAGCTGCTCAAGACGCAGTTGCGCGAGCAATTCAAGGGGCATCGGCTGAGTACCGACCCGATTTGAGCAGGGCCGCAAGCCAAGTACGCAGATCCGTTCGTCCTGAGCCCGTCGAAGGATGGGCGGCCTGCCCTCCAGAGCTTGGACGTTCATGGTTCGACGGGGCCGCCCAGGCAGGCTCATCACGAACGGTTTTTACCCCAGGGTTTTGTAGACAGTCAGTGCATTCCATAACTACCAGGAGACAGACATGAACGCTTTCCCTTCGATCCCCCGGATGTCCGCGCTGGCCTTGGCCGGCGGCGCCTTGCTTGCGGCGCTGCCCGCGCAGGCGCAGATCAGCGATGACGTGGTGCGCATAGGCGTGATGGCCGACCAGACCGGCACCTACTCGGGCAATGGGGGGCCGGGCTCCTCGGTCGCGGTGCGCATGGCCGTCGAGGACTTCGGCGGCAAGGTGCTGGGCAAGCCCATCGAAGTCACCGTCGCCGACGACCAGAACAAGCCCAATGTGGGCATCAACATGGCACGCCAGTGGATAGAGAACGACAAGTTCGACACCATTTTGGGCGGCTCGGCCTCGTCGATCGCGTTTGGCGTGTCGAGCATGATGAAGGAGAAGAAGAAGCCTTACCTGATCGCCGGTACGGTGTCATCCGACCTGACCGGCAAGATGTGCTCGCCCATGACCGTGCAGTTCATCGTCGACACCTACCAGCTCGCCAACGCGGGCGTGACGGCGCTGCTCAAGCAGGGCGTCAAGTCCTTCTTTTTCATCACCGTCGACTATGCGTTTGGCGCCGCGATGCAGGCCGATGCGACCAAGTTCATCGAAGCCGGCGGCGGCAAGGTCGTGGGTTCGGTGCGCCACCCGCTGGGCGCGGCCGACTATTCGTCCTACCTGCTGCAGGCTCAGGCGAGCAAGGCCCAGGCCATCGTGGTGCTCAACGCGGGCCTGGACCTGAGCAATGCGCTCAAGCAGGCAGCGGAATACAAGCTCGCGCGCAACGGCCAGAAGGTCGGCGTGTTCGGCATGACCATCAACACCGTCTCGGCCATGGGCCTGGACGTGGCCCAGGGCCTGCAGATCACCGCGCCGTTCTACTGGGACCGCAACGACGAGTCGCGCGCCTGGGCCAGGCGCTTCATGGAAAAGAACAAGGGCGTGGTGCCCACCTATATCCACGCCGGTGCCTACAGCGCCACGATGCACTACCTCAAGGCCGTGCAGGCCGCGGGCACGGATGAAGGCGTGGCGGTGATGGCCAGGATGAAGGCCACGCCGGTCAATGACTTCTCCATGAAGAACGCCATGATCCGCGAGGACGGCCAGCTGATCCGCCCGACCTATGCGATCCAGGTCAAGACCCCGGCCGAATCCAAGGGCAGGAACGATCTCTACAAGGTCGGCGAGGAAATCCCGGGCGAGTCGGTGTTCCGTCCGCTGGCCGAAGGCGGCTGCGACTTCGTGAAGAAGTAAGCCTGTGTGCCCCGGTGCACGCGCCGGGGCCCCCGATTCCCCCGTCTTCACGGCGCGCAGCGCCATCGCCCCCAGGTTTTGCCATGACCCGTATTGAAATCGTCACCACCACGCGCGACCAGCTGGGCGAATGCCCGCTCTGGGATGACAGCAGCCAGTCGCTTTACTGGATAGATTCGCATGCGCAGCTGGTGCGCCGCCTCACGCCAGCCAGCGGCGCATACCGCGAATGGCGGCTGCCCACGGCCATAGGCTCGATTGCGCTGTGCCAAAGCGGCCGGCTGCTGGTCGCACTGGAAAGCGGCTTCAGCTATCTCGATCTGGACTCGGGCGAAGTCACGCCGCTGGCCTCGGTCACCCATGCTGCCGAGCGCATACGCCTGAACGACGGCCGCTGCGACCGCGCGGGCCGCTTTGTCTGCGGCTCGCTGGTGCTGGGCCGCAACGAGCCGCTGGCCGCGCTCTACCAGGTCGATGCCCATGGCCGCGTGCAGGTGCTGGACAAAGGTTTCGCGATATCGAACGCCATCTGCTTCAGCCCCGACGGGCAGTGGCTTTACTACACCGACAGCCGCACGCGCAAGATCCTGCGCTACCCCTATGACAACGCGAGCGGGGGCGCCGGCCAGCCCACGGTCTGGGTCGATACCGCGCCCCTGAATTCCGCCGCCGATGGCGCGACCGTCGACGCCGAAGGCTGCCTGTGGACGGCGCTGGTCGAGACCGGCCAGCTTGCGCGCTTCACGCCCGATGGCCAGCTTGACCGCCTGATAGCCATGCCGGTGCGCCATGTGACCTGCCCGAGCTTTGGCGGCCCCGATCTCGACGTGCTCTACGTCACCAGCATCAGCAACAGCGGCAACGCCCTCAAGGACGAGCACCCCGACGCGGGCGCGCTGTTCGCCGTGCACGGCACGGGCGTGCGCGGACTGCGCGAAGTGCGTTTTGCCGACCAGGCCTGAACGAATCAACGAAAACAAGGAGACCAGAATGAACAACAAGCTCGAAGGAAAAGTGGCGCTGATCACCGGTGGCGCGCGCGGCATTGGCCGGGCGATCGCCGATGCGATGGCCCAGGCCGGCGCCGTGGTCGGCGTGCTCGATCTGCGCGAAGACCTGGCCCAGGCCGCGGCCGGGGAAATCCGCGCCCAGGGCGGCAAGGCCATGGCCTTTGGCGGCAACGTGGCCGAGCGCGAGACTTTCGTCAACGCGGTGCAGGGCATGAAGCAGGCGCATGGCCGCTTTGACATCCTGGTCAACAACGCGATCTGGGTGCGCTATGGCGCGATCTCCGCGATCACGCCCGAAATGCTCACGCGCATGGTGGGCACGGGCTTCAACTCCGTGGTCTGGGGCATTCAGGTGGGCTCGGAAGCCATGACCGAAGGCGGCAGCATCATCAATATCGCTTCGGCCGCGGCCTTCCTGGGCGTGCCCGAGGCGATGATCTACGGCGGCGTCAAGGCCGGCGTGCTGGGCCTCACGCGTTCCTCGGCCGTGGACCTGGGCCCGCGCGGCATACGCGTCAACGCGGTCTGCCCGGGCTCGGTGCCCACCGAAGGCATGAAAGGCAATGTGGACCCCGACAAGATCGCCGTGCGCATCGCGCGCACGCCGCTGCGCCGCCTGGGCGAAGTCGAGGACATCGCCAACGCGGCCATGTTCCTGGCCTCGCCCGAAAGCAGCTGGGTCACGGGCACTTCCATCCTGGTCGATGGCGGCGTGACCCACGCCATGCTTTGAAGGCGGCACCATGCAAGCCTCCCCGGATTCCTACATCCTGCAGGCCACGGGCCTGAGCAAGCAGTTCCGCGGCTTCTATGCCGTCAAGGACGTGAACCTGCGCGTGCGCCGCCACGGCATCCACGCGCTGATAGGCCCCAACGGCGCGGGCAAGACCACCTGCTTCAATCTGCTGACCACCTTCCTGCGCTCGACGACGGGAACCATACTGTTCAACGGCCAGGACATTTCCGCCAGCGACCCGGCAACGGTGTCGTCCATGGGCCTGGTGCGCTCGTTCCAGATTTCGGCCGTGTTCGGCCAGATGACGGTGCTGGAAAACGTGCGCGTCGCGCTGCAGCGCAAGGTCGGCATGACCTGGGCGTTCTGGCGCCGCGACAGCGCGCTCAAGGTGCTGGACGCGCGCGCGATCGAGCTGATCGAGATGGTCGGCCTGACGCGCTGGGTTCATACGCCGGCCGTCGAGCTGTCCTATGGCCGCAAGCGCGTGCTCGAACTTGCCACCACCATCGCGCTCGACCCCGAAATGATTCTGCTCGACGAACCCATGGCCGGCCTGGGCCATGAGGACATAGGCCCGGTGATGGACATCATCCGCAACGTGGCCAGGGGCCGCACCATTTTGATGGTCGAGCACAACATGAAAGTCATCGCCGAGCTGTGCGACCGCGTCACCGTACTGCAGTCGGGCCAGATCCTGGCCGAAGGCAGCTATGACGAAGTCTCGCGCGACCCGGCGGTGATCGAAGCCTATGTGGGAGGTGCGAATGACTGAAGCCAATAACGCGCCCTTGTGCCTGTCGGTCAAGGGCCTGGTCGGCCACTATGGCGAGAACCTGGCGCTGCACGGCATGGACCTCGAAGTGCGCCAGGGCGAAGTCGTCTGCCTGCTGGGGCGCAACGGCGCGGGCAAGACCACCACGCTGCGCGCGCTCGTGGGCCTGCTTGAAAAGCGCCGCGGCAGCGTGGAGATCAACGGCCGCGAGACCATAGGCATGCTGCCCGAAGCGATCGCCAGGCTGGGCGTCGCCTACTGCCCCGAGGAGCGCGGCATCTTCTCCAGCCTGAGCACGCAGGAAAACCTGCTGCTGCCGCCGGTGCTGCGCCCGGGCGGCCTGAGCGTCGACGAAATCTACACGCTGTTTCCCAACCTCAAGGAGCGCCGCCACAGCCAGGGCACCAAGCTCTCGGGCGGCGAGCAGCAGATGCTGGCCATTGCGCGCATCCTGCGCACCGGTGCGAAGTTCCTGCTGCTCGACGAGTGCACCGAAGGCCTGGCGCCGGTGATTGTCTCCAAGATAGGCCAGACCATTCGCATCCTCAAGGAGCGCGGCTTCACGGTGCTGATGGTCGAGCAGAACTTCCGCTTCGCTTCAAAGATAGCCGACCGCTTCTATGTGATCGACGAAGGCGTGGTGGTCGACCACTTCCGCCGCGAAGACATCGCCAGCGATCTGGCGCGCATCGAAGGGCTGCTGGGACTATGAAGCGCACACCATCTACTTTCGCGCGCTGCGGCGCGGCGCTGCACAGGGGAGTCCACCATGGATGAAATTTTCGGCATACCGATGTCGGCCTTGGTCGGCCAGCTCGTGATCGGCCTGATCAACGGCTCGTTCTACGCCTTGATGAGCCTGGGGCTGGCCATCATTTTCGGCCTGCTGCATGTGGTGAACTTCGCGCATGGCGCGCAGTACATGCTGGGCGCGTTTGTCGCCTGGGGCCTGCTTGAGTACTTCGGCATCAGCTACTGGTATGCGCTGGTCATCACGCCGCTGGTCGTGGGCGGCTTCGGGCTGGTGATAGAGCGGCTGATGCTGCGCCGGCTGTACCGCGTGGACCATGTCTATGCGCTGCTGCTCACTTTCGGCCTGGCGATGCTGATGGAAG
Organism: Pantoea sp. 18069; assembly: GCF_902706035.1. Classification (GTDB taxonomy): domain Bacteria; phylum Pseudomonadota; class Gammaproteobacteria; order Burkholderiales; family Burkholderiaceae_C; genus Comamonas. Next base: position 43,177 of record NZ_CACSJA010000029.1, on the reverse strand, counting down.
GCGCGTTCCGCTGGAAGTTCGGCGCCACGGGCCAGCCCTATCCCAACCCGATCTCGGGCGGCTTCGATATCGGCATCAGCTATATCCCGGCCTACCGGGTCTGGGTGATCGCGGCCTCGCTGGTGCTGTGCCTGGGCACCTGGCTGGTGATAGAGCGCACCAAGCTCGGCGCCTATCTGCGCGCGGCCAACGAGAACGCGGCGCTGGTGCGCACCTTCGGCATCAACGTGCCGCGCATGCTGATGCTGACCTATGGGCTGGGCGTTGGCCTGGCGGGCTTCAGCGGCGCGATGGCCGCGCCCATCTACCAGGTCAACCCGCTGATGGGCAACAGCCTGATCGTGGTGGTGTTCGCGGTGGTGGTGATCGGCGGCATGGGCTCCATCATCGGCTCCATCATCACCGGCTTCAGCCTGGGCGTGGTCGAAGGCCTCACCAAGCTGATCTACCCGGACGCCGCGGGCGTCGTCATCTTCATCGTGATGATCATCACGCTGGCAATCCGTCCCAACGGCCTTTTCGGCCAGGAGGCCCGATGAAACACTTCTCCTTAAGCACGCAGCGCCTGCTGCTGGCCATCTCCATCGCCTTGCTGCTGGTCGCGCCGTTCGTGCTCTACCCGCAGTTCCTGATCGAGATCTTCTGCTTCGCGCTGCTCGCGGCCGCGCTCAATCTGCTGGTCAGCTACTGCGGCCTGCTGTCGTTCGGCCATGCGATGTTCTTCGGCGCCGCAGGCTATGTCACGGCCCAGGCCATCAAGGTCTGGGGGCTGGATCCGGCGCTGGGCATTCTGTGCGGTGTGGGCGTGGCGGTGGTCATAGGCGCGCTCACGGGCTCGCTGGCCATACGCCGCCAGGGCATCTACTTCTCTATGATCACGCTGGCGTTTTCGCAGTTGATCTACTTTGTCGCGCTGCGCATGCCGTTCACCGGCGGCGAGGATGGCCTGCAGGACGTGCCGCGGCGCGCCATGTTGGGCTTTATCGACCTGGGCAACAACTATGTGATGTATTTCGTGGTGCTGGCGCTCACGGCCTTCGGTTTCTTCGCCATCCACCGCATCGTCAACTCGCCGTTCGGCCAGGTGCTGCGCGCCATCCGCGACAACGAGCCGCGCGCGATTTCGCTGGGTTACCGCGCCAACCGCTACAAGCTGGTGGTGTTCATCCTGTCGGCGTCGCTCGCGGGCCTGGCGGGCGCGGTCAAGGCCGTGGCCTTCCAGGTCGTGACCCTGAACGACCTGACCTGGGTCACTTCGGGCGAAGCGCTGCTGATCTGCATCCTGGGCGGCATTCAGACCCTGCTGGGCCCGGTGGCCGGCGCCATTCTCATCGTTTCCATGTCGCATTACCTTGCGTCCTATGCCGAATGGGTGCTGATGATCCAGGGCCTGGTGTTCGTGGTGGTCGTGCTGTCGTTCCGCAAGGGCCTGGTCGGCGAGTTCTATGCCTGGCTCGATCGCCGGGCGCTGCGCGCCGTGGCTGTGACGCCGGTGAAAAAGGAACTGCCATGAGTGCTACACCCCGTGATGAGGTAATGGCCGCGCTGCAGGGCGCGCGCCTGTACGTTGGACGCACTTCGATGCTTCGACAAGCTCAGGACCCAGGGCGTGTGCCTTTTTTCCCGTTCGTCCTGAGCGAGGTAAGCGAGCCGGGTCTCGCCAGGCGTTATCAAGAAACAGGGTGAGGCATGACCTAAAAATCCCGTTCGTCCTGAGCCTGTCGAAGGATGAACTGGCGCACTGGCCGAGGGTGGAGACACCCTTCGATGGGCCCGCCTAGGGAAGCTCAGGGCGAACGGCCATTAGCTATTCGTTTTGGAAAAAATCATGACTTTGCGATCGATGTTTGCACAAAACCGACCATTGCTAAGTCATTGATTTATTTGACAAAAAAAGCTGTTTCTTGAGAGCCTGTCGAAGGGCCAGTCATTGGATTTTTTCCGAATCAAAAATAGCAGGAGACAACAATGCAAAACACCAACCCAACATCCCCCCGCCGCCTCGACGTAGTCATTGTCGGCGGCGGCTTCGGCGGCATGTATGCCACCTACAAGTTCCGTGAGATGGGCCTGAGGATCCAGAGCTTCGAGGCCGGCGGCGACCTGGGCGGCGTCTGGTACTGGAACCGCTATCCGGGCGCGCGCGTCGATCTGCCCAGCATCGACTACAGCTTCTCGTTCTCGCCCGAAGTCGAGCAGGAATGGACCTGGTCCGAGCAGTTCGCGGCCCAGCCCGAGCTGCTGGCCTATATCAACTTCGTCGCACAGCGCCTGGACCTGCGCCGGCACTTCCAGTTCAACACGCGCGTCACCAGCGCGGTCTGGAACGAGGAACGCAAGCTCTGGAGCGTGAAGACCGACCAGGGCGAGACGCTGGAAGCGACCTATTGCATCATGGCCACGGGCCCGCTGTCGGTGCCCAAGGACCCGGAAATTCCCGGCATTGCGCGCTTCAAGGGCCAGCTGCTGCGCGCCGCGCGCTGGCCGCACGAACCCGTCAGCTTCGCGGGCAAGCGCGTGGGCGTGATAGGTACGGGCTCGACCGGCATACAGATCGTGCAGGAAGTCGGCAAGGAAGCCGGCGAGCTGTTTGTCTACCAGCGCACGCCCAGCTTCACCATGCCCATGCGCAACGAGAACCTCGAGCCTGCGTATGTGGCCGAAGTCAAGCGCCACTATGCGGGCATACGCGAATCGGCGCGCAACAGCGCCGTGGGCGGCGTGCGGCCGCAGTCTACGCGCGCGTTCTTCAGCGTCACGCCCAGGCAGCGCCGGCAACTGCTCGAAGACGCCTGGAAGAATGGCGGCCTGGCGATGCTGGGCACCTTCTGCGATCTGATGAGCAACCCCGAGGCCAACGAGCATGTCGCGGAATTCGTGCGCGGCAAGATCAGCGAAGTCGTCGACGACCCGGCCACGGCCGAAGCGCTCAAGCCGCGCGACTATCCGATCTTCGCGCGCCGGCCCTGCCTGGACAGCAGCTACTACGAAACCTATAACCGCCCCAACGTCCACCTGGTCGACTGCCTCAAGGACCCTATCGTCGAGATCACCGAGAAGGGCGTGCGCACCGAGGCGGGCGAGATCGAACTCGACGTGCTGATCTTCGCCACCGGCTATGACGGCCTCACGGGCGCGTTGCTGGCGTTCGACGTGGTCGGCCGCAATGGCCGCAAGGTCAACGACAAGTGGAAGGACGGTGCGCGTTCCTACCTGGGCCTGATGATGGAAGGCTTCCCCAACCTGTTCATGACCACCGGCCCCAACGGCCCGGCCGCGCTGGCCAACATCGTCCGCATCAGCGAACACGATGTCGACTGGATCGCCGCGGCCATGGTGCATATGGAAAAGAACGGGCTGGCCAGCATGGAGCCTACGGCGCAAGCCGAGCAGGGCTGGATGGACCTGGTCTATGAACTCTCGCAGCGCACGCTGCTGACCAAGGCCAAGACCTGGTATGTGGGCGCCAATGTCAAGGACAAGCCGCTGGGCCTGACGCTGTTCACCGGTGGTTTCCAGAAATACCGTGAACTCACGGGCGCGGCCGTGCGCGATGGCTACCGCGGCTTTGCGTTCGAGCATCTGCGGGAGTCGGCGCAAGCCTGACGCCTGTGGCAGGGAGGCGGCCTTTGCGGGTTGCCATTTGATGCGGGGCTGGGAGACCAGCCCCGCTTTTTTAGCGGCTAAAGATTTCGGGAGGAGAAGGGCGGGGCAGGCTCGGCCTGCCAAACACCGCTCGCCCTGAGCTTGTCGAAGGGCGTTTCAGGGCGTAGTTCACGAAGGTTGCGCGCCAGAACTTTCACGCACCGGTGTTTGGGCCGATCGCAGACCGGATCTATTTCGCAAACGGCTCCTGCCGCAACAACCCATACCACGCATCCTCCGGCTTCATCCGCCCCTGCGGCGCGCGCAGGCCAAAGCGCGTGGCCTCGTCGCCTTCGGGCGCGGGCGCTTCCTTCATCCAGTCGTAGACCACGGTGCGCGCCGCGATGCGCCACTCGTCCGCACGCTTCTCGAAGCGGTCGACATAGCGGCCGCACAGAAACGTCTCGCGCAGCCGGCCCGTTGCCGGGTCGGTGTCGTACTGGAAGGCCTGGAAATAGCTTTCCACGGCCGCATGCCGGCCTTCGAGCACGATGGAGATATTGCTGACCTGGTGGATCATGCGCAAGCCGCTGCTGCGCGACTTGAGCGCCTTTTCAATGAAACCGCTGGCGCTGCCGTTGTAGGCGCCGTGCCGGTCGCTTCCGTCCTCCCAATAGGCCGAACGCAGCGCGGCTTCGTCGCCGCGGTCTATGCCGCGGCAGTAGGCGTACATGGCTTCGCGAATGGCTTCGCGGTCAAGCAGGGCCTGCAATTTTTCTTCAAGGTTCTGGGTCATGTCTTGTCTCCGGGACTCAGCGCAGTGTAATCACCGCATCCAGGCACACCGCCCCTTGTTCGCGCACCACCAGCGGGTTCACATCGATGCTTTCGAGCACATCGGCATGGGCCTGGCCAAACGCCGACAGCTTGCAGATCGCATCGACCAGCGCCTGCTCGTCGTACTGCGGGCCGCCGCGCCACTGGCGCAGCAGGCGCGACGACTGCACGGCATCGACCAGTTCGCGGGCGCGCGCGGCGTTCACCGGGGCCGACGCAAACGCCACGTCCTTGAACAGTTCGACGGCCGTGCCGCCCGAGCCGAACATCACCATGGGCCCGAAGGTCGGGTCCATATGGATGCCCATGATGGTCTCCACACCGCCCTTGAGCATGGGCGTGATCAACACGCCGGCTATGCGCGCTTCGGGCGCGGCCGCCTGGGCGCGGCGCAGCAGTTCGCCATAGGCGTGGCGCACGGCATCGGCGTCCTGCAGATTGAGCATCACGCCGCCGATTTCGGTCTTGTGCGCGATATCGGGCGAGGAAATCTTGGCGACCACGGGAAAGCCATAGGACGTGGCCGTGGCCGCTGCCTGCTCGGCGCTGGTGCAGACGCTTTCGGGCAGCATGGGCAGGCCGGCTTCGGCCAGCACCTTCTTGGCCGCGGCTTCGGTCGAGACATCGCCCAGCGGCTGGACTGCGCGCTGCGCGCAGGAGGGCGAGTACAGCGCTTTGTGGCGGCTGGCGAGCCGGCGCGCGCCGGCAATCGCCAGCACTGCGCGCGAGGGGTCGGCGAAAGTCGGAATGCCATGGGCGTCGAGCGCGGCCGCGACTTCCTTCGTGGCGAGCATCACCATGACGATGCCGCGATCCGGGAACCTGGCCTTGAGTGCGATCAGCTCGTCGCTGGTCGACTGGAAGCGGCTGGGCGACAGGCCGACATGCGCAAGATATGCAAATACGGTGCCATAGGAAGAATGGGTCAGCAGCGCGTCCAGCGTGCGCGTCACGCCGCTGGCCACGGCCGTGACCTGGGCCGTGGTGTCCAGCGGGTTGGCAGCGACCGCAAACGGCAGCACTTCGCGCACCGCGGCACTGCCTTCGTTGGAGAGCGGCGGCAGCGCCAGGCCATGGTCGCTCGCATGGTCGGCCATCAGAATGCCTATGCCGCCCGAGCCCGTGAGAATCGCGACTTCGGAATTGCTCGGCAGTGCGCCCGTGACCGCGCAGACATAGGCGATGTCCAGCATCTCCTCGATGGACTGCGGGCGGTAGGCGCCGCACTCGGCGAACACCGTGTCGTAGACCGTGTCATTGCCGGCCAGCGAGCCGGTGTGCGTGGCCGCAGCCGTGGCGCCGACTTCGGTGCGCCCGGCCTTCATGATCAGCACCGGCTTGCCGGCCCTGGCGGCCTTGAGCAGTGCCTGGCGCAGGCGCTTGCCGTCCTTGCAGGACTCGACGGCCGCGCAGATGACGCGGGTCTCGGCGTCGTCGGCCAGGTAGTCAATGCATTCGGCCACATCGACATCGGCCTCGTTGCCGGTGGCGATGATCTTGGAAAAGCCCAGGCCGCGCAGCGAGGCCATGCCATAGGTGGCCGAGCCGAAGGCGCCGCTTTGCGTGGCCAGCGCGATATGGCCCTTGACCGGGCGCAGACCGTTGAGCGCGGTCGAGAATGTCGCCGAATAGTGATTGGAAAGATTGAGCAAGCCCAGCGAGTTCGGGCCCAGCATGCGCACGCCGGCTTCGCGGCAGATGTCGACCAGCTTTTGCTGCAGCGCCTTGCCGGTCTCGTCGATTTCGGCAAAGCCCGCGGTGAGGATCTGCACGGATTTGACGCCCTTGGCCACGGCTTCGCGCAGCGCGGTCTCGACCCCGGCCGCGGGAATGATGATCACGGCCTGGTCTACGGGGCCGGGCACTTCGCTGATGTTCTTGTACGCCTGCAGGCCCTGCACCAGGGCTTCGCCCTTGTTGATGGGGTAGATCGTGCCCTGGTAGCCGCCTTCGCGCATGAAGCGCAGCACGCGTCCGCCTATGCGCTCCGGGTCGGAGGAGGCGCCGATCAGCGCCACCGATTCGGGAAAGAAAAGGGAGTGGATTGTTTGCATGGGATGGTCGTTGCGGGTGGAAGTCATGCGCGTTGGCGTGCGGTGCGTTAAATCCGTTCACCCTGAGCCTGAGCTGGTCGAAGGATCGAAAGGTGCGGGCTTCGACAGGCTCAGCCCGAACGGGTTTGTAGGTTTGCGGACGACAGGTCTCAGGCAGCGGCGAGTGCAGCCACATCGTTGGCCATCTGCGCCGACAGCGCATCGAGGCAGTGGAAGCGGTCGCCGTATTGCAGATTGCACATCAGGGTGTGCATGGCCAGGCGCGCGGCCGGCATTTCGGTGGTCATGCCCATGCCGCCGTGCAGCTGGATCGCCGACTCTGCCACAGTCCGGCCCACGCTGGCCAGATAGAGCTTGGTCAGCGCGGCATCGCGCGGGTCGGCCGCGGCATTGGACGAGAGCGCCTCGGTCACGTCCTTGACCAGGCCGCGCGCGCTTTCATAGGCCACATACATTTCCACCAGCCGGTGGCGCAGCGCCTGGAAGGTCGACAACTGCACGCCGAACTGGCTGCGCGTCGTCAGGTATTCAATGGTCTGCTCGACCATGGCGCCCAGCGCGCCCACGGTCTGCACGCTGGTCATCACGGCGCCGGTATCGGTTGCGGCCTTGACCGCGGCTGGCACGGCATCGCCCTGCAGCAGCACCTGGCCGGCGTCGACGCTGATGCCATCAAGCGCGATATCGGCCGTGCGGCGGCCGTCAAGCCCCTTGTAATAGCGCGCTTCTGGCAAGTCCTTGGCATCGATCAGCACCAACTGGGTGGCCGTATTGAACAGCAGATGGCTGGCCTCGGCGCTCAGGTCCGCGCCCAAGAGCCGGCCTTGCAGGCGCACTTGGCCTGCGCCATCGGGCGTGGCCTGCACGCCGCTGCCCAGCACCGGGCAGACCGAGGCTTCGCCCGCAGACAACTGCGCCAGCAGCGCGCGCGCCGCGGCATTCTCTCCGGCCGCGGCCAGCAGCATGGGCGCGACCACGCAGCGCGCGATCAGCGGCAGCGCCAGCGCGTTGCGGCCCGCGGCTTCGGCGATCGCCGAGAACTCGGCCAGCGTCGCGCCCACGCCGCCATGGTCTTCGCCGACCAGCACGCCCTGCCAGCCGAGTTCGAGAATCTGGCTCCACTGGGCCGCGCCTGCAGCCGCCATACGGTCCGTCGAGTCGTAGAGGTCGCCGGGAAACATCGGGGTCACATGGAAAGTCATCTCAGGCTCCAAACAGGTCGCGGGCAATCACGTTCTTCTGCACTTCGCTGGTGCCACCGGCAATGCTGCGTGAACGGTAGAACAAATAGGTATGGGTCAGCTGGCGTTCGATATCCATGTCGTCGGCGCCATCGGGCGCTGCGATCTCGGGCACCAGCCGGGCCGCGTATTCGGGGCCGGCGATATCGAAGGCAATGCCGACGATCTGCTGCGACAGCTCCGAAGTGTGGAGTTTCAGCGCCGAGGATTTGGACGAGGCCAGCGTGCCGCGCATTTCCTCCTGGATGGCGCTGAGCAGCATCTGCCGCGAGCCCCTGGCCGAGGCCTGGGCCAGGAACAGCCGCTCCTGCAGCGCGTGGATGCTGGGCAGCCCCGGCTGGGCCTGCATCTTTTGCGCGAGCAGTTCGGCGACCTGTTCGAGCTGGCGCGTCAGGCGCGGCACGGTGGCCGGCGACAGGCGTTCGCGGTCCAGCAGGAACTTCGCGCATTTCCAGCCTTCGCCTTCCTCGCCGACCAGGTTCTTCGCCGGCACGCGCACATTGTTGAGGAAGACCTCGTTGACATGGTGCCACTGGTCTATGGTGCGGATCTCGCGGATCTCGATGCCGGGCGTGTCCAGCGGCACCAGCAGCAGCGAGATGCCGGCCTGCTTGCGGCCTTCGCTAGAGGTGCGCACCAGCGTGTACATCATGTCGGCTTCATGGGCGTGCGACGTCCAGATCTTCTGGCCGTTGAGCACATAGTCGTCGCCGTCGCGCACCGCGCTGGTCTTGAGCGAGGCCAGGTCCGAGCCCGCGCCGGGCTCCGAGTAGCCCTGGCACCAGTGTTCGCTGCCGTCGAGAATGCGCGGCAGGAAGCGGCTCTTGATCGCGTCGCTGCCGAAATGCATGATCACCGGCCCGATATGGCCTATGCCGTGGTGGTATTGCGGCGGGCAGTCGGCCTGGGCCGTGACTTCCTCGAACAGATAGCGCTGCTGCAGGTCCCAGCCCGTGCCGCCGTAGGCCACCGGCCAGTTGGGCGCAGCCCAGCCCTTGGCATGCAAGGCCTTTTGCCAGGCGCTGAATTCCGCGCGCGACATCTTCTGGTTGCTGCGCACTTTCTCCTTGAGGACGCTGAGTTCGGGCCGCTGCGTGAATTCCAGCAGTTCCTCACGGAATGCGGCATAGGGGTCGACGGCGGAAAGGTGAGGGTTCTGTGTCATGGAAGCGAGGGGGAAAAGTCGACCGACACCGGTCAGTGGTAACTGCGGCCGCCGTCCACCGCAAGGGCGACGCCGGTGATGAACGAGGATTCGCCGCCCGTGAGGTACAGCGCGGCGCGCGCGATCTCGACGGCTTCGGCCACGCGGCCCAGCGCATAGCGCGCGCCGACCTGGGTGCGCAGCACTTCGGGGTCGTAGCCGTTGCGCACCATGGGCGTGTCGACCGCGCCCGGGCAGAGGGTATTGACGCGGATCGGCGCCCATTCCATGGCCAGCGACTTGGACAGCGAGATCACGCCGGCCTTGGACGCCGCGTAGGCGCCGCGGCGCATGAAAGGCTGCAGGCCCTGGCCCGAGGACAGGTTGACGATGGTGCTGTCCTGCACCTGGCGCAGATAGGGGTAGCAGGCGCGTGCCAGCAGAAAGCTGCCCGTGAGATTGACGTCGATCACGCGGCGCCAGTCGTCGAGGCGCACTTCGCTGAGCAGTTCGCCATTCGCAATGCCGGCGGCGTTCACCAGCCCGTCGATGCCGCCCAGCGCCTGGGCCGCGCTGTCGACGGCCTGGGCCACCGAGGCCTCAGTGGAGACATCGGCCTGGAGCGCAATGCCATGCCCGGGCTGGAAATACGCATGGATGCCGGCGACGTTCTGGTCGATGGCCGCGACCTTTGCGCCCTCGGCAACAAACAGCTGGGCAATGGCCGCGCCAATGCCCGAGCCTGCGCCCGTGACCACGATGCGCCGCCCGGCCAGGCGCCCCAGCGCGGGCATGTCGGGAATGGAAGTGGTGGTGTGTGTCATAGGGTGCAGCTCAGTCGAGGCGGATCTTGCGTTCGCGAATCACCGGCGCCCAGGTGGCCAGCGTCTTCTTGAGGTAGTCGGCAAAGCCCTGCTGCGTCATCAGCGCGGGTTCGAGCCCGGTCTTGTAGATCGCGTCGTGCATGTCCTTGGTTTCGAGCACGGCCTGCACATCGGCATGGATCTTCTTTTGCAGCGCCTGCGGCGTGGACGAGGGCACGAACATGCCGAACCAGCCGCTGGCCGTGAAGTCGGCCAGCGCGGGCACGCCGGATTTGGCAATCGGCACGATGTCGGGCGAGCGCTTGATCGGCGCGGTGCTGCCTATGCCCAGCACCTTGAGCTTGCCGGTCTGCACAAAGCTCATCGTTGCCGAGCTGTCGAACAGCGCCTGCACCTGGCCGCCGACCAGGTCGTTGATTGCCGGGCCATTGCCCTTGTAGGGCACATGCACGATGTCTATGCCCGTGCGCCCGGCAAAGCCTTCGGCCGCGATATGCGGGCTGGAGCCATTGCCCGACGAGGCAAACGTCATGCCCGGATGGGCCTTGGCATAGGCGATCAGTTCGGGCACGGTGTTGGCCGGCACCGCGGCATTGACATAGAGGTAGCTGTAGGAGTCGGCCAGCATCGCCAGCGGCGCGAGCGCCGCCGGCTTGTAGGGCAGCTTGGGCACCAGCACCTGGTTGGCCGTGAAGCCGAATGCGGTGATCAACAGGGTATGGCCGTCGCCCGGTGCCTTGGCTGCGGCCGCCGTGCCTATCACCGTGCCCGCGCCGGGCCGGTTGTCGACGATCACGGGTTGCTTCCAGCGCTCGGACAGGCGCTGGGCGACGATGCGCGCCAGGATGTCGGTCACCCCCCCGGCGGCATAGGGCACGATGATCTGCACGGGCTTGGTCGGGAAGCTCTGCACCGGCTGCGCCTGCGCCGCCACGGCGCAGAAAATCGCGAAAATGGCGGCAAGACCGAGGCGTAAATGTCGAATCAACATGCTGCTGCAATCCTTTTTGAAAGTGCGGTGGCATGCCTTGCGCATGCCCGGGCAAGAGCTTGGGCCTTCCTGGTGCAAATAATTCTACCGTTCGGCAGGTAAGTTGAAAAATGGGGAGTAACCCTAGACGGGATGGGTTGAGCTGCGAGGGCACCGGCCGTGGACCGTGCTCGTGTGGCTGATGGAGACGGGTTATGCCTTTTGCCCTGCTCGTGTCAACCGCCGCAGCAAGCGAGGGTCAGACGGCTTCAACTCGGTGTGCGCAATCTGCCCCACAGGTCCGCAGTCTGTCCTGCCTGCCGTTGGTTATCTGCGCTGCGCTGCGCTGGCGTGGCCAACGCCTGAGGCTGTCCATCACCTCCCAACGCCGCCTGTGACCAGATCGAGCCATGGCTGATCAGCCCGGCATTTTTTCAAGCCGCAGAGCTGCTTTCCTGCACTTCATCGATAATTGCCCAGTCCCTTCTCTTTCATAAACACCGTTGATCTCCATCCTCCGCCTGGTTGCACTGGCTCTCGACCAGCTTGAAGTGGCCATCTGTATCTTTGATACCAGGCACAGGACGGTACTCTGGAACGACACCTTCCTGCAGTTCTTTCCCGAGCATGCGGGCCATGTGCATGAAGGCGAGGACTACCGCGAGAATCTGCGGCGCTTCTATCTGGGCCGGCTCAGCAAGGAGGAGCTGCCCTCCATGGAGCGCTACATCGAGGAAGGTGTGCAGCGCCATCACCTGCAGCAACGCGCTTTCGAGTTCGACCACCACGGCTATCGTGTGCGGGCGGCTTCGGTATCGCTGGGCGCTTTTGGCCGGGTCAGGCTGTGGCGCAAGACCACGCCCTTGTTGCCGGGAATGCAGGATCGCGTCAACCCGAGACCGGGGCAACTGCCCGGGCAGATTTCCGCCGATACGGCCAGGGCACTGGAGAGCCTGGCAGACGGCATCCTGATGGTGGATGAGCAGGACCGGGCCGTGTGGGCCAACCACGCATTCCTGGTGCTGTATGGCCAACCCGACATGGAAAACCTGGGCGCACGCCATTTCGACGACATCTATGTGCAAACCTGGCGGCGCGCGGAGCCGACGGCGGACTATGCAAGAGGTCTCGCCGTCCTCAAGGAGCGGCAACGTTTTTCGGGTGCCCCCTACGTGCTGGCGCTGCCGCAAAACCGCTGGGTGCGCATCGTGGAGCTGCGCGGCACCCAGGCCAATGGCAGCAGCTTTTTCTCGCATGTCGATGTCACCGCTTCACGCCGGCAGCAGGAAGAGTTGCACCAGCTGACCCAGCATCTGGAATCGTTGGCGGGAAAGGATGCATTGACAGGCCTGGCCAATCGCCGGCGCTTCGACGAGGTGCTTGAATCCAGGCGGGGCGAATCCCGTCGACTCGGGTCTGCGCTGTCGCTGCTGATGCTGGATGTGGACCACTTCAAGCAGCTCAACGATGACCACGGCCATCCCTTTGGCGATGAGGTGCTCAAGAGCTTCGCGAGGGTGCTGACGCATGTGGTTCAGCGCCCGGGCAGCCTGGTGGCGCGCTATGGCGGCGATGAATTTGCGATCCTGCTGCCCGAAACCGATGCAGCGAGCGCGGCCAAGCTGGCAGAATTCCTCCGGCTGCAGGTGGAGGGGATGTCACTGGGCACTGAGCGCACTGGCGCGGTGCGCATCACGGTCAGCATCGGCCTCGCCTGCACCAGCGATTGCGCTCTGGAAGCATCCAGCACCATGGTGGTGGATGCGGCCGACAAGGCCTTGTACGACGCCAAGGGCCAGGGCCGCAACCATGTTGCGGTGGCGCGCCAGTGATGAAGGTCCGATAAGGGCTTGAGCGCCGGTGCAGCGGGTGTCCGGCCCCCACCGCTCGCAAATGGCTGGGTCGCTACCTGGCCTTGGGCAAGGCGGGACTGTTCGACGCCTCGTCTTCGCCGGCATGCTCGCCGCGGGCCATTGCGCCGGCCGGGGCCTGGACGAAAGAATCCCCTTTGTCGAAGAACTTCAATGAAAGCAACACACCAAAACTTACGACGATAATCGTGATTCCCCATATCGAAAAAATCAATGCAGGGGCCAGGCTTTCCAGTAGCCAAGGGGTTATATATATGGATAGCGCTGTTAGGCTGATTAAGTTTGAAAGCGTGAGTTGTACTTTGGCTATTGCTTTCGATGGAGTATGTAGCGCAATTTGTGTTCCTGAGCTTATTCTCAAGTAAGAAAAAATAGCCCCCATTCCCGTGAAGAGTCCTATCTGTGCAATGGTTGATTGTGTATGCGAAAAAACGATGCTTAATACTCCGAGAAGCAGCAAAGGCAGCAACCAATTAACCACTTTATTGGATTTCACGGAGATTATGTTTATCAGCAGCGCGGCGGTTATTGCGCCGACAGCCCACGCACTTGTTATCAGGCCAAATTCGTTTGCTGCTTTTTGCTGAGATGTGACTATGGGCGCGAGCAAGGCATTCGACATCTGCGAAACCGAGAAACCAAGCGTTGCAACCACGCATGGGAGAAGCAGCATAGGTGTTGATCCAATGATGGCGATTCCATCGGTCAGTCGCAATAAATAGCTCCGTTTATATGAAATAGAATTTGGAGTAACTTCCAGGTTTTTATTGCCCAAGCGTAGGCAGATCAATGCACTCGCCATTCCTAAAACAGCGGCAATTGCACTTGTGATTTGGCTGCCAAATTCAGCAACAAGAAAACCTGCACTTGAAAAGCCGATGGCTAAAGCAATTTGACGGATCAGGCCTACCCGCCGGGCAATCGCTGACCGATGGTCCGGGGACCAACTGCGCAGCATCATTCCTTCCGAAGCGGCTCCAAAAACCGAATTCGATGGCCCGAACAAAATTGCCACCAGAAAAACAAGGGCATTTGCAGCGCCAGCGTTCAGAGTTGCCAATAGTAATGGGATTGTGAGTGCGACGCTACGTACAGTGGCTGATGCAAGGATCAGGAAAATCGTGTATTTTGACTTGCCGAGCAAAGGGCCAAGAAACGGGCTTATGAGCAAGCTTGAAGCGCTGGCAAGAAGATAGAAAAATCCGACTGAAGATGCTTTATGGGTGGTCGCAAGTACAAGCCAGCTAAGCGACACAGTATAAAGTCCGAGTGCGCTCCAGTTGAATGCATTGACGGCGTAATAATATATTAACTGCCGCTTATCTTCGGTCATTGGGAGACGGTCTGGGAAGAATATGTGAAAAAATGATTTTTCTTCAAATTTTATGCGCAAGCTGCTTCTTTGCTCATCATGCGAAAAAATGATCTTGTGTATTTGACGTTCTCAAGCGGTTCTTCAAAAATATCTCTGGCATGCGCTCCAAGCCAGTTGTTCAGAATGAACAGGCGGCGCGGCCTGAGAGGCGTTGAAATGCATGTTTTGTTGGTCGACAAGGAGGTCAACATACGCTTCACTTTCTCTATTTAAAAATCAGGATCGCTTGCGCAAGCCGTGACCTCTGCGTTGAAGAATGGAACGCAATTATCCCCATCGACTCTCCTGAATCACCCTTGCAACGGGCACCCCCGGCAGGAGGTGCTGCGCCCATGTCCAGACGCAAACGCTCAGGAAGCAAGCGGTCGACACCTCACCGCGTGTCGCCGGCCGCATGGCGCGCGTGGCCAGCTGGTGGTTACTTGCGCCCTGTGGCCTTCAAGCCGTGCAGTGCCATATCCAGATATTCCTCTATGACTTCGCGCGTGGACATCGGGCCCTTGGGGTTGTGCCAGCGCGTCATCTGGTTGAGCGACGACAGCAGAAAACGCCCGGTCAGCGCGACGTTGTGGGGCTTGAACTCGCCCGCTTGAATGGCATCGGCAATGCAGCTGCGCAGCAGGTTTTCGTACTCGTTGCGCAGCGCGATCGTCAGCGTGCGCTGCTCGCTCTCGGCACCCATCCAGAACGCGTTCGAGCCGGCCATCCAGGAGTCGCGGTCGGCGTCCATGAAGTCCGCGGACACCAGCATGTACTGGCGCACTTTCTCCAGCGGTGTGGGCGCGGCGTCGACGGCGGCGCGCACGGAATCGATCAGCGCGCGCAGCGAATCCAGCACGATGCGGTGGAACAGCGCTTCCTTGTTGGGAAAGTGGTAGTACAGCGCAGCCTTGGTGATCTTGGCCTCCTCCGCGATATCGCGCAGCGACGTGCCTTCGTAGCCGCGCCGGGCAAACAGCCGGCAGGCGATGCCTATGATCTGTTCCGGTCGGTTGTCGACGCGCGGCCTGAAGCCTTCGGTCGCTGCGGCCGTGTCTTCTTTTGGACGACGAGTTGCCATCGTGCTCCCATTTTTGTTCTGGTGGAGGAAAAAGTATAGGTGACCCGGGGCGCGATACAAGGTGTTGCCGTTCGGCGCAGTCATGCCCGGAGCTGGGTAAAACCCTTATTTACCTTTCGGTAGGTAAGTGTAGCTCCAAAGCCCATGGCCGACGGCTTGGGCAATCAGCCGCCGACACTGCCCGTGATCGGCAGCACGATGCCGGTGATATAGCTCGCGCAGCAGGGCGCGGCCAGAAACACATAGGCGGGCGCGATTTCCTCGGGCTGGGCTGCGCGGCCCAGGTCGGTGTCGGCGCCGAATTGCGCAAGATCGTCGCCGCTTTTGTCGGCGGGGTTCAGCGGCGTCCATACCGGCCCGGGTGCGACCGCGTTGACGCGAATGCCCTGGCCCGCGAGATTCGACGCCAGGGCCTTGGTGAACGCGTGGATCGCGCCTTTGGTCGCCGAATAGTCAAGCAGTTTCGCGCTGCCGCTCAGGCCGGTCACCGAGCCGGTATGGATGATGCAGTCGCCCTTGGACAGATGGGGCAGCGCGGCCTTGGCCATGTGCATATAGCCGAAGATATTGGTGCGAAAGGTTTCCTCTATGCGCTCTTCGCTCAGATCTTCTAGCGAATCCGCATGCTCCTGAAAAGCGGCGTTGTTCACCAGGATGTTCAGGCCGCCGAATTGCTTGACGACTTTCTTCACCGCGTCGGCGCAGAACTTCGCGCTCTTGATATCGCCGGAAATCGCAATGCTCTTCGTGCCTTCGGCTTCGATCAGCGCGCAGGTCTTCTTTGCATCTTCATGTTCGTTGAGATAGGCAATCGCGACATTCGCGCCTTCGCGGGCATAAAGAATCGCCACGGCCCGGCCTATGCCGGAGTCCCCGCCCGTGATCAGCGCCGTCATGCCCTTGAGTTTGCCGCTGCCCTGGTAGCCGGGCGCGTCGTAGTGGGGCTGCTGCTGCATCTGCGCTTCCTTGCCGGGCTTGGTCAGGTGCTGGCGGCTCATGGGCGCGCTCGGTGCCTTGCGTCCCGGGCCAGGGGCCGGCTGTGCGGGTTTGGCTTTCTTGGGCTTCTTGTCCGCCGCGTTCTGCTGGGCCTGAATGTCCTTTTGCTTGGCGACGGTCCTGGCGACTGCTGCGGTGGTTTTCTTCGCGGTTTTTTTCATGGCCCGGTTCTTCCTCAAGTGAATGCGCTGCGGCGGTTCTGATCAATGTAGTGCGCTGATTCACGCCCCGCTGTAGGAAAACGGCCTTCATCGGGCCGCGCCTGGGCGCGATGCGGGTAAGCTCGTGGCATGGATTCGCAACTCTGGACGGTCTACATCGATGGCAGCGCGACGCCCAACCCCGGGCGCATGCGCATAGGTGGCGTTGCCTATGCGCCTGACGGCAGTTCGCACTGCTTCAGCCAGGCGCTGGCACACCAGGGCTGCAACAACGAAGCCGAAGCGCTGGCCGCGATCCACGCGCTGCAGTGGCTGCATGCCCAGCAGGTGCGGCAGGTGTTGCTGCACACCGACAACAGCATCCTCGCGGAACAACTGGCCCAGGCGAATCCCAAGCGCATCGAGCGCCTGTTCGCGACCTATGAGCAGGCGCGCGCGCTGTTGCCGCTGTTCGACAGCGTGCTGGTGCGCTGGATTCCGCGCCACAAGAATGCCTTCGCCGATGCGCTGGCGCGCGCAGAGGCATGCCCACGGACCTTGGCAATCGCCGGCTGAGCCATGCTGAGTGAACTCAAGACCTTCATCGCCGTCTGCCGCCATGGCACTTTTGCCGCGACCGGCGAGCGCATAGGGCTCACGCAGTCGGCGGTGAGCAGCCAGATCAAGCGGCTGGAGGAGTCGCTGGGCTTTGCGCTGTTCGATCGCACCGGGCGCTCGGCCACGCTCAACGCCGCGGGCCAGGCGACGCTGGCGCGCGCCGAGCAGATCCAGGCGCTCTACGCCCAGCTCGCCGACCTGCCCGGCGAGGCCGGCGCATCCGGCCTGCTGCGCATAGGCGCGATCGCGTCGGCGCAGGCAAGCCTGCTGGCGCGGGCCATAGGCACGCTGCGCGCCGCGCACCCGCAACTGCGCGTGCATGTGACGCCTGGCATCTCCATGGGGCTGATGGACGACCTGGACGCGGGCAAGATCGACGCCGCGCTCATCATCCGCCCGCCGTTGGGCATGCTGCCCGAGCTCACCTGGCAGCCGCTGGTGCACGAGGCTTTTGTGCTGGTGGTGCCCGCGCACGTCAAGGGGCGCGACTGGCGCGCGCTGCTGCAGGAGCATCCCTTTTTGCGCTACGAACGCACGTCCTTTGGCGGGCGCATGGTCGAGCGCTTTGTGCGCCGCGAAGGCCTGGCCGTGCGCGATGCGGTCGAAGTCGACGAGATTTCGGCGCTGATCCACCTGGTCGCGCTGGGCGTGGGCGTGGCACTGGTGCCGCTGGTCGAGGCCCACCTGCCGCTGCCCGCCGGCGTGCGCGTGCTGCCTTTGGGCGAGCACACTTTTCACCGCGAGATCGGCCTGTTGCAGCGCCGGCCGCGCGCGAGCACGCCGGCCGTGGCCTTGCTCGCGCAATGCCTGCGCGACGCCGCCGAAGGGTCTGCGCCCAAGGCCGGGCGCCGCGCCCGGCGCTGATGCGCCTTATTTGGCGAACAGCGAATCCAGGTCGGCAAACGACTTCATCTCCACCGCATTGCCCGAGGGGTCGAGAAAGAACATCGTCGCCTGCTCTCCAGGCTCGCCCTTGAAGCGGATATAGGGCGCGATGACGAAGTCCGTGCCGCGCGCGGTCAGCTTGTCGGCCATGGCCTGCCACAGGTCCATGGGAATGACGGCGCCAAAGTGGCGCACCGGCACGTCGTGGCCGTCGACCGCGCTGTGGGCGCGCTGCCCGCATTCGTCGGGCGCGAGGTGGGCAACGATCTGGTGGCCGAAGAAGTTGAAGTCCACCCAGGCGTCCGAGCTGCGCCCTTCGGGGCAGCCGAGCAATTCACCGTAGAAAGCACGCGCCTGGGCGAGATCGTGCACGGGAAATGCGAGGTGAAACGGGATAGCTGCGGACAGGTGGGCGGCAGGGGAGAGAATCGTGGCGTTCATGGAATAGGCCTGCTGGCGGGTGGATGACAGCGCCACTGTAGGCAGACTTGACGATAAAGAAAAACGATATATTTCTCATCTGAGCATCGATTTTTTCCATCAATGGGGGGGGCCCGCGCCTGCGCAGATGCGCGCGTGCGAAGAAGCACCCTATGGCCCGGCCGCCATGCGGCCGGGTTTTCACAGCAGCAGCAATGCAAGCGCCGCCACTGCGGTGGGCCCCAGGGCCCCGAGCAGCAGCCCCAGCGCGCTGACGGTCTCGTCGGCGAAGCCGCGCTTGAGCAGGGCCACGCCCGCGGGGTTGGGCGCATTTGCAATCACCGTGAGCCCGCCGCCCGCCACCGCACCGGCGACCAGCAGGTACTTGGATTCATCCGAGATGCCGACGATCAACGAGCCCAGGTAGGTCAGGGCCGCGTTGTCGGTGATGGCCGTCAGGCCTATTGCGCCCAGGAACAGCGCCAGTGGCTCCAGGTTGGACACGATGGGCTGCAGCCACCATTGCTGCATGCCGCCCAGCACCACCAGGCCCGCGAGGAAAAAGCCCACGAGCAGCGCTTCCTTGAGGATCAACGGGCTCTGGTGCTGCGCATAGGCCTGGGTGAAGCCCAGGAACATCAGGAACAGGCCAAGGAAAATCACCGGGTGGTGGGCAAACAGCACCACGCCCGCGAGCAGCAGCAGATGGACCGCGACGACGGGCAGCGGCACGCGCGCGGCCGCGTCGAGTTCGTCATTGCCGGGCAGCGCCGGGCGCAGGTGCTGGCGCAGGAAGAAGGCCGCAACGCTGGCGTTCACCAGCACCGCGATCGCGGCTTTCCAGCCGAAATGGGAGAACATGAATGCGCTGTCCCAGCCCCAGGTGGCCGCGACCATCAGCACGGGCGGCGCCGCATAGGCGGTCAGCGTGCCGCCTATGGAGACATTGACGAACAGCACGCCCAGCGCCAGGTACTTGAGCCCTTCGGGCACATGGCGGCGGAAGATCTGCGGCGCGAGCATCAGCGCCGCAATCGTCATGGCCGCGGGCTCGGTGATCAGCGAGCCCAGCAGCGGCACCGCGGCCAGGCCCAGCCAGGCGGTGGCCAGGGGCGTGGGCAGCGGGGCCCAGCGCGCGAGGGTGTTGACCGTCGACATCACGGTGGCCAGCACCGGCTTGGACGCCGCGATCACCATCACCACGAAGACGAACAGCGGCTCGGTGTAGTTGCGCGACTCGGCGTATTGAAGGGCGGCTTCGCCGCCGCTGGCCAGGGCCATGAGCGCAATCAGCACGATGGCCCAGAAGCCGAAGACGACTTCGACTTCACCGAGCAGGTGAAACAGGCCGGCGTGGCGCGGGAAGCGGTGGGACAGGCGCTCGAACTGCTTGGCGGCGAAAGTGTGCGCCAAAGCGAGGCCAAAGATGGCGGCAGCCATCGATTCGACAGGGATGTTGAACATGGACAGGGAGGACGTGACAAGGCAGCGAGGCGGCCCGACCTTCGCTGCTTTCCTGACACGTCACCATGGCATGCCACCCGGTGCGGATTGTACGGCAGTCAGTGGCCCGCCATCAGGCTGCCGCGCGCAACTGTTCGAGCAAGGCCTGCACAGGGTGGCGCAGTTGCCGCTGCGACAGGCGCGAGACCTGGCTGCGGCAGGAGTAGCCCGTGGCCAGCGCGACTTCGGCCCCTGCACTTTCTGGCAGCTTGCGCTCCCAGGACTGGGCGTAGATGTGCCTGGACGTCGCGAGGTTGCGGTCCTCGTGGCCGTAGGTGCCCGACATGCCGCAGCAGCCCACGGCCTGCGCGCGCAGGCGCAGCCCGCGGCGCGCGAACACCTGCACCCATTGCTCGCTGCTGCCCGGCGCGTTCGTGGCTTCGGTGCAGTGCGGCATCAGCGTGAACAGCGGGGTGTCGACCATGGGTTCTGGCAGGGCCTGGGGCAGTACGTCGAGCAGCCATTCCTGCGGCAGCGCGACGCGTGGCACCTCGCCTATGTCCGCGACTTTCTGGTACTCCTGGCGGTAGGTCAAGGTCATTGCCGGGTCCAGGCCCACGAGCGCGATGCCCGATTCGGCGAGCGCCGACAGCCCGCGTGCATTGCGTACCGCGGCCTGGGCGAAGGCGCCCAGGAACCCTTGCACATGCAGCGGCTTGCCGTTGGGCTTGAGCGGCGCGAGCCAGACCCGGTAGCCCAGGCGCGAGGCAAGCTCGATCAGCGCGGCCAGCGGCTCGGGGTCGAAGTAGCGCGTGAAGGTGTCCTGCACTATCACCACGCTGCGCGTGCGCTCCTCTTCGCTCAATGCCAGCAGCGCCTGCGGCTGCGCGGGCCGCACGTTCCAGCGCGTGAGCACGGCCTGCAGATCGAACGGGCTCAGCAGCGGGCTGTCGACCATGCCGATATGCTTTTGCAGCAGGCGGCGCACCCCGCTGGCGCCCATCAGCCCGTTGTAGACCGCGGGCATGCGCGCCATCCAGGGCATGGTCAGCTCCAGCGAGCCGATCAGGTAGTCGCGCAGCGGCCGCAGATAGCGCTGGTGGTAGAGCGCGAGAAAGCGCGCGCGAAAATCCGGCACGTTGACCTTGACCGGGCACTGGCCCGCGCAGGACTTGCACGACAGGCAGCCGGCCATCGCCGCGTAGACCTCGTGCGAGAAGTCGGCTTCGCCGCGCCGCGCGGCCCGGCTGTTGCGCCAGCGCGTGGCCAGGCCGATGACAAAGGATGGCTTGGCGGCCGCGGCCTGCAGCACATCGACGCCGGCTGCGCCCTGGAGTCTCAGCCATTCGCGCATCAGCGAGGCCCGGCCCTTGGGCGAATGCACGCGCTCGCGCGTGGCTTTCCACGACGGGCACATCGCGTCATCGGGGTCGAAGTTGTAGCAGGCGCCGTTGCCGTTGCAGTGCATGGCCGCGCCATGGCTTTGCCAGACGCGCTCGTCGATCTGGCGGTCGAACTCGCCGCGCAGCGGCACGCCGTCGACCTTGAGCAGCAGCGTTCTGGCTGCGGCGGGCGTGGCGATCTTGCCGGGGTTGAACTGGTTGTGCGGGTCGAACGCCGCCTTGAGCTGCTGCAGCGCGGGGTAGAGTTCGCCAAAGAACGCGGGCGCGTATTCCGAGCGCAGGCCCTTGCCATGCTCGCCCCACAGCAGGCCGCCATGGCGCTGCGTAAGTTGAGCCACGCCGTCGGACACCGGCCGCACCAGCGCCGCCTGGCGCGGGTCCTTCATGTCGAGCAGCGGGCGCACATGCAGCACGCCGGCGTCTACATGGCCGAACATGCCGTACTGCAGGCCATGGCTGTCGAGCAGCGCGCGGAACTCGGCAATGAAGTCGGCAAGATTCTCGGGCGGCACGGCCGTGTCCTCGACAAACGGCTGGGGCCGGGCTTCGCCCTGCACATTGCCCAGCAGGCCGACCGCGCGCTTGCGCATCGCATAGACGCGCTTGACCGCGCTCTCGCCCACGGCCAGCGTATGGCCCAGGCGCTGCACGCCGGCGTCGCTTTGCAGATGGGCGATGAAGTCCTGCACCTGGTGGTCCACGGCCTGCGCATCGTCGCCGCTGAACTCGATGATATTGATGCCCAGTGTCGGCTGCGCGGCGTCGCTTGGGAAGTACTCGGCGACGCTGTTCCAGACAAAGTCCTGCATGGCCAGCATCAGCACCTTGGAGTCCACGGTCTCTATCGACAGCGGCTTGAGCGCGAGCAGCGCGCGCGCATCGCGCAGCGCGTCCATGAAGGCCGCATAGCGCACATTGACCAGTACCGAATACCTGGGAATGGGCAGGACGTTGAGCCTGGCTTCGACCACGCAGCCCAGCGAGCCTTCGGCGCCGCACAGCACGCTGTTGAGATGGAAGCCACCGTCGGCTGCGCGCAAGTGGGCGAGGTCATAGCCCGTGAGGCAGCGGTTGAGCGGCGGGAACTTGGCGGCGATCAGCTCCGCCTGGGTGTCGGCGATGCGGCGCGCCGTGCGATGGACCTGGCCCGCGCGGCCGGCCTGCGCACAGGCGCGCTCGAGTTCCTGTGCGTTCAGTGCCTGGCTGCGCAGCCGGTCGCCGCCCAGCAGCACGAAATCTATGGCCAGCACATGGTCGCGCGTCTTGCCATAGGTGCAACTGCCCTGGCCGCTGGCGTCGGTGTTGATCATGCCGCCTATGGTCGCGCGGTTGGACGTCGACAGCTCGGGCGCAAAGAACAGGCCATGGGGCTTGAGCGCGGCGTTGAGCTGGTCTTTCACCACGCCGGCCTGCACCCGCACCCAGCGCTCCTGGGCGTTGATCTCCAGAATGCGGTTCATGTGGCGCGACAGGTCCAGCACGATGCCATCGGTCAGCGACTGCCCGTTGGTGCCCGTGCCGCCGCCGCGCGCCGTCAGCGCCACGCCGCGGTGCGCGGGCTCGGCCAGCAGCCGCGTGACGGTCTGCACATCCTCGGCATGCGCGGGAAACACCACCGCCTGGGGCAGGCGCTGGTAGATCGAGTTGTCGGTCGCCAGCACCGTGCGGCTGGCGTAGTCGGTGCTGATTTCGCCTTCGAAGCCGGCGGCGCGCAGGGCGACTAGAAAGGCGCTGGAGCCGGCGTCGGGCGCGCTCGCGGGCAGGGGAAGTCGTTCAATCATCGGGGGAGCCTTGTGCTGGCCTTGGCACTGCATCAATGATGTGTTCAATGCATGTGTTTTTGGCGAGACTCAAGTATCGGCCCGATAATTCGGCAATACAAACGGATATTTCAGCGGCAATTGCTGCATAAAACTCATGCATTACCGTCGCCTGACCCCTTCCATGTCCCTGCTGCTGGTGTTCGAGGCCGCGGCGCGCCATGAAAGCTATACGCGCGCGGCCGAAGAACTGGCGCTGAGCCAGAGCGCGGTGAGCCGGCAGATCCAGACGCTGGAGTCGCAACTGGGCATCAGCCTGTTTCGCCGCCAGGGCCGCTCGGTCAAGCTCACTGAATTGGGCCGGCGCTACGCCGCGGAACTCGGCGCCGGGCTGGGCCGGATTCGCGCGGCCACGCTGCAGGCCATGTCGCACCAGGAGGGCGGTGGCGCGCTGCGCCTGGCGACGCTGCCTACCCATGGCTCCAAATGGCTGCTGCCGCGGCTGCACGACTTCTACCGTGCCCACCCGGGGGTGACGGTGCACATCCATTCACGCATAGGCCATATCGACTTCAATGCCGAGGAGATCGACGCGGCGATCACCGTGGGCACCGGTGACTGGCCTGATCTGCGCGCCCACTGCCTGCACAACGAGTTTCTGGTGGCGATCGCCAGTCCGCAGGCCCTGGGCGGCAAGCGCGCGACGCCCGCCTGGATCGCTTCGCAGACGCTGCTCACGGTGGCCAGCAACCAGAAAGGCTGGGCGCAGTGGTTCAGCCATTACGGCCTGGACCACCGGCAGATGAAGGTAGGGCCCAGCTTCGAGCTGACCTCGCATCTGATGCAGGCGGTGCGCGCGGGCATGGGCGTGGGCCTGGTGCCCCGGGCGCTGATCGACGACGAAGACCGCCGCCCGGGGCTGGTCGAAGTCGGCGCGGCCATGGTCAGCGAGCGCTCCTATTACCTTGTCTACCCCGAGCGCAACGAGACGCTGCCCGCGCTGGCCACGTTTCGTGGCTGGCTGCTGGCGCAGCAGCCGTAACGCTCCCGCAATGCAAAACGCACTGCCGGGGCAGTGCGTTCATGCAGGGAAACGGCCAGAGACTCACACCCTGGCGCCTCCCGGGTCAGACCTGGGCTTGCTTGCCCGAAGCGCGCGCCTGCGCGAGCTTGCCCAGGCCCACGACCAGCACGGCGCCGGTCGCGGCGGCGGCGTAGTGCAGCCAGGGGTGGGCCATGGTGTAGCCGTGCAGCAGGCGGTCGTTGACGACGGTTTCACCACCGACCCAGCCGATCAGCGCCGCGCCCAGCGTGATGATCACGGGGAAGCGTTCCATCAGCTTGATCATCAGCGTGGAGCCGAAGATCACCAGCGGAATGCTGATGGCCAGGCCCAGGATCAGCAGGACCATGTTGCCTTGCGCCGTGGCCGCCACGGCAATCACGTTGTCCAGGCTCATCACCAGGTCGGCGATCAGTATGGTGCGGATCGCGGCCATCATCGAGCCCGTGCCCTTGCTCTCGCCGTCGCCTTCTTCGTTGCCGCTGAGCAGCTGGTAGCCTATCCACAGCAGCAATACGCCGCCTATGACCTGCAGGAACGACAGCTCCAGCAGCTTGGCCGCGACCACCGTGAGCACGATGCGCAGCACCACGGCGGCGCCGGAGCCGAACATGATGGCTTTTCTTTGCTGTGCCGGGGGCAGGGAACGCGCCGCGAGGGCAATGACGACGGCGTTGTCGCCGGACAGGATGATGTTGATCCAGACGATCTTGAAGAGACCGATCCAGAAGTCGGGGGTGCTGATAAATTCCATTTTTACTCCACTGTTATGAATATAAAAGCGCCGCAGGCGCGGCGCTCTCTTTTTATGAGTGCGCGCAGTTTAGGTCTGAAATTCGCCGCTTGCTGTGCGTAGTACTGCGTAAATTCCGGGGCGCAGCGGTGACGCCGGCGGCATTCATACAATGGCGCCATGCAAGCTTTTTCCGAGTTCTGGCGCGATCCGGCCATGCCCTATGCCGAGAGCCGGCGCGCCTGCGACAGCCGGGCCTGCTACAAGCCGCACAGCCACCCCACGTTTTCCATAGGCGCCGTGGACCGCGGCAGCAGCCGCTTCAGCGGCGCGGGCGACGGCCCGGTCACGCTGCAGGTGGGCTCGCTGGTGTTCGTGCCCGCAGCGCGCGTGCACGCCTGCAACCCGCAGCCGGGCAGCGCCTGGAGCTACCAGATGCTGCACCTGGACGCGGCCTGGCTGCAGGCCGTGCGTGCGGAGTACGCGTCCGAGGCAGGAGGCGGCGAGTCGATTCGCATCGTTGCCGCGCCCGCGGTCTATGCCCGTTTCTGTCGCCTCAACGCTTTGTTGTTCTCCGCAGCCGATGCCCAGGACAAGGAAGCGGCGCTGATCGAGTTCGTTGGCGAGACCGATACCGCACAGGGGCTGCGCATCGATTCCGGCGCCAGCGCGCGCCGCAGCGAACAACTGCAGCCGGTGCTCGACTTCCTGCGCAATGCGTCGGCAATCCACACGGACCTGGGCGATCTCGCGCGCCTGGCCGGCACGAGCCGCTACCAGCTGATACGCGCGTTCCGCGCCGCCACCGGCATGACGCCCCATGCCTGGCAGCTGAACCGGCGCATCAATCTGGCGCGTGAGCACATCCGCGCCGGCGAAGGCCTGGCCGATGTCGCCTACCGGCTGGGCTTTGCGGACCAGGCGCATTTCCAGCGGGTGTTCAAGGCGCATGCGGGGATCACGCCGGGGCGCTTCAGGGCCTAGCGGCCGCGCAATTTTCTTCAATACAGGCCGGCACTGCGTAGCCACACTGCGAGCGAATGACTCCCATGTGTCTTTCGAATGCAGACCTTCTTGATGATCGCCGCAGCGCATTTTCTCGCGCTGCTTTCCCCTGGCCCGGATTTCTTTCTGCTTGCACGCACCTCGCTGGCGACGAACTGGCGCATCGCCAGCGGCGCCTGCCTGGGCATTGCCGTGGCCAATGGCGTGTTCATCGTCGCGGCGTTCGCGGGCACGGCGGTGCTCACGCCCGGCAGCGCGTTGTTTGTCGCGCTGCAGCTCGCGGGCTGCGGCTATCTGCTCTATCTAGGTGCACTGTTCATTCGCCATGCGGGTGCGACGGCGTTGACGGCGGCGCCTGCCGGCCAGGGGCAGGGCGTGCAGCCCGCGTCCGCTGCCAGCCTGTGGTGGCGCGCGGCCGCCATGGGCTTTGTCTCGGGCATCCTGAATCCCAAGAACGCGCTGTTCTACGCCAGCCTGGCCGCGATGCTGAGCGGCCCCTATGCGAGCGCGGGCTGGAAAGCGGTCTATGGCGCGTGGATGTTCGGCATGGTGCTGCTGTGGGATCTGCTGGTTGCGATGCTGATCGGCAACCAGGCCGTGCTGCGGCGCTTTGCGCGCGCTCTGCCCTGGCTGGAGCGCATTTCGGGCGCGATGCTGATTGCGCTGGCGCTGGGCGTGCTGGCCGCGCTGTGGTGGCGCTGAGGGTTTTGCACCAAATGGATGCAGGCAGGCATGGGTCTTGCGTGTCTGCACTATTCTTGGACGTACCCTTCGGCAATCATCGCCATGAACACTTTTTTGTTTTTGTATTCGAATGACAGCCCCTGGCCTCAGGCCTGGCGGGATCAGTTCGCCGCGCACGGCATGGCCTTCGAAGCCCAGGCCATTGACGCGGCGCAGTTGGTGCAGCGCATAGGGTCCGGCGCGCCGTTGCAGGTGGTCGTTGCCATGCCCGCGACGCAGCTGAGCGCGGCGCTGGCGGCGTGGCCCGACGGGCCGCCCTGTGCGATCAGCCTGATCGACGCGGCGCCGGCCCCGGCCTTGCTCGAACGCCTGCAGGCCCGGGGCCTTGCGGGCTGGTGGCCGCAGACGTCCACGGCGCAGGATCTCGCGGCCGGCCTGGCACTCGATCGCTGGCGCTGGGAAGAGCGCAAGGCACTGCGCGTGGCGCTGGCCAGCGCGCAAAGCCAGCTTGCCGATCGCAAGTGGCTGGAGCGCGCCAAGGGCATAGTCGCCGACGCGCGCGGCACCAGCGAAGACGAAGCCTTTACCTTTTTGCGCAATGCCGCGATGCACGCCAGCCTCAAGCTGTCCGACATTTCGCGCTCGGTGGTCGAGACCGCGTTCTGGGCCGAGTCGCTGAACCAGGCCGGCCAGCTGCGCATGCTGTCCCAGCGCATCGTGCGCCTGGCCGCGCAGTCGCTGCTGGGCGTGGACCGCCCGCGTGCGCGTGCGCTGCAGACGGCGTCGATTGAACGCGTGCAGGCACGTCTGCACTTCCTGCAGACCGTGCCGCATACCCATCCGCATACGCCGGCCGTGCAGTCGGCTCTGGCGGTGGTGGTTGATGCCTGGTCGCGCATGCAGCAGGTGCTGGCGGAGAAGACCAGCATGGAGATGCTGGCGCGGCTCAATGCCCGGGCCGAGCATTTGCTGCAGCACGCCGAGGCCCTGGTGCAGGCGCTGGAGGCTGCGTCGGGTCGGCGCGCGCTCACGGTGATCAATCTCTGCGGCCGCCAGCGCATGCTGGTGCAGCGCCTGGGCAAGACCGCCTTGCTCGGCGAGCTGCTGCAGGACGCGTCGCTGCGCGCCCTGCTGGCCGACATGCGCTCCGAAGTCGAAGTCGCGCTGCTCAAGATGGAGATGACGCCGCTGTCGAGCCCGGAAATCACGCTGAGCCTGCGCGAGTCGCGCAAGGCCTGGCTGCATCTGCAGTCGGGCCTCACGCAGCTGGACTCGGTGCAGAGCAGGGCGGCGCTGTGCCGGTCGTGCGACAGCCTGCATGACAACTTCGACCAGCTGACCCTGCTGTATGAGAAGAGCCTGCAACTGCTGATGTCCTAGAGCGGCTAACACAACCCTTGAGACGTCGTTGCGTGGCCTTGCCGTGCTACTCGCACTGTCTGCGCCCCCGCGCCTGGCCGGCCGCGCCTAGTCTCAACCGCAAATCTACGATTTGCTGGGTCGTGTTAGCCACTCTGAATGATTGCCGCAAAGCGCGCACGATTCTTGCTGAACGTGTGTGCCGCCCACCCGCAACGAAGCGGGCAGGGCGGCATGAAAACAACGACGTCTACGTCTGGCACTGCCGTGAAAGCGGCGCGCGCCAGCGTAGGCGTTTTCTTTTGCACGGAGAACATTCGATGGCGGGATTTCGCAGCTTTTTGCAAGCCGGGCACGCACCAACTTTGGGCGCGTCATTTTTCTACTTCGCATGCTCGTGTGGCATCTGGGTCATCAATGGGGCGATGGCGCCGTTTCTCACCGAGAGTTTCGATCTGACGCCCGCGCAAAGGGGCTTGATGCTGTCGATTCCCATCGTCGCCGGCTCGCTGATGCGCTTTCCGCTGGGCCTGCTGGCGCAGTACATAGGCCGCAAGAACGCGACGCTGGTGGAGATGGTGGGCATCGCCATCGCCATGCTCTATGGCTACTTCGCCGTCGACTCGTTCAACGACCTGCTGGCCATGGGCGTGCTGCTGGGCATTGCGGGCGCGAGCTTCGGCGTCGCGCTGTCGCTGGGCTCGGGCTCGTTTCCGCCGCGCTACAAGGGGCTGGCCATGGGGCTGGTGGGCGCGGGCAATATCGGCACGGCCGTCGCCGCGCTGCTCGCACCGCCGCTGGCCCAGGCCTATGGCTGGCAGGCGGTCTACGGCCTCGCGGCGCTGGGCATCATGGTGCCTATGGCGGTGATGATCGTGTTTGCGCGCGAACCCGAAGACCGCGATGCGCATGCCACCATGCGCGACCATGTGGCCTGCCTTTTCGAGAAGGACGGCTGGGCGTTCAGCCTGATCTACGCGGTGAGCTTTGGCGGCTTCATCGGCCTGGCGACCTTCCTGCCCAGCTACTTCTACGACCAGTTCGGCGTGAGCAAGGTCGAGGCCGGACAGTTGACGATGCTGGCAGCGTTCATGGGCGCGGTGACACGCATTTTTGGCGGCTGGCTGTCGGACCATTGGGGCGGAATCAACACGCTCACGGCCGTGCTGGTGGTGATCTGCGCCAGCTTGCTGCTGTGCGGCCTGAGCAGCGCGTCGCTGCCGCTGACCATGCTGGCGTTTCTCGTGTGTTTCGCGGCGCTGGGCGCGGGCAATGGCGCGCTGTTCCAGTTGGTGCCGCTGCGCTGGCCGACGACGACGGCGGTGGCCGGCTCGATGATAGGCGAAATCGGCGCGCTGGGCGGCGGCCTGATTCCCGCGAGCATGGGCTTGTCGCAGCAGTACACGGGCAGCTACTTCTCGGGCTTTGCGCTGTTTGCGTTCTTCGCGCTGGTGATGCTGGTGATGCTGCGCTTCATGCAGATCCGCTGGACACGCACCTGGGCGGAAAAGGGCGGGCGTGCACGCGTGACCGCCTGAACGCCTGAGTTCAGCGCGGCAGAAACAATATCCAGTAGATCAGTGCGACGTTCAGCACGGCGCTGAACGCCAGCGCGGCCTTCCAGCCAAACGCCGGATCGCGCGCCGCCAGCGGGCTGCCGGCCTGCGGCGGCAGCGGGCGGGCCGCGCCGCGCTCCAGCGCCAGCAGCAGTTCCTCGGCCGTCTCGAAACGCTGGGCCGGCGTGCGCGCGACGGCCTTGAGCACGATGGAGTCGAGCCAGATCGGCACCTGCGGGTTGTGCCGGCTGGGCGCCACGGGGTCGCGCCAGTAGCGCCCGCGCTGGTAGGCAATGACTTCGCCATAGGGCAGGCGGCCCGCGCTGAGCAACTGGTAGAGCGTCACGCCCAGCGCAAACAGGTCGGTGCCCGCATCGGCCGGGGCCGGCGGGTCGTCCCATTGCTCGGGGTTGACATAGCTTGCCGTGCCCGCGTGCAAGGTGCGCACGGCTTCGGGCTCGCGTCCGGTCAGGGCCACGCCCAGGTCCAGCAGGCGCAGCACGCCGTCGCGGCCGTAGTGCAGGTTGGCCGGCTTGACGTCGCGGTGGATCACGCCCTGGCGGTGCAGGCCGCCGAGCACGCGCGCGGCCTGCTGGGCGATCGCCAGCACCTGGGCCACGCCGGGGCGGCGGCGCTGCTCTATCCATTGCGCGAGGGTCTCGCCGTCCATCCATTCATAGAGCAGGTAGAACGCCGACGGCTCGGCGACCAGCGGCGCATGCAGCCGCGCCAGATGCTGGGCCGTGGGCCCCGTCTGCAGGTGGCGCGCAACCCAGGCCTCGTGGGCCAGCGCGGCCCATTCGTGGCGGTCATGTGCGCGCTGCGGGTGCAGCGTCTTGAGCGCGTAATGCTGGCCGCTGGCTTCGTGCAGCACGCGGTAGACGCGGTAGATGCCGCTATCGGCCACCAGACCCTCAACGCGCAGACCATCGACCACGGCGCCGTTTTTCAGCAGCGGCAGCGCGGGCAGGGTGTGGGCGCGGCGCGTGGTGTCTTCCAGCGTCGCTTCCTTCACGCCGAGAACGCGCACCACCACGGCGCTGAGATTGTCGCGGCTGCCCTGGCGCTCGGCGGCATCGGCCAGGCGCTCGGCCAGGGCCTGTGCCTGCACCGCGTCTTCGCTGGCCCATTGCGCAATCTGCCGCGGGCGGATGTCGTTGTGAACGCCGTCGGACAGCAGCACGAAGATATCGCCGGGCAGCACTTCGCCCTGGCGGTAGTCTATGGTCACGCGGTCTTCCAGCCCGATGGCGCGCGTGAGCCGGTGGGCGAAGTCCACGCCGCCCATCACATGGTCTTCGGTCAGCTGCTCTATCTGCCCCTGGCGCAGCAGGTAGGCCCGGGTATCGCCCACATGCGCAAGCGTAAAGCTCTGGCCGCGCAGCACCAGCGCCGTCAGCGTCGTGAGCCCGTAGGCGGGCTGGCGCCGGCGATTGACGCCATACAGCCAGGCGTTCTGCGCACCGATGATGCGGTCGAGCGCGACCGTGGGCTCCCAGGTGGCCGGCGTGCAAAAGAAGTCGTTGGCCAGACTCGTCACGGTGGTCTGCGCGGCTTCGCGGCCCCAGCCGCCGGCGCTCACGCCATCGGCCACGGCGGCCAGCATGCCGGCGCCGTCGTCGGGCATCTGCACGGCGGCGAAATCTTCGTTGACCTGCGCGCGGCCGGGGCGCGAGACCCATCCAATGTCGAGTTCAAAAGGCATGGGGGTGATTGTGACCAGGAAAACGCGCGGCGGGGTGTGCCCGAAACGGTGCGTGGTTTGCACTGGTTTGATGCGTTTGTCCGATTGTTGGCTCTTTCATGTGGCAAGACACCCTTCGACAGGCTCAGGGTGAACGGTGGTTTTCGGTTCAGGGCGAACGCTCGTCCCGTCCCCCCGTTCGTCCTGATCCTGAGCCTGTCGAAGGATGAACGGCCTGGCCTAGGAATAAAGCGCTGCAACGTTTTTTCAGCCTGGCACAAAACCTGCTTAACCACCACGACGATGCGGGGCCGCGATGCCCTCGTCACCCAGGACAAAGGCGTCCGCAACTTTTCCAGCGCACTCAGTGCCTGTATCCGTTGCGGGCGCCTTTTTGTTTTTCCGAACCGGAGCACAGCGCTCCACCACCGTCGAAGGAAGTCGCATGCCCCACGCGACCGATAAAACACCGATGAAGTTGTTGATTGCCGGCAATGGCATGGTGGGCCACCGCTATGTCGAAGCCCTGATCGAACGCTACCCCGACCTGCCGGCGGCCGGGCTGGAAGTCACCGTGCTGGGCGAGGAGCCGCGCCCGGCCTATGACCGCGTGCACCTGTCCGACTTCTTCAGCGGCCGCGGCGCCGATGAACTGTCGCTCGTGCCCCCGGGCTTCTACGATCGCCCCGGCCTCACGCTGCGGCTGAACGCGCGCGTCGCTTCCATTGAACGCCGCAACCATACGCTGCAGCTGGCCGATGGTGAAGAGCTGGCTTATGACAAGCTGGTGCTGGCCACGGGCTCGTCGCCTTTCGTGCCGGGCGTGCCCGGGCGTGACCGGCCGCACTGCTTTGTCTACCGCACCATCGAAGACCTCGAAGGCATGCTCGCCTCGGGCGCCAAATCCAAGAGCGGCGTGGTGGTGGGCGGCGGCCTGCTGGGCCTGGAATGCGCCAAGGCGCTGCGCGACATGGGCCTGCAGACCCATGTGGTGGAGTTCGCGCCGCGGCTGATGATGGTCCAGGTCGACGAAGGCGGCGGGCGCGTGCTGCGCACCAAGATCGAAGCGCTGGGCGTGCAGGTGCACACCAGCCGCAACACGGTGGAGATCACCGACGGCGCGACCGCGCGCCACCGCATGGTGTTTGCCGACGGCAGCCACCTCGAGACCGACATGATCGTCTTCTCGGCCGGCATTCGCCCGCGCGACGAACTCGCGCGCCAGAGCCTGCTGGCGCTGGGCCCGCGCGGCGGCATTGTCGTCGACGACCACTGCCGCACCAGCGACCACGACATCTACGCGATCGGCGAATGCGCGGCCTGGCAGGAGCAGGTGTTCGGCCTGGTCGCGCCGGGCTACGACATGGCGCGCGTCGCGGCCGGGCATCTGGCCGGTGACGTTGACGCGGCCTTCCGCGGCGCCGACATGAGCACCAAGCTCAAGCTCATGGGCGTGGACGTGGCCAGCATTGGCGACGCGCAGGGAAAGACCCCGGGCAGCCGCAACTTCAGCTACACCGACGAGCTGCTGCAGGTCTACAAGAAGATCGTCGTCAGCGAAGACGGCAAGCGCCTGCTGGGCGCGGTGCTGGTGGGCGATGCCTCGGAATACGGCACGCTGCTGCAGATGGCGCTCAATGCCATGCCCCTGCCCGAATCGCCGGGCCTGTTGATACTGCCCGCCACCGACGGCGCGGCCAAGCCCGGCCTGGGCGTGGACGCGCTGCCCGACACCGCCGTGCTGTGCTCGTGCAACAACGTCAGCAAGGGCCAGCTGTGCTCGGCGATTGCGGGCGGCGTGCAGAACATTGGCGATCTCAAGGCCTGCACCAAGGCCGGGACGTCCTGCGGCGGCTGCGTGCCCCTGGTCACCCAGGTGCTCAAGGCCGAACTCAAGCGCCAGGGCGTGGCCGTGAACAACCACCTGTGCGAGCACTTCCCGTACTCGCGCCAGGAGCTATACCACCTGGT
Source organism: Pantoea sp. 18069 (assembly GCF_902706035.1). Lineage (GTDB taxonomy): Bacteria > Pseudomonadota > Gammaproteobacteria > Burkholderiales > Burkholderiaceae_C > Comamonas. Next base: position 10,496 of record NZ_CACSJA010000029.1, on the reverse strand, counting down.
GCGCGTGGGCGAGATCCGCACCTTCGCGCAGTTGCTGGCGCAGCACGGCAAGGGCCATGGCTGCGACATCTGCAAGCCCACGGCCGCGAACATCCTGGCGAGCTGCTGGAACGACTTCGTTCTCGACCGCAACGGCGCGCCGCTGCAGGACAGCAACGACTACTTCCTGGGCAATATCCAGAAGGACGGCACCTACTCCATCGTGCCGCGCGTGGCCGCGGGCGAAATCACGCCCGACCAACTGATCGTGATCGGCCAGGTCGCCAAGCAGTACGGCCTCTACACCAAGATCACGGGCGGCCAGCGCATAGACATGTTCGGCGCCCAGGTGCACGAGCTGCCGCTGATCTGGCGCGAGCTCGTGGACGCGGGCTTCGAGTCGGGCCATGCCTATGGCAAGTCGCTGCGCACCGTCAAGAGCTGCGTGGGCTCGACCTGGTGCCGCTACGGCGTGGACGACAGCGTGGGCCTGGCGATCGAGCTCGAGAACCGCTACAAGGGCCTGCGCTCGCCGCACAAGATCAAGTTCGGCGTCTCAGGCTGCACGCGCGAATGCGCCGAGGCCCAGGGCAAGGACGTGGGCATCATCGCCACCGACAAGGGCTGGAACCTCTACGTCTGCGGCAACGGCGGCATGAAGCCGCGCCACGCCGAGCTGATCGCGTCCGATCTGTCCAAGGAACAGCTGATTCGCTACATCGACCGCTTCCTGATGTTCTACATTCGCACCGCCGACCGCCTGCAGCGCACCAGCACCTGGCGCGACAACCTCGAAGGCGGCCTGGCCTATCTCAAGGAAGTCGTCATTGACGACAGCCTGGGCCTGGCCGACGAACTCGAAGCGCAGATGGCGCATGTGGTCGGTACCTACGCCTGCGAATGGAAAAAGGCCGTAGACGACCCGGCCGTCGTGCGCCGCCTGCGCACCTTCGTCAACAGCGACGCCGGCGACGCCAACGTGGTCTTCGTGCAAGAGCGCGGCCAGATCCGCCCTGCCACCGACGTGGAAAAACGCAGCGGCCTCAAAGGCATCCCCTTGGTCGAAGAAGCCATTGCCTAGAACACTATTCGGAGAACGCCCCATGAACGCATTAGCCAACGCTTGCGAACTCGCCCCGGCCGACGCCCATCTGGCCGACGCCGACTGGCACCGCATCTGCGCGGTCGACGACATCTGGCCCGACACCGGCGTCTGCGCGCTGATCGGCACAACCCAGATCGCCATCTTCCGCCTCGCCGACGGCAGCCTCTACGCCCTCGACAACCACGACCCGCACAGCGGCGCCAACGTGCTCTCGCGCGGCATCGTCGGCGACCTGGGCGGCGAGCCTGTGGTGGCTTCGCCTATCTACAAGCACCATTACCAGTTGCGTTCGGGGGCCTGCATGGAGGCGCCTGAGACGCGGCTGCGGACCTATCCGGTGGCGGTGAGGGAAGAGGTGGTTTGGTTGCAGGCCTGACTTGCAGGCCTTTGAGACGAGGCCTTGCGCTGTGCTGCGCGAGGCTTGGGGGTAGCGTAATGCAAAAGCACTCCGTTCCTGTCCCCCCGTGCGTCCTGAGCGGGGTAAGCGAGACAAAGTCTCGCCAGGCGTTATCAAGAAACGGCCTGTCCTCAAAGAAGCCTTCGACCCTTAGATCCTTCGACGGGCTCAGGATGAAAGCCCATGCCTCGACCTGATCAGGGCATGCGCAGCCCAAGATGCCGACCTTGGGATAGACCCACCCTCACAAAACTGTATGCAGATACAGTAGACTTTGGTCTTGATCGCTTCCAAAAAAGTCCAAACATGTCAGTAGAACTCGAGCCAGAAGACATCTCCATCTTCGAAGACCGCCTTTGGTATCACAAGGGCTGGGAAGCCCGCGTCATCAAGAACGAAGACGACGATGGCTGGGCAGTGTCAATGACCCAAGACGGCCAGGCGGAACCAGCGCTGGTCGGCCCATGGACCATGGGGCGTGACAAGAAGAGTCCCAAGCCACTTGATATGTCGGCCTTCAACACGCTGGTGAAGACTGCCAGCGAAGTCATACGTCGGCATGAGCAGCACCAGGCAGCGCTGTTGCACAAAGCCATTGAGATCGAAGTGCGCGGATTGCGCGTGACGGTGGCGCTCGATATCGAGCCCGACGAGGAGAACCCCTCTGCGACGCTCACGGCCACCGCAGCGGACGGCAGCCAGTTGGCCAAGGTACGCGTCCGGCCGGACCATGGCCTCACCCGCGCGTCTGCGCAGCGCTGGGCAGACGCAGGCTACCCGCGTGATAGCGAGGACTAAAATCGAGCAGCAGGTTCCCAGGCCCCTGCGGCTGTTCAGGAAAAGTGGCATTGAACGACTGCTTTATAGACGTTGTCGGGTGAGTGTCTTTGGCAATCAAGGCTGACAGCCCTTGCGATCACGGTTGGCAACAACGTCTGGCCCCTGCGCCCCAGTGTCGAGCAGCACTTCCTTCAACCCCACCGGAAACAGCGCAGGCCCATCCGGCAAGTCGAGTTCCGCCAGGTCAAACCAGCGCGCCGTGCAGGGCGCTCCGCTGTCCTCGAGGAATTCAATGACGTCCAGGCCTGCAAAGGCATCTGCGTCAAACCGCACTTCGCCAATGAACAGCACTTCGTGGCCGGTGGCGCCATGGTGGGTGTAGATGTTTTCCATCACATGCGGCGGCCCTGTCACTTCAATATCGACACCCAGCTCTTCCTGGAACTCGCGCGCCAGGGCGGTTTGCCAGCATTCGCCAAACTCGATGCTGCCGCCCAGCGGGCGCACGCCTTTGAGTTGGCCGTGGTCATCGAAGACTTCGGCCGCAAGCAGCTTGTCATCTCTCCAGTGCAGCCCGATGGCTTTGACTTTGATGTGTTGCGGCGGTCTCCATGAAGTCATCAGAGTGCGCGTGAAACCTCGGCATTCATGCCGGGGAGGTAGAGCGCCGGATGCGAAGCATCCGATGCTTTTGGCCTTACCTGATCACGTTTTGTGTGATTGGCCGGGTTAAGAAAATAGCCATACCCGTCGTTCCTTTGAACGATACGGCAGTGTCTGTAGTGGATTCCCTGCACCACCGCTGAAACGCCAGCTTGGTGCAATTGGATGTTGAACCTGCCCGTTGCCCGAATCGCCACGCGGCCCGTGTGGACGCCGGCCTTGAGACCTTTGGGTACATCCGCGCGCACCATGTCGCCCGTGGCAAAGTCGTGGACGCGCTTGCTGCGCATGAGGTAACCCCTGGGGAAACCGAATTTATCCAGGCGCGTGCGTTGGTAGCTGCCGCGGCCCATCGCCTTCAAGGCCAGGGTCGGGCTATTCCAGTTTTCAATGGAGTGGACCTGGCCCACGCAGGCCGCGTCCAGCGCATGGGTTTTGGGCACACCCAGCGCACTGCGGTTGAATTTGGTCCGCCCGCCCGAGGCCAGCTCCACGGGCAGGCCCGTAGCCTGCAAGGCGTTTGCCAGTGCCCAGCGCGTGGTGTTGACGGCTGCCGCATCGCGCAGCGGCTTTTGGGCCTGCGCAAGAATGGCGTTTAGTCGCTTCTGGTCCTGGGCCAGAAAATCCTCGATGCTGCGTGCCGCTTTTTTCTGGTTGCAGCAGGCGCAGGCCAGGGTCAAGTTGGAGGCACGGTTGCTGCCGCCATAGGCCCTAGCTCGGATGTGTTCGATCTGCAGGGGCAGATTCCTGGCGCCGCAGTAGGCGCACTGGCGGCCCCATTTTTCCAGCAGATACTCGCGCAGTTCGTAGCCGAACAACGTGCCTTGCTGGTATTCGATGCCATCGATCTCAGGATTTTGCAACGCTTGCATGTCGAAGCGCACAAGCTCCGAGCTGATGGCACGCACGGGTGCCCAGCGCTGGATGCGCCGAACCCAGGTCATGGTAGTGTCCACGCGGTGCTGCAGCGAAGGTGCGAGCCAGCCCGTCCTGTCGCCGCCCCGGTTCAGGAACCTTGGAGCGCGATAGCGCAGATTGCTGCGACGCCGACGGCGCATCTGACGGCGCGCCGTCATGGCCTCGGAAATCTGCCGGCCGCGGTGGACCAGCTCCAACAGGTTCAGCACGGCTACGCCCAGCTGGACTTCGCCAGTCAAAGCGTCCACTGCCGCCACCTCGCGGACCAGCGCGAGCCCCGTAGTCTTGCTCCCCGGGTCGATTTTCAGACGCAGAGGCTGGAATTCGCAGTCGTCGGCCTGACGGTCGACCAGTCGGACGACCATAGGCAGGAGGCGATGTACGCGCGCCCGGCCGCGGTCCAGCAACAGCCGGGCCCGCTTTTCGGTGCACGGCATCAAAGCCTTGCCATGGATGTCCAACACAAAAACCGCCACATCGACTCCTGATCACAAGCGCTGCAATCTGTGCAGCCAGGCTGTCTTTCCAGCAGTCAGCCCTTACGGGCCTGGTGACGGGGCGCGTGATTTCTCACGAACCCGCTCCCCTCGGGAATGTCGACAACCGGCTCCAGCCCTTGCGGGCTGCGATCCAGACCTTCGGACCTTTACCTTTGTCCTGCATGATCAAGATCTTGCAGAGCAGCGAACTGAGGAAGCATTCGCTGGTGCGTCTGAACGACCTGTTATCGACGCAGCGGGTTGGGTACCGCTTTCCCTGGTCAATCTGGCTTGATTCCTTTCAGTTCCAAGCCCCGTCTTTTAGGGCGGGGTAATTGACAGCGGTGTTTTCTCGTATAGGTTTTCAGCAGGGTGTGCATTCTCGCGCATGAACGCTGCGTTTGCGAGGTGGGCGTGCGGCGCCGCGCTATTCACCGCCCACGCCTGTCCCTGAAAGTCACCGACCAGCGCAGCGCACGCGTTGGCTCCACGCAATGCTGCCAGCCCCAGCGCGCCTCGTCCTCCATCACATACACAGAGCGCGGCTGCACCGCAAGTTCAACGACCTGTCGCGGCAGTTCAGGCTGATACGGATAAGGCCGAAACCGCAGCGTGGCCTCGCCCCCCAGCGACACCCCATGAATCCCCTCGAAGTCCGGTACATCGCGATGCCAGCCCAGCGGCGTGCCCGGCGCATATTCGGCGACCAGCGCATGCACCAATGCCTCGGGGGAAACACCGCGCCAGGCGGCAACCCGATCGCGCAAGGGCAGCAGACGTTCGTCCAGCGCTTGCGCGGGCTTGAGTTCATGGGTGTCGAAGTCATACGAGCCGCCAAAGCTCACCACGCGCCGGCGCGCAAAGTACTGCTTGTACTTGGCCGCATGCAGCGGCAGGCTGCGGATGATGGCAATCAGCTCCTGCTCTTCATCGCGGCCCAGGAATTCGGGCTGGTAGACCAGGCCAGCAATCGAGGCTTGCACTTCTTCATCGCCAAACAGACTGCATTGGTTCATGTAATGGGCCTTTACTTGAAATTCCGGCTCTCGGTGCGCAGGCGCCCCAGCAGGTGGGAGAGATCGGCCATGCGTTCGGCAATCAGATTGCAGACCGTGCCTTCGCGCTGCCAGCGCCCTTCGACGGCCAGCAGGCGGGAGCCGAGCAGTGCCTGGCGCTGGGCTTCGCGCACGTCGCGCCAGACGATGACCTGGGTCACGCCGTGCTCGTCTTCCAGCGTCACAAAGACCGTGCCCTTGGCGGTGGGCGGCTGCTGGCGCAGCGTCACGATGCCGGCGGTGCGCACGCGGCGGCCGTCGGGAATGCGGCGCAGCTGCTCCGAGGTCTTGAGCTGGTATCTGGCGAGCCGGGGGCGCAGCAACTGCATGGGGTGGGAGCGCAATGTGAGGCCCGTGGACGCGTAGTCCCACAGCACTTCCTCGCCTTCGGGCGCTTGGGGCAGTTCAAGCTGGGCTTCGTCGATTTGCGCCTCTTTCAGCAGCACGGGGGCAGTGTGTAGTGCCGCGGTGTCCCAGACCTGTTGGCGGCGGTGGCCCGAGAGCGTGGCCAGGGCGCCGGCCGCGGCCAGGGCTTTCATTTCGTGCAGGTCCAGGCCGCAGCGCTGGGCGAGTTCGGGGGCGCTGTCGAAGGGCGCGCGGCTGCGTTCGTGCGCTATGCGCGCGGCGCTGCTGCTGCGCAGGCCGGCAATCAGGCGCAGGCCCAGGCGCACGGCGGGCTGGTGGTCCATGTCTTCGAGCGTGCAGTCAAAGGCGCTGTGCATCACGTCCACGGGCCGCACTGCTACGCCATGGCGGCGCGCGTCCTGGGTGAGCTGGCTGGCCGAGTAAAAGCCCATGGGCTGGCTGTTGAGCAGCGCCGCGAGAAAGGCCGCGGGCTCGTGGTGCTTGATCCAGCTGGAGGCGTAGACCAGCAGCGCAAAGCTGGCCGCATGGCTTTCGGGAAAGCCGTATTCCGAAAAGCCCTTGATCTGCTCGAAGATCTGTTCGGCAAAGGCCTTTTCGTAGCCGCGTTCAAGCATGCCGCCCACGAGCTTGTCGTAGTACTTTTCCAGTCCGCCCTTGCGCTTCCAGGCGGCCATGGCGCGGCGCAGGCCGTCGGCTTCGCCGGCGGTGAAGCCCGCGGCAATCATGGCGATCTGCATGACCTGCTCCTGGAACACCGGAACGCCCATGGTGCGGCCCAGCGCTTCCTTGAGCGCCTCGTTGGGGTAGGTCACGGGGTCCAGGCCCTGGCGCCGGCGCAGATAGGGGTGGACCATGCCGCCCTGGATGGGGCCGGGGCGCACGATGGCGACTTCGACCACCAGGTCGTAGAACTTGCGGGGCCTCAAGCGCGGCAGCATGCTCATCTGCGCGCGGCTTTCTATCTGGAACACGCCTATGGTGTCGGCGCGGCAGATCATGTCGTAGGTCGCGGGGTCTTCGGCGGGGATGTCCTGCATGCTGAAGTCAAAGCCCCGGCGCTGGCTGATGAAGTCCAGCGCGCGGCGTATTGCCGACAGCATGCCCAGCGCCAGCACATCGACCTTGAGCAGGCCGGCTGCGTCGAGGTCGTCCTTGTCCCATTCGATCACGGTGCGATCGGCCATGGCCGCGTTCTCCACCGGCACCATGCGGCACAGCAGGCCGCGCGTGAGCACAAAGCCGCCCGTGTGCTGCGACAGGTGGCGCGGAAAACCTATCAACTGCGCGGTCAGCGTGATCAGTTGCTGAACGGCCAGCGTGTCGGTGGCCAGGCCCAGCTCCGCCAGGCGCTCGGGGCTGATGCTGCGGCCGTCGAACCATTGCTGGCCCTTGGCGATGGCGTCCAGTGTGGCCAGCTCGAAGCCCAGCGCCTTGCCCACGTCGCGCACGGCCGAGCGCGGCCGGTAGGAGATCACGGTTGCGGTGAGCGCTGCGCGGTCGCGGCCGTACTTGCTGTAGAGGTACTGTATGACTTCCTCGCGCCGCTGGTGCTCGAAGTCGATGTCGATGTCGGGCGGCTCGTTGCGCTCGCGCGAGATGAAGCGCTCGAACAGCACGGCCGTGCGATCCGGGTCGACTTCGGTCACGCCCAGGCAGTAGCAGACCGCCGAGTTCGCGGCCGAGCCCCGGCCCTGGCACAGGATATTGCGCGAGCGCGCGAACACCACGATGTCGTAGACCGTGAGGAAGTAGGGCTCGTATTTGAGCTCGCAGATCAGATCGAGCTCGTACTCGATCTGCGCCTGCACTTTTTCTGGAATGCCTTGCGGCCAGCGCCGGCCCGCGCCTTCGTAGGTGGCCTGGCGCAGATAGGTCTCGGCCGTATGTCCCGCGGGAACGACTTCGTCGGGGTACTGGTAGCGCAGCGCGTCAAGGCTGAAACTGCAGCGCGCGACGACGTGCAGCGTCTGCGCGAGCAGGTCGGCAGGAAAGGTCTGGGCCAGGCGCAGCCGGCTGCGCAGATGGCGCTCGGCGCTGCGCAGCAGCGCATAGCCGCACTCCGTGAGCGGCTTGCCCATGCGCGTGGCGGTGAGCACGTCCTGCAGCGGCTTGCGCGAGCGCACATGCATGTGGGCGTCGCCCACGGCGACCAGCGGCAGCGCCGTGAGCGCCGACAGCGCGCGCATGCGGTGCAGCCACAGCTCGTCATCGATGCGGCGCACCAGGTCGACGCCTATCCAGCAGCGGCCCGTGAAATGCCTGAGCGTCCAGCGGCCCATGGCTTCGAGCTGGGCGTCGCTGGCCTGGCGCTCTGGGCATAGCAGCACCAGGCAGTCTTCGAGTTCCGCTCCGCGGATGCCGTCGAGGTCAAGGAAGTACGTGCCTTTTTCCGACGCGCGGCGCAGCTTGGTGATGAACTGGCACAGGTTGCCGTAGCCGTTGAGGTTCTGCGCCAGCACCACCAGCGTGAACGGCGCCTCGCTCTCATTGCGCGGCTGCACGCAGAACTGTGCGCCCAGCAGCAGCGCCATGCCGTGCGCCTTGGCCGCGACATGGGCGCGCACCACGCCGGCCAGCGAGCATTCGTCGGTGATGGCGATCGCGCTGTAGCCCAGCGCCTTGGCGCGCGCCACCAGCTCTTCGGGCTGGCTCGCGCCGCGCAAAAACGTGAAGTTGGAAATGCAGCGCAGCTCGGCATACGCGGGCAGGAGATGGTCCATGCGCTGCGCTCACCCGTAGTGGCCGTGCAGAAACCAGGCGGTTTCCTCGCCGGCCAGCCGCGCCTGGAAGACCCACAGCAGGCCGGCATGCGGGCTGATGGCAAGCCAGTAGTCGCGCTGCACATTGCGCGTGGGCGCCGTCTCGTCGGCTTCACGGTCCCACCAGCCGCCTTCGACGCGGTCCGGGCCCAGCAGCAGTTGCAGCTTGCCCTGGTAGACCGGCCGGTTGTCGCGCTCGGTCAGTTGCAAGGGCTTGTCGAGCACCCAGGTCGGCAGCGGCAGACCATGCAGGGGCTGCGGCCTGGCGTTGCGGCGCGGTTCCTCGGCGGACCATTGCTGCATCCATTCGAGGCGGTGGTCGGCGCACAATTGCGGCCGGCGTATGCAGTCTTCGCCCAGCCGCGCCTGTATGCGCTCTAGCGCCAGCCGCACGGACGCGCCCTGGTGCGCGGGGTCGGGAATCAGCGAGTGGCTTTGTTCTTCCAGCGGCTCGACGGCGTCGGCCAGCAGTTCGAGATCGCCCGCGGGCGCAAGCAGCTCCACCTTGGCCAGATGCTCGGCTAGCAGGCGCGCAAAATGCTCTGCGTTCTGCGTGGGCGCGGCCGTGCGTATGGTGAGTTCGCCGCCCAGGCCCGCGGCGCGCGAGCGCAGGCTGTCGTGGCACCAGCGCAGCGTGAACGCCGTGGCGCCGAGCTGGCGCGCGCGCAGCCAGCCGCACATCAGCATCAGCAGCCGCTGGGCGCCAAACAGCAGCGCGGGCGCGGTTTCCACGCGCGACATCAGCTCCAGCCGCGCATGGAAAGTCTCGGGCAGGCCGACCCAGGCATAGGTTTCGGGGCGCAGGCCATAGGCCTGGTCCAGGGCGGCGAGCAGCGCGGCGTCGAAGCGCCGCGCAATGCCGCCGCGCGGCAGCGCGCGCACCTGGCCCAGCGTGCGGCAGCCCACGCGCGACAGCGTGGCCTGGTGCAGCGCGACGGCGCTGAGGCTGGTCAAGGGCAGGGCGTCTAGCCACTGTTCCAGCGGGCGCGACAAGCCGTCGGCCAGACCTTGACGAACGAGCGCCAGCGCCGCGAGCCCGGTAGGCGCCCAGGCCACATGCGCGCCCAGCTCCCGGGCGCCGGCTTCGACCAGCGCGTGCAGGCTTGCGGCGCCGCCAAACAGCCGCAGGCTGGCCTCGACTTCCAGCAACACCGCTTCCTCGACCAGGGCCACGCGCGGCGTGAACTGCAGCGCCCAGACCGCGAGCGACTGCGCGTCAATGGGCGATGCGCAACTGGGGTTCTGTAGCGGCAGGAGGGCGGCCCAGTGCATGGAACACCTCCTCTCGTTGGACCCCGGGCGCCTGCAGCTCGTGCAGCCGGGGAGGAATGACGGAATGCAGGTTGGCGGGAAGCGCGCGCAGGTGCAGCACCTCATCGGCGCTCGCGCCTCGGCGCTTGCGTATGCGCAGGTCTATGCCCCAGCTCTCGCCCAGCGCGACCGACACGCGCAGTGGCGCGGGCGAGGCGTCGCGCAAGGCCGCTTCGGGCCGGAACAGGAATACCGGCGCATCGCAGTGCAGCGCCTGCACCTGCAGGCGCCGGATCTGCTCGGGCCGCGCCTGGGGCAGCCAGACCAGCACCGCGCCTGCGGCTTCGGACTTGATCAGCTGTTCGGCGACCCAGAGGCTGTCGGCCGGCGCCTTCACATCGATCCAGACCAGTTGCTCGGGCGCCAGGCCCAGCTGGGCCAGGCCCATGGCCAGCGGCGGCTTGGGCGGCGCGACCAGGTAGACGCGGCTGTTGCGCCCGGCCACAAAGCCCGGCAGCGCGGGCGCGAGCAGCCGCCATTCGCACAGCGCCGCCTGGGCCAGCAGCACTTCGCTCAGGCCCCGGGTGGGCCAGCCGCCGCCGGGCAGCGCGGCGTCGAGCTGCGCGAAGCCCGTGGGCAGTGCACGCCCGGCCGCGGCCCCGATTTCCGTGCCGCGCCAAACGGCCTGCGCCACATGCGCGGGCAATTGCCAGCGGTCAAAGCCGGGGGCGGTGGGGAGTGGGG
>NZ_CACSJA010000028.1 GCF_902706035.1 Pantoea sp. 18069 | reverse complement strand
ATAAATTAAAGAATCAAAGTGAACTTCACTTCTTCTCTTCATGAGCGTTTGTAGTGCTATGCACTAGTTCCAAAAGAACTTGGCAGTTGCCTTCAAACGCCCACGCTTATCGGCTGTATATTTTTAAAGATCTGCAAGAAGTTTGACTTTCTTGCTGGGCTCGCTGTGATCAGCTGAGCCTTGAATTCTACAACAGTTTTAAAGACCCTGTCAACTTTAAGTTTCCCGCCACCCGATCAGTGAATGACTGTTTGAGCAGCGAAGCCTTGCATTGTAGCCCGGTTTTTGAACCGTTTTTCCAAACAAGACCCGAAATTCGAAACAGGCCTTTTCGGCCATACGCCGACCTTCGGTCGGCGTATGCACCGCAGCGCGGTGCATTTCTCAATGCGGGCATCAATTGTCGCGCAATTCCTGCTCGAGAGCGTCGATGAACAGGACAGCAACATCACAGCCAGTCTGGTCATGGATCTCCTGAAAGCAGGTCGGGCTGGTGACATTGATTTCGGTGATGCAGTCGCCGATGATGTCCAGGCCGACAAGCAGCAGCCCGCGCTGCATCAGGATGGGGCCCAGCGCTTCGGCGATGGCGCGGTCCTTGTCGCTCAGCGGCTGGGCCACGCCCTTGCCCCCCGCCGCGAGGTTGCCACGCACTTCGTTGCCCTGGGGAATGCGCGCCAGGCAATACGGCACGGGCTTGCCGCCGATCACCAGCACCCGCTTGTCGCCATCGACGATCTCGGGAAGGAATTTCTGCACCATCACGCTTTGCGCGCCATCGCGGTTGAGCGTCTCGATGATGCTGCCCAGATTGCGGCCATCGGCGCCCACGCGGAAGATGCCCATCCCGCCCATGCCGTCGAGCGGCTTGAGGATGATGTCCTGGTGCTCGGCATGGAAGGCACGGATTTCCTGCGCATCGCGCGTGACCAGCGTCGGCCCGATGAATTCGGGAAACTCCATGATCGCCAGCTTTTCCGGATGCTCGCGCAAGGCACTGGGCTTGTTGAGCACCTTGGCGCCTTCGCGTTCGGCCTGCTCGAGCAGGTGGGTCGCGTAGAAGAATTCGCTGTCGAACGGCGGGTCCTTGCGCATCAGCACCGCGTCGAACTCGGCCAGGGCCACACGGCGCGAGCCCTGCTCGGCAAACCATTCGTCGGCATCGCCCGTGAGCACGATGTCCCGCACCAGCGCCGAGACCTTGCCACCGCGCTGCCAGGAAATGCTTTGCACTTCGCAGGCGGCAACGGCGTGGCCGCGCCGCTGGGCTTCGCGCATCATGGCGAAGGTGGTGTCCTTGTTGATCTTGAAAGACGCGAGGGGGTCGGCGATGAAAAGAAGGTTCATGGTGGTGACAACAGTTGCAGGCCATGGAGGCCAGACGCCAGGGGAAGTCCCGCTTCCCGGCGGCACAGGAACAACGCGTGCAAGCACGCCAGCGCCCTACTGTTGCACAAATAGCCCCAGGCTGCCGGCCGGGCCATGGCCGCCCCTGCGCAGCAACGCAAAGTTCCATCTTGCAGCAGAGTGGATGTCGTCGGCCGACGACATCACCGCATCAATCGTAGATTTCGGCGTCGGGGTTGGTTGCTTCGAGCTCGTAGCTCGCCGCCAGCATCGCCAGCCGGCCGATCACGCCATACATGTAGAAGCGGTTGGGCGCGCTCGCGCCCGGGCGGGCGCCGAGTTGCGGCAACTGGGTGCTGTGCTCGAAGGCCAGCGGCACGAAGCTCGCGCCCGGGGCGTTGAGATTTTCGTCCATGCCACGTTCGGGATGCATGCGGTAGAAGCCGCCGACCACATAGCGGTCCATCATGTAGACCACGGGCTCGGCGACCGCGTTGTTCATGCGCTCCTGGGTCAGCACGCCTTCCTGGATGATCACGTCGTGCACCGCCTGGCCGTCCTTGATCACGCCCATCTTGTTGCGCGACTTGCGCGTGAGCACTTCGAGGTCCTTGGCGTCGCGCACCGTCATCACACCCATGCCGTAGGTGCCATGGTCGGCCTTGACCACGACAAACGGCTTTTCCTTGATGCCGTATTCCTTGTACTTGCGGCGGACCTTGGTCAGCAGCATGTCGACCTGTGCGCTGAGCCCGTCCATGCCCGTGCCGTCGTTGAAGTCCAGCCCTTCGCAGTGGGTGAACAGCGGGTTGATCAGCCAATGGTCTATGCCCAGCAGCTTGCCGAATCGCTTGGAGACTTCCTCGTAGCTCTGGAAATGGCGGCTCTTGCGGCGCACGCTCCAGCCCGCGTGCAGCGGCGGCAGCAGGTACTGCTCGTACAACTCTTCCAGAATGCCCGGCGGGCCGGCAGACAGGTCGTTGTTGAGCAAAATCGTGCAGGGATCGAAATCCTTCAGGCCCAGGCGGCGCTTGCTGCGGATCACGGGCTCCAGCGTCACCGATTCGCCGCTGGGCAGATTGATCACGGTGGTCTTCTTGATCTCGCGGCTGATGGAGCCCACGCGCACGTTGAGCCCGGCCATCTTGAAGATGCGCTGGAGCTGCACAACGTTGTTCAAATAGAACGTATTGCGCGTATGGTTTTCAGGAATGATCAGCAGGTTGCGGGCTTCGGGACAGATTTTTTCAATCGCCGCCATCGCCGCCTGCACTGCCAGAGGCAGCATTTCCTCGGTCAGATTGTTCCAGCCACCGGGAAAAAGATTGGTGTCGACAGGGGCAAGCTTGAACCCCGCATTGCGGATGTCGACAGACGAGTAGAACGGAGGCGTGTGCTCCATCCATTCCAGGCGAAACCAGCGCTCGATCGCGGGCATGGATTCGAGAATACGCTGTTCAAGCTCGTTGATGGGGCCCGTCAGAGCCGTGATGAGATGCGGAACCATTGGTACCCTCAAGAGACGGTGGTGTATTGGATTGTAGGGATTTGGCAACGACGCCGGCATTTACCCACCACCGATGGTAGTCCCGACTGCGTTGCGTCAGCGCCGCCAAAAGGAGGGTGTCAGCAATGCCATGAAGCTCAGAATCTCCAGCCGCCCCAGGAGCATGGCCAGCGTGCAGACCCAGATCTGAAAATCCGTGAGCCCCGCATAGTTGGACGCGGGACCCACAGTCCCCAAGCCCGGACCCATGCAGTGCACACTGGCCAAAACGGCGGTGAACGCGGTCACGGGATCGAGGTCGGTGAGCAGCAGCAGCATGCTCAGGATGATCACAGTGGCACCGTACACCAGCATGAAGGCCAGCACGGAGAAAATCATGCGATTGTCCACTACTGACGCGCCCAGCCGTACCGGCTGCACTGCGCGGGGGTGGACCAGATGCGTCAGTTCGCGCCGCGCCTGCTTGAGCAGAATCAGCATGCGCACCATCTTGATGCCGCCGCCGGTCGAGCCGGCACTGGTCGAAACGCCCGACAGCAGCAGCATCATCACCGGCAGGAAAACCGGCCAGCCGAGGTAGTCGACCGTCGCAAAACCGGTGGTGGTGGCGACCGAGATCACATTGAAGACGCCATAGCGCAAGGCTTCCAGCGGCGCATACACGCCCTTGACCCACAGCAGCAGCGCACCGAACAGGCCGCCGCCCACGAGCACGCCGATGGTGGCGCGCATTTCGGGGTCGCGCCAGAAACCGTGCAGCTGGCCCTTGCGCATGGCCACGAAGTAGAGCGCGAAATTGCAGCTGGCCAGCAGCATGAACAACAGGGCCACGGCCTCGAGCAGCGGCGAATCGAAATATGCAAAGCTCGCGTCATGCGACGACAGGCCGCCCAGGCTCACGGTGGTGAACATGTGCATCAACGCGTCCATGGGCGTCATGCCTGCGGCCCAGAAGGCCAGGCCACAGGCGATAGAAAAAACGGCGTATACGCCCCACAGGCCCTTGGCGGTCTCGGTCATGCGCGGCGTGAGCTTGGTGTCCTTGATCGGGCCCGCGGCTTCGGCGCGAAACAGCTGGCTGCCGCCCACGCCCAGCATAGGCAGCACGGCCACGGCCAGGATCAGAATCCCCATGCCGCCCAGCCACTGCAGGAAGGTGCGCCAGACGTTGATCGACAGCGGCAGGTCGCCCAGCCCGACGAGCACCGTCGAGCCCGAGGTCGTGAGACCGGACACGGCTTCGAAGTAGGCATGGGTGAACGAGACCGGCACGCCGACCTGGGGCAGCGCCAGCATCAGCGGCAGGCTTGCGCACAGCGGCAGCACCAGCCAGACCAGGCTCACCAGGATCACGCCGTGGCGCAACTGGAGCTCGCGGCGAAAGCGGCCCAGGCCCAGCCACAGCACCAGGCCGGCCGTGGCCGTGACCGCGATCGACAGCGGGTACACCTGCCACACGCTTTCGTGCTGCTGCCACGACACGGCCAGCGGCAGCAGCATGGCGAGCGCAAACATCACCAGCAGCATGCCCAGCACGCGAAGAACGGGAAACAGGTCGCGCATGGACGGGGGGTCAGAAGAAGGTGGCGCTCACGCGGAACAGCTTTTCCACATCGCGGACCAGGCGCTTGTTCGGCAGGAAGAACACCACATGGTCGTTGCTTTCGATCACCGTATGGCTGCGTGGAATGATGACCTGGGGCTCGCGCGCGTCCTTGTCCGCTTCGGCCTCCTCGAGGCCGCGCACGATCAGGCCGATATGCACTTCGAGCGGCAGGCGCAATTCCTCGACGCGGCGGCCGACCACGCGCGAGCTCTTGCGGTCGCCGCGCGCAACGATCTCCAGCGCTTCGGCCACGCCCCGGCGCAGGCTGTGCACGGCCTGCACATCGCCGCGGCGCGCGTAGGCCAGCAATTCGCCGAGCATCGCCTGGGCCGGCGACAGCGCGATGTCGATCTGCGTGCCGTGCATCAGGTCGGCATAGGTGCGGCGGTTGATCAGCGACAGCACGCGCGTGGCGCCCATGCGCTTGGCCAGCAGGCAGGACATGATGTTGTCCTCGTCGTCGTCGGTCAGCGCGAGGAACAGGTCGACGTCCTCCACGTTTTCGTCGCTCAGCAGGTCTTCGTCGGTCGAGTCGCCCTGCAGCACCAGCACTTCGGTCGGCAGCATGGCCGCAAGCTCGGTGCAGCGCTGCTCGCTTTCTTCCAGCACCTTGATATGGAACTGGCCCGGCACCTGGGCCAGCTGGCTGGCCAGGCGCTGGCCGACGCGACCGCCGCCGACGATCATGATGCGGCGCACGGGCTTGGCCTTCTGGCCGCGCGGGCGGTGCAGCGCGCTCAGGATTTCGGGCAGATGGTCGCGCGCGGCCAGCACGAAGACTTCATCGCCGGGCTCGATCAGCGTCATGCCGTCGCAGCGCACGAAGCGGTCAGGCTCGTCGGCGAAGCGCCGGTAGATCGCGACCAGGCGCATCGCCAGGTCGGGCATGCTGTCGCGCAACTCGCCGATGCGCAGGCCTACGGCCGGAGCGCCGGCACGCGCGCGCACCGAAGCCAGGCAGGCGCGGCCGCCCGCGAAAGCGCGCACCTGCAGCGACTCCGGGTACTCGATGAGCTTGCCGATATAGCGGGTCAGCGACTCTTCGGGGCAGATGATGCGGTCGACCGCAAAGCCTTCCTTGCCCAGCAGCGGCGAATCGGGCGCAAAGCCCGAGGAGCGCACGCGCGCAATCCGGGTCGGCACGCTGAACACCATGTCGGCGACCTTGCAGCACACCAGATTGGTTTCGTCCAGCGCCGCGCAGGCGATCAGCAAGTCGGTGTCGCGCGCGCCGGCTTCGGCGAGCACCGCGGCATCGGTGCCGTTGCCGACCACACCGCGCAGGTCGAAGCGCGACTCGAGTTCGCGCAGCCGGCGGCTGTCGGTGTCGATCACGGTGATGTCGTTGCGTTCAGACACCAGGCTTTCGGCCACGCTGTAGCCCACGCGTCCCGCACCCAGAATGATGATTTTCATGAAGCTCGCAGGTGATGCTGGACGCGGGGAACCGTCAGGCGCGGACTTCGCCGTCGCCCAGCACGACGTACTTGAGCGAAGTCAGGCCTTCGATGCCCACCGGGCCGCGCGCATGGAACTTGTCGGTGCTGATGCCGATTTCCGCGCCCAGGCCGTATTCGAAGCCGTCGGCAAAGCGGGTGCTGGTGTTGACCATCACGCTGGCCGAGTCGACTTCGCGCAGGAACTGCTGTGCATGGCGATGGTCGGTGGTGAGGATTGCTTCGGTGTGGGCACTCGAATAGCGGTTGATGTGGGCAATCGCCTCGTCGACGCCCGCCACCACCTTGATGCTGATGATGGGGGCCAGGTATTCCTCGCTCCAGTCCTGCTCGGTCGCGGGCACGAGCTGGGCGCCGGCCACGCCCTGCAGCAAGGCCAGGGATTCGGCGCAGCCGCGCATCTCGACGCCCTTGGCGGCGAAGACCGCGCCTATGGCCGGCAGGAACTGCGCCGCGACAGCGCGCGCCACGAGCAGGCTTTCGCTCGCATTGCAGGGGCTGTATTTGCTGGTCTTGGCGTTGTCGGCGACCTTGACGGCCATGGCCAGGTCGCAAGGGTCGTCGACATAGGTATGGCAGTTGCCGTCCAGGTGCTTGATGACCGGCACCTTGGCTTCGCGGCTGATGCGCTCGATCAGGCCCTTGCCGCCGCGTGGAATGATCACGTCCACATACTCGGGCATGGCGATGAGCTGGCCCACGGCCTCGCGGTCGGTGATCTGCACCAGTTGCACCGCGTGCTCGGGCAGGCCGGCTTCGGCCAGCGCCTGCTGCACCAGCCGGGCCAGCGCCTGGTTGGACGCAATCGCTTCGGAGCCGCCGCGCAGAATGCAGGCATTGCCGCTCTTGATCGACAGGCTCGCGGCTTCGATGGTGACGTTGGGGCGGCTTTCGTAAATCATGCCGAACACGCCGATGGGCACGCGCATCTGGCCCACGCGGATGCCGCTGGGCTGCTGCTTCATGCCGACAATCTCGCCGATCACGTCGGGCATGGCCGCGAGCTGCTCGCAGCCCTGGGCGCAGGTTTCGAGCACCTTGGGGCTCAGGCGCAGGCGGTCGACCATCGGGGCCGACAGGCCGTTGGCCTGGGCCGGCACCAGGTCGAGCGCGTTGTCGTCCTGCAGTGCGGCGGTGTTTTCACGCAGCAGCCGCGCCAGCGCCAGCAGCGCGCGGCTTTTGGTGGCCGCCGAGGCGCGGGCCATCTGTGCCGAGGCGGCTTTGGCCTGGGCACCAAGGGTGTGTGTGTATTCCACGATATTGAGCGCGTTCATGCCGAGATTTTGACCGAGTTGCAGCCCGCTGACCGCCGGGTGGCGCAGAAGCCTCATTTCCGGACGCGCAGCGCCTGCGGCTTGACGGCACAATGGCTGCATCGCCTCAAGGGAGAAACGGATATGACCGTCAATACCGCACTGTTTGAACTGCATGCGCTGCAACAGGCGTTGCAACAACTCACGGCCGGCAAGATCACGGCCAGCGAACTCAGCGCGCAGGCACGCGCCACGCCCCATCTGCTCGCCCGCCTGCCGCCGCGCTATGGAGAGGTGCTGCAGGACCTGCTCGACCGGCTCGAAGCGAGCGCGCTGTTCACCGAGGAAAGCTGCTCGTTCAGCCAGAGCGAGCTGCTGACCCACCTGCAGGGCTGGGCCGACAAGGCCCAGGAAACGCTGGAACTTACGCCGCAGGTGCCTGAATAACCGCTCTTCATGGCCGTTCGCTCTGCGACCTGAATCTGCAGAAGGATCGAAGTGTGTCCAGGAATACCGGCCCTTCGACAAGCTCAGGGCGAACGGGGAATCCGTTCGTGGTGAGCCTGTCGAACCATGAACGGCCTGCCCTCATGCCATGCTGTTTCTTGACAATGCCTTGCGAGACTTCGTCTCGCTTACCCCGCTCAGGGCGAACGGGTTTTTGAGGTCCGCTGCTTCCGGATAAGTCATTGCGAGACTCGCTCAGGACGAATGGAGCAGGCGCAGTGCACTCGCAAATCATTTGAAGGACTGCACCATCTCGAACGCCAGCCGGCGCAGCGCCTGCCAGCCGTCCTGCGGCCAGCCCGGGGACTTGAGGCCCTTGACGATGCCGTCGACGGTGTGCGCCGACTGCAGCAGCTGGGCCGCGGCCTGGTCGCCGAGCCGGGGCACGATGCGCTCGAAGAAGCGCTCCTTCGCGCCCCAGATGCGCTGCTCGCGCAGCGCCATGGGTAGCGGTCGGCCGGACGCGATCGCGTCCTTGACGCGCTTGAGCGCGCGGATGTCCTCGGCCAGCGCCCAGTGCACCAGCACTTCGGCCACGCCTTCGGCCTGCAGGCCGTCGAGCATGCGCTGCACGCGCACGAGCTGGCCCGACAGCACGGCGTCGGACAGCTTGAACACGTCGTAGCGCGCGACATTGAGCACCGCCTGTTCGATCTGTTCGCCGTGCAGCTCGCCGGCCGGGTAGAGCAGCGCGAGTTTCTGGATTTCCTGGTGCGCGGCCAGCAGATTGCCTTCGACACGGTCGGCGAAGAACTGCAGCGCGCGCTGCCCCTCCTCGCCCGCGACTACGCGCTGGCCCTGGGCGGCGAGCCGCTGGGCAATCCAGGGCGGCAGCGCCGCGCGCTCGATGGGATCGATCTGCAGCGTGACACCATGCGCGTCGAGCGCCGAGAACCAGGCACCGGTCCTGGTCGCCTTGTCCAGGCGCGGCAGCATGACCAGCGTCAGCGTGCTGTCGTTGCCCTGCGCGGATCCGGCCAATTGCTGCAGCGCCTGGCTGCCGTCCTTGCCCGGCTTGCCCGAAGGAATGCGGATCTCGAGGATCTGCTTGTCGGCGAACAGTGAGAGCGAGCCGCCCGCGGCGAGCACGGCGCTCCAGTCGAAGTGCGCGCCAGCCACCGTGTGGCTGCTGCGCTCGGAATAGCCCGCGGCGCGGGCCGCGGCACGGATCGCGTCGGCCGCTTCCTGCTGCTGCAGCGGCTCGTCGCCGTGCAGTGTGTAGAGCGCGCGCAAGCCCTTGCCCAGGTGGGCCTGGAGCTGGTTCAGGCCAAGCTGCATGCCACCCTCACAGTGTCTTCACGGCCGCGAGCCGGCGCAGCAACTGCTGCACCAGATCGGTTTGCATGTTGCGGAACAGCAGCAGCTCTTCCGCCTCTTTGGACAGGGCGATGGTTTCGTTGTAGCTGATGTCGCGCTGCTGCAGCAGTTCGGTCTCGGGAATGACCTCGTCGCCGTTGGGCTTGCGCAGCTTGAAACGCAGGCGCAGGCGCAGTTGCAGCTCGCGCACCTGGCCCGAGGCGTTGAGGCCCACGACCACGCGCTCCTGCTGCTCGCCGAGCAGCTCGAAGATGACTTCGGCGTCATCGGGCGAGCGCGGGTCGCGCAGCACCGTCAGTTGCTCGGTCGACGAGGCCAGCGTGCGCTCGAGCTCCCGCGCGAGCATGGACCCGCGCGGGGCCTGGATGAACAGTGAACGAAAGGCGAACTGGGGCACGCCGCGCAGGCGGAAGCCGCACGCCGCAAGCAGGGGCACCACGGACACCAGGGAGAGCAGCGTGCGTTTGCGCATGTCAGACCACCACGTTCACCAATCGGCCCGGCACCACCACCACTTTCTTGGGGGCAGCGCCTGCGGCCTGTTTCAGGAAGGCGTCGCTGGCCAGGGCCAGGCGCTCGATCTCGGCCTTGTCGGCCGTCGCGGCGACGCGTATCGAGCCGCGCAGCTTGCCGTTGACCTGCAGCATGAGTTCGATTTCATCCTGCACCAGCGCCGACGCATCGACCTGGGGCCAGGGGGCATCGAGCAGTTCACCCAGATGCTGGCTGTAGCCCAGGGCGCTCCACAGCGCATGCGTGACGTGGGGCGTGGCCGGGTACAGGCAGCGCAGCAGAATGCCGAAGCCTTCGATCGCCGCGATCTGGCCGTCGGCCGTATCCGTGCCCTTGAAGCTTTCGAGCGCGTTGATCATCTTCATCGCGCCCGAGACCACGGTGTTGTACTGCATGCGCTGGTAGTCGTAGTCCACCTGCTTGAGCACGGTATGGATTTCCAGGCGCAGGGCCTGGGCACCCTTGCCGAACGCCACGCCCGACAGGTCACGCGCGCTCGCGCCCACGGCATCGGCCGCAGCGTAGTCGCCGGCCAGCAGCTTGAAGCCGTAGTTGTAGACCCGGCGCAGGAAGCGGTAGCTGCCTTCGACAGCCGCATCGTTCCACTCGAGCGTGGCTTCGGGCGGCGCGGTGAACATGGTGTACAGGCGGGCGGTGTCGGCACCGTACTTGCCGATCAGTTCCTGCGGATCGATGCCGTTGTTCTTGGACTTGGACATGGTGCCCACGCCCTCGTAGTCGATCGCCGTGTCCACGGGCAGCAGACCGTCGGCGCTCTCGACCGCGACCTTGAGCTTGGCGCCCACGATCTTGCCGGTCTCGTCGAGCACATGCTCGACGTCCTTGGGCCAGAAGTATTCCTTCGCGCCCTTGGCCGTGCGGCGGCTGTAGATGTGGTTGAGCACCATGCCCTGGGTCAGCAGCTGCGAGAACGGCTCGTCGAACGTCACCAGGCCCAGATCGCGCATCACCTTGGTCCAGAAGCGCGCATACAGCAGGTGCAGAATCGCGTGCTCGATGCCGCCGATGTACTGGTCCATGCCGCTGCCGCGCATCCAGTAGTCGGTGCCGGCACCGACCATCTGCTCACTGTTCTTCGCGTCGCAATAGCGCATGAAATACCAGGAGCTGTCCACGAAGGTGTCCATGGTGTCGGTCTCGCGGCGCGCGCTCTTGCCGCAGCAGGGGCAGACCACGCCCGCATGGAAGGCTTCGCTCTTGACCAGCGGATTGCCCGAACCATCGGGCACCAGGTCCTGCGGCAGCACCACGGGCAGGTCTTTTTCGGGGACCGGCTGGGCGCCGCAATCGGTGCAATGGATGATGGGAATCGGCGTGCCCCAGTAGCGCTGGCGGCTCACGCCCCAGTCGCGCAGGCGCCAGGTGGTTTTCTTCTCGCCCAGGCCCTTGGCGGCGAACAGCTCGGCGACCTTGTCCACAGCCTGCGCATGGTTCAGGCCATCAAGCACGCCGGAGTTGACGCAGACGGCCTTTTGCTTGTCGCCGTACGAATCGGCCCAGGCGGCGTCGGAGAAGGTCTCGCCTTCCACGGCCACGACCTGGCGGATGGGCAGGTCGTATTTCTTGGCGAACGCGAAGTCGCGCTCGTCATGCGCGGGCACGCCCATCACGGCGCCGTCGCCATAGCCCATCAGCACGTAGTTGCCGACCCAGACTTCGACCGACTCGCCGGTCAGCGGATGGGTGACGAACAGGCCCGTGGCCATGCCTTCCTTTTCCTTGACCGCGAGTTCGGCTTCGGTGGTGCCGCCCTTCTTGCATTCCTCGATGAAGGCGGTGAGGGCCGGGTTGCCCGCGGCCGCATGCGTGGCCAGCGGGTGCTCGGGCGCCACGGCGCAGAACGTCACGCCCATGACGGTGTCGGCACGCGTGGTGAACACGTACATCTTGCCGTCCTGGATCAGCTGGCCCTGGCCGTCGCGGATGTCGTGCGTGAACGCGAAGCGCACGCCGCTGGACTTGCCTATCCAGTTTTCCTGCATCAGCCGCACCTTGTCGGGCCAGCCGGTCAGCGTCGCCTTGTCGTTGCCGACCTGGACATGGTCGAGCAGTTCCTGCGCGTAATCGGTGATCTTCAGGTAGTAGCCCGGGATCTCGCGCTTCTCGACGAGCGCGCCGGTGCGCCAGCCGCGGCCGTCGATGACCTGCTCGTTGGCCAGCACGGTCTGGTCGACCGGGTCCCAGTTCACGACCTGGGTCTTGCGGTAGGCAATGCCCTTGTCGAGCATCTTCAGGAACAGCCACTGGTTCCAGCGGTAGTACGCGGGGTCGCAGGTCGCGACTTCGCGGCTCCAGTCGATCGCCAGGCCCATCGACTGCATCTGCTTCTTCATGTAGGCGATGTTGTCGTAGGTCCACTGGGCCGGCGGCACCTTGTTCTTCAGCGCCGCGTTTTCCGCGGGCAGGCCGAACGCATCCCAGCCCATGGGCATCAACACGTTGAAACCCTTCATGCGCAGCTGGCGCGTGAGCATGTCGTTGATCGTGTAGTTGCGCACATGGCCCATGTGCAGCTTGCCGCTGGGGTAGGGCAGCATCGAGCAGGCGTAGAATTTCTTCTTGCTGTCGTCTTCGGTGACGCGGTAGGCGTCACGGGCGGCCCAGTGCTCATGCGCCGCGCGCTCGAGCTCGATGTGGTTGTATTTGTCTTGCATGATGGAGAGCGGGTTCCGGCAACAGGGGCGCCGGTGAAAGCCAAGGTCAACCGGGATTTTAGGCCGGACGCCACACCGCACCGCGGTGACCGGCTATCTCCCTGCGCAAAGCCCCCGCGCCGCAGCCTGCTGCGTGCGCCGACAAAAGGGTCTTGAGCGCGCGCGTCACCCGCCATCGCCGCTCTTGCCCCTATGCTGTGCAAGCCGCCTGACCGGCGTCGCGCCGCGCATGGAACTTGCGGCCCGGCCTCCGGTCTCACCCCGTCCTTTCCCCATCCCCCCGCTTTCTTGAGGAGTCACTTCTGGTGCGTTGGTCATTGATTTCCGAACTGGACCCATGGATGCAATCCATCGCGGGCCTGGTACTGCTGGCACTGCTGGCCGTTGCGAGCCGCTATCTGGCGCAATTTCTACTGCAGCGCGTCGTGCGCCGGGTGCGCCTGGGCCTGGCCGCGAACTGGGCAGAGATCCTGCTGCACGACAAGGTGCTGCGCCGGCTCGCGCAGACCGTGCCGTGGCTGGTGGTGCAGATCGGCATGGCGGACGTGCCCCACCTGCCGGCCCGGCTCCACGGGCTGCTGCTGAACCTGGCCATCGCGGTGAGCATCGTACTGGTACTGCGCACGTTCAACGCCCTGCTCGATGCGATGAACGATAGCCATGACCGCAAGGAGCAGCTCAAGCTCTCGACCCATTCGAT
The DNA here is from genome assembly GCF_902706035.1 of Pantoea sp. 18069. GTDB lineage: Bacteria > Pseudomonadota > Gammaproteobacteria > Burkholderiales > Burkholderiaceae_C > Comamonas. The sequence goes on along the minus strand of NZ_CACSJA010000028.1, from coordinate 58,333 downwards.
CAAGAGCTATGTGCAACTGGGCAAGCTGCTGGCGGTGATGATCGCCGCCGTGCTGATCATGGCCACGCTGCTGGACCGCTCGCCGCTGCTGCTGCTGTCGGGCCTGGGAGCCATGTCGGCGGTGCTGATGCTGGTCTTCAAGGACACCATCCTGTCGTTCACCGCGGGCGTGCAGCTGGGCTCGAACGACATGATACGCGTCGGTGACTGGGTGGAAATGCCCCAGGTCGGCGCCGACGGCTTCGTGATCGACATCGCGCTGAACATCGTCAAGGTGCAGAACTGGGACAAGACCATCACCACCATTCCCACCTGGAAGCTGATGAGCGACAGCTTCAAGAACTGGCGCGGCATGTCGCAATCGGGCGTGCGCCGCATCCGGCGCGCGCTGCGCATCGACGCCGACACCATCCGGGTGCTTGACGCCACGCAGCTCGAGCAGCTTTCGCGGATTGCGCTGCTGCAGAATTTCCTGGCCGAGAAGCGCGCCCAGACCGCGGCGCTGCCGGCTTCGGCGCTCGCGCAGGCCGCGCCCTTCCACCCGCTGCAGCTCACCAATCTGGAGCTGCTGCGCGCCTATGCCTATGCCTACCTCCAGGTCCATCCCGGGATCAGCCGCGAAGTCTTCATGCTCGCGCGCACGCTCGAGCCGACGGCCGAAGGCGTACCGCTGGAGCTGTACTGCTACACCTCGACCTCGGTCTGGGTCGAGTACGAAGGCATCCAGGGCAGCATTTTCGACCACCTGATCGGCGTGCTGCCGGAGTTCGGCCTGCGGCTGTACCAGCGCCCCTCGGGCAGCGATGTGCTGTCGGGGCTGCGGCCGCTGGCGCAGGGCAGCCTGGCGCAGGGCAACCTGGCGCAGGGCGCAGGGCCGCGCTGAACGGACAGGCTCCGCCAAGGCGGATTCGGGACCAACGGACTTTCTAGCGCGTGCCCTGGGCCTCGGCCGGCTCGGCGACAAAGCCTATGCGCGCCAGCCCGGCCGCATGGGCCCAGCCCATCACCGCCACCACCCGGCCATAGGGCACGGCGGCATCGGCGCGCAACTGCAGTTCGGCCTGGGGCTGGGCCGCACCCAGCGCAGCCAGGCGTTCACGCAGCGCCGCCTCCGGCATTTCCTGCCCGTCGATCCACAGCCGGCCCTGGGCGTCGACTTCGAGCGCAATCGCCTGCTGCGGCGTTGGTGGTGCCATCGGCGCCGTGCCCTGGGCCTGGGGCAATTGCACGCGCAGTGCGGCCGCGAGCACGGGCGCGGCAAGAATCAGGATGACGACCAGCACCAGCATCACGTCGACCAGCGGCGTGACGTTGATGCCGCTCAGCGGCTCAGGCGAAGTACTGGTGCGACGGTCGAAGCGGCCGAATGCCATGGCGCGCCGCCTGGATCAGGCCGCATCCGCGGATCTGGCGCCGTCGCCGAAGACCGCCTGCAGATCGTGGGCAAAACCTTCGAGCTCGGCCTCGATGCGGCCCGCGCTGCGGCCCTGCAGGTTGTAGCCGAGCACTGCGGGAATCGCCACGGCCAGGCCGGCAGCGGTCATCACCAGCGCTTCGCCCACCGGCGCCGCGAGCTGGGCGATGCCTACGCTCTGGCTGCCGGCCAGCAGCGTCAGCGCATGGTGTATGCCCCAGACCGTGCCCAGCAGGCCGACGAACGGCGCCAGCGTTCCCACCGAGGCCAGCAGCACCTGCCCCCACTGCAGCGGCGCGCTGGCGGACTGCAGCGCGGCGCGCAGGCCGCGCGTGAGCTGGGCCGATGCCGCGCCCTGTTGCGCCAGCGGCGGGGCGTCTGCGCGATGCTCAGGCGTGCGCTGCGCAGCCAGCGCATGGACCAGCGGCAGCACCAGACCGCTGCGGTCCAGCGCCGCGACCTGGTCGCGGGCCGCCGCCACCGTGGGCGCGCGCCAGAACGCGGCCACGCACTGCGGCACCTGGCGGCGGCTGCGCGCCAGCAGCCAGGCCTTGTAGACCATGACCACCCAGCTCGCAACCGACAGCACCAGCAGCAGCAAGGCCGTGGCCTGCGTGACCGCGTCGCCTTGGGTGAGCCAGAGCCAGCGGTCCATGGGGTGGGTCAGCGCAGGCCGAGCACGTCGAACATGTCGAACATGCCCTGGGGCTTGTCGGCGAGGAAGCGCACGGCGCGCAGGCTGCCCTGGGCGTAGGTCTCGCGGCTCGAGGACTTGTGCGTGATTTCGATGCGCTCGCCCGTACCGGCAAACAGCACGGTGTGGTCGCCGACGATGTCGCCGCCGCGCACCGTCGCAAAACCGATGGATGAAGGGTCGCGCGCGCCGGTATGGCCGTAGCGTTCGTAGACCGCGCATTCGGCCAGGTCGCGGCCCAGCGCGTCGGCAATCACTTCGCCCATCTTGAGCGCCGTGCCCGAAGGCGCGTCGACCTTGTGGCGATGGTGGGCTTCGATGATTTCGATGTCATAGCCCGTGGACAGCGCCTTGGCCGCCATTTCGAGCAGCTTGAGCGTGACGTTGACGCCCACGCTCATGTTCGGCGCGAGCATCACCGCGACCTGCTGGGCGCCTTCGGCCAGCGTCTTCTTCTCTTCATCGCTAAAGCCGGTCGTGCCGATCACCAGCTTCACGCCCAGCGCCGTGCAGGCCTCGAGGTGGGCCAGCGTGCCTTCGGGGCGCGTGAAATCGATCAGCACCTGGGCCTGGGCCAGGCCTTCGCGCAGGTCGGACGTGATGGCCACGCCGCTGGCGCTGCCCAAAAAGGCCGTGGCGTCCATGCCCAGCGCCGGGCTGCCCGGCACGTCGAGCGCGCCCGCGAGAACGCAGTCGTCGCTGTTGTGGATGGCTTCGATCAGCATGCGGCCCATGCGGCCGGACGCGCCGGCAACGGCTACACGGTGACGCCCGGAAGTGGGCGAGGAATTCGCGGTCATGGTGGTAATCCTGGGAAAGCGGCCGGGCAGCGCGCGCAGGCGCAGCGCCGGCGAAAAAACTCAGCGGCCCGGGGCTTCGAGCGGCGGGTACTGCTTGGGGGTGTCCACGGGCGCGAGCACTTCGGCCTCGGCGGCCGGCGCGGCTGGCGCGGGGAAGCGCGCGAGCTGCTCGGGCGTGGCTTCTAGCACCGGCACCTTGCCGCCGGCCTTGGTCGAACCCAGGGTCGCGACGAAGTCGGCTTCGGACGGCATTTCATCGCCTTCGTGGCGCACCAGGCTGTCGCCATCGAAGAACACCGTGAGCTTGCGGGTCTGGATTTCCAGATCCTTGCGCTTGAGCGTGAACACATATTCCCAGCGGTCCGCGTGGAACACACTGGTCAGCAACGGCGTGCCGAGGATATCGCGCACCTGCTGGCGGCTCATGCCAGCAGCGAGGGCTTCGACCTGTTCACGGGACACGAAATTGCCCTGGACCACTTCGACCTTGTAAGGAGTGACAGCGCTGGCAGCGCTGGCGATGCGATGGCTCGCACTGTCAAGGCTGCCGCAGGCAGCCAGGACGGCAGCGACCACCACAGTCAGCGCCAGACGGGCACTGCAACGGACTTGGACATGCATGGGTATGGCTTAGGGGATATGATGAAATCATTGTAGCGGCTGGTCCTTCCAGTACTCGACATTCTCCACACCCTCGGTGCGAGGGCCATTTCTGCTGCCTGTGCTGCGCCGGTACCGGATATGCTCGCAGGCACTCCCAAAGACCCTGTCATGACGAATATCGACGAACTCAAAAGCACGGGCCTCAAGGCCACCCTGCCCCGCCTCAAGATTCTGGAAATCTTCCAGAAAGGCGCGCAGCGCCACATGACCGCCGAAGACGTGTTCCGCGTGCTGCTCGACGAGCGCTCGGACATCGGCCTGGCCACGGTCTACCGGGTCCTGACGCAGTTTGAACAGGCCGGCATCCTGATCCGCAGCAATTTCGAAAGCGCCAAGGCCGTCTACGAGCTCAACGAAGGTCAACACCACGACCATTTCATCTGCACCGTCTGCGGCAAGGTCGAAGAGTTCTACGACGCCGAAATCGAAAAGCGCCAGGTGCAGATCGCCAAGAGCAAAGGCTGGGTCATTCACGACCACGCAATGTCGCTGTACGGCCAGTGCACGGCCTGCGCCAAGGGCGCACCCGGCCATACCGGTCACCGCTGAAACAGTCACACACACAAAAGGCGCCTCGGCGCCTTTTTTCATCGCCGGGCCGCCCCAAGATGAAAAGCAGCCCCCTTGGGGGGCAGCGGACCTTGTGCAGCAAGGGGAGCGTGGGGGCCTTTTTTCATCGCCGGGCCGCCCCAAGATGAAAATGCCCCCTTGGGGGGCAGCGGCTACGCGAAGCGAGCAAGCGTGGGGGCCATTTTTCATCGCCGCGCCGCCCCAAGGCGGCGAACGGCTTCTGGGGGGCATTTTTCAGCCTTTGCCCTGCTCCATCGCACGCCGGTGGCGGTCTATGAATTCCTGGTAGGTGTCGATGCCCCGCAGCTGCAGGATGGTATTGCGCACCGCAGCCTCGACCAGCACGGCGATATTGCGCCCCGCGACCACCTGGATCACCGCCTTGAGCACCGGCACGCCGAGCACGTCCTGGGTCAGGGGCTCGTAGGGCATGCGTTCGTATTCGCGCTCCAGCGTTTCCTTGCGCACCAGGTGCACGATCAGCTTGAGGCGCATCTTGCGGCGCACCGCGGTTTCGCCAAAGATCGCGCGGATGTCGAGCAGGCCGATGCCGCGCACTTCGAGCAGGTTCTGCAGCAGCTCGGGGCACTTGCCTTCGATCGTCGCCTGGTTGATGCGGTACAGGTCGACGGCGTCGTCGGCGACAAGGCCATTGCCGCGCGAAATCAGTTCGAGCCCGAGCTCGCTCTTGCCCAGCCCGGACTCGCCGGTGATCAGCACGCCCATGCCCAGAATGTCCATGAACACGCCGTGCATGGTGGTGCGGTCGGCGAAATGCTTGGACAGGTAGGCGCGCAGCACATCGATCACGAACGCCGCGGCCTCATCGGTCGAGAACATCGGGATCTGCGCCTGCTCGCACATGGACAGCAGCTCGGGCGGGGCGACCTGGCCGTCGGCCAGCACCAGCACCGGCGGCTGCAGCGTCACGATGCGCGCAACGCGGCGCTGGCAGTCAATCGACGTGGACTTGCACAGGTAGGCGATTTCGCGTTCGCCGAGCACCTGCAGACGGTAGGGATGGATGTAATTGAGGTAGCCGACCAGATCGGCACCCGAGCGTGCCGAGCGCACGGCCATTTCATCGAAACGCCGCTCCGACGCGCCCAGGCCCGCGACCCATTCCCAGTGCAGGGACGTGCGGAAGGCCTGAAACAGCAGGTCGGCGCTGATCGCATTCGGTCGCATGGACAGCCCCGGTCAGGCTATTAAGACAGCGGCGCCGCCGTCGACTGCCAGCGCGCCAGCATCTCGTGCAGCAGCTCGGCGTCGTCGCAGGCCTTGATTTGCTCGCGCAAACTGGTATCGCTGAGCAGCTCGGCGATCTCGGACAGGATTTCCAGGTGCTTTTGCGTCGCCGCTTCGGGCACCAGCAGGAAGATCAGCAGGCCCACGGGCTGCTCATCGGGCGCATCGAAACCAATCGGATTGGCAAGCTGGAAGACGGCCGCCATCGGCGCCTTCAATCCCTTGATGCGGCCATGGGGAATGGCCACACCATGGCCCAGGCCGGTCGAGCCCAGGCGCTCGCGCGCAAACAGGCTGTCGGTGATCAGCGCACGGGACAGGCCATGCAGGCTTTCAAACAACAGCCCGGCTTCTTCGAAAGCGCGTTTCTTGCTGGTGGCGTCAACGCTCACAAGGACTTGAGCGGCAGGCAGGATGGAGGCTAGACGGTTCATGGTGTTAGGAGGAATTATGCACGCTCCGCTCCGACGGTGCCGGGAATACCCGAGGCATGTGAAAAAGCCGCCTTGCGGCGGCTTTTGCTGTCAGATGGCACCCATATTTCGCCAACGTGGCGACAGGGACGGCATTTCAGGCCTGTGCCAGCACCATCGCGTCGCGTTTGGGCGTATCGAAACGCCCTGATTGCAAGCGTGTCTTGTGTTCCACGACCTTGCGGTCCAGCTTGTCGACCAGCGCATCGACGGCGGCATACAGATCGAAATGCGAACTCTGGGCAAACAGGTCACTGCCCTTGACGCGTACCGTGCATTCAGCGCGCTGGCGCTTGTCCTTTTCCTTTTGGTTCTCCACGGTCAGCAAAACCTTGACATCCACTACCTGATCGAAGTGCCGAAGAATCCGCTCGAGCTTGTTCATCACATAGCTGCGCAACGCCGGGGTCACCTCGAGGTGGTGACCACTGATAATCAAATTCATACGAAAGCCTCCTTGCCCAAGGTAAATAAAGCCCCTTCCAGTAATACTGTCACTGGCCGGGCTTGCAAGCTTGAATGCGCATTCGTTGCTTGGTTTCACTATGCGCCCTGCCCCCGGCAAATGCAAACCGATAACGGTATGCCGCAGTAGGTTTTGGGCCGGCGTTGCCCAAGCGCTGCAAAACCACGCACAATCGTTGGAGTTGATGCACTACGCCCGGCCGGCCTGCCTTCACCGAGCCGCGCGGGCCGCCAGCGGGCGCAAAGGGCACAAAAGGCCGGCCCCGGGCCTTAAAATCCTGCCAGGTAAGGGTCCGGCACCCTGCCCAGGCCTTGATCGCAACCATTCGTACCCATGAACCAGTCCAGCCTTTCCGCCCTGCACACCTCTGCCCTGACTTCGCTGCCCCTGCTGGCGCGCGGCAAGGTCCGTGACAACTACGCCGTGGGCGATGACCGCATCCTGATGGTCGCCAGCGACCGCCTGTCGGCCTTCGACGTGATCATGGGCGAGCCCATTCCCGGCAAGGGCGTGCTGCTGACGCAAATGGCCTTGTTCTGGTTCGACAAGCTCGGCCACATCTGCCCCAACCACCTGACCGGCGACGCGCCCGAAAGCGTGGTGACGCCCGCTGAACTGCCCCAGGTGACAGGCCGCTCGATGCTGGTCAAGCGCCTCAAGCCCATCCTGGTCGAAGCCGTGGTCCGTGGTTATCTGGCCGGCAGCGGCTGGCAGGAATACCAGGCAAGCCAGTCGGTCTGCGGCGTGCCCCTGCCCGCCGGCCTGACCAACGCCGCCAAGCTGCCCGAGCCGATCTACACGCCCGCGGCCAAGGCCGAGATGGGCGACCATGACGAGAACATCACGTTCGAACGCACGGTCGAGATGGTCGGCGAGGAGCTCGCCACGCGCATCCGCGACCTGAGCATCCAGATCTACCGTGAAGCCGCGGCGATTGCGCTGACCAAGGGCATGATCATTGCCGACACCAAGTTCGAATTCGGCCTGACCGACGACGGCGAACTGGTGCTGATGGACGAAGTGCTGACGCCCGACAGCTCGCGCTACTGGCCCGTCGAAGGCTACGCCGACGCGCTGGCCGCGGGCGCCAACCCCCCGAGCTACGACAAGCAGTTCGTGCGCGACTGGCTCGAACAGGCCAAGGTCAACGGCAAGCCCTGGGACAAGACCGCCCCCGCACCGCGCCTGCCCCAGGAAGTGATCACCAAGACCGCGGCCAAGTACCGCGAAGCGCTGGATCGACTGACGGCTTGATTTAGCGCCTTTGGCAAACGGCAAACCGGCCCTTGTGGCCGGTTTTGCTTTTGCGGGTTTTTTGAGGGCAGACCGTTCACCCTTCGATGCGGCCGACCAGGCGGGCTCTGGAGGAACGGGAAAGGGCCTCCGCTCTGAGAACTAGAGCGGCGGGCGCCGCTGGCGCCCAACGGGCGTATGCGCAGGGCGGCCCGAGCGGCGCCGGGCCGCCCCAAGCCGCGAGCGCCCCCCTTGGGGGGGCAGCGCAGCTACGCGAAGCGAGCAAGCGTGGGGGGGCCGCCGCCGCCGCCGGGCCGCCCCAAGGCGGCGGACGGCCCCCTCGGGGGGCAGCGCAGCTACGCGAAGCGAGCAAGCGTGGGGGCTTAATTCAATGCCATGCTGAGCTTGCGCCGATAGCTGTTGAGCAGGGCCGTGGTTTCATCTTCCTGGTGTGCCGACTTGCCCATCAGCTCGATGCCGCCGGCGGTCTTGCCCGGCACGCTGGCGTCGGCCTTGGGCTTGGGCGGCGTGAGCAGTTCGAGCACGCCGACATACAGCTTGCGCGCCGCGTCCTGGTTCCAGGTCTTGTCGCGCATGATGATTTCGAGCAGCTCGTCCATGGCTTCGGTCCACTGGCCTTCGGCGACCAGCACCCGGGCCTTGTCGAAACGGGCGTCGAAATCGCGGCGGTTGGCGGCGATCAGCGCGTCGAAATCCTCGAGCGGCCAGTTGCCGCGCTCATTGGTGTCGACGAACTTCAGCGCATCGAGCCAGCGCGACAGCGCGTCGAAGCGCAGCGCCAGCGGAATGCGCTTGAGCGGCTCGCGCAGCAAAGCCTCGGCTTCCTCGAAGCCGCCCGTGGCGATCAGCAGGCGCAGGTAGTCGAAGCGCGCGTCGTCGTTGCCCGGGTCGGCGGCCAGCGCGTCGGCGAGCTTTTGCAGCGCCGCGCCGGTGTCGCCGGCCTCGAGCAGCTGCTGGGCTTCATCGACATCGGCTTCGGCCGTGAGCGTGGCTTCGGAGGGCAGGTGCTTGTCGAGGAAGGCGCGCAACTGGCCTTCGGTCTGGGCGCCCATGAAGCCGTCCACGGGGCGGCCGCCCATCATCAGCACGCAGGTCGGCACCGAGCGGATGCCGAACATTCCGGCGAGCTGCTGCTCCTGGTCGGAATCGATCTTGACCAGCTTGAAACGGCCGGCATAGTCGACCTCGAGCTGGTCCAGCAGCGGGCCCAGGGTCTTGCACGGACCGCACCAGGGGGCCCAGAAGTCCACCAGCACGGGCACGTCCATCGAGGCGGTGACCACCTCGGCTTCAAAATTTTCTATAGTGACATCGATCATGGCTCGAAGCCCTTTGACGGGCCGGTGGATAAGGGAAAAGTAAAATCACGGGTTCCACTTTGGACGGCGGCTGCACAGCCGCCCCACTTGACATGAAACCCATTCAAATCGGCGTGGTCATGGGCTCCAGCAGCGACTGGGACACTATGCAACACGCAGTGCAGATTCTCCAGCAATTTGGCATCGCCCATGAAGCGCAGGTCGTCTCGGCGCACCGTATGCCAGATGATATGTTCGCCTATGCCGAAGCGGCTGCAGGCCGAGGGCTCAAAGCCATCATTGCCGGTGCGGGCGGCGCAGCCCACCTGCCGGGCATGATCGCGGCCAAAACCCCGGTGCCCGTACTGGGCGTTCCGGTCGCGAGCCGCCACCTCCAAGGTGTCGACTCGCTGCACTCCATCGTGCAGATGCCCAAGGGAATTCCCGTGGCGACCTTTGCCATCGGCCAGGCCGGCGCGGCCAATGCGGCCCTGTTTGCCGTGGCCCTGCTGGCCAATGAAGACCCGGCACTGCGCGCAAAGCTCGAAGCCTTTCGCGCCGAACAGACGGCCGCGGCCCGCGCCATGACCCTGCCGCCGGTGGCTGCATGAGCGCGGTGAATGCGACTATCCTGCCCGGCGCCACGCTGGGCGTGCTCGGCGGCGGCCAGCTCGGACGGATGTTCGTGCATGCGGCGCAGTCCATGGGCTATTTCACGGCCGTGCTCGACGCCGACCCGACCAGTCCCGCCGGCCTGGTCAGCCACGCGCATGTGCGCTCGGGCTACGAAGACCCGCAGGGCCTGGCCGAACTGGCCCGGCTCAGCGCAGCCGTGACCACCGAATTCGAGAACGTTCCCGCAGCCGCGCTGCGGACGCTGGCGCTGACCCGGCCGGTTTCGCCCGCGGGCGACGCGGTGGCGATCGCCCAGGACCGGGCCGCCGAGAAGGCGCATTTCGTGCGCTGCGGCGTGCCCTGCGCGCCCTATGCGGAAATCACCACGCCCGCGCAGCTCGCGGCCGTGAACGCCAGCCTGCTGCCCGGCATCCTCAAGACCGCGCGCATGGGCTACGACGGCAAGGGCCAGGCGCGCGTGCGCACCGCCGCCGAGCTGGCCGCCGCCTGGGACGACATGGGCCGCGTGCCCTGCGTGCTCGAGAAGATGCTGCCGCTGGCGCATGAATGCTCGGTGATCGTCGCCCGCGGGCGCGATGGCCAGATCGTCAATCTGCCGGTGCAGCGCAACCTGCACCGCGACGGCATCCTGGCCGTGACCGAAGTCCATGCGGGCAATGTGCCGGCCACGCAGGCGCAGCAGGCCGTGGCCGCGGCCCAGTCGGTCGCCCAGGGCCTGGACTACGTGGGCGTGCTGTGCGTCGAATTCTTCGTGCTCGAGGACGGCAGCCTGGTGGTCAACGAGATCGCTCCGCGCCCGCACAACAGCGGCCATTACAGCCAGAACGCGCTGGACGTCTCGCAGTTCGAGCTGCAGGTACGCTGCATGACCGGCCTGCCGCTGGTGCAGCCGCGCCAGCACAGCGCCGCCGTGATGCTCAACCTGCTCGGCGACCTGTGGTTCAAGGACGGTGCCACGGCCAGCACGCCGGCCTGGGAGCAGGTGCTGGCCCTGCCCGGCGCCCACCTGCACCTCTACGGCAAGGCCGAAGCCAAGCCGGCGCGCAAGATGGGCCACCTGAACATCACCGCCGCCACGCCGGAGCAGGCGCGCGCCGTGGCGCTGCAGGCCGCGGCCATCCTGGGCCTCGCGCCTTTCTAGCCAGGGCCTGCGATGATTCTCCCAGGGAACCTGCCCACGGCCATCGCCGAGGCAGCGCGCGCGCTGCAGCGCGGTGCGCTGCTGGGTCTGCCGACCGAGACCGTCTATGGCCTGGCCGCCGACGCCGACAACGACGCGGCCGTGGCCGCGATCTTTGCGGCCAAGGGCCGGCCGAGCAACCACCCGCTGATCGTGCACGTCGCCGACGCCGCGGCGATCACGCGCTTTGCCAAGGAAGTGCCGCTGTTTGCGCAGCAACTGATCGACGCCTTCTGGCCCGGCCCGCTGACGCTGATCCTGCCGCGCCGCGCGGGCATGGTTGCCGCGGCCACGGGCGGCCAGGACAGCGTGGGCCTGCGCTGCCCCTCACATCCGGTTGCACATTCCTTGTTGCAAGCCTGTGCGCAATTGCAACCACCTGTGTGGGGGGTTGCCGCGCCCAGTGCCAACCGCTTTGGCCGCGTGAGCCCGACCACGGCCGCCCATGTGCAAAGCGAATTCGGCGACGACCTGCTGGTGCTCGACGGCGGCGAATGCGCGGTCGGCATCGAATCGACCATCGTCGACTGCACGCGCGGCGTGCCGGTGCTGCTGCGCCCCGGCGCGGTCTCGCGCGCCGACATCGAACGCGCCTGCGGGCTGCGGCCGCTGTCGAAGGAGGAACTGCCCGCGCACACGCCACGCGCCTCGGGCACGCTGCTCGCGCACTACGCGCCCGATGCGAAAGTGCGGCTGATGGATGCGCAGCAACTGCAGACCGGGCTGGACCTGCTCGGCACCGACGCCGTCCATCTGGGGGTGTATGCTCGGAGCCCTTTGCAGGTGCGTTCGCCGGTCACGCTGCGCCGCATGCCCGACGATGCGGCGGCCGCCGCCCAGGAACTGTTCTCCATGCTGCGCGAATTCGATGCCGCTGGCGTGCGCTTGCTCTGGATCGAAACACCGCCTGCCACGCCCGCGTGGGAAGGCGTGCGTGACCGCCTGCAGCGCGCCGCAGCGGCTTGAATCCGCCCCGTTAAACTCTTTCCATATCCTTTCTGGAGAATCTCATGGCAGCAAATTGGATGCGTAGGACCGCTTTGGTCACCGCCTGTGCAACGGCGGTGCTGCTTGCGGCCTGCGGCTCAAGCACCACGGAATCGGCGATCACGCCCAGTCGTTTCATCGGCTTTGGCGACGCCACCAGCGATGTCGGCCAGAGCGGCGCCAGCTATACCGTCAACAACGGAACCCTGAACAACTGGACCCGCTATGTGGCCCAGCAGTACGGCCTGGACCTGACGGCATCGTCGGCGGGCGGACTCAGCTACGCCTACGGCAATGCCCGCATCGCGGCCACGCCCGACGCCGCGGGCAACGCTGCGACACCAACGCTGGCCGCGCAGATCGACACCTTCCTGGCTTCGGGCGGCGCGCTGCAGAAGAATGACGTGGTGCTGCTCAGCGCCGGCGTCAGCGACCTGATCGTCGGCCTGTCCGGCGTGATCGCGGGCACGCAGACTTCGGCCCAGTACGAAGCCTCGGCACGCGCGCTCGGCACGCAGTACGCGAACCAGATCCGCCGCCTGACCACAGCCGGCGCCAAGCAGGTGGTGTTTTCCGGCACCTATGACCTGGGCAAGTCGCTCTGGGCCATCGAACGCGGCCAGGTCGCAACGGCCGAAGCCGCGAGCAAGGCCTTCAACGAAGCCCTGCTGATCGGACTCAATGATCTGGGCAACGTCGTGCTGTACATCGACCTGGCCTATTACGTCAACCTGTACACCTACTCGCCGGGCTCCTACGGTTTCTCGAACGCCACCACGCCGGTCTGCACTTCGGTGGACGCGGGCCCGGGCATAGGCATAGGCACCGGCGAAGTCAATTCCTCGCTGTGCACGGCCTCGACCCTGGTCGCTGGCGCCAACCCGGATGTCTACCTGTTTGCCGACAAGGTCTACCTCACCCCATCGGCCTACCGCCAGTTCGGCACCTACGCCTACGACAGGCTGCGGGTGCGCTGGTAAGCCGCCCCGTATCGCCTTGCGCGCCAACCGACCTGCGGGTCGGTTTTTTATTGTCCAGAAGCGATGACGCGATCGAAGAAGCCGCGCGCCGCGAGGTGGCACAAAGGCGGCACCAGCGCGCCGTGGTACAGCAGCAGCGCGGCCGCGGGGCCGCCCTGGGCCACAGCCGCCGCCTTGGACAGCGCGAATCCCGTCTTGACGCCGGCAAACGGGTCGTCGATGCCGCTGACAGGCGCATCGACATCCAGCACGCTCAGCAGGCCCGGGGCCATGGCCGCGGCCGACGGCGCCGACCACAATGCCTGCATCACGCCGGTGTTGAGCCCGAAGAACACCGTCGGGTCGGCCTGGCCGCCGCACAGCAGCACGGGCCGCGTGGGCACCCAGTCGCGCAGGTCGTTGGCCTTGAGCGCCACGCGCATGGGATGGCCGGGCGCGGCCGCGGGCAGGCCCGTGCTCCACTGCGGCACCACGCCGTCGGGCCGGGCCTGCGCGTCCTGCAGATAGGCCAGGCGCTGGGAATTGCGCATCAGCGGGTCCAGGCCAAAGCCGAGCGCGAACAGCGGCGCCTGGGCCAGCGGCGTGGTCGGCGGAGTGATGGCCTCCAGGCCCGGCGCGGGAGCGCTGCTGCTGAACAGCGCGCTGACCGGCAACCGGCCCTGGGCCCAGAGCTGATCCAGCGGCACCTGCGCGGGCAGCAGCGTCTCCATGTGCGACGCATAACGCGACGCATAGACTTCACCCGGCGCGCGGTACAGATTGCCATAGGCCTGCTGGTAGGCGGTCACCAGCAGGGGCGTGAACACCGTGCTGCCCAGCGGCACGCGGCCATGGAAGATCGCATCGCCATAGCTGGCCAGCGCATACGGGCCGGACATCGGTGCCGAGGCCGTCACGTACTCGCCCGCGGCCTGCAGCGCGCGGTGCGTCGCAAGCGCCACATGGCCGCCCTGGGAGTTGCCCGACAGCAGCAGCTGGCCGCTGTCGCGCGCGGAAAGCAGGGGCAGCGCCCGGCGCGCGGCCGTGAGCGCATCGATCATGTCCTTGGACTGCTGGTCGGCCACGAGATACGGGTGGTAGGCCAGCCGCGACCGGTCATAGCCCGCGTAGTTCGGGGCGACGACGATGAAGCCATGGGCCGCAAATGTCGCCGCGAGCTGCAGCCCCGAGGCCGCCCCCGGCCGGGTCAGATCGGTGATTTCGGCCTGGTTGTAGGCGCGCCGGGGGTCGGTGCCATGGCCGTAGAGCAGCACCGGCCGCGCGCCCGAACAGGCCGCGCCGCGCCCCTGGGGCAGCATCAGCGCGGCCGTCGCATTGGTGGGCTCGCCCCGGGCGCCCACCGTGGCGTATTCGATGGAATGCACCTGCACGCCGCAGACCGGCGCGCCGACCAGCGCCAGCAGCTCACGCCCGGTCGGCGTGGCCGACAGCTGGGCGCGCAGGTCCGGCGCCGAAGCCGCGAAAGTGCCCGGCGGCGGGTTCTGCAGCAGCGCGCCACGCCCGGTGCCGGGATCCCCATCGTCCGCGCCACCGCAGGCCGCGAGTGCCGCGGCAACAGCCGCCGCGACGACTGCCGCCCTCCAGATTGCTGTCCATTGCATCCTCATGCTGCGCCTCCTGATCTTGGTGTGATGGACCGCCCACGCAGCGGCCTCGCCCCACCTTATCGAGGCGCGAGGTCGCCGACCACCCATTCCACCAACGCGTCCAAGGCCGGACGTGCGGCCGCCGCGCGGCTGTCGTTGACCAGCGCAACCAGCACATAGCGCCGGCCGCTGGCCGCATGCACGAAGCCGGCGAGCGCCGTCGCATCGCGCAGCGTGCCGGTCTTAAGATGGGCCTGGCCGCCGGCGCGCGCCTGGTTGCGGCGCAGCGTGCCATCCACGCCCAGCACCGGCAGCGAAGCCAGGAATTCGGGCATTACCGGCGAGGCCCAGGCGACCTGCAGCATGCGCGCCAGGCCCTGGGCCGTGAGACGCGCCTCGCGGCTCAGGCCCGCACCGTTGCCCACGATGGGCTGCGCCTGCGCGCCGATTCTTTGCTGCCACCACTGGTGCAGTGCAGCCTGCGCGCTGTCCCAGCTGCCCACGCCCGTGCGCTGCCAGCCCATGGTCAGGAAAACCTGCTGGGCCATGACGTTGTTGCTATATTTATTGATATCCCTGACCACCTGGGCGAGCGATTCCGACTCGATCACCATCGCGGCTTCGAGCCCCTGGGGCACGCGACCATCGCGCACCACGCCGCCGAGCTGGCCGCCCAGTTCGCGCCACATGCCTTCGATCGCGCGCGCCGCGAACTGCGCGCTGTCGACCGGCGCCACGGCCCAGTTGCGCGGGCCGCACGCAGCCGGGTAGCTGCCCGCAAAATCCATGCGCCCGGCAAGCTCCAGACTGGCCTGCAGGCGCAGGTGCCAATCGCCGCAAGGTGTGCCTTCGGGCGCGAGCGGCACGCTGGCCTGCAGCACCATGCCGGCCAGCGGCGGGTCGTACTGGATACGCGCGAGACCGCCCTTCACATCGGGCAGAAAACCCATCACCAGCGACTTGTAGTTGACCAGCAGCGCATCGGGCGAGACGTTGTATGGGCGCAACGGCTCGCCATCGAACAGCGCCGGGTCATGCGCGGCGAGCGCGAATGCCGAGCGGTCGAGCACGATGTCGCCGTCGATCGCACGCACGCCCATGGCCTGCAGCCGGCGCAGCGCCAGCCACAGCCGCTCCATCACCAGCCGCGGATCGCCCTGGCCCTGGATATAGAGCGGCCCGCGCAGCACGCCGGCCTGCACGGGACCGCCGAAATAGAAAGGCGTGCGCCAGGTATAGGCCGGGCCCAGCTGATCGAGCGCGGCAAACGTGGTCACGAGCTTCATCACCGAGGCCGGGTTCATCGGCCGCTCGGGCTGCCAGGCCAGGCGGGGTACGGCGCCTGTGCCGGCCTCGACCACCAGCACCGAGAGGGCCTCGGGCGGCAATTGGGCGCGCGCGAGCGCGGCGGCCACGGCCGGCGGCAAGGCCGCCAGCGCAGCGGTCTGGCCCGTTTGGGCCTGGGCCGCATGGGGCGAGGTCGCCCACAGCGCCACGGACAGCGAAATGCCCAGGACGACGCGCGCGCAATGAGGGGCGCGCAAGCGCGCCAGGACGGACTGCAACAACATGCCGGCCAGTTTAGGGCCTGGGCGCCGGGACCGATGGACCGCTGCGCGCCGCCCTTGCGCCGGGCTTTAGCGCCGCGGCGCGCAAGGAGCACCGCGGCCACCGATAATCAGGGGCTTGCGCACTTGCGCCTGGCGACCTGCCGTTCTTCCTGGCGCCCCCATCCCATGAATCTGCTTGCCTTCGATACCAGCACCGACACCCTTTGCATTGCCGTCCAGCGCGCCGACGCGCTCTGGCAGCACCGCGGGCCTGGCGGTGCCCAGTCATCGGCCCAGCTGCTGCCGGCCATTCGCCGGCTGATGGACCAAGCCGGGCTCGAATTCAAGGCGCTCGATGCCATCGTCTTCGGCCGCGGCCCGGGCTCGTTCACCGGGCTGCGCACGGCCTGCGCGATTGCGCAGGGCCTGGCCTTTGGTGCCGGCGTGCCGGTGCTGCCGGTCGATACGCTGCTCGCCGTGGCCGAGACGGCGCGCGCCGAGCACGGCTGCACCGACGTCGTCGCCGTGCTCGATGCACGCATGAACGAGGTCTATCACGCGCCCTACAGCTACCGCGACGGCGTCTGGCTGGCCGCGGGCGACGTCGGCGTGTGCGCGCCCGAAGCCCTGCAGGTGCCCGCGGGCTGGAGCGTCGTCGGCAATGCCCAGGCCGCCTATGGCGAGCGCCTCGCGCCCGAGGCCCTGCACCTGGCCGCGCTGCCGACCTCGGCGGCGCTGCTGCGCCTGGCGCCCGCGCTGCTCGCGGCCCAGGGCAGCCAGCCGGCTGCCGCTGCGCTGCCCTTGTACATCCGAGATAAAGTGGCGCAAACTACCGCTGAACGTGCCGCTGCACGCCTTGCTGCCACACCATGAGCCCTTCCAGCCAGCCCGCCCACCAGGAAACCATACGCTTTGCACCCTTGACCGCAGCCTCGCTCGAGACCCTGCTGCCGATCGAACAGCAGGCCTATAGCCACCCCTGGACGCACGGCAACTTCATCGACGCGCTGGCCGCAGGCTACGAAGCACAGATGCTGCTCGACGCCGATGACCAGTTGCTGGGCTACTTCGTCGCCATGGCGGTGCTCGACGAAGTCCATCTGCTCAACCTCACGGTCGCGCCCGCCCACCAGGGCCGGGGCTGGGCCCGGATCATGCTCGAAGGGCTGTCGCTGTGGTCACGCCAGCGACAGGCCCTCTGGCTGTGGCTCGAAGTGCGCGCGAGCAACGCACGGGCGCGCGCCATCTACGAAAAACATGGTTTCCAGCAGATCGCCGAACGCAAGAACTATTACCCGGCGGTCGATGGCCAACGCGAGCACGCCATCATCATGAGCCTCAAGCTATGGCCCTGAACCTCGACCCGCGCCAACGCGCCATGCTGCAGGAAATGGGCATCACGGTCTGGCAGCCCGCGCCGCCGGAGCCGGCCCAGGCCGCAACGGCTGTAGCCTTGGAACAACGGCCTGCGCCCATGGCCCAGCGTGCGCCGCAGCCGCCGGCCAGCCCCGCCCCACGCCCGGCACCCGCAGCAGCAACCCAGGCCCCGGCCCGCCCCCAGCCCGCGCCTGCGCCCCAGCGCCCGCCTGCAAGCGAAAGCGCTGCGGCCACGGGCTGGCGGCTGCATCCCGCGCGCCCGGTCTACGGCCCGAGCAGCAACGCGCCTGCGGCGGCCGACGGCGGCTGGCTGATCCTGCTCGAACACCCCACGGCCCTGGGCCTGCCCGCAGCCGCGCCCGAACCCCGGCCCACCGGCACGGTGCTCGAAGGCGATGCCGCGCGCCTGCTCGACAACATGCTGCGCGCGCTGCGCCTGCACCAGCACCCGCGCGTCTGGAGCGCGGCCCTGGAGCGCGACACCGCCCAGGCCTCGGCGGCCGCGGGCGACTGCCCGCCCCTGGATTCCGGCCTGCAGACGATGGTGCAGACGCTGCGGCCGGCGCGCATCCTGGTGCTGGGCCTGGCGGCGGCACGCGCCGTGCTCGGCCGCAGCGATGCACTGGGCCGGCTGCGCGCCGAACCCCACCAGGCCGCAGGCGTGCCCGCCGTGGTGACCTACGACCCGAACTACCTGCTGCGCGCCGCGCATGCCAAGCCGGCGGCCTGGGCAGACCTGTGCCGCGCCCAATCGCTGGGACAGACCATTACAGCGCGATGACAACCGGGCCCGCACCCGCCCCGGCGCGGGCTTTTCTGCGCCGCGCCGCGCGTGCGCAATGCCATAATTCGCCACTTCAAGATAACTGGAGATGACTCCGTGGAAAGCTACCCTAGTTGGTAGCTTTCAACTCCCATCGTATGGCTGCGCGCACCTTGCCACGCGTGCCGCTGCGGGGGTTGAAAGCATGACCTCTTTCACCGCCGCACGCCGAAAAATGACATGGGAGTGAGCAATGCTCAACATCTTTACGTTGGCCAATGGCCGCCTGGTTCAGGAAGAAATCGACTCGCTGGAAGACCTGGCGAAGTTTCAGCCTATCTGGGTCGACCTCGAATCGCCGACGCTGGAAGAAAAGCGCTGGATCAAGCAGCATTACGGCCTGTCGATTCCTGAAGACGCGATGGATGAAGACATCGAAGAATCGGCGCGCTTCTACGAAGAAGACAACGGCGAGCTGCATATTCGCAGCGATTTCTTGATCGATGACGACGAAGACCCGCGCTCGGTGCGCGTCGCGTTCATCCTGAACCAGCACAACGCAGAGCTCAAGAGCCGCGGCGTGCTGTTTTCCATCCACGACGAGGACGTGCCGGTGTTCCGGCTGCTGCGCATGCGCGCGCGCCGCGCGCCGGGCCTGCTCGAAGATGCGAAGGAAGTGCTGCTCAAGCTGTTCGACGCCGACGCCGAATATTCGGCCGACACGCTAGAGCGCATCTACGATGCGCTCGAAAAAGTCAGCACCCAGGTGCTGTCCGGCGATGTCGACGACGCGCGCGCAAGCGAGGTGCTGTCGGCCATCGCACGCCAGGAAGACTTGAATTCGCGCATCCGCCGCAACGTGATGGACACGCGCCGCGCCGTGAGCTTCATGATGCGCAGCAAGATGCTCAACGCCGAGCAGTTCGAGGAAGCGCGTCAGATCCTGCGCGACATCGAATCGCTGGACAGCCACACCGCCTTCCTGTTCGACAAGATCAACTTCCTGATGGACGCCACCGTCGGTTTCATCAACATCAACCAGAACAAGATCATCCGCATCTTCTCGGTGGCCAGCGTCGCGCTGCTGCCGCCCACGCTGGTGGCCAGCGCCTACGGCATGAACTTCAAGTTCATGCCCGAACTCGACTGGACGCTGGGCTATCCGTTTGCGCTGACGCTGATGGCGGCCAGCGCGGTCGGGCCCATGCTGTATTTCCGCAAGCGCGGCTGGTTGAAATAGAAGCACCCCCTGAGCCGCTCACGCGGCTTCCCCCTCTCATCCTTCGGTGGAGGGGGGCGCCCGGCCAGGGACGGCAGCCTCGCTGCGGGGCGGCCCTTGCTCGCTGCCCCCATGCTGGGCCGCGCCGGTTTCAAAGACCATGGGCCTTGCCTGAAGCCGTTCGTCTTGACCCCCCCGCCGTGCATGCCTATTGCCGCGGCACCGTTTCCAGTTCACGCCTGCGGCAGCCGCTGCAAAAAACCCGTGAGGATGTGCTGGGCATAGCGGCTGGCGACATTGCGCACGAAGTCCGCGAAGTCGACCGATGCGCTGTCGTCGGCGCGGTCGGAGATGGTGCGCATGGCGGCGAACGGCACGCCGTAGTCGTGGCAGGTCTGCGCCACGGCCGCGCCTTCCATTTCGACCGCGAGCACCGCGTGGCCCGCGGCCTCGAGGCCAGCGCGCAGTGCCTGCGATGCCAGGGCCGTGCCGACGAACTGGTCGCCGCTGACCACCAGCCCATGGTGCGCGCGCGCCGCGCTGCCCACGCACTGCTGGCTGGCCGCGTGCAGCGCCGCGCTCATCACCGGGTCGCAGGCCAGGCGCGTGCGGCCATAGCCGGGCAGCTCCCAGCGCGGGAACAGCGGCGAAACGTCAAGATCATGCTGCAGGTATTCGCTGGCCACGACCACATCGCCGACCTGCACGCCCGCGCCCACGCCGCCCGCCACGCCGGTGAAGACGATGCGCGTGACGCCAAAGCGCTCGATCAGCGCCGCCGCCGTGGTGGCTGCGGCGACCTTGCCTATGCCCGAGAGCGCGCAGACCAGGTCATGGCCGGCGCCCGCGCCTTCGCCCGCACCTTGCCAGCGCCCCTGCCAGAACTGCCGCCCCGCGTGCCGTGTGCCGCGCACGCCCTGCAAAGTCTCTACCCAACCGGCCTGCTCTTCGGGCAAGGCGCTCAAAATGGCAATCGTCATGTATTCAAAAGCTGAAAAAGAAACCGCCGTACTGTACGGCGGTAGTTGGACGCATTTTCGCTTTGAACGCGCTGGCGTGAAATGCCCTGAAGCGGCCTGCCCTGCGCCAGGCTCAGGGCAAACGGCCGGGCTGCTTTATTTCCTCAGCTCGCGGCGCAGTATCTTGCCCACGGGTGTCTTGGGCAGCTCGGTGCGGAACTCGATCACGCGCGGCTGCTTGTAGCCCGTGAGGTGCGAGCGGCAGAAGTCGCGCACCACCTGCTCGGTCAGCGCCGGGTCCTTCTTCACGATCACCAGCTTCACGGCCTCGCCGGTCTTCTCGTCGGGAATGCCGACCACCGCGCACTCGAGCACGCCCGGGCATTTGGCGACCACGTCTTCGACTTCGTTCGGGTAGACGTTGAAACCGCTGACCAGCACCATGTCCTTCTTGCGGTCGACCACCTTGAAAAAGCCGTTTTCATCGAAGGTGCCGATGTCGCCGGACTTGAAGAAACCGTCGGGCGTCATGGACTTGGCGGTTTCGTCGGGCAGCTGCCAGTATCCCGCCATCACCTGCGGGCCCTTGATCGCGATCTCGCCCGGCACACCGGGCTGTGTCACGTCGTTGCCCGCGTCGTCGACCAGCTTCATGTACGTGCTGGGCAGGGGCACGCCAATGGTGCCCGTGAACTGGCTCACGGTGACCGGGTTGCAGCTGACCGAAGGGCTGGTTTCCGACAGCCCATAGCCTTCGCAGATCGGGCAGCCGGTCTTTTCCAGCCACAGCTGCGCGACCGCGCTTTGCACCGCCATGCCGCCGCCGACCGACACCTTGAGGTGCGACCAGTCGACGGTGTTGAAGTCGGGGTGGTGGGCCAGGCCGTTGAACAGCGTGCTCACGGCCGGAAAGCTGTGGAAACGGTGCTTGGACAGCTCCTGCAGCGTGGCCTTGAGGTCGCGCGGATTGGGGATCAGGATGGTCTTGCCGCCGGTGCGCATGGACAGCATCATGTTCACCGTGAACGCGAAGATATGGTAGAGCGGCAGCGCGCAGACGCTCGTGGGCTGCTCGCCCGTCGGCACCTTGTCCATGGCCGGCGCATTCCAGGCTTCGGACTGCAGCACGTTGGCGATCACATTGCGGTGCAGCAGCACCGCGCCCTTGCTCACGCCCGTCGTGCCCCCTGTGTACTGCAGCAGGGCGATGTCGTCGGGCAGCAGTTGCGGCGCCTGGAAACTCGCATGCGCGCCCTTGGCCAGCGCGTCATTGAAGCGCACGGCGCCGGGCAGCTGGAACGCGGGCACCAGCTTCTTGACCTTGCGCACCACGTAATTGACCAGCGCTCCCTTGAGCAGGCCCAGCTGGTCGCCCATCGCGCAGAGCACCACATGCTTGACGGCCGTGGCGGCGATGCAGGCCTGCAGCGTGGTCGCGAAGTTCTCGATGATGATGATCGCCTTGGCACCCGAGTCCTTGAGCTGGTGCTCGAGTTCGCGCGCGGTGTACAGCGGGTTGACGTTGACCACCACATAGCCCGCGCGCAGCACCGCGGCCACGGCCACCGGGTACTGCGGCATGTTGGGCATCATCAGCGCGACGCGATCGCCCTTGGCCAGGCCCAGGCCCTGCAGGTAGGCGGCCAGGATGCGGCTTTGCACATCGGTCTGGGCATAGGTCACTTCCTTTCCCATGAAGCTGTACGCCACCCGGTCGCGGTACTTGGTGAAGGCCTCTTCCATCAGGGCCACCAGCGACGTGTATTGGGTCGCGTCAATTTCCGCGGGCACCCCTTGGGGGTACGCGCTCAGCCAGGGACGATCACTCATAGTCTTTGTGCCTCCAGTATTTCTTGCCAACGCTCAGGCGATTGTCAGCCGAGGGCCGAAAGCTCGCAGCCTGTGATTACCCTAGGCCGGCTGGAATCCGCCTGGCTCAGAACGTGTTCACGTTCTCAGACCGAGCCCGGGAACGGTGGCAGCACGAGCGCGCCGTCGAGCGACGACAGGCTGTCGCGCGCCGCGCTGGCCACGGCCAGCGCCCATTCGCGCAGTTGCCGGCCCTGGCTGCCTTTTTCGGGCTGCAGCAGGCGCTGGTCGGCAAGGATCTGCAACTCCACCATGCCGCCGTCCTCGGTGGCAAAGCGGTAGCTCAAGTGGCTGTAGGGCAGCACCGGCAGTTGCCGGTGGCGTGCGAGCCAGGTCTGGGTTTCGGGCTTGGTGCGCTTGAGCCACTGCTGTGCCTGGGCATTGCGGCGCAGCCGCAGACAGTCCATGCGGTCAGGGCTGCCGGCTGCTTCGTCGAACAGCAGCACGTCGAGCTCGCGTGGGCAATTGATCCCCCAGGACACGGGTTTCCAGAACAGATTGGAGGCATTGGTGCGCACCAGCACCACGGCCAGCGGCTCCTGCTTTTCGCCGCGCAGCACCAGCGCCCGGCTGCGCAGTGCGATCTTGCCGCCCGCGGTCGGCAACGGCGCCCAGGCCTCATCGGCCGCACCCAGATCGGTCCAGGCACCGGCAGGCAACGCCAGCTGCGCGCGCCCCGCGGTGTATTGTCCCGAAGCCACGCCCTGCGTCTGCGAGGCACATCCCGCCAGCAGCAGCGCCGCCGCTGCACTCCAAAGCGCAGAGCGCACCATCGGCCGTCCCATTCTCTTCATTGCGAGTCCTCCCTGCGCATAGGCCTGAGCTTGCATGCCGGCCTGTGTAATTTGTCAGCAAACGCCATGCTGCACGCTGGCCGGGAAAAACGCAAACGGATTGCACTCAGAAAAGGCAAAAAATCACCTGCCCCGAGCCCGTTGCAAGGCCTTTGCGCTCCAAATGGATGTTTTTTGCCGGTGAACCGGCGAAAAAAAAGCCCCCGGGCCAGGAGCCAGGGGGCTTTGCCGTGGCCTGCGCCAGAGCTTCAGTTCACGACTTGCTTGAGCGTGCCGTCGGCATACATGCCGGCGACGACCTGCAGGTTGTGGCCCTTGATCTTGCCGGCCTGGCCTTCGCAGCCGAATTCAACATAGCGCTGCTTGCAGATCTGCTTGGCGGCTTCGCGCGCGG
Source organism: Pantoea sp. 18069 (assembly GCF_902706035.1). Classification (GTDB taxonomy): domain Bacteria; phylum Pseudomonadota; class Gammaproteobacteria; order Burkholderiales; family Burkholderiaceae_C; genus Comamonas. Next base: position 35,159 of record NZ_CACSJA010000028.1, on the reverse strand, counting down.
GCTTGAGCCATTCGCGGGCATCGAACTTCTCGGGGTTCTCGAACATGAACTTGCGCACCGCGGCCGTCATCGCCAGGCGGATGTCGGTGTCGATGTTGATCTTGCGCACGCCGTACTTGATGGCTTCCTGGATTTCCTCGACGGGCACGCCGTAGGTTTCCTTCATGTTGCCGCCGTACTGGCGAATGATGGCCAGCAGGTCCTGGGGCACCGACGACGAGCCGTGCATCACCAGATGGGTGTTGGGCAGGCGGGCGTGGATTTCCTTGACGCGCTGGATCGACAGGATGTCGCCTGTGGGCTTGCGCGTGAACTTGTAGGCGCCATGGCTGGTGCCGATGGCAATCGCCAGTGCATCGAGCTGCGTGGCCTTGACGAACTGCGCGGCTTCCTCGGGGTCGGTCAGCATCTGGCTGTGGTCGAGCTTGCCGACCGCGCCGATGCCGTCTTCCTCACCGGCTTCACCGGTTTCCAGCGAGCCCAGGCAGCCGAGCTCGCCTTCGACCGTGACGCCCACGCGGTGGGCCATTTCGACGACCTTGCGGGTCACGTCGACGTTGTATTCGAACGAAGCCGGCGTCTTGCCGTCTTCCATCAGCGAGCCGTCCATCATCACCGACGAGAAGCCCAGGTCGATCGCGCCCTGGCAGATCGCGGGCGACTGGCCGTGGTCCTGGTGCATGACCAGCGGAATGTGCGGGTACTGCTCGATTGCGGCCTGGATCAGGTGCTTGATGAAAGCCTCTCCGGCGTATTTGCGCGCGCCGGCACTGGCTTGCAGGATCACGGGTGCGCCGACTTCATCGGCCGCAGACATCACCGCCTGGACTTGCTCCAGGTTGTTGACGTTGAAAGCAGGAATGCCATAGCCGTTTTGTGCAGCATGGTCGAGCAGTTCGCGCATCGAGACGAGGGACATGGTCGTGGATCCAATCAGGGTGGGTTAACAGCCAGCGCAACATTTGCCGCACGCGGCCCAGCCGCGCCACGGCAGGAGCCCGGGCCAAGCGGTGGTAACCGCTGTGTAACCCGGGATTTTATCCCGACTGAAAAACCCGCACCAGCGCCGTCGGTGTCCATTGATCGTAGTTGCGTTCAGCTGTACGTACTGATCGCTTCGGGCATGGCTCCCGAAACTGGCGCTACCCAGCATGGGGGCAGCGAGCCCTTCGACTCAGCTCAGGACGCCGCCCCGCAGCGAGGCTGCCGTCCCTGGCCGGGCGCCCCCCTCCACCGAAGGATGAGAGGGGGAAGCCGGGGCCGGCCATCCGGCGTGAGCGGCTCAGGGGGTGCTTTAGCTAGCTCTGCAGATCTGCAGCATGTTCGTGCCGCCAGGCTGGCCCATGGGCAGGCCACAGGTGATCGCATAGACATCGCCCTGCTGCACGATGCCGCGCGCCTTGAGGTGGGCTTCGGCCTGCTCGAGCGCCGTGTCGCGGTCCGCCGACGTGTCCATCAGCAGCGGGCGCACATTGCGGTACAGCGCCATGCGCCGCTGGGTCTGGACCTTGGGCGTGAGCGCGTAGATCGGGATGTGGATGCGCCGGCGGCTCATCCACAGCGCCGTCGAGCCGCTGTCCGTCATGGCGACCAGCGCCTTGGCGCCCAGGTGGTGGGCCGTGAACAGCGCGCCCATGGCGATGCTCTGGTCGATGCGGCCAAAGGTCCGGCCGGTGAAGTCGGCATCACGCTCTACGTCTTCGGCCGCCTCGGCGGCGGTGCAGATGCGCGCCATTTCCTCGACGGTTTCCAGCGGGTACTTGCCGGCCGCGGTTTCCGCACTGAGCATCACCGCGTCGGTGCCGTCGAGCACCGCGTTGGCCACATCGCTGACTTCGGCGCGCGTGGGCACGGGATTGGTGATCATGCTTTCCATCATCTGCGTCGCGGTGATGACCACCTTGTCCATCTCGCGCGCCATGCGGATCATCTTCTTTTGCAGCGCGGGCACGGCCGCATTGCCGACTTCCACCGCCAGATCACCACGCGCGACCATGATGCCGTCCGAGACGCGCAGGATGTCCTTGAGGTGCGGAATCGCCTCGGCACGCTCGATCTTGGCGATCAGGCCGGGCTTGTGGCGCCACGGCGAGCCGGCCACATTGCACAACTGGCGCGCCATCTCCATGTCGGTGGCATTCTTCGGAAAGCTCACGGCCACGTAGTCGGCCTGAAAGCCCATCGCGGTCTTGATGTCTTCCATGTCCTTGGCGGTCAGCGCCGGCGCCGTCAGGCCGCCGCCCTGCTTGTTGATGCCCTTGTTGTTGGACAGCTCGCCGCCGAGCTTGACGGTGGTGTGCACCTCCTCGCCGCGCACCGCATCGACGGTGAGCACGATCAGGCCGTCATTGAGCAGCAGCAGATCGCCGGCCTTCACGTCGCGCGGCAGTTCCTTGTAGTCCAGGCCCACGCCCTGCAGATCGCCGGGTTCGGTGCGCGAGGCGTCGAGCACGAAGGGCGCGCCCGGCTCGAGCATCACGCGGCCTTCGGCGAACTTGCCGACACGGATCTTGGGGCCCTGCAGGTCGGCCATGATGGCCACTTCGCGGCCCGCGCGCTGGGCGGCGGCGCGCACCATCGCGGCGCGGTCGATATGGTCCTGTGCAGTGCCGTGGCTGAAGTTCAGCCGCACCACGTTGACGCCGGCACGCACCATGCGCTCTAGCAACTGGGGATCGCTCGATGCGGGGCCCAGGGTGGCAACAATCTTCGTGGCGCGGGTCAACGGCTTGGTCATAAGGCTTTCGCGGGAGGGTGATCGGAAGACGATTCTCACACGGAAGCGGTTACATACCGGGTACGAAATATAGCCCCCACGCTTGCTCGCTTCGCGTAGCTGCGCATGGGGGGCGAAGCCCCCCATGTGATCGCGTCAGACGGCGGAGTTGCACCCCCGGAACGTTTCTACAACACCGGCCCTATCAGTCCATGCGACATCAGATAGGTCAGCAGATGCGCCAAGATGGCGGCCTCGAGGCCGAAGCGCCAGCAGAGGAAGCCGCCCATCAGGCCATAGACGACCTTGCCCAGCAGCACATGCAGCAGCAGCAGACCCGGCAAGGGGCCGAGCAGCCACCAGGCGAGCAGCCAATGGATCGCGGCCCAGAGCAGCGAGCACAGCACGATCGCCGCCCAGGCCATGGCCGGCGAGGGCGGTGCATCGTGGCGGCCCGACAGGCGCCACACTCCCCAGAACACGCAGGCCAGCAGGCCCCAGCGCACCAGCAGCTCGTTGGTCACGCTGCCGTAGAGCAGCTTGGCCACCAGCGGCATGGTGTACAGCGGCTCAGCGGCCTTGACGCTTTCGGGCCAGACGATGGCCAGTGTCACCAGCCAGGCCGCGCCGGCCACCCCGCCGGCCACGCCCGGCAGCCACACGCGCCGCAGCGGCCCGCGCGGCGAGCGCCCCGCCACCCAGGTGGTCAGGATAGGCGCCGCCAGCCCCACGCGCGGCGCGAGCAGCACGCCCATTCCCACGGCAAGCGCGAGTACCGACGCCAGCACCAGCAACAGCTCCATCCCCGGCTGCCCAAACGGCGGCGGCACGGGCTGGGTATACCGCCAATGCGGAACGATGGACCACACCATCGCCGACATGCCGGGCATCCCCAGCAGCCAGAGCACCGTGAAAATGCGCCACTGAAGGCGCGGTGGTGCGGAAAGCGTGCTGGAAGCGTCGGACATGGGAGCAGTCAGGAAAAATGGAAGCACTCGCCGGTGCGTGCGCTGGTGCAGGCATGGCTCACGCCAGATCGCGCATCAGCGCTTCGATCTCGTCGGCCTTCACGGGCACATCGCGCGTGATCAGTTCACAGCCGTCCTCGGTGACGATGGCATCGTCCTCGATGCGGATACCGATGTTGTGGAACGCCTCGGGCAGCTCGGCGCTCGCGCGCAGGTACAGGCCCGGCTCGATGGTGGTGCACATGCCCGCACGCAGGATGCGGCTCGGGCGCTGGATCACGACATCGCCCGACAGCGGATCGCGGCGCTGCGCGCTCGCATCGTCGGCGCCGGGTTCGACATAGCTGCCGCAGTCATGCACGTCCATGCCCAGCCAGTGGCCGGTGCGGTGCATGTAATACGGGAAATAGGCGCGCTTTTCGATCACGTCCTGGGCCGTGCCCACGCGGTTGGCGTCGAGGATGCCCAGGTCGAGCAGGCCCTGGGCCAGCACGGCCAGCGTCGCATCGTGCGGGTCGCTGAAACGCCGCCCGGCGCGCGTGACCGCAATGGCCGCGTCCTGGCTCGCGAGCACCAGGTCGTAGACCGCGCGCTGCGCGCCGGTGAACTTGCCGTCGGCCGGGAAGGTGCGCGTGATGTCGCTGGCGTAGCCGTCGAGCTCGCAGCCCGCGTCGATCAGCACCAGCTCGCCGGGGTGCACCAGGGCCTTGTCGGCCTGGTAATGCAGCACGCAGGCATTGGCGCCCGCGGCGACGATGGAGCCATAGGCGGGATATTGCGAGCCATGCTGGCGGAATTCGTGCAGCAGTTCGGCATCCAGGTGATATTCGCGCACTTCTTCGCCCGCACGCAGCATGCGCGCCGAGCGCTGCATGGCGCGTACATGGGCGCCGGCGCTGATGCGCGCGGCGCGGCGCATGATGTCCTGTTCGTGCGCGTCCTTGACCAGGCGCATTTCGTCGAGCAGCGCGCACAGGTCACCCTGGTGGGTCGGCGACTGCACGCCCATGCGCACGCGGTTGCGCACCTGGGACAACCAGGTTTCGACCTGCGCGGCAAGCCCGGCATGGGTCGCGAACGGGAACCACACACAGTTCGTGTTCTCGAGCAGGCGCGGCAGCCGGGTGTCGATCTCGGTGCTCGAGAATGCCTGGTCCACGCCCAGCGTGGCGACGGCGGCCTCGGGGCCCAGGCGATAGCCGTCCCAGATTTCGCGCTCGAGGTCCTTGGGCTGACAAAACAGCGTGCTCTGGCCATCGCCCTTGAGCACCAGGCAGGCCTGGGGCTCGGTGAACCCGGTCAGGTAATAGAAGTAGCTGTCATGCCGGTAGAGAAAATCCGTGTCACGGTTGCGCTGGCGCACCGGTGCAGTGGGAATGATGGCCACGTCCTGGGGGCCCAGCTGGGCAGCCAGGCGCGCGCGGCGTTGGGCATAAACAGAGATCATGCCGACTATCGTACTGCGCAGTTGCTTGCAAATGTATCCCCTGAATTATTGGTTTGACCACTATTTGCAATCTTGCGTGCGCAGATTTCAGGATGTGACGTTGTCCTACAGGCGTTGCGACACTTGAAACCCGGCCTGTTCCAGCCCCGGAGCAAGGAAAAAGCCGCTCAGGAGGTGCCATTCAACATGTCCAGGCGCTCGGGCGTGCCCACATCGGTCCAGCGCCCCGAATACAGCGATGCGCCGACCCGGCCCGCGGCCATCGCCCGGCGCAGCAGGGGCCCGAGCGCCGCGCGCTCGCCTTCGGGGTTGCCCGCGGGAATCGCGCACCAGGGCGCGGCGAACAATTCGGCACGCAGCAGCGCGATCGTGCTGTAGGTCCAGCGCGGCCGCGGATCGCCCTCGGGCAGATCGAGGGCCAGGCCCTGCGCCGACAGGCCGAAGTCACCCCGGGGGTGGTGCTCGGGATTGGCCACCAGCCACAGGTGGGCCAACTGGTCGCTGGCCGCGAAAGCCGCCGCGGCCGCGGCATCGAAAGTGAAATCGGGCGCGAACACATCGCCGGCCGCGAGCCAGAACACGGCGCCAAGCTGCGGCAGCGCGCGCGCAATGCCGCCCGCCGTCTCGAGCGCCGGGCCCTGGCCCGACGGGTCCTCGTCCGAATAGACCAGCGGCAGTTGCGCGCCCCCGCTGTCGAACACGCTGCCCAGGCGCTGCGGAATCTGCGCGCCCAGCCAGCCGGTATTGATCACCGCGCGCGGCACGCCGGCCTGCGCCAGCGCCTGCAGATGCCACTGCAGCAGCGGCCGGCCCTGCACTTCGAGCAGGGGCTTGGGGCAGTGGTCGGTCAGCGGCCGCATGCGCTCGCCGCGTCCCGCGGCCAGCAGCATCGCCGGTGGCTGAAGCAGGCCTGCGGCAGGGGAAAGAACCGCCGTGGCAGGCGCGGAAAAAGGGGCGAAAGGCATGCGCTGAAAGCTCCGAAAATGCAGGCTGGACAAGGGTTTGACCATGGGCTGCACTGTAGTGCATTGCCCCGCGATACGGCTCAAAACGGGCTGCCGCTTAAAATGTCCGGCTTCCCCTGACAAACACCCTCCTTTTTCGGAGCGCCCTGATGGCCAACACTCAACAAATGGCGAATGCGATCCGCGCACTCGCAATGGATGCCGTTCAACAAGCCAACTCCGGTCACCCCGGCGCCCCCATGGGCATGGCCGATATGGCCGTGGCTCTGTGGAGCCGCCACCTGCAGCACAACCCGGTCAACCCGCACTGGGCCGACCGCGACCGTTTCATCCTCTCGAACGGCCATGGCTCGATGCTGATCTATGCGCTGCTGCACCTCACCGGCTACGACCTGCCGATGACCGAGCTCAAGAACTTCCGCCAGCTGCACAGCAAGACCGCGGGCCATCCTGAAGTGGGCATCACCCCGGGCGTGGAAACCACCACCGGCCCGCTGGGCCAGGGCGTGACCAACGCCGTGGGCTTCGCGCTGGCCGAAAAGCTGCTGGCTTCGGAGTTCAACCGCAAGGGCCATGAAATCGTCAACCACCACACCTATGTGTTCATGGGTGACGGCTGCCTGATGGAAGGCATTTCGCACGAAGCCGCGGCGCTCGCCGGCGCCTGGAAGCTCAACAAGCTCATCGCGCTGTACGACGACAACGGTATCTCCATCGACGGCCAGGTCACCCCCTGGTTCATCGACAACACCGCCCAGCGCTTCGAAGCCTATGGCTGGAACGTGGTCGGCCCCGTGGACGGCCATGACGTCGCAGCCGTCGACGCCGCCATCGCCCATGCCAAGCAAAGCGCGACCAAGCCCACGCTGATCATCTGCAAGACCAGCATCGGCAAGGGCTCGCCCAACCGCCAGGACACCGCCAAGGCCCATGGCGAACCCCTGGGCGGCGAGGAAATCGGCCTGACGCGCGCCGCGCTCGGCTGGCCGCACACCCCGTTTGAAATCCCGGCCGACGTCTACGGCGACTGGGACGCCAAGGCCGCCGGTGCCAAGACCGAAGCCGCCTGGAACAAGAAGTTCACGGCCTATGCCAAGGCCTACCCCGAACTCGCGGCCGAATTCACGCGCCGCATGGCCGGTGACCTGCCGAAGAACTTCGCCCAGATCGCAGTGAACACCGTGGTCGACACCATCGCCAAGGGCGAGACCGTCGCCAGCCGCAAGGCCAGCCAGATGGCGCTCGAAGCCTTCACCGCAGCCCTGCCCGAAATGCTTGGCGGCTCGGCCGACCTGACCGGCTCCAACCTCACCAACACCAAGAGCACGCCCGCGCTGCGCTTCGACGAAGCCGGTGCCGTGGTGAAGAACGAGTACGGCGTCGGTGGCCGCCACATCAACTATGGGGTGCGCGAGTTCGGCATGGCCGCGATCATGAACGGCATTGCGCTGCATGGCGGTTTCATTCCCTACGCCGGCACCTTCCTGACGTTCAGCGACTACAGCCGCAACGCCATCCGCATGGCCGCGCTGATGAAGCAGCGCGTGATCCACGTGTTCACCCACGACTCCATCGGTCTGGGCGAAGACGGCCCGACCCACCAGTCGATCGAGCACGCCGCGAGCCTGCGCCTGATCCCCGGCCTGGATGTCTGGCGTCCGGGCGACACCACCGAAACCGCCGTGGCCTGGAGCGCCGCGCTGTCGCAGCGCAACAAGCCCACGGCCCTGCTGCTGAGCCGCCAGAACCTGGCCTACGCGCGCAAGCGCGACGCCGGCGACATCAGCCGCGGCGCCTATGTGCTGAGCGAACCCGCCGACATCGGCCTGACGCAGGCCGCCCAGGCCGTGATCATCGCCACCGGCTCGGAAGTGCAGCTGGCGCTGGCGGCGCAAAAGCTGCTGGCCACGAAGAAGATCGCCGTGCGCGTGGTCTCCATGCCCAGCACCACGACTTTCGACCGCGAAGACGTCAAGTACAAGACCAAGGTGCTGCCCGCCCACCTGCCACGCGTTGCCGTGGAAATGGGCGTGACCGACTTCTGGTGGAAGTACGGCTGCGCGGCCGTGGTCGGCATCGACAGCTACGGCGAATCAGCGCCGGCCGGCGTGCTGTTCAAGCACTTCGGCTTCACCGAGGAAAATGTCGCGGCGACGGTCCAGGCCGTGCTGCGCCAGCAGAAGAAAAAGTAATCCGTCCAGTAACAGGTTTCGTCATTTCACTTCAAGAGGCAAATATGACCATCAAGATAGGTATCAACGGGTTCGGCCGCATCGGCCGCATGGTGTTCCGCGCAGCAGTGCAGAACTTCGGCAATGACATCGAAGTCGTGGCCATCAACGACCTGCTCGAACCCGATTACCTGGCTTACATGCTCAAGTACGACAGCGTGCATGGCCGCTTCCAGGGCACCGTGGCCGTCGAAGGCAACACGCTGGTGGTCAATGGCAAGCCCATTCGCCTGACGCAGGAGCGCGACCCCGCAGCCCTGAAGTGGAACGAAGTCGGCGCCGACATCGTGATCGAAGCCACGGGCCTGTTCCTGACCAAGGAAACCGCACAGAAGCACCTCGACGCAGGCGCGAAGAAGGTCATCCTGTCGGCGCCTTCCAAGGACGACACCCCGATGTTCGTGTTCGGCGTGAACTGCAAGACCTACGCCGGCGAAGCCATCATCTCCAACGCTTCGTGCACCACCAACTGCCTGGCTCCCGTGGCCAAGGTGCTCAACGACAAGTGGGGCATCAAGCGCGGCCTGATGACCACCGTGCACGCTGCCACGGCAACGCAAAAGACCGTCGACGGCCCGTCGAACAAGGACTGGCGCGGCGGCCGCGGCATTCTGGAAAACATCATCCCTTCGAGCACTGGCGCTGCCAAGGCCGTGGGCGTGGTGATTCCCGAACTCAACAAGAAGCTCACGGGCATGTCCTTCCGCGTGCCGACCTCCGACGTGTCGGTGGTCGACCTGACGGTGGAACTCAACAGCGAAGCGACCTACGCCGAGATCTGCGCTGAAATGAAGGCCCAGTCCGAAGGCGCGCTCAAGGGCGTGCTGGGCTACACCGAAGACAAGGTGGTCGCCACCGACTTCCGCGGTGAATCCTGCACTTCGGTGTTCGACGCCGAAGCCGGCATCGCGCTGGACTCGACTTTCGTCAAGATCGTCAGCTGGTACGACAACGAATGGGGCTACTCGAACAAGTGCCTCGAGATGGTGCGCGTTGTCGCCGCCAAGTAATCAGACCGGTCTGCGCTGACGAGCGCAGACTTGCTGCCAAGCGCCTGTTCCCGCAAGGGGACCGGCGCTTTTTTATTGGGGCGGGCAAGAATGTTTTGCGCATTTGCTCATGCGAAAGAATGCGTTGGCTGCATAAGTGCGCATCCCTAGACTGGCTGGTTCAACGGCTTAGCCGTCCGCTACCCGCTTACCGTCTCACCTCCATGCATCTGCCTTCCCCGACCCGCCGCCGCATTCTCGCTTCCACTGCTCTTGCCTGGGGCGTCAGCATGGCCGGCCTGGCCCACGCCGCAGACCGCACCATCCATATCGTCGTGCCGTTTGGCGCGGGCGCCGTGCAGGACACGGTGCTGCGCGCGTTCAGCAACGAGCTGGGCCAGGCGCTGCAGGCGACCATCGTCATCGAGAACAAGCCCGGAGCGGGCGGCACGCTGGGCACGCAGGGCGTGGCCCGGTCCAAGCCCGACGGCAACACCTTGGTCATGGCAGCTGCAAGCCACCATTTCACGGGCCACATGTACCCCAAGCTGGGCTTTCATCCGGTCAACGACTTCGAGCCCGTGGCCCTGGTCGCCTCGTCCGGCTATGTGATTGCCGCGCCCGCGGGCCAGGCCCGCACGCTGGCGCAATGGGTCGCCGCCGCCAAGGCCAGCCCCACGCCCTGGAACTACGCGTCGGCCGGCAATGGCAGCGCCTCCCATCTGGGCATGGCCTCGTTCCTGGCCAAGGCCGGTGTCGAACAACAGCACATTCCCTACAAGTCCACGGGCGACGCGGTGCGCGAACTGCTTGCCGGCCGCGTGCAGGGCGTGACGGCCGCGACCACGGGGCTGATTGCCTTCAAGGACGACCCGCGCGTGCAACTGCTGGCCTACACCGGCCCCAAGCGCTCGCCCTTCCTGCCCGACCTGCCCACGGTCGACGAATCGGGCTTTGCAGGCTTCCAGTTCGACACCTGGTACGGTCTTCTTGCCCCGGCCGGCACGCCGGCGGCCGAAGTGCGCAAGATCAACAACGCGGTCAACAAGGTGATGGCCGACCCCGTCGTGCAGGAACGCGTGCGCAAACTCGGCGCCGAAGCCGCGACCGATACACCGGCGGGCTTCAAGGACCTGCTGGCCAGGGACTGGCGCACCGCGGGTGAAGTCGTGCGGGTTTCCGGGGCACGGGTGGAATAAGGCTCTCACGGGGCCAGCGCACGCCAGCGCCTGTATCTCGCAGCGGAATCAAGCCGTCGCCACGCTGCAGTTCCGCAGCGCCACATCCCAGCGCGGTGGATAGCCAATATGCTCCTGCAGATGCTCGGTGAAAGCGCGGATGCGTGCGTTGGCGCGCGGTAGCGCACGCAGAAGATAGATGCCGCTTTCGGGCGCCGGCGCCGCGTCGTTGAACGTCAGCTCCACGAGCCGTCCGGCGCCAATGTCCTCGCCCACCGACCAGTTGGGCATCAGCGCGATGCCCAGGCCGCCCAAGGCCGCGAGCCGGCGCGCATCGCAATCATCACATTCAAGCGCGAACCGTGCACCCACAGCCCATTGCCCGCCGGCGATCTCACGCCAGCCGCGCACACTGCTGCTATGACGACGGTCGATGAGGCGATGACCGCTCACCAGATCCGTCAGGCTGTGCGGAACGCCATGCCGCTGCAGGTAGGCGGGCGCCGCGCAGATCAGATAGCGGTGGCTACCAATGCGCTGACCAATGAGGCTGCTGTCGGGCTGATGGCCCACGCGCACCACAGCGTCCATGCGATCAACCACGGGGTCCACCACGCGCTCCGTCAGCTCCAGATCTACCTGCAGGCGGGGATGCTTTTCGAACAGCGTATCGAGCAGCGGCACGACGTAGCGGCGGGCGAAGGCAGGCAGGCAGCTCACGCGCAGCAGTCCCTGGACGTTCTGCTCCAGTGAGATGACCTCGCTGCGCGCCTCCGTCATCTCGTGCAGGATCTTCACGGCGCGCTCCAGCAATACCTCTCCAGCCTCGGTAGGAACCAGCGCGCGCGTGGAGCGGGCAAACAGCGGCATCTGGAGTTCGGTCTCCAGGGCATCAATCTGCCGGGCCACCGACGAGGCCGCCATTCCGCGGCGGCGCGCCACCTCCGAGAAGCTTTGGGCGCGTGCCACATCCACAAAGATCGACAGGTGTTCTGCGAATTTGACCGTTTCCATCTATGCACTCCATGCAAAGGCTTTTAGCGTGCGCGGCGGATTATCGAATGAATAACGGCCGCATATCATTCTGTACCGCTTGATTTTAGCGGCGTACGCAAAAGAAAGCGCCCCCAGGTTTCCCAGGCGCAATAACCGGAGACAAGCGAAATGACCCCATCCGACAAGAAAACCGGGCACAGGCCCGCACCCCAGGCAACGGTTCGCCGTGCGCTGCTGGGCACCGCCCTGGCCCTTTTGGTGGCGGCGCCCGCGCTGGCGCAGAGCTATCCGGCCAAGCCGGTGACCATCATCGTGCCGTTCGCTGCCGGCGGCACGGTGGACCGGGTGGCGCGCCAGATCCAGCAGGTGCTGGGCGGCCAGCTCGGCCAACCCGTCATTGTCGAAAATCGTGGTGGCGCAGGTGGCACCATCGGCACTGCGGCAGTGACCAAGGCCACTCCCGATGGCTATACGGTCGGCATGGTGTTCGATTCCTACGCGACCGAACAGCACATGTATCCGCACCTGCCCTACGCACCCGGCAAGGATCTGACCGGCGTTTCCTACATGGTCCGTTCGCCCATGGTGCTGGCCGTGCCCGAGAAGGCAGCCTTCAGGACGCTGCAGGACTACGTGCAGGCGTCCAAGGCGGGCGGCATCTCCTTTGCGTCGGTGGGAGCAGGCAGTTCCAACCACCTCGCGGCCGAGCTGTTTCACCAGACTGCAGGCACGCAAGGCACTCACATTCCCTACAAGGGCGGCGGACCAGCCATCTCGGACCTGCTCGGCGGCCATGTGGACTCGATCATCGCGAGTCTGCCACTGGTGCTGCCGCACATCCAGAGCGGCAAGCTGCGTGCCCTGGCGGTGACTGCGCCCGCGCGCATCCCTACGCTGCCCAAGGTGCCCGCCATCGCGGAAAGCTACCCGGGCTTCGAGATCTATTCGTGGGTCGGCATGATCGCGCCAACCCGGATGCCGGCCGACGTGCGCGGTCGTCTCGCAGGCGCTGTTACGGCCACACTGCGTGACCCGGCTGTTGTTCAGCGCATGAACGAGGCCGGCTTCGAGGTGGTGGCCGGCGACCCCGAACAGATGAACCAGCTGGTCAGTGCAGAGTCCCAGCGCTGGGGCCAACTGATCCAGAGCCGCAAGATCGTCTCTGAGTAAGGCGCCGAGTCCACACACCCTTATGACCTCTTTCATCTACAACAGCCGCGCACAACGCGTGGTCTTCGGAACTGGCAGCCTCGCCCAGCTGGGCGCAGAGCTCGATGCGCTGGGTCTGAACCGCGCACTCATACTCTGTACGCCAGCGCAGCGCGCCCAGGCCGAACAGGTCGCAGCGTTACTGGGCCCGCCCCGCGTGGCGGGCGTGTACGACCAGGCCGTCATGCACGTACCGATCGAAACCGTGCGCCATGCCCGGCAGATGGCGCACGCACTTGGCGCCGACTGCGCCATCGCGGTCGGTGGCGGCTCCACCATAGGGCTGGGCAAGGCGATCGCGCTCGACTCCGGACTACCGGTGGTCGCCGTGCCCACCACCTACGCGGGCTCGGAAATGACGCCGATCTACGGCATTACCGAAGCCGGCCTCAAGAAAACCGGCAATGATGTGCGCGTGCTGCCGCGCACCGTCATCTACGATCCGGCGCTGAGCATGGCGCTGCCCGCCGCGCTCAGCGTGACCAGCGGCATCAATGCGATCGCCCATGCGGCCGAGGGTCTCTATGCCCGCGACGGCAATCCAGTAATGGACCTGATGGCACAAGAAGGCATCCGGGCGCTGGCGCGGGCGATTCCCGCAATCCATGCCGGCACCGACGACGCGCTGGAGCAGGCACGCAAAGATGCGCTCTATGGCGCGTGGCTCTGCGGCACCGTACTGGGAAGTGTTGGCATGGCGCTGCACCACAAGCTCTGCCACACGTTGGGCGGCAGCTTCAACCTGCCGCACGCCGAAGTGCATACCGTGGTGCTGCCACACGCGCTGGCCTACAACGCGTCAGCCGCGCCGCACGCGATGGCGCGCATCGCCGCAGCGCTGGGCAGCGCCAATGCAGCACAGGGCGTATTCGACCTGGCTCACGCCCACGGTGCGCCTACTGCGCTGCGCGCGCTCGGGATGCGCGCCGAAGACCTCGACCGCGCCTGCGACATCGCGCTGCAGACCCCATACCCCAACCCCCGCCTGCTGGAGCGGACAGCATTGCGCACGTTGCTGCAGGACGCTTATGACGGCATCCGGCCCGGGAATTAAGCCGCTGCTGCATGGTGCTTGGCTGTAGATTGATGCCGGGCCGCTCTTGGGCAAGTCACAACCGAATGGTCTTGTGCTCGCCCATGCCCTTGGGCTCTTCGCCCGTGACCGCAGCCTTGGCGATCTTGTAGAGCTGGACCAGCTTGTTTTCCTTGACGTCCCAGTACTCGGCCAAAGTCACAGGGGCGACCAGCACGACGAGGTCGGGGTCATCAACGCCACCGGGGAACCAGGCCTTGGCGGCCGTCGACCAGAGCTTTTCCTTGAGTACCCGGTCTTCGCTCAGACGGGCGGTGCTGCTGACCGATACATAGCTGTCTTCGCCCGGGTCGGCAAAGCTGATCTGGATATTGGCATCGCGGGTCACGCAATGCGCGAGGTCGATCTTCTTGTCCAGCAGGAAATAGAAATTCACATGCTCGTCCATGCCTTCTTTATTGGCCATGGTCATGGGACAGGCCTGCAAGCTGCCGTCCTCGTGGCGGTGGGTGATCATCGCGAAACGAATCCCCTTGACCAGTTTCCAAAGGGTTTCGCGTGGATGGGTGTTGTCGGCCATGTGCATCTCCTGGTGGACGGGTGAAGCTCCCACTCTAGTCATCGCATTGCGCGAGGTCTGTCGGAGAACGGCCCCTGCGCCTGTCCCGCAGGCCGACCCATCAGGCGAAAAAAGCTTGCTCGGCTGGTGCCGTAGCTGCCTGGCGGGCAATGCCCCCCATTGCGTTTTGCCTTGGCCCGGCGGCAAAAAGCCCCTTGCGGGGCTTTCAGCGAGTGCGGGCATGGGGAGTCACTTCATGCAGATGCCGCAGCCGTGCCCTCGCCTGCGCCTTGCAGTTCGATCGCGCCGTTGGACACATACAGTTCGAACTCTTCCTTGGCCAGCGTGACCGTCACGGGCTGGCCTTCGGACTCCCACGACAGCACCATGCTGGCGATCGCGGTATCGACCTGAACCGTCTGGCCCACGGGGATGTCTTCGAGGGCGCCATCACCGACGCGGTGCTGCACATGACCCTGGATGCGGGCCTGGAAATGCTCGGGCAAAGCGGTGCAAGGCGCAGTAGTGGGTGTGGTCATGTAAATCTCCTGAAAGGGGTGAAAGGCGCCGGGTCCGACCGCGCCACGACTGTCCTGGCACCAGAAGGTGGCGGGCCCGGCAAGCGCAGCAGCAGGCACGGGCCCGAAAATGGATGCGACAGCTAATTTAACGCGTTTGCGTGACGCTGCCTGTCAGCGGGACGCTTTTTTGCGGCCCCTGGCAGCAGGCTATGCTTGAGGCTGCCCCTGCAACGTTCGCAAGGCCGCGCCTTGCCTGAAAGAAAGCTTCTCCATGGCCGATAGCGCATATGCCGCCAGCACCCCCCTGCCCTACCGCGTCACGCTGACCGACCCCGCGGGTCACAGCTGGCACGCGGACGAACCGCCCTCGCTCGGCGGTGGCGATACCGCCCCTAGCCCCATGCAGTTGCTGCTGTCGGCGCTGGGCGCATGCACCACGGTCACGCTGCAGATGTATGCCCAGCGCAAGCAATGGCCGCTGCAGGCGGTGCACATCGCGCTGCAGCTCAACCCCGGCGGCAAGCCCGCGAGCGGCAATGATGTCGCACGCAGCATCACGCTCGAAGGCCCGCTCGACGACAGCCAGCGGACCCGCCTGCTGCAGATCGCCGAGGCCTGCCCCGTGCACAAGCTGCTCACGGGCGAAGTGCGCATTGCCACCGAACTGACCGACCCCACCTGAAGGAGAACGCCCATGTCCGCCCCATCCTCTGCTCCCGAGCTGCTATCGACCCGCCTGGCCGATGTCGGCGGCATTCCCGTGCACCGCGCCGTGCCGCAGCGCGCGCTGCGCAAGGTCGGTGCCTGGTGCTTTCTCGACCACCTGGGCCCGTCGGTGCAGCACGGCGACCGCAGCCTGCAGGTCGGCCCGCACCCGCACATCGGCCTGCAGACTTTCACCTGGATGATCGAAGGCGAAGTGCTGCACCGCGACAGCCTGGGCTCGGAGCAGGTCATCCGCCCGGGCCAGATCAATCTGATGACCGCCGGCCGCGGCATCGCCCACTCCGAGGAAAGCCTGGGCAGTCCGCGCATGCATGCGGCCCAGCTGTGGATCGCGCTGCCGGGCGACGAGCGCGACATGCCGCCGCGCTTTCAGCACTATCCCGACGTGCCGCGCTGCACGCAGGACGGCCTGGAGATCTGCGTGCTCGCGGGCGAAGCGCTGGGCGCGGTCTCGCCGGTGCAGGTGCACAGCCCGCTGGTCGCGCTCGACCTGAGCCTGCGCGCGGATGCGCCTGGCCCGGTCACGACCGAACTCGCGCTGCGCGCCGATTTCGAATACGCGGTGCTCGCACTCACCGGCGCCGTCGTGGTCGATGGCATGGCAGCCGCGCCCGATGAATTGCTGTTCCTGCCCGCGGGCCGCAGCACGCTCGCGCTGCAGTGCACGCCCGCCACGCGCCTGCTGCTGGTCGGCGGCGCGCCCATGCACGAGGACGTGCTGGTGTGGTGGAACTTCGTCGGCCGCACGCAGGAGGAAATCGCCCAGGCCCTGGCCGACTGGCAGGCCGGGCCCGAGGGCGCAAGCCGCTTTGGGCATGTGGCTTCGCCGCTGGCGCCGCTGCAGGCGCCCGCGCTCGAAGGCCGGCTGCGCGCCGGCTGAAGCGGCGCCGGGTCTATTTCACGAGGTTATGCACCAAACAGGTGCAATCCATGCGCGCACCGACGGATAATGCCCGCAGGTCGGAAAGCGGGCTACGCGCCCCATTTCCCCGGCCTGCCCCCCGCAAACGCCGCCTTCCTGCAAGGCGGCGTTTGCACGTCCTGTGTGTACTTTTTCCTTCTGAAAGCAGATCCATGCGTCAAGAACACGACTTCATCGGCATCAAAACCATTCCTCCCGACGCCTACTGGGGAGTCCACACCGCACGCGCGGTAGAGAACTTTCCCATCACCGGCCACAGCGTGGCCCACATGCCGGAACTCATTCGCGCCTTCGCATTCGTCAAGAAGGCCGCAGCCCACGCCAACCTGGCCCTGGGCGCCATTCAAGAACCCCAAGCCCACGCCATCGCCCAAGCCTGTGACGACCTGATCGCCGGGCAGCTGCACGACCAGTTTGTGGTCGATGTGATCCAGGGCGGCGCCGGCACCTCCACGAACATGAACGCCAACGAGGTGATCGCCAACCGTGCGCTAGAGCACCTGGGATTGCCCAAAGGCCGCTACGACGTGCTGCATCCGAACGACCACGTCAACGCCTCGCAAAGCACCAACGATGCCTACCCGACCGCGCTCAAGCTCGCGACCTGGTTCGGCATCCAGCACCTGCTCGCCGCCCTGGCCGCGCTGCGCGGTGCGTTCCAGGCCAAGGCCGACGAATTCGCTCCCTTGCTCAAGATCGGCCGCACACAACTACAAGACGCCGTGCCGATGACGCTGGGCCAGGAGTTCGCCGTCTTTGCCGCGATGATTGCCGACGACGAAAAACGCCTGCGCGAATCCGCGTACCTGATGACCGAAGTCAACCTCGGCGGCACCGCCATCGGCACCGGCATCAACGCGCCCGTGGGCTATGTCGATGTGGTCATTCCCAAGCTCGCCGAACTCTCGGGCGTGCCCGTGACCCAGGCTGCGAACCTGATCGCGGCCACGGCCGATACCGGCGCCTTCGTCGATATCTCGGGCATCCTCAAGCGCATCGCCAGCAAGCTGTCGAAGATCAGCAACGACCTGCGCCTGCTGTCCTCGGGCCCGCAGGCCGGCATCGCCGACATCCGGCTGCCTGCGCGCCAAGCCGGCTCGTCCATCATGCCGGGCAAGGTCAACCCGGTGATTCCCGAAGTGATGAACCAGGTCTGTTTTGAAGTCATAGGCAACGACGTGGCCATCACCATGGCCGCGGAAGCCGGCCAGCTGCAGCTCAATGCCTTCGAGCCGCTGATGGGCTGGGCGCTTCACAAGAGCCTCACGCACCTGGCACGCGCCTGCCATACGCTGCAGGTGAACTGCGTCGAAGGCATCACCGCCAACGAGGCCCTGCTGGCCACGCGCATCGCCGAATCGGTGACCCTGGTGACGGCGCTGAACCCGCTGATCGGCTACGAGCAATCGGCCGCAATTGCCAAGGCCGCGATCGCCAGCGGCCGCACCATCGCCGAAGTCGCCGAAAGCCTGGGCATCATGGGGCAGGCGCAAATGCAGCAACTGCTCGTGGCCGACAAGCTGACCCGGGCCGGCGCGCTGACCGCCGCATAGCTTGCCGGGCGCAAGCAAAAGGGCGCCTCGGCGCCCTTTTGCTGGGGGAATCCGGCCGCAGTGGCCGGCTGGAAGGATCAGACTTCGTCGGATGGCTCCTGGGTGCGAATGGTTTCGCGACCATTCTTGTCCTTGAGGCGGCCCAGATCGGCTTCGACCGCGCGCATCAGCTTGTCCGTCGCACCAGTCACTGCATCGGCCATTTTCTCGGCTTCGGCGTTCACCGCGATCGGCTGGCGGCCATTGACCCGGGTCTCGAGTACGCAGCGCTTGAGGCCGCCCTGGGTCTTGCGCGCATCGGTGTCGGACAGAAAGACTTCCACCCTCGTGATGTACTCCTTGAAACGCGTCAAGCGCGTCTGGAGCTCGCTCTGCACCCATTTCGACAGAGATTCGCCCCCTGCAACGAGGTTGTCCGTGTGCACCTGGATTTGCATGCCTGTCTCCTTTGGCCTGGTTGGTTCAGCACCCATCCTAGCCCCAAACGGGGCCCGCGTCATTGTCCTGACATCTGGTAATGAATGAATACCCGCCTGGGCGCCGGCTGCGCGCACAATGGTCGAGGTTGGGCGGCGCGCAAGCCAGCGCCATAATCGACCCCATACGCAGCGACCCGGCGCTTTTGCCCCGCACCAGCTTCCAAGCCATGTCCCAGCCTGCTTCGCGACGCCTCAAAATCGGACTCTCGGCCTGCTTTTCGCACGCCGACCAGGAACGCTCCCTGTTCACCGGCAAGACCCTGCAATACGTCGAGCAATCGATTGCCCACTGGATCATGTCCGCGGGCGCGATGGTGGTGATGGTGCCCTGCCCCACGGGCGAGACCGCGCGCGGCGACGTGACGCTGGCCCACTATGCCGAATGGCTCGATGGCGTGGTGATGCACGGCGGCGCCGATGTCTGGCCCGGCACCTACGGCGAAGAGCCGCTGCGCCCCGAATGGCTGGGCGACCGCGTGCGCGATCTGTACGACCTGGCGCTGGTCGAAGCCTTCTCCCAGGCGGGCAAGCCGATCTTCGGCGTCTGCCGCGGCCTGCAACTGATCAACGTGGCTTTCGGCGGCACGCTCTACCAGGACCTTCTGACCCAGGTGCCGGGCGCGCAGGTGCACCGCGATGCCAAGGAATACGACCGCCACGCCCACGACATCGGGCTGGTCACGGGCTCGCGCCTGGCCCAGCTGTACCCGGGCCAGCAGCGTGCGCGCGTCAACAGCATCCACCACCAGGGCATCAAGCAGATCGCACCGGGCTTTGCGGTCGAGGCCTGGAGCATTCCGGACCACATTCCCGAAGCCATACGGCGCGACCCGCGGCATGCGGGCGGCTACATCGCGGCCACGCAGTGGCACCCCGAATTCCGCAGCGCCGACGGCAGCACGCTCGACGATTCGGCGCTGCTCAATGACTTCCTGCAGGCCTGCAGCCGCAGCCGCACCTTCCCCTTCCCGGGCCACAGCCCGTTCCAGATCCGCGACCGCGCCGCACGGCTGCTCAAGAGGGCATTGCTAAGACGGCGCTGAAGCGCCCGTACATCCTTCGACGGGGCCGCCGGGGCAGGCTCAACGGCTCAGCGGCAGCCGCCCATCAATGGTGGTGGCCATGGCCGCCATGCACATGGCGGTGGGTGATTTCCTCGGCCGTCGCGGCGCGCACTTCGTTGACCTTGCAGGTGAAACGCAGCGCCATGCCGGCCAGCGGATGGTTGCCGTCGAGCAGCACCTCAGGGCCCTTGATCTTCACCACGTGGTAGATCTGCGGCTCGCCCTGGTCGTTGCTGCCGCGCAGCTGGCCGCCGACTTTCACGCCCGGCGGGAATTCGGCCTTGGGAATGCTGCGCTTGAGGCTTTCGTCGCGCGCGCCAAACGCATCTTCCACCGCCAGGTCCACGGTCAGCGTGGCGCCCACGGCCTTGCCTTCCAACGCCTCTTCGACCTTGGCGAACAGGTTGTCGTAGCCGCCATGCAGATAGGCCACGTCGCCGTCGTCGAGGCGCTTGCCCTGCGCATCGGTGATCGTGTAGTGGATGGTGACCGCGGTATCTTTGCTGATGTTCATGTGAAAAGTGTCCATTCAAAGGGCTGCGTCCAGCCCGGCGCTGGCATTGTCCCCGATTGCGGCGCGCCGTGGCGCAGCCGCCCGGGGACAGCCCTTCTCATTCGCCGGCGCGGGCCGGCGGCAGTTCATCCTCGGTCCGGCCCGGGTAGCGCGCGAACCGGCGCGGCGTGCTGCCATGCACCGGGTCCTGCGCGGGCCAGGGCCAGCCGCCGAACTGGGTGCTGCGGTAATCCTGCAGCGCCTGCATGATTTCCTGCTGGGTGTTCATCACGAACGGCCCGTATTGCGCCACCGGCTCGCCCAGCGGCCGGCCTTGCAGCAGCAGGCATTCGACCGGCGTGCTGCCGGCGTTGACCAGTTGCCAGTCCTGGCCCGCGACGAGTTCGAGCGCGGCATGCGCGTCGGCCAGCTGATTGCCGATCTGCAGCCGCTCGCCCGCGAAGAAGTACAGCATGCGGCGCGTACCCGCACCGCGCGCCGCGGGCAGCGTCCAGGACGCGCCGGGCTCGAGCTGCAGCGTCCAGATGGCCAGGTCGGACGCGTCCTGCGCGGCCCAGGATTCGGGCGGCGGTGCGAGCGCCGGATCGGCGCCCTCGAGCGCGCCCGCGACCACGGTCACCGTGGTGCGCTTAGCCTGCGCATCGGTGTGCACCAGGCGCGGAATGCGCTCGTCCCAGAACATCGTGAAGTGCGGCGCGACCATCTTCGAGGCCGCGGGCAGGTTCAGCCAGATCTGGAACAGTTCGAGCGGATTGGGCTGGTCGGTGTTCAGCAGCGGGAACATCTCCGAATGCACCACGCCCCGGCCCGCCGTGAGCCACTGCACGTCGCCGCGACCGAAGCGCGCCGCGGCGCCCAGCGAATCCGCATGGTCGATCAGGCCCTTGCGCACCAGCGTGACGGTCTCGAAACCCCGGTGCGGGTGGCCGGGAAAGCCGGGCACGCTGTCGCCGTGGTACATGCTCCAGCCGTCCTTGCGGCTGAAATCGCTGCCCATCTGCCGGCCTTCGAATTCGACCGCCTGCACGCCCATCCGGCCGTCGCCGGCCGGGTAGCTGTCGTCATGGTGGGCGCAGAACAGAAACGGGTCTAGCGTGGGCCACAGAGGCCCCAGCGGCTGGGCCTGGAGAACGGGTTGGGTGGCGGTGCTCATGGGGACTCCTTGGAAGGGCGGGCCTGCGGCGGAGCAGCAGTCGCGCCCCAGGCAAAACGCAAAGGTACGCCATTACATGCGACCGCAAGCCGCAAAGGGAAGGCCCACCGATGGGACGGTGTGTCCCTCAGAACGTGTTCACGTTCTCAGCGCGCCGGAATCTCCAGCCCGCGCTGGACGGCCGGGCGTGCTAGCCATTTCTCGAGCACGCGGCGCAGCTGGCCGTAGCGCTCCCAGCCGACGAGGTCCGCGGCCTCGTAGAAGCCCACCAGGTTGCGCACCCAGGGCAGGATGGCCATGTCGGCAATGGTGTAGTCGCGGCCCATGATCCAGTCGCGGCCTTCGAGGCGCTGGTCCAGCACCTGCAGCAGGCGCTGCACCTCGGCCGCATAGCGGTCGCGCGGACGCTTGTCTTCGTATTCCTTGCCGGCGAAGCGGTGGAAGAATCCGAGCTGGCCGAACATCGGGCCCACGCCGCCCATCTGGAACATCAGCCACTGCAGCGTCTCATAGCGCGCGCCCGCATCGAGCGGCATGAACTGCCCGGTCTTCTCGGCCAGGTAGATCAGGATCGCGCCCGATTCGAACAGCGCCAGCGGCTTGCCGCCCGGGCCGTGCGGGTCGAGGATGGCCGGGATCTTGTTGTTCGGGTTCAGCGACAGGAAAGCGGGCGAGAGCTGGTCCTGGTTCTGGAAGCGCACGGTGTGCGGCTCATAGGCCAGGCCGGTCTCCTCGAGCATGATCGACACCTTGACGCCATTGGGCGTGGGCAACGAGTACAGCTGAAGGCGCTCGGGATGCTGCGGCGGCCATTTGCGGGTGATCGGGAAAGCGGACAGATCGGTCATAGGCGTCAAGGCTCGATTGCAGTGGACAAACGACTGCCGGCACCGGCCTGGCAGCCCCCGGGCCCATGTTACGCCGCCTTCAACGTGCCTGCGGCTTGCGGTCGAGCGCGATCTCCAGGCCCTGGGTCGTGACGCGCATCAGGCCGGGCTGCATGTCGAGCGCGTCCATCAGCGCCGTGTCCTTTGCCTGCATCTGGTAGAGCACCATGTCGCCCAGCGCCTGCTCGGCGATCGAGCTGCCGTAGGTGTTGAGCATCTCGGTCAGCGCCGGCGGCAGGCCGTCGAGCGCGAGGCTGTGGACCTTGACGCGCTGCGCGCGCACCGTGCGATCCGACGCTTCGTAGCGCAGGCCGAAATCCGCCTCCATGCGGCCGTCGTAGCCCTGCTTGAGCACCGGGCCCGAAAGATGGGCCGTGAACTGCGCCTTGATCAGGTCGACCTGGGACAGCAACTGCAGTTGCGGCGCCTGCAGTTGCAACTGCAGCAGCCCCGCCACCGGATAGGGCCGCGGAAACCGCTGGGCCACGGCCTGCTGGAGCTTCTCGGCGGAAACGATCACATGGCGCGGCAGCGACTTGCCAGAACAGGCGGTGGACAGCAGTGTGGTGGACACCAGGGAACTGAGCAGGAAACGGCGGCGAAGCATGGCGAACAAAACCCGTGAGAAAAGCGACGAAAACCGGCAAGGATAGCGCTCCCGCTGCGCGGGAGGCTCGACCGGCCATGGGTTTTCGTGCAGAAAACACGCGCAAAGTTCCCACCACACACAGGCAATAAAAAATCTGCCGGCCCCACGGGGGGCAAGGCAGATCGGTAGCCTGCTGCGCGCGCGCCTCACAGGCGGCGCGGCATGCGTTTATTGCGCAGGGATTTTGGCGGTCTTGATCACATCGCCCCAGCGCTTGACTTCCGACGCGAGCAGCGCCGAAGCCTCCTGCGGGGTGCTGGGCTGGGCATCGACATTCAGGTCGTGGAGCTTTTTCTTCACGTCGGGGGAATTCAACGCGTCGACGATCACCTGGTTGAGCCGGGCAATGACCGGCGCCGGCGTCTTGGCGGGCGCGGCCAGGCCATTCCAGCTGCGCGCCACATAGCCGGGCAGGCCGGCCTCCTTGGTGGTGGGCACGTCGGGCAGCACGGCGGCGCGCTTGTCGCTGGTCACGGCCAGTGCGCGCAGCGCCTTGGACTGGATCTGCGTGAGCACCGGAGCGACGATTTCCACGGCCGCGTCGATCTGGCCGCCGCGCAGCGCGGTGACCACGGCGGGCGTGCCGTTGAAAGGAATGATCTGCACATCCACGCCTGCGGCCGACTTGAACATTTCGGCCGTCAGATGCTGGGTGCTGCCCACATTGATCGAGCCCAGGTTCAGCCGGCCGGGGTTGGCCTTGGCAAAAGCCAGCAACTCGCCAAACGTCTGGAAGCGCGAGTTCGCGCCGGTGACCACGGCCAGATCGAAATAGCCGAGCGTGGAGATCGGCGCAAAGTCCTGCAGCGTCTTGAAGGGCAGGGCCTTGAACAGGCCTTCGCTCACGGCTGTGCCGTTGGACATCAGCAGCAAGGTATGGCCATCGGGCTCGGCCTTGGCAACGGCGTCGCCCGCGACGATGCCGCCCGCGCCCGGCTTGTTCTCGATCACCACGGCCTGGCCCAGGGATTCGGCCATCTTCTGCGCCACGACGCGCGCGGTCACGTCGGCCACGCCGCCCGCGCCGAACGGCACCACGATGCGCACCGCCTTGGTCGGGAAGTTCTGGGCAAAAGCCAGCGGCGTGAAAAGTGCGGTCGCCACCAGGGCGCCGAGCAACTGCTTGAATTTCATAGCGGTCTGTCCGTTGAGTGGATGAATGCGTACGGCGTCCCGCTACGTGAGGGGCCTGCCGAGGGCGCCTTCGCAGATATAACGAAAGCGCATAGCGTATGCCCTGCATTATTGGGCTTGCATTCCCAGGAATGGACAATTCCCCCACAAGTGAAAACCCTAGTTTTCACACAAAAAACGCATTTCTTCTCGATGATTTTGGGCTTTATCTTCCAGCTCCCGCCTTTGTTCACGCGGAATTTTCGCCGTGGCAAAAAACAAACCAATCCGAGTCGACATATCAGCTATACCAAATAGGCCTAACTCACACCCCAAAATCCCGACAAACTCCAGCCTCGTTGTTACCCAAAATTACATCAAGGAGACAAGACATGCACAAAATTTCAGCACTCGCCCTGTTGGCGCTAGGCGCGACCATGCCCGCCATGGCGCAAAGCAGCGTCACGGTGTACGGCATCCTGGACGCCGCCGTGCGCACGCAAAGCGGCCTGACCGCCGGCTATGCAGGTACGCCGGAGAACACCACGGTCGTCAACAGTGGCGTCGGCCCCACCAGCCGCTGGGGCCTGCGTGGCCAGGAAGATCTGGGCGGCGGCTTGAAAGCCACTTTCAACCTCGAATCCACGCTGGGCGTGGATTCCGGCACTTCCGGCTCGGCCGCCGGCTTCTTCGATCGCGCCGCCGTGCTCGGTCTGGCCGGCAACTGGGGCGCGGTGACCGCCGGTCGCCAGAACACGCTGGTCGCGGATTCGGTGGTCGTCTCCGACCCCATCGGCATGCGCTTCGCGGGCCTGAACCCCAACATCCAGGTCACGGGCCTGACCGGCCACCGCCTGGGCATCGAATACGGCGCGACCAACAACAGCGGCGCGTCCAACCGCGTCAACAACTCGATCAAGTACTCGGGCACCTTCGGCGGCCTGACGGCGCGCGCGATGTACAGCTTCGGCGAATCCGCCGTGTCCAGCACCCGCCAGGACTCCAGGGGCCTGGGCCTGAACTACGCGGTCGGCGACCTCGCGCTGACGAGCGCCTACACGCAGTTCCACGATGCCAACGGACTGGAGCTGGACGCGGCCACCATAGGCGGCAGCTGGAAGACCGGCAACCTGCGCCTGATGCTCAACTACGGCCGCAACCAGGGCGATACCAGCACCACCACGCAGACCACCAACAAGGTGCTGTCCTTCGGCGCCAACTACGCCTTCAACAGCCAGTGGAGCCTCAACGGCGGCTATTACAAGGTCGACCGCGAGCGCACCGGCCTGAACAAGGACGGCTTCACGCGCCTGATCGGCTTTGTCGACTACAGCCTGTCGCGCCGCACCAAGCTCTACCTCGAAATGGACACCACCAAGTGGAAGGGCAACTACCAGGGCGCGGGCAACAAGCAGCGCGCCAGCGGCGTCAGCGTGGGCGTGACCCACTCGTTCTGACACTGCCCGGCATTACGCATGGCGCCCGGCAACGGGCGCTTTTTCGTTTTCCGGAAACACCACCTGGGCGGCCCGGCCTGCGCGGCCCGGCACAATGGAAGGCCCTGTCGCTTCTGGAAAACCGCCCATGCCTGACGCATCTTCCACCGCCCTGCCCGCAGGCAACGACCCGCGCATAGCCGAACTGCTGACCTACTGGCTGGGCGCCGCCGAGCCGACGGATGCCGATGCGCTCACGCGCCAGTCGCTGTGGTTCACCAAGTCCGCGGACACCGATGCCGAGATCGGCGCGCGCTTCGGCCCGCTGGTCGAAGAGGCACTGTCGGGCTCGCTCGATGGCTGGGCCGAGACCGCACGCGGGCGGCTGGCGCTGATCCTGCTGCTCGACCAGTTCACGCGCAACCTGTTTCGCGGCACGCCCAAAAGCTTCGCGGGCGACACCCAGGCGCTGCAATTTGCACTCGACGGCATTCTTGCGGGCCACGACGTCGACCCCGGCGTGCCCAGCGTGGCACGCATCTTCTGCTATCTGCCGCTCGAGCACGCCGAAGACGGGCCGCTGCAGGCGCAGAGCGTGGCCGCGTTCGGCAAGCTGCATGAACTCGCCGCGCCCGAACTGCGCGGCTTCTTTGCGGGCACGCTCGACTACGCGCTCAAGCACCAGGAAGTGATCACGCGTTTCGGCCGCTTTCCGCACCGCAACCCCATCCTGGACCGGCCCAGCACGCCCGCCGAGCAGGACTACCTTGCGCAGCCGGGCGCAGGTTTCTAGTTGGAAGCCCTGCGCCGGCACACGCCAGTCGCAGGGGCCGCGCCTGGCCCCAGGCCTATGCGGCCGTTGCCGGAACGGGGTTCTCCTCGGCAACGCGCTTTGGCCGGTCACGCCAGCGCATGGCCCAGCGTTCGATCGTGTAGAACGACAGCGCCGACAGCGCGACCGAGATCGTCAGGCCCGCGACCACGACCACGGGCCATGAATACTCGGCGCGCAGATAGCGCACGACCGGATAGTGCCAGAGGTAGACCCCGTAGGACAGCCGGCCCAGGTGCACCAGCGCCGGCGCCCTGAACATTTCGTAGACCAGCCCGCGCTGCTGCTGCACCGCGACCAGCAGCACCAGTGCCGCGCATTCGACCACCGTCAGGCCCCAGACCATCACGGCCTGGTTGTCCCACTCGAGACGCATCAGCAGCGGAATCGCCAGCGGCAGCCACATGACATGGGGCATGCGCTTTTGCAGCGCCTGGATCCAGACCGGTTTCTCTATCACCAGTGCCGCCAGCAGACTGCCGGCCAGCAGACCCGAAGCACGGGTGTCGAAGCGAAAGAAGATCTCATAGAAATGCTGCCCCTGGCTGACCCAGAACAGGCGCCACACCGTGCTGAGCACCCACAGCAGCAGGATGGTCCGCCACAGCTTGCCCGCCGGCGTCTTGCGCAGCAGCAGCACCAGCAACGGCGGCCAGATCAGGTAGAAATGCTCCTCGACGGACAGCGACCACATGTGCAGCAGCGTTTCGGGGCTGTCGAAGAAGGCGATGCCGTAATCGGCAAGGTACAGCGCCGAGACCAGCGCGTCCTGGTGAATGTCATCGAGATCGGGCCAGAGCAGCGGCGCGATCAGGCAATAGGCCGCGAGAAACAGCAGCAGCGCGGGCATCAGCCGGAAGAAGCGGCGCCGGTAGAAGCGCCAGTAATCGAGCCGCTCGTTGTCCTGGAACTCCTGCAGCAGCAGCGAAGTGATCAGGAAGCCGCTGAGGACGAAGAAAAGATCGACGCCCAGGAAAGCGCCCTCGAACATCGGCACATGCGCATGGGACAGAAGCACCAGCACGATCGCCACGCCGCGCAACCCGTCCAGCGCGGGGTTGTAGCGCAGTTTGAAGTCTTGCAAAGCCAAACCGGAAGCACCTTTCATCCATCCGGGCTTGGCCCGAATCATTCACCAGGGAAGAGCATGCAGGCAGCCAGGCTGCACATGGGCACGCCTGGCCGGCGTTGATTCCAGTCGATGGAACCAGCGCAGCAGGTATCGGCACAGGACGGAACAGCGGGGGTGGGGTTCTGCGCACAGCGCGCAGGACCTGCAAATGCTGCGGCCCGCAGGGCGGTGGCACAGCGTTGCAACCGATGACATGCCCACTCGGAGTGAGCGCCTGGCCGGCTGAAGAGATCAGCGTTTTTTCATTCTAACCACGGTTCCATCTCATATCCTTGCTAGCAAATTTAATAGCCGCAAAAATGGCGCACAAGGGAAAAAGTCCTACAACGCATGTAAGCAATAGTAGGAACCCGCAGGTTGGCCGGGCCAGCGAAAAGGCTGGCACTTTGCCCGCACCGGTCGCGCAAACCGGTGAATGTGTATCGAATGAAAAATGATGCAACGCGTCGCGCTGCATGCGGCTGCCACCGCCCGGGCCGCCGCTCTCAGAACGTGTTCACGCTCTCAGCGCTTGACTACCGACCAGCCCGCATGCAGATTCTGCTTGTCGTTCTCATAGTCCCAGATCGTGCCGCAGCGGTCGCACTGGTAGCGCGTGACGGTCACCAGGCCCGAAGCGCGCTCTTCCTTGCGGTTGCCATGCTGCGCCAGCTCGACATGGCCTTTGGCGCGGCGCCAGTTTTGCTGGATGCCGGCGCAGGAAGCGCACATGGGCTCAGGCGTGTTGGCGGGCGTGGAGGAGCTGTCTTGGGTCATGGGGTGTCGCTAAAAAGTGGCGGGGGCAGGCGCGGCGCACATTGACCGCAAGGGGCGTGATTGTGCCGCAAGGCCAGGCCCCGAGCGCATGGCAGGGTGAAAGCGCGTGGCGTTCAGGGCGGCGCCGCCGCCCCGTTCAGCGCGTGCAATGCCTGGTGCGCGGCGTTTTGCAGGTCGGGCGGCAACTGGTGCTTGGCCTGCAGGTAATGGTGGGTGAACACGTCGAAATAGGCTTCGAGCGTCTGTGCGGCGCGCGTGTCGCCCCCCAGATCCAGGCACAGCGCCGCGACTTCGGCGGTGCAGAAATGGTCTGAGCGCGTCGAGCGCCGCAGGCGGTAGCGCGAAACCTGCTCGGCCAGCAGGCTCAGCACCGGGAAGCGGTCGAGATAAGGGCTCTTGCGGAACATCTTGCGCGCTTCGGGCCAGGTCGCGTCGAGCAGCACGAACAGCGGGCGCCTGCCCGAGTCCGCAGCCGGCAGCACCGCCTGCACGACGCGCTCGGCGGCCGCGTACTCGCCGGGAAACACCACATAGGGCTGCCACTGCGGATCGGCGAGCAGCGCCAGCAGCGCCGGGTCGACTTCGGTGCGCGCCCAGCCAAACGCAAACGTATCCTGCACCACGTCGGCCACGAGCCAGCCGGTGTTGCTGGGCTTGAGCGGCTCGACATCGGCCATCAGCAGGCACACGCCCGCGCGCGTGGGCTGCATAGGGCGCAATCCGCACAGGCAGTGGCTGGGACGCAGCCGGCAGCCCGCACAGCGCTCGCCGCGCGGGCCTCCGCGCGCCATGAACGGCTTGACGCTGCGCGCGAGGCGGGCGCTGCGCAGGCGCGACACCGCGTGGGGCGTGACGTCCCCGGTCATCAGCGCGCCGCGCATTCGAGTTCGAACAGCGGCACTTCGGCATCGCGGTGCAGCCAGATGCCGCCGCCCAGCTCGGTGAAGCCCTGCGACAGACCGCGCCGGTACAGGTCGGCACGGTGGCGGAACAGCCGCGGGTCGGTCAGCGTCTCGTCGAGGATGTCGCGCTCCCAGTCCTCGTGCGACACGGCCTCGATATACAGCGCGCCCTGGCTCAGGGAGGCGAAATTGTGCAGCGCGCGCTTGAGGTCGGCCGCGCTCAGATAGGGCAGAACGCCCTGGCAGATGACGAAATCGAAAGGCGCGCTCGCGCGGTAGTCGACCACCGAGCCGCGCTCCCAGCCGAAGCGCTCGCACAGATAGGCGCTGTACTCGACGCCATGGAACGTGGCCTGCGGGAAATGCCGCGCGATGATGTCGCGCCACAGGCCTATGCCGCAGCCCACGTCGAGCACGCGCCGCACCGGCACGCGCAGGTACTTGAGGTAGCTGCAGACGAAACTGCCCAGGCGCTCCATGTGCTGTGGGTCGACCACGCTGGTTTTCTTGTCGAAATAGTAGCGCTCGTAATACGCCTCGTCGAACCAACTGTCACTCGCAGATTTCACGCACGCTCCTCGGGCCATGTCGGCTTGCCGACAGCGGGCAAGACATTTGCCCCAGGCATTCGAGTATCGCCCAGTGCCCGGCCCGGGCGCTGTGACCGGGTCTTTCGGGGCCGGATTGCGGTTTTTTCAGGGTTGGCAACGCGCACTTTTCCCACAGACGGCAAGCGCACCCGCTTTTAATCTCGAGACACAGCCTTGCTGCGAGGAGACCCGGCCATGAAGCAGTCCAGCGCGGCGCCTCGCGGCGCCACCAAGTCGCACCACTCCAGTGCTGCCACCTCGGCGGAACGCGAGCGCCTGGCGCTGGACCAGGCCGGCATCGAGGCCGCCAAGAGCGACCTGCACGCGGGCGCCGTCACGCCGCACTTCGGCCCCTGGCGCGAGGAAATCATAGCCCTGCTCAATGACGCGCTGGCCACCGAATGGATCTGCGTGCTGCGCTACAAGCGCCACCATTTCACCGCCGTCGGGCTCGCCTCGCCGGCGATTGCCAGCGAGTTCCTGGTGCATGCCAACGACGAGGCCCAGCATGCCGACTGGCTCGCGCGGCGCATCGTGCAGCTCGGCGGCGAGCCCGACTTCAACCCCGACACGCTGAGCCAGCGCAGCCACGCGAGCTACAGCGCAGCGCGCGAACTGCAGGCCATGATCCGCGCCAACCTGATCGCCGAGCGCGTGGCCATCGAGGCCTACAGCCAGATGATCGCCCTGATCGGCGACAAGGACCCGACCACGCGCCGCCTGATCGAATCCATCCTGGAGCAGGAACAGCGCCACGCCGAAGAACTCGCGGATTGGATAGCGCCCGCATAACGCCACGCCGCACAGGGCCAAAGCGGCGCCGCCAGAGGCAGGCCGGCAGCGGCAAAGCAGCTTCGCCTTTTTTCAGCCACACTGCGCGCTTTGCATTCCCAGCAGCCTGGCCTGCTCAGCACCGTGCGCTTTTCCGTGAATGACTTGAAGCTGCCCGCCCGCGTGGCGGCCGCATGGCAGCGTGCCCAGGCCTGGCCCCTCTGGCCGGCACGCGAACGCCTGGCCGCACTGCGCCGGCCCACGCGTCAGCAGTGGGCCTGGGGCCTGGCCGCGCTGCCCATGCTGGCCCTGCTGTATGTGCTGGTGCTGATTCCGTTCACGCCCGGCATACGCGACATCCGCAAGGCCAGGCTAGAGCAGCCGGCGCAGATCCTGAGCCAGGACGGCAAGGAAATCGCGGTATTCAAGCGCAGCAACCGCGACTGGGTCGCGCTCGACCAGATCTCCCCCTCGGTGATCAAGGCGCTGATCGCCACCGAAGACCACCGCTTCTACCAGCACCACGGGCTCGACTGGCGGCGCACGGCCTCGTCGCTGGTCTACACGCTGGGCGGCGACCGGCAAGGCGGCTCGACCATCACCCAGCAGCTCGCGCGCAACCTCTATCCCGCCGAGATCGGCCGCGCGCCCACGCTCACGCGCAAGCTCAAGGAAGCGATCACGGCGTTCAAGATCGAGGCGCTCTACACCAAGGACGAGATCCTCGAGACCTATCTGAACACCGTGCCGTTCCTCTACAACGCCTACGGCATCGAGATGGCGGCGCGCACCTACTTCGACAAGTCGGCCAAGCAGCTGAGCGTGCTCGAATCGGCGACGCTGGTCGGCATGCTCAAGGGCACGAGCTATTACAACCCGGTGCTCAACCCCGAACGCTCGCTCGCGCGGCGCAACACGGTGCTGTCGCAGATGGTCAAGCGCGAGGAACTCGATGCGGCGACGTTCGCGCAGCTCAAGAAACGGCCGCTGCGCATAGCCTTCGAGCGCCAGGAACAGCCCGCCGGCCCCGCGCCCCACTTCGCGCTGCAGCTGCGCAAATGGCTGATCGCCTGGGCCGACAGGAACGACTACAACATCTACACCGACGGCCTGGTGGTGCACACCACGCTCGATGCGCAGCTCCAGGCCTGGGCCAACCAGGCCGTGGCGCGCCACGGCCGCACGCTGCAAGGCATAGCGGATGCGGGCTGGAACCAGCGCAGCGGCTGGAACGCCGACAACCCGCTGGTGCAGGCGCTGGTGCGCGAATCCGACGAGTACCGCAAGTCGGCGCTCGCGCCCGAACAGGCCTTGCAGGCGCTGCTCAAGGACAAGGCCTTCATGCGCCGGCTGCGCACGCAGAAAACGCGGCCCGAAGCCGGCCTGCTGGCCATGGACCCGAGCACGGGCGCGGTGCGCGCCTGGGTCGGCAGCCGCGATTTCGCGATCGATGGTTTCGACCATGTGCAGCAGGCGCGCCGCCAGCCCGGCTCGACCTTCAAGCCCTTCGTCTATGGCGCCGCACTGCAGCAAGGCCTGCACGCGCAGGACACGCGCCCGGACCAGGCGGTGGAAATCGCGCTCGCGGGCGGTGAAGTCTGGCGCCCCAGCGATGCGGCCGCGCCCAGCGGCAAGGACATGACGCTGGCCGACGCGCTGGCATATTCCAGGAACACCATCACCGCCGCGCTGATGCAGGAAGTCGGCGTGAACAAGGTGGTGCAACTCGCGCGCGCGCTCGGTGTGCGCCAGAGCCCGCTCGCGCCCGTGCCCGCGCTCGCGCTGGGCAGCAGTCCGGTCACGCTCAAGGAAATGGTCAGCGCCTATGGCACGCTGGCCAATGGTGGCCGCTACCAGGAGCCGATGTGGGTCACACGCATCGAGAACCGCGACGGCGAGCTGCTCGCCGAATTCGCGCCGGCGGCACCCGAGCAGGCGCTTGACGGCCAGCTCAGCTACACGCTGGTCGACATGCTGCGCGGCGTGATCGACAAGGGCACGGCGCGGGCGATTCGCCAGCAATATGGCATACGCGCCGACGTCGCGGGCAAGACCGGCACCACGCAGGGCAATGCCGACGGCTGGTTCATTCTCATGCACCCCGAACTGGTGGTTGGCGCCTGGGCCGGTTTCAACGACGGCCGCATCAGCCTGCGCAACGACCACTGGGGCCAGGGCGCACGCAGCGCGCTGCCCATGGTCGGCGACCTGACCGCGCGCGCGCTGCGTGCCCGCGTGATCGACAGCCGCGCCAAATTCACCGCGCCCGAGGAAAGCCGCTGGTGGAGCGGGCTCGGCGAAGCACTGCGCACGCGCTGGGACAGCTGGTGGGCACCGGCCAGGCCGGAGACCGACGCCGCTGCGGGCACGCCGCGCAAGCGTGCCGCGCCCCCGCCCGACAGCGCGGCGCCGGCGCCGACGCCCGTGCCCGAAGTGCAGACGCCGGCCGAACGCATCACCGTCGTGCCGGCCACGGGCCTGCCCATGCCTGTGGAACCGATAGAAGAAAGCACACCGCTGCTGCCGCTGACGGCGGGCAGCGTGGGGCAGCCGTGGACGGGGGATGGGCAGTAGGGCGAACGGATTTTTAACCGTTCGCCCGGAGCGGGGTAAGCGAGACGAAGTCTCGCCATGCGTCATCAAGAGACAGGTGCAGCCTACGGTGCGGGGTCCGTGACAGAGGGCATGCGTGCGCGGCATTCACTGCCAGCGAGAGAGGTTTGCGAGTGCTTACGATCAACAAGCACCCGCAAACACCACCCTCTGCCATCAAGGAGACGCCATGACCGCGAATCTGCCCACGACCATCACATTTGCCATCTACCTGCTGGCCATGCTGCTCGTCGGCTGGCTCGGTTACCGGGCCACCGCCAACCTGTCGGACTACATCCTCGGCGGGCGCCGTCTGGGCAGCCTGGTCACGGCCCTGTCCGCCGGGGCTTCCGACATGAGCGGCTGGCTGCTCATGGGCCTGCCCGGCGCGGTGTTCGTTTCAGGCCTGTCGGCGTCCTGGATCGCGATCGGCCTGAGCCTGGGCGCCTGGTTCAACTGGCGCTTTGTTGCGGCGCGGCTGCGCGTCTATACCGAGAAAGTGGGCAATGCGCTGACGCTGCCCGACTACTTCACCAACCGCTTCGAAGACCGCAGCCATCTGCTGCGCATCGTCACGGCGCTGGTCATCCTGGTGTTCTTCACGATCTACTGCGCGTCGGGCGTGGTCGCGGGCGCGCGCCTGTTCGAAAGCATGTTCGGCATGGATTACCGGATCGCGCTGTGGGTCGGCGCCTTTGCCACGATGGCCTATGTGTTCGTCGGCGGCTTCCTGGCCGTGAGCTGGACCGACGCCATCCAGGCTTCGCTGATGATCACCGCATTGATCCTCGCGCCGCTGATGGTGATCCATGCCGACGGCGGCGTGGCCGCAAGCCACGCGGCCATCGCAGCCGCGCGCCCGGCTGCGCTCGACATGGTGGCCTCGCTCGACACCATCGCCATCGTCTCGCTGCTCGCCTGGGGTCTGGGCTATTTCGGCCAGCCGCACATCCTCGTGCGCTTCATGGCCGCCGAGTCGGTCAAGACCATTCCCAACGCCAGGCGCATAGGCATGACCTGGATGGTGCTATGCCTGGGCGGCGCCGTGGCGGTGGGATTTTTCGGCATTGCCTTCTTCGGCCAGCGCCCGGAACTCGCCGCGGACGTGAACGCCAATGCCGAAACCGTGTTCCTCGAAGTCGCCAAGCTGCTGTTCAACCCCTGGATCAGCGGCATGCTGCTGGCCGCGGTGCTGGCCGCAATCATGAGCACGCTGTCATGCCAGTTGCTGGTCTGCGCGAGCGCGCTCACGCAAGACCTCTACAAGGCCTTCCTGCGCAAGAACGCGGGCCAGCGCGAACTGGTCTGGTTTGGCCGCGCCATGGTGTTTGCGGTGACCGTGGTCGCCATCCTGATCGCCCGGGACCCGGACAGCCGGGTGCTGAGCATGGTCAGCTACGCCTGGGCCGGTTTTGGCGCAGCGTTCGGCCCGGTGGTGCTGCTGAGCCTGGTCTGGCCGCGCATGACGCGCAACGGCGCGCTCGCGGGCATGGTGGTCGGCGCGGTGACGGTGCTGGTCTGGCAGCACTACCAGTGGTTCAAGCTCTACGAGATGGTGCCGGGCTTCGGTTTGGCGACGCTGGCCATCGTGGTGGCGAGCCTGCTGGACAAGCCGCCTTCGTCGCGGCAAAAGGCCCTTCACGCGGAAGTGGAGCGTGAAATTGCCACACATGGGGGGTGAGGACGTTCAATATTCGCCCCTTCGAGAACAGCGATAAACAACGGCCTTGGCGCAAAATACCGGCCCCTCGACCCTTCGACGGGCTCAGGGCTCAGGGCTCAGGGCGAGCGGGTAAAAACCGTTCGTGGTGAGCCCGTCGAACCATGAACGGCCTGTCCTCATGGACAAGCCCCGCTGTTTCTTGATAACGCCTGGCGAGACTTTGTCTCGCTTACCCCGCTCAGGGCGAACGGGGATTTAGGGCGTGGCGAAAAATCCGTTCGGGCTGAGCCTCGCTCGGCGCGCCCGTCGAAGCCCAGGCATTCAACATGGCGTCTTCATTCAGCGCACCCGGCTTACACCCACATCGATATCGCCAAACACCGTGACGCCGCTGCGGCTGCTGGCGCCTTCATTCACCGGACTGCCGCCCGCGCAGCCGGCAAGCCCTGCGGCCAGCGCCAGGGCGGCGCACCATTGCATGCAAATCTTCATCAGAGTGCGCGTGAAACCTCGGCATTCATGCCGGGGAGGTAGAGCGCCGGATGCGAAGCATCCGATGCTTTTGGCCTTACCTGATCACGTTTTGTGTGATTGGCCGGGTTAAGAAAATAGC
>NZ_CACSJA010000027.1 GCF_902706035.1 Pantoea sp. 18069 | reverse complement strand
GCGCAAAGCCCGCAAAGGCCAAGTGCGCAGCCTCTGCGAAGCAGGAACCCACCGAAGTGACTTGTTCAGGCTCAATGCCTGCAATGGGCGCGGTAGGAATCCCCTGCCGTTAGGCAGGGGAGGATGTGTGCGCCCAGCATGGGCGCGATCTCGGAGGTGAAAGTCCTCTCGTGAACTGGCCACAGCGAGCGAATGGAAGCGCAACTGCGCAAGGGTGACCGAGCGTGGGAAGGAAGCGTGGAAAGAAACCGTGAGCCGATGAACAAAAATCAGATACGAGGCGCGATGGATCAAGGCGAGCAGGCACATCACTGCAAAGCTTTCGTGGTCAATGTGAAATTGCGTAGATCTGGCGGTTGTGCGGGGAAGGATCGCGTTCTTACCTGGGGAGATCTCGTTTCACGCCTGAAAGGGCGACGGCGTAAGCCGGAGCGAGAAGTCAGCAGAGGCCGTAGTAGCTGGAGCCGGGGCCGATAAAGCCAGAAGGCGAGAGCGAAGGGCCGAACGAGAAGGAGAGCTGGACGGTATGACACTTGGAAGTGCACTGCATCAGAAGCCTGGACAACCAGGGCGGACTACAGTTGGCAAGGGTGAAACCCGTGCCGAAATGGTTCGTGATGAAGCACGCCCGGCGTGTCAACAACAGGAAGGCTTAGGGCGAGACGACTTGCTAACGCAAGTCCTATCGCGTGAGAACATGGCAGCGGCGTGGAAGCGCGTCAAAGCCAACAAGGGTAGTGCAGGCGTCGATGGATTGACGATTGAACAGACCGCCGAGTACCTAAAAGGTCACTGGACGCGGGTTCGCAAGGAACTCATCGCTGGTAAGTATCAGCCTCAAGCTGTGCGCCGCGTTGAAATTCCGAAACCGACAGGCGGCATGCGTGAACTTGGTATTCCGACGGTCCTGGATCGGCTGATTCAGCAGGCCTTGCTGCAAGTGCTACAGCCATTGATCGATCCGACGTTCTCTGAATTCAGCTATGGCTTTCGTCCTGGCCGGAGTGCGCATGATGCAGTGCTTCAAGCACAGCGCTATGCGCTGGAAGGCTACCGGGTCGTAGTTGATGTGGATTTGGAGAAATTCTTTGATCGGGTCAATCACGACATTCTCATGGACCGGCTTGCCAAGCGTATTGCCGACAAGGCCGTTCTGCGGCTGATTCGACAATACCTACAGGCAGGGATCATGGCGGGTGGCGTGGTTATGGACAGGTCAGAAGGCACGCCGCAAGGTGGGCCGCTCTCTCCGCTCCTGGCCAATGTTCTGTTGGATGAAGTGGATCAAGACCTGCAAAGGCGGGGGCATCGTTTCGCACGTTATGCCGATGATTGCAACGTCTACGTTCGCAGTCAGAAGGCGGGCGAGCGGGTGTTGCTGTCGCTGAGAAAGCTCTACGAAAAGCTTCACCTGCGGGTGAACGAGAAGAAGACCGAAGTGGGACCGGTCTTTGGCCGCAAGTTCCTTGGCTACTGCCTACGGCGATGGTCAAAGGACACGGTAAAGATTGCTGTCGCACCCAAAGCGCTCGACACGTTCAAACAACGCATACGGATCATCACAAGACGGGTTGGTGGCAAAGGCATGGTTCAGATCGCTGAACAGATGAAAGAATATCTGCCGGGTTGGAAGTCTTACTTCCGACTCGCGCAAACGCCTCAGACGTTCAAAAACTTGGACTCATGGACGCGCCACCGACTTCGAGCTATCCAACTCAAGCATTGGCGTACAGGGACAACTGTTTACAGTCGTCTTCGAGGCCTTGGTGCTACTCATGAGCTGGCGGCGAAAATTGCTGGTGGTGCCGGGCACTGGTGGGGCCACAGCGAGGTGGGGTTGAATCGCGTCCTCACCGTCAAATACTTCGACAATCTTGGAATACCTCGACTCACATGACCTCAACTTCTCGAACCGCCTGGTGCGGACCCGCATGCCAGGTGGTGTGGCAGGGGCGCGGCTAACTGCCGCCCCCTATGCCGATCAACTATCCTGTTGTCCCCAAGTTCTGGAGCACCTCATGAAAATCAGCGCACGCAATGTTCTCAACGGCAAGATTGTCGGCATCGTCCGGGGTCCCGTGACCACCGAAGTCACCCTGGAAATCGCGCCTGGCGTGCAGATCACTTCAACGATCACCAGCAACTCGGCCCAGACGCTGGGCCTCCAGGAGGGAGGCGTGGCCTACGGCGTGATCAAGGCCTCGTCCGTCATGATTGGCGTGGACGACTGAGCCCGCTGCGGTGTCAGCGCATGCGATCGTCTGACACCGTCGACGCCAGCTTCTCCAAGCCCTGCGCGAACCAGCCAATGCGCTCGGTGGCCCGGACATCGAGCGCGGGCACGTAGGGCTTGATGTCGAGCACCGGCGTGCCGTCGAGCATGTCGTTGCCCTGAAAGTGCAGGCAGTTTCCCTGCACGCGCACCAGCCGCACGATGGACAGGCCAAGGCGATTGGGCCGCGCCGGCGCGCGCGTGGCGAATACGCCGTGGCTGCGGGTGTCCATGAAGGGAACCACTTCGAGCTTTTCGCTCGCCTGGTGCAGGTGGGTGATGAGTATCAGGTACTCGAAGCCTTCGATGTCCCTGAGCCCGGCGGCGTACTCGGGGAAGACTTCGAGGCGGGCGGGCGCATCGGCCGAGGCAACGGTCTGGATGGGCATGCCTGTCGTGGTCTTGAAAGGGCTTTGCACCACGCCGATGGGGCGTACTTCGATGGAGGAGGGCGGCATGGTCATGGAGGCTCTTCGTTGGGTGATCGCAGGCGGACGCCAATACCGTGCGCCGACAGGACATCTGAAACACTTTGTTGTGTTTTCGCTATTCCATTTTAGAATAGCGTTTTCAAAGGACCTGAGATGCACGCTTCTTCCCGCTGGCTCGCAAAAGCCACCCTGATTGCCTCCCTTTCGCTGGGCTCCGTCGTCGTTTACGCGCAGGAAGTCGTGGTTTCGGCCGCGGCCAGCCTGACGAACGCCTTCCAGGCGGTGGGCCAGGCATTCGAGAAGAATCATCCCGGCAGCAAGGTCACGTTCAATTTCGCCGCCTCGGGCCCGCTGCTCGCGCAGATCCAGCAGGGCGCGCCGGTCGATGTGTTCGCTTCGGCCGACCAGGAGACGATGGACCGCGCCGCCAAGGCCAATCTGCTGGCCGCGGGCACGCGCGCCGACTTCGCGCGCAACACGCTGGTGCTGATCGTTCCCGCGACGGCGCCCGCCGTGCCGCAACAGCTCGCGGATCTGGGCGGCGCGGGCTA
The DNA here is from genome assembly GCF_902706035.1 of Pantoea sp. 18069. Taxonomy (GTDB): domain Bacteria; phylum Pseudomonadota; class Gammaproteobacteria; order Burkholderiales; family Burkholderiaceae_C; genus Comamonas. The sequence goes on along the minus strand of NZ_CACSJA010000027.1, from coordinate 70,090 downwards.
CAAGCGCATCTCCACCGGCACGCCGAGTTCGGTGCCCGTGGGCCGCTACACCATGGCCTCGGTGCAGGAAGCCGGACTGACGGCTGCCTTGGAGCCCAAGTGGATCTATGGCGAGAGCGTGCGCCAGGTGCTGAACTACGTCGCGCGCGCTGAAGTCGATGCCGGCTTTGTCTACCGCACCGATGCGCTGATCGAGAAGGACAAGACGCGCATCGCGCTGACGGTGCCGACGACCACGCCCGTGACATACCCGATCGCACAAGTCGCGACCAGCAAGAACGCGGCGCTGGGCAAGGACTTCATCGCCTTCGTGCGCAGCGACGCGGGCCAGCAGATACTCGACGGTTTCGGCTTCTCCAAGCCCTGACCGGGACCGCCGACCTTGCTCGCGCCTCTCTGGCTGACCCTCAAGATTGCCCTGCTCGCGACGCTGCTGGCCGGCGCGGTCGGCATCGCGCTGGGCTGGTGGATGTCGCAGCGGCGCTTCGCCGGCAAGAACTTCGTCGATGCGCTGCTGATGCTGCCTATGGTGTTGCCGCCCACGGTGCTGGGTTACTACCTGATCGTGGTGATAGGCCGCAACGGCGTGCTGGGCCAGTACCTGGACCGCTGGTTCGGCATCAACCTGATGTTCACCTGGCAGGGCGCGGTCATCGCCGCGTCGCTGGTCTCGCTGCCGCTGATCTACAAGGCAGCGCGCGCGGCGTTCGAAGATGTCGATGGCCGCTTCCTGCATGCGGCGCGCACGCTGGGCGCGGGCGAGGCCGAGATATTCCTGCGCATCGCGCTGCCGCTGGCTGTGCGTGGCATCGCCGCCGGCCTGATGCTGGCGTTCGCGCGCGCCATGGGCGAGTTCGGCGCGACGCTGATGATCGCCGGCAATCTGCCGGGCAAGACGCAGACGCTGTCGATCGCCATCTACGACGCGGTGCAGGCCGGCAACGACGCCCAGGCGCTGTGGCTCACGCTGGTGATCTCGGTGGTCTGCGTGGTGGTCTTGGTCGTATCTGGCCGTATGCTGCAGGCCAAGCATTGATATGACCCCTGTTCTCGACCTCCATGTACAGACGACGCTTGAATCGCCGGGGCGCAGCTTTGTGCTCGACGCGCGCCTTGTCTCGCAGACCGCGCGCACGGCGCTGATTGGCGCTTCGGGCTCGGGCAAGTCGACGGTGCTGATGGCCATCGCCGGGCTCGCGCCGCAGGTCCAGGGCCATGTGCGCGTGGCGGGAAAAACGCTGCTCGATACGGCCAACGCCATCGACCTGCCGGCGCGCGCGCGCAAGGTCGGCCTGGTGTTCCAGGACTACGCGCTGTTTCCGCACATGAGCGTGGAGCAGAACCTGGCCTTCGGCCTGTGCCGGCTTGGCAAGCGCCCGAGCGACGCCGAGCACGAGCGCATCAACGCGCTGGTGCAGCAGTTCGATCTGCAGGCGCTGCGCGGCGCCTTGCCCCGCTACCTGTCGGGTGGCCAGCGCCAGCGCGTCGCGCTGGCACGGGCGCTCGCGCCCCAGCCCCATCTGCTGCTGCTCGACGAACCGCTTTCGGCGCTCGACACCCAGTTGCGCATACGCCTGCGCGCCGAGCTCGCTGAAATGCTCGAGCGCGTGCAGGTACCGACGCTGCTGGTCACGCACGACCCCAGCGATGTCGAGGCCCTGGCGCAGTCGGTGGTGGAGATCGATGCCGGGCGGGTCATGGGCGCGCAGGCGAGCGCCGCGTAAACGCTTTCGCGTGGCGGCGAGCGGCTATGTGTCGTTGGCCGCGCCTGGCGCTTGCATGGGCGCTTCGGCATGCGCTGCCAGCAGCCGGCCGTCGCTTCTGCCCATCTCGTATGCCAGTTGCCGCCTGAATCGTGCGCTGGCCGGCAGCATGGATGCATAGGAAGTGTTAGAGTTATTCAAAACACTATTCATTTTTCTATTCGCAACGCCATGCAAGTCAGATCCCACCCGCATGCCGCCGCTGTCAGCATGCTGCTCGGCGGTGGCCTTCGCACCAGTAAGGAACTTGGAGATGCGCTGGAAATCAGCCAGCCAACTGTTTCCCGTGTGCTGCGCAGCATGGGGGTGGATGTCGTCAAGATTGCTATTCATGGATCTATTCATTACGCACTGCGTGATCCCCGCCGGGCGTATCTGGTCGCGCCGGTCTCCCGTGTCACGGTCCTGGGGCAGCTGCAAAGGCTGGGCGAACTGGTGCCGGTTTTGCCCGAAGGCTTTGTTCTGATGGCCTTGGACGGCGACGACAATTACACCGAAGGCCTGCCATGGTGGCTCTATGACATGCGCCCGCAAGGCTATCTGGGCCGTGCCTATGCCCGCCAAAATGCCCAGCGTCTTTCGCTGCCTGAACGGCTGAGTGACTGGTCCGACGCGCATGTGCTCCAGGCCTTGCGCCAGCATGGTGGCGATCTGGCGGGAAATCTGCTCATTGGCGAGCAGGCCGAACAGCTGTTCATCAATGCCGCGCCGCCGCAGCCCATCGCCCTGGCCGACAAGGCCGTGCAGTACGCGGCGATGGCGCGCGCCGCGGAAGCCGGCGAAATCCCGGGCTCTTCGGCAGGCGGGGAGCAGCCCAAGTTCACCGCTTATGTGGAGACGGGGCAGGGCAGGGCCCATGTGATCGTGAAGTTCAGTGCGGCGCAGGACAACGCCGTGAGCGAGCGCTGGCGCGACCTGCTGCTGGCCGAGCACATTGCACTGGAAGTCCTCGCTCAAAACGGTGTGCCGGCCGCCAGCAGCCGCATTGTCGACCATGCCGGCCAGCGCTTCCTGGAAGTCGAGCGCTTCGACCGTGTGGGCGCGATGGGTCGGACTGCGCTGCTTTCGCTGGCAGCACTGGATGCCGAATTTGTCGGCAGCAATGCGCCCTGGCACGAAGTGACCCAGGCTCTGGCGCTGCAGCAATGCGTTGTGCCGGCAGCGGTTCAGGGCGCGGCCTTGCTATGGGCCTTTGGCATCCTGATCGGCAACAGCGACATGCACAACGGCAATCTGTCGTTCACCTCGGACCAGGGACGGCCCTACCGGTTGGCCCCGGCGTACGACATGACGCCCATGGCGTTTGCCCCCAAGAGCGGCGGCGCCATGGGGCATGAACTGCGCGAGCCCACCATCGCCACGGCGATTTCCGGTGACCTGTGGCGCACCGCGCTGCAGATGGCCCAGTGCTATGCCCAGCGCCTTCAGGCCGAAGCCCGCCTGAGCGAGCGCTTCGCCCCTTGCATCCATGCCACGCTCTCGCACCTGGCCCAGGCCCAGGCACGCATCGCCCGTCTGGCCTGAGCTCGTGGTCGGCGCGCCAGCGCCTCCACGCCTGGGCAGTTCCTTCTCCAAATCGCGCATTCCTTGGGCAAGGCACCTGTGCATCCGCTCGCAGGGTGCCTGGCTGCGCATTGGCTATCAATAAAACGCATAGCTCGTTTTCCGTTTTGCATTGGCGCTTTTTTCCTATGCTGGGGACACTCTGGGACAGGAGCTTGCCTGGCGCGAAGTTCTGTCCGCCGTGAGGGACGCGCGCATAGCTCTACACAAGAAACCAGTCTCGGACGGCGGCCGCCGCCGCCGCGACTGGACATGGAGACAACCTGTTCCCACAAGGACTTGTATGAATGACATTCGCAAGACGATGGACGAAGGCCCGATGACGTCCTTTCAGTGGCTGGCCATCGCCATCTGCATCATGCTCATCATGTTGGACGGCTTCGACGTCCTGGTGATGGCTTTCACGGCTTCGGCCGTCGCTGCCGAATGGCAGCTCAACGGTGCCCAGTTGGGCGTGCTGTTCAGCGCCGGGCTGATCGGCATGGCCATAGGTTCACTGTTTGTCGCGCCCGTGGCCGACCGGCGCGGGCGCCAGCCGGTCATCGTGCTGTGCCTGGTCGTGGTGTCGGCGGGCATGCTGCTGTCGGCCGTGGCGCGCAGCCATATCGAGCTGGCGGTGCTGCGCGCCATCACGGGCGTGGGCATAGGCGGCATGCTGGCCAGCGTGGGCGTGATCACCTCCGAGTACTCGTCGCAGAAATGGCGCAGCACGGCGATCGCGCTGCAGGCCACGGGCTATCCCATAGGCGCGACGCTGGGCGGGCTGATGGCCGCATGGCTGCTGGGCCACCATGGTTGGCGCTCGGTGTTTGTCTTCGGCGGCCTGGCGACGGCGCTGATGATTCCCGTCGTGCTCTGGCGCCTGCCCGAGTCGGTGGACTTCCTGCTCGGCCGCCGCCCGGCGCGTGCGCTCGACAAGCTCAACCGGCTGATGGCGATGATGGGCCATGCGGCGCTGGCGCAACTGCCCGCGCAGCGCGCCGGCCAGACCGTGCAGGGCAATACCGTCGCGGCGCTGTTTCGCAACGGGCTGGCGCGCCCGACGCTGATCCTGTGGGCCGGCTTCTTCCTGCTGATGTTCAGCGTCTACTTCTCGCTGAGCTGGACACCCAAGCTGCTGGTCCAGGCCGGCATGTCGACCCAGCAGGGCGTGACCGGCGGCGTGCTGCTCAATCTCGGCGGCATTGCCGGCGGCAGCCTGTTCGGTCTGCTAGCGCTCAAGCTCAGGCTCAAGCATCTGGCGGTCGGCAGCCTGCTGCTCTATGCGCTGTTCACCGCACTGTTCGGCGCCGCTTCGGCCAATCTGGGCTTTGCGTTTGCCGCGGCGGTGGGTCTGGGCGTGTTCCTGTTCGCCTCGATGGCGGGCCTGTACGGCCTGGTGCCCGCGACCTATCCGGCCGCGGTGCGCGCCACAGGCATGGGCTGGGCCATAGGCATAGGCCGCATCGGCGCGATTGTCGCGCCCTTCATGGCCGGTCTGCTGCTCGATGGCGGCTGGAGCCCGGCGTCGCTGTACTACGTGTTCGCCCTGCCGCTGGTCGCCGCCGCGCTGGCCGTGCTGGCCACGGGCGTGGCCCAGGCGCAGGTGCCCGGCGCCCGCGTGGCCTCGGCGCATTGAGCACACCGCCGGGCCGCGCCGCGCAGGCCGTGCCCCGGCGGCGCATTTCCCCAACCATTCCCACGAATCCATCATGTTTTTGCTGAACACCTGGTATGTCGCCTGCAAGGCCGAAGAAATCCCCCGGGACAAGCCTCTGGGCCGCACGATCTGCAACGAGCGCATGGCGTTCTTTCGCGGCCCGCAGGGCATCGCCGCCGTCGAGGACTTCTGTCCCCACCGCGGCGCGCCGCTGTCGCTGGGCACGGTCTGCGAGGGCAAGCTGGTCTGCGGCTACCACGGCCTGGAGATGGGCTGCGACGGCCGGACCGTCGCCATGCCGGGCCAGCGCGTGCGCGGCTTTCCCGAAATCCGCAGCTATCCCGTAGAGGAACGCCACGGCTTTGTCTGGGTCTGGCCCGGCGACAAGGCCAAGGCTGACGCGGGCCTGATTCCGCAACTGCACTGGGCCGACAGCCCCGACTGGGCCTATGGCGGCGGCTACTACCACATCAAGGCCGGCCATCTGCTGATGATAGACAACCTCATGGACCTGACGCACGAGACCTATGTGCATGCCACCTCGATAGGTCAGAAGGAGATCGACGAGACGCCCTGCATCACCAAGGTCGATGGTGACCATGTCACCACCAGCCGCTTCATGCAAGGCCTGCCCGAGGCCCCGCCGTTCTGGCGCATGGCGCTGCGCGGCAACGGTCTGCCCGACGACCAGCCCGTGGACCGCTGGCAGATCTGCCACTTCGAGCCGCCCAGCCACGTGATGATCGAAGTCGGCGTGGCGCTGGCCGGCCATGGAGGCCATGGCGCACCCGCGGACAAGAAGGTCTCGTCCATCGTCGTGGACTTCATCACGCCGGAGACCGAAACCACGCACCATTACTTCTGGGGCATGGCACGCCAGTTCAAGCCGCAGGACGCAGCGCTCACGGCCTCGATTCTCGAAGGCCAGGGCAAGGTGTTCGGCGAAGACACCGAAGTGCTGGAGCGCCAGCAGGCCAATCTGACGGCCTGGCCCGAGCGCAAGCTGCTGCTGCTCAACATCGACGCCGGCGGCGTGCAGTCGCGCCGCGTGCTCGACAGGCTGCTGGCGCAAGAGCGCGCGCAGGCCGCATGATGGCCGGCGCCAGCACAGAACTGCAGGTGCGCGTCGCGCGGCGCACGCGCGAGGCCGACGGCATCTGCGGCCTGGAGCTCGTGGCCGCGGGCGGCGCGCCGCTGCCGGCGTTTGCCGCGGGCTCGCACGTGGACGTGCATCTGCCCGGCGGCATCGTGCGCCAGTATTCGCTGTGCAACGACCCGGCCGAGACCCACCGCTACCAGATCGCCGTGCTGCGCGACCCGGCGTCGCGCGGCGGCTCGGCCGCGGTGCACGACCTCGTGGCCGAAGGCGATGCGCTGCGCATCAGCGCGCCGCGCAACCATTTCGCGCTCGCGCCCGACGCGCCCCGGCATCTGCTGCTGGCCGGCGGCATAGGCGTGACGCCCATCCTTTGCATGGCCGAACGGCTGGCGGTGCTGGGCGCGCGCTTTCGCATGCATTACAGCGGCCGCTCGGCGCAGCGCATGGCGTTCAAGGAGCGCATCGCCGCCGCGCCGTTCGCAGGCCAGGTGCAGCTGCATTTCGATGACGGCGACGCCGCGCAGCGGCTGGACATCGCCGCCGTGCTCGCGGCTGCAGAGCCCGACACCCACCTCTATGTCTGCGGCCCGCAGGGCTTCATGGACGCGGTGCTGGGCGCCGCGCGCCAGCAGGGCTGGGCCGAGGACCGGTTGCACTGGGAGTTCTTCGCGGCCGCCGATGCCGGCCCGCGCGGCGGCGACGCGGCCTTCGACGTGCAGCTCGCGAGTTCGGGCCGCGTCGTGCGCGTCGCGCCCGACCAGAGCGTGACCCAGGCGTTGCTGGCCGCGGGCGTCGACGTGATGGTCTCGTGCGAGCAGGGCGTGTGCGGCACCTGTCTGACGCGCGTGCTGTCGGGCGAGGTCGACCACCGCGACGCCTATCTGACGCCCGAGGAGCAGGCGGCCAACGACCAGTTCACGCCCTGCTGCTCGCGCGCGCGCTGCGAGCGGCTGGTGCTCGATCTTTGAAACAGGAAAACGCAGACCCATGGCATTGGACAAACCTTATCTCGACGTTCCGGGGACCACGGTCTTCGACGCAGAGCAGTCGCGCAAGGGCTACTGGCTCAACCAGTTCTGCATGTCGCTGATGCAGGCTGAAAACCGCGCGCGCTTTCGCGCCGACGAGCGCGCCTATCTCGACGGCTGGGCGATGAGCGAAGCGCAAAAGCAGGCCGTGCTGGCGCGCGATCTCAACGCCTGCATCGCGCTGGGCGGCAACATCTACTTCCTCGTGAAGATAGGCGCCACCGACGGCGTCAGCGTGCAGAACATGGTCTCGACCATGAGCGGCATGGGCGAGGAGGATTACCGGCTGATGATGCTCGGCGGCGGGCGTTCCATTGAGGGCAACCGCTACCTGCACGAGCAGGCCGCGCAGGAAAGGAGGATCTGATGGCCAGGATCACCGCCTCCGTCTACACCTCGCATGTGCCCGCGATCGGCGCGGCCATGGACCTGGGCAGGACCCGGGAGCCGTACTGGCAGCCGCTGTTCGACGGCTTTGCGCCCTCGCGCCAGTGGCTCAGGGACAACCCACCCGATGTCATCCTGTTGGTCTACAACGATCACGCGAGCGCGTTCAGCCTGGACTTCATTCCCACGTTCGCCATCGGCACGGCCGCCGCGTTCGCGCCCGCCGACGAAGGCTGGGGCCCGCGCCCCGTGCCCACAGTATTCGGCCACCCCGAGTTCGCCAGCCATATCGCGCAGTCGGTGATACAGCAGGATTTCGACCTGACCATTGTCAACAAGATGGACGTGGACCACGGCCTCACGGTGCCGCTGTCATTGATGTGTGGCGAGCAGGACGCGGCCAGCGGCGCCTGGCCTTGCCCGGTGATTCCCATCGCCGTCAACGTCGTGCAATACCCCGTGCCTTCGGGCCAGCGCTGCTTCGATCTGGGCCGCGCGATACGCAAGGCCGTCGAAAGCTTCGATGAAGACCTGAACGTGCAGATCTGGGGCACGGGCGGCATGAGCCACCAGTTGCAGGGCGCGCGCGCGGGCCTGATCAACCGCGACTGGGACCAGCGCTTTCTCGATTTGCTGATAGAGAACCCCACGGGCCTGGCGCGCCTGCCGCATATCGACTATGTGCGCGAGGCCGGCTCCGAAGGCATAGAGCTGGTGATGTGGCTGATCGCGCGTGGCGCCATGGGCGACGTTGCCGGCCCGGCGCCCAGGCCGCGCGTCAACCACCGCTTCTACCATGTGCCGGCATCGAACACCGCCGTCGGCCACCTGATCCTGGAGGATGCGCCATGAGTCGGCCCTGCGTGGTCTTGCTGCCGGGCCTGCTGTGCGACGCCGCGGTCTGGCGCGCGCAGCGCGCGGCGCTGGCATTTGCCGATTGCATCGTGCCGTCCTATGGCGCGGCCGCTTCCATCGACGACATGGCGCGCGGCGTGCTGGCCGGCGTCGCGGCGCCGCGCTTTTCGCTCGCCGGCCATTCCATGGGCGGGCGCGTGGCGCTGGCCATTGCCCGCATGGCACCCGAGCGCGTAGAGCGGCTGGCCCTGCTTGACAGCGGCATGGAGGGCATTGCCCCGGGCGAGGCCGGCACCCAGGAGCGCGACAAGCGCATGGCGCTGCTGCACAAGGCGCGCCACAGCGGCATGCGCGCGATGGGCGCGCAATGGGCGCGCGGCATGGTGCACCCCGACCGGCTGGGCACGCCGCTGTTCGGCGAAGTGCTGGACATGGTCGCGCGTTTCACGCCCGAGATCTTCGCCGCGCAGATCGAGGCGCTGCTGAACCGCCCCGATGCGGCGCCGGTGCTGCAGGGCCTGCGCTGCCCGACCCTGCTGGCCTGCGGCCGCCAGGACAGCTGGAGCCCGCTGTCGCGCCACGAACGCATGCAGGCGCTGTGCCCGGGCTCGACGCTGGTGGTGATCGAGGACAGCGGCCATATGAGCACCATGGAGCAGCCCGGGCAGGTGTCGAAAGCGCTCGTCGACTGGATGCAGCGCTGAGCTTGGCCTAGGCCGGCACGTCTTTCACGGCCTGCTCGCAGGCCTGCATGAACAGCTCCAGGTCCCGGGACGCAGTGCTCTGCGCGCGCGTTGCCAGGCCTATGCGCCGGCGCGTGGCGGGCAGCTCGATGGGCACCATCGCCAACCGGCCGCCATGGTCGTCCTGCAAGGCCTGGCCGCGCGAGGCCAGCGCCAGGCGCCCGGTCTGCAGCACGAAGGCCAAGGTCATGGTGGGACTGTTGGCGCGCAGGCTGCCCTGTGGCGGCGAAAGGCCCTGGGCGCGAAACAGCTGGACCATGGCCCGGTCCGCAGGCGTGCCCGGCAGCGGCGCCACCCATGGCCATTGCAGCAGATCCTTGAGCGCCAGCCGCTTTCGCTGCAGGCAGGGATGGCCCGCGGGCGCAATCACCACCAGATCGTCGTCGAACAGATGGCGTTGGCATACTTCGTCCGGGGGCGCGTCGCCGCGCAGCGCGCCGGCGATGGCGTCGATGTCCGCGCTCAGCAACTGCTGCATCAGGCTTTCATAGGTGCCGTCGACGATGCTGACTTCGATGTCGGGGTGGCTTGCGGCCAGCATCGCGACCGCGCGCGGCAAGAAGATGCTGACCGACAGCGGCAGCACGCCGACCACCACGCGCCCGCGGATCTCGCCGCGCCAGGCCGAGATATCGCTGTCCATGCCGCGCACTTCGGCCAGTGCCAGCTTGACGCGGCGCAGCAGCGCTTCGCCCGCGGGCGTGAGCCGGGTGCCGAACGTCAGCTTGTAGAACAGCTGCAGGCCCAGGCTGGTCTCGAGCCCCTGCAGCGCCGCATGCACCGCGGGCTGGGTCAGGCCCAGCGATTGCGCCGCCTGCGACTCGCTGCCGCAGTCGGCGATCGCCATCAGCGCGCGCAGATGGCCTGCGGGCACGATTTCCGCAAAGCGCTGGGGCAGGGGGGAGCGCCGGCCCGCAAGCGTCGCCGCGGCCTGGGCTTCGGCCGCGCCGCTCGACAGATGCTGGAGCATGGCCTCGACGCGCGCAGCCATCTGGCTGCCCAGCGTGGTCGGCATCATGCCGCGCGCGCCGCGCATGAACAGCGGCAGTCCGCTGGCCTGCTCGAGCTGCAGCACCGCGCGCGCGACCGCGGGCTGGGACAGATGCAAGGCCTGGGCGGCGCGCATGGTGCTGCCGTTCTGCACCACCGCGAGCATGGCGCGCATCGCGCGCAAATGGCCGGCCAGCGGGGGCAGATGCTGGGAAACGCTGGCTGCGGCCGCAGGCCAGGGGATGGTGGAAAGGCTCATGTCGACGCGCTCGGCGCAATGTGGGTGGTGCTTGAATTCATTCTCCCATAAGAAAAACGCATTGGTCGGCGCGACACTGGCATTGGCTTTCGCGCGCCGGCCGTGGAATCCTTGAGGCCTGGATCGAGACGGCACATTGCAGGCCGCGGAATCCGGGGAGACACGACATGCATAACGATATCGACCGCCTGCGCGCACGGCAGGACTGCACGGACCTGGTGCTGCGTGCCGCCGCCTGCGCGGACGCCGGCGATGCGCAGGCCCTGGCGCAGCTGTTTGCCGAAGACGCCGTGCTGCAGCGCCCCAGCGGCGAGCCGCTGCGCGGGCGCGCCGCCATTGCCGCGGCCTATGCCCAGCGGCCCGCGGGCCGCATCACGCGCCACCTGGTCACCAATACGCTGTTCGACCTGGCCGGCGAAGACCGCCCGAGCGCGCGCAGCCAGGTGCTGCTGTGGTCCTGCGACGCGGCGGCCGAGCCTACCGCGCATGGCCGCCCGGCCCATGCGCGCCAGCTGGTCGGCGAGTTCGACGACCGCTTCTCGCGCGCGCCTGACGGCCGCTGGCTGATCGCGCGGCGCGAAGCCCGTTTCGTGATGTTCCGCGACGCTCCCGTCGCCTGAACGCGCGCCCACGTTCACCCCTGCATTCGCTTGCCGCCGCCCTGGCATGGGCGCGGCGTTGCGGCGTGCCGTTTTTCCATAAATCACCAAAAGGAGACAAACCCATGAAACGCATCCTGAAGCCGACATTGCTGGCAGCGCTGGCTATGCTGGGAGTCGCGGCCACGGCCGGCGCCCAGGCACAGACCCGCACCTCGGTGTCGCTGTACGGCTATCTGGACACCGGCATCGAGCATCTGACCAACGTACAGGGCGGCGGGTCGCTCACGCGCATGCCGGGCCTGACCGGCACCGCGCCATCGCGCTGGGGCCTGCGCGGCAGCGAGGACCTGGGCGCAGGCCTGAGCGCGGCCTTCGCGCTCGAGTCGGGGTTCGGCGTCGACGCCGGCACGCTCAACCAGGGCGGGCGCGGTTTCGGCCGCCAGGCCTGGGTGGGCCTCAACGGTCCCTGGGGCAGCGTATCGCTGGGGCGCAACTACACCATGCTTTATTGGGCGCTGATCGACGCCGACCTGATAGGCCCGAATGCCTTTGGTCTGAGCAGCATGGACAGCTATATTCCCAACGCGCGCACGGATAATTCGCTGGCCTACCGGGGCCGCTTGGGCGCCTGGTCCCTGGGCGCGACCTATAGCCTGGGGCGCGACGCCGTCAATGCGGGCCCCAGCCCCTCGGGCACCAACTGCGCGGGCGAATCGGCGAGCGACAGCCAGGCCTGCCGCCAGTGGAGCGCCATGCTCAAGTACGACACCGCGCCCTGGGGCCTGGCCCTGGCCGTGGACGAGATGCGCGGCGGCCCGGGCGCGTTCGCGGGCCTGGTGCGTTCGGACCTCAAGGACAGACGCATCATGCTCAACGGCTACGCCATGCTGGCGCCGACGCTCAAGCTGGGCGTGGGCGCGATCCGGCGCGACAACGACGGCGCGGCGGCGGCTTCATCCGCCAATGGCGCGACGCCGGGCAGCACGCTGGCCTGGGCCGGTCTGGCCTGGTCGCCGACAACCAAGGTGGTGGTGGACGGGCAACTGCAGCAACTGCGCTACGCGCAAGGCGGCGACCGCTCCCGCCTGTTCGTGCTGCGCAGCACCTACAAGTTTTCGCCGCGCACCGCCGCCTATGCCCAGATCGCGCGCATCCATAACGGCGATCGGCTGGCGATCTCGGTCAGCTCCGCGGCCGTGGGTGGTAGCCCCGCGGCAGGCGGCGGCCAGACCGGCCTGATGCTGGGCCTGCGGCATGCGTTCTGAGACCCGACGCCGGCCTTGCACCGGCACCGCAAGCCAGCGCGCGCCGATGGGCTTCAGCGCCCGGCGTCGCCCGGCAGCAGCAGGATCTTGCCGATATTGAGTCCGGACTCCATGCGCGCATGCGCCTGCGCGGCCTCGGCCAGCGGATAGCTGCTGTCGATCACGGCGCGAATCGTGCCGTCGGCCAGCGCGCCCAGCCATTGCTGGGCAAAGCGCTGCACCATGGCCTGCTTGATTTCGGGCGTGCGCGACTTCATCACCGTGCCGAAGATCTGCAGATGGCGGTAGAGCACCGCGTCCATGGGCAGTGTCGCGCCGGCGGCGCCGCCCAGCAGGCCCACGGACACCATGCGCCCGCCAAACGTCAGCGAGCGCACATTGCGCTCCAGATACGGCGCGCCGATGAAGTCGATCACCACGTCCACGCCCTTGCCGTCCGTGGCCTGGGCGACCACGGCCGCGAAGTCCTCGCTGCGGTGGTCGATCACCACATCGGCGCCAAAGCCCAGCACCGCGTCGCGCTTGTCGCCGCTCGCCGTGGCGAAGACCCGGGCCCCTGTGGCATGGGCGAGCTGCACCGCGGCCGAACCTACGCCGCCCGCAGCGGCATGAATGAGCACCGACTCACCGGGCTGCAGCCGTGCCAGATGGAACAAGGCCTCGTGCGCGGTCACGAACACTTCGGCCACCGCGCCGGCATCGACCAGGCTCACGCTGGCCGGCACATGCATGGCCATGCGGTGGTCGATGCGCGACAGCTCGGCATATGAGCCGCCGCCGACAATTCCCATCACGCGGTCGCCCACGGCAAAGCCGCGCACTTCCGGGCCGACTTCCACCACGGTGCCCGCAATCTCCAGGCCCAAGGTGTCGCCGTCGCCAAAGTGGGCGCGGCCAAACGCACCCTTGCGCTGCAGCAGATCGGCGCGGTTGACGCCGATCGCGGCATTGCGCACCAGCAGATCATGGGGGCGCACTTCGGGCGCCGCGATCTCGCGGCTGACCAGCACTTCGGGGCCGCCGAAGTCGTCGAAAACAATGGCTTGCATGGTCTGTTGCTGCGTTGCGGGGGTGGCGGTCAAAACGGTGGACATGGGCGTCATTCCTGAAAATGGGGGGATGCCTAGAAGGTTAAGCCTTTGGCAGGCCTTTGAAACGCAGCGATTTCGCTCTACAGTGATGCAAATCTGCATCACATAATCGCTCATGAACTGGGACGACACCCGTATCTTTCTTGCGCTGACGCGCACGCCTTCCCTGCGCTCGGCGGCGCGCAGCCTGGGCGTGGACCAGGCGACGGTGGGCCGGCGCCTCAACGCGCTCGAGGCGGATCTGGGTGCCAAGCTGTTCCTGCGCTCCAAGGACGGCTACCTGCTCACCGCCGCGGGCGAAGCCGCGCTTGCGGCCGCGCGGCGCATGGAAAGCGCGGCCCTGGACCTGCGCAGCAAGATCGAAGGCCAGGACGAGAACCCCGTGGGCCTGGTGCGCGTGACCAGCACCGACTCGATTGCGGTCGACCTGCTGCTGCCCGCGATAGCGCGCCTGCAGGCGCACTGGCCCCATATCCGCGTGGACCTCGAAGTCTCGACCCAGTTGCTGAGCCTGAGCCGCCGGCAGGTCGATATCGCGTTTCGCAATGTCCGGCCCGACACGCCCGATCTCGTGGTGCGCCGCGTGGTCTCCTGGCCCGTGGGCCTGTTCGCGAGCCAGGCCTATCTTGAACGCTTTGGCGAGCCCGTTGCCGACGACGAACTGCGCGGCCACCACCTCGTGGCCTATGGCCCCTATCTGGAGCGCGAACCGTTCCTGACCATGGCCGGCGTGCCCGCGCGCCAGGCGCGGGTGGCGATGGGCGTGAGCTCCAGCCTGCTGACCCGCAAGGCCGTGGCCGCCGGCATAGGCCTGGGCGAAATGCCGCTATGGATGGGCGAACGCGAAGGCCTGGTGCGCATCTGGCCGCAACGCCGCCGCGCGCACGACTATGAAGTCTGGCAAGTCATGCATCCCGATCTGCAGCGCACGGCGCGGGTCAGGGCGACGGCGGAGTTTTTGTCGGGGGCGCTGGTGGGGGAGTGAGCTTTCCCGCCACCTGCGAGCGCGCATTCGGCTGCGCCGGGGCGCCAGCGGCGGCCCCGAAATGCGATCACCCAGCGCTCACGACCGCTGGCTTCTCCCATAGAGGTTCTCAAGGCTCGACCAGACCTTGGACGTCAGGGGTTTGGTCTGCTCGGTGGTGCGCTTGTACAGGCGCACATGGAGGGGCACGTCCTTGTCCGCGCCGGCGGCGCGTGCCAGGCGTCCCTGCGCAAGGTCGGATTGGACCAGGGTCTGCGGCAGCCAGGCCAGACCCAGGCCCTGGTGGACCATGGCGTGCAGCGAATCCGCCAGATCGGCCTCGCAGACCGTGCGCAGGCGCGAGGTGTCGCACAGCGCGTGGATATGGCTGCGCAGGATTTTTCCCAGCGACATGCTCTGCGCGTACGACAGAAAAGGCACGAGCGGGCCGCCGCCGTGGCCGGGCAGCGCATATTTTGGCAGTTGCGCGACGAGGGGGATGCTGACGGGAATCAGCGTGTCCTGGCCCACGGGCAGATAGGTCAGGTCATGCCCTTGCAGGCTGCTTTCTATCGATGGCTGGGCATGGCACAGCAGCAGGTCCACCTTGCCCTGCAGCAGCATGTCCACGCCGTAGTCCAGGCTGGTGGTGATCACTTTCCAGCACAGGTGCGGCATGGCTTGCTTGATGGCCGCAATGCTGGCCGGCAGCACCGTGTGCGACAGCGTGCGCCCCGCCGCGATGGTGATGGTTTCGTCGCGCGCACGGCGCGGGCGCTGCAGCAGGCTGTGTGTCTGCTCCAGAATGCTCAGCACTTCGTGGGCCGAGGCCAGCAGGGTCTTGCCGGCCGGGGTCAATGTGGTCGACTGGTGACCGCGCTCGACCAGCGGCGTGCCCGCCCATTCCTCGAGCGCACGGATGCGGCGGCCAAAGGCCGGATGGGTGATGTGGCGGCGCTCGGCGGCCTTGTAGAGGCTGCCGGTCTCGGCCAGGGCCTGCAAATCCTGCAGCAGTTTGACGTTCAGTTCGTGCATGGATGCCTGGAGGCTGGAGGTGTGCCGAAGCGGCACAAGGTGGCTGCAATTGGCACAGCAGAAAGTGCCAGCGAATCTAGCATGCTCCCATGCAAGAGACACGTTTATATGCCGAAATTTGCCTGCGGAAGATGCAGAGTCATTTCATCGGCGGCACGCAGCGTTCGGTGCTGGATCTGCCGATCCAGCACAGGGAGGTGGTGCGCAATGGCGGCGAGCGGTGCCTGAACATGAACGGCAGCTATGCCGTGGGCCAGATGTATGCCATGGAATACCGGCTGGCGCGCCCGCGCAGTTCCTTGCCGGTGCTGCTGTGGCATGGCGGCGGCATGACCGGCGCGCAGTGGGAGTCCACGCCCGACGGCCGCCAGGGCTGGCTGTGGCAACTGCTGCAGGCGGGCCATGACGTGGTGGTCTGCGATGCCGTGGAGCGCGGGCGCGCGGGCTGGGCGATGTTTCCCGAAATCTACGCCGAGGCGCCGGTGTTTCGCAGCGCGCAGGAGGCCTGGCGCTTGTTTCGCATTGGCCATGACGCGCCTTCAGGGTATGGCGCGCCATTTGCGGGCCAGCGTTTTCCGTCCGAAAGCTTCGGTGAACTGGTCAAGCAGATGGTGCCCCGCTGGCTGGGCCATGAAGCCATGGCGTCAGCGGCCTACGACGCGCTGCTGGAGCAATTCGGCCCCTGTGTGGTGATGGGCCACAGCCAGGGTGGAGGTTTTGCCGCGCATGCGGCCTGCCGCAAGCCCGAGTGGGTCAGAGCGGTCGTGGGCCTGGAGCCCACGGGCATGCCTGCCCTGCACGACGGCCCCCACCCCGCGGCAACGGTTGCGCACCTGGCGGTATGGGGCGACCACTTCGCCCACAGCCCGCAATGGCAGACCTACCGCGGCCAGACCGACGCCTACTGGCAGGCCCTTGCCCTGGCCGGAGGCCGTGCCGATGTGCTGGATCTGCCGGCCGCCGGTGTGCCCGGCAACTCGCATTTCTGCATGCTCGATACCAATGGCGACGAGGTATTGAAGCGTGTGCTGGACTGGCTTGAAGACTTGACGCAATGAAAATTCAATAAGGAGATGATTCGTATGCAACGCCGTATTTTTGTGACCAGCAGCCTGTCTGCCGCCTCGGCACTGGTGGCCGTGACCGCCATCGCCGGCCTTCAGCCCGCGATGGCCGCCGATGCCGCCTGGCCCAGCCCGGACCAGCCCATTCGCCTGGTGGTGCCGTTTCCGCCCGGCGGCACGGCCGATGTGGTCAACCGCCTTTTCGCCCAGCAATTGGGGCAGGTGCTCAAGACGACGGTCATCGTGGAGAACAAGGCCGGTGCGGGCGGGTCCGTGGGCACGCGCCAGGTGGCCGACGCCAGGCCTGACGGCTACACCTTGCTGGGCGCGACCTCCAGCACCCACGGCACGAACCCCGCCGTCTACACCAAGCTGCCGTACGACCCGG
This sequence comes from Pantoea sp. 18069, assembly GCF_902706035.1. Taxonomy (GTDB): domain Bacteria; phylum Pseudomonadota; class Gammaproteobacteria; order Burkholderiales; family Burkholderiaceae_C; genus Comamonas. The sequence continues at coordinate 53,355 of NZ_CACSJA010000027.1, read as the reverse complement.
TCAAGGATTTCACGCCCATCACCCAGGTCATCACCGTGCCCGGCGTGCTCAGCGTCCATCCCTCGGTCAAGGCCAGCAACATCAAGGAGCTGATTGCGCTGAGCAAGGCCCAGCCGGGCCAGCTCTCCTATGCGTCTGCGGGTGCCGGCGGACTTGGGCATCTGGCCATGGAGCTGTTCAAGGCCAGAGCCGGGATCGAGTTGATGCACATACCCTACCGCGGCGCCGGCCCGGCCTTCACCGATCTGATCGGCGGCCAGGTGTCCATGCTGTGGGAGCCGCTGCCGGCTTCGCTGCCGCATATCAAGTCCGGCAAGATCCGCCCCCTGGCCGTGGCCACGGCCCAGCGCAGCAGCGAGTTGCCCGATGTACCCACCTTTGCCGAGTTGGGCGTTCCAGGCTATGCCGTGCAGGCCTGGAACGGACTGCTGGCGCCCAAGGGCCTGCCCAGGGACATTCGCGACAAGCTGCACAAGGCCAGCGTGCAGGCCTTGGCCGACCCGCAATTGCGCCAGCGCCTGGCGGAGCTGGGTGGCACGGTGATTGCCAACGCGCCGAACGAATTTGCGGCCATCATTGAAAACGATGTGGCGACCTGGAAGCGCGTGGCAGCAACGTCCAGGATCAGTCTGGATTGAGCGGGTTTGCTCGATGCATGGTTGGCCCACCAGGCGTCGCGGCGCTCGGGCACGCTGTTTTGCGAAGTGGCCGAGTTGAGCGTTGAAGTTGCGGGACACGGCGTGCGCTACCTGACTGGCACGATCACGATCTAGCCCGCGGTTGGCGTACGACCCAGTCCCGCCGCCGATCTTGACTTTTGGCGCTCAGCTGGCGAAGTCCGCGAGCACCTGCACGACGCTGTCCACCGCCAGATTCGGTGCCTGCAAGTGCCGATGCGCGACGGCCATCGGCCGCATGAGCTGCGGCGACAGGTGGCGTATCTGCACATCGGGTGAGTTGCGCTGATCCTGCACCTCTTCGAGCGGCAGGAGGGCGGCACTCTGGCTGGCTGAGGCCAGGCTTTTGAGGGCGCCGGGATAGCTCAGCGTCAAGAAGGGGCGTGGATTGAAACCAGCCTGCCCAAACCAGGCGGTGATAAGGCCATGCATCTGCGTTGCGGGCGCAAAGGATGCCCAGCGGCGGCCTGCCAGCCATTCGGGCGTGACCAGCTCGGGCGCGTCCCAGGAGGAAGGCAGCAGCACCACCATCGGGTCATTGCGCCAGGGCGTCAGGCGGATATTTGCAACCGCTGGCTGAGGGCTGGCAACGATTCCAATGTCCAGCGTTCCCGCCTTGAGGCGCAGCATGGCTTCGGCGGAGCCCACGGCTTCAAGCTTCACTTCGACGCCCGGGCTGCGCTGTGTCAACGCTTCGAGCATCAGTGGCAACAGCCTGGTGCTGACCCCCGCCGAGACCCCCACTTTCACCAGCCCCTCGCGCCCCGTGGCGCGGCGCTGTACCAGGTCGATCAGGTCGTCGCTGGCTGCCAACAGCTTGCGCCCTTCGGCGACCAGGGCATCGCCCGCGGGTGTCAATTCCGCATGCCTTCGGCCGCGCACGACCAGCGCGGCTTGCATGCGCGATTCCAGCTCCTTGATATGCAGGCTCACGGTGGGTGGCGCGAGGTGCAGCGCCTGTGCCGCTGCGGCGAAGGTGCCCAGGTCCGCGATGGCAATGAGCGTCTGCAGTTGGTCGAGGTTCAAATTACGCATCAGGAATTATGAAGTTAAGCGTCATTGAATTCAACTTTACAGAGGTCAGGCCTGGCGCGAGCATCGAGCCATGCCAAATCAAACCTACCCCACGCAGCCCATAGACCATCCCGGCAATGCAGAGGTCGACCCGAAAGTAAAAGCAGGAGGCCGCTTGCGGGCGTGGTGGGAGAGCGCGGTGCGCGTGCTGGAGCGCGCGGAGAAAAGCATCACGGAGAATTTCAGGGTGCCGCCCAATGGGGGGTGACAGCGCGGCGCGGCATCTGGCAAGCTGTGGAACACTCATCCAGGCCGGTCGTGCGTCGCTGGAAAGCCTGCTGGAGCCACAGACGGGGAGCCCCGCGCGGCGCTTTGGCAATGGCTTTGCGCTGTCGCGGCGCCAAGTGATCGTAAACACGTTCTAAAGGCGAGCCGCATGAGCATGGCGTAAATGTATTCATCCCCCCAGACCCCCTCAAAGCGGTCGTTCTGAATGAGATGCGCCTCCCGGCGCATGCGCAGGCGCTCGACCACGCCCACCGATCCCGCATTGAGCGCATCGAGTCGGGCAAAGATCCGGTGGCAGTCGAGCGCTTCGAAGCCCAGGCCCAGCATGGCGCCCACAGCTTCGGTGGCATAGCCCTTGCAGGCGAAATCCGGGTGGAAGATATAGCCGACTTCGGCCTGCAGCGCGGCAAGGCTGGCGATCTTCAGCAGGACTGGGCGTACTGGCCAAACACTTCGGTCGCATGCAAGCTGGGTTTCATGCGAGCACCAGCACGCCGTCGGCCGCGCGCACGCCCTGGCCTGCGGGCAGCACGAAGACCGGGTTGATTTCGGCCTCGAGCACGCGCTCGCCCAATTGCGCGGCCATGGCCGAGAACGCGACGATGGCGTCGACCAGCGCCGGCACGTCGGCCAGGGGCCGGCCGCGAAAGCCATCGAGCAGCGGCCAGGTCTTGAGTTCCTGCGCCATGGCCAGGGCCTGGGCGCGGCTCAATGCCGTGAGTTTGCCGCTGTCATGCGGCAGCAGGCGCAGCGTGGTGTCCTGGAACAGCTCGGCCGTGACGCCGCCCATGCCCAGCAGCACGGCCGTGCCCAGCGCGTCGCGGTGCAGGCCCAGGATCAGCTCGGTGCCGCCGGCGACCATCTGCTGCACCAGGAATTGCTGGACTTGCACGCCGGCCTTGGCTTCGACGTCGCTGCGCATCTGCGCCAGCCGCGCGCCAATGGTCTCGGCCGTCAGGCCCACGGCCACACCGCCCACATCGCTCTTGTGGGTGATCTGCGCCGACAGGATCTTGAGCACCACGCGGCCACCAAGTTCGCGCGCCGCCGCCTCGGCCTCTTCGGCCGTGCGCACCACGCGCTCGGCCGCGCAGGGCAGGCCAAAGCGGCTGAAAATGGCCTTGGCCTGGGCTTCGTCCAGCGAACCGCTGGGCAGCTGGCCGATCTCAATGGGGGCCGGCGCGTCGGCCTGGGCTGCGGTGGCGGGCTCGAAGCGGCTCACGCCCAGCATGCCGGCGAGCGCGGCGGTGCAGCTCTCGGCCGCGGCAAACGCCGGCACGCCGCGCTGCGTCAGCAGCGCGGCTATCTCGGGCGCATGCGGGCTCACATAGGCCAGCACCGGCTTGTCGGAGTTCGGCAGGCAGTCCTGAATGGCTCCGGCCAGCAGCTCGGGCATGGCCAGGCTGGACGAGCCGACAATGATCACCAGCGCGTCGTAGCTGGGGCTGGCGAGCAGGGCGTTGATCGCGCCGCGCAGCAGGTCGGGGCGCAGGCCCGCAAGCGTGACGTCGATGGGGTTGCGGTCCAGCACGGCCTCGCCGCCGGTCTGTAGCGCGCGCAATGCGTCGGCCGTTGCAGCATCGGGGGCCGGCGTCTCGAAGCCGGCCACGCCCAGGTCGTCGGAAACCAGGGTGCCGGCGCCGCCGGTGGAGGTCAGGATGGCGACGCGCCTGCCGCGCAGCACGCGGCCTGTGGCCAGCGCGACCGGAATGTCCAGGAGGTCGGCAAAGCTTTGCGCGCGGATCACGCCGACCTGCTTGAACAGCGCGTCGTACATGCGGTCGGCGCCGGCCATGGCGCCGGTGTGCGAGACCGCCGCCTGGGCACCGGCCTCGGAGCGCCCGATCTTGAATGCCACCACGGGCTTGCCGGCGCGCGCCGCCTTGAGGCAGGCCGCGCGGAATTTCTCCGGATTGCGCACCGTCTCCACATACAGCGCGATGACCTTGGTCGCGGGGTCGTCGGCGAGATGGTCTATGAAGTCGGCCAGCTCCAGGTCGACTTCGTTGCTGGTGGAAATCAGCTTGGACAGGCCTATGCCGCGCGCCGCGGCGCGCGACAGCAGCGAGCCCAGAATGCCGCCGCTTTGCGACACCACGCCTATGCTGCCGACAGGGAACTCGTCCATCTCGAGCGCGCCGGATGGCGACAGCACGATGCGGTCCGTGAGGTTGACCAGGCCTATGGTGTTGGGCCCGAGCAGGCGCATGCTGCCCGCGGCCTCGACCAGTTGCTGCTGGCGGCGCGCGCCGTCTTCACCGGTCTCGGTGTAGCCGCTGGCCAGCACGATGGCGGCCGCGCAGCCGCGTGCGGCGAGTTCCCTGACGGCCAGATGCGCGCGCCCGGCACCCAGCAGCACGACGGCCACATCGGGCACTTCGGGCAGCGAGGCGATGTCGGGATAGCAGGGCAGGCCGTCGATGTGGTCGACCTTGGGGTTCATGGGCAGGATGCGGCCCGCAAACCCGTGTTTGCGCAGATAGGCCACGGGGCGGCCCGCCGTCTTGCGCGGATCTGCCGAGGCACCGATGATGGCGACGCTGCGCGGCGACAGCAGCTTGGCGATGGCTTGGCTCATTCCATCACTCCTTGGCGGCCGTCTTGGCGAGAAAGGCTTCGACCGAAGCGCGGTGCTCGCTGCTGGTGTAGCAGATGCCCTGGGCCTGGCTGCCCTGGGCGAAGACGTCGTGCGACGACAGCTCGAAGCTCTGGTTCAGTATGGTCTTGGTCAGCGCCAGCGCCGTCGCGGACGCGGCCGACAGCTCCACGGCCCAGGCCTGGGCGTCGGCCAGCAGCGTTTCGGCACTGGTCTTGCGGTCGACGATGCCCAGCGCGAGCGCCTCGTCCACCTTGAGCTGGCGGCCCGTGAAGATCAGCTCCTTGGCCCTGGCCAGGCCCACCCGGCGCGGCAGGAAGTACATGCCGCCGCCGTCGGGAATGATGCCGCGCAGCATATAGCTCCAGGCGAAGCTCGCCCATTCGCTGGCGATCACGAAGTCGCAGGCCAGCGCGGTGTCCGCGCCCAGGCCCGAGGCCGCGCCGTTGACGGCGGCGATCACCGGCTTGGGCATGGTGTGCAGCAGCGCCTGCACATGGTGTACGCGCTGCTGGCGCTGCCAGCCGTTGAAGCCGATCTCGCCCGCGGGAGCGTTCATGCGCTTTTGCATTCCGCTGATGTCTCCGCCCGCGCAAAAGCCCTTGCCGGCACCGGTCAGCACCAGGGCCTTGATGGCCTTGTCGGCCGCGACATGCTCGAGCGCGGCGATGAACTCGGTGCGCATGTCGTCGCTCATGGCGTTGCGCTTGTCGGGCCGGTTCAGGGTGATGGTTGCCACCGCATCGGTGACCTGCAGTTGAATCAGGGTGTAGTTCATGGTGCTCTCCAAAGACGATCGCTTGGCTGGGCGATCAATCGGGTTTGATGTTGCTTTCCTTGACGATCTGTGCCCAGCGCCTTTCTTCGGTCTGGACATAGGCCTCGAGTTCTGCGGGGGGGCCGGCGTTGATCACCAGGCCTTCGTGTTCGAGCTTGCGCACGAAGTCGGGAGCGCGCGCGGCCTTGCGCGCCGCGGCGTTGAGCCGGTCGATGACGGCCGCGGGCGTGCCCGCCGGGACATACAGTCCGTACCAGCTCTCTACGCGGTAACCGGGAACGCTGCTGGCAATGGTTGGCACGCCCTTGAACGCGGCCGAAGGTTCGGCGGTGGTGACGCCGAGCGCGCGCAGCTTGCCATTGCCGTTGCCGATGAAGGGGGAGACGGCGGCGGCGGTCGCGAACATCATGTCGACCTGTCCGCCCATGAGGTCGGTCAGCGCCGGGCCCGCGCCGCGATAGGGCACATGGGTGAGCTTGACTTTGGCCTGGTTGGCGAACAGCTCACCCGCGAGGTGGGCGGAAGTGCCTGCGCCTTGCGAGGCATAGGTCAGCTTGTCGGGCTGGGCCTGGGCGGCGGCCAGCACGTCGGCCACGGTCTTGTAGGGGCTCTCGTTGCGCACCACGAGCACGTTGGGTCCGCGGCCGATCAGCATGACGGGCGCAAAGGCCTGGTTGCTGCCATAGGGCAGCTTGGGCTGCAGCGCGGGATTGGTCGCATGGGCAAACGAGGCGACGACTACCGAGTAGCCGTCGGGCGCGCTCTTGGCGACGTTGTCGGTGCCTATCATCGTGCCCGCGCCCGGCTTGTTTTCGACGATGACGGGCTGGCCCAGGTCCTTGGACATCTCCGTGCCCAGCGTGCGCGCGATCAGGTCCGTGCCGCCGCCGGGAGCGAAGGGCACGACCATGCGCACCGGCTTTTCCGGAAAGGCGGCGAAGGCGCCTGCGGCGCCGATGAGTGCCGCGAGAAAGACCGTTGAGGCCGCGCTGCGGCGAGCGATGGAATGAAGCATGGCGTTGTCTCCTGGATTTTTACGGTCATGGACCGGATCTGTTCTTTGGCCTTCGCAGCAAATGCTGATGCCGGCTGCGCCAGCTTAGGGGATGGCTGGCCATTTGTGACCCCATCAGTTCCAGCAGGTGGAATTGGCCGCCCATGCGGCGTGCGAGAATGCAGCACGACGCTGCGCGCAGTTCCTGCCCATTCCTATGCGAAAGACTTCCAGCACCATGGACCATGGACGTTCCGAAATCCTCCACGACAAGCCCGGGCAGTCACCCGCGAACCGATCGCTGGAGCGCGGCATAGAGATACTGCGGGCGTTCAGGCCCGGCTCCGAACTGCTGGGCAATGGCGATCTCGTGGAGCGCACGGGGCTGTCCAAGGCCACCGTGAGCCGGCTGACCCAGACCCTGGTGGGTGCGGGCATGCTGCAGGTCGACCCGCAGCGGCGCGCCTACCGCCTCGCACCCGCGGTGCTGAGCCTGGCGCATGCCATGCGCACCGGCTCGAGCGTGCTGTCCGTGGCCGCGCCGCTGATGCGCGCGCTGGCCGAAAGCCGCAAGATCAACGTCGGCCTGGCCTGCCCCGACCGCGATGAAATGGTCTATCTGGAGTCGATACGCTACAGCCGGCGCATCGTGCTGCGGCATGTGGTGTCCGGGCAGCGCGTGCCCATGGAGCTGACATCGCTGGGGCGCGCCTATCTCGCGGTCGCGCCCGAGGCCAAACGCGAAGCGCTGCTTGAGCGCTTCCAGGCGAGAAGACCGGCGCAGTGGGCGCCGCTGCACCGCGAAATCCAGCAGGCGATCCGGTCCGTGCAGGTGCATGGCTTTTGCGCCGCGGCCTGGCAGCCCGAAGTGGTGGCACTGGCGACGCCGCTGGTCACGGCCGATGCGGTCTATGTGCTCAATTGCAGCCTGTCCACGGCCGAGCCGCTGGCGCGTGTCGCCGAGGAGCTTTGCGCGCCGCTGCTGCAATTGCGCCGCGAGATACAGCAGGGGCTGGATGCGGCGGCGGCATTCTGAAGGGCGCAGTCTTGCGCTGCGCGCAGCCTGGGCGCGTTCACGCGCGAGCCCGATCTGCACTACACCGAACTGTTCGACGACCCGCTGGTCGCGGCACTGCCTGTCCAGCACCCGCTTGCAGCGCGCGCGGCTATCGTTGCCGCCGATCTCGAGGCCCTGCCGTATGTGAGCTATCCCAAGGTGGCCAATGCGCACTTTTCGCGCCAGGTGCTCAACATCCTGGCGCAGGCCGGCGCCCGCGTTCAGGTCGGCCACGAAGCCAAGGAGATCCACACCGCGCTGGGCCTCGTGGCGGCGGGCCTGGGCACGACCATCGTCGGGCGCAGCGTGGCCGCGAACAACCGCACCGACATCCGCTTCGTGCCAATCGCGGACCTGCGGGAGAAAAGCAAGGTGCTCGCGGTGCGCAAGAACGGCCCCGCCCATTCGCTGGTTGACGCGTTTCTGGCCAGGCTGCGCGAACAGGTGCCGGACTGATGCGCGGCAGCGGGGCTTTTTAGCCGCTAAAAAACGCTGCGCTGCTCAGAAACGGCAGCTTGCGGTGCCGGTGGCGCGGCCCGCGATGCCGTGACGGCTTATTCTTATTTGAAAGCCAATAATTCAACAATTGTTGTATTATTGATTTATGCAAGAAACCCAAGCCATACGTTCCCTCGCCGCGCTGGCCCACGAAGCCCGGCTGCGCGTATTCCGTGCGCTCGTGGTCGCCGGCCCCGAAGGCCTGACGCCCAGCGCGCTGGCCGAGCAACTGGGCATCGCGGCCAACGCGCTGTCGTTCCATCTCAAGGAGCTGGCCCACGCCGAGCTCGTGAGCCAGGAGCGCCAGGGCCGCAATGTGCGCTACCGCGCGGCGTTTGCCGCAATGAACGATCTGCTCGCCTATCTCACCGAAAACTGCTGTCAGGGCGCGCCGTGCCTCCCCGCTTCTGCCACTTCCAAGCCCTGCTGCTGAACCACCATGCCTGATACGACCACGCCTCTCAATGTCCTGTTCCTGTGCACCCACAATTCGGCGCGCAGCATCCTGGCCGAAGCCCTGCTCAACGATATGGCACGGGGCCGCTTCAAGGCCTTCTCGGCCGGCAGCAGCCCTCGGGCACAGCAGCAGCCCCACCCGCTGGGCCTGCAGGTGCTGCAGCGTGCCGGCGTATCGGTGCAAGGCCTGCGCAGCAAGAGCTGGGACGAGTTCGCAGTCGCGGGTGCGCCGCAGATGGACTTGATCATCACCGTCTGCGACAACGCGGCGGGCGAGGTCTGCCCGATCTGGCCCGGCCACCCGGCAACCGCCCACTGGGGCTATGCAGATCCTTCGGAAGGTGAGGCTGGCGAAGAAGCCAGGCTCGAAGCCTTCCGGCAGACCATGCACATGATTCGACGCCGGCTGGAGTTGCTGGTCAACCTGCCTGCCGAAAAGCTGGAGAAGGCGCGGCTGCAAAGCACCGCCCGTGAACTCCCGGGTCAATGAGCGGGCCCGCTGCGGCGCACCCATAGGCAAAAGCTCCACTCCTTTCGACTCCTCTGACAAACCAATGCGTCATGCTGACCGCTATCCTGATATTCGTTCTTACCCTGGTCCTGGTCATCTGGCAGCCGCGTGGCCTGGGCATTGGCTGGAGCGCGTCGCTGGGCGCCGCGGCTGCATTGCTGCTGGGCGTGGTGCAGTTCGCGGACATTGCCGTGGTCTGGCGCATTGTCTGGAACGCGACCGCCACATTTGTCGCGATCATCGTCATCAGCCTGGTGCTCGATGAAGCCGGCTTCTTTGAATGGGCGGCGCTGCATGTCGCGCGCTGGGGCGGCGGCAAGGGGCCGCGGCTGTTCGCTTTCATCGTGCTGCTGGGCGCCGCGGTGTCGGCGCTGTTCGCCAACGATGGCGCGGCGCTGATTCTCACGCCCATCGTCATGGCCATGCTGCTGGCCCTGGGCTTTTCGCCCGCGGCGACGCTGGCCTTCGTCATGGCGGCAGGCTTCATTGCCGACACCGCGAGCCTGCCGCTGCTCGTGTCCAATCTCGTGAACATCGTGTCCGCCGACTTCTTTCAGATCGGCTTCAACGACTACGCGGCCGTGATGCTGCCCGTCAACCTGGTGGCCGTGGCGGCGAGCCTGGCCGTGCTGCTGCTGTTCTTCCGGCGCAGCATCCCCGCGCGCTATGACTTCGCCCAGCTCAAGTCGCCGACCGAGGCGATCCGCGACCGCGCGACTTTTCGCGCCGGCTGGGCGGTGCTGGGCCTGCTGCTGCTGGGCTTTCTTGTGCTCGAGCCGCGCGGGGTGCCGGTCAGCGCCGTGGCCGCGGCCGCGGCGGCGCTGCTGCTGGCCGTCGCAGGGCGCGGCCGGGTCATCAGCACGCGCCGGGTGCTGCGCGGCGCGCCCTGGCAGATCGTGGTGTTCTCGCTGGGCATGTACCTGGTCGTCTATGGCCTGCGCAATGCCGGGCTGACCGATGACCTCGCGGCGCTGCTCAACCTCTTTGCGCAGGGCGGCGTCTGGGGTGCGGCAATGGGAACGGGACTGCTTGCGGCCCTGCTGTCGTCGGCGATGAACAACATGCCCACGGTGTTGATAGGCGCGCTGTCCATAGACGCTTCCACGGCCACGGGGGTGGTCAAGGAGGCCATGATTTATGCCAATGTGATCGGCTGTGATCTCGGTCCCAAGATCACGCCCATAGGCAGTCTCGCGACGCTGCTGTGGCTGCATGTGCTGGCGCAAAAGGGCATGCGCATCGGCTGGGGCTACTACTTCAGGGTCGGTGCCGTGCTCACGCTGCCGGTGCTGGTCGCCACCCTTGCGGCCCTCGCATTGCGCCTGAGCCTGTTTGTTTGAAGGAAACCAAATGAGCGAGATCTCGATCCATCACAACCCTGTCTGTGGCGCGTCGCGCAATGTGCTGGCGCTGATCGGCAACAGCGGTGAAGAACCCTGCGTCATCGTGCCCAGCCATGATCTGCCCCATCTCGACGCGCAGGCATTCGCGGCGCCCGCGCTCGCGCAGTTGCTGCCTGCGCAGCGCGCATCGCATGCGCCGCGCATTCTGCTGCTCTATGGCTCGGTGCGTGAGCGCTCGTATAGCCGCTTGCTGACAGAGGAGGCCGCGCGGCTGCTGCAGGCCATGGGCGCGCAAACGTGTATTTTCGACCCGCGCGGCCTGCCGCTGCCCGACGATGCGCCCGACGACCACCCCAAGGTGAAAGAGCTGCGCGAACTCGCGCTGTGGGCCGAAGGCATGGTCTGGACCTCGCCCGAGCGCCATGGCGCGATGACCGGCATTCTGAAAGCGCAAATCGACTGGATTCCGCTGGCCGCGGGCGCCGTGCGCCCCACGCAGGGCAAGACGCTGGCCGTGATGCAGGTGTCGGGCGGCTCGCAGTCGTTCAATGCCGTGAACCAGCTGCGCGTGCTGGGTCGCTGGATGCGCATGCTCACGATTCCCAACCAGTCCTCGGTGGCCAAGGCTTTCCAGGAGTTCGATGGCGACGGCCGCATGAAGGCTTCGCCTTACTACGAGCGTGTAGTCGATGTGATGGAGGAGCTGGTCAAGTTCACGCTGCTCACGCGCGACTGCGCGGACTATCTCGTGGACCGTTACAGTGAACGGCGCGAAAGTGCGCAGGCGCTGTCCGAGCGCGTCAACCAGCGCAGCAGCTAGAACCCCTGCAGCGGCACGGGGGCCGGCGTGCTGCGGGCCCCGCATGGGCAGGCTCAGGCGGCAGTCTCGCCCGGCGCACCCATGGCCTGCGCCAGCGCGCCGTTACCCCGTGCCATCAGCGCCTGGGCGGCTCCGGCCTGGTCGCGCTGCGCCTTGTTCTGGCTGAGCTTGCGCTTGCCCACCAGCGAAGTCACCGCGATCTCGATGCCGACAATCTGGCGCAGCAGATCGTCGATGAACTCGGGTGGCGAATCCGCCATTTTCCAGGGCTGGGGCTCGGTGGCCTCATGGCGGCGTGTGAGTTTGCCCACCATGCCGCGCACGAAGCGCTCATCGTCGCGAATGGTCAGCAGGCCGTGGGCGTGCACCACTTCGTAGTTCCAGGTCGGCACCTGCCGGTGCGCCTGGTGCTTGCTGGGGTACCAGTTGGGCGAGATATAGCCATCGGTCGCGCGGAAGATCACCATCACCGGCGTGCCCGTGGGGCAGCGCTGCCAGACTGGGTTGGCGCGCGCCACATGCGCTGTCAGCAGGCCGCGGTCGCCGGCAGCCGGGTCGAACTCGAACGGCAGGTGGTCGGCATCGAGCCCCTGCGCCCCGTGGGAGACCAGAATGCCCAGGGGGTTCTGGCGAATGATGCGCGTCAGCTCCTGGGGGCGGGTTTCGGAAAAATGCGCGGGTAGGTACATAGGGTCTCCAGATGCGCCCACTTTGGCCGGTGCGCGGCACAATCACAAGATCCAGTTTTCTTTAATTTATATGAGCCAGTTGAAAGCCAAGGCAGACCGCCGCAGAGGCGCGAATGGCGGTGGCCGGCGCGTCTACGCCTTGCTGCGCGCGCAGATCGCCGACGGCAGCCTGGCGGTGGGCGCGAAACTCCCTTCGACGCGCGCGCTGGCCGCGGACTTGGGCGTGGCGCGCAGCACCGTCACGGTGGCCTACGAACAGCTGGCCGCCGAAGGCTTTCTGGCCACGGCGCCCGGACGGGCCGCCAGGGTGGCGGCGCCGCTGGCGCCGGATGCGTTGGCGCAGGCGCAACCGGGATCCCAACCGCGGCTGGCGTCCGTACTCTCGGCGTATGGCCAGCGCGTCGCCGGAATGGAGCTGCTGACGGCCCAGACGTCGGCAGCGGCACCGGCGCGCATTGATTTCCTCTACGGCGCCGTGGCGGCGCGCGACTTTCCCACGCTGGCCTGGAAGCGCGCCTACCAGGCCGAACTGCTGCGCCAGCAGCCCAGCCTCTACTACGCGGCGCCGGAAGGGGACAGCGGGCTGAGGCAGGCGCTGCAAGGCTATCTGCGCCGCGCCCGCGGCCTGGCATGCTCCGCCGAGCAGATTGTGATCGTGCAGGGCGCGCAGCAGGCCATAGACCTGTGCGCACGGCTGTTGCTCGAGCCGGGCAGTGCCTACGTGTTCGAGGACCCGGGCTATGTCATGGCACGCCGCTGCTTTGAAGCCAGCGGCGCGCGCGGCGTGGCCGTGCCTGTGGATGCCCTTGGCATGGACACCTCCAGCCTTCCGTTTGACGCGCAGGTGCGGCTGGCCTATGTCACGCCGTCGCACCAGTTTCCGCTCGGCGGAGTACTTCCCATCGCCCGGCGCCAGGCGTTGCTGCAGTGGGCGCGCCAGCACAATGCGTGGATCGTCGAAGATGACTATGACGGCGAGTTTCGCTACGGCCAGCGGCCCATAGACGCGCTGCAGTCCATCGATGCCGATGGCCGCGTGATCTACATAGGCACGTTTTCCAAGGCGCTGTCGCCGCAGCTCAGACTCGCCTATCTGGTGCTGCCCGCCAGCCTGGTGCCGCTGTTTCGCAAGGCCAAGCGGCTCGCGGACCGGCATGCGCCGGTGATCGAGCAGCGGGCGCTGGCGTCACTGATCGACAGCGGCGCTTATGAACGCCATGTGCGGCGCATGCGCCGCGAGAACGAGCGCCGGCGCAGCGCGCTGCTGGACGCGATCCGGCGCCGCTTGCCCGCGGACGCCAAGGTGGCGGGCACGGCAGCCGGCCTGCACCTGGTGCTGTGGCTGCCATCGCTGCGGCCCGGGCATGAGCCGCAGCTGATCGCCGCCGCACGCGCTGCGGGCGTGGGCGTCTATGCGGTATCGCCGTTGTTTGCCCGGCCGCAGAGCGCCATGCCGCCCCGGCCAGCGGGCCTGATACTGGGATATGCAAGCCTGACGCTGGCGCAGATCGATGAGGGCATGCAGCGCCTGGCAGACGCCATTGCCGCGCTGGCTTGACGCTTGCCCGATCCGGTCCCCGTGCGCCAGTCCGATCGGAAATCGTACTTGGCCGCCGGCAGGAACTTGCGCGGCGCGCTCCTGGCTGAGCTTGCGCCTGCCCACCAGCGAAGTCACCGCGATCGAGTGCCGGCTGGAACCGCTGCGCGCAACTGCTTTTTTACTACCGATTGGAAGTGGCCCAGCAGTATCGGCACCAGCGGATGCGCGGGTGACGGGTTCCACATGGCCTGCAGCACGGACAGCGGCGTCTTCCTGGCCATGGGCTTGAACGCCAGGCCCTGCATGCCCGCGCGCTGCAGGCAGGCGGGAACCAGGGACACGCCCTGGCCCGTGCTCACCAGCGACAGCACCGACAGCCAGTGGCGCACTTCATGGCGCAGCTCGGGGTCGAACCCGGCCTTCTGGCACATGCTGCGGATCACGCGGAAGTAATCCGGCGACACGGCTTCGGAAAACAGGATCAGGCGTTCGTTGGCCAGTTGGGCAATGGCTATATTTGCCTGCTGCGCCAGAGGGTGGCTGGCCGGAATGCAGGCGATGAAGGGCTCGCTGACGATGGTTTGCACGCTCATGCCTACGGGCGGCGCCATGGTGTGCATCAGTCCCAGGTCGATCTTTCCGCTTTGCAGCGCCGCGACCTGGTCGATGCTGTTGAGTTCATGCAGGTCCACGCGCACGTCGGGATACTGGGCGCGCACCAGCTCCAGCGCCTCGGGCAGGCCGCGGTACATGCTCGAGCCGACAAAGCCCAGGCGCAGGCTGCCGGCCATGCCATGCGCCACCGCGCGCGTGTCGACGGCGGCGCGGCGCGTGCGCTCCAGGATGTCGCGCGCCTGCGCCAGCAGATGCCGGCCCGCATGGGTCAGGCGCACGCCCCGGCTGTTGCGCTCGAACAGCTGGGCATCGAGGGCGCTTTCGAGCTGCCTGATGGCGATGCTCAGCGGCGGCTGCGAAATGCACAGCCGCTGGGCCGCGCGGCTGAAATGCAGCTCTTCGGCCAGCACCACGAAGTACTGCAACTGCCGGGTTTCCAGGTGAATCATAGGTGCTTGAGACCGTGTGGGAATGCGATGCCGTGCGCGCTTGCGGCAGAACGGAACGGCCCGCGGATTGATATCTTAAGTATATAGATCAATATATTAATAATATTCGACGCGAATAGGCTTCATCGCCAGAATTTGTTCCATGCGCGCCCTGAGGCCGCCCTGCCACCCAGGAGACAAATGAACATGAAAGCCCACCGATCCGTAGACGCGGCTGCACCCCACCCGGTGCCCGACCGCCATGGCAGCAACCTGTACACCACGGACGCGCAGTTCGCGCCCCTGCTGCGGCTGTACCTGCCGCCGGACGTGGATGCCCACCTGCAGCCGTATCTCACGCGCATGGGCGAACTCGCGGGCGGGCGCCTTGACGAACTGGCGCTGGTCGCCGACAAGAACCCGCCGACGCTCGCGCACCGCACCCGCACCGGCCAGGACGCCCAGCGCATAGACAAGCACCCGGCCTATGTGGAAATGGAGCGTGTCGCCTACGGTGACTTCAGCCTGGCCATCATGTCGCACCGCGAAGGCGTGCTGGGCTGGGCCGGCAAGCTGCCCCCCCTGGCCAAGTACGCGCTGACCTATCTGTTCGTGCAGGCCGAGTTCGGCCTGTGCTGCCCGCTGTCGATGACCGACTCGCTCACGCGCACGCTGCGCAAGTTCGGCGCGCCCGAGCTGGTGGGCAAATACTGGGAGCAGCTCACGGCCACGGACTTCGACGACCAGGCGCAAGGCGCGATGTTCATGACCGAGCAGGCGGCCGGCTCCGACATCGGCAACACCCAGACCCTGGCCGCGCCCCATGCCGACGGCTCCTGGCGCCTGAGCGGCGACAAATGGTTCTGCTCGAATCCGGACGCGGCGTTTGCCATGGTGCTGGCGCGCGTGGAGGGCGACCCCGCGGGCATGAAGGGCGTATCGCTGTTCCTGCTGCCGCGCACGCTAGACGACGGCAGCACCAACCACTACCACATCATCCGCCTGAAGGAAAAGCTGGGCACGCGCTCCATGGCCAGCGGCGAGATCCGCATCGATGGCGCGGTCGCCTATCTGGTGGGCGAGCAGGGCCGGGGTTTTGCCCAGATGGCCGACATGGTGAACAACTCGCGCCTGTCGAACGGCGTGCGCGCCGCCGGCATGATGCGCCGCGCCGTGGCCGAGGCCGAATACATCGCGCAGCAGCGCCACGCGTTCGGCAAGGCCTTGCAGGACATGCCGCTGATGCGCCGCCAGCTCGACAAGCTGCGCATACGCTCGGAGCAGGCGCGCACCATGGTGCTGCAGACCGCCCAGGCCCTGCAGCGCTCGGACGCCGGCGAGGAAGGCGGCTACGCGCTGCTGCGCATTCTCACGCCGCTGATCAAGTTCCGCGCCTGCCGCGACGCGCGCATGGTCACGGGCGACGCCATGGAAGTGCGCGGCGGCTGCGGCTATATCGAGGAGTGGAGCGATCCGCGCCTGGTGCGCGACGCCCACCTGGGCTCGATCTGGGAAGGCACGAGCAACATCGTGGCGCTGGACGTGCTGCGCGCCATTCGCCGCGAAGACTCCTTGACGGCGTTGCAGGCCCATGCGGCCCGGCTGCTGGCTGAAGTGCATGCGGCCCCGGCCTTCAAGCAGGCACTGCAAGGCGCAATGGAGCGCGCGGCAGGCTTTGCCGCGGCGGCCGTCGACGCGGGCGCCGAGGGCGAGCGCCTGGCACGCACCGCCGGCTCGGCCCTCTACAACAGCTTCACGGCCGTTGCCATGGCCTGGGAGGCCAGCCAGACAGGCAGCGCCGAGCGCATGCGCTGGGCCCAACTGGTGCTGGTACACCGCGTGCTGCCGCGCGATCCGCTGCAGGACATGGAAATTCCCCAGGAATGGATGCAGTAAGCCTGGGCGATGCCAAGGCCCGTTGAGCGCGCGAGAACAAGCGCGCAAGATCGGTTTCAACATAAAGGATGGAGACACACAATGAAAACACATAGCTTTTTGCTGGCCTGCGCGCTGGCCTGCACCGCCGCCACACCGGCCCTGGCCCAGGGGGAGGTCTTTCCTTCGAAGCCCATCACCTTTGTCGTGCCTTTCCCGCCGGGCGGGCCCACGGACGCGATGGCGCGCACGCTGGCCGCGGCCCTGACCGAAGAGATCGGCCAGAGCGTGGTCGTGGAGAACAAGGCCGGGGCGGGCGGCAACATCGGTGCCGATGGCGTCGCGCGCGCCAGGCCCGACGGCTACACCATCATGTTCGGCACTTCGGGGCCACTGGCCATCAACAAGAGCCTTTACAGCAAAATTTCCTACGATCCCGTGACCAGCTTCGCGCCCGTCATCCATGTGGGCTACCTGCCCAACATCCTGGTGGTGAACGCCAATGTCCAGGCCGGCAACCTCAAGGAGCTGATCGCGCTGGACAAGGCCAGGCCCCAGAGCCTGAACTACGCGTCGTCGGGCAACGGCGCCTCGTCCCACCTCGCGGGCGTGCTGTTCAACCGCATGGCCGGCACCACGCTGCAGCATGTGCCCTACAAAGGCACGGGCCCGGCGCTCAACGACCTGCTGGCGGGCCAGGTGCAGATGAGCTTCACCGACATCCTCACGGCCATGCCCTACATCAAGGCCGGCCGGCTCAAGGCGATCGGCGTGGCCACGGAAAAGCGTTCGCAGGCCATGCCCGAGGTCGCGTCCATCGCCGAGCAAGGCCTGGCGGGCTACGACGTGAGCGTGTTCTTTGGCGTGGTCGCACCCGCGGGCACGCCGGCCGATCGCATTGCCCGGCTCAACAGCGCCTTCATCCAGGCGCTGCAAAAGGAAAAAGTGCGCACCACCTTTGCCGCCCAGGGCCTGGAATCCGCGACCGACCACACGCCCGAAGGGCTGACGCGCTTCATCAAGGCGGAAATGGCCAAGTGGAAGACCGTGGTCGATGCATCGGGCGCGCAGCTGGACTGAGGGCCAAACACCATGGAAACGACACAACCACGCTGCACCGGCGCGCTCCAGGGCATACGGGTGCTGGACCTTTCGCGCATCCTGGGCGGCCCGCTGTGCGGGCAGATCCTGGGCGACCATGGCGCGGATGTGCTCAAGGTCGAGCCGCCCAGCGGCGACGACACGCGCGCCTGGGGCCCGCCGTTCAAGGAGGGCGTGGCCTCCTACTACCATGGGCTCAACCGCAACAAGCGCATCCAGTTCCTGGATCTGAGCTCGGCGCAGGGCCAGGAAAAAGTGCTGGCGCTGATGGCCCAGGCGGATGTGCTCATCGAGAACTTCAAGATCGGCACGATGGAGAAGTGGGGCATAGGCTTTCGGCAGATGCAGCAGCGCTTCCCGCGGCTGGTCTGGTGCCGCGTCAGCGGCTTTGGCGAGGACGGCCCGCTGGGCGCCTGGCCCGGCTATGACGCCGCGATCCAGGCGATGACGGGCCTGATGAGCGTCAACGGCGAGCGCGATGGCGGGCCCCTGCGCGTAGGGCTGCCGGTCGTAGACATGGTCACCGGCATGAATGCGGTGATCGGCGTGATGATGGCCTTGCACGAGCGCCAGCGCAGCGGCCAGGGCCAGCTCGTCGACGCCGCGCTCTACGACAGCGGCATCTCGCTGCTGCACCCGCACGCGGCCAACTGGTTCATGGACGGCAAGCAGCCGCAACGCACGGGCAATGCCCACCCCAACATTGCCCCTTATGACGTGCTGCAGACCGGCTCGATCCCGGTGTTCTTTGCCGTGGGCAATGACCGGCAGTTCAAGCTGCTGTGCGAACACATCGGCTGCGCGCAGCTGGTGCAGGACGCGCGCTTTGCCACGGCAGGCCAGCGCTCCGTGCACCGCGATGCGCTCAAGGCCTTGCTCGAGCAGGCGCTCGCGGCCTTCGAGGGCCATGCGCTGGCCACGGTGCTGATGGAAATCGGCGTGCCCGCCGCGCCGGTGCAGGCCGTCGATGCGGCGCTGGAGCACCCGCATACGCTGCACCGCGCGCTGCGCGTGGACATGCCGGGCTACCAGGGCGTGGGCTCGCCCATCAGGCTCTCGCGCACTCCGGCGACCTACCGCCATGTGCCGCTGACTCCCGGCGATAGTTTCGAGTAAGGGCGCAGTTCACGTTCTCAGGACTGGGCATACTCCGATGCATCTCGGGGTCTCGCGCCTTGCCTTCGTTGTTTGTCGGACCAGGCACCGCAATCAGCGGGGCGCCCACCACAGTCCCCGCCTTCAACTGCAGCCCTTTGGCTTGCAGCAGCGCATTGAACGCGGCCGGGATGCCGGGATTTGTTAGGCCGGCTTGTAGCGCTCCAGCAAATGCCGAAAGCGTGAGATGCGCGATTTGCTGGAAATCTGTTCATCCTCACCCGAATGGGATAGGCCTGCGAAGTCACGAAACGCGGGAGCGTTGTGCAGCGCTTCTTCCATCGCCGGGTCGCTGAGCTTGAACCAGTGCTGCATGAAATGGATGCGCAACAGCGTCTGCACCGCAAACGGCTGCCGGCCCCTGCGTCTTCTCTCGGGGGCCCAGGGCTCTATCAGCACCACCGGTTCGGGCCAGGGCACCACCAACTCCATCGCATCGATGAATTCGCGCTTGCGAGTGCGCTTGATTGCGACGTTCAGGCCCAGGCTGCTTTGCTTCATGCGCGCCCTGGCTTCTGGCTCTTGCCAGCCCATGAAGCAGGGATTCGTGCAGAGCTTCGCTAGTGGTTAGAATGGGAACGATTATCATTTCTATCATCGGGCGTGTCGCCCCTTCCTGCGGAAACATTGCATGCCCGTCATCGTGGACGCCGCCCACCGCGAAGTTGCGGGTCTTTACAACGAGCATCATCGCTGGCTGAGCGCCTGGCTGCGCAACCGCCTCGGTGACGCCCACCAGGCGGCCGATATCGCCCACGACATTTTCGTGCGCCTGCTGGCGCGCGAAATGCCCGTGGAAGCGCGCGAGCCGCGCGCCTTTCTGACCACGGTGGCGCAGCGTGCGCTGTTCAGCCATTACCGCCGCCAGCAGCTCGAGCGCGCCTACCTCGACGCCCTGGCGCATTGGGCCCCCACACTCGCGGCCTCGCCCGAGGAGCGGGCTATCCTGCTCGAAACGCTGGTGGAGATCGACCGCATGCTTGACGGCCTTCCGGCCCTGGTGCGGCGCGCATTCCTGCTGAGCCAGCTTGACGGGCTCAAGCAGGCCGAGATCGCGCAGGAACTCAATATCTCGCTCGCAACCGTCAAGCGCTACCTGGTCAAGGCCGGCATGCATTGCATGTTCGCCGTCGCGCCATGACCCGGGCGCCAGGCCGTGCAGCGGCGCACGAAATTCCCCAGGAGGTCGCGCGCCGCGCTGTTGAATGGATGCTGGAGTTGCAGTCCGCGCCGGTCACGCCTGCGCTGCGCCAGGCCTGGACCGACTGGCGCGCCGCGCACCCGGCGCATGAAGCCGCATGGCAGCGCATCGAAAGCGTACGCCAGCGGTTCGGCGGCGCGTCGGGCGCGACGGCCGTGGCGCATGCGACGCTGGGCGCGGGCGCGCATTCGCGCCGCCGCGCGGTGAAGGCGCTGGCGGTGCTGCTGTTCGCCGGCGGCGCGGCCCGTACCGTGGAGCAGCGCACGCCGTGGCGCCAATGGGCCGCCGACCACCGCACGCGCCCCGGCGAGCAGCGCCGAATTCTGCTGGCCGACGGCAGCACGCTGATGCTCAACACCGACACCGCGGTCGATGTGCGCTTCGGCCCCACCGAGCGGCGCCTTGTGCTGCTGCGCGGCGAGATCTTCATGGTGACGGCCAAGGACCCGGGGCGACGCTTTCTGGTCGAGATGCCGCAAGGCCTGGCCGAGGCGCTGGGCACGCAGTTCACTGCACACACGGCGGGCGACCGTGCCGTGGTGCGCGTCTTCGAGGGCGCGGTGGAAATCACGCCGGCCGCGGCCGCAGCACCGGCGCAGATCCTGCAGGCCGGGCAGGGGGCGGGGTTCACGGCGCAGTCCGTGGACACGCCGCAGCCCGTGGCCGATGCCGACAAGTCGTGGGTGCAGGGCACGCTCATCGCCAAGAGCATGCGGCTGGCGGATCTGCTGGCGCAGCTCAGTCGCTACAGCCCGCATCCGATTGTCTGCAGCGACGCCGTGGCCGAGCTGCGCGTCTCCGGCGCCTACCCGGTCGCGCAGATTCCGCTGATCCTGGAGTCGCTCAGCGCGACGCTGCAACTGCAGATCGAGACCCAGACCCGCTTTGGGGGCCGGCAGGTGGTGCAGGTGCGGCTGGCAGCGCGCGACGCCTAGAAGAAACCCGCTATCGCCTGAGCTGTTTTCCAAAGTCGTGCGACAGGGAAAGAGAGAGCAGAAATCCTGCTGCTCCCGCATCGCAAACAAGGAACACTTTCATGGCCCATCGTCCGGCGCGGCACTGCCGCACGCTCCCTCTTTCATTCCTGCCCAGCGCGCTCGCGCTGGCCGTGGCGCAACTGGGCGCGGTCGCGCCGCTGTTGGTCACCTCCGGCGCCGCGCAGGCGCAGGCCGCGTCGGCGCGCAGCTTCGACATTCCCGCCGGGCCGCTCGAAGACGCGCTCAATCGCTTCGGCCAGGACGCGGGCCTGGTGCTGGCCTTCGCGCCGGAAACCGTGGCCGGCCTGCGCAGCGGCGGCCTCAAGGGCAGCCACAGCGTGCGCAGCGGGCTTGACGCACTGCTGCAGGGCACGGGCGTGCGGGCCGTGCAGCAGCCCAATGGCGTCTATGTGTTCCAGCGGCAGGCGGCGGCGTCGGGCGCGGATGTCTTGGGCGCAGCCGCCGCGCCTGCGCCCGCGCGTTCGCTGGCCGAGATCCGGGTCCAGGCCCGGCGTGACGCCAACGGCACGACCGAAGGCACGGGGTCGTACACCAACCAGATCACCAGCATCGCCTCGAAGACCGACCAGTCGCTGCGCGAGATTCCGCAGTCGGTGTCGGTCATCACGCGCCAGCTGATGGACGACAAGAAGGTGGTCGATGTCGAGCAGGCGCTGGCGCTCACGCCCGGCGTAATCGTCGCCGACAATTCGGGCCGCTATTTCTCGCGCGGCTTCCAGGTCACGAGCATGCAGATGGATGGCGGCGCGCCGCTGGCGCTGGGCGCCTACACCTACCAGCCCCAGCAGGAAATGGCTTTCTACGACCGCGTCGAAGTCATGCGCGGCGCTTCGGGCCTGCTCGGCGGCGTCGGCGACCCGGGTGGCATCATCAACCTGGTGCGCAAGAAGCCGTTGGCCAGGGCGCAGGTCGATGTGTCGCTGTCGGCCGGCAGCTGGGACCACCGCCGCACTGAACTGGATGTGACCGGCCCGCTCAACGCCGAGCGCAGCGTGCGCGGCCGTGCGGTGCTGGCCTACCAGGACGCGGACTCGTACTTCGATTACGTCAGTATCGAGAAGCCTTCGCTCTACGGCGTGCTCGAAGCCGATCTCACGCCCGACACGCTGCTGACCGTGGGCGCGTCCTATGGCAAGGTCAAGCAGACCGGCGACTACGGCGGCCTGCCGCGTTTTTCCGATGGCCGCCGACTGGGTCTGCCCGGCAATACCGCGTTCTCCAACCCCTGGTCGTTTTTTCATTACGAGAACCAGGAGGTGTTCGCCCAGCTCGCGCACCGTTTCGACAACCACTGGCAGCTCAAGCTCAACGCCTCGCATGCCCAGACCGAACAGAACCGGATGTGGAGCAGCCTGTCGGGCCCGGTCAACCCCCAGACGCTGACGGGCCCGCTGTGGCGCGGCGGTGTGCTGGACTCGTCGAACACGCAGGACATCGTCGACCTCAACCTCAGCGGCCCGTTCTCTGCGCTGGGGCGCCGCCACGAGCTGCTGCTGGGCCTGGACTGGCAGCGCGTGCGCAGCCATTGGCAGAACCTGAGCTTTGCCGACAGCGCCCAGGTGGGTGGCAATGTGTTCGACCTGCAGCCCTGGACGCCGCAGTTCGGCCAGTACAACCTGGGCCTGAGCGAACGCTATGCGCCCTGGGGCCAGGAGCAGGTCGGAGGCTATGGCGTGCTGCGCCTGAACCCGAGCGACCGGCTGCACGTGATTGCGGGCGCGCGCGTGAGCCGCTACGAGTTCACGCAGACCATCTCCAACATCCTCGACACCGCGGGTACGACCGCGCCGCGCTCGGCAAAATCCTTCGAGGAAAGTTCCAAGGTCACGCCCTATGGCGGCGTCATCTACGACCTGAATGCGCAATGGTCGGCCTATGTCAGCTATTCCTCGATTTTCAAGCCGCAGGCGCTGATGATGTCGGGCCCGCTGCCGGGCACGCCGCTCGATCCGATCAAGGGCCGCAGCTACGAGGCCGGCGTCAAGGGCGAGCTCATGGACGGCAAGCTCAACGCCACCTTCAGCGTCTTCAACGTCGAGCGCACCGGCACCGCGGTGCTCGATACGCGTTACACCGCCACCCCCAGCCTCTGGGGCGCGGCCTGCTGCTATCTGCCCCAGGGCAAAGTCACGAGCCAGGGCTTCGACGTCGAAGTTGGCGGCCAACTCGCCGCGGGCTGGCAGGTCGCAGCAGGCTACACCTTCAACGAGACCCGGGACAAGACCGAAAGCAAGGTTTTCAGCAGCATCACGCCGCGTCACCTGTTCAAGCTGTCGACAGCCTATACCTTGCCGGGCGAGTGGTCGCGCTGGCGCGTGGGCGGCAGCGGCCGCGTCCAGAGCGCGCAGTTCGTCTCGGGCACGGTCACCGGTGCCGGCGGCTCCTCGCAGCCCTACGACTTCACGCAGCCGGGCCATGCGGTCTGGGATCTGATGCTGCAATACCGCATAGCTCCCAACTGGAGCCTGAGCCTCAACGTGAACAATGTGCTCGACAAGCGCTACTACCAGACCGTGGGCACGGTGTTCTCGGGCAATATGCAGGGCTTGCCGCGCAATGCGATGGTGACGCTGCGCGGGACGTTCTAGCCAGCCCCCGAGCGGCTTTGCCGCTGGGGCGCTGACAGATCAGCGCGGAAAATCCATTCTTCCGTCGAGACGATTCAAGAAGGTCTGGACGCTCGCACTCCTGAATTTTCAGGAGTGGCGAAGTCCATGGCTTCTTGAACAAACCTGTTCTCCCACGTCCCATGACCGGGGTGGCCGGCTAATGAATCTCAGTACAATGGCGCGTTGCATTCCTTCGGGAGTGAGAGATTGTGCAAATATTCCAATGAATTCCAAAGAAACCATTATTAGCGCTGCTGCCGATTACATTCTTGAAAAAGGCGATCTTTCCGATTCCATTCGGGATATCGCAAAAAATGTGGGCACCAGCCATAGAATGGTCAATTACCACTTCGGCGGGTCGGATGGTTTCTGGGAAGCCTTGGTCAATGAGATAAGAAAAAAGGAAATTCTGCGCATACGGCATCTGCACGAGGAAAACAAATACCCCTTGAGCGTTTCGCCTTATGTGAATACTTTCATCACCCAGGAATACAAGAAGGTTTTCAATATCGTTCTGGAAATCTACCTGAAAGCGCTGAAAAATCCTGAAGGGTTTTCGGCTTTCAGGGATTCATATATTGACGATTGGATTGCATCCATCAGCCAGGGAATTGATAGGCAATATCCGGAAAGCAGGAATATCTCCGGCACGCTGGCGCGTATCAAGGTGGCATTCATTCGCGGAATACTGCTTGATTATTTCATGACGAATGACGCGCAGGCGCTCATGGATGCATGCAAATATATGGACAACATGCTGCAGGAATCGATTGCGCATTGAAGCTGCGCGCGGGCAAGGGCGCCGGGCAGGCGGTCGGCACCCGTCTTGGCGGCCGGTTGCCGCCGGTGCCGGCCGCCCGCGATCACACGTCCAGCGTGACCCATTCGATGTGGGACGGCGTGCTGACCAGCACTTCGGGCGTGTCGCCGACGACGACGGTGTCGTCGATGCGAAAGCCCCCCAGTCCATAGACATAGAGGCCTGGTTCGCAGGAATACACTTCGTTGGCCAGAAGGGGGCGCGTACTGAACGCCATGTCTTCCGGATACTCGTGCAGCATCAGGCCCACGCCGTGCCCGGTGCGGTGGTAGACATATTCGTCAAGCCCGGCTTTGCGGATCACGGCAAATGCGGCAGCATCGATGTCGCATACACGATTGCCGGTTCTCGCCGCCGCCACGCCAGCCGCGGTGGCTGCGCGCGCCGTCTCGAAACAGCGTTTTTGCATGTCGCTGGGCGGGCCCACAAACCAGGTGCGCTCGTTTTCCACATAGTAGCCATTGAGACGCGGAAGAACAAAGTTGACGATGTTGTCGCCCTTGCGGATGATCGCGCCCACGTTCGCACCATCGCCGTGGGGCGAAGCCGACGCGGGGCCGCTCAAGGTCCAGCAGCGCATCAGGTCGAAACTCTCGCCGGGAAAACGTTGCGCGGCTTCTTGCGCAATCAGTGCTGCCACCTGATAGTCCAGCACCTGGGTTTTGAGGCCGGGCTGGTACAACTCCTTGAAGCGTTCCTGGGCCCAGTCGGTCAGTTTCGCGAGCGAGCGCATGATGTGCAGCTCTTCCGCGGTCTTGACCCAGCGCAACGAGCGCAGCAACTGCAACTCACCTGTGGCCACCGTCCCGGGCAGTGCCTGGACGGCTGCGGCGAGCACCGGACCGAGCGCGTCGCAAATCAGCTTTTTTCCCGCGAGTCCCATGCGTTCCAATACCGAGGCCAGCAGTTTTGGCAACTCCTGTATGGTCGCGATCACATTCGTGACCCGAGGGTGCTCCGAGTAGGAGTGGATCTGGTCCTCGGTCAGCCATAGCGTGCCTTTGGCGCGGCTGAACTTGAGGTGGTTGGTCGAAAGCTCGTTGAAAACAGCATTGATCGTGCCGTCCCGGGTAATGATCGCGAAAATCGGCCGCTCCCAAGGGAGTACGTCGACGGCAAAGTTGGTGGCGAACTGGATGAAGTCCGCGCTGGAGAAGACAATCGCATCCGCGCCAGCTTTGTCCATCGCCTGCTGCATGGACTGAAAACGGATGTCGCGCGTGGCCGTGGTCAATTTGTACATTACTGCTGGATTCCGAGTTTGGAGATGATGGGCGCCCATTCGGTGGAGATCTTCTCGGCCTGGAGCATCACATCTTCCGGTTTGCTGACCACGGCCTGCAGCGACTGGGCTTCGAGCCGTTTGATCATTTCCGGGTCCTTGAGTGCTTCGTTGATTGCCGCATTGACCTGGCTGATGATGTCCTTGGGCACGCCCTTGCGCATCACCACCGAGTACCAGCCGGGCACATGGATGTCATAGCCCAGTTCCTTGTAGGTAGGCACATCGGGCAAGGCGGCCAGGCGCACGCTGCCCGTGACCGCCAGGGGCACGAGCTTGTGGGACTTGATCAAGGACATGATTCCGCCCGGTGGAATCGTCATGAACGGCGTGTCGCCATTCATCACGCTGACACTTGCGCCCGCGCCATTGAACGGCGAGTGCTGCAATTGCAGGCCGGTCTTTTGCTTTACCAACTCCGTGGACAGATGCGTTGAATTGCCGATGCCGGCCGAGGCATAGGTGTATTTGTTGGGGTTGCTTTTCACCAGCGCTTCAAATGCCTTGAAGTCCTTCACGCCCAGGGTCGGCGACGTGACGCTGACGAAAGGGGTGTCCGCGAAGATCGCCACGCCTTCGAGGTCCGAATTGCGGTAGCTGATGTTCTTGTAGAGCAGAGGGTTCCAGGCGAGGTTGGAGAAGCCGGCCATGAACCAGGTATGGCCGTCGGCAGGCTGGCTGACCAGGTAGGACAGCCCCAGGATTCCATTCGCGCCGGGCTTGTTTTCAATTACCACGGGTTTGTGGAGCAGCTTGGAGACGGACTCCGCGAGCGTGCGGGCCAGAACGTCATTGGCCGAGCCTCCCGCTTGCGGAATGACGAACTTGATCGGCTTGTTGGGGAAAGCCGGTTGCGCGTGGGCCGGGGCCGCGCCGCAAAGCACCGCCAGGATGGCGGCTGAAAAAACGCTGGGTTGCATATGGACCTTTCTGTACCAGTTGGTACATTTTAGGCAAACAACATGCATTTCGTACAAGGGTTGCTACCTAGTGCTCAGCGTTGGAAAAAATGCAAGAGGGTTGGCAGCGGGCATGCATCTACCCGCAATCTCATGTGCCGGGCTGGCCGAGGCGGCGGCGCGGGCGGCAGTTGGCAGTCCCGCGGCGGTGGGCCGGGAGCTGCGCGCTTCATGAGCCATTGGCGGCATGGCCGCCATGGGCCTGCCGCCTTGAGCGCCCTCAGGCGTAGTTCACCACCGAGCGGATCGACTTGCCTTCGTGCATCAGATCGAAGGCTTCGTTGATGTCGGTCAGCGGCATGGTGTGGGTCACGAAAGGCTCGAGCTGGATGTCGCCACGCATCGCTTCCTCGACCATGCCCGGCAGTTCCGAGCGGCCCTTGACGCCGCCGAAAGCCGTGCCCAGCCAGCGCCGGCCGGTGACCAGCTGAAAGGGGCGGGTGGAGATTTCCTGGCCCGCGCCGGCCACGCCGATGATCACCGACTGGCCCCAGCCGCGGTGCGCGCATTCGAGCGCCGCGCGCATCACGTTGACGTTGCCTATGCATTCGAACGAGTGGTCCACGCCCCAGCCCGTCATCTCGACGATGACCTGCTGGATGGGCTTGTCGAAGTCCTTGGGGTTGACGCAGTCGGTCGCGCCGAAGGTGCGCGCCAGGTCGAACTTCGAGGGGTTGGTGTCGATGGCGATGATGCGCCCGGCCTGGGCCAGCTTGGCGCCCTGCAGCACGGCCAGGCCGATGCCGCCCAGGCCGAACACGGCAACGGTGTCACCGGGCTGGACCTTGGCAGTGTTCTTCACCGCGCCCAGGCCCGTGGTCACGCCGCAGCCCAGCAGGCAGACCTGCTCGGGATTGGCGTCGGGGCTGATCTTGGCCAGCGAGACTTCGGCCACCACGGTGTACTCGCTGAACGTCGAGCAACCCATGTAGTGGTAGATGGGCTTGCCTTCGTAGGAGAAGCGCGTCGTGCCGTCGGGCATCACGCCCTTGCCCTGGGTGGCGCGCACGGCGACGCACAGGTTGGTCTTGCCCGACTTGCAGAACAGGCATTCCTTGCATTCTGCGGTGTACAGCGGAATCACATGGTCGCCGGGCTTGACGCTGGTCACGCCTTCGCCGACTTCGACCACGATGCCCGCGCCTTCGTGGCCGAGCACGGCGGGGAAGATGCCTTCCGGGTCATCGCCCGACAGCGTGAACGCGTCGGTGTGGCACACGCCGGTGTGGGTGATCCTGACCAGGACTTCGCCCTTGCGCGGTGGCTCTACGTCGATCTCGACGATCTGCAGTGGTTGACCAGCAGCAAAAGCGACGGCTGCGCGTGATTTCATGGCGTTTTTCCTTGAGAGTCATCGGGGCCGATGACGGGATGGATGAAGGTGAAGGGCAGACGCCCGCCAGGTCAGGTACACAGGGGCGGGGCGACCAAGCCTGCATTTTCCCATCTGCGCGGCCGTATTGGCGCAAGCCGGGACGAAACGGCGCAAATGGCGCAGCGCCAGCCCGGCAAAGACCTGTCACCTGGGGCTCCCATGCAGACTGTCCGGCGCCAATCGGCCTGGGTGATCGGGCATCATGGCCAAGGATGGTGCTCTGCGCCGCCCGCAGCGCTGCGGCGCTCCGGGGCCGCGACTATACTTTTACAGACACGCGAATGGATTACCTCACCGATGACTGAACCCGGCTCCGATGGCGCATCCAGCGCGCCCCCGCTCGATTACGATTTCACCGAACAGATCGGTCACCTGCTGCGGCGCGCCTACCAGCGCCATACCGCGATCTTCTCCGAGATCATTCCCGACTCGAAATTGACGGCCACGCAGTTTGTCGTGCTGCACGCCGTCAACGAGCGCGGCTCCTGCTCGGTCAACGAAATCGTGCGTGCGACCGCCATCGACCAGGGAACGATGCGCGGCATCATCGAGCGGCTCAAGGCACGCAAGCTGATCCGCATCGGCGCCGACAAGACCGACAGGCGCAAGCTCGTGGTCCAGCTGACCAAGGCGGGTGAGCAGTTGATCGCCGAAGTCGTGCCCTATGCCAAGCAGGTCACCGAGCTGACCTATGGCGACTTCAACGCGGCCGAGCGTGTGGCGGTGGCTTTTTTGCTGCGCCGCATGATCGACGGCGGCACGCAGGCGGTCAACGCCGCGGGCACCTGAACGGTGCTGGCGCGGCAGGCGGCGCTTGCCCGCCTGGGTTACTTCCCGGACGAGAGAAGCTTCAAGCCCACGATGCCCGCCAGGATCAGCAGGAAACAGAGAATGCGCGGCAAGCTGCGGTCTTCATCCAGCATGAGGGCGCCGTAGACCGCCGTACCCACGGCGCCGATGCCTACCCAGACCGCATAGGCCGTGCCGACGGGAATGGTGCGCGTTGCGATCGACAGCAAATACATGCTGAAACAGATGAACACCATGCAGAACGCGCTGGGGCCCAGTTTCGTGAAGCCATCGGTGCGCGGCATGGCAGCGGCGTAGAAGATTTCACACACGCCCGCCAGCAGCAAATAAATCCAACCCAAGTTCAACTCCAAGTCATGTCCGGTGGCGGCCGAGGATAAGGCATGGATGGCGCGCAATCTGGATGACTTCCTGGGGCCCTTGCGTGGTGTCAGGTCTTGCTGCGCGCTGTCCTGCCGGGCGCGGCCTCTGCGTGCCTGTCTGGTCGTTCTTTGTTGTCTTGTGTTGGATAGAGTGTGTACTCTTTATAAATTGATGTATGGAATGGGCCTGCGTTCTCGAAATAGCTGCGAAGGAAGAAATTGCAGCGCATTCCTCAGTGAATTCCTTGACGGGTTTTCTTTTTTCTGGCCCATGCGGGCGATTTTTCTGTTCTGCGCTGTACTTTTGTTAATCGAGTGTCTACACTTCATTTTGTGTTGAACCCCGGCAATCTTGCCGTCACAGGAGCATGAAGATGAAGGACACAACCCGTATTGCCGTCGTTGGCGCTGGTCTGGGCGGCACGGCCGCGGCGGCCTTGCTGCAGCGCGCCGGTTTCAATGTGAAGCTCTACGAGCAGGCGCCGGGCTTTTCGCGCCTGGGCGCGGGCATTCATGTCGGGCCCAATGTGATGAAGATCATGCGCAGGATAGGCATAGAGGACGCGCTCAATGCCATGGGCTGCCACCCCGACTACTGGTACAGCCGCGACGGCCTGACCAGCGAAGTTATCGCGCAGATTCCGCTGGGCGAGCACGCGCTCAAGCATTACGGCGCCAGCTATCTCACGGTGCACCGCGGCGATTTCCACGCGCTGCTGACCCAGGCGGTCACGGGCGGCGTGCTCGAATTCAACAAGCGGCTCACCGCCATCGACGACCAGGGCGATGTCGTGGAGCTGAAGTTTGCCGACGGCAGCAGTGCGCAGGCCGATATCGTGATCGGCGCCGATGGCATCAACTCGCGCATCCGCGAGACGCTGCTCGGCGCCGAGCCGCCCAGGTACACCGGCTATATCGCCCACCGCGCGGTGTTTCCCATAGCGCGCGTCCAGGGCTTTACGCACGAGCGCTGCTGCAAGTGGTGGACCGACGACCGCCACATGATGGTCTACTTCGACACCGGCAAGCTCGACGAGATCTACTACGTGACCGGCGTGCCCGAGCCCACCTGGGACCTGAGCAAGAGCTGGCTGCCCAGCAGCCGCGACGAGATGCGCGCGGCCTTCGACGGCTGGCACCCGGGCGTGCAGTCGCTGATCGACGCCACCTTGGAAGTCACCAAGTGGCCGCTGCTCGAGCGCGATCCGCTGCCGCTGTGGAGCCGCGGCCGGCTGGTGCTGCTGGGCGATGCCTGCCACCCGATGAAACCGCACATGGCCCAGGGCGCAGCCATGGCCATCGAGGACGCGGCCATGCTCACGCGCTGCCTGCTCGAAGTCGGCACCGGCGATCTGCAGACCGCGTTCGCGCTCTACGAAGCCAACCGCGCCGAGCGCGCGAGCAAGGTGCAACGGGTTTCGCACAACAACACCTGGCTGCGCGGCAACGAGAACCCCGACTGGTGCTTTGGCTACGATGCGTTCCAGGTGCCGCTGGTCGAGCCGAAGAAGGTCGCCGCGTAAACACCGGCCTGGCCATGGGGCGGGCGGCAATGCGGCCTTGTGCCGGATACTGCGCGCCCGGCCGCATAATTTGGACCATTGCGCGCCGGCGCGCGCCGCCCTCCACTCCAGACCAGCGACACAATGGACAAGCAAAAAATTGAGTTCTACCCCGGCCCGGCGGGCGGATGGGGTGCGCTGCGCAGCGTGAAGAACACGCTGCTGCGCAACGACATCGCGCTCAAGGGCGCGCGCACGCTGCTGTCGGCCAACCAGCAGGGCGGCTTCGACTGCCCCGGCTGCGCCTGGCCCGACCGCAACCATGCGTCGAGCTTCGAGTTCTGCGAGAACGGCGCCAAGGCCGTGGCCGCCGAAGCCACGGCGCGGCGCGCAGGCCCCGAGTTCTTTGCGCGCCACACCGTGAGCGAGATGATGGCGCAAAGCGACTTCTGGCTCGAGGACCAGGGCCGGCTCACGCACCCCATGCGCTATGACGCCGCCAGCGACCGCTATCTGCCGCTCGACTGGGACGCGGCCTTCGCGCTGATCGCACAGCAGTTGCAGGCGCTGCCCGACCCGAACCAGGCGATTTTCTACACCTCGGGCCGGGCCAGCAACGAGGCCGCCTTCCTCTACCAGCTGTTCGTGCGCGAGTACGGCACCAACAATTTCCCCGACTGCTCGAACATGTGCCACGAGGCCAGCGGCAACGGCATGCGGCCGCAGATCGGCGTGGGCAAGGGCACGGTGACGCTCGAGGACTTCGAGCATGCCGACGCGATCTTCATCTTCGGCCAGAACCCTGGCACCAACCACCCGCGCATGCTGGGCGAGCTGCGCGCGGCGCACAAGCGCGGCGCGCGCATCGTCAGCTTCAACCCGCTGCACGAGCGCGGCCTCGAGCGTTTCCAGGACCCGCAAAGCAAGCTCGAGATGGCGACCATGAGCGCCACGCCCATCAGCACGCACTACTTCCAGGTGCGCGCGGGCGGCGATCTGGCCGCGGTCAAGGGCATGATGAAACATGTGCTCGAGCAGCAAGCCGCGCGCGGCGGCGTGCTCGATCAGGCGTTCATTGCCGAGCACACCAGCGGTTTCGAGGCCCTGGCCGCCGACCTGCAGGCCGAGGACTGGGAGGTGCTGGCGCGCGAGTCCGGCCTGAGCGAAGCGCAGATGCGCGCCGCCGGCGAGGTCTACATCGGCGCGGGCAGCGCCATCGTCTGCTGGGGCATGGGCATCACCCAGCACACGCATTCGGTGGCGACGGTGCAGATGCTGGTCAACCTGCTGCTGCTGCGCGGCAACCTGGGCCGCCAGGGCGCGGGCGCCTGCCCGGTGCGCGGCCACAGCAATGTGCAGGGTGACCGCAGCATGGGCATCTGGGAAAAGCCGCCGGCCGCGCTGCTCGACCGGCTGCAGCAGGTGTTCGGCTTTGCGCCGCCGCGCGCCGATGGCGTGGACACCGTCGAAGCGATCCGCCTGATGCTCGATGGCCATGGACGCGTGTTCTTTGCGCTGGGCGGCAACTTCGCCGCGGCCGCGCCCGACACCGATGCCACCTGGCGCGCGCTGCGCCAGTGCGATCTCACGGTGCATGTGACGACCAAGCTCAACCGCAGCCACCTGGTGCACGGGCGCGATGCGCTGATACTGCCCTGTCTGGGCCGCACCGAGATCGACATGCAGGCCGGCGGGGCGCAGAGCGTGTCCGTCGAGGATTCGATGAGCATGGTGCATCTGTCCGCGGGCATCAACGCGCCGGCGTCGGAGCTGCTGCTGTCCGAGCCCGCGATCGTCGCGCGCCTGGCCGCGGCCACGCTGACGCAAAGTCGCATACCTTGGCGCTGGCTGGTCGAGGACTATGCGCGCGTGCGCGATCTGATTGCCCAGGTGTTCGACGACTTCAAGGATTTCAATGCGCTGGTCGCCAAGCCCGGGGGCTTCCGGCTGCGCAACACGGCCAGCGAGCGCGTCTGGAACACGCCCGGCGGCAAGGCCGTGTTTGTCGCGCATGCCGTGCCCTGCGATACGCCGGTGCACCGCGCGCGCGTGCGCACCCCTGACCAGATCGTGTTCTCGCTGATGACCATGCGCTCGCACGACCAGTACAACACCACCGTGTACGGCATGGACGACCGCTACCGCGGCGTGTTCGGCCAGCGCCGCGTGGTGTTCATCCACGCCGAGGACATCCGTGCACTGGGCATGAACGACGGCGACTGGGTCGATCTGCTGTCGGTCTGGGACGATGGCCAGGAGCGGCGCGCCGACGGCTTTCGCCTGGTCGCCTACGACATTCCGCGCGGCAATATCGGCGCCTACTACCCCGAGACCAACCCGCTGGTGCCGCTGGCGTCCACGGCCATAGGTGCGGGCACGCCGACTTCCAAGTCGGTGCCCGTGGTGCTCAAGGCGCATGCTGCAGCGCTCACCTGACACCGCTCGGTGCAGGGGTGAAGCCAAGGTGGCTTGCATGGGAAACCCTGTAGTTGCTACAGTGTTAGCTTGCCCGGCGAAATGCCTTTGCCGTCCCATGCAGCCATTCGGAGACTCCCATGCAAATCAAGGAACTGGCGCGCGCCACCGGTGTCGACATAGAGACCATACGCTTCTACGAGAAGCAGGGCCTGTGGCCCGAGCCCGCGCGGCTGGACAACGGCTACCGCGACTACGCGCCGCTGCATCTGGAGCGGCTGTCCTTCATACGCCATTGCCGCGCACTCGATATTCCGCTGCCCGACGTGCGCCGCCTGCTCACGGCCATCGACGCGCCCCAGGACGCCTGCCTGGACGTGGACCAACTGGTCGACGCGCAACTGAGCCGCGTGCGCGCCCGGCTGCAGAGCATGCAGGCGCTGGAGCAGCAACTGCTGCAGCTGCGCCGGGCCTGCAACGGCGACCATGCCCACCAGGGCTGCGGCATTCTCAAGGAGCTGGTCGGCGCGGCGCATGGCGAGGCCTGTGCCTGCCATTGAAGTGCGCTTCAGGCATGGCGTGCCGCGCAGGCCTGCAAGGCGCTGCCGGCCTGGGTTCGCGCCTGCTCGACCAGGTAGTCGAGAAACACCCGCGTGCGCTGCGGAATGAACTTGCGGCTGGGCAGGACCGCGTACATCACCAGGCGACCGGTGATCCAGGGGGCGAGCACCCGCACCAGGTCACCGCGCGTGAGGTAGGGCGCGACGGTGTCCAGGGCCACCGAAGTGATGCCCGCGCCGTCGAGCGCCGCGCGCAGCAGCGTGTCGGTGTGGTTGGCGGCGATCACCGGCGTCACGGTGATCTCGCGCGAGTTGTCGGGGTCGGCCACGCACCACATGCGCCAGGCGCGCGGGCGGCCGTTCGATTGCTTGAGCCGCAGGCAGTCGTGGTTCACGAGGTTCTCGGGCTGCTGCGGCGTTCCCCGGCGCTGCAGGTAAGCCGGTGATGCGACCAGAATGGCTTCGGACGCTATCACCTTGCGCGCGATGACTTCGCCATTGAAGCCTTCGTCCGTGCCCATCAGCGTGATGTCGAACTCCTCGAACGGCGGCTCAGTCGTCGTTTCGACCTCGACGTCGAACTGAATCCTGGGGTAGCGCTGCCTGAAATTGGCGAGCATGGGCGCGAGCACATAGCTGGCGAGCACGGGCGGCGCGTGCACGCGCAGCAGACCCTCGAGTTCGGTGCTCTGCGAGCGGGTCACGGCATCGGCTTCGTCTATGTCCTGCAGGATGTTGCGCACGCGGCTCAGATAGCTCTGGCCGGCCTCGGTCAGCGACAGGCGGCGCGTCGAGCGCTGCAGCAGGCGCGTTCCCAGATGGTCTTCGAGGTCGGCCACCAGGCGCGTGACCACGGGCGCCGACATGTCGAGCGCCCTGGCCGCCGCGGCAAACCCGCCTTCGTTGACCACGCGTTCAAACACCCGCATTGAAAGCAAACGGTCCATGTCCAAGCTCCGGGGCAGGTAAAACTGGATTATTTCATTTTTAGAAACACATGGATTCTTTTTGCACTGTTTATCTTTGATCGTGGAAATTTTAAAGTTCATCCCATGGACCGGACAGCAGTCCTCCACATCAAGCAAGCAGACACAGGACCGAACATCATGAAAAGCACCTACCTCTCCATTCTCGCCGTCACCATCGCCGCTTTCACCGCAGGCCAGGCCGTTGCCGCCGACGCGTCGACGGCGCTGAGCCGCGAGCAAGTACAGGCCGAACTGGCGCAAGCCGTGCGCACGGGCGACATCGTCATCGACCATGAAACCGGGCGCAAGGCCAACGAAGTTTTCCCAGGCAGCTACCCCGCCAGGGCCGCGGTGCAGGGCAAGACCCGCGAACAGGTCAAGGCCGAACTCGCCGAGGCCATTCGCACGGGCGATGTTCCCGTCGATGGCGTGAGCGGCCTGAAGATGAACGAGCTGTTTCCCGGCAACTATCCTGCGCCGGCCACCGCTCAAGGCCGCAGCCGCGAAGAGGTGCAGGCGGAGTTGATGAATGCCATCCGCAGCGGTGCGCTGCCCGTGCACGGCTCCGTCTGAGCCCGGCAGTTACAAGCTTCGGGCGATCAAGGCTTCGCTGCCTGCCTGAATGCCGAGTTCCCGCCCCAGCCCCGAGACCGCGAGCGCCTGCACGGCGCGCGCGGTCTTGCCGCCATAGTCCTTGAGCGGGTTGTACTCGGCGATTTCCAGGCCGACAAAGCGGGGATCGTTGCGGCAGCGGCGCAAGGCCGCGCTGGCCTGGGCCAGGGAGATGCCCTGTGCAACGGGCGTGCCGGTCGCGGGCGCGTCGTCGGGATCGAGGCCGTCGAGATCGAAGCTCACGCCCCAGCCCGCGCAGCCGGCCGACACCGTGGCTTGCGCCTCGGCGAAGCAGGCCGCGAAGCCCCGGCGCGCGACTTCCTCCATGTAGATCACGCGCACGCCCAGCGTTTCGAGCAGCTGGCGCTCTGCGCTTTCATAGCTGCGCGCGCCGATGACGACCAGGTGCGCGGGCGCAATCTTTCCCGACCAGCCAAAAAGCCCGGTGAAGGCCGCGCTGCCGTGGCCCAGCAAGGCCGCCAGCGGCATGCCATGCGGCGCCTTGGACTCCGAGGAGTCGGGCGTATGCGCGTCGAGGTGTGCATCGACCCAGATCAATCCCAGCCGGCCCTGCGGCGACAGCGCCTGTGCGACGCCGCTCCAGGTGCCGATCGCGCAGGAGTGGTCGCCGCCGAGCACCAGCAACTGCGTGCCGCTGCGCACCCGGTGCGCAACGGCCTCGGCGAGCGCGCGGTTGAAGCGGGCCACGGTGTCCATGCGGTCGCGGGCGCGCAGGGGGGCGGAGGTCACTTTGGCGAGGGCCTGCACCTCGCAGCCCGCATCGGTCAGCGCCTGGACGAAGCCCGCGTCCAGCAGTGCGCGCGCGCCGTACTTGCAGCCGCCGTCGACCGCGCCTTCGCCGATTTCCGCGCTGATGATCTGCAGGCGTCTGGTGGCGTAGTCCATGGTGAGGCTCCTCATTGCGCGGTTACGAGAGACGGGGCGGTGCCTACGGCGCAGCCAAAGAGATCCTTGGGGTCGTGCAGGCGCGGAACGATTTCAAGCGGCCTTCCGATATGCATGCTGCTCGCCCGCTGGTGCAGGTAGCGCAGCGCGGACAGGTCCTCGAGCGCGAAGCCCACGGAGTCGAAGACCGTGATCTCGCGCGCGTGGCTTCTGCCGCTTTCCAGGCCCTGGAGCACTTTCCACAGTTCGAGCACGCGAAAATCCGCAGGCATCTGCTGCAGTTCGCCTTCGATGCGCGTTTGCGGCTCGAACTCCACCACCACGGTGGCCTGCTGCAGGATGCGTGGGTCAAGCTCGGTCTTGCCGGGGCAATCGCCGCCGACCGCGTTGAGGTGCATTCCCGGCACGATCATGTCGGCGCTGAGTATCGTGGCCCTGGACTTGTCGGCCGTGAGCGTCGTGACGATGTCGGCGCCGGCGACGGCGTCGCGCACCGAGTCCATGGGCATGACCTGCAGCCGGCCCGTGCGGATATGGGGTGCGAGGTTGGCGATCAGCTTGTCGGTCGCCTCGCGGTCGACGTCGTAGGCGCGGATTTCGCGGATGCCAAGCGCATCCATGAAGGCAATCGCCTGGAACTCGCTTTGCGCGCCGTTGCCGATCAGCGCCATGCAGCGGCTGTCGGCACGCGCGAACAGCCGTGCGGCCAGCACCGAGGTCGCGGCGGTGCGCAGCGCCGTCGTGATCGTCAACTCGCTGAGCAGCAGCGGATAGCCGGTCGCGACTTCGGCGAGCACGCCGAAGGCCATCACCGTGGGCAGTTGCCGCAGCGGGTTGCGCGGATGGCCGTTGACGTACTTGAAGGCAAACAAGCTGTCGTCCGAAGCCGGCATGAGTTCGATCACGCCTTCGGGCGAGTGGTTGGCCGTGCGCGCCGACTTCTGGTAGCTTTGCCAGCGCAGGAAGTCTTCGCGGATGAAGCCGGCGATGTCGGCGATCATGGTCTGCACGCCGATCTCGCCGACCATGCGCTGGAGATCCTTGACACCCAGGTATCTGGTCATATCGTGCTCCTCGCCGTTTTGCCGTTTGCCGCGTCGCGGCCATGCCCCCAGTCTAGGCCGGCGGGCGCACGACAAGCGCGCAAAAACCGCGCTCGCGCCGCCGAAACGGCTGAAGGTGGGCTGCCGATCAGCCCATTCGGCGTGGCGCGGTGAAAAGGGGAAAGCCGCTGAACTCCTTGACCGTCTTCAACTCGGTGCTGGTCACGATTTTCTCTATGCCCAGCGCGGGTTGGTCGAGCCAGGCGTCGGTCAGTTCCTGGTAGTGCGCGAGGTCCCGGCAGCAAAACCGCACCAGGTAGTCAAAGCGCCCGCTGACCAGATGGCAGGCGATGACTTCGGGGCAGGCCGCGGCATGCTGCTCGAACAGGCGCACCGTCGCCTGGCGCTGGTCCTTGAGCGCGACTTCGGCGAACACCGCGACATGCGCGCCGAGCACCGCGCGGTCGATTTCGGCGTGGTAGCCGCGCAGATGCCCATGCGCCTCGAGCGCGCGTATGCGTGCCAGCGCGGCCCGCGGGGACAGGTTCACGACCTGGGACACGGCCCTGGCGCTGCTGCGGCCGTGCTTTTGCAGGTGTTCCATGATCCTGTAGTCGATAGCGTCAGGCTGCATTGTCACCCTCCGTGCGGGCTGTGGCGCCCCGGTGTCCAGCTTAGCAGCCCACGGGCCGGTGCTGTCGGACATGCGGCTGCGCACGCAGATGTTGCCGCATTGCAGTGAGTTAAGAAAATAACTATCGTAGTTAATTTCTTACAAAACAAAAACTATTGTCAACTTAGGCTTGGCGTTGACGGAATCCGGAGAACTCCACGACCCCATCTGCAGGAAGCCTGTGATGAGCAAACGCCTAAGCCCGGCCATTTTCCTGTGCACATTCGTGTGCAGCAGCACCGCTGCGGCCCAGCTACAGCCCGTATCGCCAGCGTTGCCCGCAGTGGCGCCCGAGGCCCGCCTCGATCAGCTGCAGCAGCAGCGCCAGCAGGAGCGCGAAAGAGCGCTGCGCGAACGCATCGCGCCCGATGTCGATGTGCTGCAGGAGCAGCCCAAGGCGCAGGCGCTGGAAATGCCCGAGGACGAGTCGCCGTGCTTTCCCTTGCATGAAATCCGGATCACCGGCGCGCAGTCCGGCGACGTGCCCTGGCTGCAGGATGCCGCAGGCCTGGACCTGCGGCGCGCACCCTGCATTGGTGCCAAAGGCGTGGAAATCATTCTGGCAAGAATGCAGCACGCGCTCGTGGCGCGCGGCTTCATCACTTCGCGGGTGATGGTTGTGCCGCAGAATCTGCAAAACGGCGTGCTGGAGATTGCGTTTCTTCCCGGCGTCTT
This sequence comes from Pantoea sp. 18069, assembly GCF_902706035.1. GTDB lineage: Bacteria > Pseudomonadota > Gammaproteobacteria > Burkholderiales > Burkholderiaceae_C > Comamonas. Next base: position 15,150 of record NZ_CACSJA010000027.1, on the reverse strand, counting down.
GCGCGATGTGCGTTTGAGCCCCGACAGCGCGGGCGATGCATCGATTCTGAGCGCGCTGCCGTCGCGGCGCGGCGAACTGCTGCAGCTGCGCGACATCGAGCAGGGGCTGGAGAACCTCAAGCGCGTTCCCACGGCCGACGCCGACATCCAGATCGTCCCGGCCGAAGGCCCTGGCGTGGCGCCCGGGCAAAGCGATCTGCTGGTCAGCTACCGCAAATCGACGCCGTTTCGACTGAATCTGGCTTTGGACGATGGCGGCACGAAAGCGACCGGCAAGCTGCAGGGCACGGCCACGCTGTCCTGGGACAACCCTCTGCTGCGCAACGATTTGATCTACCTGAGCCTGGGCCGCGGCATCCGAAACGGTGACCGCCGCGGCACGGAAAACCTTGCGCTGCACTATTCCGTGCCGCTCGACTACTGGTTGCTGGGCCTCACGGGTTCCTCCAACCGCTATCACCAGACCGTGGCCGGCGCCTATGAAGAGTACGCCTACAGCGGTGAATCCAGCCAGCTCGATGCCAAGCTCAGCCGGGTCATCCACCGCAACGCCTGGTCCCGCACCATCGCTGGCGTGCGTGCCTTTCACCGCGCATCGTCCAACTTCATCGACGACACCGAAATCGATGTGCAGCGCCGCAGCACCGCGGGCTATGAGCTGAGCCTCGCGCAGCGCAGCTATCTGGGTGCGGCGCTCTTCGAGGGCAACCTGGCATTCAAGCGCGGCACGGGCGCGTTCGGCGCGCTGCATGCACCCGAAGAGCTCTGGGGTGAAGGCACTTCGCGCATGAAGCTCTACATCGCCGACCTGGCGCTGACCCGGCCTTTCGAGGTGGCGGGCAAGCGCCTGAGATTTTCCACGGCATGGCATGGCCAGTGGAACAAGACGGCGCTGACGCCGCAGGACCGTATCGGCATAGGCGGGCGCTACACCGTGCGCGGCTTCGATGGCGAAAGCAATCTGCTGGCCGAGCGCGGCCGCACCTGGCGCAACGAGATCGGTCTGCCGTTGAATGCCCACGCCGAGGCATTCCTCGCGCTGGATACCGGCCGGGTCAGCGGCCCGTCGGCCGAGTACCTCGTGGGCCGATCCCTGGCGGGTGCGGCCATCGGTCTGCGCGGCGCCGGGAGCGGCTTCTCCTACGAGGTGTTCCTGGCCACGCCGGTCAGAAAGCCCGAGCACTTTCGCACTGCGCACACCAATGTGGCGTTCAGCCTGGCCTACAGCTTTTGAGATCGCGCCATGAACAAGCATCTATTTCGCGTCATTTTCAACAAGTCCCGTGGCCTGCGCATGGTCGTGCAGGAAACCGCCTCCAGCGGCGGCCAGGGCAGCAATGCCGACACGCCTCCAGGGGCGGCACCGGTCTGGGAGCGAACCGGTGACTTTGCACTCAAACCGGTCGCGGCCGCCTTGGTTTTATTGCTCGGCGGGCATGCCGGCTTTGCGCAGATCATTCCCGATCGGGCTGCGCCCGGCCACCAGCGCCCCACGGTGCTGAACTCCGCGAATGGCACGCTGACGGTCAATATCCAGACGCCTTCGGCCGCCGGCGTGAGCCGCAACCGTTATCAGCAGTTCGACATGGGCGCCAAAGGCGCCATCCTCAACAACAGCCGCACGGCTGTACAGAGCCAGATCGGTGGCTGGCTGTAAGGCAATGCCAGGCTGGCGAAAGGCAGCGCCAAAGTGATCGTCAACGAGGTCAACTCGGCGACCCGGTCGCGGCTGATGGGGCCCTTGGAAGTCGCGGGGCAAAGAGCCGACGTAATCATTGCCAATCCCTCGGGTCTGGTGGTGGATGGCCTGTCTTTTCTCAACGCCGCGGGCGTGACCTTGACCACGGGCAGGCCGCTGTATGGCACAGGAGGCAGTCTCGACGGCTTCAGCGTGCAATCCGGTTTGATCCATGCCCAGGGCCAGGGCCTGGACGCGAGCCAAGCCGACTATGCTCACATCCTGGCGCGCGCAGTCTCGCTGAATGCAGGCGTCTGGGCCCAGGATCTGCGGGTGGTCATGGGGGTCAATGAAATTGCCGCGGACGGCAAGCCCAGCACCGCCGCCACCGCGCCCCAGGACAGACCGCAGTTCGCGCTCGATGTGGCGCAGCTCGGCGGCATGTATGCCGGCAGGATCTTCATTGTCGGCACCGAGGCCGGACTGGGAGCGCGCAATGCCGGCACGTTTTCGGCGATGCACGCTGGTCTGACCTTGTCTGTCGATGGCGAGCTGCGCAACACCGGCGCCATCGCCAGCAATGCCACCTCGGCCGATCTGAAGATCTCGGCCCAGGGCATAGCCAACAGCGGCACGCTGACCAGCCAACAGGATCTGCTGCTGGCCGATGGCGGCGCAGTCACGACCAACGCGGGAACCCTGCAGGCCCAGCGCCAGTTGCTCGCCCAGATGGGGCATCTGGACAATCAGCAGGCGGGCGTGGTCGTAGCCCAGCGGCTGGAAATCAGCGCCGCGCACCTGAGCAATGCGGGCAGCATCACCCAGACCGGATCGCAGGCACTGGCTATTTCCAGCACCACGCTGTCGAGTACCGGCCCCCAAGCCGTGCTGGGTGCGCGCGCTGCGCCGGCAGTCGCCGCGCCCTTGGTCATTGCGCAAAGACTGCGCGCTGCCAATGGTGCCGCCGGTGTTGTCCATGCGCTGGGCCACGAGGCCCAGGTCGCTCTCGATGTGAATGGCGCCGGCACGGTTCACCAGCGCGCCATGCGTGCCGTGCAGCTGCTGCGCCAGCAGCGTTCCCTGGCTGTTGTCGAGCAGGCCATCGCTGTGCAGATCGCGCACTTGAATGGTTCCGCTGTTGGTCAGCGCCGCCGTGGTCTGCAGATCGGTGGCGCCGTTGGCCAGCAGCTCGCCGGTGTTGTCCAGATGCTGCGCCACCTCGATACGGCCGGGGGCCAGCACCAGCGGTGCAGCAGGCATGGCCTGGATCAGACTGCCGTCCAGGCCGGTACCGGGGGCGGCGAAGCCGGCGTAGGGCAAGTCGTCGGCACGCGCCTGACCGCACAGGTACAGGAGACGATAGACAACCAAGCCGGCACGCTCAGCGCAGCGAGCGACCTGTCCCTTTCTGCACGCAATCTGGCGAACAACGCCCAGGTGCGCATCGTCAGCAATGCCGGCAGCGTGCATCTGGCGATGTCCGGCACGCTGAGCAACCGGCAGGGGGAAATCACCACGGCCTCCCATGGCAACTTGCAGATAGCCAAGAGCAAGATCGATAGTGAGTATGCAAGTGTCAACGAGCAAAGCGGTTTGAAGGCGGGCAATGGGGGATTCATCATCGATGTGGCGAAAGACACCGATCTGCGCGGCGCTGTTATTTCCAGCACCCAGCAGGCCATAGATGACAAGAAAAACACATTCCACACCGGGGGGGAACTGACGACCAGCGATATCGAAAACATCGCACGTTACAAGGCTCAAGGTTTCAGCGCCAGCGGCGGCATGACCCCCTCCCAAAAAGGTCTCACTCCGACAGGCGGTATGGGCATAGGTCACAAAAGCAGCAATGCCACCAGCACGACCTACTCGGGCATCAGCGGCATTGCCGGCAAGGCAGACATCAGGACAGGAGATTCTGAAACGGGTGTCATGAATAGTTTTGATGCGCAAAAGGTACGCGAAGACGTCGATGCGCAAGTTGAAATAACGAAGCAGGCTGGGAAAAATCTTAGTAGAACGATTGGTGACTATGGGCAGGAAAAAAAAGAAGAAGCCGTAGATTTATTGACACAAGCTGAGGCGATCAAAGAAAGCAACCCAGAGCTATCTGAAGAACTTCAACACAATGCCATTCAAATTGAAAAAGATTGGGGTGATAACGGTAACTGGCGTATAGGGTTGCATGCGATTGCGGGAGGGCTCACTGGAGGAATCGGTGGCGCTCTGGGCGGTGCCGTGGGTTCTGCCACGGCACCGCAAGTAGCCGCAATGCTGGACGATGCAGATATCCAGGGGCCACTGGCTGATACGTTGGTTGCAGCCGCGAGCACGGTAGCGGCTACGACTGTAGGCGGTACTGCGGGGGTGGCGGCTGGTTTAAATGAAGTGATAAACAATAGTCTTGGTCATCAGGCTGTAAATAAATTGAAAAATTGCTTGAGCGGCAAGAGTTGTAAAAGTGATGAGGAAAAAGAGTTAGCAATAAGGTGGGCCGAAGAATCAAGTCAAAAGATAGATGAGGAAACGAAGTCAATATGCGGAAGAGATCCCGTTGGAGATGCCTGTCGAAACGCTATTAGTACAGCGACGAAATATGTAGCAATGCGAGATGCGTGGGATTTTATGAAAAAAGATGTTGCCCGTTCATCGGTGAGCTTGTTTGATTATGTATATAACAGCGATGCTGCGAAGGAAAGGATAAATTTATATTACAGCACCATCGATAAGAGGGCAGATTTCTTTGCAGCCAGTAATCTGTATGAGAAAAATATGGGTGCAGGTGTAAAGTGGTATGAAGGAGCTGAATTTGTGTCACGCGCGCCTTGGACCGGCCTAGGCGCGGACGGAAATTTCTCTTATTTAACGTTCGGTGTCGGTAGAGCTTTGGCTCCAGTTTATTCATGGAGAGAAGCCGCTGGTAAAGAGCTTATGAGTGGAGGCTTCAATAATTTTAGGGGCGTATATAATGATAAAAAATCCAATCCTATTGCTTGGGATATCAACCAGCTTCAAGATGAGCAAAAAATTCTACAGCCGATACATGAGAAATATTTGGGTGGGGGGTATGGTATTTTTAGAAAATCCATAAAATTTTTCACCGATGAAAAATTAGATATTTTGAATGGAAGGCAAACCATTGAAAATGGAATTGATATTCTTGATTTGGATTCAAGGGTGAAGTATGGGTGTAAATTACTGGGGTATGGCGCTGAGCAAGGCTGTAAGTGATGAAGAATAAAGTTTTTGCTTTTATGAGAACTATATTAATATTTTCTATCAGTCCAGGATTTGTGGGTGCACCCTATCTTGCCATCGGTGTATCTCTGCATAGCGGGCTTGGGTTGAAGTACTGGATTGATAATTTATATTTAATTCCTGGTGTTGTTTTTGTTGGGTTTATGTATGGCATATTCTTGTATGGAGCTCCCGCTATGATGTTGGGGGTGATATATGGATTTTTTGAGTTCAAGAGGGGGTGGAGGTCATACATTTTTGTTATTTTTTTCTCTCCAGTTTTTCTTATTATGTTTGATAATTTTTTTAAATACTTTATTCCGGAAATGAGATTTCCTATATTTTATGCATCAGACGCTGGGGATAAGTTCTTTTATACCATGGTCTTGCCGCTAAGTTCTTTGGCATCGATAGTGGCTGGACGGCTTTCTTTTTATAAATAATGGTTTAAGTTAATAATTCCTGGTAGATATGGCTGTAATGGATGGATTTTTCTTGGGGCGGCTCACAACACCCTTGCTGCGTCGTTGCTTTACCCGGGGAGCCGCGCCTGCCCGTCCACGCCCAGTTTCAGCCGTAAATCTGTGATTTACTGGGTTGTGTTGGCCGCCGGGTTGTCGACACGTGCAATGAAGGGCGCTGAAGCCACATTTCACCAGCGAAACTGAGCAGTTGTCGCAGACCGGCCAGATCGCCGCCGAAACCATTGCTTGCATTTTCCGTGACGTGCTGACTGGCGATGGTGCCAAAGGCCTGAATAAGAGCTGGAGCATCCAGGAACTGATGACCAAGTATCAGGCCGATGCGGACATCATGAAAAGTTTTTGGCGCAGAAAATGACGTAAAAAAGGATTGGAAGGTTCTTGGTATTTTCTAAGAAGTCATGAAGACTGGCCGCAACTTCTGGGCGAAATGTCCGATTTGCATATGGATCGGAATAAATATCAGAAAATGTACTGGAAAGAGCGATTGTGTTGGCGATGATGAAGGGGGATCTAATCGCATTCACACTGGGTGGCGCAGGCGTATGAAGCAATAGGCTTGGCTAAATCGTCAATGAATGACTGCCCGATATGTAATATTGGGTTGGGAGTTGCTGAAAATTGCATTGACGGAGCAAAATATTTTGCGCAAACCGCTAAAACAGGGGGCAAGGCACTGGCCGGTGACTCAGAAGAAAAAATGATGAAAAACAGGGGTTGAAGGCCTCCTGGGATTTTCTGAGAAATCATGAAAATTGGCCGAAATTTCTCGGCGCAATGTCTGATGCGGAGAAAGAGGAGATACTGCCAAACTTCTTCCAAAATGGCCGGGGGCGTTGGGGAAAGACATACCTTACAATCCAAAGCTGAAACGCGCAGAGTTGGAGTTGGAATATCCCGGGAAAGTTATCTCCACCGCAGTGCCGCCCACAACGGCAGCGAATCAACATCTTGCTGGAAAAAAACATCCCGTCACAGAGGTTGTTCTTGATGGGCGTGGATTTCCAATATTTGATGATGTGGCTGTATTTGATACGAAAATATCAAGTAATGAATTCAATTCGTTAAGCTACGATGATCAAATGAAATTTGCTTCAGTCGATTTGTGGAATTCAATAAAGAAAGGTGAGGCGCCTGAACATAAATTCACAAAGAATCAGATTGAGCAAATTAAACGTGAAGCCAAAAAGATTGATGGTTATACATGGCATCATCATCAAGACTATGGGAGAATGCAGCTGGTTCCTGCATTAATACATAATAAAACCGACATATTGGTGGAAATGTAATTCCTAAAGGGAAATGAAGTGAGCTGTTCTGGAATCACGTTTGAAGAAAGTGACACAATTTGCTTTGTGGTTACATGTTTGTTTGCCTCTGCTATAGATCGTTCGGAATTGCGACGTTGGTGTACCGATGTCGTAATAAAGAATTGCACCGTCGATGAAATACCTGGTTATATTTTTGAGCTAATGAGCTTTGAAAAAAATCTTGGGCATGTATTTGAAGTTATTGGATTTGTTCCCTCGTGGGAACCTAGCGAGGATGAGGGTCGCGCGATATACGGTATTGCAGCATTGAGAGGCAGGCTTGCTGAAGATGCTCCAATTACTGCAGATGAAGCAAAAAAATGCTGACCTTAAACAAGGGTATATATGAAAAATTCAAATTGGTATTTTCTTTTGTGACCTTGGATATTTGAGATTTTCAGGATGATGTCCATTGCGAAAAGCAGTGAGCGATATGACTTGGCGCTGGAAGAATCCAGGCGGATGAGAGCACCGAATCGGTGCCAGCGTGACCCGCAACGCTGTCGAAATCTCCATCACCAGCGAAGCTGGTCAAAGGCCGGCCAGACTGCCATCGAGAGCGTTGCGCATTGCCCGTGATTGCTGCCAGCGGTCCGAGTTGGGTGGTCACATTTGTGCCTTCGGCCGCATCCGCTGCAGGCGCAATGCCTGAAGAATTCCGGAATCAATTTGCCGCCGAGCTCGGCGCTGTCCGCGTCGGGTCAGGGGCGTGAAGACGGTGCGCCGTGGTGGATTGGGGTTGCCGCAACAACCCTCCTTAAGGGGCAAATGGAAAAGATGTCCATGGAAAATACCCTGGGTTTTGTCTGTGTTACAATTGTAATTATTGTTATGAAACGCAATAAAGACCCGTTGTGGATCATTTGGGGAGTGGCACTCCTGCCATTGGAGGGCCAGCGCCGCCCCTGTTTTTTTGTCATCAGGGTTGAAGAGCACTCTTAGGAAGCCGCTTCGATATCCATATAAACCTCTTATCCCCGTGGCATTTGTCTGGCGTCGAACGTGTTCGCACTTGAGCAAGAAGTCCAATGAGATGGCGCAGCCGCCCCAATGGCGCGTGAAGCCCAAGAATTCATCATGGACCACATCCCATGGTGGACGCTGGCGCGTTTGCGCTGGCTCAAATCAGCACCACCAGGTACCAGTGCGCTGCGCTGCCACTGCCGAAGCTTGGCCGGGCCTTGTGCCTGATGGCCCCACCGGGGTGCAGAACGTGGCGTGAAGCCTGAATCGGTGGGCAGCGTGTCGCCGGGTCCGGCCTCGGCATCTTGATGGTCCGGGCCGCGGGCCTGGCCCGCCGTGACACGGCATGCTGGCCGAAACCGCCCTCCCAACGACGGGAATCACCATCGCAATGAATTTGCTGCCCCCTCGGTTCGGGGGGGCGGCGCATGTGGCGCATTCATTTTCTTTGAGAGACAAAACAATGAACCAATTAAAAATCTCGTCACGACTGATCGTGGCATTCAGTATTTTGGTGTTGCTGCTGGTCGCCTTGGCGGGGATTGGCCTTTGGCGTTCCGCCAGCCAGCGCGCCGAGCTGGCCGATGTGGTGGAGCAGCGCATACCGCTGAGCAAGGCCTTGAATACCGTGATCGATGAGGTCAACGAACAGGCGATCCAGGTGCGCAATCTGGCGATCTTCACATCGAGCGCGATCAAGAAAGCCTCCCTCGAGCGGATCGCTGCGGCAAGAGCCGATGTGGAGGTCCAGTTCAAGACGCTTGATGCGATGATCACCTCCAGCGAAGGCAAGGCCATCCTGGCGAAGATGCAGACTTTGCGGGCGGCATTTCTCCAGTCAGGCAACCAGTACCTGGCGCTGCTGCAGCAGGGGCAGACGGAAGAAGCCATCCTGTCGCTCGAGGAACAATTTCGCCCGGCCCAGCTGGCCTACCAGGCCGCTGTCCATGAGCAGATGGCTTTGCAGGCGCGAATGACCGAGGAGGCCGGCGGGCGCGCCGAGGCCAGCGCCAAGGCGCTGGAGCGCGACATCCTGATTGCCGCGAGCATTGCGGTGCTGGTGGCTATTTTTCTGGCGATCAGCATCACCAGCTCCATCGTTCGCCCGCTGCGGCGCGCGGTGGAAGTATCGGACCGCATCGCCGGCGGCGATCTCAGTTCGCAGATCGTGGTGCAGTCCAACGACGAGACCGGCCAGCTGCTGCGCTCCATGCAGAAGATGCAGCAAAGCCTGGCCACTACCGTGAGCCTGGTGCGGCAAAACGCCGAAGGCGTGGCGACGGGGAGTTCGCAGATTGCCTCGGGCAACAACGACCTGTCGGCGCGCACGGAAGAGCAGGCCTCGGCGCTGGAGCAGACCGCAGCCTCGATGGAGGAGCTGGGCTCCACCGTGCGCCAGAATGCCGAGAATGCACGCGCCGCCAACCAGCTGGCCGTCAATGCGTCCACGGTCGCAGCCCAGGGCGGCGAGGTGGTGGCCGAAGTCATAGCGACGATGAAAAGCATCAACGCCAGCAGCGCCAGGATTGCGGACATCATCTCCGTGATCGACGGAATTGCGTTCCAGACCAATATCCTGGCGCTCAACGCTGCCGTAGAGGCCGCGCGCGCGGGCGAGCAAGGCCGCGGCTTTGCCGTGGTCGCTAGCGAAGTGCGCAGCCTGGCCCAGCGCAGCGCCGACGCCGCCAAGGAAATCAAGGGCCTGATCACGGCAAGCGTGGAGCGCGTGGAGCAGGGCAGCGCCCTGGTGGACAAGGCCGGAGCGACCATGACCGAAGTCGTCAAGGCCATTCGCAACGTGACCGACATCATGGGCGAGATCAGCGCGGCCAGCAGCGAACAGAGTGCGGGCGTGGGCCAGATTGGCGAAGCCGTCACGCAGATGGATCAGGCCACGCAGCAAAATGCGTCGCTGGTCGAGGAAATGGCGGCCGCCGCGAGCGCGCTGAACGTACAGGCGGGCGAACTCGTCAAGGCGGTGGCGGTGTTCAATCTCGGCGGCGGCAGCGCGGTCGTCGCCGTGCGCGTGGAGCCGGAGCGCAGCCGTGTTGCCCCCTCGAAGACGGCCGTGGCCCAGCCTGCCCAACGCATTCAGCCGCCGACCACGGCCCAAATTCCTGCAGCCCCGGCCAAGACCGCGGCGGCACGCGCCAGCGAGAACGAATGGGAGAGCTTCTGAACTGAAGGCGACAGGAGCCGGATTCCCGACGGTCACAGCATGGCCTTCTAGCGCACGAAAAAGCCCGCGACACGCGGGCTTTTTCACGTCTTCACTTCCGGAATATGCAGGATGATTGTTTTTTTGTTTCATTTAGACACAAACCTGCCGATAGTACGGGTGAAGAGAAATGCCAAATCAACAAGGAGTGCCATGAGGTTTTGCGTCGTCAATGTGGGTGGCTTTTGCTATACCGCCTTCTCCCCCAGCACCTGTGAAGCCGTCGCGGATGCCTTGAAGCGCTTTCCCAATGCCAGACGAATCAGCGTGCGCTCCAGGCTGCATTGGGTTTTTCCCAGTTTTCCGGGGGCGGCGAATGACCTGCTGTGTCTGGCCGGCCGACACGCCACAGGCGAGAGAAATGTCTACGCCCGACTTCCCGCGGCCGGCGATGAAGCGGGTCAGGCCGCCTGGGGAAAGGGTCTGGCCTATTGCGAGGAAGCGCGGCATTGAGCGCAGCCGCCAGATGAGCCGTGGCACGGCGCTGGATGCGGAGCCACAATGCTACGGCAACGTTGCAGTTCATGGAGGAGCGAGAGTGGATGACAGAGCATTGCAAGCCTGCACCGAGGCCCGCCTGCAGGAAGCGCGGCGCATGACCGCGCCCGCCGACACCGGCCTGCACGAGGCATGGATCCCGACCGCGTTGGGCCATGTCCATGCGCAGCGCTGGCCCGCCGATGCCGGCGCCGATACGCGCCTGCCCATCGTGCTGCTGCACGATTCGCTGGGCTGCACCGCGCTGTGGCGCAGCTTCCCGGCGGATCTGGCGCGCGTGACCGGGCAGGCCGTCATCAGCTATGACCGGCTGGGTTTTGGCCGGTCCGACGTTCACCCCGGCCTGCTCACAGCGGATTTTGTCGCCTCCGAGGCGCAGGGCAGTTTTGCCGCAGTGCTCGACGCGTTCAGCATCGACCGCTTCATGGTGTTCGGCCACAGCGTGGGCGGCGGCATGGCGGTGTCGATCGCCGCCGCCTACTCCGCGCGTTGCGAGGCGGTCATCACCGAATCGGCGCAGTCCTTCGTCGAGACACTGACGCTCGATGGCATTCGCGCGGCGCGGGACGCGTTTGCCGCGCCGGGGCAAATGCAGCGGCTGGAGAAATACCACCCCGGCAAGGCGCAGTGGGTCCTGGATGCCTGGGTCGATACCTGGCTCTCGCCCGCGTTCCGCGACTGGAGCCTCGATGCGGCGCTGGCGCAGGTGCGCTGTCCCATGCTGGTGTTCCAGGGCGCCGACGACGAATTCGGCTCGGCGCGCCAGCCCGAGCGCATTGCGGCGCTTTCGGGCGGGCCGGTGTCGCTTGCGTATCTCGCCGGCTGCGGCCATGTGCCGCACCGCGAGAGCGCGGCCCAGGTGCTCGAGCGGGTGCAGGGCTTTGTGGCGCAGCACGGGCGCTGAAGCCAGGCAAAGAGGCCTTTGGGCCTCCCGCCTCGCGCAGGCCTTTTCATGCGCCTGCGGCGCTGGCGTTCAATCCAGGACGCGATTGCGCGATTCGACGTCGACCGACCAGATCGAGACCGCGCCTGCGACCAGCATGGCCGACAGAACGAACAGCGACAGCGTGAAGTGGGTGGTCATGATGGGCGCGATGATCGCTGGCGCGAACAGGCCGCCAAAACGCGCGACCGCACCGGCCATGCCCATGCCGCTGGCACGCAGGCTGGTCGGGTAGACCTCGGGAGTGAACGCATACAGTGCGCCCCAGACGCCGAGCAGCGAGAAGCTCATCAGCAGCGTGGAGCCGACCACGACGGCTGTCGACGTGCCCAGGCTGTACAGCAGGCAGCCGAAGGCGCTGAGCAACAGGAAGCCGATCAGCGTGGGCTTGCGTCCCCAGCGTTCGACGCCATAGGCCGACAGCGCAAAGCCGGGCAGCTGGACCAGGGCCAGCACCACCAGGAACTCCTGGCCGCGCATGAAGCCGAAGCCCGAGCTCGAGAGCTGGATGGGCAGGTAGACGAATACGCCGTAGTAGGCGATCGAAATCAGCGCCCAGGCGAGCAGCAAGCCTATGCTGCGGCGGCGCAGTTCGAGTGAGAACAGCGCAAAGACCGACTTGTGCTCCTGCTTCTCGGGCTGCAGCGCGGGGATCTGGACCAGGCTGCCATTGACGTTGGCAACGCGTTGCAGCACGTCACGGGCTTCGCGTGACTTGCCGCTGCGGTTGAGGAACAGCGGAGATTCGGGAATGTAAAAGCGCAGCACCACACCGATCAGCGCCGGGATTCCGGTCACGAAGAAGATCAGGCGCCAGGCGTCATCGCCCCAGGACACGGCGATCAGCGACAGGACCGCAAGACAGATCGTGCCCACGGCCCAGAAGGACTCGAGCAGCACCAGCCAGCGGCCGCGCTTGTTGCTCGGCAGGAACTCGGCCATCATCGTGTAGTCGACGGGCAGCGTGCCGCCCACGCCTATGCCGGTGATGAAGCGCAGGACCAGAAGCCAGGCCAGATCGGGTGCGAACGCCGAGGCGACACCCGCGCAGGCATCGATGACCACGGCCATCATCAGCACGGGACGGCGGCCGATGCGGTCGGCGAGGCGGCCGAACACGAAGGCACCGATCAGCATGCCGATGAAGAACAGCGTGCCGGTGCTCAATGCCTGGGGCATGGTGATGCCAAAGGTCTTGGCGATCGACGGCGCGCTGAAGCCGATGGACAGCACCTGCATGGCATCGGCAAGCCATACCAGACCGAAAATCACGAAAAGTCGGTACTGGAACTTCCCGACACCTGCGGTCTGTATCCCTTTTTCGACGGAAATTAATGTAGCTGACATATAAGGCTTCCTTGGTAAGTCATGGCGATGTTTTCAAGCCGGTGCTTGCAAGGCGAAACGCCTTGCAATACTTCGGCGGCTTTTGTTGAGTGCGTTTGAATATCCATCCCGGGGCTGCATTGGTTCTCAGCCGTCAGGGAAATAGCGCTTGTCCAGATTGAATGCGATGGGCTGGTTTGCCGGAGCTCCTCATGGGTGCAGAAGAATGGATTCCTGGCCTGGGCCGGTATCCGCGTGGTTTTTTTCACTTTTCTCAATGCGCCGCTGCTGACGCGCGCAGTTTGCTGATCGCCTTCGTTTCATGGGGCCAAGCTTTTTCCTCCGGTGCAAATCGTTCACGCAAATAAGCAATCAAATCCAGGATCTGGGCGTCGTCGAGGCTGTCCCTGAAGCCCGGCATATGGCCTAGTGCTTCATTCGCCGGGGTCTGGATGCCATTGAGAATCACCTGGACCAGGTTGTCCGGCGTGGCCGCATGCACGTTGGTGTTGAGCGCCAGCAGCGGCTTGACGCCGAACAGCGTCGGACCGCTCCCCGCTTCGTGGCAGACCGCGCAGGCGTTCTGGTAGATGCGCTCGCCGTTGACATGCTGGGCATAGACCGGGGGCGCTGCGGGCTGGATGACTGCGGCAGGCGCAGCCGGTGCGGCAGCCGCCACGCTCTTCCCGGGAGCAGCCGCAGGCTGTGCCGTCGATGGCGCCAACTCCAGCAGATAGGTGGTGATCGCGCGCAGGTCGCTGTCGGGCAGTTCGGCCAGGCCGTGGATGACCGGCGCCATGGGGCCGGCGGCAACGCCGTGCTGCGGCGAGAAGCCGGTGCGCAGATATTGGTAGAGCGTGTCGCGCGTCCAGGGGCGCTTGCCTTCGGCCAGTTGATTGAGGGCCGGAGCGCTCCAGCCTTCGGCTTCGCCGCCGCCGAGGTAGTGAATGCCGGTCTTTTCCGCGCCCAGCGCATTGCGCGGCGAATGGCAAGCGGCGCAGTGGCCCGCGCCTTCGACCAGATAGGCGCCGCGGTTCCATTCGGGCGTGCGCGCTGGGTCGGGCTTGAACGGTGTGGCATCGTGGAACAGCGCGTTCCAGCCGGCCATGGCCGGGCGCAGGTTATAGGGGAAGGCCAGCTGCGTCTGCGGCGCCTGGGCCTTGACGGGCGCTTGCGACATCAGATAGCCATAGAGCGCCTGCAGGTCGCCGTCGCTGAGCTTGGCAAACGCCGTGTACGGGAAGGCGGGATAGAGCTGGCGGCCGTCCTGGTGAATCCCCTGGCGCATTGCACGCTCGAACGCGGGGTACGACCAGCGGCCAATGCCGGTCTCGTTGTCGGGCGTGATATTGGTCGAGTAGATCGTGCCGAACGGCGTTTCGAGCCCGAATCCGCCGGCGTTGGCTGCGCCGCCGGGGGCGGTATGGCAGACCACGCAGTCGCCCGCGGCGGCCACCAGGCGGCCGCGCTCTATGGCCTGCGCGGAATACAGCGTCACGTCGGGGCCGGAGGTCAATGGCAGCGCGGGCTTGAGCGGCCAGGCCATGGCGGCGATACCGGAAACCGCAGCCACGCCCGCGGCCCACCAGCCCCAGGGGCGTTGGCGTACGGGCGCGGCAGCGGCGTCGGCGCTGGTCAAGGAAAGGCGCAGTTGCTCGGAATCGAATGGCACTTCGCGCAGGCGCACGCCGGTCGCATGCGCAACGGCATTGGCGATGGCCGCGGCCGCGGGCAGGGTTTCGACGCCGTCGAGGGCGAGTCGGCCTTGCTGGATCAGGCCGCTCTGCGGCGTGGCGGGGCTGGCCAGGTCGGTCTGCTGCGCGCGCGGCACCAGGCCATGGGCGTCTTTCCAGTCGTCGAACGCCGATGCCGTGCCCAGCAGTTGGCGGGCATTGGCCAGCAGTTGCGGATCCTGTTCCTGCCATTGGATTTCGGGCCGCAGCGTCGCGCCTTGCGCGGCATGCAACTGCTGGCTGTCGTGGCCGGCAACCACGCGCGTGACTTCGATCGCGCCGGTCTGCGGGTGCACGGCGACTTCGGCGACCCAGGCGCTCCAGACCACGCGCTGCGCGCCCGAGGCGTCAAGCGTCTGCAACTGCGCGGTCGCAAAGCCGCGGCCATGCAGCCGGCCATTGGCGTCGGGCTGGCTGGCAGGAAGGTCTTGTTCTGCTTCTGGCCACTGCGCGCGCTCGGCGACCTGGCGCGCGAGGTCCTGGGCCCGGCCCTGCAGATGCTGCAGGCGCCAGGCCAGCGGGTCCCGGCCCTGGGCCACGGCCTGTTCATGCCACAGGCTTTCCTGCGCGAACACCTGGGCGGCGTTGAGGTCGTGCACGCCCGCGTGCCGGGTGTCGGTACCGGCCTTGAGGGCCATCCCTTTCAAGGTCTTTTCCCCGAAGCCTGTTTAAGCACACGAGCAGTGGAGACATGTGAGCGGGCGATGCGGCCATCGACATAGCCTTTGGCCTGAGCAGCCTTGGGCTTGCGCTTGGAGGTCG
>NZ_CACSJA010000026.1 GCF_902706035.1 Pantoea sp. 18069 | reverse complement strand
GGCTATTTTCTTAACCCGGCCAATCACACAAAACGTGATCAGGTAAGGCCAAAAGCATCGGATGCTTCGCATCCGGCGCTCTACCTCCCCGGCATGAATGCCGAGGTTTCACGCGCACTCTGATGAATGGGGGCAAGCAACCGCCGCCGCCGGGCCGCCCCAAGGCGGCGGACGGCCCCCTTGGGGGCAGCGGCTACGCGAAGCGAGCAAGCGTGGGGGCGACACCGCCGCCGCCGGGCCGCCCCAAGGCGGCGGACGGCCCCCTTGGGGGGCAGCGGCTACGCGAAGCGAGCAAGCGTGGGGGCCTTATTTCACCATCTGCACCGACCCCGATACATTCACCACCACCTGGCTCTTGCCGGCTTCGACGGGAATCTGGGCGTCCTCGGCGGCCATCGCGCCCTTGGCCATCATCGCCACGCGGGGCGCGAAGCCCATGTCGTTGCTGTTGACCGACACTTCACGCACGGTATGGCGCTCAAAGCCAAAAGCCAGGGCCAGCGCCTGGGCCTTGGCCTGGAAATTGGCAATGGCTTCGGACTGCGCCTGGCCTTCGACTTTCTCGCGCGCTTCGCGCGACAGCGCAAAACCGGTCTGGCTCACGGGCATGCCCTCGATCTGGGCTGCGGTGCGCGTGATGCGATCGAAATCGCGCCCCTGCAGCACCAGCTCCGCCCGGCCCTGCCAGCTCACGACCTTGCCGTCCTTGTTATGGCGCGGATAGAGCCCGAAATTGCCGGTGCGCACATCGAGCTGGCCGGGCTGCGCCTGGCGCTTGGCCGCGGTCAGCGCCGCATCGAGCACCTGCTGCAGCTGCTTTTGCACCGCCGCGGCATCGCTGCCTTCGCGCGCTGCGGCCAGCGTCATGACCAGCAGATCCTGGGTCACTTCCACGCTGCCCGAACTCGACAGTTGCAGCACGTTGGCTGGCTCGGGCAACGTCTGCGCCGAAACCATGGCGGCGCCCGCACACAGCGCGCCGACCGCGATCCATTGGGACAATTTCTTCATGCATGCTCCTGGGGGTAATTGAAGGCCGCACCAGCATAGCGGCAAACCACCGCCGGCCTTGGCGTCCCGGCGCGCGTACCGCTGTAAGTCATTGCGACACGATTGGACGCGCGGCGCAAAACTTGTAACAGTTGGTCAGGGTTTGGTCAAAAACCCGTATTTCCGGGATCAAGCTGGTCAGAATGGGCTCTGTTACATATTGGACCGAGGACGCAAACATGGGCACACAGACCAACCGCACCGACAAGATCCTGGTGGTCGATGACGACGCGCGCATCCGCGATCTGCTGCGCCGCTACCTGACACAAGAGGGCTTCGAGATCATGATTGCCGAAGACGGCAAGGCCTTGAACCGCATCCTGCTGCGTGAAACCGTGGATCTGATCGTGCTCGATCTGATGATGCCCGGCGAAGACGGCCTGTCGATCTGCCGCCGCCTGCGCGCCGCCAACGACCGCACGCCCATCATCATGCTGACCGCTAAGGGCGAAGACGTGGACCGCATCGTGGGCCTCGAAGTCGGCGCCGACGATTACCTGGGCAAGCCGTTCAACCCGCGCGAGCTGCTCGCGCGCATCCACGCCGTGCTGCGCCGCCGTCCTCCGCAGGAAGCCCCTGGTGCACCTTCGGGCGACAACGAGATCGTCAACTTCGGGCCCTTCGCATTCGACCTGGGCACGCGCGTGCTGCAAAAGAACGGCGAAGAGCTGCCGCTGACCACGGGTGAATTCGCCATGCTCAAGGCCCTGGTGCGCCACCCGCGCCAGCCGCTGTCGCGCGAAAAACTCGCCCTGCTGGCCCGCGGCCGTGAGTTCGAGCCTTTCGACCGCAGTCTCGATGTACAGGTGTCGCGTCTGCGCAAGCTGATCGAGGAAGACCCGGCCGCACCGCGCTATATCCAGACCGTCTGGGGCGTGGGCTATGTGTTCGTGCCCGATGGTAATAACTGAGATCCACCATTCCGCCAGGGCTGCCGCCCACCGGCGGTATTCCACCGATGAACGTATCCACCGCTCCCGCGCCTGACGCCACCAGCCCCGTTCCGCTGGACTATCCGAATAGTCGCGGCGGGGCGCGTTCGCGCTCCCGGCTGAACCTGAACCTCTTCTGGCGCACGTTCTGCCTGCTGGCGCTGCTGCTGGTCGGCAGCATCCTGGCCTGGCTGCAAACCCTGCGCGCTTTCGAGTTCGAGCCGCGCACACTGCACACGGCGCAGCAGGTGGCATCGCTGGTCAACCTCAGCCGCGCGGCGCTGGTGCATGCCGATGCGATCGCGCGGGTGTCGCTGATCAAGACCATGGCCGACCAGGAGGGCGTGCGCATCCTGCCGCGTGAGCCGGGCGACAAGTTCGAACTGCTAGACCAGAGCGCGCTGGGCGGGCGGCTCAACGAGGAGCTGGCAGCGCGCCTGGGGCCGGGCACCATCGTTGCGCGCAGCGTCAATGGCGAGGCGGGCCTGTGGGTGGGCTTCACCATCAATGGCGACCCGAACTGGCTGCTGATGGACCGTTCGCGCTTCAGCCCGGCCGGCGGGCGTACCTGGCTGGTCTGGCTGATCACCGCCGGCGTGCTGTCGCTGGCCGGCGCGGCCGTGATTGCGCGCCTCATCAACCGGCCGCTCAAGCAGCTCAGCGAGGCGGCGAACCGCGTGCGCGATGGCAACTTCGAAGCCAGCCAGCTCGACGAGCAGGCCGTCACCAGCGAGATCCGTGAAGTCAACATAGGTTTCAACCGCATGGCGCAGAAACTGTCCAAGCTCGAGCAGGACCGCGCCGTGATGCTTGCCGGCATTTCGCACGACCTGCGCACGCCACTGGCGCGGCTGCGGCTGGAAACCGAAATGAGCGTCGCCGACGACGTCGCGCGCGACCACATGGTCGCCGACATCGTGCAGCTCGACGCCACCATCGACAAGTTCCTCGATTACGCGCGGCCCGACCATGTCATGCTGACCACGGTGAACCTGCACGCCGTGGTGTCCTCCTGCGTGTTCGCGGTGCAGGACCATCGCGAGCTGCAGATCACGATGAACGTACCCGAAGGGCTGTACGTGCTGGCCGACGAAGTCGAACTCGCGCGCGTGGTCTCCAATCTGCTCGAGAATGCGCGCCGCTACGGCAAGAGCCCGGACACCGACACCGCACAGGTCGAAGTCACGGCCAAGGCGCGCGAGAACTGGGTCGTGGTGCGCATTCGCGACCGCGGCCAGGGCGTGCCGCCCGAGCAGCTTTCGCGCCTGACCCAGCCGTTCTTCCGCGGTGATTCGGCGCGCACGGCGGCCGCCGGCGCCGGCCTGGGCCTGTCCATCGTCGACAAGACGGTGCAGCGCATGGGCGGTGTGTTTGCGCTGTCGAACACCTCATCGGGCGGGCTCGCGGCCCATATCCAGCTGCAGCGCGCCACCACCCTGCCCGACGGCAAGGACCCCGAGCAGCGCCTGCAGCGGCCCCAGGTCAAGCGCCAGTTGCCGCCGCGCCCCAAGAGCGCGTGACACAACGCGGCAAATCGCTTGAGACTAGGCGCGCTCAGCAGGCCTGAACAGCAGCACCGCGGCGCGCGCTTCCATCGCCTGCAGCTGGCCTACCGGGCCCATTTTCTCGGCCGTCTTGGCCTTGACGTTGACTTGGTCGGGGGCCAGCGCCAGCGCCTGCGCGATGCAGGCGCACATCGCGCCGATATAGGGCGCGAGCTTGGGCGCCTGGGCAATCACCGTGCTGTCGATGTTGGCTATCTCCAGCCCCGTGGCGCGCACGCGCCGCGCGGCTTCGACGAGCAGTTGCAACGAATCCGCGCCCTTGAACTGCGCATCGGTGTCGGGAAAATGCCGGCCTATGTCGCCCAGGGCCGCGCCGCCCAGCAGCGCATCGGTGATCGCGTGCAGCAGCACGTCGGCATCGGAATGGCCCAGCAGTCCCATGCTGTGGGGAATCTCGACCCCGCCAATGATCAGCTTGCGCCCTGGCACCAGGGCATGGACATCCCAGCCTTCACCGATCCGAAATTGAATAGACATTGTTGACGCGACTCCGCAAAGCACTTTGATACAACGATTATCCGGTGTATGCGCGCTCGCGTGACTCGATCACGGCCGCCGCCAGCGCAAAGTCCTCGGGGTAGGTGACCTTGAAATTCTGCGCGCTGCCCGCCACCAGCAGCGGCTGCAGGCCCTGGGCCTCGATCGCGCTGGCCTCGTCGGTCGCGGCCGCGCCCATGGCCTGCAGCGCCGCGCGCAGGGAGCCCAGGCGGAACATCTGCGGTGTCTGCGCCAGCCATTTGCCTGCGCGCGGCAGCGTTGCCGCGACGCGCGCCACGCCGCCCACGACCTGCGCCGACTTGAGCGTATCGGGCAGCTGGTGGGCCAGCAGGCCGCCCACGGGGTCGCCCTGGCAGGCGTCGATCAGCCGGTCGACCATGGCCGGCGTGAGCAGGCAGCGCGCCGCGTCGTGCACAAGCACCCAGTCGGTATCGGCAGCGCCGGCATCGCAGAGACAAGCCAGGCCGCCGAGCACGGTGTCGGCGCGCGTGGCGCCGCCGCACGCTGCCACGCGCCAGGTGGGCGGGTGCGCGGGCTCCAGCGTCTCGAAGAAGCGGTCGCCCGCGCTCACCCCCACCAGCGTGCCCGACAGCCGCGCCACCCCCGCGAGTGCGGCCAGCGTATGCAGCACCAGCGGCCGGCCCGCAACCGGCTGGTACTGCTTGGGCAGATCGGCCCGCTGGCCCGCGGCGATCGCACGCTGGCCCACGCCGGCACAGGGCACGAACGCCCACAGCCGCGCCGGCGCACCGCCAGATGGCGCGCGGTTAGCAGCTATGGCGGATGGGTCAATTGGAGGCGGCAGGGAATCGTTCATGGGCGCCATTCTAGAATCGACACTTGCGTCTTGGCCGGCACCCGGCCGACTCCGAGGCGCCAACGACCTACCGCATGGACCTGCCCAAACTCACTCCCGGCAAACGATTCACCCTCCCCCGCCCCGTGGGCAGCGCAGACGCGCTGCTGCTGGCGCGCGTGGGAGCCCGAGAAAAGGCCGCGGGCCGTGTCACGGCCATCGTCACGGCCGATGCCAGCGATGCCCAGCGCCTCATGGAAGAGCTGGCCTTCTTCGCGCCCGAGCTGCGCTGCGCGCTGTTTCCCGACTGGGAAACCCTGCCCTACGACACGTTCTCGCCGCACCAGGACCTGATCAGCGAGCGCCTCGCGACGCTGTGGCGCATCAGCCAGCACGACCATGCGACCGGCGCCGACGTGGTGCTGGTGCCGGCCACCACGGCGCTGTACCGGCTCGCGCCGCCGAGCTTTCTGGCCGGCTACACTTTCCATTTCAAGGTCCGGCAAAAGCTCGACGAAGCCAGGCTCAAGGCCCAGCTCACGCTGGCCGGCTACTCGCATGTCTCGCAGGTCGTGAGCCACGGCGAATACGCGGTGCGCGGCGGCCTGATCGACCTGTTCCCCATGGGCTCGGCCGTGCCCTACCGCGTCGACCTGTTCGACGACGAGATCGACTCGATACGCACCTTCGATCCCGACACCCAGCGCAGCCTCTACCCCGTGCCCGAAGTGCGCCTGCTGCCCGGGCGCGAGTTCCCCATGGACGACGACGCGCGCGCGCTGTTTCGCAGCCGCTGGCGCGAGCTGCTCGAAGGCGACCCTACGCGCAGCCGCGTCTACAAGGACATGGGCAACGGCGTGGCCACGGCCGGCATCGAGTACTACCTGCCGCTGTTCTTCGAGGAATCGGCCACCGTCTTCGACTACCTGGGCGAACAGGCCACGGTGGTGCTGCATGGCGATCTCGAGCCCGCGTTCCAGCGCTTCTGGCAGGACACGAAAGACCGCTACAGGCTGGTGCAGGGCGACCCCGAGCGCCCCGCGCTGCCGCCCGAATCGCTGTTTCTGAGCGCCGAGCAGTTCTACCTGCGCGCCAAGAGCTATGCGCAGCTGGCGGTGCGCGGCGTCGAGGTGCCCGCCGACCAGTTGGCCAGCGGCGATTTCCAGCCCCTGCCCGACCTGTCGGTGGTGCGCGGCGCCGACGACCCGCTCGCGCGCCTGCACGCCCATCTGCGCGCCACGCCGCAGCGCGTGCTGCTGCTCGCCGAAAGCGACGGCCGGCGCGAAAGCCTGCTGGACTTCTTTCGCGCTTCGCAGCTCAACCCGCCCGCGTTCGACTCGCTCGCCGAGTTCGAGGCCGATGTCGGCGAGAAGATAGGCATTGCCACGGCGCCGCTGGCCACGGGCTTTCACTGGGAACCCGGGCACCAGGCCGGCATCGATTTCGTCACCGAAACCGAACTGTTCGCGGCCGGCCCGACCACGCGCCGGCGCAAGAAGCAGGAACAGGTCAGCGATGTCGAAGCACTGATCAAGGACCTGTCGGAACTCCAGCTCGGCGACCCCGTGGTCCACAGCCAGCATGGCATAGGCCGCTACCGCGGCCTGGTCAACATGGACGTGGGCCAGCAAAACCCCGACGGCAGCCCGGCGCAGCAGGAATTCCTGCACCTGGCCTATGCTGGCGACGCCGTGCTCTACGTGCCCGTGAGCCAGCTGCAGCTGATCAGCCGCTACACCGGCATGTCGCCCGAGGACGCGCCGCTGCACAAGCTCGGCGGCAACCAGTGGGAAAAGGCCAAGCGCAAGGCCGCCGAACAGGTGCGCGACTCCGCCGCCGAGCTGCTCAACATCTACGCGCGCCGCGCCGCGCGCCAGGGCCATGCGTTCCGCTACAGCCCCCAGGACTACGAGACTTTTGCCAACGATTTCGGCTTCGAGGAAACGGCCGACCAGAAGGCCGCAATCCACGCCGTGGTGCACGACATGATCAGCCCCCAGCCCATGGACCGGCTGGTCTGCGGCGACGTGGGCTTCGGCAAGACCGAAGTCGCGCTGCGCGCGGCCTTCGTCGCCGTGACGGGCGGCAAGCAGGTGGCCTTTCTCGCGCCCACGACGCTGCTCGCCGAGCAGCACTACCGCACGCTGGTCGACCGCTTCGCCAAGTGGCCGATACGCGTTGCCGAAGTCTCGCGCTTTCGCTCGGGCAAGGAAATCACGGCAGCCGTCAAGGGCATTGCCGACGGCACGGTGGACATCGTCGTCGGCACGCACAAGCTGCTGTCGGAGTCGACAAAATTCCACGACCTGGGCCTGCTGATCATCGACGAGGAACACCGTTTCGGCGTGCGCCACAAGGAGCAGATGAAGGCGCTGCGCGCCGAAGTCGACGTGCTCACGCTCACCGCCACGCCGATTCCGCGCACCATGGGCATGGCGCTCGAAGGCCTGCGCGACCTGAGCGTGATCGCCACCGCGCCCCAGCGCCGCCTGGCGATCAAGACCTTCGTGCGCAACGAAGGCACGGGCGTGATCCGCGAAGCCGTGCTGCGCGAACTCAAGCGCGGCGGCCAGTGCTACTTCCTGCACAACGAAGTCGAGACCATAGAGAACCGGCGCCAGAAGCTCGAGGAAATCCTGCCCGAAGCGCGCATCGCCGTCGCCCACGGCCAGATGCCCGAGCGCGAGCTCGAACGCGTGATGCGCGACTTCGTCGCCCAGCGCTACAACATCCTGCTGTGCTCGACCATCATCGAGACCGGCATCGACGTGCCCAGCGCCAACACCATCCTGATGAGCCGCGCCGACAAGTTCGGCCTGGCCCAGCTGCACCAGCTGCGCGGGCGCGTGGGCCGCAGCCACCACCAGGCCTATGCCTATCTGATGGTGCCCGACATCGACAGCCTGACCAAGCAGGCCCAGCAGCGGCTGGACGCCATCCAGCAGATGGAGGAACTGGGCAGCGGCTTCTACCTGGCCATGCATGACCTCGAAATCCGCGGCGCGGGCGAAGTGCTGGGCGAGAACCAGAGCGGCAACATGATGGAAGTGGGCTTTCAGCTCTACAACGAGATGCTGTCCGAAGCCGTGCGCTCGCTCAAGGAAGGCAAGGAGCCCGACCTGCTGTCGCCGCTGTCGGTGTCCACCGACATCAACCTGCATGCCCCCGCGCTGCTGCCCGACAGTTATTGCGGCGACGTGCATCTGCGCCTGTCGTTCTACAAGAAGCTGGCGACGGCCAGGACCAGCGAGCAGATCGACAACCTGCTCGAGGAAATCGTCGACCGCTTCGGCAAGCTGCCGCCGCAGGCGCAGACGCTGATCGACGTGCACCGCCTGCGCGTGCTGAGCCAGCCCTATGGCGTGGTGAAGGTCGACGCGGCGCCGGGCGTGATCACCATCAGCTTCAAGCCCCAGCCGCCTATCGACCCGATGAACATCATCGGCCTGATCCAGAAGAACAAGCACATCAAGCTCGCGGGCAACGAGAAACTGCGCATAGAGCGCGCGCTGCCCGACCCGATGGCACGCGCCCAACTGGTGCGCGACGTGCTCAGGAGCCTGGGGCAGCCGCTCAAGGCAGCCGAGCCCGTCGCAGCCTAGATACCCGAAGACGCAGGGATTGCGTCTCGGGTGTTTCCTGCACATGTTGCAAAAAAACCGAGGAATCGAAACTACCAGCGACCGAAGTGACGAATTGGCACAAGAATTGCAAAAGTCTTCTCGCAGGCGAGATGCCTGTTGTTGGTTCTTTTGCGAAGGTCTTCCCATGCACATTCGACGCCTGATCCCTTCCATCGCCTGCGCACTGATCGCCGGCGTGGCGACCGTACCCGCGCTGGCGCAGGACAGCTACCCCGACCGTCCCGTCAAGGTCATGGTCGCGCTGCCGGCCGGCGGCAGCGCCGACATGATCGCGCGGGTGGTGAGCCAGAAGCTCGCGGCCGAGCTCGGCCAGCCCTTCGTGGTCGAAAACCGCGCCGGCGCCTCGGGCCAGATCGGGCTGCCCGCCGTCGCCCGCGCGCCGGCCGATGGCTATACGCTGACGGTCTCGCCGGCCTCGTTCCTCACCACCAACAAGAGCATCTTCAAGACCCTGCCCTATGACCCGCAGGCGGATTTCATTCCGATCACCAAGCTGGTCAACCAGCCCATGGTACTGGTCGTCAAGGACAAGCAGAAATTCCCCAGCGTCGCAGCCGTGGTCGCGGCCGCCAAGGCCGAGCCCGGCAAGCTGACCTATGCGTCGTCGGGTGACGGCAGCCCGCAGCACCTGGCGGCGCTGATGTTCGAGACCCGCACCCAGGCGCGCATGCTGCATGTGCCCTACAAGGGCGGCGCGCCGGCCATCAACGACACACTCGCCGGCAATGTCGACATGCTGTTCGCCGTGCTGCCCGAAGCGCTGCCGCATATCCATTCGGGCAAGCTGCATGCGCTGGGCATGCTCAGCCCGCAACGCTCGCCCGTGCTCAGCGGCACGCCGACCATGGTGGAAAGCGGCTTTGCCGATCTGAACCTCTCGGCCTGGGTCGGCCTGCTCGCGCCCGCCAGGACGCCACCCGCGGTGATCGACAAGCTCAATCGCGCGGTGCACGGCATTCTGGCCAGCGACATCAAGACCAGGCTGGGCGAAAGCGGCATGGAAGTCGCGCCGACGACGCCGCAGCAACTGCAGCAGACGATTGCCGACGAAATCAAGCTGCATGCCGAGCTGGTCAAGGCCGCGGGCCTGACACCGCAATAAAGCCACCGAGCGGCCGCGCCCGGCGGTGGGCCCACCCACCCGCCGGCACGCCGGTCAAGGCGATAATGCAGGCCTCACGCCCGTGCCTGCGCGCACCGGTACCTCTTCCACCTTCTGCATTCCACCGCCCCACAATGAGCGCCGCTACCGAATTTGCCCCCGGCCTGATGGTCCAGCGCACCCCTGCGCCCTTGCGCCTGAGCGACTACAAGCTCATCGCTTTTGACATGGACTCGACGCTGATCACCATCGAATGCGTCGACGAGATTGCCGATGCCACGGGCAAGAAAGCCGAAGTCGCGGCCATCACCGAAGCCACCATGCGCGGTGAAATCACCGACTTCAAGGAAAGCCTGCGCCAGCGCGTGGCCCTGCTGCAAGGCGTGACCGAAGCCGACATGGCGCGCGTGCGCAGCGAGCGCCTGCAACTGTCGCCTGGCGCGCAGACCCTGGTCGAAGCCTGTCAGAAGGCCGGCCTCAAGGTGCTGCTGGTCTCGGGTGGTTTCACCTATTTCGCTGAATATGTGCGCGGCCTGCTGAACATCGACTTCGTACGCGCCAATGTGCTGGCCACGGAAAACGGCGTGCTGACCGGCACCATGGTCGAGCAGCCCTGGGGCGATATCTGCGACGGCGCGGAAAAGCGCCGCACGCTGCTTGAAGTCGCTTCGCTGCTGGGCATCGCGCCCGCGCAGTGCATTGCCGTGGGCGATGGCTCGAACGACCTGCCGATGATGGGCGCCGCAGGCCTGTCCGTGGCCTACCACGCCAAGCCCCGCGTACGCGCCGAAGCGCAGATCGCGATCAATCAGGGCGGGCTGGACCGCCTGCTTGAAATCCTGCGCTAAAGCACCTGGGCCGGCGCGCAGGGCAATGGCCCGTGCCGCGCTCAGTCATTTGCCATGCGGCGCGGCGCCAGCGCCCTAGAATCGATGGCTGCGCGCATAAAACGACTTCTACCAAGCGCGCGCACTGCACTGACCGAGCGACAGCCGGGTTTTCCCCGGCGCCGCTTGCATTCCGGCGCAGTCCCCCCATGTACTTTCCGTGAGCCTGACGGCCTGGTTGCGCAAGCAACCGGGCCCGGCCTTCGCATGGGTCACATACTTGTTGACTTTTCATTTTAGGAATCTCCGTGAACATTTCTTACCGCGCCACTGCTTCCGTGCTTGCTTTGACCTTTGCTGCGCTGCTCGCGCCTAGCCTGGCCCACGCAAAGCGCATGGGCGGCGGCAAGTCCGTTCGCCCGGCCAGCATCGGCAAGCCGGCGCCCGCGCCCGCTGCCAGGCCCGCTGCTCCCGCCGCCGCCCCTGCAGCCGCCGCTCCGGCCGCTGCCGCCGCCCCCGCACGCGGCGGCCCCGGCATGATGGGCACCCTGGGCGCTGCCGCTGTGGGCGCCGTCGCCGGCAGCATGGTCGGCAACGCGATTGCCGGCTCCTCGGGCGACAAGGCCGCAGACGCCCAGACAGCCGAAGCCAGGGCCGCTGAAGCCGAAGCCGCCGACCTGCAGCGCAAGGCCGACGAAGCCCAGGCCAGGGCGCAAGCGGCGCGCGCCGCGATCAAGTAAGGCCGCCTGCGGTCCGGGCCTGTCCAGGGCCCGGGCCACCCCACGCAACGCAGCCTTCAGGGCTGCGTTGTTGTTTGTAGGCGGGTCCGCACATCGCTTGCCGGACCACGCCATAATGTGCCGTCATGCAAATCCTGCGCAACTCCATTCCACTGGCCCGTCTGGTCATGGCGTGGTTCGTCCTGACGCTGGGATGCGCCGTGGCTTCGCCCATCGTGAACCCGCAGTCGCTGCAGATGCTCTGCTCGGCCGACGGCAGCATGAAGGTGATCGTGGTCGACGACAACGGCCAGCAGGTCACGGCCAACGGCCAGCACGGGCTCGACTGCCCGCTGTGCCTCACGGTCAACGCGCCGCCGCCGCAGCAGTCGGCGCAGTTCATCGCCCAGCCGCAGCCGCTGGGCCGGGCACTGCAGCCCGTGGTGTCGGCGCGCATTGCCGCCATTGCGGGCGCATCTCTCCCCCCGCGCGGACCACCCGCCTGAGCCCCTGAGCGGCTGCGCCGCCTGCCCGGCCTTACCGGGCTGCGAGCGTGCGCGCGCCCTGGGCTGCTTTGCGGCCCGACCTTCCCCCATTTAACTGGCCCCGTGGCCCCAGGGAAGCTCTCCCATGGGCCTGGCCGCGGCTGTCACTCGTGAAGACCCGATTTCCATGACACACTTTTCCGTGCCCCATCGCCGCCAGCCCCTGGCCGCGGCATTGTTCGCCGCCACGGCTTTCACGGCCCAGGCCCAAACCCTGGAGGCGACGCCGTCGCTGTCCACCATCGAAGTCAAAAGCGCCGCGCCCCAGGCCAATGGCCTGCTGCCGCTCGATACGCCCACCGAAACCGGCAGCCGCCTGGGCCTGACGCCGCGCGAGACGCCGGCCGCCGTGACAATGGTCGACCGCGCCAGCATCGAAGCGCGCGGCGCGCGCAACACCCAGGAAATCCTGCAGGCCATTCCCGGTGTCACGGCGCACGACGCGCCGGGCAATATCGGCGTGAGCTACCGGGGCTTTGGCGGCAGCTCGCTCAACCAGCTGTTCAACGGCATCCATGTGCAATACAGCATTGCCGCGCGGCCCGTGGACAGCTGGATCTACGACCGGGTCGAGGCCATTGGCGGTGCCTCGAGCTTTCTGTACGGTGCGGGCGGCGTCGGCGGCACGATCAACTACCTCACCAAGCTGCCCGAGCGCCACGACTTCTCCGAAGCCCAGCTGCGCCTGGGCAGCCACGACCTCAAGGAAGCGTCGGTGGGACTGAACCGGCGCCTTGCCGACAGGCATTTCCTGCGCCTGGACCTGAACCACAAGGACGGCGGCAGCTGGACCGAAGGCACGCACAGCCGCGCGACCCAGCTCGCCACCTCGCTGCTGTCCGACCTGGGCAGCGGCTTCACCCACACGCTGGCCTACGAATACCAGACCGAAACCGTGGACCGTCCCTACTGGGGCACGCCGCTGCTGAACCCGGCCACGGGCAACTTGCGCATAGACGAAGGCACGCGTTCCAAGAACTACAACAGCGCCGACGGCCTCTACGCCCAGCGCGTGCAGTGGCTGCGCTCCATCAGCGACTGGCGCGTGAGCGACGCCCTGCAATTCAAGAACACCTTCTATGCCTACGACGCCTTGCGCGACTACCGCAACGTCGAGAGCTACCGTTTCGACGCGGGCAACAGCGCCGTGGTCCGCTCGGCGGCTTTCCTGCAGCGCCACGACCAGCGCATGGTCGGCAATCGCAGCGAAGCCACCTACCAGGGCCAACTGCTGGGGCGGCGCAGCGACTGGGCTTTCGGGCTGGAGCTGAGCCTCAACCGGCAGACGCGCTTTCCCAACAGCCTGCCGGCCACCGTGAGCACGGTGAATCCCTATGCGTTCCGCACGGAGAACTTCTTCGACATCGCCGGCATGGCGCCCGGCTTCAACCCCGACCGCGACAACCGCATCGCCACCACGGCGCTCTATGCCGAAAACCGCACGGCGCTCGCGCCCGCGCTGCATCTGCTCACGGCGCTGCGCCATGAACGCATTGCGCTGGAGCTGACCAACCGCCGCGAAGTCACGGCCGCCAGCCCCGCGTCGTTCGAGCGCAGCTACCGCCCGACCACGGGCCGCATCGGACTGGTCTGGGACGCCGCGCCCGGCGCGAATCTCTATGCCCAGTACGCGACGGCGGCCGATCCACCGTCGGGCGTGCTCAGCACCGCCTCGTTCGCGGATGTGCGCAACAACAGCGCGCTGACCACGGGCCGCCAGTTCGAAGTCGGCAGCAAGCTCGATTTATGGGACGGCAAGGGCAGCGCCACGCTGGCCGCCTACCACCTCACGCGCAAGAACATTGCCAGCCAGGACCCGAACAACAGCACGCTCACGGTGCTGGTCGGCGAGCAGTCGGCCCGGGGCATCGAGCTGGCGCTGGGCCTGCAGCCCAGCCGCGCCTGGTCCCTCCAGGGCAATCTGAGCCTGGTGCGCGCCCGCTATGAAAACTTCCACCAGGGCGGCGTCTCGCTGGCCGGCACCACGCCGACCAATACGCCCGAAACGGTCGCCAACCTCTGGACCTCTTATGCGTTCACGCCCGCGCTGCAGGCCAGCGCCGGCCTGCGCCATGTCGGCAAGGTCCATGCCAACGCCGCCAACACGCAGCACTGGCCCGCCTATACGCTGCTCGACCTGGGGCTGAGCTACCAGCTCCAGCGCAACATGTCGCTGGTGCTGCGCGTGCGCAATGCCACGGACCGGGTCTATGCCGCCAACGTCACCAGCACCATGGCCTATCTGGGCGCGGCGCGCAGCGCCGACCTGACGCTGCGTGTCACGTACTGAAAGCGCCAGCAATGCGACTTCACCCCAAACGCTGGCTTTATCTGACCCACCGCTGGCTGGGCATCGCGCTGTGCGCGTTCTTCGCCATGTGGTTTGTCTCGGGCATGGTGATGATGTACGTGGGCTACCCCAAGCTCACGCCCGCCGAGCGGCTGCAGCACCTACCGGCGCTCCATGCTGCGGCGCCGCTGCTGCCCCCCGCGCAGGCGCTGGAACGGGCCGGCATCACCGACCCGCTCAAGGACCTGCGGCTGGCCGCGGCCAGCGGCGGGCGGCCGGTCTACTTTGCCACGCCCGAAGGCGCAGGGGTAGTGGTCATCGATGCGACGCACGGCGAGCTTTTGCCGCCCGTGGACACCGCCTGGGCACTGGCCAGCGCGGCGGCCTACGCGGGCAGTGACCAGGGCCTGGCGTATCTGGGCAGCATAGACGAAGACGCGTTCACGCACTCGCGCGGGCTGGACCCCCACCGCCCGCTGCACCGCGTGCAACTCGCGGACGCCGACCATACCTGGCTCTACATTTCCGGACAGACCGGCGAAGTGGTGCGCGACGCCACGCGCACCGAGCGCCTCTGGAACTACGCCGGCGCCTGGATCCACTGGCTTTACCCATTTCGCGGCAATGCGTTCAATGCGTACTGGACCGACATCGTCAACGGGCTGTCGATCGCGGGCATTGCCGTCGCGCTCGCGGGCACCGCCGTCGGGCTGATGCGCTGGCGCTTCACGCGGCCCTACCGCAGCGGCGCGCGCTCGCCCTACCCCGGGCGCATGATGCGCTGGCACCATGTCACGGGCCTGCTGTTCGCGCTGGTGACCATCACCTGGATCTTCAGCGGCCTGATGTCCATGAACCCCTGGCGCATCTTCGACAGCGGCGCGCCGCCGCTGCGCACCGCGGCCTTGCAAGCAGGCCCGCTGGCATTGGGCATGCAGGACGCAACACCCCAGGCGCTGCTGCGTGCCGCGGGCAGTTCGGTGCGGGAGCTGCGCTGGCAGCCGGTGCTGGGCAGGACCATGGTGTTCGCACAGGCGGCCAGCGGCGCGGCTCAGCCGTTCGATGCAGGCACGGCCGAGCCCCTGGCGATCGACCCTGAGGCGCTGCGCGCCGCGGCCGCAGGCCTTGTTCCCTCCTCCGTGGCGCGCATCGATACGTTGACCGACTACGA
The DNA here is from genome assembly GCF_902706035.1 of Pantoea sp. 18069. Lineage (GTDB taxonomy): Bacteria > Pseudomonadota > Gammaproteobacteria > Burkholderiales > Burkholderiaceae_C > Comamonas. The sequence goes on along the minus strand of NZ_CACSJA010000026.1, from coordinate 58,821 downwards.
CCTTTACTACTACGCGCGCGACGCCCACACCATGATGGGCGGCAGCGACAAACCGCTGCCCATCTGGCGCATCGTCTTCGACGACCCCCATGCGACCTGGGTCCACCTGGACCCGCACACGGGCCGCGTACTGGGCCAGCTGGACAGCCACCGCCGCACCAGCCGCTGGCTGTTTGCAATGCTGCACAGCTGGGACTGGCTGCCTTTGCTCGAGCGCCGCCCGCTGTGGGACATCACGCTGCTGGTGCTGAGCCTGGGCGGACTGCTGCTCAGCGGCAGCGGGATGGTGATTGGGTGGCGGAGGTTGCGGCGGCGGCGCGTTTAGCGCGGCTGCGGCGATTTGCGCAGCGGGTCCAGCAAATGCGACAGCCCGTTGTGGTCAAGTTCGTACATCAGCGCCAGCAGCCGCCCCAGATCGCCGCGCGGAAAACCTTCGCGCGCCATCCACATCAAGTAATTGCCGGGCAGGTCGGCAATGCAGCGGCCCTGGTATTTGCCATAGGGCATCTGCACGGTCAGCAGACGCTGGAGTTGTTCGGAGTCCATGCCGGGATTGTCAGGCATGCACGGGCTCCTGCTGATGCAATGCGGGCAACACTTCCTGCGCAAACAACTGCATCGCGGCCAGCGCCACGTCGTTGCTCCACAGACCATTCGCATTGAAGATGCAGCGCAGGCTCAGCATGCCGGTGCGCGCCCGCAGCGCCAGAATCTGCGCATGGCATTGTTCGGGCGTGCCGTAGATGAACTGCTCGCGCAACACCTTGGGCTGGTCTATGGCAGGCACATCGGCCGCGGCCACGCCGCGCTTGCCGGCAAAGTAGACCCGGCGTGCGTAGAGCTTTTCCCACAGGCCGCCCAGCTGCTGGCGCACCTGCGACGCGTTCGCGCCTATGCAGACATAGCGCGCGAGCGACGAACGCGCGAGCAGCGGCGTGGCCTTGCGCCCCTGCTGCTCGGCGGCGCGCGCCAGGCGCTCGAGTTGCGTGGCTTCGGGCGGCTCCAGGCTTAGCAGCAAAGGCAGGTCCTCGGCCAGTGCAAAGCCCAGCGTTTCCTCGGTCGAGCCCGCGACGTAGATCGGCGGATGGGGCTGCTGCTGCGGCAACGACGCCAATCTGCGCGGCGCGAAGTTCCACAGCGGCCCGGCAGATGCCACCGTGTCGCCGCGCAAGGCATCGCGCAGGATGCGCGCGCCGCTTTCAAAGCGCTCGCGCGTGCTTTCGGGATCGACTTCCAGGCAGGCCAGCGACGCCGGCTCGGTGCCGCGGCCAATGCCTACGTCGATGCGGCCGCCGCTTTGGAAATCGAGCTGGGCGATTTCCTCGGCGAGCATCAGCGGGTGGTGCAAGGGCAGCACCAGCACCGATGTGCCCACGCGCAGGCGCTCGGTGCGCGCCAGCAGCGCCGACGCAAGCAGCAAAGGCGATGGATACTGCCAGTCGCTTTGCGGCAGGCGGAATTCGCTGAACCAGGCGCCGTCGAAGCCCCAGCGGTCGGCGCTCTCGAAAATCGTGCGAAAAGCCTGGTGATCGCCGGCCATGGCTTCGCGGGTCCAGCCCGCAATGTCGATGCGCATCATGTCGTCGGTTCCTGTGAACGGCTGCGCGCGCGCAGCAAGGTGTGCGGCGCCACGGCGATGCGCTCGAAGCGCACGCCGAACACGTCGTCAAGCTGGGGCGCGTGCAGCAGATCCGCGGGCGCGCCGTCCATGGCGACGCGGCCCGCATGCATCACGATCAGGCGATCGAAGCATTCGAACGCCAAATCGAGGTCGTGCATCACCACCACCACCAGGCGCTCGCGCCCGCGCCGCGCCAGCGCCTGCACCAGCGCCAGCCGGTGCTGCACATCGAGCGCCGCGCCGGGTTCGTCGGCGAGCAGTACCGGCGGATCGGTGGCCAGCACCGCGGCAAGCATGCCGCGCGCGCGTTCGCCGCCCGACAGCGTGCTCCAGCGCCGCAGGGCCAGCGGCTGCAGACCGGCCTGGGCCAGCACCTGCGCGGCCTGCGCCGGATCGGGCACGCGCATCTGCACCAGATCCAGCAGCGTCACGTCCCAATGCGGCTCGAAGCGCTGCGGCATATAGCCTATGCGCTGGGCGCGCGCACGCACATTGAGCGCCTGCAACGGCTGGCCTTGCAACGTGACAGCGCCGCGGTCGGGCGCGAGCTGGCCGGCCAGCACCTGCATCAAGGTGGACTTGCCCGCGCCATTGGGCCCGACCAGCGCCACTGCGCCGCGCTGCGGCAGATCGAGAGAAATATCGTCCAGCAGCACGCGGCCCTGCCGCGCCAGGCAGAGCTGGACGGCGCCAAGCATTTCGGCATCGCTCATGCGCGCCCCCCATAGGCGCGCAGCCGGCGCGCAAGCAGCACGATGAAGAACGGCCCGCCCGCCACGGCCGTGATCAGGCCCAGCGGGACTTCGGCCGGCGGCAGCACGCTGCGCGCGATCGCATCGGCCACCGTGACCACCACCGCGCCGGCCAGCGCGCTCGCGGGCAGCACCCAGCGGTGGCGCGGGCCCACCCACCAGCGCGCGATATGCGGCGCGGCCAGGCCCACGAATGCGACCAGCCCGCCATAGGCCACGGCCGCGGCGACCACGAGCGAGCCCAGCAGCACGGCGCGCGGCACGAAGCGCGCGACATCGAGGCCGAACGACTGGGCCGTGGCATCGCCCAGGCCCAGCAGATCAAGGCCGCGCGCCAGCGTCTGCGTGCCGGCAAGGCAGGCCAGCGTGATCAGCGCCAGCCAGCCCAGGCCGCTCCAGGTCGGCGTCTGTATGCCGCCCAGCACCCAGCTCATGACGACCTGCAGGCTCACGGTTTCATCGGACAGCGCGAGCATCAGGAACGAGCGTATCGCACCCAGCATGGCCGCCATGGCCACGCCCGCGAGCAGCATGCCGGACGCGTCCAGCGCCCCCGCCACGCGCGCCACGCCCAGCACCAGCACCGTCGAGCCCCAGGCCCCGGCGAAAGCCAGCACCGGCAGCAGCCACGATTGCGGCAGGCCCAGCGGCACCAGCAGCGCCACCGTCGCGCCCAGAGCCGCGCCGCCCGAAGCGCCCAGCAGGTAAGGCTCGGCCAGCGGGTTGCGGAACACGCCCTGGAACACCGCGCCCGAAAGCCCCAGCAGCGCGCCCACGCAGGCCGCGGCGAGCACGCGCGGCATGCGCCACTCCCACAGCAGGCGCGCGCGCAGCGTGTCGCGCTCGGTGATCGCCTGCCAGATGTCCGCAGGCGCGGCCCATTGGTGCCCCGCGCAGACGCCGAGCACGATGGCCAGCGCCAGCGCCGCGAAAGCCCAGCACCCCATTTTTCCGGAGGGATTCATCCCCACCCTTTCTGCTGTGTCTGCACGATCCAGCGCGCCAGCGATGCAATGCCGTCGAAGGTGCGCGGGCCGGGAATCAGGAATTCGGCGCGCGAGACGGTGATCGCGCGTTGCGCGCGCACCGCGCGCATGTCGCGCCAGCCGGGGCGGCGCGTGAGTTCGTCGAGCAGCGACTGCGCGCCGGCGAACAGCAGCACATCGGGATCGGCCGCGAGCGCGGCTTCGGGCGAGACCTGGGCCAGCGTGCCGATGTCGGGAATCGCATGGCGCGCGCCGGCGCGCAGCATGGCTTCATTGGTGTAGGTGCCGGGGCGCGCGACCAGCAGCATGCCGTTGCCCATGCGCCCGGTGACCATCAGCGCGCGCGGCGCATGCCGGCCCGCCACCTGCGCATCCACCGCGCGCAGGCGCTGCTGCAGTGACTGCACCAGCGCCTCGCCGCGCGCGTCCACGCCCGCGGCCTGCGCGACCTGGCGCACATTGCCCATCACCTCGTCCAGGCTGCGGCTGAGCAGCACCATCACCGGCACGCCTATGCGCTCCATCGGATCGACGAGCTGGTTGGCGGCCTGGCGCGCGGGCGTGACGATCACCAGATCGGGACGCTGAGCGACCACCGCATCGACCGAGAAACCCAGGCGCCCGCCGACCTTGGGCAGGCCCGCGACTTCGGGGGGAAAGCGCGTGTATTCCTCGACGCCGACGATGCGCTCCATCAGGCCCAGCGACGCGACGAGTTCGGTGTTCGACGAAAAAATCGTCACGATGCGCTGCGCCGGCCCGGGCAGCACCACGTCCCGGCCCAAGGCATCGCGCAGGCGTATGGGCGCCGCCGCGGCCCGGACGGGCAGCAGCGCGCTCAGGCCCAGCGCCCCGCCGGCACGCACCAGCGCGCGCCGCTGGAGCACGCCAGCCGTGCCGCCCGACAGGCGCATGCCCACGCTCAGAAGTCGGCCTGCAGGCCGAGCATCCATTCGCGTCCCGGCATCGACGTGCCGCAGCCACCGTTCTGGAAGATCGGGTTGGCGATGCACGACCGCTGATCCCGCGCGATGAAGATCGGGTGGCGGTTCAGATCGAAGATATTGTTGATGCCGGCAAACAGCTTCATGCCGCGGCTCACGCGGTATTCGCCGCGCAGGTTCCAGACCGTGAACGCGCCCTTGCGGTGGATGAAGGTGCTGCTGGGCTCGCCCTGGGGGATCAGCAGGTTCTCTTCGGTGTCGTACCACATCGGACCGCGCAGCAGCGCCGTCAGCTGCGCGCTCCAGTCGCCGGGATGGCGGTCCATGCCGCGCGACAGGCGCAGGCCGCCCGCGGCTTCATACTGGTACATGCGCTGCACGCGGTCGGTATTGGCCGAAGCGGCCGCGCCCTTGTCCTTCATCTCGAAGTGATAGTAGCCATTGCCGAACACGCTGAGCACCGGGCCGCCGAACGACACGCCCAGCAGCTTGCCCACATCCGCATTGGCGCTCAGTTCCAGCCCGCGCGCGACAATGTCGGCGGCGTTGTTGGCGTAGTCCGACGTGTTGGTCGTCGGGCCGCGCGAGACGGTGATGATGCGGTCTGAAATCGTGTTCTGGAACAGCGCAGCGTCGACCTTCCAGGCGCTTTGCCGCAGCGTGGTGCCGACTTCGATCTGGCGGCTCGATTCCGGCTTGAGGTTCGGGTTGCCGAAGCTGCGCCCGCCGCCGACCGCGGTGAAGTCCGCCGACAGCTCGCTGGCCGTCGGCGCGCGAAAGCCCGTGGCTGCGCCCGCGCGCAGCGACCAGGCGTCATCGACCTTCCAGGTCGCTCCGGTCGACCAGGTGGTCTTGTCGTAGTCGCGCGAATTCACCACGGCCATCGCCACATTCGGCGTCTGGTCGAAGCGCGTCTCGCCCCAGGTCTTGCGCACGCCGGCGCGCACCGTCACGCGGTCGCCGAAGAAGTTCTGCGCATCCTCGAAATACAGCGCATGGGTGTGCTCGGTCTGGTTGTTGTCGTAGGGTGCGACCTGGCCCGCAGGGCCGCCGGGCATCGCATTGCGCTCGCGTTCCGAGCGCAGGCGATTCTTCTCGTAGTCGAAGCCCAGCAGCAGGTCGTTCGAATCCGACAGGCGCAGGCGCGGCTGCAGGCGCAGGCCGCTGGCGTCGAGCTTGCGAATGTTGTAATCGCGCGCTGTTCCGGGAACGGCATTGACGCCCGACCGGATGACCGGCGACGCCCAGTTGAATTCGTCGACATCCTCGAACGTATAGAGGTGGGCCAGCCAGCTCACCCGCTCTCCGGGCAATGCGCCTTCATAGCGCAGGTCGGCCGACTGGTTGTAGCGGTTGTCGCGGCTGTGGATGTTCGCGCCCGAACCCCGAAAGCCGGCGTTGTAGATGCCGTCGGTGCGCAATTGCACTTCGACGCGGTGCAGGTCGGCAATCTGCCAGCCGAGCGCGCCGCTGGCGCCGCGGCGCTTGTAGCTGGTGTTCTTCTGCTCGCCGCCGCCGCTGCCCGCGCTGTAGTCGTCACGCCCGCCGGCGTTCGCGCCTATGTACCAGTCCCATTGCTCGTTCGCGCCGCTGATCTGCGTGTCGGCACGCCACAGTCCGGCGCTGCCGCCGACCACGGACGCGCGGTTGCCGCCGCCGCTGGCGCCCGTGCGCAGGATGATGTTGATCACGCCGCCCATGTTCTGGCTGCCGTAGACGACCGAAGCCGGGCCGCGCACGATTTCTATGCGTTCCACATCCGACAGGCTCAGCTTGGACAGATTGGCCGTGCCCGCGCGCCGACCATTGAGCAGCACCGCGACCTGGCCGCGGTAGTCACGCCCCTGGCCGTCGGTGGCGGCGCCGCGCAGGTTCATCGACGTCTGCGCCGCCGTCCATTCGCTCAGGAAACCGACAGCATGCTCGGCCAGCAGGTCCGTGACCGAACGCGCCGATGAGCGCTCGATGTCGGCGCGGTCAATGGTCTGCGTGGTCGCGGCAATGCGCGAGCGGTCTTCAGGGCGCGCGGTGGCGGTGACGAACACATCGCTGAGCGCCGGCGTATTTTGAGATGCCGCGTCGACCGCGGCATGGGCCATGCCGCCAGCGGCTGCGGACCAGGCCAGCACGCACAGCGCGGCCGAGCGCTGCAGGCGAAAGCCCGGGCGCAGTTGCGCAGAAATGGAGGGAGAAGACAAAGCGGCGCGGCCAGGCGCGGGCCGCGAACTACCAAAGGAGTGCATACGATGATTTCATATCCGTGCTTCGCTCACCCGCGAAGCCCGACGATCAATACCCACCGCAGTGTGCACCCAGGCAAAGGAGTGGCCGCACGCACGCGCAGCCACCCACTTGCCCGGACATGCGCACTCCCGCGGCGTCCGAAGCGATAGCAAAGGCCGGTATCCGGGCTTGCGAAACGCCGGCCTGCTCGTATCTGTCGAGCATTCCGACTCAGCCCTCGCCTTCCCACGCCATGTTCCGACGCAGTGACTGCCAGCCATCGATTGACCAGCCTGAGGACCTGAGATTTCGCCTACCGTTGCGGGGGCAGCGCAGGAATTGCCGGAGCGCACCTGCTTGTCGTTGAACCCTTGAGAGCGGCTAACACGCCCCTTGAGGCGTCGTTGCATTGCCTTGCCGTGCTACTCGCACTGTCTGCGGCAATGCGCCTAGCCTCAACCGCAAATCTTCGATTTGCTGGGTCGTGTTAGCCGCTCTGGAAGGGCACCTTCGAATCTGGGCGTGACCGGCTTGCGGGCTTGCGCCCGCCGATCTCCGCCTGGGCGCCATTATCAGGGAATACGCCCATTCTCGGAGTGGATTTATTGGCGCGACAGGTGCGCATGGCCTGCGCCAGCCGAGAAACGGTAGGATTGCATAAAAAACCACATTCTTATAACCAAAATTGCTTTTTTGATGCGCGCGCCATCCACAGCGCACTAGACTAGCGTCTGCTGCGCTGCAGGTTCACTGGTTTCGGCGCTGGCGTTGATCGATATATCCACATCCAGGAAAGCCTTTGTCATGCTGAAGAAAACCCTGTCCGCCATTGCCCTTGCGAGCCTGGCCTTGACCGTCCATGCGGCCGACGTGGTACTCAAGGTCGCGGCCACCGCCGTGCCCCACGCCGAAATCCTCAACCACATCAAGCCCGCGCTGAAGAAGCAGGGCATCGAGCTGCAGGTGCGCGAATTCAGCGACTACGTGCAGCCCAATGCCGCGGTCGAAGACAAGCAGCTCGACGCCAACTTCTTCCAGCACCAGCCCTACCTCGACAGCTACAACAAGGACCGCAAGACCTCGCTCGTGGCCGTGCCCAACGGCACCGTCCATGTCGAGCCGTTCGGCGCCTACTCCAGCAAGATCAAGAACATCAAGGACCTCAAGGACGGCGCCACCGTGGCCATCCCGAACGATCCGTCCAACGGCGGCCGCGCGCTGCTGCTGCTGGCCAAGCAAGGCCTGATCGAACTCAAGGACCCCAAGAGCCTCACGCCCACTGCGCTCGACGTGGTGAAGAACCCCAAGAAGCTCAGGTTCCGCGAACTCGAAGCGCCGCTGCTGCCGCGCGCCCTGGCCGACGTCGATCTGGCGCTGATCAACACCAACTACGCGATCGAAGCCAAGCTCAATCCGACCAAGGACGCGCTGTTCATCGAAGGCAAGGACTCGCCCTACGCCAACATCGTCGCCGCGCGCAAGGACCGCGCCGACAGCGCCGAGATCGCCAAGCTGATGCAGGCCCTGCGCAGCGAAGACGTGAAGAAGTTCCTGCAGGACAAGTACCAGGGCGCCGTGGTTCCGGCATTCTGAGTGGCGACTGCCTCCTGATCAAGCGCTGCCTGGCAGCGCTTTTTTCATCGCCGGGCCGCCCCAAGATGAAAAGCATCTGGGGGGCTTCGCCCCCCAGCGCGGACCTTGCGCAGCAAAGGGAGCGTGGGGGCCATTTTTCATAGCCGGGCCGCCCCAAGATGAAAAGCATCTGGGGGGCTTCGCCTCCCAGCGCGGACCTTGCGCAGCAAGGGGAGCGTGGGGGCCATTTTTCATGGGCCGACGGCAGCCTTGAACGACACAAAAATGTAATCAAACGCAACACAATTGAGGCCGTCTATGGTGAAATCGGCGCCATGCCGCCCGCACGGGAGCTCCTCCCGCGCGATGCACTCTTCCCTTCGCCCACGGAATCTCTCCATGTCTGAAGATACGCTGTCCCCTCCCCCTGCCCTTTGCCTGGACCAGGCGGTTCACGTCGGCCTGAACGAAGTCACGCGCACCAAGACGCTGGAGCTGTATGCGCGCAAGTACGGCCAGCCCGACGCCAGCGCGCCGCTGCTGCTGTTTCGCGGCGACGTGGCCGAAGCCCACCAGTACGACAAGATCCGCCCGCTGTCCGCCGCGCGCGCGCTGGGCAATGTGATCGTGATCGAGGCCCAGAGCCAGAAGCTGGGCACCACGGGGCACTACCAGATCCAGTGCAATCAATGGAACCTGCTGGAAGTCCTCGCAAAACTGGCCTGACGGCCTTCAGCGACGGCCTCAGGCCACGGCGGCCATACCGCTCCAGACCCACCACGACAGCGCCAGCATCATCACGCCGGTGAGCGCGTCGAGCATGCGCCAGGGCATGGGGTGGGCGAACCAGTGCTGCAGGCGCCGGCCCGCGCAGGCCAGCAGCATGAACCACAGCAGGCTCGCGCAGGCCGCGCCGGCGACAAACACGGCCTTGAGCGCACCGTCCTGGCGTGCGCCTATGCTGCCGACCAGCAGCACCGTGTCGAGGTAGACATGGGGGTTGAGCAGCGTGATCACGGCCAGCGTGCTCAGCACGCTCAGCAGGCCACGCTGCGCGGCGTGCGCGCCCTGCAGCGCCACATCGGCCGCGTAAAACACGCGCCACAGCGCGTACAGGCCATAGGCCAGCAGGAACAATGCGCCGCCCAGCGACAGGTAATAGGCCCAGTCGGGCTCACGCCCGAGCAGCTGCGACATGCCGGCCACGCCGATGCCGATCAGCAGCACATCGCTGAACACGCACCACGCCACGCAGGCCCGCACATGCCGGCCCTGCACGGCCTGGCGCAGCACATAGAGGTTTTGCGCGCCTATCGAGATGATCAAAGACAGGCAGACGGTAAAGCCCGCGATCCAGGAGGAAGAAATCAACGTTGTCCACATAAGGGAAATTGTCGATTCATCCAGATATTAAGTAAAATTAAATTAGTTGCAACCTATTAAGACAAACTGATGCTCGACTACGCCGGATTGGAAGCCTTGGCCGCCGTGGTGCGCGAAGGCAGCTTCGAGCGCGCCGCGCGCAAGCTGCACATCACCCCTTCGGCCGTCTCGCAGCGCATCAAGCTGCTCGAGGAACGCGTGGGCCAGGTGCTGGTGCTGCGGGGCCAGCCCTGCACGGGCACCGAAGCCGGGCGGCGGCTGTGCCTGCATGTCGAGCAGGTCGCATTGCTTGAAAACGAACTGCGCCGCACCAACCCGGCGCTGGTGTCCGAAGGACAGTTCATGCCGCCGACACTCAAGCTCGCGGTCAATGCCGACTCGCTGTCGTCCTGGTTCATGGATGCGATGGCGGCGTTCACGCGCGAAGGCAACGAGCTGCTCGACATCAGCATCGACGACCAGGACCACACGGCCAAGCGCATCAAGGAAGGTGCGGTCATGGCCGCGGTGACGGCCACATCGACCAGCATCACGGGTTGCAACACCTGGCCACTGGGCTCTATGCGCTATGTCGCGGCCGCGAGCCCGGCTTTCATGCGCCAGCACTTTGCGCAGGGCGTGACCCCCGAAACAATAGCGCGCGCGCCCATGCTCAGCTATGACCGCAAGGATGCGATGCAGGACAAATGGCTGCACGCCCAGGGACTGGCTTCGCGCCATGGACCGCCCAAGCATTGGCTGCCGTCGGCCTATGCCTTCGTGCGCGCCTGCGAGGCGGGCGTAGGCTGGGCGATGCAGCCCACGGTGCTGATCCAGCGCTACCTCGATGCGGGCACGCTGGTGGAAGTTCTGCCCGACACGGGCGTGGATATCCCGCTCTACTGGGCCCATGCGCGCAACGCCCAGGCCGGGCTGCAGCGTCTGACGCATTGCGTGATCACGGCCGCCGCCGGTTGGCTGCAGCCCCTGCCTGCGGATGGCCCAGAGGCAGGGGCTGCGGCGCCGAAAAAATCACCGGGCTGAGGCCCGGACGCTCACTCCTGCTTGTTGAACACATAGTGTTCGTTGGCGCGCTCCCACGCGGCCTTGGCCGCAGGCTCGGCCTCGTACCAGCGCAGGCGCGAGCCATGGGGCTCGCCATCCCAGCGGCGCGACCAGTCATCACGCACCTGCTCCCAGCGGTCGCGGCCCGCGGCGCGCTCTTCCCAGCCGGCGCGATAGGCCGGCGCATAGTCGTCATAGCTGTAATCCGACCGGTAGTAGTCCTGCTTGTCGTACGTGCTGCGCCAGTAGGCCTCTTCGGCCGTCGGGTTGATGGCTTCGGCCACGCCGTGGCCCGCGAGGCCGCCGGCCACCGCACCGACCACGGCACCCACGGCCGCGCCCACCGGGCCGCCGATGGCGCCCGCAGCAGCACCGGCCAGCGCACCGCCACCGGCCCCCAGCCCCGTGCCTACGGGGTGGGCTCCGGGCTCGTCCGTGATCGGGTCAAGATTGAGGTTATTGCGTTGTTCGGGTGTGGTCATGTGTGCTCCTGCTGAAAACAAAGGGCCATCGGCGCGCCGGCTGCGCGTGTAGCGGCCTGTGCGCCTGCTGCGGCGGTACGGACGCTTTCGCAATCCGCCCGCAACACCTTGAGCTTGCCTGCGAAACACGCCAGCACTTGTAGTCCAAACGGCGATGGACCTGCGGGCCTGAGCGCAATTGCATGGATGAGGCCTGCCATGGCGCTTTTTGCGCCGGCCCTTGACCTGGCGCAAGCGCCAAGGCCTGGCCCGCGGCGATAGTCCTCCCATGGCGCCGGAGCCGCACCCCGGGCCCGACTGGAGCTATGCATGAAATTGTGGATCGACCTGTTCTCTACCGACTACGGCCTGATGAGCCTGATCTCCATTTTGCTGATCATTGGCATGGGCATCTTCTTCCTGCTGCTGTTCCTGGGCAAGATGAAGACGATTGCGAACAAGGCGCCCGAGTAGGCCTGCGCGCGGCGGTGCCCATAGGCGCAAAAAGGGCTTCCCCGGGAAGCCCTTTTGCATTGCTGATCGACGTTCAATAGTGAGGTGGTAATTCGTCGCGCAGATTGCGACCGCCCCCGCCGCCTTCGGCCGGCACCTGCTGGCGCAGGTTGCGCACTTCGGCGATCAGCGCGTCGATCTGCTGCTGCTGGCGGTAGATGGTCATGTTCAGCTGGTCGAGCGTGTCCTCGACATAGCTGGCCTTGATTTCAAGCTCGGTGATGCGTTCCTGCGCGCGCTGCGCCTGGTCGTCGGCCATGCCTCAGCCCCGCAGCGCCTGGCCCAGGCGGGCCATGCCGTCCTGGATCCTGGCCACGTCGGCGGTCGCGAACGACAGGCGAAAGCTAGAGACATCGGGATTCTGCGCGAAGAAGGGTGGGCCGGGCACGAAGGCCACGCCCTTGTCGATGGCGCGCTTGGCGAGCACATTCGCATCCTGCAACTGTCCGCGCGCACCGGTGAGCCTGACCCACAGGAACAGGCCGCCCTGGGGCGCGACGAAGCTCGCCGCGTCGCCCAGCTCCTTGCGCAGCGCGTCGCCCATGGCCTGGGCGCGCTCGGCATAGACCGCGCGCACCTTGGCCAGCGTCGCGGGCATGTTGCCGGCCTGCAGGTATTGCGCCGCCGTCGCCTGGGCAAAGGTGCTGGTGTTGGCGTCGCTGAACTGCTTGCACATCACCGCACGATCGCGCAGAGCTTCGGGAGCGACCAGCCAGCCTATGCGCAGGCCGGGACTGAGCACCTTGCTGAGGCTGCCGCAGTGCGCGAGCCAGTCGCGGCTGCCTGGCACCTGCGCAGACAGCGCCAGCAGGCTGGGCGGCGGCGGCGCGTCGAAGTACAGGTCGCCGTAGGGGTCGTCCTCCACGACCAGCGTCTGGTACTTGACGGCCAGCGCCAGCACCTTCTTGCGGCGCTCGAGGCTCAGCGTCGCGCCGCTGGGGTTGCCGAAGGTCGGGATCAGATAGACCATCTTCGGCTGGTGCTCGGCGATGAGCTTTTCAAGCGCATCGGTATCCACGCCCTGGTCATCGATGGGCGCGCTGATCACTTCGGCGCCATAGAGGCGAAAGCACTGGATGGTGGCCAGGAAGGTCGGGCCTTCGACGATGACCTTGTCCCCGGGGCTGATCATGGTCTTGCCCAGCAGGTCGAGCGCCTGCTGGCTGCCCGTGGTGACCACGAGGTCGGTGGCCGCGACGCCGCTCACGCCCTTGGCAGCCATGAAGGTGGCGAGCTGTTCGCGCAGCGGCTGGTAGCCTTCGGTCGCGCCGTACTGCAGCGCAGCGCCCGGCTCGTGGCTCAGCGCGGCCTCGCTCGCCGCGCGAATGCCCGCGACGTCGAACAGCGCGCTGTCGGGAAAGCCGCCGGCAAAGCTGATGATGCCCGGCTTGCCCAGCAACTTGAAAAGTTCACGGATTGCGGAAGTCTCCACATTGTTCAGACGCTCGGCGAATTGCATAGATAGGGTCCGTTTCAGCAACAAAATTCGGTGGCAGTCGCGCGCGGCCGCCAACCCTGCATTTTTCATCAAATTTGCACGCCATGCGCGCAATACACTGCGCGCGCCAGGATTTGGCGTGGCGCCGCTGCAGCGCGCGTGCGCGGTTTTGCCCGACAATCGCCTTTTGCCTCGGGCTTCCCCCATGCAGACTGCGCAGATCGTTCCCTTTTTCGCCACGCTCAAGGCGGCCAACCCCATGCCCAACACCGAGCTCGAATACACCACGGTGTTCGAGCTGCTCACGGCCGTGCTGCTGTCGGCACAGGCCACGGATGTCGGCGTCAACAAGGCCACGCGCAAGCTGTTTCCCGTGGCCAACACGCCCCAGGCGATTCTCGACCTGGGCCTCGACGGCCTGGAGTCATATATCAAGACCATAGGGCTGTACCACAGCAAGGCCAGGCACCTGCTAGAAACCTGCCGCCGGCTGATAGAGCGGCATGGTGGCCAGGTGCCGCGCACGCGCGAGGCACTCGAAGACCTGCCGGGCGTGGGCCGCAAGACCGCCAACGTGGTGCTCAACGTCGCGTTTGGCGAGCCGACCATGGCCGTGGACACGCATATCTTCCGCGTCAGCAACCGCACGGGCCTGGCGCCCGGCGCCAACGTGCTGGCCGTTGAAAAGCAGTTGCTCAAGCGCGTTCCGCCCGCGTATGCGGTCGACTCCCACCACTGGCTGATCCTGCTCGGGCGCTATGTCTGCCAGGCGCGCAAGCCGCGCTGCTGGGAGTGCATCGTTTCGACTTACTGCGACTTCCAGCCCAAGACGCTGGCGCCCTGAGGCGCTTTTATCGTGAGGGGCAGGCGCCCTGCGCCAGGATGCCCTGCGCCAGGATGCCCTGCGCCAGGCCCAGGGCGAACGGTGTGGCGCTCAGCCCCCGGCGACTTCGGTCTGCTGCCCCGCGACACCGGCCGAGGCAAAGCTCGCCATGTCGCGCAGCATCGCGCAGGCCGACTCGAGCAGCGGCCAGGCCAGCGCCGCGCCCGAGCCTTCGCCCAGGCGCAGGCCCCAGTCGAGCAGCGGCTCGGCGCCCAGCGCCTGCAGCACGATGGTGTGGCCCGGCTCGCCCGAACGGTGGGCAAACACGCAGCGCTCTAGCACCGCGGGGCGCAGGCGGCTTGCGACCAGCACCGCGGCCGTGGTGATGAAGCCGTCGACCACGATCACGCGGCGCTCGTGCGCGGCCTGCAGCACCGCGCCGACCATGGCCGCGATCTCGAACCCGCCCATGGCCGCGAGCACGTCGAGCGGCTCCTGCACCGCGCCATGCAAGGCCAGCACCTCGCGCAGCACGGCCACCTTGCGCGCCACGCCCGCAGCATTGAGCCCCGTGCCCGCGCCCGTGACCTGGGCGACGTCGAGCGCGCACAGCCGCGCGAGCAGCAGCGACGCGCAGGACGTATTGCCTATGCCCATTTCACCGAGCAGCAAGGCATTGCCCGGCAGCGCCTGCACCAGGGCCGCGCCATGGCGCATCGCGGCGTCGCACTGCGCGGCGCTCATCGCGGCCGTCGCCGAGCAGTCCTGCGTGCCATGCGCGACCTTGCAGTGCCACAGCCGCGGCCGGCCGGCCACCACCGGGCGCTGGGCGAAGTCGCGCGCCACGCCGCAATCCATCACATGCAGGGCCAGGCCGTTTTGCCGCGCGAACACGCTCACCGCGGCGCCGCCCGCTAGAAAGTTCTCGACCATCTGCCAGGTCACATCGACGGGATAGGCCGACACGCCGCGCGCCGCAAGCCCATGGTCGGCCGCGAACACCACCATCTGCGGCTGCTCCAGTTGCGGTGCCTCCGAATGCAGAATGCAGGCCAGCCGGTGCGCGATGCGCTCGAGCATGCCAAGCGACCCCAGGGGCTTGGTCTTGTGGTCGATCAGCGCTTGCACGCGTGCATTCCATGCAGGGTCGTGAATGGAAGGGATTTCAGGCAAAAAACGAGTCATCGCGCACCGGCCAGCGGCAAAGTCCAAAGACCGCGAGTATCGCCGGCCCGCGCGGTGCATGGGCCGGGCCTGCACCATCCTCGCGCGCGGGTCATGGTCTTGCGCGCGTGAACAAATCCCCACGCTTGCTCGCTTCGCGTCGCTGCGTCGGGGGCCAAGCCTTCTCAGGTGGATGTTTTTTCCTTGAGGCGACCCAGCTGCAAAAGAGGCCCCGAAGGGCCTCGTGTTGCGCAGTGCCCCGCCGTTACGGCTGCACGGGCACCTGCTCGGTGTACTCGCGCAGCACGCCGCCGTCCCTTACGCTGCCACTGACTTCCGCCGAGCGCACGCGTTCGACGCACGAGCGGCGGTCGTCGGCTTCGCGGAATGCATCGCAGCGCGCCAGGGCATTGCGCTGGTATTGGTCCATGTCCTGGTCGCGTGGCATGCGGCCGGCGCGCTCTTCGGCGCGCACCGCGGCGGCCTCGTGGTCATGCGGGCTCGCATATCTACCGCGCTGGCCCTGGTGGCGCTCGCCCTTGTGACCACGGTGATCACGCTTCATATGGGGCGGTTTCTTGCCATCGTGCTGACCCGCGCCCGGCGGTGGCGGCGCAGGCGCCTGGGCAACTGCGAGCGGCATGGCGGCACCGGATGGTGAAGAGGATGGAGTCTGTGCATTGACCACGCCGAGCGCGCAGACGGCGGCGGCACACAGTGTCATTTGCAAGGAGCGGGACCAGGTGGACTTCATGGTAACTTTCTCCAAAGTGAATCGATGGAAAACGAGTAAGCCGCGGGAGCGGCCTCATCGCTTGCGTTACACAGCTTGCGGCAGTTTGCCCGCCCGCCTTATCAGCCCAGCCCGCCTGCGACTGCAGGCGCGAACCTACATCAGGCGCGTTCAGGCCCGCGCCGGCAGCTGCGCAAACCACTCCTCGACGCCGGCGGCAAGCCGCTCGAAGACGCTGTCCAGCGTCGGCGCATTCGCGCCCAGCAAGGCCTGGACGACGGCGGCGTTCTCGAACATGCCATGCCAGTAGCTCGCCAGGATGCGGCCGTCTGCGCTTTGCCACACGCGGCCCGGCACGCGCTCGTGCACGCCCATGCCCGCGGCCACCATGTCATCGCGCACGCGCGTGCGGCCATGGTGGATTTCGTAGACCTCCAGGTCGAGGCCGGACAGCGCCTGCCAGGGCGCGTCCAGCTGGGGCATGCGCACCTCGGCGCGCAGCAGCCGCTTGTCGACTTCGAACACCGTGACCAGCGGCAGCAGACCCAGCCCGGCCTCGTTGCCATCGACGCCGTGCAGGTCGATCAAGGCCTCGCCCAGCATCTGCAGGCCGCCGCAGATGCCCCACAGCCGCCCGCCCCGGGCCACATGGGCCGTGAGCGCGGCGTCCAGGCCCTGGCGGCGCAGCCAGCGCAGGTCGCTGGCCGTGGCCTTGGAGCCCGGAAGAATCACCCAGTCAACGCCCTGCAGCTGGGCCGGGCTGCGCGCCCAGACCAGGCGCACGCCGGGCACGTTGAGCAGCGGCTGGAATTCGTCGAGATTGCTCGCGCGCGGGTAGGCGATCACCGCCACCGTGGTGTGCACCACCGCGCCGGTGTCGAGTTCGTCGGCACCCGCGTCGTAAACCCCATCCTCCTCGGGCAGGCCATGGCGCGCGAGCCTGGGGATGGTCGCCACGACCGGCACGCCGGTGAGGTCCTGCAGCATCTGCGGGCCGGGCGCGAGCAGGCGCGCGTCGCCGCGGAACTTGTTGAGCACGAAGCCGCGGATCAGCGCCTGTTCCTCGGCAGGCAGCAGCGCCCAGGTGCCGTAGAGATGGGCGAACGCGCCGCCGCGGTCGATGTCGCTGACCAGCAGGCAATGCGCCTGCGCATGGCGCGCGACGCGCATGTTGACGACATCGCTGCTGTGCAGATTGATTTCGGCGGGCGAGCCCGCGCCTTCGATGACCACCACGTCGTTCTCGCCGCGCAGCGCGTCCAGGGCCTGGGCGATGCGCGGCCAGACATGGGCGCTGCGCTCGCGCCAGGGCAGTTGCGTGAGCGCGTTGTCGACCTGGCCCAGCATCACCACCTGGCTGCGCATGTCGGCTTCGGGCTTGAGCAGCAGCGGGTTCATGCGCACGTCGGGCGCGCAGCCCGCGGCCAGCGCCTGCAGGTACTGGGCCGTGCCCATCTCGCCCCAGGCATCCTCCGCGGCCGGCACCACGCGTGCATGGTTGCTCATGTTCTGCGCCTTGAACGGCGCGACCTTGAAACCCTGGTTGCGGTACCAGCGGCACAGCGCCGTGGTGACCCAGCTCTTGCCCGCGCCGCTGCTGGTGCCCAGCACCATCACGCACAGCGCGGGTCGCTGGCCGGGCGTGGGCAGGGGAAGTGAAGTGCTTGTCTTGGGATTCATGGTGTGTTCTTGGTGTTTTGCGCCGAGCGCCAGGCCAGTGCCAGCGCCTGCTGCGATGCCGGGGGCAGCACCCCCAGCCGTACCGCGCCGGCAAGGCCGAAGCTCGTCGCGTCGCGCAGTTTGATGCCGTGTTCGCCGCGCAGCCAGGCCAGGCGCGCGGCCATGCCGGCGTGCTGCGCATACTCGGCCTGGGGCCAGCGCGCGACAAAATAGTTCGCCAGGCTGCCGGGCACAACCTGCCAGCCCAGCGCCGTGCACAGATCGATCTGCGCAGCCTTCCACTGCGCGAGCTGGTCGCGGCTGCGCGCCACCCACTGCTGCACGGCCGGTGTGGTCCAGGCCTCGAGCAGGGCCACGCCATGCGCGCCCACGACCCACGATGCGGCCAGCGCCTGCAAGGCGGCGACGTGGTCCTCGGCGCCTTCGGGTGCGAGCGCATAGGCCGCGCGCACGCCGGTCATGCCCAGCGCCTTGTTCGGTGTCCAGACCTGCCAGACCCCGGCAGCGCTTGCGCTTTGCCGGCCGTCAAGGCGAAGCGGCTGGTAGGCGCAGTCGAGCACACGCAGATCCGCGCCCGCGTCACCCGATGCCAGCCAGTGTGCGAGCGCGGGGTCGGCCTGGCCCAATGGGCTAGACGGCTCGCAGGCCCAGTGCAGGGCCCGCTGCAGCCTTCGCCCTGAGCCTGGCCAAGGGCCCTGCCCCTCCAGGCGCAGGCACGCCAGACTCCAGACGCGCGCCGCCTGTGCATAGTCGCCATAGCTGTGCGCGGGCAGCAGCGCCTGGCGCAGACCCAGGCGCGCCGCATGGGCGCTGATGCGGTAGATGAACTCGCTGGCGCTGCCGGCAAGCACCACGCGCGCGGCAGCGATGCCGTGGAAGTCGCCCAGCCGCTGGCGCAGCGCGGCATAGGCCGGGTCGGGGTATTGCTGCGCATGCGCGGCCTGCAATGCCTGCATTGCCTCAGGACACGGGCCGCAGGCGTTGCGGTTGGTGGAGAAATCATGCGCAGGCACGCCCAGGGCGTCGGTGCCGCCGTGTGTGTGTTCAGACCACATGGAACCACACCATAGCGACCGATGCCTGCCACGCCACCAGGCCCAGCAGCGCAAGCCCTGTCAGCCCGCCAAGCAGATGCACCGCGCGGCGCGTCAGGCGCAGCGCCTGCGCCGTATGCCGCGCCTCGGGCGGCTGGCCCGCGGCATGCAGCACATAAGAGCCGGGCTTGCCCAGGCGCACATCGAGCGCCAGCGCGAGCGCCGCCATGGGCCAGCCGCCGTTGGGCGATGGCGTGCGCCGGCTTTCACGCCACAGACTGGCGAGCGACAGGCCGCCCGCGCTCAGCGCGAGCAGCAGCGCGGTCAGGCGCGCCGGAATCCAGGACAGCAGATCGTCGGCGCGCGCGGCCCACTTGCCGCCCCATTGCCAGTGGCGCTCATTGCGCCAGCCGGGGTAGCCCCACATTGCATCGGCGGTGTTGGCGAAGCGGTACAGCGCCGCGCCGGGCAGGCCCAGCAGCGCAAACCAGAACAGCGGCGCGATCACCGAATCATTGAGGTTCTCGGCCAGGGTCTCGAGCGCGCTTTCGCGCACTTGCGATTCGCTCAGCTGCGTCACATCGCGGCTCACCAGCCACGACAGGCGCTCGCGCCCCGCCGCCAGCGACTGCTGCAGCGCCGCTTCGACGGCCTGCACTTCGGCCTGCAGCATGCGCCAGGCAAACAGCGGCTTGAGCAGCAGTGCGAGCAAGGGGATCGCCAGCCACCATGGCATGCGCAGCAGCAGCGATTGCAGGCCCGCATAGAGCGCGGTCACCAGCAGCGCGCCCAGCGTCCAGGCCAGTGCGCCGCGCAGGAAAGCGCCATAACCCTGGCGCCAGTCGCCGGGCTCGAGCGCTCTGCCGGCGCCGACCCGGCGCCCGCTCCAGGCCAGGAAATTGCCCATGCCGACCACGGGGTGCAGGCGCGCGGGCGGCTCGCCCCAGCAGCGGTCAATGACCAACGCCAGCAGCACGGCGGCCGTGCCCAGAAGCCACCAGAGATAGCCGTTGATGATCAGCATGGATCCTTGGGGGCGTGTGCCCCTGAGCGGTCTGTCGCGGGCGCTTCCCCGCTGACCGGCTGGCCCCAGACTTCATCGAACAGCATGTCGCCCAGCGCCGCACGCTGCGCCCACTTTTCCTGTTGCAGCATGGGCTCGGCATAGAACGCGGGCACCGGGCCCAGGCACAGCACGGCCAGCGGCCGGCTGCCTTCGGGCATGCCCAGCAGCGCGGCCAGCGCGACCGGATCGAACAGCGACACCCAGCCCATTCCCAGGCCTTCTGCACGCGCCGCGAGCCAGAGGTTCTGGATCGCGCAGGCCGCCGAGGCGACATCCATTTCGGGCAGCGTGCGCCGGCCGAACACATGCTGCTCGCGGCCCGGCGGCATGGCCAGCACCAGCACTTCGGCCGCATCGCGCACGCCCTGGACCTTGAGCCGCATGAACTCGCTTTCGCGCTCGCCCAGGGCCTGCGCCGTGCACTGGCGCTCGGCTTCGACCAGCGCATGGATGCGCTCGCGCATTGCGCGCTCGCGCACGCGCACGAAACGCCAGGGCTGCATGAAGCCTACGCTGGGCGCATGGTGGGCGGCGCGCAGCAGGCGCAGCAGCACGTCCTCGGCCACCGTGCCGCCGCTGAAATGGCGCATGTCGCGGCGTTCGTGGATCGCGCGGTAGACGGCTGCGCGGTCCGGCGCGTCAAAAGGCAGCGCGGCCAGCGTGGCACCGGGCATTTCTTCAGTGCGCGCAGGGCTCGGGATGGTGGTCATGGTGGGGCCGTTTCTTCAAGCCAATGGGTCCGGCCATTGTCCGCGCGGCGCCATCAGTCTTCAATGCCACGTTGCGCGGGAATACCCGCCTGGAAGGCATGCTTGATCAGCGTCATCTCGGTCACCGTGTCGGCAAGCGCGATGATTTCTGGCGGGCAGCGCCGGCCCGTGAGCACCACGTGCACATCGCGCGGGCGATCGCGCAGGGTCTGCAGCACGGGCTCGAGCGGCAGCCAGCCATAGATCAGCGGGTAGGTGATCTCGTCGAGCACCACCATGAAATGCGCGCCCGAGGCAATCGCCGTGCGCGCGCGCTCCCAGCCTTCGCGCGCGAGCTGGGCCGAGTGTTCCTGGTCCTGGCTCTTCCAGCTGAAGCCGTCGCCCAGGCCTTCGATGGGCATGCCCAGTTGCTCGAACATCCGGTGCTCGCCAAAGCGTGCGGTGGGCACTTTCATGAACTGGAAGATCCTGACGGACTTGCCGCGGCCGTGCGCCCGCAACGCCAGGCCGAACGCGGCCGTGCTCTTGCCTTTGCCGTTGCCGGTGTTCACCAGCACCAGTCCGCGGCGCTCGCCTTCGGGCTTGGTATAGGGCTTTTCGGTCGGGGCTTGTTCGATTTCCATGAGGGGACTTTCAGCAAAGTGGAATAGCTGGGGACGCGGCCCCGGGAGAAAAATTCAATCAGCGCGGTGCGGGCAGGCGCGGCAGCGCCACCCATTGCCCGTCGATGGCGCGCACCTGGATGCGCTCGTCGAACACCTGTTCGAGCGCGCGGTGGGTCGTGACGTCGGCGCAGCCGCCCTGGTGCAGCACGCGGCCTTGCGCGATCACCACCAGTTCCTGCGCCTGCAGCGCCATCGAGATTTCATGCAGCACGCTGACCACCGTGGTGCCCCGGGCGACGAGTTCCTGCACGCAGTGCAGCCAGTCGGTCTGGTGCGGCGGGTCGAGGTTGGCCAGGGGTTCGTCCATCAGCAGCACCTGGGCCTGCACCGCGAGCGCGCGCGCCAGCAGCACGCGCTGGCGCTCGCCGCCCGACAGCTGGCCCAGGCTGCGCGCGCGCCAGTCCCAGCTCTGCGTCTGGCGCAGCGCCTGTTCCACGGCCGCATGGTCCAGCGCCGATGGCGCGCCCAGCCAGGGCTGGTGCGGCAGGCGGCCGAGCATGGCGACGTCGTAGACCGACATGTCGCCCGCCGTGGCCTGGTTCTGCCCGAGCCAGGCCAGGGTGCGCGCGCGAGCGCGGCCGTTCCAGCCCTGGAGCGCACGGCCTTGCAGCAGCACCCTTCCCTGGTCGTGCCCCATGCCGGCGAGCGCGCGCAGCAGCGTCGACTTGCCCGCGCCATTGGGCCCGACGACGCTGGTCCAGCGCCCCGCGGGCAGACGCAGCGACAGGTCATGCAGGACCTGCTGGCCGCCCAGCGAAACCGACAGCCCTTCGGCCTGCAGCGCCCATTCGGCGGCAAGAGAGGTTGCACTCATGAAAGCTCCTGCACATTGCGCCGGTGCATCAGCCAAAGCAGATAGGTGCCGCCGAGCACCGCCGTGAGCACGCCCACGGGCAGCTCCTGCGGCGCGATCAGCCAGCGCGCGAGCAGGTCGGCGCCCAGCAGCAGCACCGCCCCCATGCCCGCGCTCAGCAGCAGCAGCCAGCCGTGCATGGCACGCACCAGCGAGCGCACCAGGTGCGGCGCGGCCAGGCCGACGAAAGCAATCAGCCCGGTCTGCGCGACGGCCGTGCCCGTGGCCAGCGCCATCACCACGATCAGCAGCATGCGCAGCGGCGCGAGCGGCAGGCCCAGGCTCAGCGCCGTGGCTTCGCCCAGCGCCAGGCCGTCGAGCACGCGGCTGAGCGACCAGGCGACCAGCACCACCAGCGCCAGCACCACGGCCATCAGCGCGCAGGCGCCCCAGCCGACAAACGAGGTGCTGCCGAGCATGAAGGATTGCATGGCCTGGATGATTTCGGGCGACAGCATCAGCACCATCGACGACGCGGCGCCAAGCACCACGCCCACCACCACGCCGGCGAGCAGCAGGCGCATGGTGTTGTGCGCCCCCTTGGCAAGCAGCAGCGTCAGCAGCACGGCGCCCACGGCACCCGCAAACGCCGCGCCGGTGATGCCCAGGCGCAGCAGGCCTTGCAGCGCGAACGGCGACACGCCCAGCGCCGCCATGGCCAGCGCCACGCCCAGCGAGGCGCCCGAAGCGCTGCCCAGCAGATACGGATCGGCCAGCGGATTGCGGAACACGCCCTGGGCCACGGCACCCGCGAGGCCCAGCAGCGCGCCGGCAAGCCAGGCGCCCGTGGTGCGCGGCAGGCGGATATCGCGCACGATCTGCCAGGCCAGCGGATCAGCGTTTGGCGCGCCCAGGCTCCAGACGCTTTCCCAGCCCGTGCTGCCAATGCCCGCGCCCAGCAGCATCAACAGCAGGCTGGCCAGCAGCAGCGCGAGCGCAAGCCAGGAAGGACGCAGCGGATTCGCCTTCATGGGTAGACCTTGCGCACGCAGGCGGCCATGGCCATCGCCGCCTCGGCCAGCCGCGGGCCGGGCCGTATCATGAGATCGGACTCGGCGCCCTCGAAGCGGCAGATGCGTCCGGCCTGCACGGCGCGCAGCGCCGACCAGCCCGGATAGGGCACGCCGCTGTCGCCCAGGCTGCGCTGGCCGCCCATCAGCAGGTCCGGGTCGGCGCGCACCACGTATTCGGGGTTCAGCCGTGGAAACGGCCCCAGGGCCGCGGGCACGACGTTGACCAGGCCCAGCCGGGCCAGCGTCTCGCCGATGAAGGAATGCGCGCCCGCGGCCACCGGACCGCGGCTGGCATCGAAGAACACGCGCTGGCCGCGCGCCTGCGCGGGCATGGCGCGCGCGGCCTGCTCCAGGCCCTGCTCGATCCGCGCCCAGAGCGGATCGGCGCCCTGCTGCGGTGGCAGCGCCAGCATCGTCGCCAGCGTGCGCAGCACGCCATGCACTTCGGCATGGGTGCGCGGCTCGAGCGCGAGCACCTTGAGGCCCAGCGCCTCGAAGCGCTGCACGGCGCGCGAAGCCACCGAGATCAGCACCACGTCCGGGCGCAACGCCAGCACGGCCTCGATGTTCGGGTCCAGATTGCCGCCCAGGCGCGGCAACTGCGCGAGCGCGGGCGGCCAGGTGGTGTAGCGGTCCACGCCGACAATGCGCTCGCAGGCGCCGAGCGCGCAGACCGACTCGGCGAGCGACGGCAACAGGCTCACGATGCGCTGCGGCGGCGCGGCCAGCTGCACGAGCTTGCCGCGCGCGTCGGTAAGCGTGATGGCGGCTGCTGCAGTCGGTACAAGTGCCTCAGCACTGGCCGGCAGCGCCAGGCCAGCGATCAGTGACAGAGCCAGGATCAATGCCGTCCACGACAGTCCTTCGACAGGCGCAGAACGAACAGACCTTTCGACAGGCTCAGGGCGAGCGGCCCCTTCGACAGACGCAGGACGAACAGACCCTTCGACAGGCTCAGGGCGAACGGAAGATTTTACTGCCCGCCTCCAGAAAGCATGTAAGCTGAATCCAATCGTCATGCGCCCCCCTTGAGCACCAGCGGCAGGCCGGCGCACATCAGCGTGGCGTGGCTGCAGGTCGCGGCCACGCGCTGGTTGAGCACGCCCAGCGCATCGACAAACGCCCGCACTTCGCTGCCCAGCGGAATCACGCCCAGGCCGATCTCGTTGCCGACGATCACCACCGGCCCCCGTGCCCGGGCCAGCGCGGCCATGAACGCATCGGCTTGTTCCGCCCAGCGCTGCGCCCCGGGCAAATGTTCGGTCATAGGCATCATCCAGTTGGTCAGCCACATGGTCAGGCAGTCGATGACCAGCAGGCAGTCGGGCTGGCTGCGTTCGCGCACTGCCGATGCAAGGTCCAGCGGCACTTCGAGCGTGCGCAGGCCGGGTACGCGCTCGGCGCGGTCGCGCTGGTGGCGCGCAATCCGGGTCTGCATTTCGGCG
Source organism: Pantoea sp. 18069 (assembly GCF_902706035.1). Taxonomy (GTDB): domain Bacteria; phylum Pseudomonadota; class Gammaproteobacteria; order Burkholderiales; family Burkholderiaceae_C; genus Comamonas. Next base: position 34,698 of record NZ_CACSJA010000026.1, on the reverse strand, counting down.
TCCCAGGCCTGGCCCGTGGCCAGCAGCCAGGCGCTGCGCGCGGGCGATGGCGCCAGCCATTCCCGGGCCAGGTTTTCGGCGCGGCGCGACTTGCCGCTTTTTTGCCCGCCCAGAATCAACTCGCTGCGCGCTGCAGTCATGCGTCCAACTCCCGATCTTGTCCGTCATCACCCGCACCCAGCAACGCGGCGATGGCGCGGGGGTGCGAAGCGAACCAGGCATGGAAAAAACTCGCGTGCAGGCTGCCATGCCGGTACAGCCATTCGCCGCTGCCTTCGCCCGCAGCCTCGCCCGGCCGGTGGCTGCGCCCCAGCGGCGTCGCCGGGCTGTCAAGCTGCGCGTAGTGAAAAGTGTGGCCGCGCAGCGCCCCCCAGGGCGTGGGCAGTTGCTGCATGCCCAGGCCCGCGAGGCGTTTTTGCATCTGCGCCCTGCCCGGCATCAGCCCCCACAGCGGCGCCCACGCGCCGTCGCTGGTGGTAATGCCTTCGCAAAGCGCAAGCATACCGCCGCATTCGGCCCAGATGGCCTTGTTCGCCTGCCAGTGGGCCAGGATGTCGGCCTGCAGCCCGGTCTGCGCCGCGAGCTGCGCGGCGTGCAGCTCGGGGTAGCCGCCGGGCAGCCACAGCGCGTCGCACGCGGGCAGGCGCTCGCCGGCCAGCGGCGAGAAAAAGCGCAGTTGCGCGCCCATCGCGCGCAGGCAGTCAAGATTTGCGGGATAGACAAAGCTGAAGGCCGCATCGCGCGCCACGGCAATCACGCGCCCCGACAGCCACAGGCCCAGGGCCTCGGGATCGCCTGCGGCGGGAGCATGCGCGGGCGGCGCAAACTCCACCGTCCATTGCTGCCAGTCCTGCCAGCTGCGCTGGCCCAGCGGCGTGGCCGCGAGCGCATCGGCGGCGGCATCGAGCCGCTGCAGGCCATCGTCGAGTTCGTGCGCCGCGACCAGGCCCAGATGGCGCTGGGGCAGCAGCGCGGGCTGTGGGCTCGCGTCGGCAGAAATACGTTGCACCGCACCTTGCCACAGGCTGTCCTCGCGCACGCCAGCCTGCAGCAGCTGCGCATGGCGGGCACTGGCCACGCGGTTGGCCAGCACGCCGGCCCAGCGCAGGCCGGGCTGAAAATGCTGCAGCCCGAACGCCAGCGCGCCCAGCGTCGCGGACATGGCCGACGCATCTATCACCGCAAGCACCGGAATGTCCAGCAGCCGCGCGAGGTCGGCCGCGCTCGGGCTGCCGTCGAACAGGCCCATCACGCCTTCGATCAGGATCAGGTCGGCGGTCTGCGCCGCAGCGTGCAGGCGCGCGCGCGCATCGGCCTCGCCCGTCATCCACAGGTCCAGCGAATGCACGGGCGCGCCGCTGGCCAGTTGGTGCCAGTGCGGGTCCAGATGGTCGGGCCCGCATTTGAAGACCTGCACGCGCCGCCCCTGGCGCGTGTGCAGGCGCGCAAGCGCGGCCGTGAGCGTGGTCTTGCCCTGGCCCGACGCGGGCGCGGTGATCAGCAGCGCCGGGCAGCGCACGCAAGTCAGAGCGTGGGTGTCCATTGCAGGCTCACGAAGAAGCGCCGGCCTTCGGTGGCGTAGGTAGCGGCGGTCTCATAGTGTTTGTCGAACGCATTGTCCAGGCGCGCGAGCAGCTTCCAGTCGCGCGCCAGCGACTTGCTCGCAGAAAGATTCCACAGCGCATAGCCGCCCAGCACCTTGGTGTTGGCGGCATCGTCGAAGCGGCGAGCGCTCCACTGCACGTCGGCGCCCCATTGCCAGCCCGCGATCTGGCGGCTTGCGCCCAGCGTGCCGAACTGCCGGGCGCGGCGCGTCAGGTACAGGCCGGTGGAGCCATCCCTGGCGGAATTGAAGTCCAGCGAACCATGCCAGCGCACGCCCAGCGCCCGGGTCGCGGCCGCGAGCGTCAGGCCCTGGTACTCGGCCTGGGCGACGCTGACATAGCAGCCCAGCGAACTCGCGCAGCCGCGCGCGCCGGCCTGGTACGAGACCTGGTCGCGGATGCGGTTGCGGTAGGCCGTGGCCGAGAACGTATCGTGCCCGGCGCCGTAGCGTACGCCCAGCTCGAGGTTGCGGCCGTTTTCCGGCGTCAGGCTCGCCGTGCCGTAGTTGCTGAAGCGCTGGTAGAGCGTGGGCGCGCGAAACGAGGTGGCCGCCGAGGCCGTCGCGCGCCATTGCGGCGTGAGGTCGTAGCCATAGGCCAGGCTGCCGGTCTGCTTGTCGCCGAATTCGCTGTCGCTGTCATGGCGCACCTGGCCCTGCAGGTGCTGCTTGTCCGCATGCCACTGGTAGCCGAGCGCGAGCGCATTCTGCGCGCGTTCGCGGTCCACGGGCGCATTCTGCAGCGCATCCTCACGGCGCTCCAGCGTCGCCGAGAAAGTCTGCGCGCCCACGCGCCAGTGGTTCTGCCACGACAGGCCGCGCAGCTGCGTGGTGCTCAGATAGGCCGTGGGCGTGGTTTCGTAGCGGTCCTGCGATGCATTGAGCGCGAGCACGCTGCTCCAGCGCTCGCTCCACTGCGCATTCCATTCGAGACCCGCGGCGTGCATGCGGTGCTTGGTGCGATCGTCCACGCCCAGCCGGGGGCTGTTGTCGTAGCCCGCATCGATATCGCTGGCCAGCAGCGAAGCGCGCAACTGGTGGCTGTCATTGATGCGCAAGCCCAGCCGGGCCGCGCCCGACAGGCTTTTGTAGCCATCGCGGTCGGGGTTGCGGCTGGGCCGCACGTCGAAGCCGTCGCTGCGCTCGCCGGCGATGTCCAGCGCATAGTCCCAGGCCTTGTCCACACCGCCCACGCCGCTGACGCCGGCCTGCGCACGCAGTGTGCCGCGCGAGCCTGCGCCTACGGTGAGCGACGGTGCAAACGCATGCTCGGCGCGGCGCGTGAAGATCTGCACCACGCCGCCCATGGCGTCGGAGCCGTAGATGGCCGCGGCCGGGCCGCGCAGCACTTCGATGCGATCGACCATTGCCAGCGGAATGCTTTCCCAGGTCGGGCCACCGCTGCCGCTTTGCGAGGAAAAGCGGATGCCGTCGATATAGACCGCCGTGTACGCCGTGTCCGCGCCGCGCAGCATCAGGCTGGTGGTGTTGCCTATGCCGCCGTTGCGCACCATCTGTATGCCCGGCACGCGCACGAGCACATCGGCCAGGCCCGTGGCGCCGCTGGCCTCTATCGTGGCCCGGTCGATGACCGACATGTCGGCCAGCAGTTCCTGCGCGGACTGCGGCGCACGCGCGGCCGTGACCACGGTCATGGGCACCTGGGTTTCCAGCAGTGGCTGGGCCTGGGCGCAGACGCCGCCGAAGACAGCGGACAAGGCCAGGAACAGAACACCGGGGCGCGCGGCAATGGGCGCTGCAGCGCCAGAAGAAGGGTAAGACATGAAAATCAACATGAAGGCACCCGGCGCCGACCTTCCCGTCGGCAATGGGTCAAAGCAATCCGCGTCGCGGGCGACGACGGACCACACCTCGTTGGCCGGTATCCGGGCTGGGCGGAGCACACTCTTGCAAGCCTTCCCAGCGCAGCGCCAGTGGCAAGTAAAGAAGAGCCGAGCATCGCAAGACGCTCATCCGCTGACCGTTGCGGGGGCAGCGCAGGCACGGAACGCCGGCATCACGGCCGCTCCTCCCTGCTTCCCGTTGAACTATGCGCTTGAGAGCCAAGCGCATGAGCACCAACGGCGCCCATTGTATCCGCGCCTGTTTGCGCACGCTGGCAATGCGACGGGCCCGGCATTTTTGTAGGACCAGGGAGGATTTGGCACGCCGCAACGCCGCTGCGCTACTGTTTCTTACGCACACCCGCGGCTACAAGTTCTACAATCAACCAGTCTATGTCTGCCCAGTCACCCCTCGACCTTATTTCCGACCGCGTGGAGCGACTTCTGTTGCGCCACGAGGAGCTTCAGCGTACCAATGCCCTGCTGGCCGAACAGGTCGCCGCACTGACCCAGGAGCGCGATTCGCTGCGCTCACGCCTGAGCGCCGCCCGGGCGCGTGTCGATGCGTTGATCGAACGCCTGCCCAGCAACGAAGGGGCCGGCGCATGAAGCAGCTCGACGTCCAGATCCTGCACCAAAGCTATCTGCTGACCTGCCCGGAAGGCCACGAAGAGCGCCTGCTCGAAGCGGTCGCGCGCGTCAACGACACCATGGGCCGCATCCGCGATGCCGGCAAGGTGCGCTCGCGCGAACGCGTGGCCGTGCTCGCCGCGCTCAACATGGCGTTCGACATCGTGACCGCCGAGCGCATGCCCGCACCGGTCGCAGAGCCCGTGGAGCAGCCCGCCGAGGAGGACCCCGCTGCTGCCGCCGCCTGGGCCCAGGCCATGATCCAGCAGCAGGCCGATGCCCAGCGCATCGTCGCCCTGCTCGAGCGCCTCGACCAGGCGCTCGAAGCCGACGCACAATTACTGTAAAAAAATTGTGCGGCCAGCGCCAGGTTGCGTGCATCCACACTACAATGAAGACGTCTGCAAATCTGCCGGGCTTTATATTTCCTTGAACCAATGCTCATTGAGCCCGGGCTTGGTACATCGCTTGGTGAGCGTGATCGTCTCGCGTTAGATGAACCCAACGTCAAGCTGCCCTTGCCCCCCTGAACCCCGGTTCAGGATGCCGGTCCGGTGATTTGCAGACACCTATTCCCGTGCAAGCCTGCAAGGCTTGCACTTCGCGCTTTGATACAGTCCGCTTCGGCGGACTTTTTTTTGCCTGTCGTATTTGCGAGTGGCTGCGACCGGCCAAAAAAGGGCCAAAAGCCGCAGCCCCATTGAGGGACTGCGGCCTTGGTGGCCGGCATGGGCTGTTATCGCTGGCAATGGCCTGGAGCGCAGCCTTCGATACCGCCGTGAGCCAGCAAGCAGCTCGGGGTGCTGTTATTGCCCGTGAATGCGCTTGGCATCGGCAACGCACTTGTCCTTGACATCGCCGCTCAGGGCATCGCAACGCTCACGCGCAGCCTTGTATTCGGCTTCACGCACATTCTGGCTTGCGTCCTTGCGGGCTTCGGACACGTCAGCAGCCTTGCGGGCCGGCGAGACGTTGCTTTCGGCGCGTGCATCGGCAACCTTTGCGGCTTCCAGCGCCTTCACGCGGGCGGCCTTGGCATCCTTGACGCAGACATCCTTGGGATTGCCCTGGAGGTCGTCGCACTTTTCCTTGTCGACCTCGTAAATCGCATTGGCCTTGGCCTTGGCGAGGTTATGGCGATTGCGTTCGCTGGCGTCAGCGCGGTAATCGAGTTCGGCCTCGGCGACCTTTTCACGGCCCTTGGCTTCCTTCTCACAAACGTCCTTTGCATTTCCCATCAGGGAATTACAGTGGGCTTTCGCCGCCTTGTAATCAGCGCTGATCTGCTCCTTGGCGGCCTTGTGTTCTGCGGGCGTCACGGCAAACACCGAAGACATGCAGACAACAGCGCACACGGCAGTCAGTTTCTGTTTGAAGTTCATGATTATCTTCCTTTATTTATGACGGACAGACAGAAAGCGCGGCATGGAAAATAAAATACGGCGCCCTGAATGCATCTGAAAGAATGAATGCTGGAGAAAACCGTCAGTCGTCGAAGCGGAAATCGGGATTGCGCTCCTCCCAATCCTTGAGCTGCTTCTCGGCGTCTTCCTTGAGGATGCCCTGACGCTCCTGGATCTTGCCGATGAACTGGTCTCGCTTGCCGGCAACGACGTCAAGATCATCGTCGGTGAGCTTGCCCCACTGCTCGCGGAGCTTGCCCTTGAATTGTTTCCAGTTGCCTGCGATTCGATCTTCGTTCATAAGAAATCCTTTTCTATCAAAGCAGGCATTTAATGAATGCCTGCTGATTTTCAAACACATTCACCCGTAAGCAAGATGTGCATTTAATGTATATCGCCATTCCGGCCTGCTCTGTGGGAAATGAAGTTTTACGCCAGTCGGTTTACGCCTACAGCAAATCCAAAAATCAACCGGATTTAAAAAATGATAGTCGCAATTAATTACAACATATTCATATACACCAATGATTAATCTCGTTGCGAGAAAGTGTATCTATATATGTCATTAACTGCGCTGCATTTTCATTCTGAAACCACTGCAGCAAGGCACGCGCCCACGCATGCCCGTGCAGCGGGCAGCGCGCGGCGGATCCATGCCCTGGAAAAGGCAGGCCGCCGCAAACAGTGGGAGCGCAGGCCCAAGTACCTGCCCGCGGTGGCGCCGGCCGGTCCGCCCCGTCGAGGCAGGGGTCGGGCGTTACTGACGACCCGAGCTGCCGCTCTGTATGCCCAGGCCTGGCCCCGCAGCCGAACCGGAGCGCCACTCGTCCTCGACGAGCACGCCCTGCTCGCGCATGCGTGCGCCGAAGGCTTGCGCAGGCAGGCCGGGCGAGCACAGGAAGCCCTGGAAGAAGTGGCAATGCAGCTCCCTCAGGCAGTCGCGTTGCTCGCTGGTCTCCACGCCTTCGGCGACGACTTCCGTGCCCAGCGCCTGCCCCAGGCTGATGATCGCGCTGACGATGGCGCGGTCGCCCGGATCGTGCGGCAGGCCGCGCACAAAGGACTGGTCGATCTTGATCTTGGCGATAGGCAGCTTCTTCAGATAGCCAAGGCTCGAGTAACCCGTACCGAAGTCATCAATGACCAGGCCCACGCCCAGCTCGGCGATCGAGCGCACGCGCGCCGCCATTTCCTGCGCGTCCTGCAGCAGGATGCTTTCCGTGAGTTCGAGCTCCAGCAGGTGCGAGGGCAGGCCATGGCGCAGCAGCAGCAACTGCAGCCGCTCGACAAAATCGGTCTGGCGAAACTCCAGCGCCGACACATTGACCGAGACTTTGAGCGGCAGACCCTGGGTGCTCCAGTGCACGGCTTCGCGGATCGACTGCTCCAGCACCCAGGCGCCCAGCGTCACGATATAGCCCGACTCCTCGGCCATGGGTATGAACACCGCGGGCGAGACCACGCCGAAATCGGGATCGGTCCAGCGCAGCAGGGCTTCGGCGCCCATGATGCGGTTGCTGCCGATATGCACCTGCGGCTGGAAATAGACCGCCATGCGTCCGTGCTCGAGCGCCTGGCGCATCGCGTGCTCGAGCTTCATGCGCGACAGCAGGCCGGAGTTCATCTGCGGCTGGTAGAAGCTGTAATGGCCGCGGCCGCGCTCCTTGACGCGGTACATCGCCGTGTCCGCCTGCATGATGAGTTCGTCCAGCGTATGGCCGTGGCTCGGATACTGCGCCACGCCGATGCTGCACTGCACCGAAAAGCCCAGGCCGTCGAGCAGGAAAGGCCGCAGCATTTCGCGCAGTATGCGCTGCGCGACGCTCGCCGCCAAAGTCTCGTCGCAGCCCTCGAGGTACAGCACGAACTCGTCGCCGCCCAGGCGGCTGAGCATGTCGGCCGACCGCAGGCAGGCCTGCAGGCGCTCGGCGACCAGCTTGAGCACCCGGTCACCGAACTGGTGGCCCAGCGAGTCGTTGATGATCTTGAAATGGTCGAGATCGATGAACAGGATGGCGAACACTTCATGCGTCTGCGCCGCCCGCTCGATGGCCTGGCCCACGTGCGCGGCCAGGCTCAGGCGGTTGGGCAGGCCGGTGAGCGCGTCGCTGAACGCCAGCTCCTCGATGCGCTGCTGGGCCTGCTGCTGCTGCGTCAGATCGCGCATGAAGCCAATGGTCTGGAAAACCACGTTCTGTGCATCGCGCAGTGCCACCCAGGACAAGCGCACCGGGCAGCGCTGCCCCGCGCCCTGGTCCAGCCAGAGATTGCCCTGCCAGAAACCGCCCGTGCCCCACTCCTGGGCCGCCGCCGTATACCAGTTCGCCGGCACGCTGCTGCCGAACAGATCGCGCACGTCGCGCCCCGCGCCATTGCGCTCACCCATCAGTCGCAGGCAGGCGGGGTTGGCGCGCACCAGGCTGTGGCCGGCGTCGGCAATGAAAATCGCGTCGAGGCTGCAGTCGAACACCCGGGCGGCGAGCTCCAGGCCGGCCTGCACTTCGACTTCTCGCGTGATGTCGCGGAAAGTATGGATGCGGCCGATGGGCGCGCCACGCTTGAGCTGGGGCACGGAGCGCCGCTCGATGATCTGCCCGCCCTCGAGCGCCAGCACATCGGTGCTTTCCAGCAAGGGCTGGCGGTGCAGCGCCTCCAGGCGCTGCGCATAGCCTTGCCGGTCAACGACCTTGCCGGCCATGTAATCGAGAATGCCCGCGTCGTTGCGCTCCGTCAGCATGCCCTGGGGCAGCCCCCAGATCGTCGCCAGACGGTGGTTGAACGCGCGTATGCCGCCGTCCTGGCTGCAGACCAGCATGCCGTCGGCCGTGGAATCGAGCGTCGCGCGCAGGTCGGACAGAAGGGCTTCGAGTTCGTTCTCGTTGCGCGCCTGCTCGCTGCGGTCGAGCATGCTCAGCATCAGCCAGCCGGCCGAGCCACCCGAAGGGAAAGCGATGCGCTCGACGCGCTGCTCGACGGGCCGCAGGACGCCATCGCGGCACAGCACCTGGGTCAGGGTCTGCGAGCCGCTGCGCCACTGGTTCGCATCCTCCCAGAGACACAGGTCCTGGGGCGTGGCCGCGAGCGCCTGCACGGGCATGCCCTGCATGGTCTGGCGGTCATAGGACGTGAGCTTCTCGGCCGCGCGATTGGCGAAGCGGATGCTGAGCGTTTCCTCGTCGACCAGCCAGACGGCCTCCAGCAGCGCATCGAGCGTCTGGTGCCAGAGGGCTTCGAACGGCTGGGTCATGGCGCCTGCTCCTTGGGGGCGCAGGGCTCGACGGCGCGCTCGAAGAAGTAGCAGATACGCTGGCGCGGCGAAAGGTAGCTCAGCGCTTCGCGCGGCAGCTGGTCCGGGCGCAGGCTGCGCCGGATGCCTATTTCCTCGAACATCTCGAGGTCCAGCGGCAGTGCCTGGGCAAGCGGCACCTGGGCGTCGTAGACCAGCACCTGGGGCTTGAGCGGGCGCGAGCTGTTGACCGAAACGACCATCGCGAAACGCCCGTCCGCGAGCTGCACGACCGAGCCGGGCGGGTACACGCCCATCATGCGGATGAAGGCTTTCAGAATGGCCGGATCGAAGCGCTCCCGGTACTGGGCATAGAGCACGGACAGCGCTTCATGGGGCGTCTGCCCTTCCTGCGCGAATTCCGGATTGCAAAGGCGGTCGTAGGCGTTGACCAGGCACAGCACCTTGCCCGCGGCACTCAGGTCTTCGCCTATCAGATGCAGCGGAAAACCGCTGCCATCGGCAAATTCGTGGTGCTGGGCCATGGCCGTGAGCACATCGCTGGACACCCCCATGCCCATCGCCAGCGCCACCGAGTCCCCGACATGGCGCTCGTACTGCACGCGCGGCATGGGCGTGGCGCCGGGCTTGGGGTCCTTGCCGATGTCATGCAGCAACGCCGCCAGGCCGAGTTCATACAGGTCCGCAGCGTTCATGCCCAGCGTACGGCCCAGCAGCAGGCACAGCACCGTCACGTTGACCGGGTGCTCGGCCTGGCGGTGTCCCGAGCTTTCGGACAGCAGGCGGATCACCAGATCGCCCGCGGGCAGCACATCCTGGAGATAGCCCTGGACCATGCCGTGGCTCTTGGCGAGTGCCTGTTCGGGCTGTGCGGCCGCGCAGGCGTATAGCTGCATGTATTCGCGCGCCGCGGCGCGAAAGCGCTCATCGCAGCGCCGCCACAGCGGGGGCAGCGCATGCGAAGCCGGCTCCAGCGCGGACCCGGGCTCCGGCGGCCTGGCTTGCGCAGCCTCGGCTGCATCGCCAGGCGCTGCGGGTGCAAGCTGCGTCATGGGGGCGGCGTGCGCCGGCGCCGCGTCGGCATCGCCCACGCTCTCGAAGGAAGCGATTTCACTGAGCGCAGGAAAATAGCGAATAGCATCCAGCCCCAGCGCCTTGAGGGTCTGGAGCTGGCTATCGGAAACAATGCGAAAGCTGTTGACGGGAAAGGGATGGCGCATCCAGCCGACTTCCAGCTGGATGTACATGCCGACGCGCAAGGCATTCGGATTGATCAGGACAGATGAATTCACTGTTGAAAGCGTTACAGTACAAAAGGTTGCACAACTGTCCATTTGTTTCTGACATTATCACCAGTTCTTGAGGGCATGCGAGCCTTCTGCGGGCTGGGCTGGACTTTTTGCGCGGCTGGCGCAGATAAGAGCGTGTTCACGATACCAAAGAGCTTGTGCCATGCCAGCCGCCCTGCGACAAGCTGCGGGGAACGGTGCCTGGGAATTTTGGCACGGGGCTTCTTCGCCCATTCGTCCCGGGGCCCCTCGGCGGGCCCGCCGAAGAATGAACCAACGCGTGCGCACGCGCCTTATCTACACCATAGTGACGGTTTGTAGACCAGATCCATCCACAATGCCCAGGCCGCGACGCCAAACAGCATCAGCCCGGCAGCGCGGCTGCCCCAGTCGGCGCGCAGCGCATTGAGCTGCCCGCGCAGCCGGCCCCAGAGCCAGGGCGCGGCCAGCAGCCACAGCCCGCTGCCGATCGCAAAAGCGGCCATGGACAATGCGCCCGGCAGCGCGCCGCCGCTCAAGCCCGCGACCAGCAGCGCCGAATACAGCAGGCCGCAGGGCATCAGCGCCCAGACAAAGCCGGTGGCAAAGCTGCCGCCAGGCGCGGCCACCACGGGCTGCACGCGCCGCCACAGCGCGCGGCCCGCCGATTCGATCCAGGCCGGCTGGCGCGCCTGGGCCATCATCAAAATGCCCCAGACCATGATGGCCAGGTGCATGAAGGTCCAGACCGGCCCCATGGCCGTGGTGCGCATGTTGAGCCAGGCCAGCCCCTGCACCGCGACGGCCGCGAGCGCGCCCAGGCTCGCATAGCCCGCGATCCGGCCCGCATGGAACAGCGCGCTGCGCTGCCACAGCCGGCTGCGCCGGCCAGGGACCTGGACCTGGACCTGGACCTGGACCACGCCGACGCTGCCCGCGGCACCGGCCGTCGCCGACGTCACCACGGCGCATGGCGCGGCGCACATGGCCAGGCAATGCGGGCCGCCCATGAGGCCCATCACGGCGGCCGTCCAAACCAGCGAAAACAGCATAGGCTCAGCGCCTGGTCACGCAGGCAGAAAAGTGTGAATGGGAACCGGCGGCCGCAGTGCGCTTCGACAGGCTCGGCGCGAACGGACCCGCTCGCTCTAGATGATCCTGGAAAACCGCGCGCGGTTTCTGTCGGCCTGCAAATAGCGGTCAAACGTCATGGCGACTGCGCGCACGAAATACCAGCCCATGGCCGTGACGCGCAGGCTTTCGGCGTCGATCTCCACCAGCCCCTGGTCCTGCAGTTCGGCGAGCATCGCCAGTTCGGCGGCAAAGTAGCGCCGCGAATCGATCAGCCAGGCCTGGTCCAGCGACTCGAACAGCACTTCGCCCTGGCACATCAGCGCCATGATCACCGCGCGCCGTATCAGGTCGTCGCGGCCCAGCGCGAGGCCGCGCACCACGGGCAGCCGGCCCTGGTCAAGCAGGTCGTAGTACTCGGCCAGCGTCTTCGCATTCTGGCTGTAGGTGGCCCCCACCCGGCCTATGGCCGAGACGCCGAGCGCGATCAGGTCGCAGTCGGGCTGGGTGCTGTAACCCTGGAAGTTGCGGTGCAGCCGCCCCTGGCGCTTGGCCACGGCCAGCGCATCGGTGGGCAGTGCGAAGTGGTCCATGCCCACATAGACATAGCCGGCTTCCTGGAAGCTTTCCAGCGAGCGCGCGAGCATGGCCAGCTTCGCGCCCGCGCCGGGCAGCGCCGCGGCATCGATGCGCCGCTGCGGCTTGAAACGCTCGGGCAGATGGGCATAGGCGTAAAGCGCGATGCGGTCGGGCCGCAGTTCTCCGACCTGCTCGAGCGTGCGCTCGAACGATTGCGGCGTCTGGCACGGCAGGCCGTAGATCAGGTCGACGTTGACGGACTCGAAGCCCAGCGCGCGCGCCGCCTGCACCAGCGCGAACACCTGCTCGGCGGGCTGCTCGCGATGCACGGCTTTTTGCACCTGGGGATCGAAATCCTGCACGCCAAAGCTCAGGCGGTTGAAGCCCAGCTGCGCGAGAAACGCCAGGCGCTCGGGCGTCACGGTGCGCGGATCGACTTCGATCGAATACTCGCCGCCGGGCTGGAACGCGAAGTGGCGGCGCAGCAGGTCCATCAGCTCGGTCAGGCCTTGGTCGCTGAGGAAGGTCGGCGTGCCGCCGCCCAGGTGCAGCTGGCTCACAGGCTGGCCCGTGCCGCAGTGGCTGGTATGCAGCGCGACTTCGCGCGCCAGGTATTCGAGATAGGTGCGGGCGCGCTCGGGGTGGCGCGTGATGATCTTGTTGCAGGCGCAGTAGTAGCACAGCGCGGCGCAGAACGGGATGTGCACGTACAGCGACAGCGCCCGCGCCTGACCGGGCGCGCCCTGGCGGCGCTGCGCCAGCGCCAGGGTGTAGTCGTCCTGGCCGAAGGCTTCGACGAAACGGTCGGCCGTCGGGAACGAGGTATAGCGCGGGCCCGGCACGTCAAAACGCTGCAACAGCTCGGGGGTGATTGCGGTCATGGGATATTCCTTGCTTTGCGGTACTTTGCCGCATTGCAATCTCCAGGACCTTGATGTCGATCAAGTCTTGCGCAGCCCGCGCCTGCGACAATTTGATGCATGTCAGTAGCAGCCGTGATTCCATGCGCTGCACGCTGCGGCGTTCCATGCGATAAACAGGGCTCGCGCCGGCCTTCAGACTCGCATCCGCCCACCCCGAGGTCCCCTTCATGAATCTACAAGCGATCAAAGCCTCCTGCTCCACCTGCAATCTGCGCGAGCTGTGCCTGCCCATAGGCCTGAACGAAGAACAGATGCAGCGCATCGACACCATCGTCGCGGTGCGTCGCAAGGTCAAGCGCGGCAGCCTGCTGTTCCACAACGGCGAGGCGTTTTCTTCGCTTTATGCCATCCGCACCGGATTCTTCAAGACCAGCGTGGCAACCGAGGACGGGCGCGACCAGGTCACGGGCTTTCAGATGGCCGGCGAGATCATAGGCCTCGACGGTATCGTCAACGACCACCACACCTGCGATGCGGTCGCGCTCGAGGACGCCGAAGTCTGCGTGATGCCATTCGACAAGCTCGAGGAGCTGTCACGCGAAGTCACGGTGCTGCAAAACCATGTGCACAAGGTCATGAGCCGCGAAATCGTGCGCGAGCATGGCGTGATGCTGCTGCTGGGCAGCATGCGCGCCGAAGAGCGCCTCGCGGCCTTTGTGCTGAACCTGGTGCAGCGGCTGCACACGCGGGGCTTCTCGGCGTCGGAACTGGTGCTGCGCATGACGCGCGAGGAAATCGGCAGCTACCTGGGGCTCAAGCTCGAGACCGTGAGCCGCACTTTCTCGAAATTCGTCGACGACGGCATCGTCGAAGTCAAGCAGCGCCATATCCGCATTCTCGATGCCGATGCGCTCAAGCGCATCGTCAACAACCAGCATGGTTGTGAATAGAAAAGCACCCCCTGAGCCGCTACGCGGCTTCCCCCTCTCTCGCTTCGCGGGAGGGGGACGGCAGCCTCGCTGCGGGGCGGCCCTTGCTCGCTGCCTCCATGCTGAGGCATGCCAGTTATATAGGCTGTGCGACTGACCTGGGTATCAGTCCAATGCGGGTCCCGCCCTCAACCTTCGGTGGAGGGGGGCGCCCGGCCAGGGGCGCCCGGCGAGGGACGCCCGGCCAGGGACGGCAGCATCGCTGCGGGGCGGCGTGCTGAGCTCCGTCGAAGGGCTCGCTGCCCCCATGTGGGGCATGCCAGTAGCTAAAGCCTTGCGCTATGGCTAACCAGGATCAGTCCAGGGCCGGTGCCGGATCACGCAATCGTGTCGCGTCCTTGTCCCTGCCATTGATTTCCGCCGGGCTTATGCCCAGCAGACAGGTCAAGGCACTCGCGCCGCTGATGACCAGCCAGAACACAAAGAACGACAGCGTATAGAACGCCTGCCGGCTCCAGTCGAGCGCCGCGCCCTGCCACTGGATCTCGCTCGGGTCGACGAGCGCGAACACCAGCATTTCCATCGCGCAGGCGGCAAGGAACGCGGGCCAGAGAATCCACACCAAGCGCTTTGCCCACATCAGGAACTCCTTTCGCAGCAAGAATTTCATTTTGCAGCCAAAGAGGCGCGAAGGCGCTGCGGAAAACCCGCGGGCGCGGCTCAGCGGTCGGTGGGCGCGTGTTCGGCCGGCGTGGCCGCATGGTTGCGGCCGGTCAGCGCGGGCGCGAGGCGCAGGTCGGGCTTGCTGGCCAGCGTCTCGTTGATTTCCATGCCGTGGCGGTAGTAATCGGGGTCTATCACCGGATCGGGGTTGGTCACCGCTATCCAGAACGTGACCAGACCCGCGACCACGACCACGGCCGGGCCGCCGATCACCATCCAGACAAAACCGAATTTCCACCAGGGCCGGGGATCGTGTGCGGGAGAGACATTTTGCGACATAGGTGTACTTTCAAATTTGCGCTCAGGGCGCGGCACGTGAAACTGGCACGCCCCAGCGGGGGACGCCGAGCCCTTCGACAAGCTCAGGACGCCGCCCCGCAGCGAGGGCGCCGTCCCTGAGCCGGGCGCCCCCCTCCCGCGAAGCGAGAGAGGGGGAAGCGCCGAAGGCGCTCAGGGGGTGCTTTTCCGATTCGAAAGGCTCCATACATACGAAGTCAGCACGTCAATCTGGCCTTCGGTCAGCTTGTCCTTTTGCGCCGGCATCTGGTTTTGCTTGCCATTGGTGATGATGTCGACGATCGCGGCTTCACCCCAGCCGTGCAGCCAGATGTCGTCGGTCAGGTTGGGCGCGCCCAGTGCCTGGTTGCCCTTGCCGTCCATGCCGTGGCAGGCGGCGCAGGCCGTGAACTTGGACTTGCCCAGCGACGCGCGCAGCGAATCGGCGGGGCTGCCCGACAGGCTCAGCACATAGTGCGCGAGGTTGCGCACGTCTTCGGGCGTGCCCACGGCTTCGGCCATCGGCGGCATGATGCCGAAACGGCCGTCGGTGATGCTCGCCCTGATGGTCTGCGGGTCGCCGCCATAGAGCCAGTCGCCATCGGTCAGGTTGGGAAAGCTCTTGCCGCCGCCAGCATCCGAGCCATGGCATTGCGCGCAGTTGTTCATGAACAGGCGCTCGCCAATGGCCATGGCCTGGGGATCCCCGGCACGCTGCTCGGGCGTCATCGCCGCGAAGCGCGCATACAGCGGCTCGATCTGCGCCTTGGCCTTGGCCCTTTCGGCCTCGTAGGCGCCGACCTGCGACCAGCCCAGCTTGCCCGCCATCGCGCCCAGGCCCGGATAGGCCGCGAGATAGACGATGCCGAAGATCAGGGTGATGATGAACAGCCACACCCACCAGCGTGGCAAGGGGTTGTTCAGCTCGCGCAGGTCGCCGTCCCAGACATGGCCGGTGGTGTTGTCGGCAGTGGCCGCCACCTTCTTGCGCATGGTGAAAAACAGCAGGGCGACACAGAAGGCGATGCCGCCGAGGGTCAGCAAGATCACATAGACCGACCAGAAATTGTTTACGAAATCGCTCATGGGTGGTTCTCGTTATGCAGACAAGACACTTCAGTCTTGTTCAAACGGCAGTTGCGCTGCCTCGTCGAAACGGGCCTTGTTGCGGCGGGCGTAAGCCCACCACCAGATGCCGACAAAGAAGGCAAACGACGCCAGCGTGACCACGATGCGCATGGTGGTGATGATGTCCATGGTGCTTTCCTCTTACTTGAGCGCCGTGCCGAGAACCTGCAGGTAGGCGATGACGGCTTCCATCTCGGTCTTGCCCTTGACCTCGTCGGTCGAGGCCTTGATCTCGTCGTCCGTGTAGGGCACGCCCACGCGGCGCAGCGCGGTCATGTGCGCGGCGACCGAGCCGTGGTCGGCAGGCGTCTTGTCCAGCCACGCATAGGCGGGCATGTTCGACTCGGGCACCACGTCGCGCGGATTGTTCAAGTGGATGCGATGCCATTCATCGCTGTACTTGCCTCCCACGCGGTGCAGGTCGGGACCGGTGCGCTTGGAGCCCCACTGGAACGGGTGGTCGTAGACGAACTCGCCGGCCACCGAGTAGTGGCCATAGCGCAGCGTCTCGGCGTAGAAGGGGCGGATCATCTGCGAGTGGCAGTTGTAGCAGCCTTCGCGCAGATAGATGTCGCGGCCCACGAGTTGCACCGAGGTGTAGGGCTTGACGCCCTGCACGGCTTCGGTCGTCGACTTCTGGTAGAACAGCGGCACGATTTCGGCGAGGCCGCCGACGGCCACGACCAGCAAGGTCAGCACGATCAGCCAGAAGTTGCTGGTTTCCACCTTTTCGTGGGTGAAGCCGCTCGGTTTTTTGTTTTGATCAGACATGTGAGGCTCCTCGAACTCAGGCGTGCGCCGGGTTCACTGCGGGAATGGCAACCTTGACGGAGCGGCCGCTGATCACCGTCATCCAGGTGTTCCAGGCCATGACCAGCATGCCGCCCAGGTACAGCAGGCCACCGACCACGCGGATCACGTAGAACGGATAGGTCGCCTTCACGCTTTCGACGAAGGTATAGGTCAGCGTGCCGTCGGGGTTGACCGCACGCCACATCAGGCCCTGCATCACGCCGGCAATCCACATCGCGGCGATGTACAGCACGATGCCTATGGTCGCCATCCAGAAATGCAGCTCGATCGCGGGCACCGAATACATCCTGTCCTTGCCGAACAGGCGCGGAATCAGGTAGTAGAGCGAGCCCATGGTGATCAGACCCACCCAGCCGAGCGCGCCCGAGTGCACGTGGCCAATGGTCCAGTCGGTGTAATGCGACAGCGCGTTGACGGTCTTGATGGCCATCATCGGGCCTTCGAAGGTCGACATGCCGTAGAACGACAGGGCCACGATCAGGAAGCGCAGGATGGGGTCGTCGCGCAGCTTGTGCCAGGCGCCCGACAGCGTCATCACGCCGTTGATCATGCCGCCCCAGCTCGGAGCCAGCAAGATGATGGAGAACACCATGCCCACCGATTGCGTCCAGTCGGGCAAGGCCGTGTAGTGCAGGTGGTGCGGGCCAGCCCACATGTAGGTGAAGATCAGCGCCCAGAAGTGGACGATCGACAGCCGGTAGCTGTAGACCGGACGGCCGGCCTGCTTGGGGATGAAGTAGTACATCATGCCCAGGAAGCCGGCGGTGAGCAGGAAGCCCACGGCGTTGTGGCCGTACCACCACTGGATCATCGCGTCCTGCACGCCGGCATAGGCCGAATAGCTCTTCATCCAGCCCGCGGGCACGGAAATGTTGTTGAAGATGTGCAGCAGCGCGATGGCGATGATGTAGGCCCCGAAGAACCAGTTGGCCACATAGATGTGCTTGACCTTGCGGATGCCGATGGTGCCGAAGAACACGATGGCGTAGCTGACCCAGGTGACCAGGATCAACAGGTCGATGGGCCATTCGAGCTCGGCGTATTCCTTGCCCTGGGTATAGCCCAGGGGCAGGCTGATCACGGCGCCGACGATCACCAGTTGCCAGCACCAGAAGGTCAGGCTCGCGAGCCTGGGCATGAACAGCCCGGTCTGGCAGGTGCGCTGCACCACGTAGTAGCTGGTGGCGAACAGCGCGCTGCCGCCAAACGCAAAGATCACCGCATTGGTATGCAGCGGCCGCAGGCGGCCAAAGCTCAACCATGGCACGCCGAAGTTGAGTTCGGGCCAGGCCAGCTGCGCGGCGATGAACACGCCGACCGCCATGCCGATCACCCCCCAGACCACGGCCATTATCGAAAACTGTCTTACGACCTTGTCGTCGTAATGCACAGCACTGTTTTTTAGAGCATCCATCGCGCACCTCTTGTATTGCTTGCGAAGTGTTCATCCACCGGACTTCTGGCGTATTGATGCATGTCAATCGTTCCTCAGAATCCGCTCCCCCTCTTGCTCCACACTCTCGAACTGGCCGCGATAGACCGCCCACCACAGGGCGGCCACGATGGCCAGCACCAGGACCACCGATAACGGGATCAGCAAATACAGAATTTCCATCAGATCGCTCCCGAGAGGGCGGGCGCGGGCAGTGCGCCGGAGGCGGGGGCGGGGGCCGGGGCCTGCGCCAGCGGCATGGCGCGCGCCAGGCGCGCCGCGTTCAGCACCACCAGCAGCGAACTCAAGGCCATGCCCAGGCCGGCAAGCCAGGCGGGCATCCAGCCGACCACGGCCAGCGGCACCGAGACCGCGTTGTAGGCCGCGGCCCAGCACAGGTTCTGGCGCACGATGCGCAAGGTGCGCCGTGCCAGCAGCAGAGTCTGGGCGACCAGTTCCAGATGCTCGCCGAGCACCACGAAGTCGGAGCGCGATTGGGCCAGCGGCACCGCGCGCCCGAACGCAAACGAGACATGGGCTCCCGCGAGCACCGGCCCGTCGTTGAGGCCGTCGCCGCACATTGCCACCTGGCGGCCCCGGGTCTGCAGGGCCTGCAGGCGCGCGAGCTTGTCCTGCGGCGTGCAGTCGCCCACGGCGGCGGCTATGCCGGTCCGGGCAGCGATGCGCTGCACGGCCGCGTCGCGGTCGCCCGACAGCAGCAGCACCTCGATTCCCGCGGCGCGCAGCTGCGCCACCACCGCCGGCGCTTCGGCGCGCAGGTCTTCGCTCAGGCCCAAGCGCACGAGTTCGCGCCGCAGGCCGTCGTCGCCCTCTTCGGTGAGCACGACCTGCTGCAGCGGCGACGCCGCCTGCTCGCTCGCGCCCGTATGGCGCAGCGAGCCCAGGCGCAGTTGCCGCAGCCGCTCGGGCTGCAGCTTGTCGCTGACGCTGGCGATCATGCCGAAGCCCGCGCGTTCCTGCACCTGCACGATCTGCCAGCGCGCGGACAGCGCCTGCGCCGGGGCATCGGCTTGCGCGGCGCGCGCCACGGCGCGCGCGGCCGGGTGCATAGACTGGCGCGCAAGCAGCCCGGCAAGGGCGAGTGCCTCGGCCGCATCGACCCCCACGCCCGGCTGCAGGCGGCGCACCGCCATGCCATCGCGCGTGAGCGTGCCGGTCTTGTCAAAGACCAGCGTGTCGACCGCGGCCAGCGCTTCGAGGCCCTGGAGATTGCGCACCAGCACGCCGCTGCGCGCCAGCGTTCCCGCCGCGGTGAGCATGGCCACAGGCGTGGCCAGCGACAGCGCGCAGGGGCAGGTCACGATCAGCACCGCCACCGCGATCATCATCGCGTGGCTGGGATCGGTAGGCCACCACCAGGCCGCGGCCAGGCCCGCAGCCAGCAGCACGGCCACGAGGAACGGGCGCGCGACACGGTCGGCGAGCTGCGCCAGACGAGGCTTTTGCAGCGAAGCGCTTTCCATCAGCGCGACGATCTGCGCGAACTGCGTGCCCTCGCCCACGGCCGTGAGGCGCACCTGCACGGCCGCATCGAGGTTGTAGCTGCCGGCCGCCACCGCATCGCCCACATGGCGCAGCACCGGCGTCGATTCGCCCGTGAGCAGGGCCTCGTCGGCATGGGTGCTGCCGGCGACGATTTCGCCGTCGGCGGGGAACGCTTCGCCGGGCAGCACGCGCACCGTGTCGCCGGCCTGCAGGCGGCGCGTGGCCACGCGCTCCCAGGCGCCGCAGGCGGCGCGCCGCTCGACGCTGTCGGGCAGGCGGTTCATCACGGCTTCAAGCGCGCCGGCCGTGCGATCGCGCAGGCGCATCTCGAGCAGCCGGCCCGAAAGCAGGAAGAAGACGAACATCGTCAGCGAATCGAAGAACACCTCGCGGCCGAACGGCCCCGAAGGATCGAACGTGCCGATCGAGCTCACGACGAAGGTGATCAGCATGCCCAATGCCACCGGCAGGTCCATGCTCACGCGCCGCGCGCGGATGTCGCGCAGCGCGCTCGAGAAGAACGGCCCGCAGGCAAACAGCACCACGGGCAGCGACAGCACCCACGATGCCCAGCGCAGCAGCGTTTCCATCTCCTGCGTGAGATCGCCCGGCTTGGACGAATACGCGGGCCAGGCGTACATCATGACCTGCATCATGCACAGGCCGGCCACGAGCCAGCGCCACAGCGCATGCCGGCTTTCGCGCTTGCGGATCTCGCGCGCAAACACGTCACGCGCGGGAAAGGCCTGATAGCCTGCGCGCTCGACCGCGGCGATCCACGCGGATGGCAGCACCTGGGCAGGTTTCCAGACCACGCGCGCGCGCTGCGTGGCGGCACTGACTTCGGCCCGTTCGACGCCGGGCACGCTGCGCAGCGCGTCCTCTATGGTCAGCGCACAGGCGGAGCAGTGCATGCCGTGCAGGACCACATGGGAATCCCAGGTGATGAAGGCATTTGATGGGGGCTCGGATGCGTGGGTGGCAGCCGGCACGACGGGCCTCCCGAACGCACTCCACTCCTGTGGATCGTCCAGCAGCGAAGCGCTTGCCTCGGTGGGCAGGGGGCCGAAATCGGGCGCTGCCGTCTCCGCCGCAAGCGGCTGTTCGGGATTCTTGTAGGACATGGCGCAAGCGTAACTCGGGCGATTCATACGCATATTGATCTTCATCAATTGCGAAAACCCAGATAAGCTTAGGCTGCGATCCATCCATGTTTCATCCAAGGAGGCCGTATGTACCAACGCATTCTCATCGCCACCGATAGCTCCCCGCTGTCCGACCAGGCCGTCGAAAGTGGGCTCTCACTCGCGGCGCTGTGCAAGGCCAGCGTCGTGGTCGTCAAAGTCGTTCCGCTCTATTCGCGCAGTTATCTCGAGGGCGGCGACTACACCAGCATCGAGGACGTCAAGCGCATCGAGGACCAGTGGGTCCACAGCGCGCAACAGTTGCTCAACGGCATCGTGGTCACCGGCGAAGCCCGCGGCGTGGCAGTGAAGACCATTGTCATGAAATCGGACTTGATCGCGGAGACGCTGGTCAGCGTGGCCAAGGAGCATGCCTGCGACCTGATCGTCATGGCCTCGCATGGCCGCAAGGGCCTCAAGCGCCTGCTGCTGGGCAGTGAAACCCAGCATGTGCTGACGCACTCGAGCGTCCCTGTCCTCGTGCTGCGCTAAGAGCCGCTAACACGACCCTTGAGACGTCGTTGCTGCGCCTTGCCGTGCTATTCGCACTGTCTGCGGCGCAGCGCCTAGCCTCAACCGCAAATCTTCGATTTGCTGGGTCGTGTTAGCGACTTCAAGCAGCCCACCTGAGCGGCTCACGCCGCTCAGGATGTGAACAACTGCTGATACTGGGCACGCAGCAGATTCTTCTGCACCTTGCCCATGGTGTTGCGCGGCAGCTCATCGACCACAAAGCAGCGCTTGGGAATCTTGAAGTTCGCCAATTGGCCCTTCAATGCATCGACCAGCGGCTGGGCCTGCAGTTGCGCGCCGGGCTTGGCCACGACCACGGCCACGCCGACTTCACCGAAATCGGGGTGCGGCACGCCGACCAGCGCGCTTTCGGCCACGCCCGGCAGGTCGTTGATGAAGCTTTCGACTTCCGCAGGATAGACGTTGTAGCCGCCCGAAATGATCAGGTCCTTGCTGCGCCCGACGATGCTCACATAGCCGCGAGCGTCGATGCGGCCCACGTCGCCGGTCTTGAACCAGCCGTCGGCCGTGAATTCCTCGGCGGTCTTTTCGGGCATGCGCCAGTAGCCGGGAAACACGTTCGGCCCGCGCACCTGGATATTGCCGATCTCGTCCACACCTGCAACTTCGCCCGCATCGGTGAGCACGCGCACGCCGACACCCGGCAGCGCAAAGCCCACGGTGCCGGGGCGGCGTTCCGACTGGCCGCCCTGGGCGGCGTCGGGGCCCCAAGGGTTGGACGTCAGCATGATGGTCTCGCTCATGCCGTAGCGCTCGAGAATCCGGTGGCCCGTGCGTTCCTGCCAGGCCTGGTGGGTTTCGGGCAGCATGGGGGCCGAGCCCGAAACGAACAGGCGCATGCGCGCAGCGGCTTCGCGCGTGAGCCGCGCGTCGGCGAGCATGCGCACATAGAGCGTGGGCACGCCCATGAACACGCTCGCGTCGCGCATGCGCGCGATCACCGCCGCAGGGTCGAACTTCGCGAACCAGAGCATCTTGCTGCCATTGAGCAGCGCGCCGTGGATAGCGACGAACAGGCCGTGCACGTGGAAGATCGGCAGCGCGTGGATCAGCACATCGCCCGGCTGCCAGCCCCAATAGTCCTTGAGCACCTGCGCGTTCGACAGCAGATTGCCATGCGTGAGCATCGCGCCCTTGCTGCGGCCCGTGGTGCCGCTGGTGTAGAGGATGGCCGCGAGGTCGTCGGCCGTGCTCGCCACGGGCGTGTGCTGATCGCTGTGGTGGGCGGCGCGCTCGAGCAGGCTGCCGCTGCGGTCGTCGCCCAGCGTGAACACCGACCGGGTGCCGGCCTGGAACGCGATCTTGGACACCCAGCCGAAGTTGGCGGGAGAGCAGACCACGACCGCGGGCTCGGCATTGGCGATGAAGTATTCGATCTCGGCGCTCTGGTAGGCGGTATTGAGCGGCAGGAACACATGGCCGGCGCGCAGCGTCGCGAGGTATAGCAGCAGGGCTTCGACCGATTTCTCGACCTGCACCGCAATCCGGCTGCGCGCCGGCAGGTTCAGCGAGGCGAGCAGATTGGCGATGCGCGCGCTGGCCTGGTCGAGGTCGCGCCAGGTGTAGAACAGGCTCAGGCCGTCGGCGCCTATGGCCTCGACGGCCGTGGCGTCGAGGTCCGAGGGAAAGGCCGCGCGCAGCGCGCCAAACAGGTTGTCGTCAGAAAGCATGGAAATCTCGAAGAAGTTCGGAAATATTCAAAACACCGGCGCACGCTTGCCC
This sequence comes from Pantoea sp. 18069, assembly GCF_902706035.1. Taxonomy (GTDB): domain Bacteria; phylum Pseudomonadota; class Gammaproteobacteria; order Burkholderiales; family Burkholderiaceae_C; genus Comamonas. The sequence continues at coordinate 11,943 of NZ_CACSJA010000026.1, read as the reverse complement.
AGAAAGGCATCAATGCCCTCCCGGTGCTCGGCCCCGTCGGCATACGCATAGACATCATCGCCGGGCTGGCCCGGCGCGCCCTGCCCCGCCAGGGCCTGCGCGGCGGCCAGCGGCGCGGCCAGCAGCGCGCGCAGGATCTGCTTGTTGCGGCGCGCGGCCTGGGGCGCGAGCGCCGCGATGCGCCCGGCGCTGGCCTGCGCGGCGACTTGCAGCTGGCCGTCTTCAACGACCGTGCCGACAAAGCCGCGCGCCGCCATCTCCTGGGCGCTGAATGTCGCGGCCTCGAGCAGCATCTGGCGCGCCGTGAGCGCGCCCACGGCCGTGGCCACGAGCGCGGCTTCGCGCGGCGCCATGGGAAAGCCCAGGCGCGCGATCGGTGCGCCGAAGCGCGCCGATGCGGCGGCAAGCCGCAGATCGGCGCAGGCCGCGATTTCCACGCCCGCGCCCATGCAGGCGCCCGAGATCGCGGCAACGATGGGCACATCGCAGTCGAGCATGGCCGACAGGCCGCCCCAGACCGCGCCTTCATGGAAATCGCGCAGGCGCGCGGCGTCGAAGCGAAAGCCCGGGTATTCGGAAATATCGCCGCCCGCGCAAAACGCCACCTGGCCCGCCCCGCCCTCACCAGGCCCGCCGCCTTCGATCAGCACGCAGCGCACGCGCGCATCGGCCTGCAGCGCGACAAAGGCCGCGCGCAGTTCGCGCCACATCGCCACCGACATGGCGTTGCGCTTGCCCGCATGGCACAGCTGCACGCGCACGATGCCGGCCGCGTCCTGCGGCAATACTTTCACTTCACCCGACATTCGTTTACTCCACCTTTGCACCCGAGGCCTGGACGACCTGGGCCCAGCGCTTGACTTCGCCCGTGACCATGGCCGCGAACTGCTCCTTGCTCAGGCTGCCATACTCGGCGCCATTTTGCGCCCAGATGGCCTTGATTTCGTCCGTGCGCCCGAGGCGGCGCACTTCCTCGATCATGTAATTCTGCTGTTCGGGCGGCGTGTTCTTCGGCGCCCACAGGCCATACCAGGTGGTCACGGTGTAATCGGGCAGGCCCACTTCGGCCGCGCAGGGCACGTCGGGCAACGAAGGGTTGCGCTTGCTGCCCGAGACCATCAAGGCCTTGATGCGCCCGCCCTTGATATGCGCCGCCGACGAACCCAGGCCGTCGAACATCATGTCGACATTGCCGCCGATCAGGTCCTGCAGCGCCGGGCCCGCGCCGCGGTAGGGAATATGCGTCACGAAGGTATTGGTCTGCAGCTTGAACAGCTCGCCCGCGAGATGGTGCGAAGTGCCCGCGCCCGCCGACGCGTAATTGAAGCTGCCGGGCTTGCGGCGCAGGTCGGCAATCAGTTCCTGGATGGTCCTGGCCGAGACGGTGCGGGGATTGACGACCACCACCTGCGGCACGCTGGCCAGCAGCGCCAGCGCAACGAAATCGCGCTCGAGGTCATAGTCGAGCCGGGCATAGACCGACGGCGCGATCACATGGTGGGTGCCGCCCATGAAGTAGTTGTAGCCGTCGGCCGGCGCCTTGGCCGCGAAGCTCGCGCCCAGGGTGCCGCCCGCGCCGCCGCGGTTGTCGATGACCAGCGCCCGGCCCGTGCTCTTGGAAAACTGCGCGGCCAGCGGGCGCGCAAACGCATCGGTGCCGCCGCCCGCGGGAAACGGCACGACCATGTTGACGGGCTTGGTCGGCCAGCCCGGGCTCTGCGCCCAGCTGCTGCCCGTGAGCGTGACCATGGCCGCAGCCGCCGCGCGCAGTGCATCGCGGCGTTGCAAAGAGATATCCGGCATCGCTTGTCTCCTGTGATTTTTAGTTTGGCTCCGGCCCATGCACGGTTGCCTTCTGGCTAACTACTTCTGCATCAGTTAACGGTCTACGACACTGGCGTGCTCCAGGTCAGGGGCACCGAGCAAGGGCCGCCCCGCAGCGAGGGTGCCGTCCCCCTCCACCGAAGGTTGAGAGGGGGAAGACGCGAAGCGGCTCAGGGGGTGTCATCCTTTAATCAGGCTCTCGATGTCGCGGGACACCGGTATCCGGCCCTGCGCCAGCAGGCCACGATGCTTGTCGATCTTCTTGAGGTCGTAGAGGTAGTTGACCATCAGCCCGAAGGACTGCCTGGCGCCCTTGGCCGATGGGTCGCCAGCCCAGTTCAGGCGCTCGACGCGCGCGCCATTGCCCAGGTGAAAGCGCGCCACGGGATCGAGCGGGCGGCCGTTGTGGCTTTCCTTGCCCAGGTAATGCGCGGCGCACCACAGCAGCGCGCGGCGCACGGGCGAGTTCTGCGGCAGCTGCGCGGCCTTTTCGGCGGCTTCGAGCAGCACGGCGGCATCGAGCGGCAGCTTGGGCGCGATGCCCAGCGCGCGCGCGAGTTCGCCGCGCGGCTTGTCGGCCATGCGTGCGAGCAGCGGCGTGCCATTCTTTGCGAGCCAGGTGCGAAAGCCGGGAATCGGCGACAGCGTGGCAAACGTGCGCAGCTTGGGAAACTCGGCGCTGAGCGTCTGCGCGACATGCTTGATCAGGGAGTCACCGAAACTCACGCCGCGCAGGCCGGCCTGGGTGTTGCTGATCGAATAGAAGATGGCGGTGCTCGCGCGGCTGATGTCGGCCGTGGCCGCGCTTTCGTCGAGCAGCGGCGTGATGCTGTCCGAGAGATCGTCGACCAGCGCGACTTCGACGAAGATCAGCGGCTCGCCCGGCAGGCGCGGGTGGAAGAAGCCATAGCAGCGGCGGTCGCTGTCGAGCCGGTTCTTGAGATCGGTCCAGCTGCGGATATCGTGCACCGCTTCGTACTGGATCAGTTTCTCGAGCAGCGAGGCGGGCGAGTCCCAGCTCAGGCGCTGCAGCTCGAGAAACGCGACGTCGAACCAGGTCGAGAACAGGTGCTCGAGTTCGGCGTCCAGCGCCGCGAAGCGCTTGTCGGACTTGGGCAGGGCCAGCAGCTCGGCGCGCAGGTCGAGCAAAAAGCGCATGCCGCCTGCGGGCACGGCAAAGCGCTGCAGCAGCCGCGTGCGCGCCGACGACAGCGCGCGCCGCAGCGCAATTTCGGCCTGGCCGCGCTCGAGTTCGGAGTCGGCTTCGTCATAGTGCTGGCGCGCGCGCTGCAGGCGCTCGGCGTCGGGGCCGAACTGCTCGCAGACCAGCAGCCACAGGTCCTGGCGCTCGCCGGCCGGGGCCGTCGCATACCAGTCCATCACATCCTTGGCGCGGCGCCCGCCTTCGACTTCGCTGACCTGCTCGGCCGATGCGGCCTGCAAGTCCTCCATCAGCCGGCGCAGCACGCGTGGCGCCAGGGCTTCCGCGCCGCGGCGCAGCGTGGCCTTGAGGCGCTCGTGGGTCGAACGCACCGGCAGCACCTTGGCCGCGGGCTTGCCGCCCTCGGCCGGGCTTTGCACCGGTTCCGGCGAACGCAGCTTAGACACACCGCGCGTAATCCATTCCGAAGCCAGATTCATGCAGCAAGTCCCTCATGACAGATATGGCCGAGGATCGCATCCTCATGGCCCTGGCACCATTATGGGTTGCCCTGCCCCGGTCTTGTGGTCGGCTTCGCCGACCGTGTCACGGATGCGACGCGCAATCAGGCAGCGCTGCGCTGCGGCTGGCGCTGGGCCCAGAGCCACAGGCCGACACCTGCGGCCATCATAGGCAGGCACAGCCACTGGCCCATGCTCAGCCCCATCGACAGCAGGCCCAGGTAGTCGTCGGGCTCGCGGAAATATTCGGCGATGAAACGCAGCAGGCCGTAGCCGAACAGGAAGGCCGCGGCAACCTGTCCCTGGCGATGCTCCTTGCGCGCGTAAAGCCACAGCAGCACGAACAGCAGCAGGCCTTCGAGCAGGAACTGGTAGATCTGCGACGGGTGGCGCGGCTGCATCGAGCCGCTGTGCGCGAACACCATGCCCCATGGCAGGTCGGGACTCGAGAAACGGCCCCAGAGCTCACCGTTGATGAAGTTGCCTATGCGCCCGGCCGCCAGGCCCGTGGGCACGCAGGGCGCGACGAAGTCGGCGACCTGCAGCCAGGGGCGGCGGCGCGAGTGCGCGAACCACAGCATCGCGCCGACCACGCCCAGCAGCCCGCCATGGAAGGCCATGCCGCCCTGCCAGACGGCAAAGATTTCCAGCGGATGCGACAGGTAGTAGCCAGGCTTGTAGAACAGGCAGTAGCCCAGGCGCCCGCCGATCACCACACCGACCACGCCCAGGAACAGGATGTCCTCGACGTCCTTGCGCGTCCAGGCCTGGTCGCCCGTGAGCCGCACGAACGGCGGATGGCGCAAGCGCCTGATGCCCAGAAAAAGAAACAGGCCGAAAGCGGCCAGATAAGTCAGTCCGTACCAGTGCACGGCAATCGGGCCGAGCTGCAGCGCGACGGGGTCGATTTGGGGATAGGTCAGCATGGCGACGATTGTGCAGTATGAACATCACCCCCTGAGCGGCTACGCCGCTTCCCCCTCTCATCCTTCGGTGGAGGGGGGCGGCACCCTCGCTGCGGGGCGGCCCTTGCTCGGTGCCCCCCGGTAGGGGGCACGCCCAATTTTTAGCGCCGCTCGGGCGCAAAAAACACAGGTTCAGTCTTCGAGCAACGACAGGTCGCGCACCGCACCCTTGTCCGCCGACATCACCAGCTTGGCATACGCCTTGAGCGCGGCCGAGACCTTGCGCGGGCGCGGCTTGGCGGGCTTCCAGCCCTTGGCGTTCTGGGCTTCGCGGCGCAGCGCGAGTTCCTCGTCGCTGACCAGCACGTTGATCGAACGGTTCGGGATGTCGATCAGGATGCGGTCGCCGTCCTGCACCAGGCCGATCGCGCCACCGGCTGCGGCTTCGGGCGAGCAGTGGCCTATGGACAGGCCCGAGGTGCCGCCCGAGAAGCGGCCGTCGGTCAGCAGCGCGCAGGCCTTGCCCAGGCCCTTGGACTTGATGTAGCTCGTGGGATACAGCATTTCCTGCATGCCCGGGCCGCCCTTGGGGCCTTCGTAGCGCACGATCACGATGTCGCCGGCAACGACCTTGTCGGCCAGGATGTTTTCCACGGCTTCGTCCTGCGACTCGGTCACATGGGCACGGCCTTCGAACACCAGCAGCGAGTCGTCCACGCCCGCGGTCTTCACCACGCAGCCGTCGAGGGCGATGTTGCCGGTCAGCACGGCCAGGCCGCCTTCGAGCGAGAACGCGTGTTCCACCGAACGGATGCAGCCTTCGGCGCGGTCCGTGTCCAGGCTGGGCCAGCGCGTGCTCTGGCTGAAAGCCGTCTGCGTGGGGATGCCGGCCGGGCCGGCCTTGTAGAAGGTCTGCACGGCTTCGCTGGGCGCGCGCGCGATGTCCCACGCGTCGAGCGCATCCTTGAGCGAGCCGCCATAGACCGTGGGCACGTCGGTGTGCAGACGGCCGGCGCGGTCGAGTTCACCGAGGATGGCCATGATGCCGCCCGCGCGGTGCACGTCCTCGATGTGGTACTTGTTGGTGTTGGGCGCGACCTTGCACAGCTGGGGCACGGTGCGCGACATGCGGTCGATGTCGGCCATGCCGAAGTCGATCTCGGCTTCCTGGGCAATCGCCAGCAGGTGCAGGATGGTATTGGTGGAGCCGCCCATGGCGATGTCCAGCGTGATCGCGTTCTCGAAGGCCTTCTTGCCCACAGAGCGCGGCAGCGCCGATTCGTCGTCGCCTTCGTAGTAGCGCTTGGCCAGCTCGACAATCGTGCGGCCCGCGCGCAGGAACAGCTGTTCGCGGTCGGAGTGGGTGGCCAGCACCGTGCCGTTGCCCGGCAGCGACAGGCCCAGCGCTTCGGTCAGGCAGTTCATGGAGTTGGCGGTGAACATGCCCGAACACGAGCCGCAGGTCGGGCAGGCCGAGCGTTCGACTTCGGCGACCTGCTCGTCGGTGTACTGGTCGTCGGCGGCCATCACCATGGCGTCGACCAGGTCGAGCTTCTTGAATTCGATCTTGTGCGTCGTGGGGTTGGCCAGCTTGACCTTGCCGGCTTCCATCGGGCCGCCCGAGACGAAGATCACGGGAATGTTCAGGCGCATCGCGGCCATCAGCATGCCGGGCGTGATCTTGTCGCAGTTGGAAATGCAGACCAGCGCGTCGGCGCAGTGGGCATTGACCATGTATTCGACCGAGTCGGCAATGATGTCGCGGCTGGGCAGCGAATACAGCATGCCGTCGTGGCCCATTGCAATGCCATCGTCGACGGCAATGGTGTTGAATTCCTTGGCCACGCCGCCCGCCCTCTCGATCTCGCGCGCCACCAGCTGGCCCAGGTCCTTCAGGTGCACGTGGCCGGGCACGAACTGGGTGAAGGAGTTGGCAATGGCAATGATGGGCTTGCTGAAATCTTCGTCCTTCATGCCGGTGGCACGCCACAGGGAGCGCGCACCAGCCATGTTGCGGCCGGCAGTGGAAGTCTTGGAACGGTATGCGGGCATGGTGTTTATGAAAAAGGGTTGCGGGAAAGCACGTGGAATGGGGTCAATTATGTCGCACCTGACCCGTGGCCGCCGCCCACAGGGTCAGTCCCACCACCGCAGCCCTCAGCGCGGAGGCCTGCGCGTGCCCAGGGCCTGCTTTTGCCGCGCGATGCGCTGGAGGCGCCGCGCCTCTTGCTGATCGCCCACGCGGCGCTTGGTCAGGCCGGTCGCGTCGGCAAAGCCCCACCAGGCCGCCGTGAGCCCGTAGGGCACGAGCAACCACCACCAGGACCACCCGGCCAGGGGACCGACCTCGAAGTATTTCAATACCGTCAGCAACAGGGCAATCAACAGCATCCACATACCAGACTCCTCGCATAAGAAACCCGCGGCCCGCGTGCGTGCGCACGCACCACTACAATTTCCCGCAGAACAGAACACAGCCGAAAGTTTACGATGAAGCGCACCCTGATCACTCTCGCCCTGGCCTTGAGCGCCGCTGCCCCGGCCATGGCGGACCTGGCCCTGGCCAAGTCCAAGAACTGCATGGCCTGCCACGCCGTCGACAGGAAGCTCGTCGGCCCCTCGTTCAAGGACGTGGCCGCCAAGTATGCGAACCAGAAGGATGCGAGCGACAAGCTCGCGGCCAAGATCCTCAAGGGCGGCAGCGGCGTCTGGGGCCCTCTGCCCATGCCCGCCAACCCCATGGTCAACGACGCCGACGCCAAGGCGCTCGCCGCCTGGGTGCTGCAACAGAAGTAAACGCGGCGGGCCGCAATGCAAAAAAGCCGCCTTGAAAGGCGGCTTTTTTGTCGCCGGGCCGCCCCAAGACAAAAAGCAGCCCCCTCGGGGGGCAGCGCAGCCACACGCAGTGAGGCAAGCGTGGGGGCCCTTTTTCCGCGGCGATCGCCCTTACGGAAATTCGCGTGCAGGCGGCACAAGGCCGCGGTCATCGCTGCGGCGATCGCGCAATTGCTGCTCGAGCTGGCCCAGGTAGGCGGCCGTGCTGTTCTCGAGTTCCTTGGCACGCACCTGGGCGCGCGCTTCCAGCGTCTCCAGGCGCTCGAGCACCGCGTTCTGGCCTTGCAGATGCTGGGCTTCGAGCACGGCGCGCAGTTCGGTGAAGCGCGACGCCTCGGCCTTGTCGGCGAGTTCGCGCTGGGCCTGCAGTTCCTTGGTATGGCGGCGCGTCTCGAGCAGCACCGAAGTCTGCAGCGACAGCACATAGGCGATGAAGAAGATCGCCAGCAGCACCGTCAGGCCCAGCATGATCACGCCCAGCGAGGCCTGCACGGTGGTCACACCGAGCTCCACCGTGGAAATGGCGGACAGTGCGGGCCAGTTCAGCGCCGCGAGGGCGGCAATGACCAGCACGATGATGGCCAGCAAGATGGTTCGAAAATGCATGGTGGTTGTTCTCCTCGATCGGCGCGCCGCCCAGGACAGGGCCGCTGGCACCCTGCGTTTTTACCCCATGCGCGGCGCGCTTGCGTACCTGCCGTTACAAGAACGAAGCTGTCCTACAAAGCCCGCTTCACACCGGGCGCGCCTGTCGCGCGCCCGGACGGGGCTTAGTTGGGCTTGGAGAGCTGCTCCAGGATCGCGGGGTTTTCCAGCGTGCTCGTGTCCTGGGTGATGGCTTCGCCCTTGGCAAGCGCGCGCAGCAGGCGGCGCATGATCTTGCCGCTGCGCGTCTTGGGCAGGTTGTCGCCGAAGCGGATTTCCTTGGGCTTGGCGATGGGCCCGATCTCCTTGGCCACCCAGTCGCGCAGTTCCTTGGCGATCTGCTTGGCCTCTTCGCCCGTGGGCCGGCCGCGCTTGAGCACCACGAAGGCGCAGATCGCTTCGCCGGTCACATCGTCGGGGCGCCCCACCACGGCGGCTTCGGCCACGAGATCGGTCTTGGAGACCAGCGCCGACTCGATTTCCATCGTGCCCATGCGGTGGCCCGAAACGTTGAGCACGTCGTCGATGCGGCCGGTGATGCGAAAGTAGCTGCGGTCGCTGCTGCGCACCGCGCCGTCGCCGGCCAGGTAGTAGCCCTTGAGCTCCTCGGGGAAGTAGCTTTTCTTGAAGCGCTCGGGGTCGTTCCAGATGTTGCGGATCATGCTCGGCCAGGGGCGCTTGATGACCAGAATGCCGCCCGTGCCGTCGGGAATGTCGTTGCCCAGTTCGTCGACGATGGCCGCGGTGATGCCCGGCAGCGCCAGCGTGCACGAGCCCGGCACCAGCGCCGTGGCGCCGGGCAGCGGCGTGATCACATGGCCGCCGGTCTCGGTCTGCCAGAAGGTGTCGACAATAGGGCAGCGCTCGCCGCCCACATGGCGGTAGTACCACATCCAGGCTTCGGGGTTGATGGGCTCGCCCACGCTGCCCAGCAGGCGCAGGCTGGTCAGGTCGCTGCGGTCGGGGTGCACGGCGGCATCGGCCTCGGCGGCCTTGATCAGCGAGCGTATCGCCGTGGGCGCGGTGTAGAAGATGGAGCAGCGGTGGCGCTCTATCATCTGCCAGAAGCGCCCCGCGTCGGGGAAGGTCGGCACGCCTTCGAACACGATCTGCGTCGCGCCGGCTGCCAGCGGCCCGTAGGCCACGTAGGTGTGGCCCGTGATCCAGCCGATGTCGGCCGTGCACCAGAACACGTCGTCGGCGCGCAGATCGAAGGTCCAGTCCATGGTCAGCTTGGCCCACAGCAGATAGCCGCCGGTGCTGTGCTGCACGCCCTTGGGCTTGCCCGTCGAGCCGCTGGTGTAGAGGATGAACAGCGGGTGCTCGGCACCGACCGCGACCGGCGCGCACTCCTTGGACTGGCCCGCAAGCACTTCGGCAAACGTCTTGTCGCGGCCCTCCTGCATGGCGCAGGGCGTGGCCGTGCGCTCATAGACCAGCACCTGGCGCACGCTGGTGCATTCGCCCGATGCGAGCGCGTCGTCGACGATGGCCTTGAGCGGCAGCTCCTTGCCGCCGCGCAGCTGGTAGTTGGCGGTGATCACCACCACCGCGCCCGCGTCGATGATGCGCTCCTGCACCGCCTTGGCCGAGAAGCCGCCGAAGACCACGCTGTGCGTGGCGCCTATGCGCGCGCAGGCCTGCATGGCGACCACGCCTTCGATGGTCATGGGCATGTAGATCAGCACGCGATCGCCCTTTTGCACGCCCTGGGCCTTGAGCGCATTGGCGAACTGGCTCACGCGCTCGAGCAGTTCACGGTAGCTCACGCGGGTCACGGCGCCGTCGTCGGCCTCGAAGAGGATGGCCGTCTTGTGCTCTACGTCCGTGCCCATGTGGCGGTCCAGGCAGTTGGCGCTGGCATTGAGCTCGCCATCGGCAAACCACTGGTAGAACGGCGCGTTGGAGCTGTCGAGGGTCTGGCTGAACGGCCGGCTCCAGTCGAGGTGCTCGCGCGCCAGCCGCGCCCAGAAGGCCTCGTAGTCGGCCTCGGCTTCGGCGCACAGTGCCGTGTAGGCAGGCATTCCCGAAATGCGGGCCGCCTGGGCAAATGCCGCAGGCGGAGGAAAGACGCGGTTTTCGACCAGCACGGACTCAATCGCAGATGACGACGCACTCATGATATTTCTGTCTCCTTGGCTAACTTGGGCATTGTGCCGTGACTGTCGCCCGCGGGTCTTACACGTCACTGACTGGACGGAGAAAAACAGCGCCGCGCTCGCTTATCCATCGCGCTCGCGGCGCCTGAGCCTGGCCTGTTCGGGCGCCGGGGCATGCCAGCTTCCTGCGTTGCGGGTGACCCGGGCAGTGCGGTTTTTGCACCCGCTGCGCGCGCACCGGCTGCGCTGCCGGCGCGGGGCGCACGCGCGTGATAGCACAGTCATAAATAACCATTTATTGACACAAAAGCACTCAATTAATAGAATAGAACGCTTATTTACAACCTGCCATGCAGGTAATCAAAGCGCTTTCGGCGCTTCGATCCACTTCAGGCGGCGTTGCCTTGGCAGCCCCGTCATCGGGCCGATCGTGGTCCTGATGCCCAGTGGCCGGCTTTCGCCGCCCCTGGATCGCCAGCAGGCGCACAGGCCTTGACCCCCTGTCGCGCCCTGGCATCTTGCCTGGCTCTTGCGTGCTCCCCGGAGCACCATTCGAGCCCATGCGTGTGCTGCGCGCGCGCATTTTCGGCCTCCACCGGTCCCTTTTCGGAAGCCCGGTGACCCTTGCATCAGGTGCTGCCCTCGGCTTTGGGGTCCTCTGCACAAACCTCCAGGGATTTGTGCAGAGGCTCTCTTGCACGCCAGCCTTTGTCGCAAAGCGCTGGACTGTATTCAATCCATTCAGGGAGAGCGAAACAGTGGCCAAACAGATCACCATCGAACATGTTTTCAAAGTCTTCGGCGATGCGCCGCAGGACGCGCTGGAACTCGTCCAGCAAGGTCTGAGCAAATCGGACATCCTGGCACGCACCGGCCAGTCGATCGGCGTCTTCGATGCCGATTTCCAGATCAAGGCCGGCGAGATCTTCGTCATCATGGGCCTGTCGGGCTCGGGCAAATCCACGCTGGTGCGCATGCTCAACCGACTGATAGAGCCGACATCGGGCCGCATCCTGGTCGACGGCACCGACATAGGCACGCTCAGCCCCAAGGACTTGCGCGCGCTGCGCCGCAAGGACATCTCCATGGTGTTCCAGTCGTTCGCGCTGCTGCCCCATGTGAACGTGCTCGACAACACCGCCTTCGGGCTGGAGCTGGCCGGCGTGGACCGCAGCGAACGCCAGGCGCTGGCCCAGGCCGCGCTCGAGCAGGTGGGCCTGGACGGCTGGGGCGCGAGCTACCCCGATGAACTGTCGGGCGGCATGCAGCAGCGCGTGGGCCTGGCCCGGGCGCTGGCGTCCGACCCGTCCATCCTGCTGATGGACGAAGCCTTTTCCGCGCTGGACCCCATCATCCGCACCGAGATGCAGTCCGAGCTGCTGCGCCTGCAGGAAGTCAAGCGCCGCACCATCGTCTTCATTTCGCACGACCTCGACGAAGCGATGCGCATCGGCGACCGCATCGCGATCATGAAGGACGGCCAGGTGATCCAGGTCGGCACGCCCGACGACATCCTGCGCAACCCTGCCAACGACTATGTGCGCCACTTCATCCGCGGCGTCGATGCAGCGGCGGTGTTCAAGGCCGGCGACATCGCCCGCCGCGCATTGACCGTGGTCAACGAGCACAGCGACCGCGGCTGCCGCCCGGCGCTGCGCATGATAGAGGAATCGGACCGCGACTTCGCCTATGTGCTGAGCCCGCGCCAGCGCTACCTGGGCACGGTGTCCGCCGAATCGCTGCGCAACGCGCTGCAGGGCCACGTGGGCACGCTGGGCCTGCAGCATGCCTATCTGGACAACGTCGCATCGGTGGCGGTCGACGCGCCCGTGGCCAACCTGTTCGGCCAGGTCGCGGCCGCGCCCTGCGCGCTGCCCGTGGTCCACAGCGACGGCCGCTTCGCGGGCGTGATCAGCAAGACCATGCTGCTCAAGTTCCTCGACCGGGACACGCCGCCCCTGCCGCCCTCCCCC
>NZ_CACSJA010000025.1 GCF_902706035.1 Pantoea sp. 18069 | reverse complement strand
CACGGCTACGCCCAGCTGGACTTCGCCAGTCAAAGCGTCCACTGCCGCCACCTCGCGGACCAGCGCGAGCCCCGTAGTCTTGCTCCCCGGGTCGATTTTCAGACGCAGAGGCTGGAATTCGCAGTCGCCGGCCTGACGGTCGACCAGTCGGACGACCATAGGCAGGAGGCGATGCACGCGCGCCCGGCCGCGGTCCAGCAACAGCCGGGCGCGCTTTTCGGTGCACGGCATCAAAGCCTTGCCATGGATGTCCAACACAAAAACCGCCACATCGACTCCTGATCACAAGCGCTGCAATCTGTGCAGCCAGGCTGTCTTTCCAGCAGTCAGCCCTTACGGGCCTGGTGACGGGGCGCGTGATTTCTCACGAACCCGCTCCCCTCGGGAATGTCGACAACCGGCTCCAGCCCTTGCGGGCTGCGATCCAGACCTTCGGACCTTTACCTTTGTCCTGCATGATCCGGACCTTGCAGAGCAGCGAACTGAGGAAGCATTCGCTGGTGCGTCTGAACGACCTGTTATCGACGCAGCGGGTTGGGTACCGCTTTCCCTGGTCAATCTGGCTTGATTCCTTTCAGTTCCAAGCCCCGTCTTTTAGGGCGGGGTAATTGACGCAAAACGTTCCAGCAAAACTTCCATGACAAAACGCGAGCCGGCGTACGACAGCAGCAGCAGCAATGCGCCCGCGTACAGCACATGCACCGCATGGCGGCCGCGCCAGCCAAAGCGCGCGCGTCCGATCAGCAGCGTGGCAAAGGTCAGCCAGGCCAGCAGCGAGAAAATGGTCTTGTGGTCCCAGCGCCAGTCACGGCCGTACAGCGCTTCGCTGAACAGCCAGCCGGCGAGCAGCGTGGCCGTGAGCAGCCAGAAGCCCGCGGCGACGAAGCGGAACGTGAGCCGCTCGAGTGTGAGCAGCGGAATGCCGCTGTCCTGGTCGGCCGCGAGGCGTATGCGTTTTTCCGCATGGTTCATCAAGGTCGCATGCACCACGGCGGCGGTGAACAGTCCGTACGAGGCAATGCCCAGCGCCAGGTGCAGCGGCAGCCAGGCCGAGGAGTTCACCTGCAGCGGCTTGCCGGGAAACAGCGCGGCGAGCACCACCGCGGCCGCACCCAGCAGCCCGAGCAGCGCGCGCGTGCGCAGTTGCGGGTACAGCTGCTGCTCGACGCCGTAGACGGTGAGCATCAGCCAGGCGGTGATCGACAGGGCGGTGGCAAAGCCGAAGTGCGGGGTCGCGCCCAGCAGCCCCCAGGCGAGAAACGCCGCGTGCAGCGCCCAGGCAATGCCCAGCGCGGTGCGCGCGGCGGTTTCCCCGATGCGCGCGGCGGGAATCGCGTAGGCGCAGGCCGCGGCCAGGGCCAGGAACCAGGTCAGGGCCGGATAAGGAGTATGCATGGAGGCAAAGGAAACCATCGTTCAATGATAGACCGGCGCAGGCCCGCCCCGTTCCAGCAGCCCCGTGAACTGGCCGTGTTCGTCGCGAAACGGGCCGTTGGGTCTCTGACGAAAGCGCAGGGCGGCGCGTACCAAGGCACGGGCATGCCGGACAAACGCCCGTTCTTCGCCTGTATCAAATCGTACACGCGTCGTACGCGCCGCCAATCTCCTCGCGACCCGCACAGCCAGGGGCATGGGCCGCGCCCGCGAACCGGTCCAGCGGGTAAAATCCGTCCCTTCACTCTTGCATGCTGCCGCCTTTGCGCGCCACGCGGCGCGGTCCGACCCCCGACCTGCCGTTCCTGGCGGGCCGCAGCACCTACCGGGACTTCCTGCTTATGGCCTCCGCTCTTACCGAAAAACTCTCGCGCCTCGTCAAGGAGATGCGTGGCCAGGCCCGCATCACCGAGTCCAACGTGCAGGACATGCTGCGCGAAGTGCGCATGGCCCTGCTCGAAGCCGACGTGGCCCTGCCCGTGGTGCGCGACTTCATTGCGCGCGTCAAGGAAAAGGCGCTGGGCCAGGAAGTGCTGTCCTCGCTGCAGCCCGGCCAGGTGCTGGTGTCCATCGTCAACGCCGAACTCGCCGCGACCATGGGCGAGGGCGTGAGCGACATCAACCTCAACGCCCAGCCGCCGGCCGTGATCCTGATGGCCGGCCTGCAGGGCGCGGGCAAGACCACGACCACGGCCAAGCTCGCCAAGCACCTGATCGAAAAGCGCAAGAAGAAGGTGCTGACGGTCTCGGGCGACGTCTACCGCCCCGCGGCCATCGAGCAGCTCAAGACCGTCACGGCCCAGGCCGGTGCCGAATGGTTCCCGAGCACGCCCGACCAGAAGCCGCTGGACATCGCGCGCGCCGCGCTCGATTACGCCAAGCGCCACTTCTTCGATGTGCTGCTGGTCGACACCGCCGGGCGCCTGGCGATCGACGAAGTGCTGATGCGTGAAATCCAGGAGCTGCACGCTGCGCTCAAGCCCGTCGAAACCCTGTTCGTCGTCGATGCGATGCAGGGCCAGGATGCGATCAACACCGCCAAGGCCTTCAAGGAAGCGCTGCCGCTCACGGGCATCGTGCTGACCAAGCTCGACGGCGACTCGCGCGGTGGCGCGGCGCTGTCGGTGCGCCAGATCACGGGCGCGCCGATCAAGTTTGCCGGTGTGTCGGAAAAGCTCGACGGCCTCGAAGTGTTCGACGCGCAGCGCCATGCGGGCCGTGTGCTGGGCATGGGCGACATCGTCGCGCTGGTCGAGCAGGTCACGGCCGGCGTAGACATGGAAGCCGCGCAGCGCCTGGCCGCCAAGGTCAAGAGTGGCGACGGCTTCGATCTCAACGACTTCCTCGGTCAGATCCAGCAGATGAAGCAGATGGGCGGGCTGTCGAGCCTGATGGACAAGCTGCCCAGCCAGATGTCGGCCAAGGCCGGCCAGGTCGACATGGACAAGGCCGAGCGCGAAATGCGCCGCAAGGAAGGCATCATCTGCTCGATGACCGCGCGCGAACGCAGCAAGCCCGAACTGATCAAGGCCACGCGCAAGAAGCGCATCGCCATGGGCGCGGGCGTGCAGGTGCAGGAAGTCAACCGCCTGCTCAAGGAATTCGAGCAGATGCAGGACATGATGAAGAAGATGAAAGGCGGCGGCCTGATGAAGATGATGAAGCGCATGGGCGGCATGAAGGCCATGAAGGGGATGATGGGTGGTGGGGGCGGCGGCATGCCCAAGCTGCCGTTCTAGTAAAGCACCCCCTGAGCGGCTGACGCCCTGGGCGGGCCCCCGCTTCCCCCTCTCAACCTTCGGTGGAGGGGGGCGGCCGGCTAGGCACGGTACCCTCGCTGCGGGGCGGCGTCCTGAGCTTGTCGAAGGGCTCGGTGCCCCCATGCTAGGGCGCGCCGGTTTCTTGAGTTGCTTGTCCTGAGCCTGCTGAAGTGGCAGCATTCAGACGCCCCTTCACTTGGCCATTCAAACCCTCCGATTTGGTCCTTGCCCGGCCCTTGCCCATAATGGCCGCATGCAAACGATGCCCGAGCCCTCCGCCGCGCCGCCGCGCCGGCTTCTGCTGTCCGCGGCGCTGGTCGCCGCGGCCACGCTCGCGGGGTGCAGCTCCGCCCCCGCCAGGCGCAGCGCCGGCGGCGCCGCCGCCCCACGCAGCACACCGCCTCTGGCGATCGATGGCGGGCTGCGCGATGCGCTCTACGCGCGCACCATGCTCGTGGTCAATACGCCCTATACCTATGGCGGCAACACGCCCGAAGGCGGTTTCGACTGCAGCGGGCTGGTGCAGTACGCGCTGCAGGGCATCACCGAAAAGCGGCTGCCGCGCAGCACCAGCCAGTGGGCCACGGTGAGCAGCGCCATCGCCCGCAGGGACCTGCGGCGCGGTGATTTCGTGTTCTTCAATACCTCGGGCGGGCGTTATTCGCACATGGGCATCTATGTCGGCGGCGACCGCTTTGTGCATGCGCCGTCGAGCGGCGGCATTGTGCGCGTGGTGGGCATGGACAACGTTTACTTCCGCAAGCGGTTTACCGAAGCGCGAACGGTGTTCACATAGCGCCCCCTGAGGCGCTTGCTCGGTGCCCCTTGCGAGGGGCACGTCAGTTTCTGCACCGCGCGCGCAAATCACTCAATGCCGTACCAGCACTTCGCCGCGCAGCGTATAGGCCTTGGCTTCGGTGATCGTGACATCGATCATCTGGCCAATCAGCCGCTCCTGGCCCGCGAAGTTGACCACGCGGTTGCATTCGGTGCGGCCCATGAGTTCGCTGCCGTCGCGCTTGCTGATGCCTTCGACCAGCAGGCGTTGCACCGTGCCCACGCGCTCTTCGCTGATGTCCTTGATGTTGCGGTTGATCACGGCCTGCAGCTCCTGCAGGCGGCGCAGCTTGACTTCGTGCGGCGTGTCGTCGTGCAGGTTGGCGGCGGGCGTGCCCGGGCGCGGGCTGAAGATGAAGCTGAACGAGTTGTCGAAGCGCACGTCGGCGATCAGCTTCATCATCTTCTGGAAATCTTCCTCGGTCTCGCCGGGGAAGCCGACGATGAAGTCGCTGCTCATCGCCAGGTCCGGGCGGATCGCGCGCAGCTTGCGCACCGTGCTCTTGTATTCCATAGCGGTGTAGCCGCGCTTCATCGCCATCAGGATGCGGTCCGAGCCATGCTGCACCGGCAGGTGCAGGTGGCTGACCAGCTTGGGCAGCTTGGCATAGGCCTCGATCAGCCGCGGCGTGAACTCGTTGGGGTGGCTGGTGGTGTAGCGGATGCGCTCGATGCCGGGGATCTCGCTGACGTATTCGAGCAGCAGCGCGAAATCAGCGATTTCCTGGGTGTCGCCCATCTTGCCCAGATAGGCGTTGACGTTCTGGCCCAGCAGCGTGACTTCCTTCACGCCCTGGTCGGCCAGGCCCGCGACCTCGACCAGCACGTCGTCGAACGGACGGCTGACTTCCTCGCCGCGCGTATAGGGCACGACGCAGTAGCTGCAGTACTTGGAGCAGCCTTCCATGATGGACACGAAGGCCGAGGCGCCTTCCACGCGCGCCGGCGGCAGGTGGTCGAACTTCTCGATTTCGGGAAAGCTGATGTCGACCTGGGGCCTGGCCTTGGCGGCGCGCGCGTTGAGCAGGTCGGGCAGGCGGTGCAGCGTCTGCGGGCCGAAGACCACGTCCACATAGGGCGCGCGCTTGATGATTTCCGCTCCTTCCTGGCTCGCGACGCAGCCGCCCACGCCGATCAGCACGCCTTTTTCCTTGAGGTGCTTGATGCGGCCCAGATCGCTGAAGACTTTTTCCTGCGCCTTTTCGCGCACCGAGCAGGTGTTGAACAGGATCAGGTCGGCTTCATCGACATTCTGCGTGGGCTCGTAGCCCTGGGCGGCGTGCAGCACATCGGCCATCTTGTCCGAGTCGTACTCGTTCATCTGGCAGCCGAAGGTTTTGATAAATACTTTTTTGGACATCGTGGGACTCTCGTAAATAGGGGCGGGCGCAGCCGGCGTGACCGGAGCCGCTCAGCGTTTGAGCGCGGCTTCCTGCGGTGTCAGCACCCAGGCGGCATGCAGCCACTGGGTGCTGGGCTCGATCACGAAGTTGACCAGCAGCGGCTGGCCGGCCAGCGTGTGGGCCATGAGCAGCCGTCCTTCGGTGCTGAACAGCCGAAAGCCCGGCGTGGTGCGCATGGCTTTGCCGTTGAGCGTGACTTCGGGCATGGTGCCTATGACCAGCTTGCCGCGCTGGGCATCGGGCGGGAAATTGCGCGTGCCGGCGGCGGGCGCCGTGACGGCGGCCGCGGTCTGGGCCTGGGCCGGCAGCCAGGCGCTGGCGGCCAGCAGCGCGAAGCTGGCCGCGAGTGCGCGCGGCAAAGGGAAAAGGGGGCAGCGGTGCATGGTGTATATCCAGTGGCTGAGGCCGCGATTCTACGGAGTTGGCCACGGCGCAGTGGCGCGCTGGGGCAATGTGCGGCTAGCTGGCGATCGCCGGCTGGCCCGCGCCGGGCGCATACAGCACGGCGCCGGGCGCGCGGCACAGGCCCCAGAAGCGCAGTCCCGTGAGCTCGGCCATGCGCACGCCCATGGCCGTGGGCGCGGAGATCGTCGCCAGTGCCGCAACGCCGAGCTTGGCGCATTTGCGCACCAGCTCATGGCTGCCGCGGCTCGACAGCACGACAAAGCCCGCCTCGCCCAGCCGGCCGGTGCGCGCCAGCCGCCCGAGCAGCTTGTCGAGCGCGTTGTGCCGGCCCACGTCCTCGACCACATCGCACAGCTGGCCGTCGGGCAGCGCCCAGCCGGCCGCGTGGATGGCGCCGGCCCGGGCATTGAGCAACTGCTTGTCGCGCAGGGCCTCGATGGCGCGCAGCACCACGGGCAGATCGATGCCGCCCACCCAGGCGCGCGCGGGCAGCGGCGCGAACGACAGGTCGAGCGCAGCGAAGCTCTCGACACCGCAGACGCCGCAACCCGTGCGCCCGCTCATGCTGCGCCGGTGGTCCTTGAGGCGCGCAAAGCAGCGCGAGGAAATCTCGACCTGCACTTCCATGCCGTCCATGCCCTCGGGCAGGCCGGCGGCGCTGGCCGCCACGGGCGCGACGTCGACGCCAAAGCAGTCGGCCGCGCTGTCGATCAGGCCTTCGCTGAGCGCAAAGCCCAGCGCAAAGTCTTCGAGGTCCAGCGGCGTGCCCAGCATCACCGCATGTGAAATGCCATTGAACACCAGCGCGATCGGCACTTCGCTGGCCAGCGTGCGCTGCTGGGCGAGCACCGTGGGCGCGAGCCCGGCGCCGGGCAGGCGGTGCAGCGCGACCGCGTGCTCGCTCAGCGGTGCGACGAAAGGCAGGGGGGAGACAGCGGAAGGCATGGCGCATTATCGGCCGGGTGGCACGACCCGGGGCATGATGGCGGCATGCAAGATCCGTCTCCCTCTTTGTCGCTGGCGGCCGCGCTGGACCATGGCCCGGCCGACAAGCGCATTTCCATCCTGCGCCAGATCGGTGCGGGCGGCTCGATTTCCGAAGCCGCGCGCACTGTGGGCGTGAGCTACAAGGCCGCCTGGCAGGCGCTCGACACGCTGACCAATCTGGCGGGCGTGCCGCTGGTCGAGCGCGTGGTCGGGGGTGCGGGCGGCGGCGGCGCGGTGCTCACGCCCGCCGGCCAGGCGCTGCTCGATGCGGCCCAGGCCATGGACGCGGCGCGCGCCGACGTGCTGGCCCGCCTGAGCGGCCAGGCGCCGGTGGCCGCGCGCCTGGCGCTGCGCACCAGCATGCGCAACCAGTGGCCTTGCGTGGTCGAGGCACTGCAGGTTCAGGGGCCGCTGGTGCGGGTGCAGTTGCGTGGCGCGGATGCCGGTGCGTCGGCGCTGCGGCTTGCGTCGCGCATCACGCGCGAAAGCGCCGAGTTGCTGGGATTGGTGCCCGGCCTGCCGGTGCTGGCGCTGGCCAAGGCCACGGCGGTACAGGTGCAGCCCGCGCGCTCCACATTCCCCGTGGGAGACAACTGCTGGCCCGCGCGCGTCACGCGCGTGGCGCGCGGTGAAGCCGGCGACGAAGTCGCGGCCCAGCTTGATGCGGGCGTGCATATGGTGGGGTTTGCCTATGCGGACAGCGGGCTGCGCGCGCGGGCGCGGGTGCTGCTGTCGTTGCCCGAGTCGGCGTTGGCGCTGGCAGTGGTTTCCTGAACGCCCCCTGAGCGGCTTGCGACCCTGGCGCCTCAGAACACGTTCTCAAATCGTCATATGGTTGTCCTTGATCACCTTGCCCCAGCGCGCGAGGTCCTTGGCGATCAGCTGGCCGAACACCTCCGGGCTGCTGGGCATGGGCTGGGCGCCTTCGCCCTGCAGGCGTTCGAGAATGGCCGGACTCTTGAGCGATTCGTTGATCTGGGCGTTGATGCGTGCGACGAGGTCGGGCGGCATGCGTGCCGGGCCGACCACGCCATACCACTGGTCGGCTTCGAAACCTGGCACGGCCGCTTCGGCGACCGTGGGCACATCGGGCAGGATGGCCGCGCGCTGCGGTGACGACACGGCCAGCGCCTTGATCTGGCCCGCGCGCAATTGCGCGAGCACCGCCGGAATGCCGGTGAACAGCGCCTGGACCTGGCCCGCGACCAGGTCGTTGACGGCCGGCGCCGTGCCCTTGTAGGGCACATGCTGCATGTCGAGGCCGGTCTGCTGCGCGAGGTAGGCCATGGTCATGTGCGCGGCGCTGCCGTTGCCGCCCGAGCTGTAGTTGATCTTGCCCGGATGGGCCTTGGCGTAGGCGATGAACGAGGCCAGGTCCTTGACCGGCAGCGACGGATGGACGACGAGCACATTCGGCACGCGCGCGACCCAGGCAATCGGCGTGAAGCTCTTGATCGGGTCGTAGGGCAGCTTGGGGTACAGGCCGGGCGTGATCGCCAGCGTGCCCACATGGCCCATCAGCAGCGTATGGCCGTCGCCCGCGGCCTTGGCCACGCGGTCGGCGCCTATGCTGCCGCCCGCGCCCGCGATGTTCTCGGGAATGACCGACTGGCCCCAGGCGGTCGTGAGTTCATGGCCGATCGCGCGCCCCAGGATGTCGGCCGAGCCGCCGGGCGTGAACGGGATGATCATGCGTATCGCCTTGCTCGGGTACTTGGCCTGCGCGAGCGCAGTGCCCAGCCCCAGCGAGGTATAGCCCAGGCCGCCGGCGAGCGCGAGTTGCACCCATTGGCGGCGGTCGAGAGATGCGGCGGACAAGGGGGAGAATGGTGCAGTCATCAAAGCTTCCAGGTGTCAGAAATTGGTGGCCCAGTCTACGGAGTGCTACATTGGGCCGGCACAGGGTTTGCCCGCGCGGCAGACCGAAATCGCCGCTCGCGCCCATTCCAGGCCGGGCGTTTCTTTGCCACACCTACAAGGACGATCGACCATGGAAACAACACGCCGCCAATGGCTGGTTTGGGGAGCGGGCACTATGGCTGGCGCCGCAGGCGTTTCAGGCTGCGCGCATGCGCCCACGCCCGCCGCGAGCCTCGCCCAGGGTTTCTTTCGCCAGAAGCTCGGCAACGCCCATGTGGTGGCGGTGAGCGACGGCGTGGGGCGCAGGCCCCTGGCCGAAGGCTTTGTGCGCAATGCCCCGCTGGCCCAGGTGCAGGCCGCGCTCGCGGCCCAGGGCCTGCCCACTGACTATATTGACGTTCCCTACACCTGCTTTGTGCTCGAAGTCGACGGCAAGCGCTATCTGCTCGATACCGGCTTTGCCGACAACGGCCCGCCGGGCACGGGCCTGCTGCACACGCATATGCGCGCCGCGGGCATAGACCCGGCATCCATCGATGCCGTGGTGCTGAGCCACCTGCACGGCGACCATATCAATGGTTTGCGGCGCAAGGACGGCAGCCTGCTCTATCCCCAGGCCCAGCTCTATGTACCCGCGCCTGAATACGCGTTCTGGATGGATGCGGCACGGCGCGACGCCGCGCCCGAAGCCGCGCGCGGCGGTTTCCTCGCCGTGCAGCGCGTATTCCAGGGCTATCCGGCGCAGCAGCTGCGGCTGTTCGAGCCCGGCACGACCGTGGTCGGCGGCATCGAAAGCATTGCCGCGTTCGGCCATTCACCGGGCCATACGGCGCTGGCACTGGGCTCGGGCAACGAGCGTTTCACGTTTCTTGCCGATACCGCGCATTTCCCCGCGCTGTTCGTGCGCAACCCCGACTGGCAGGTGCAGTTCGACATGGACCCGGCCCAGGCCCGCGCCACCCGCCACGCGCTGCTCGCGCGCATGGCGCGCGAAGGCGGCCTGGTCGGCGGCTTCCACTTCCCGCTGCCTTCGCTGGGGCGGATTCGCAAGGACGGCGAAGGCTATCGCTGGATACCCCAGGCCTGAGCGCGCTTCAATCCGGCGCAGAAAAGTGCGCGACCAGCAGCGCGCGCAATGCCTGGGCCGCGGGGCTCAGCGGCGGCGATTTGCGCCGCACCAGCCCCAGCGGCCGCTGAATGCCCGGCGCGCTCAGCGCGCGCGTGACCAGGCCGCGGTGGGCAATCAACTGGCAGGCGGTTTCGGGCAGCACGCCCACGCCCAGCCCCGCCGACAGCAGTGCGCCTATGGTCGCGATATGGTCGACCTCGAACGCTGGCGCAAAGCGCAGATCCTCGCGCCCCAAGGCCTCGTCGACGTATTGGCGCACGCTGGCCGTGGGCGACATCGAGACATGCGGATAGGCCAGCGTCTGCGCCAGCGCGATCGGTGTGCGCTGGCGTGCCAGCGGATGCTCGGGCGCGCACAGCAGCACGAAATGGTCCTGGGTCAGCGGTTCGTAGACCAGGTCTTCCTGCTGGGGGTCGGCGGCCGTGAGCGCGAAGTCGACCTTGCCGTCGCGCACCAGCGCGAAGGCATGCGCCGACAGCGTGTCGATCAGCGACAGCCGCACTTGCGGGTGGTCGGCATGGAAGCGCGCGAGCAGCACCGGCACCAGTGACGCGGCCAGCGAGGGCAGGGCCGCGACCGACACCTTGCCCTGGCGCAGGGCCAGCGTGTCCTGGATGGCCTGCACCGCTTCCTGGGTCTGGCGCAGCAGCGACGCGGCGTGGACGGCGAAGGCGCGCCCCGCGTCCGTGAGCGACACCGAGCGCGTGGTGCGGTCGAACAGCCGCGCGCCCAGCTGTTCTTCGAGGCGCGCGATCAGCGCTGACAGCGCCGATTGCGACGTGTGGAGCTGCAGCGCGGTCTGGCCGAAATTGCGGGTCTGGCTCAGCGCCAGAAAGGCCCGCAGGTCCTTGGTCGAAAGATTGGTGTCCACCGCGCGCAGTATAGGAGGTGGGCCGCGCCGGCCTCGCCGGCCGCGCCGCGCCGCGCCTCACTCGACCTGGATATTGCCTTCCTGGATCACCTTGGCCCACTTTGCATATTCCTGGGCGATGGCCTTGGCCGCGTCATTGGGCGTGGTGTAGGTCGCGATCGCGCCCTGGGCGAGCATCGATTCCTGGACTTCGGGCTTGAGCAGAATCTCCTTGAGCGCCAGGTTGAGCTTCTTCACGATGTCGGCGGGCGTGCCCGCGGGCGCGGCCAGGCCGAACATCGAGCTGACCTGGAAGTCGGCGAGGCCGGCTTCTATCGCGGTCGGCGTATCGGGCAGCGAAGGCACGCGCTGGGCCGTGGTCGTGGCCAGCGCGCGCAGCTTGCCGGCCTTGATCTGTGCCTGGGCCGCGGGCACGGTATCGATCATCGCGTTCACCTGCCCGCCGAGCAGGTCGGAAAGCGCCGGGCCGCTGCCTTTGTAGGGCACATGCATCACGTCGACCTGGGTCTGGCGCTTGAACATCTCGGTGGCCAGATGCTGGGGCGAGCCATTGCCCGCCGAAGCGAAGCTCAGCTTGCCCGGCTGGCTCTTGGCCAGCGCGATCAGTTCCTTGATGTCGCGCGCGGGCACGCCCGGGTTGACGACGAACACCAGCGGCACGGTGCCGACGATGGAAATCTGGGCAAAGCTCTTGTCTATGTCGAACGGCACGGTCTTGGGCATCAGCGCCGCGTTGATGGTGTGGCTGGTGAACGCGCCGAGCATCAGCGTATAGCCGTCGGCCGGCGATTTGGCGACCTGGCCCGCGCCTACGCTGCCGCCTGCGCCCGCGCGGTTGTCGACGACGAACTGCTGGCCCAGCGCATCCGACAGGTGCTTGGCCAGCACGCGGCCGATGACGTCGGTCGCGCCGCCGGGCGCATAGGGCACGACCACCTTGACGGGTTTGTTGGGATAGGCGTTCTGGGCCTGCGCCAAGGACGGGGCCAGCGCAATGCCGGCGACGGCGAGCGCAAGGCCCAGATGGGTGCGGCGCGTGCGCGCTGCGGTGAACATGGCTTTTTTCATGCGTGTCTCCTCGGGGTTTTCACTGAGTTTTTAAAAAACCTGGCCGTTGGGGCTCTTGTTATGTCGATAATATTATTAATAATCTGAAGGACCGATCATGGTTAACCCCCAACGCCCCGCGCCGCAAGCCCACGCCATCAACCCCGAAGACGCGCAAAGCGGCATCCGCAAAGGCCTGACGAATTACGGCGATCGCGGCTTCTCGCTGTTCCTGCGCAAGGCCTTCATCAAGGGCGCGGGCTACACCGACCAGGCGCTCGAGCGGCCCGTGATCGGCATCGCGAGCACGGGCAGCGCCTACAACCCCTGCCACGGCAACATGCCCCAGCTGCTCGAGGCCGTGAAGCGCGGCGTGCTGATGGCCGGGGGCCTGCCCATGGACTTCCCGACGATCTCGCTGCACGAAAGCTTTTCCCAGCCGACCAGCATGTATCTGCGCAACCTGATGTCCATGGACACCGAGGAAATGCTGCGCGCCCAGCCCATGGACGCGGTGGTGCTGATCGGCGGCTGCGACAAGACGGTGCCGGCCCAGCTCATGGGCGCGGCGTCTGCCGGCCTGCCCGCGGTGCAGCTCGTGACCGGCTCCATGCTGACCGGCTCGCACCGCAGCGAACGCGTCGGCGCCTGCACCGACTGCCGCCGCTACTGGGGCAAGTTCCGCGCCGGTGAAATCGAGGCCGACGAAGTCGCCGACGTGAACAACCAGCTCGTCGCCAGCGTGGGCACCTGCTCGGTCGCGGGCACGGCCAGCACCATGGCCTGCATTGCCGAGGCGCTGGGAATGAGCGTTCCCGGCGGCGCCTCGCCGCCGGCCGTGACCGCGGACCGCATTCGCGTCGCCGAGCGCACGGGCACCGTGGCCGTGGAAATGGCGCGCACCGGGCTGACCATAGACAAGGTGCTCACGCCCGAGGCGTTCGAGAACGCGGTGCGCGTGCTGCTGGCCATGGGCGGCTCGACCAATGCCATCGTCCACCTCGCGGCCATCGCGGGCCGCATGGGCTACGAGCTCGACCTCAAGGCGCTCGACGCGATGAGCCGCGAAACGCCGGTGCTGCTCGACCTCAAGCCTTCGGGCGACCACTACATGGAAGACTTCCACGCCGCGGGCGGCATGGCCACGCTGCTGCGCGAACTCAAGCCGCTGCTGCACCTGGACGCGCTCACCGTGACCGGGCGCACGCTGGGCGAAGAGCTTGAGGCCGCCGGCCCGGGCTTTGCGCAGCATGTGGTGCGCAGCCGCGACAACCCCATCTACCCGCAAGGCGGCATTGCCGTGCTCTACGGCAACCTCGCGCCCGAAGGCGCGATCATCAAGCAGTCGGCGGCCGACGCGCGGCTGATGGAGCACGAAGGCCGGGCCGTGGTGTTCGAGAATGCCCAGGACCTTGCCAACCGCATCGACGACCCCGCTCTCGACGTGCAGGCCGACGACGTCCTGGTGCTCAAGAACATAGGCCCCAAGGGCGCGGCCATGCCCGAAGCCGGCTACCTGCCGATTCCCAAGAAGCTCGCGGCCCAGGGCGTCAAGGACATGGTGCGCATTTCCGACGGCCGCATGAGCGGCACGGCGTTCGGCACCATCGTGCTGCACGTCACGCCCGAAGCCGCCGTGGGCGGCCCGCTGGCCTGGGTGCAAAATGGCGACCGGATCCGGCTGTCGGTGCGCGAACGCCGCATCGAGTGGCTGGTGTCCGAGCAGGAGCTGCAGGCGCGCCGCGCGGCGCGTCCCGTGCAGGAGCCGACGGCCGCGCGCGGCTACCAGCACCTGTTCCTGAAGACCGTGACCCAGGCCGGCCGGGGGGCGGATTTTGATTTTCTGGCTGCCGTCGAGCACAAGGGCAGCGTGCCACGGAGTTGAGTGTTGATGATGGACAAGCAGGTGCAGAGCCACGCCGGGGCCGCGGCCCCGGTGGCGGCGGTGGCCGAACATATTGCGCATGCGCTCGAGGAAGACATCGTTCTGGGCAGCCTGCATCCCTGCCAGCGGCTGATCGAGGACGAGCTGATCGCGCGTTTTGCGGCCAAGCGCCATGCAGTGCGCGATGCGCTGGCGCTGCTCGAACGCATGGGCCTGGTCGAGCGCAAGCGCAATGTCGGCGCGCTGGTGCGCCACTTCAGCGCGCAGGAAGTGATCGAGCTCTACGAAATGCGCATCCTGCTTGAAACCCAGGCCGCGCAGCGCATGGCGCTGCCCGCCAGTCCGCAGGCCGTGCAGTCGCTGCGCGCGCTGCAGCAGGCGCATGACGCGGCCGTCCAGGCCAACGATGTGCGCGGTGTCTTTCGCAGCAACAAGGCGTTTCACGAAGCGTTCTTCGGCCTGTGCGGCAGCGCGGTGCTGGTACAGGCGATAGGCGAGTACGCGCGCCGCACGCATGCGATCCGTTTTGGCGCGATGACCACGCCGGCCCAGCGCGAGCGCTCGCGCGCCGAGCACCATGCGCTGATCGACGCGCTCGAGGCGGGCGCGCGCGCGCAGCTGGTGGCGCTGTGCCGCGCGCATCTGCTGCCTTCGCGCGACGCCTATCTGCTGGTGCATGGCCATGCGATTGCGCGCGACGAGCCGGGTTCAGAGGAAACGCGCGCGGACTTCGTGCGCGCTGGCCAGCCGCTGGCCTAAGGCCTGCGCGCCCTGCGCGACCTGGCGCACCAGCGCGGCATTGTCGGCCGCGAGGCTGCCGTCCTTGAGATGGAGGTTGTTCTCAAAACCCACGCGCACATGGCCGCCCAGCGCCGCGGCCGCGATCGCGCAGGCGTTTTCCTGCGCGCCGAACGCGCACATGGCCCAGGGGTGGGCGCCGTCATCGGCGGCCAGAAACGGCAGCAGGTCGGTGGGGCTGGACGTCTGCCCGGCCGCGTAGCGGCCCAGCACGAACAGCACAAACCACTTGGCGTGCGGCACCACCCCGCTGGCGCGCAGCCGCTGCCAGTGCGCGACATCGGCGGTGTCGTAAAGAATCACCTGGGTCATGACCTCGTTGGCGACCAGCCACTGGAAGAAATCCTGCAGGTCCCGCTCGCTCACGCCGGGCTGCAGCAGTTCGCGCAGGCCCACCGACACCGCTTCGGGCCGGGCTTCGCGCACCACGGCCATCTGCACCGGCGGCTGGTAGACCTGGGCGGCTTCGGTGGTGATCTGCACCACCAGTTCCCGGCCCACGGCGCGGCGCACGGCGGCCGTGGCCTCTTGGTAGGCATGGGCGTCGAGCAGGTGGCGGCCGTCGGGGTGGCGCACATGCATGTGCAGCATGGCCGCGCCGGCATCCAGGCAGGCCTTGGCGGTGTCGGCCAGTGTCTCGGCCGTGATGGGCAGGGCAGCGTGCTGGGCGGGTTGCTTGTAGGCCCCGTTGGGGGCCACGGTGACGATCAGGGAATGTGTCATGGGAATCAGGCCTGGGCGGCGTCTTGTACGGGGGGCAGCTCGGGCGCGAGCAGGTCCAGGCCGGCGAGCAGCAGGTTCTGGTAGCGCGCCTTTTCGGCGGCCGCTGACTCGGGTGTCCAGGTGAAGAAGCCTTCGCCGGTCTTCATGCCGAACTTGCCCTGCGCCACGCGCTCGGACAGGCATTGCGCGGGCACATGGTTGGCCGCAAGCGACGGGTACATGGTGGCGCCGGCCGCACAGTGCACTTCGAGGCCCGCATGGTCGCGCTGCAGCACCGGGCCCGCGGCCAGGAAGCGAAAGCCAAAGCCAAAGCGCACGGCCGCGTCGACGTCTTCGGGCGTTGCAATGCCGGCGTCGATGAGTGCAAACGCTTCGCGCGCCAGCGCATGCTGCAGCCGGTTGGCGAGAAAACCGGGCAAGTCCTTCTTGACGCGCACCGGCACCATGCCGCACTGGCGCATGAAGCTGTAGAGGTTGTCCGCGGCTTCGGGCGCGGTGTGCTCGCCCGAGACGACTTCGACCAGCGGTGTCAGGTGCGCGGGCATGAAGAAGTGCAGGCCGACCATGCGCCCGGGCGTGGCCAGGCCCTGGGCGATCGCCGAGATCGGAAAGCTCGAGCTGTTGCTGCTGAGCAGCGCATCGGCGCGCGCGCATTTTTCCAGCCGGGCGAACAGCGCCTGCTTGAGTTCCAGGCGTTCGGGAATGCACTCTATGACCAGGTCGATCTGCGCCCAGTCAAGCGCCTCGAGTTCGCTGGCGATCGCCAGGTGGCACAGCTGGTCTTCGGCGCCGAGCTGGCGCAAGCCCAGCGCGACCTGGGCGCGCAGCGCCGCATGGCGCTGCGTGGTGGTCTCGACCACCGTGGTGCGGCAGCCCGCGCGCGCCAGCACCACGGCCACATCGGCCCCCATGGTGCCGCCGCCGACGACGACGGCCTGCGACTGGCTGGGACGGAAGAAATGGGCCGGGGCGGAAAAAGCGGGAGAGGTGTTCATGGCGTGCAAGGCAGAAAGTACCCGCTAGTCTCGCCAGCCGCCATCCATCTGTGAAGCGAAATAAATCGATTGATTCATCGATTTATTTTGTGAATCAGCGCATCTTCAATGTACCGCGAAACTCAGCAAGGCTTCATAGCTTCTTTCGGTGGTCCGCGGGTCGCCTTGCACGGGTTGGCGAAAGATCACCTGCACATGGTTGGTGCCGCGCGTCGTCTGAATCTTTGCGCGGCCCTGGGCGTCGGTCATGGCCTCGGGGCCGTTTTCCCCCAGGCGCAGGCGCGCGCCGGCCAGCGGCTTGCCCTGCAGCTGCACCTGCAGTTCGAGCCAGTCGCCCGCGTGCGGCGCGCGCCCTTGCAGCGGCGTGACTTCGAAGGTCTGGCCGATGTCGCGCTGCGTGAGTGCGTTCCAGACGATCACCGTCTTGTGGAACTTGCGCGCGTGCACGCCGCGCGTGGCGCCGGGGTTGCGGTCCATGGGTATATTGCGCATTGCGCCATCCGCGCTGCCGCTGAAAAAGCCGTTGTCGAGTTCGACGGCGATCAGCGCGGCTTCGGGCGAGGGCACGACGCGCAGGCCCTGGCCTTGGGGCGCCGGCTCCACGCGCGCGTGCACGCCGCGCCCGCGCCGGTCGAAGGCGCGCACGCTTTGCAGCTTCTTGGGGGCAAACGCTTCGAGCTGGCCCGCATGGCCGCCGAACTGGATCAGATAGCCGCCCTGGGCATCGGGCTCCAGCCAGACATTGTGGGCATGGGCTGCGCCGACGAGAAGGGCGGCGCTGCACAGCGCAATGCGCGCGCGAGATTGCAGTGTTGGCATCGGATTCCTTGTCAGAGAGAAAAATTCAGGCCCAGCATTAGCGTGCGCGCGGCGCCGGGCGCGACCAGGCGCTCGCCGCCAATCACCGACATGCTCGAGGCATAGGACTTGTCGGCCAGGTTGCGCACCGTCAGGCTCAGCGTGCCGTCCGCCAGGCCCAGCGACGCGGGCAGGCGGTACTGCAGGCCCAGATCGGCCACGTGGTAGGCCGGGCTCCAGAGGCTGTTGGACGCGTCGACCGCCATGCGGCCCACATGGCGCAGCGCGCCCTGCAGCGTCCAGTCCGCCGTCATGTGCCAGCGTGCCTGCAGCGTGCTGGTGTAGCTGGGCACGGCCGCGACCTGGCGGCCCACGAGCGCGGCGTTGGCGTTCTGGGTCACGCGCGACTGCGCGCGGCCGTAGTTCCAGCGCAGCTCCAGTGTGCTGGCGGGCGTCCAGACCGCCTGCAGCTCGGCGCCCCGGCGCAATGTCTGGCCGAAGTTCTCGTAGACGCCGGGCGCCAGATTGCGGATTTCCTGGCTCGATGCCATGCGGTACAGCGCCAGGTCCAGCCACAGCTGACTGCTGGCGATCCACTGCAGGCCCACTTCGGTCTGGCGGAACACATTGGGGTCTAGCTGCGCGGCGCCCAGCGCATATTTCGCGAAGTTGCTCGGCAGCGCAAAGCCTTCGGACCAGCTCGCGCGCAGCGTCAGCCGCTCATGCACCTGGGAGCTCACCCCCAGCTTGGGGCTGGTGTGCGCCACGGGCTGCATGCGGGTGCAGGGCTCGGCGCCGGTTTCGGCGCCCAGGCGCTCGCAGGCGCCGGTGAAACGGTCCCAGCGCAGGCCCAGGCTGGGCGCGAACAGCGGGTGCAGCTTCCAGTCGACCTGCCCGAAGGCCGCGACGTTGTCCAGCCTCGCCTGGCGGTTGTTGATTGCCGCGGCCGAACGCTGGCGCTTGTCCAGGTCGTCCCAGTAGCCATGGTCGGTCGATTCGCGCAGGGCTTCGAGGCCTGCGGTCCATTGCGCCGAACGCGTCGCACCGCTCAGGTTCAGCCCGGTGCCGGCAACGCTGCGCTCATAGCGCTCTTCGCGCTGGGCCCAGGTGCCTCCCTTGGGGCGCGTGAACCAGCGCACGAAATCCTGCGAAGTGCCATAGGCATAGGCGAGCAGGCGCGTGTCGTCGCCGAGGTCGTAGTTCACGTCCAGGCGCAGTGTCCTGAAGTGTTTTTCCGAACCATCGCCCTGCACGCGCGCGTCCTTGCCCTGCGGGTCCACCTGCCATTGCGACAGCGTGAGATAGCCGGGCGAGTCGCCCTGCGCCGCATGGATGCGCCCGGACAGCGCGATGCGCCAGCGCGCGTCGAGCTGGCGCTGCCAGCGCGCGCTCAGCGTGCTGCGTTCGTTGCCCGCGTCGGGCCGGGCGCCATCGCTGCGCGCATGCTGGGCGGCGATGAACAGCTGGCTGGCATCATCAATGCGCAGGCCCAGTGCGGCCTGGGCGTCCAGCGCGCCGTGGCTGCCGGCCTGCAGCGCGGCTTCGCGGTATGCGCCGCTGCGGCGCGTGCGCAGCTCGACCAGGCCGGCGCGGTTGAAGTTGCCCTGCAGCACCGACACCGGGCCCTGGTGCACCGCGACTTCCTCGAGTTCGAGCGGCACGACCACGTTGAGGTCGAAATAGCCATCGGCGTGCGACATCGCCTCGTTGAGCGAAATGCCGTCGAGCGTCGCGGCGATATCGCCGCCATGGCCGCCGCCCGAAAAACCGCGCAGCACCACGCTGTTGGCGACGCCGCCGAGCTGGTAGTTGTTGACATGCATTCCAGGCACCTGGCGCCACAAGGCCTCGACTTCGGACACCGCGGCCTCCTTGATGTCCTCGCGGCCCAGCGTGGGCACCGAGTAGGCCGCACGGCTGGCCTGCAGCGCCTGGCCCTTGACGGTGATGGGTGCCAGTTCCGTCTCGG
The DNA here is from genome assembly GCF_902706035.1 of Pantoea sp. 18069. GTDB lineage: Bacteria > Pseudomonadota > Gammaproteobacteria > Burkholderiales > Burkholderiaceae_C > Comamonas. The sequence goes on along the minus strand of NZ_CACSJA010000025.1, from coordinate 58,126 downwards.
TCGCATGGGCGCCAGCGCCCAGCGCAAGGCCCAGCGTCACGGCGGCATGGGAAAGAATCGGCGCGCGGCGCGCGGCAGGCGGGAAATGGCAGAAGGTCATCGGGGCAGTCGCAAGCGGTATGTATGAAGTTTTTAGAAAACTTCATACCAGGCGTTGCGCCCCTTTCTGCACCGTGGAAGTGCATTGCAAGCAACGCACGGCGGCACGATGGCGCGCACGCACTCTCGCGGTGCGCGCCCTCCAGCAAATCAATCGTGGTGGTGGTGCTCCGCGCCGGCCCCGGCCTGGCCCATGACGACATTGAGCTGGCCATGGTGTACGCCGCGCTCGGCCATCAACTGGTTGGCAAACTGCCGCACCTGCTCGGCCGGGCCCTTGAGCATCACCGTTTCCAGGCACTGCGAATGGTCCAGGTGCACATGGGTGGTGGCGATCGTCAGATGGTGGTGCGCATGCTGCAGGCGCGCCAGGCGCTCGGAGAGTTCGCGCTCATGGTGGTCGTAGACATACGACAGGTTGGCCACGCAGGGGCCCATGGCCTGCGTGGCTTCGCGCTGCTGGGCCAGATGGGTGAGCAGCAGGTCGCGTATGGCCTCGGAGCGGTTGCTGTGGCCGGTGCGCGCCATGAAGGCGTCGAACTCCCGGGCCAGGCTGTCCTGGAGGGAAATGGTGAATCGTTGCATGGGCTGAATGCTAGCGACGATCGTGCCGGGCAGGGGCGGGCGATGGCCTCGAGAAAAACCGATTTTGCTTACTCGGTTTCGTTCGTTGCGCGCGCCCGGGTCGCGCTTCTATGCTGGTGGGCGCATCCGTTTTCCTGGTTTTTCCTGTTCTCCATCGCACCAACTCCCATGAATCTTCTCAAAGCCGGCCGGGTTCTGCGGCGCACCTTGTGGCAGGCCGTGCCGACCGTGCTTGGCGTGGTCATCCTCAACTTCTGCCTGCTGCAACTCGTGCCCGGCGATGCGGCCGACGTCATCGCCGCGGAGTCCGGCTCGGCCACGCTGGAGACCATGGCGCAGATGCGCAGCCACTTCGGCCTCGACCTGCCGGTGCTCGAGCAACTGGGCGCCTATCTGAACAACCTCGCGCACTTGAGCCTGGGCACTTCGCCGCGCTACAACATGCCGGTCACGGAGCTCATTGGTGCGCGGCTGCCCAACACCTTGCTGCTGATGCTTGCCGCGCTGGGCGCGGCGCTGGCTGTCGGCGTGCTGCTGGGCAGCATCATGGCCAGCCGCGTGGGCCGCTGGTCGGACCGCGTGCTGTCGGTGCTGGCGCTGCTGCTGTATTCGACGCCCAGCTTTTGGCTGGGCCTGATGACGGTGGTGCTGTTCTCCGTGCACCTGGGCTGGCTGCCCACGGGCGGCAGCGCCAGCATAGGCGCCAACTTGACGGGCTGGGACAGCGTGGTCGACCGGCTGCGCCATCTGGTGCTGCCCGCGCTCGCGATGTCGGGCTTTTATATCGCCATCTTTGCGCGGCTCACGCGCGCTTCTATGCTTGAAGTCAGCCGCCAGGACTTCGTGCGCACGGCCGTGGCCAAGGGCCTGCACCCGCTGCGCGTGACGTTCCACCATGTGCTGCGCAATGCACTGATTCCCGTGACCACGGTCGCGGGAATGCACTTCGGCACGCTGCTGGGCGGCGCGGTGGTCGTCGAGACCGTGTTCAGCTGGCCGGGCCTGGGCCGGCTGGCCTTCGAGTCGGTGATGGCGCGCGATTACACCGTGCTGCTGGGCATTTTGCTGCTGTCGTCGTTGCTGGTCATCCTGGCCAACATGCTGGTCGATCTGCTGCATGCCTGGCTGGACCCGCGCATCCAGCTGCGCTGAGCCTAACCCCTTTCTCCCATCACTTCCTGCTCCATGTCCACTTCCTATCCCGCCACGGGCACGCGCCCCGGGCCCGTGCTGCACGCCTGGTGGCAGCGGCTGCGCAGCCGATCGGCTGGCGTCGTTTCCGGCAATGCCGCGCTGCAGGTCTTTGTGCGCAATGCGGCCGGCGTCGGCGGCGTGGTGTTTTTGCTGCTGGTTCTCGCGCTGGCGCTGGCCGCGCCCTGGCTGTTCCCGGGCGACCCGCTCGACATGGTCGCGACGCCGCTGCTGTGGCCGGGCCAGGACCCGGCGTTTCCCCTGGGCAGCGATTCCATGGGCCGCGACGTGCTCGCGGGCATTGCGCACGGCGCGCGCATGTCGTTGTCGGTGGGCGTGGTCGCGGCGGTGCTGAGCCTGTTGATCGGCATCGTCGTCGGCGCGGCGGCGGGTTACTTCGGCGGTCTGGTCGACGATGTGCTGGTGCGCATCACCGAGCTGTTCCAGACCATGCCTTCGTTTCTTTTCGTGATCGTGGTGGTGGCGATAGGCCAGCCGTCGGTGACGGTGATCGTGCTGGCCATAGGCCTGGCCTCGTGGCCCGTGATCGCGCGCCTGGTGCGCGCCGAATTTCGCACGCTGCGCGAAATGGAGTTCGTGCTTGCCGCGCGCAGCCAGGGCTGTGGCCACCTGCGCATCATGCTGCAGGAGATGCTGCCCAACGCGCTGCCGCCGGTGATCGTCACCACCTCGGTGCTCGTGGCCAGCGCCATCCTGATCGAGTCGGCGCTGTCGTTCCTCGGCATGGGCGACCCCAACACCGTGAGCTGGGGCAGCATGATTGGCGAAGGCCGGGAGCTGCTGCGCACATCGTGGTACCTGTGCGCGCTGCCGGGCGCGGCGATTGTGCTGACGGTGCTGGCATTGAATCTGGTGGGCGAGGGCTTGAACGACGCCCTCAACCCACGCCTCAGAGGACGTTGATATGGCGCTTGAACTGATACCTCCCTCGGCCCCGCTGCTCGATATCCGCGGCCTCGATATCCAGTTTCGCGGCGCGCGCGGGCCCATCCAGGCCGTGCGCGGCCTGGACCTGACAATCCAGCGCGGTGAAACGCTGGCGCTGGTCGGCGAATCGGGCTGCGGCAAGTCCACGACGGCCCTGGCTATCCTGCGGCTGCTGGCCCCGGGCGCGACGCTGAGCGGCAGCATCCTGTTCGACGGCCGCGACATCGTCGCCATGCCTGCGGCCGAACTGCGCGCGCTGCGCGGGCGCGATATCTCCATGGTCTTCCAGGAGCCCATGACTTCGCTCAACCCCGTGCACAGCATTGGCGCGCAGATCATCGAGACGCTGCGCCAGCACGAGCACCTGACGGCGGCCGCGGCGCGCAAGCGCGCCATCGAGCTGCTTGATCTGGTGCGCATTCCCGAGCCCCAGCGCCGCCTGGACGACTTCCCGCACCACCTCTCGGGCGGCCAGCGCCAGCGCGTGATGATTGCCATGGCGATGGCCTGCCGCCCGCGCCTGCTGGTTGCCGACGAGCCCACCACGGCGCTCGACGTGACGGTGCAGGCGCAGATTCTCGAGCTGCTCGACGGCCTGCGCCGCGCGTTCGACATGGCCTTGTTGCTGATCACCCACGACCTGGGCCTGGTCGCGCAATGGGCCGATCGCGTAGCCGTCATGTATGCGGGCGAAAAAGTCGAGGAGGCGGCGACGGCCGAACTCTTTGCCCGGCCCGCACATGCCTATACGCGCGGCCTGCTGGGCGCTTCGCTGCATGCGGGCCGCTCGCTGCACTACACGGCCGAGCGGCTGCCCGAGATCCGCGTGCGCGTCGATGCCGCGACGCAGGCGCGTGACTTTGCGCTGCATCTGCCGACGGCGACGCCGGTGCAAAAGGCCGCGGCGGTCGCCTGCGCACCGCTGCTGTCGGTGCAGGACCTGCATACCGAGTACGCCACGCGCCAGGGGGGCGTGGTGCATGCGGTCGATGGCGTGTCCTTCGATATCGCGCCCGGCGAAACCCTGGGCCTGGTCGGCGAGTCGGGCTGCGGCAAGTCGACGCTGTCGCGCACGCTGCTGCGGCTGGTGCAGCCGACCAGCGGGCGCATCGTGCTGGGCGGCGTGGACATTGCGCCGCTCAATGCGCGCGCGCTCAAGCCCTGGCGCCGGCGCATGCAGATGGTGTTCCAGGACCCGTATGCCTCGCTCAATCCGCGGCGCAGCGTGTTCGACATTCTCGACAGCGTGCTGCTGGTGCATGGCGTGGACCAGCGCGACGAGCGCCGCCAGCGCATCGCGCGCATTCTCGATCGCGTGGGCCTGCCGGCCGACGCCGCGGCGCGCTACCCCAACGAGTTCTCGGGCGGCCAGCGCCAGCGCATAGGCATTGCGCGCGCGCTGATCGTGCGTCCGTCGCTGGTGGTGCTCGACGAGCCGGTGTCGGCACTCGACGTGTCGGTGCAGGCGCAGATACTGAACCTGCTGGTCGAACTCAAGGAGGACTTCGGCCTGTCCTACCTGTTCATTTCACACGACCTGTCGGTGGTGCGCTATTTCGCCGACCGGGTGCTGGTGATGCACCAGGGCAGGATTGTCGAGACCGGCAGCCACCAGGACATCTGGGAGCGGCCACAGCATGCATATACGCGCAGCCTGATCGCTTCGGTGCCGGGCGCGCAGCACAGGCTTGCGGCCTGAAGCGTCAGGTCGCGCGCAGGCGCTCAGGATGCCGGCCCAGCCAATGGATCAGTTCCGCCTTGTCCATGGGCATGGCGATGTGATAGCCCTGTCCCTCCTGGCAGCCCATTGCAAGCAGGGCTTGCCAGGCGCCGGCATCCTCTATGCCTTCCGCCAGCACGGTCAGCCCCAGCTTGCGTCCCAGCTCGGCCACCATTTCCGCGATGCGCGCACCATGCGGGTCTCCCAGTTGGCGGGTGAATGAACGGTCGATCTTGATGCGATCCAGCGGCAGGCGCTCGAGATAGCTCAGCGATGAGTACCCGGTGCCGAAGTCGTCGATGGCAATCGAAACACCCTCTGCGCGCAATGCGCAAAGAGTGCTGTCCAACAGCTTGGTCGGCAGTGCCGCGACCGACTCCGTGATTTCCAGTTCGAGATGCCGCCCCTGCAAGCCGTTGGCCGCGAGCGCGGCGCGCACCAGGTCGAAGAACCCCGCATCCTGAAGCTGTACGGTCGAGACGTTGACGGCCATGCGCCGCGGTGCGAGCCCGGTGTCCAGCAGCTCGCGCATGGTTGCGCAGGCGGTCGACAGAACCCATTGCCCCAAGGCCAGGATAAGGCCGGAGTGTTCGGCGACAGGGATGAACTGATCGGGGGGAATGAAGCGGTTGTCCTCGGTGCGCCAGCGCAGCAGGGCTTCGAGCCCTATCAGCTGCTGCGTGTCCAGATTGAGCTGCGGCTGGTACACGAGGAACAGCTGCTGTTTCTCGATGGCTTCCCTGAGCTTGGACAGCAGCACGGCGCGGGCGCGCGCCTCCGTTCCCATCTGATCTGCATACCGCAGGTGCTGGCCGCGATGGTCGCGCTTGGCGCGCTTGAGCGCGATGGTTGCATCCTTGATCAGATCGGCGCCGGGCTGCGGCGCCTTGGGCAGCAGCACATAGCCGCAGGTCAGGGACACCTTGTGGGGCACACCATCAATATGCAATGGCTGCAGCGCACACTCCAGCAGACGCCGGGGCTGTACCTGTTGCACCGAGCCCAGTACTGCGAACGTGTCGGCTCCGAGCCGCGCCAGCAGCACGTCGGAGGGTAGCGAGTCCTGGAGGCGGCGCGCGACTTTCTCCAGCAGGCGGTCGCCGAAATGATGGCCCATCATGTCGTTCGTGGCACTGAAATCGTCAATGTCGATCAAGGCCAGAATATAGTCATCCATTCCCTGTCGTTCGCACTCATTGACTTTCTCGATGAAGTGAGAACGATTGGGAAGATTGACCAGCGGGTCGTGATATGCGCTGTCGTGCAGACGCCCCAGAAGCCCCCGGTTGTGCAGCAGGGTGCTCAGGTTGGCACACAGGACATCGAGCAATTGCGGGTCCAGCGCGCTGTGCGTCGTGGGAACGTCCACGAAAACGACGATGTCTTTCTCATCCTTGTGGCCAATATGCAGCGCGAGCCCGCCGTGCTCTCCATAGACATTGCATCTGCCGTTCATGGCTGCCTCAAGCAGATTCAGCGCGGGCCCTGGTGGCAGCAGAGCCAGCGGCAGGCCCGTGAATTCGCCAAAGCGTCCAGTGGCGGCCTGGACGCAGTAGTCGCCCACGCGCTCTCCACGCTGGGCGCAGACCAGCCCGTCCCCTTCGACCTTCAGCAAGGCGGACAGCTGAATCAAGACCGCGGAAGCGAACTCGCAGGCATCCTTGGTCTCCAGAAGCGATGCGCTGGAACGCAGGATGAGTTCCAGGTTGACCCGGCTGGCGTCCACGGCGCAAAGCTGCTTGTAGGAGCGAACGGCGGTGACCACCATGGCCAGCAGGCGGTCGCGTGTCAGCTCCGCCTTGGTCCGGTAGTCGTTGATGTCGTACCGGAGCAGCGTCTCCAGATCGGGAACCTGCCCGGGCAGGCCCGTGCGCAGCACGATGCGCGTGTTTCTCAGGCCGGCGGTGTGGCGAATGAAGTCCACCAGATCAAGCCCCGAGCAGGCCCGCTCCGACACCACGTCGATGAGGACCATCGCCAGGTCATGTTCGCGCAGCAGCAATGCGCGTGCTTCGTCTCCCGAGAACGCATGCATGAACACCAGCGGGCGCTCAAACAGCAGCTGGCCTTCGAGCGCAGCGCAGGTTGCGGCATGAACGTCGGGATCGTTGTCAACGACAAGTACCCGCCACTGCAGGCCCGTGCCCTGCTCCACCGCTTGTGCGCCATGGAGCGTGGACAAGCCCGTATCCCGCGCGCCCGGTGCAGGGTTACACCACATGCTCGGAAGTGTGCGAGAAAGGGGGCGCCAGCCTGACTTGATTGCGGCCTGCGCGCTTGGCAATGAAGAGCGCCTCATCGGCCAGGCCATAGGCGGTGTCGAAATCGCCGCCGGCGCAGGCCCAGCAGACGCCAAAGCTGGCCGTGACACCACTTCCATCGGGCAGATCGAAGGCATGGCTTTCGATGGCGCGCCGCAAATCCTGCGCGACCTGTTCCGATTCGACGCCGCTGTGCCGCGGCAGCACAACGGTGAACTCCTCTCCGCCAACGCGCCCTACCTGCGCCGCGGCAGGCACGACCGCTTGAAGGCAAGCCACCACGCCGAGAATGACTTTGTCACCCATGGGATGTCCAAAGCTGTCGTTGACCCGCTTGAAATGATCGATGTCGAGCACGATCAGTGCGAGATCCTGGTGCGCAAAATGGCGATTGACCAGGTCGATGATCGCGGCCCTGTTCAGCACGCCCGTCAGCGGATCATGGTTTGCGCGGTGTTCCAGTTCGGCCGCCAGGTCCTGAAGCCGCATGTTCAGCTGGTTCATCTCCAGCTCTGCCTTGTCACTGCGGCGCACCAGCCGACGTGTTTCTCGCAGCAGCCGCTCAAAGGCAATGATCAGATCCCCCAGCGCTTGCCCACCCTGGCCTGGCGCGGAGTCCGCGCCCGCCGAATAGGCCGACTTCGCCGCCAGCAGCGCCTGGTTTTCGGCATCGAAGAGATCGTGGGCCGGCCCGGCGGCGGAGGCGTGCATTCAAGCGGCTCCGATGGCGCGGGTGACAAACGTGATTGCCGGAAAATCCTCGCTCAATTCCTGACCGAACTCGAGGATGGTGTCGTCTTCCTCGTCGTGGTACCAATTGAGCAGCACCTGGTTCCCATCCTCTGCCGCGTTGCTCAGTGCCTCGATGAGGTTGAACAGCATTTTCGTGCTGGAGCTGTTGAAGTAGGCGAGCGCAATGTTCACTTCCAGCGTGATTCCTTGCTCCGTGGAAAGGAAGTCCTTGAGCCGCGCGATGACGTCGCCATAGAAGGCCGCGGCATTTTCGGGGTAGGACTCGCCCCGCAGGCTCAATATGCGGGCATCAAATTTGAAATCCACTTCGGGAGAGCTGGGCGTGGGGGCGATGTAGAGGTTTTCCATGCGTAATCTCGATTCGTTGACAAGCTCGTCGAGCTCAGATCGCCGCCTTCAAGTAGAAGACCGGTGAATCGCCAGACGCGTCGTCCGTGTCGAAGTCAAACTCCAGCGGCAGACGTGCATCGCGCGCGACGGTGAGAAATCCCATGCCCGCACCTTTGCTGCCTTCGGGGGTTTCCTCGCGCAGCGTCTGACGGTAGGCCTGCTTGATTTCCTCCAGCGTCATCTTGCGCAGCGCACCCAGCTTCACCCGCAGGTCCTCTGCCATCAAGGGCTCGATGGGGTTGGCGCACAGCAGCAGAAAGCTGCCGTCGTTCTCGCGGCGAATGCATACCGAACCGTGGCGCAGTTCGCCATTGTTCTGGCTCGCGGGAGTCAGCGAGTCCGCCGAGTAATGGATGATGTTTTGCGCCATCTCGACGAAGGACGAAAAAAGCTTGCGCCGTGTGGGTGCGGCCACTCCGGCCACTTCCAGCTGGAGCTTCACCGCATCCGCCATGGCGGCGACGATGTGCTGCGAGAAGTACCCGACGTAGTAGAAGATGACCTGGTGCTGGCGCGCCAGGTTGAAGAAGGAGCCGTACTTTTCGGCAATCATGGCGGATGGCATATATGGGGCTCTCCTTATGTACGGAAACAGAAGAAAGTCAGGTCATCGCGTCTGTGGTGTTCACCCTGCCAGAGCCGCAGTGCATTCAGCAGGGCCGCATTGACCTCTGACGGCGTTTTTTCCTTGTGTTCGAGCAGAAGTTCCCTGACCCGGCGTTTGCCCAGTGCAATGCCACGGGGGCCGCCGATCTGGTCGATCAGTCCGTCGGTACTCACGAAGACCAGACTGCCTGCGGGCAGCATCACTTCCTGGTTGTGCCAGGCGTAGTCGAAATCGCTGTCCACATAGCCCACGCCCTTGCGTTGCCCGTCGAGCATTTCTATGCTGTCGGTGTCCGGCCGCAGCACGAACATGGCCAGCCGCGCACTCGCAAGAATCAGCCGCCCGCTGGCGGGTTCGAACCAGAAGCAGGCCGCATCCATGCCATCGTCGGAGCCCGGCGTGCCGTCCTGTCCGTTCACCTGGCCGAGCATCTGCTTGATGCTGCGATTGACATGGCCCAGCAGGCTCGCGGGGTCCTTGGGGCCGTTTTGCTCGATCGCCTGATTCAGGCTGGTGGATGCAATCAAGGTCATGAAAGCACCGGGCACGCCATGGCCCGTGCAATCGGCGACGGTGGCGAACCAGCCATCGGTGTCCGTGCAGAACTGGTAGAAATCTCCGCCCACGATGTCGCGCGGCTCCCAGACCAGATGGGCGTCGGGGCAGGCACGGGTCATGGCATCGAGCGAACTGCGCAGCGTGGAGCGCTGGATCACACTCGCGTATTCGATGCTGTGCATGATCTGGCGGTTGCGCGAGGCCTGCATGTCGGCAACCACGCGCATGAGCTGCAATCCGTTGCCTATTCCTGCGAAGGCACCTTCGCGCGTGATGATGAAGCCATCGGACAGGGTCTTCTCGCCGTACTCCACGGTTTTCAAGGTCAGCGCATCGATGTCCAGCGCGGCATCGACAATCAGGGGCTCCTTGTCCATGAAGGCGATACAGCTCTTCTTGCCGTACAGCTCCTGCCGGAATTGCTTGCTCATCTGCGACAGGAAGATGTTGCGATTGATGAGACCGATGGGCTTGTTTCCCTCCACGACAGGAAGACTCACCAGATCACGATGCCGGCTGAAAACCTCCATGACCTTCTCGTTTGTTTCGTCGGGCGTCATGCTCGGTACCTCGATGCAGAGGTCGGCCGCGCTGGGCTGGCGAAAGCGGGGCCGAAAGTCGCTTAGATACTCAGTGATTTCGGGCATGAACAGTACGAAGGGAACGATGTGTGTAAATGTTACTTTTTGCGTATTTCGTTTTCGTGACAGATTTGTTTCATGCGCACGGACCTTGCGCCAAACCCTGGTCGACTTGGGCGACCAGGCGAGCCGGGGCTTCGACAGGCTCAGCCCGAACGGGTTTTCAAGCCCCCGTTCGCCTTGAGCCTGTCGAAGGGCCGGTATTTACTTCTTCGGCTCGACCCAGACATCGGCCAGATTCGACTCGACGCCATCGGCCGTGAGCGAATGGTCGTGCACGCGCTGGTTGGCGATGGTGATGAACTCGGGCTGGTAGAGGTTCAGATCGGGCACGTCGCGCGCGACCGTGTCCTGGAAGTCCTTGAACAGCTGCTTGCGCTTGACCACGTCGTTCTCGACGGCCGCGTCTTCGAGCAGCTTGTCGACCACGGGGTTGTTGTAGTGCGTGCCGTTGGAGAAAGGCACGCCCTTGATGAAGTTCTTCGACCAGTACAGCCGCTGCACGCCCACCGTCGGATCGAACAGGTTGCTGGCGCCGTTGGTGGTGAACGCGAAGTCGCGGTCGGTGTAGATGCGCTTGATGAAGGCACTCGGATCCTGGGCGCGCACGGTCACCGCGATGCCTATGCGCGCCAGCGCCGTGCGGATGTAGTCGGGCAGGCGCGAGCCTTCGGCGCTGATCGGATTGAAGTCCAGCGGCAGCTCGAAGCGCACGCCGCCGGCCTTGCGCGGATAGCCGGCTTCGTCGAGCAGCGCATTGGCTTTCTTCAGGTCGTAGGCATAGGGCGATGGCGCGGGGTCGTGGTAGGCCGTCAGGCCCGGCGCGATGGGCGAGTAGCTGACCTTGCCGTAGCCGTAGTTCACGACCTTGACGATCACATTGCGATCGATCGCATGGGCCACGGCCTGGCGCACCTTGTCGTTCTTGAAGTAGGCGTTGTCGAGATTGAACTCCAGGCGCGTGACGTTGTGCGAATAGCTGTTGCCCTTGGTCTCGAAGCGCAGCGAAGGAATCTTCTTGAGGCGTTCCAGATCGGACAGCGGCACGGGCGTGCGGTAGCCCAGGTCGACCGTGCCGGTCTCGAACGCCACGGCCGCGGCCGCCGGGTCGGTGACGAAGCGCACGATCAGCTGGTCAATGAACGGCTTGGGCTTGTCCCAGTAGTCGGCATTGCGCTCATAGACGATATGGCTGCCGCGCACCCATTCCTTGAACTTGAACGGCCCGGTGCCGACGGGGGCATTGTTGTGCGGGTTGGACTGGGCCTGCGTGCCGTCATAGAGGTGCTTGGGAATGATGGGCGTCTCGGTGGCCACGAGCGCGCGGATCAGATACGGCGCGGGCCTGGACAGGCGGATGATGGCCGTGTGCTTGTCGGGTGTGTCGATGGCGCTGACGTTGGCAAAGGTGTTGCGCCCGCGCGGGTGGATCTTCTTGAGCAGATCGATGGAGAAGGCCACGTCGGCGGAAGTGAACTCGCGGCCGTCATGCCATTTCACGCCCTGGCGCAGGTTGAAGGTATAGGTCAGGCCGTCAGGGCTGATGCTCCATGTGGTCGCGAGCTGGGGCTGGGGATTGACGCTGTAGTCGTACTTGAGCAGGCCCTCTGTGACCTTGGCGCTGACGCTCAGGATGGGCGTGGCGACGTTGCTCACGGTGACCAGCGCCGTGGGCTCGGTGGGCAGCAGCAGCGTGAGCGAGCCGGCGTGATCGGGCGGCGCGGCATGGCTGGCGAAACCGATGGCCAGCAGGGCCGAGGCCAGAAGGGAATGGGTGCGGAAAGTGCGCGAGAGTTTCATGGTGTGTACAGGGAAACGATAGACAAAAGGTCGCAGGAAGCAGGGGCGTGGCGATCAAGGACCACTGGGCTGCAGTTCGCGCGCGGTCGCAGCTTCGGCGTGCGCGCGGGCGCGGGTGTAGATGCCCGCCGCCTCGGGCGAGACCAGGCCATGGCGCAGGTCCTGCGCAATGCGCGCGGCCGGGCGCTGCGCGGGCAGGCCCAGGCCACCTCCGCCCGGGGTTTCGACAATCAGCCGGTCGCCCGCTGGAATCACCTGGCGGCCCTTGGGCTGCAGCGTCGCGCCCGAGGCGAGCTGCAGGCGCCCGGGCGCGCCGTCTAGGCCGCCGAGCGCGCCGCGCGCCGGGTGGTGCACGCGGTCGAACGCCGCGGCGATCAGCAGCGCGGCCGACGGATCGGCATGGCGCACTTCGATCACCTGTCCCAGCCCGCCGCGCGCCGCGCCGGCGCCGCCCGAATCGGTGCGGAACTCCTTGCGGTCAAACACCAGCGGCGCCTGGGTCTCGAGGATTTCCAGCGACACATTGCGCACGCCGCTGGGGTAGGCGGTGACCGAAAGCCCGTCCTGGCCCGGGCGCGCGCCCGTGCCGCCGGTCGAGAAGCTGATGACATTGAAGCGCGGCCCGGCGCGAAGCGCGGCGTTGTCCGCGGCGCTCGCGCCGGCCAGGCCTTCGCCGCCGACCAGCTGCAGATTCCACAGCGACGACGCGCCTTCGGCGGGAACGCGTTCGGGCCGTGCCTGGCGCAGCGCGCCGAACACCACGTCGGGCAGCAGCTGGCCGACCACATGGCGCGCGGTCACCGCGGCCGGGTGCAGGGCGTTGAGAATGCAGCCTTCGGGTGCCTGCACGCGTATGGGCGCGAGCGAGCCCGCGTTGTTGGGCACATCGGCGCCGACCAGGCAGCGCACGCCAAACGAGGTATAGGCGTCGGTATAGGCCTTGGGCACATTGATGCCGCGCGCCACCGCGCCCGATGTGCCGGCGAAGTCCACATCGATGCCGTCGTCCGAGATGGTCACGGTGGCCGTCAGCGTGATCGGCGCGTCGTAGCCGTCGGCGACCAGCGTGTTGTGCCACACGCCCCGGGGCCAGTCGGCCAGCGCGTTGCGCATGGCGCGCGCCGACTGGCCGATGATGTAGTCGCCCAGCGCCGTGAGGTCGTCGAGCGCGAACTCCTGCATCAGCGTCAGCAGCCGCCGGCTGCCGACTTCGTTGCAGGCGACCAGTGCGAACAGATCGCCTTCGACCTGGGCCGGGTCGCGCACATTGGCGTGAATGATGGCCAGCACGGCCGGGTCCACCTGGCCCTCGCGGATAAAGCGCAGTATGGGCAGGAACAGGCCTTCGTGGTAGATCTCCAGGCCGTCGGGGCTGGAGCCTATGCCGCCGATGTCGACCACATGCACCGTGGCCGCGAACAGCGCCACGGCCCGGCCCGCGCGCAGCACCGGCGTGACCATGGTCATGTCGAACAGATGGCCCGTGCCTTTCCACGGGTCGTTGGTCAGGAACACATCGCCGGCGCGCATGGTTTCCAAAGGAAACGCATGCAGGAAATGCTTGACCGATTCGGCCATGGCATTCACATGGCCGGGCGTGCCGGTCACGGCCTGGGCGACCATGCGGCCGTCGGGCAGGAACACGCCGGCCGACAGATCGCCGGCTTCGCGCGTGGGCGTGCCAAACGCCGTGCGTATCAGCGTCTGCGCCTGTTCTTCCACAACGGACAGCAGCCGGTTCCAGGCGAGTTGCTGCTTGATGACTTGCTTGGCCTGGCTCATGCTGTCACCTCGCTGGCCGCGGGTTCGGATTGATAGAGCGCCGCGTTGTCGGGCGTGATCAGGCCGGCCTGCAAATCCCTGGCCAGCCGTGCTGGGTCACGTTCACGTGGATCGCCCAGGCCCGCGCCGCCCGGCGTTTCGACAATCAGCACTTCGCCGGCCGGAATGAGTTGGCGGCCCTTGCCGCGCAGCACCGTGCCTGCGTGTTCGAGCCAGGCACGGCCCTTGGCGCCATCGCTGCCGCCCAGCGCGCCGCGCGGCGCGAAGCGCACGCGGTCCCAGCTCGCGGCCAGCACCATGGGCGCGCCGTCGGCGTTCTCCACCGCAATTGTCTGGCCCAGGCCGCCGCGCTGCGCGCCGGCGCCGCCCGAATCGGCGCGGTATTCCTTGCGCCGGAACAGCAGCGGCGCCTGGGTCTCCAGAATTTCCAGCGAGACATTGCGCACGCCGCTGGGATAGGCCGTGGCCGACAGCCCGTCCTGGCCCGGGCGCGCGCCCGTGCCGCCGGTGGTGAAACTGGTGATGGAAAAACGCCGGGCCTTGGCCAGCGCCTCATTCGGCCCGCCGGGAAACGGCCGGCCGCCGACCAGGTGGATATTCCACAGCGCCGACGCGCCTTCGGCCGGCACCCGGTCGGGGCGGGCCTGGCGCAGCGCGCCGAACACCAGGTCGGGCAGCATCTGGCCTATGGCCGAGCGCGCGGTGACGGCCGCGGGCGGCAGCGCGTTGACGATGGAGCCTTCGGGCGCGCTCACCTGGATGGCGGCCAGCGAGCCCGAGTTGTTGGGCACGTCGGCGCCTATCAGGCAGCGTATGCCAAACGAGGTATAGGCGTCGGTATAGGCCTTGGGCACGTTGATGCCGCGCGGCACGGTGCCCGATGTGCCGGTGAAGTCCACGCGCACGCCGTCTTCGTCAATGGTCACGGCCGCATGCAGTTCCAGCGGCGTGTCGTAGCCATCGACCGTCATATGGTTGTGCCAGGTGCCCTTGGGCCATTCGCGCAGCGCCGCGCGCATGGCGCGCGCCGAGCGTTCGACGATGTAGTCGCCCTGGGCCTGCAGGTCGTCGAGCGCGAACTCGCGCAGCAGCTGCTGCAGCCGGCGCGCGCCCACGGCGTTGCAGGCCACCAGCGCGTGCAGATCGCCCTCGACCTGTTCGGGTTCGCGCACATTGGCGCGCACGATGGCAAGAATCGATTCTTCAAGCACGCCTTCGCGCACGAAGTGCAGCAGCGGCAGGAACAGGCCTTCATGGTAGATCTCCAGCCCGTCGGGCCCGGCGCCCAGCCCGCCGATGTCGACCACATGCACGGTCGAGGCAAACAGCGCGACGATTTGTCCCAAGTGGAACACCGGCGTGACCATGACCACGTCATAGAGGTGGCCCGTGCCTTTCCAGGGGTCGTTGGTGATGAACACATCGCCGTCGCGCATGGTGTCGGCGGGGTAGGCGCGCAGGAAATGCAGCACCGAGTCGGCCATCGAATTCACATGGCCGGGCGTGCCCGTCACGGCCTGGGCGATCATGCGGCCGTCAGGCAGGAAGACGCCGGCCGACAGATCGCCGGCCTCGCGCGTCGAGGTGCCAAAGGCCGTGCGTATCAGCGCCTGCGCCTGCTCCTCGACCACGGCCAGCAGGCGGCTCCAGATCAGTTGCTGGCGTATCGCTTGACGTGTGGCGTGGCGTTGTTGCGTGGCGCTCATGCGGTCACCGCCTGTTCATGGTCCAGCGCGTTCTGCGCGAGTTGCAAGGTGTCGTCCAGGATCAGCGCGCCCAACTGGCTGACGCGCACTTCGAAGCCCGCAATTACATGCGTGGTGGTTTCGTCTTCCACCACCAGCGCCGGGCCCGCAAGCCACTGGCCGGGCTGCAGCAGATGGCGTTCATAGACCGGCACGGCCTGCCAGTCGCCGCTGTCGGCGTCATAGACCTGGCGGCTTTGCGTGGAAACCGCCTGCGCCTGATCGGCGGGAATGAAATCGGGCGCGGGCGCCGCATGTTCGCCGGCCTGCACCGCCACCGACCAGCTCACGGCTTCGGCGGCAATGTGCGGCAGGCTGCGGCCATAGAGTTCGGCATAGCGCTGCTCGAAGCGCTGGTGCAGCGCGGCGCTGGCCGCGGCATCGAACGGACCATCGGGCAGCGGCACGGGAATCTCATGGCCCTGGCCCGCGTAGCGCATGAAGACCTGGCGCTGGCGCACCAGCACTTCGCCCGGTGCGGCGCGCAGCACCACGGCGTCGGCGGTCTCGGTGAGTTCGCCCAGCAGCCGCTCGACGGCCGTGTGGTCCATGCGGTCCAGGCGCTGGTGCAGGCTGCGCACCGTCTGGTAGGCGACCGGCGCCCACAGAAAGCCCAGCGCCGAGCCGACACCGGCCGAGTTGGGCACGACCAGGCGGGCAATGCCCAGCTTGCGCGCCAGCAGCGCGGCGTGCAGCGGGGCCGCGCCGCCAAAGGCGATCAGCGTGCTTTCATCGGCTGCCTTGCCCAGTTCCGACGCATGCACGCGCGCGGCATTGGCCATGTTCTCGGTGACGATGTCGACCACGGCCTGGGCCGCGAGTTCGGGTTCGAGCCCGGTCTGCGCGGTCAGGCCCCGGGCCAGCGCGGCGCGCGCAAGTTCGGGGGCCAGCTGCACCTTGCCGACGGCAAAGCGTGCCGGGTCGACATGGCCCAGCGCCGCATGCGCGTCGGTGACCGTGGGCTGCTCGCCGCCCAGTCCATAGGCTGCGGGCCCGGGGCTGGAGCCCGCGCTGTCGGGGCCGACCTGCACCACGCCCAGGTGGTTGACGCGCGCGATCGAGCCCCCACCCGCGCCGATCTCGACCATCTCGATGACCGGAATGCGTATGGGCAGGCCCGAGCCCTTGAGATGGCGGTGCACGCGCCCGAACTCGAAGCTGCGGCTGATCTGCGGCTGGTAGTCGTCGATGAAGCAGATCTTGGCCGTGGTGCCGCCCATGTCGAACGACAGCGCGCGCGTCGCGCCGATCTGCTCGGCCACCTGGCGCGCGAGCACCGCGCCGCCCGCGGGGCCGGACTCGACCAGCCGCACGGGTTCGTCTATGCCGCTTTGCAGCGTGGTGAGCGCGCCGCCCGAAGTCATGAGGAAAGGCTCGGAGTGCAGGCCGCGTTCCTTGAGACCTTGCTGCAGCCGGCGCAGATAGCCGGCCACCAGCGGCTGCACATAGGCATTCGCCGACACCGTCGAGAGGCGTTCGTATTCGCGGATTTCGGGGCACACGTCGGAGGCCAGAGACACCCAGAGTTCAGGCGCATGCTGGGCCAGGATGGCGCGCACGCGGCGTTCATGGGCGGGGTTCGCATAGCCGTGCAAAAAGCACACGGCCACGCTTTCGATGCCGTCGGCCACGAGCTGCCTGGCCAATGCCGCGACCTGGGCTTCGTCGAGCGCGGTCAGCGCCTGGCCCGCGGCGTTGACGCGCTCCACAACGCCATGGCGCCAATGGCGCGGCACCAGCGGCGCGGGCTTCTCGAGGAATACGTCGTACTGCGCAAAGCGGTCTTCGAGGCCGATCTCGACCAGATCGCGAAAACCCTGCGTGGTGATCAGCGCGGTCTTCGCGCCCTTGCGCTCGATCAGCGCGTTGGTGGCCAGCGTCGTGCCCAGGATCAGCAGCTCGACCTGCGGCCAGTCCAGGCCGGCCAGGCGCAGGATTTCCGCCACGCCCGACAGCACGGCCAGCTCGGGCGCCTGGGGCGTGGTCAGCACCTTGACGGTGTGCTTGGTCTCGCCGCGCAGCAGCACGACATCGGTAAAGGTTCCGCCGACATCGACAGCGACGCGCACGCGCGTGTCCAGGGCGGCAGCTTGGGAGGCTTGGGAGGAGGGCATGGGTACTCTGGCGGCAGGTGATGGAGTCGCTGCGTTCCACCAGGGAGCTGGCGGATGAGCGATAGCCTGACCATGCTAGGTTTGCGTGCCGGTTTACCCAACGAAGCTTTTCATGCTTTCATATTTGGAAATCACCCCCTGGGCGGCTGCCGTCTCGAGACGGCAGCAGTCTTGAAGGCATGCGCGGAGTAGCGTCATTAATTGATATTGAATCTCATTTGCATTAGGATCGGTTGCCATTCCTTCCCTCACCTGCGAGCCATGACCGTCCAGACTCCGACTGCCGACACCATCGAGTGGCTCTACCTGCGTCATCACGACGGGCTCAGGGACTGGATACACCGCAAGCTGAACAATGCCAGCCACGCGGCAGACCTGGCACACGACACTTTCGTGCGCCTGCTGATGCGCACCCAGGGCGCATCGCCGCCCGCGGGCGAACTGCGCGAACCGCTGGCCTATCTGCGCGCCATTGCCAATGGCCTGATGATCGACCACTGGCGCCGCCAGACGCTGGAGAAGGCCTACCTCGAAGCGCTTGCCGCGCGCCCCGAGGCCGTTGCGCCTTCGGTGGAGGAGCGCGCAATCATTCTCGAAACCCTGGAGCAGATCGCCCGTCTGCTCGAAGCACTCAAGCCCAGCGTGCGCACCGCTTTCCTGCTGGCGCAAATCGAAGGCCAGACCCATGCCGAGATTGCGCAGTGCATGGGCGTCTCGGTGCGCACCGTAGAGCGCTGGATGGCCGACGCCCTCTACCGCTGCCACCGCATCCTGCGCGGCGACACCGCGCGCAGCGCATCGTGACGGCAGCGGCGACGCCGCCGCCCTCGGACCTCGAAGCGCTGGAGCGCCAGGCCATTGCCTGGCTGGTGCGACTGCAGTCCCAGCCCGTCAACCCGCGGGTGCAGCGCGCCTGCGATCACTGGCGCAGCGCCAATCCGGACCATGAACACGCCTGGCAGTCGGTGCAGCACACCTACGCACTGATGCGCCAGAGTTTTCTGCGCCTGCCCGACGGCGAATCGGGTCCGGCCATGCACGCGCTCCAGCGTGCTGGCGCGCTCGGGGGGCGGCGCCGGGCCCTCGGGCGACTGGCCGCCCTGGCACTTGCCGTTGCTCCGACCGCCTGGCTGGCCCGGCGCGAGCTTGCCTGGCAGCGCATAGGCGCGGACTACGCCACGGCCACGGGCGAGCGGCGGGACGTCGTTCTTGCAGATGGAACCTTGCTCTCGCTCAACACCGACAGTGCCGTACGGGTGCGCTTCGATGCGACGCAGCGCCGCCTGTTGCTTGACCGCGGAGAGATCTTCGTGCGCAGCGGCGCCGACGCGCCCAGCCCTGTCCATCGTCCGCTTCGCGTGGAAACGGCACAAGGCCGGCTCGAAGCGCTGGGCACGCGCTTTTCGGTGCGGCTGCTGCCCGACCATGCACCGCCAGCGAGCCGGCTCGGAGTGGAACAGGGCGCGGTGCGCATGCAGCCGCGTCTGCCGGGAGCAGGTGTGCGTCCCGTCGTCGCCGAAGCCGGGCAGCGCTGGCTCATGACCCGTTCGGGCCTGCGGGCCGATACCGCCGCCGGCATGGACATCCACGGCTGGACCGAAGGGCTGCTGGTCATCCAGGACATGCGGCTGGCCGATTTCCTGACCGAAGTCGCGCGCTACCGCCCCGGCCATCTCGGCTGGGACGACGACGTGGCCGAACTGCGGATCTCCGGCACCTATCCCCTGGCCAACACGACGCGTGTGCTCGCCCTGCTGTCGCAAGCCCTGCCGATAGAGGCCGCGCTGCGCACACGCTATTGGACCCAGGTGCGGCGCAGGCGCTGAGGCTGCACGCAATCCCGAAAATTTCCTGTCGGGTTTTGCGGACTGGTCCGGCAGAAGGGGTATAGCTACACAACGCACCCATGCCCAGACTCCCCTCCGCGCCTCCCCGCACCCTGTTGCTCAGTGTTCTGTCCACCGCCGCGGCAGCGCTGCTGCTGGCCCTGCCGCCCTCCGCCCACGCCCAGCCAGCCCGGAGTGCGGCTGGCGAGGTGCGCAGCTACGACGTCGCTTCCGGCCCGTTGGGCGAGGTGCTCAATCGCTTTGCTCGCCAATCCGGGCTCGCGCTGTCATTCCCGCCCGCGCAGGTCCAGGGCAAGACGTCGGCGGGCCTGCGCGGCAACCACTCATCGCAAGCCGGCCTCAACCGCCTGCTCGCGGGCACCGGCCTGGTCGCGCGCGCAACCGCCTGGGGCTTCGTGCTCGACCACATTCCGGCCGGCGCTGCGCCTGCGGACGGCACGGCGCTCAAGGAGGTCGACCTGGCGACGGTCGAGGTGCGTGCCGTGCAGCCCGAAGAAGAGCTCAAGGACAGCGCCTTTCGCAGCGCCGGATCGTCCAGCTATCTTTCGCGCGAGGACATAGAGCGTTCGCGCGGCAGCTCGGTCGGTGACATCTTCAAGGGCACGACCGGCGTGCTCATCGGCGAGAACCGCAACAGCGGCGGCCTCGACGTCAACATCCGCGGCATGCAGGGCCAGGGCCGCGTGCCCGTGCTGGTCGATGGCGCGCGCCAGGAGACCACCGTCTACCGCGGCTACTCGGGCGTGGCCTCGCGCAGCTACATAGACCCCGACCTCATAGGCGGCATCCAGGTCGAGAAGGGGCCCACCATGTCCGCCCAGGGCACGGGCGCCACGGGGGGACTGGTCAATATGCGCACGCTCAATGCCGACGACATCGTGCGCCCCGGCCAGACCACGGGCCTGCGCCTGCGCGGCCAGGCCATGGGCAACAACACCGGCAGGCCGATGGAGCCGGGCACGCCCGCAGGCCTTTTCACCGGCAACTTCTTCGGCGCCGCGCCGGTCTACCGCACCAACTGCGTCACCGCCAGCATCTGCACGCCGGCGCTGCCCACCGAATGGGGCCATGCGGACGGGCTTGACCGCCCCGGCGCCCTGGATGCCAGGAGCTGGGCCGGCAGCATCGCCGCGGCCCGGCGCTGGGAAAAGTTCGATCTCGTGGCCGCCTATGCCCAGCGGCGCCAGGGCAATTACTACGCCGGCACCCACGGCCCCGGCGCCTGGGTCGACACATCGGACGAGCGCCGGCGGCCGTTCTATACCGAGGTGTCCCCCGTCATCCACGGGGCCTCGGTCTTCCAGGCCGGCGAACGCATTCCCGGCACCAACTTCCAGAGCAAGACGGGTCTGCTCAAGGCCACCACCTGGCTGCCCAATGAGCAGGAACTGGAGCTGAGCTACCTGCGCTACAGCAGCGCCTACAGCGAGATCATGCCGTCGCAGATCACCCGCTTCGGCAACTTCGCACCCGTTTCCCAGCCGCGCAACAGCGCCGTCGCGGTCGATACCTACACCAGCCGCTACCGCTGGAATCCCGAGGCCCGGCCGATGGTCGATCTGCGCGCCAACCTGTGGCATACCCGCACCGGGGCGACCAACAACAGCCCCAGCGACACCGTTCCCGACCTCTACAACAACGAACGCGAAATCTACCGGCGCTGGGGGCTGAGCCTGGAGAACATGTCCTCCCTGCGCCATGCCGAAGGCTGGGGAACGAGCGAGTGGCGCTATGGCCTGGCGCTGCAGACGGAAAAGGTCGGCTCGGTCTCGCTGGCCGAGACCTATTACGCGCTTTCGGGGCACAGCGGCAGCCGCGACGAAGCCAGCCTGTTCGCGGCCTGGCAGTACAAGCCCGTGCCCGGCGTGGTATTCGATGCCGGCCTGCGCCACAGCCGCTTCAGCGCGCGCGACACGCGTGACATCGTGCTGACCGACAACACCAGTCCCTGGTGCACGCACAACATAAGCGCGAGCGCCTGCGACCCGCTGCCCAACAGCAACCGGCAAAGCGGCACGGCGCCCGTGGTCAGCCTGAGCTGGGAGCCCGGCAGCCGCGGCCTGCAGTTCTACGGCCGCTACGCCGAGGCCTTGCGCATGCCCAGCCTGTTCGAGAGCACCAGCGGATTCTCCGTCCAGGCCCAGCCCGACGTGGTCCTGCGCCCCGAGCACACCCAGAACAAGGAGGTCGGCGTCAATTTCCTCCAGGACGGCCTGCTGCGCGGCAACGACAAGCTCAGGCTCAAGTTCGCGTACTTCCGCAACTACACCAAGGACTACCTGACCCGTACCACGGCCAACCTGTGGGAGACCGGCGGCAGCGAGAACGCGCTGGCCAACGCCCTGGTCATGCGCAATATCCAGGGCGCGCTGTTCCAGGGCATGGAGCTCTCGGGCTCCTACGACCTCGGCCCGGTGTTCACCGAATTCGGCGTCACCAGGTACAACAAGATCGAGGTCTGCCACGCCGGCAGCTACCGCGTCATCAACTGCAATGACTACGGCATTGCGGGCAGCTATTTCAACAACATGGTTCCGCCGCGCTGGCACGGCAACCTCACGCTGGGCACGCGCCTGCTCGAGCGCAAGCTGGTACTGGGCGTGCGCAGCGTGTTCATGGGGCAGCGCAACCGCACGCCCGAATACAACGACGACACCCACCGCAGCTTCCTGCAAGTCGTGCCCTGGCATGCCTACAAGGTGTTCGACTTCTTCGCGAGCTACCGCGTCAACGACCGCGTCAGCGTCGACTTCAACCTCGACAACTTCACCGACCGCTACTACCTCGACGCGCTGGGCCTGGGCCTCATTCCCGCGCCGGGCCGCACGGCGCGACTCGCCGTGACCGTGCAGTTCTGAGCGTCGCCGCGACCTGCTGCCGGCGCGCGACCACGCCACCGATTTCATCCATCACTTCGCATGCCGCGTGCCGGCATCCATCCATTGAAGAAGGAATCCAGAATCATGAAACACTCTTTGCGCAACCTGCTGGCAGGGCTGGCAAGCGCCGCCACCTTGCTGCTCGCCGCCTGTGGCGGCGGCGGCGATGGCGACAGCGGGTCCACCGCGACCCCGCCCACGGCGGTGGCCCGCGCCGACCAGGCCAGCGTGCCCATCGGCAGCACCATCACGCTTGACGGCAGCGAAAGCACGACACCCAACGGCGGCAGCCTCAGCTACGAGTGGGCGCTTGCCACCCGTCCGGACGGCAGCGCCGCGACGTTGGCCAATGCGGCCACGGCCAAGCCTTCCTTTGTGCCGGACCGGCCCGGCAGCTACACCGCCGCACTGGTGGTGAAAGACGCCGTGGCCAGCAGCGCCGCCGCGCGCGTCACCATTGCTGCCACCAACCCGGACCCCCTGGCCGTGGTCACGCCCCAGACCCAGGGCGTGCTGCTGGGCGCGACCGTCACGCTGGACGGCAGTGCCAGCCTCGCGCCCACGGGCGCGGACGCCGCCGCGCTCACCTACCAGTGGCGACTGACCGAGCAGCCCGAGGGCACGGCCACCACGCTCAGGAGCGCTGCCAGCGCCAAGGCCAGTTTCACCGCGGACAAGGTCGGCATCTACCGCGCGACCCTGGTGGCAGGCCACGGCAGCAAGCTCAGCGCCGCGGTCGAGGCCGTGGTCACCGTCAGCACCACGAACAGCGCGCCCGTGATCGGGCTGAACGTGCCGGCCACGGCGGTGCGCGGCCAGACCATCGTGCTCGACGCCAGCGCGAGCCAGGATCCCGACGGCACGCCGCTGCATTACCGCTGGAATTTCGCCCGGGAAATCGCGCAGGCGATTCCACAAGGGTCCAGCGCCACCATCACCAACGCCAGCAGCGCGCGCGCATCGTTCGTGCCCGACGCCGGCGGCAGCTATGTGGTGGATCTGACCATCTACGACGGCAGCGTCGCGACCACGCAGCGCTCGACCATCATTGTCACCAAGCCCGAAGGCGCGGCGAACACCGCGCCCGTGGCGCGCATCGGTTCGGTGCTGTACGAGGGTGTCGACGCCCTCGAATACGAAATCGGCGCCTGGGCCACTCCGCCCGGTACCCGCTCCCATGACATCGATGGCGACACGCTGACCCACAAGTGGACCTGGTGGAACACGGCCACGCCCGGTGCCCGGGAGACGGCCACCGGTTCTTCGCTGAATCTGGGCCGCAGCCTGCCCGCGGGCACCTACCAGGCCGAACTGGTGGTCAATGACGGCCAGGTCGACAGTGCCGTGGACACCCGCAAGTTCGTCATCAAGACCGGCGCCAACCTGCCCCCGGTCGCGCGGGTGTCGATCGCGTCCGCCAAGGTGCTCAAGGGCGAAACCATGGAGTTCGACGGCAGCACCAGCACCGACGCCAACGGCGACCGCTTTGACTACCTCTGGGAACTGATCGACCGGCCGGACGGCAGCGCCGCCGCCCTGCAGAACGCCGGCACCGCCAGCGCCAAGCCCTCGGTGGTCGCCGACCAGCCCGGCATCTATACCGTGCGGCTGAAGCTGCGCGACGCGGGCGGCCTGTACAGCGCGACAACGTCGGCCGTGGCGCATGGCACGGTCTTTGCCAAGGCCGAAAACAATCCGCCGGTGATTGCCAAGCTGTCGCTGTACGGCAATTTCCCGGTCGAGCCTGCGGCCGACCAGCCGCGCATTCTTCGACCGCTGAACTTTTTGGAGCCCACGCTGCAGGCGTTTGATCCGGACCAGGATACGCCGCTGTACTTCCTTGTCTCGGCGACCAAACAGCCCGCAGGCAGCGGCGCGTTTGCCAGCCTGTCCGACAGACTGCTGACCCGTGACGCGGGATCGCTTGGCAGCCTGGGTGTCCTCACGCAGGCTGGCGACTATGAAATCGAGGTACTTGTGAGCGACGGCGTGGCCAGCTCCGAACCCCGGCGTGCGAGCATCACCTATGTGGAACGGGCAAACTTTCCGTCGCTGCTGATTGAAACCAGTTTCGGTCAGGACTCGGCGCCCGACGATTCGGTCTACGAGCAGAGCTACTTTCCCCTGTCGCGCCATGACTCGGTCAACGTGACCGGTACCCACCTGACGGGCAATCTCACGGAGTGGTACCGACTGACGGCGTTCGACCGCGACTACACCATCACCGGCCTGCAGACCAGCGCCGCGATCAACGGCTATGCGCCAAGCTTCAAGGGGCTGGTCAATGGCCAGGTCATTCGCAAGGGCCAGTCGGTGACGTTCTCCATCGAACGGCCCCGCATTGCCGATGAAGCCGCTTTGGCTGCGCGCTATCAGCTCCTTGCGTCGGAGAGCTTCAACAGCAGCGAAGCCAAGGCCGCGTTCGACAAGGAGGCCGCGAGCCAGACCGCATTGCTTGCATCCTATGGCTTTACCTGGTCCTTCCGCGTGGCCGAGAGGGAGGGCTATACCTTCTTCATCGGCCCCCGGTAACCGGCACCCGGTCTGCGCCGCGGCTTCCTGCGAAGCCGGCGGCGCAGACCGGGCCGGCCGCAAGCAATTCTTATATGTGGCGGCAGATTATCCTGTTCTCTGTTAATTGCTCAATGAATATCTAATATCGAAAATATTATTTAATTCCGTTGAATATAAATCCGTGCCTGGTTTGAATTTCCTGGTGAGTGAGGAAGGGGCAGGCGCGCCTGTAGTTTATTGAATATCATTCTCGGTGTCGTGGTTGTATTTTTTTCTTGCATCAAATGAAATTCAAGGCAAACATTCAATGGCATTAACGCTGGTTGTTCAGTCGGGGTTAATGTGTTTCAACCACCCGTGTGCATATGCACACATATTCCTGAAGAGTAATTTGTAATGAAAAAGACTTTGATTGCTGCCGCTCTGTTTTCCGTTTTTGCCGCACAGGCCCAGGTCACGGGCGCTTCGACCAATACCGGCATTGTCTATGTCGGCGCTTCGACCGTGGTCGGCGGCCCGCACAGCGCCGGCAAGCCCGGCGTCGGGGTCGACACTGCGGGCAATATCATTGACCTGGGCGGCATTGCTGCCTACACCGGCAATGGCAGCCAGGCCGTTTCGGGCGTGACGTTCAGCAAGTACAAGCTCGACGGCTACCAGCATGTCGATGAGGGCGGCACGGTCTCGACCAACTTCAACTGGTTCCGCATTCCTTCGGTCGCTTCTGCCGGCGTCGCCCGCGAAGTCTATTTCGGTCTGGCCACCGAGCCTGCAACCAACGCCCAGGCCGCGTTCTATGTCGGCGACCGCACCAACTACGCGGTTCCGACCTCGAACACCAACTACGCCACCGTGGCTTATCTGGCAGCGCCAGGCTTCAGCCCCACGCATGTCCTGACCGGCAATCTGCGTTATGACACGGCCGGGACCTTGAAGTCGGAGACCTCGGCTGGTGTCTGGTCGCCGTTGACGAGCACGACCACCACCGCGCTTGGCATCAATACCAATGTCAATGCCAGCACCGGTACCTTCACGGGCTCCTCGACGTACGGCGGCGTTACCGGCACGGCGAAGGGTGAGTTCTATGGCGCCGGCACCACCAGCGCCGTGGCTGGCACGGCCAGCGGCACGGGCTATGTGGCAGCGTTTGGCGGCATCCGCAACTGAGCGCATATCACTGACCTCAAAGATCTCAAAGACCGCAAAGGCTGAATTCCCATGATGTGCCCAGGAACCTGCCTTGGAATGCAAGGCAGGTTCCCTCCCGTGAACCGGCGCACTCCCTTCTCCTCATGACTCTTTTTCCGCAAGCCTTGCAGGCACGCCTGCCGGCCGCATTCCTGGGCGTTTTCACCGTCTGCTCTGCCTGGGCCCAGCAGGACACCGCCGACCGGCTCTGGCAGGGCGTAGAGCAGCAGTCGCGCAGGCCCGCCGCGCCCGCGCCGCTGGCCGAGGACGCGCAGCGCGCGCTGTACGACCCCGCATTTGCCGCGCTCACCAGGACGCCGCAGGCGCGCGCGCAGCAGTTGCTGGGCGCGGTATTGACGGCGGTGAACCGGCGCGACTGGTTTGGCGCCGAACGGCTGCTGCGCCAATATGTCCAGGTTCCCCAGCATGATCCGGCGCTGGCCACTTTCGTCGAAGCCAGCCGGCTGGCGGCCGATGGCGCGCATGCCCTGGCGATCGAGAAATACCGCGAGGTCGTGCAGGCCAGCCCCGAATTCACGCGCGCCGAACTCGATCTGGCGCGCGTACTCTATGACGACAGCCGCCTGCGCGACGCGCACGCGGCATTCGCCCGGCTGCGCGGCCAGCCGCTGCCGCCCGAAGTGCTGCGGCATGTCGACGCTTACCGCACGGCCATTGCGCAGCGCGAGCGGCCGCAGTTTTCGCTGACGCTGGCCGCCGTGCGCGAGGACAACGTCAACAGCATGTCGACCGTGGTCGACGCCTGTGCCCTGGTTTTCTACGGCACCTGCCTGCAGAACACTCCGGGCGAGAAAAAGCCCGACAGCGGAATCTATTTCGAGGCCATGCTCAGCAAACTCTGGCCGCTCGCGGGAAACCATGGCGTTCTGCTGCGCAGTATCAATTACGGCAATCAGTACCGCCATGAGAAGGATTATGAAAATCTTGTCTCGACCAATTATCTGGGCTACCAGTTTTCCTCGGCGAAAAACCAGTTTCAATTCCTTCCGCTTTTTGAATTCAACGAAGAAGGTGGCCGCAAGATCTACCATGCTTTCGGTGCGCGCCTGGGTTATATGCGCCAATTGACGCAGCGCACGCAGCTCGAAGCCAGCTATGAATACAAGGAGCGCCGTTTTTCTGCGCTGTTTGCCGAGAATCTGCAAGGTGATTTCAAGAGCCTCTCGCTATTCGGCAGCTATGTGATTGCACCGGGCTTGCAGGCTTACGCCAGTCTGGCGGTGCGCAAGAGCGAAGCGCAGCAGCCCATCTTCTTCTACCGGGAGAAATCCGCCCGGCTCGGCATCTTCAAGAATTTCTCCGGCCAGGTGACGGTCAATGCCGCCTATGGCTGGCGCGAACGCCAGGCCCAGGCCGCGAATGCGGTGTTCGGCCGGCGCCAGCGCGACCATGAAGGCAGCCTCTACCTGAATGTGGCGCTGCCGGGCCATGCCTGGCAGGGGCTCACGCCCACCATGACCTACGAATACCGCGACAACCGCAGCTCCATTCCGCATGCCTACAGCTACGAGAAAAACCGCCTGACGCTGGGATTCCACAAGGCTTTCTGAAACCGGCAGCCGCCGCCCCTTGCTCTCCAACCCACCATGACATCACTTTCCCCTGACGACAGCCGCCGCCAACGCCTCAAGCTCGCGACCCGCGACGTACACGGCGGACTGGACCAGCGCATCATGGCCGCCGAGCCGTTTGCCAGCCGCGAACGCTATGGCGCCTTCCTGCGCACGCAGTACTGCCTGCACCGCGACGCCGAGGCATTGTTTGCCGACCCGCAGCTCAACGGGCTGCTGCCCGGCCTGCGCGCGCGCAGCCGGCTGGCGTTGATCGCGCAGGACCTCAAGGACCTTGATGTGGCGCTGGATACCGCGCCGCTGCCGGCGCCGGTCTTCACGGCGGGCGCCGAGGTGGCTCACATCCCCGTGGCCCTGGGCTGGCTCTACACCATCGAGGGCTCCAACATAGGCGCGGCCTTTCTGCTCAAGGCGGCCGCGGCGCTGGGACTGGGCGTCGGCTTCGGTGCGCGGCATCTGGCGCCGCAGGCCGACAGCCGGGCGGCGCACTGGCGCGGCTTTATCGCCCAGCTTGACGCAGTGCAGTTGCCCGCGGCCGATGAAGGCGGTGTGGATGAGGGCGCGCGCGCGGCGTTCACTGCCGCGCGCGGCCATGTGGAGCGTTTCCTGCCCGTGCCGGCCTGATGGTCTGCGCGCCATTCACCGTGCGCGCGGGCGTGCTGGCGCTGTGCTTGCTGGGGTCAGCGGCCTCCGCGCAGGCGCAGACCAGCGCCATGCAATCGTGGCAGGCAGCCCAGGACCGCGCGCAGCAAGCCTATGCGGCGGGCGATCTGGCGCAGGCGGAGCAGGCCGCGCGCGATGCCTTGCGCCAGGCCCGCGCCGGGCAGGGCGACAACCAGTCCTTCGTGGCCGGCAGTCTCAACCTGCTGGCGCTGGTGCGCCAGCGCCAGGGGCATGCAGCCGATGCCGCAGCCCTGCTGGAAGAAGCGCTGGCCGTCAGCGCGCAGTCGGCGGCTGACCCGGCCGCCACGGCGGCCCTGGCGCTGAACTTCGGCAATGCACTCGACGCGCTGGGGCGCGGCGATCAGGCGCTGGCCGCCTGGCAGCGCAGCGCAGACATCGCCGAACGCCTGCCGCCGGATGCGCCGGTGCGCGCCCAGGCGCTGTCGGCGCTGGCGCGCGCCCATGCGGCGCGCGGCGAGACCGAACCAGCCGCACGCTACAACCAGCGCCTGCTCGACGACCGCATGGCGCTGAGTCCGGCGCTGAAAGCCGATGCGCTGGAGCGCCAGGCGCTTATCGACGCGGCGCAAGGCCAGTCTGCGGCCGCGCGCGCAGCGCTGGCGCAGGCGCTGGCGCTGCGCGAGCAGGGCGCTGAAAACGATCCCATGGCCTTGCTGCGCACGCTATCGGCGCTCGCTGCCATGCTGACACAGGATGGCGACCACGACGCCGCGGCCGGGCTGCATGGCCGTGCCGTGGCGCTGCTGGAGCAAAGTGCGCCGCAGGCACAGGCCCTGGCCGGCCATCTCAACGAGCTGGGCCTGTGGCAGTTGCAGCGCCGCGAATATGCGACCGCGGCGCACATGCTGGAGCGCGCGCTGGTCATCGTCGCCGGCCATGACGCGAACAGCCTGGAGACCGCGCGCATCAGCGCCAATCTGGCGCAGCTGCACGAAGCCCGGGGCGAGGGCGCAAAGGCCCAGGCGCTCTACGCCAGGGCGTTGGCGATCTATGAGGAACACGGCGACGCCGCCGAGCCCTTGCTGGGCCAGGCCCAGGCGCTGAACTTCCTGGCCGGGCAGGATTACCGCCAGCGGCGCCTGGCCCAGGCCGAAGCGCGCTTCCTGCGCGCGCTGGCCCTGACCGAGCAGGCGGCGGGCGCGCAGTCGCCGCGACTGCTGCCGCTGCTCGACAACCTGGTCACGCTTTACCGCAGCCAGCAGCGCGAGGGCCAGGCCCGCGCCCATGCCGAGCGCGCCGAGCGCTTGCGCAGCAATGAAGCGCGAGAGATGCGTTGACTCCCGGGCCGGGCGCCGGGCCTTGGCGTCATCTTCCGGTTTGCGCAGCGCCCCACGCTGCCTTGATGGCAAGGCGTGGACCGCGCCGCGTCATGGACTCAATAGCGGATGGCGATGTCGCGCACCACCGGGCCCGCTGCGCCGCCGATATAGGAGCGCGTCGCATCCCCGCTGGTGTTCCCGTAAAGCGTGGCGGCACCCGTCGTCAACGAGACCGTGTAGAGGCTGAAAGGCCCGGAGGGTGCGGACCGCAGCGCGGCCAGCACGAGGCCGTTGGCGCCTCCCGCGATGTCCAGCGACCCCGCGCCGCTCACGGTCAGATTCAACGCGCCGACGTTCACGAGCGTGCCATCGTTCGGCGGCGCCTGCTTGGCCAGTACATTCTCCGCGCTGTCGATGTCGTAGAGATCGGTGGCGGTGGTGCCGGCGAAGCTGTTTGTGTAGGCCCCGGCAGCCACCACGGCGGGCGTGCCGCGGTTGATGTCCCCATCGGTCGTGGTCGCGCCGGTGTCCACGTTGATTCTGAGGCTCTGGCCGAGGTTGCTGATGACCCGCAGGCGGTCGGCCACCGGGTTGAAGTCGACGACAAAGCTGGTGCCGTTCAAGCCGGCGTAAGGCAGGGTTGTGTCGGTGGCGTCTGCGCTCAATGTCGCAGCAGCCGTTGCGGCGCCGTTTGCCGTATCCACGGTCAGCAGACGGCCGGTACTCGTCAGCGCATAGAGGCGCCCGTTGCTTGGGCGGAAATCCACCCCGAGAACGTTTTCGCCGCTTGCCAGGCCGGTGATCTTCATGGGGGCTGACAGCGTGGTTGGCGTGGACGGCGAGAAGCTTCTCAGCTGAGAGGCGTCATCCAGCGCGTAGACCACAGGTGCGTCTGGCTGTGTGAGCGTGAGCCCCACCAGCGCTTCCCCGGTGCCTATTGTTCCCACCAGTTTCGCGCCGTCCGTTCCGCTCAGCGCAACCGTGTAGAGCTGGGCGCTGCCGTTCACGGACAGCGCCGCGTAGGCCTGGTTGTTCCGTGCATCGATGTCGAAACCATTGCTGGCCGAGAACGCGACCTTCAGTGGAACGGGATTGGCCAGCGTCCCATTGTTGGGCGGATCCTGCAGGTACAGCGTGCCGGCGGCGTCGAGGTTGTAGAGCTGCGTGGTCGTCGCTCCGGCGAACGCATTGGTGTACGCCGAAGCCGTGATGACCGCGCCGGCCACGCCATTGATGGCGCCGTCGACGGTGGCCGTGCCCGTGGTGACGTCCACGCGCAGGTTCTGGCCCGTATTGCTGACCAGGCGCAGCCGGTCCGCGACCGGGTTGAAGTCGACGCCGAACTGGCTGCCCGCCAGGGGTGTGCTGAGCGCCGACTTGAACGTCAGCGCACCGGTCTTGGCGTCTAGCGTATAGATTCGGCTGGTCGAGCTGACCGCATAGATCAGGCCGTCGGCCGGACGCACATCGAAGCCGACCAGGGTTTCACCCGTCGCCAAGCCGGAAAGCGCAGCATTGCTGGACAGCGAGCCAGGAGCGGTACGGTTGAAACTGATGACACGGCCGGAGGCGGTGACAGCGATGGTGTTGCCCAAGGTGACCGACGGTTGGTCCGGTACATCCGCATCACCGTTGCCACCGCAGGCAGCCAAAGCGAAAACAGCCGACACGAGCGCTGCAGGGCGAAAGATCTGGAAACGATTCATTGCATGTCCTTGAAGTTGAGGAAATGTCACGCACTTTGTTTTTTGAGATTTGGTGCCGACCTATCCACTACCCGCGAGGCGCGCGCTTGGATGCAGCGCGTAACAAAGAAATACGTATTGCCGCGCTGGCGCGTCTGCCTGCGGCAATGCGCGCCAGCGCTGGCTGCATGGCCGTCAACTCAAAATGCGGCGTGCAGCGACCCCATCACATTGCGCGGATCTCCGTACCAGTTGCCGGTGCTCGTGCCCGTGCCCGTGCCCGTGCCGATGGTGCGGTAGTAGCTCTTGTCAAAGATGTTGTTGAGATTGATCGCCGCCTGCAGATCCACCACCGTGGTCTGGCAGCCCGCGCGCGCCAGCACCACGGCCACATCGCCCCCCATGGTGCCGCCGCCGACGACAACGGCCCGTGATTGGCTGGGACGGAAGAAATGGGACGGGGCTGGCGTAGGTTTTCAGCGAAGCGGGCGCCCGGCCCAGCACCCGGCCGTCCCTGAAAGGGCCGGGGCTGAGTGCGGCCTCTGCAAACAGCGAAAGCCCCAAGCGCTTGCGCGCTTGGGGCTTGTATTTGGTGGTCGTAGCGGGACTCGAACCTGCGACATCAGCATTATGAATGCTGCGCTCTAACCGACTGAGCTATACGACCGATAGCCCGAAATTATATAGAAAGAAATTGCCTTTGCAGCCACGTTGGAAATTTTTATCCGCAGGCCGAAACGGCGCTTACAAATTTCGCTGCTGCAAAGAAAAAACCGCAGTGCTTTTGCAAACACTGCGGTTTCCAGTTTGGTGGTCGTAGCGGGACTCGAACCTGCGACATCAGCATTATGAATGCTGCGCTCTAACCGACTGAGCTATACGACCGAAGCCAGCAATTATATGCAAAAAATCGAGGCCTCACACCGTACAAGGAATTTCTTGCAAAAAATCTTCTGCTTCACTGATGCGTGAACTTGGCGGGGCGCTTGTTCACAAACGCATCCATGCCTTCCTTCTGGTCCTGCGTGGCGAACAGCGCGTGGAACAGGCGGCGCTCGAACATCACGCCGTCGCTGAGGCTGCCTTCGAACGCGCGGTTGACCGATTCCTTGGCCGCCATCACCGCGATCTGCGAGAAGTCGCTGATCTGCAGCGCCGCGCCCAGGGCTTCGTCCATGAGCTTGTCGAGCGCCACGACGCGGCTCACCAGCCCCGCGCGTTCGGCTTCGGTCGCGTCCATCATGCGGCCGGTCAGCGCCATATCCATGGCCTTGGCCTTGCCGACGGCGCGCGGCAGGCGCTGCGTGCCGCCCGCGCCGGGAATCACGCCCAGCTTGATCTCGGGCTGTCCGAAGCGCGCGTTGTCGGCGGCGATGATGAAGTCGCACATCATCGCCAGCTCGCAGCCGCCGCCCAGCGCAAAGCCCGACACCGCCGCGATCACGGGCTTGCGGATGCTGCGAATGACTTCCCAGTTGCGCGTGATGTAGTCGCCCTTGTAGGCATCGACGAAGCTGTAGTTGGCCATCGCGCCAATGTCGGCACCCGCGGCAAAGGCCTTTTCGCTGCCGGTGATGATGATGCAGCCGATGTTCCCGTCGGCATCGAACGCCTGCAGCGCCGCGCCCAGCTCGGTCATGAGCTGTTCGTTCAAGGCATTGAGCTGCTTGGGGCGGTTGAGTGTGATGACGCCGACTTTGTCGGCTTCGGTGCGAACTTCCAGCATTTCGTAGGCCAAGGGGATATCTCCGGTAGTAGTTGTGTTTGCGTTTGCCACTATACCCAAGGCGGCGCCGGGGTCCTGTCACCGGTTCGTCGCCCTGCAGTCCGCATCAGGGCAGCACTTCGTCCGTGGCCGTCGGTTCATCGCGCAGCCAGCGCCGCGCCAGCGCGTTGTCGCTGATCGCCAGGCCGATATTGGCCGTGGGCGCATCGGCCTCGCTGAGCGCCAGCGGCAGGCGCAGCAGTTGCTGGTCGCGCGCGACCAGCGCGGTCAGCTGTTGGGCCTGGCCCGCGTAGAAGCCCAGGTCGTCGAGCTTGGCGATGCGCCAGGCCGCGCCGCTGGCCAGCTCTATGCCCAGCCATTCGTCGCCGGCCATCAGGCCCGCGCGCTCGGCCAGGCCGCCGCGCAGCACGGCCTTGACCAGCACGCTGTGACTCTCCTGCACGCGCAGGCCCAGGCGCTGCGCGGGCTGGGGCGGCTCGGCCTGCAGGCGCACGCCGTGCGCGGCCAGCAGTTCGGCCAGCGGCAGGTCTAGCGTGCCATGCACCCATTGCGCCAGTTCGGGCGCGAAGCTGCGGCCCGCAAGCTGCTCCAGCACGGCCAGCACGTCGGCCTCGCTCATGGGCCCCGCTGCGCAGCGCTGCCACAGCGCGCGCATCACGGCGTCCAGCGTGCTGTGGTCCTCGCGGCGCAGGCTCAGGTCCAGGCACAGCGCGACCAGCGCGCCCTTGGTGTAGTAGCTCACGGTGCTGTTGGCCGTGTTCTCGTCCTGGCGGTAGTACTTGACCCAGGCGTCGAAGCTCGACTGCGCGACGCTTTGCAGCGCGCGGCCCGGCGTCTGCAGCACCTGGTTGATGGTCTTGGTGATCAGCTTGAGGTAGCGGGCCTCGTCGATCAGGCCCGCGCGCAGCAGCAGCAGGTCGTCGTAGTAGCTGGTGAAGCCTTCAAAGAACCACAGCAGCTCGGTGTAGTTCTCCTGGTCGTAGTCATAGCGCGCGAACGCGTCCGGGCGCAGGCGCTTGACGTTCCAGGTGTGGAAGTATTCATGGCTGATCAGGCCCAGCAGCGTGGTGTAGCCATCGCTGGTCTTGCCGTCGCCCAGGCGCGGCAGGTCGCGCCGCCCGCAGATCAGCGCCGTGGAGTTGCGGTGCTCGAGCCCGCCATAGCCGTCGTTGACGACATTGAGCATGAACACATAGCGGCCGTGGGGTGCCCCCTGCCAGAAGGCAATCGCGGCTTCGCAGATCTTGCGGCTGTCCTCGAGCAGGCGCGCGTGGTCGAAGGATTCGGCCGCGCCGGCGACGACGAACTGGTGGCGCACGCCACCGGCTTCGAAGAAGCCGCTCCAGAAACGGCCCATTTCTACGGGGCAGTCGACGAGTTCGTCATAGCTGAGCGCACGGTACAGGCCAAAGCCCTGGTCGTCGATGCGCGCGGGCTCGAGCCCGGTGGCGATGGACCAGCCGGCCGTGGCGGCCGTGGCCGCGACTTCCAGGCTGTGCGGCGTGTCTTCCTGGCCGAGCACGCGCAGGCACAGGCTGGTGCCGTTGAAGAAGCCGCGCTGCGCATCGAGCCAGGCGGTGCGCACCGAGTTGTCGTAGGCGCAGACCTGGTAGCTCAGCGTCAGCGGTGCACCGGCCACGCAGTCGATCTGCCAGCGCTGCTTGTCGAGCTGGCGCACCGCAACGCTTGCGCCGTCCTGTGTGGCCTGCAGGCCTTGCAGGTTCTTCGCGAACTCGCGCACCAGATAGCTGCCCGGAATCCAGACCGGCAGCGCGACCTGCTGCTGGGCGGCAGGCGCCTGCACGCGCAGCTCGATGGCAAACAGGCGGGCGTGCAGGTCATGCGCGCTGACGTGGTAATGCACGTCGGCGGGAAGGGTGGCGGGGGCGGCTGGCGTAGGCGTGTGCTGGGTGGCGGGCATGGCGTGACGGTTCAGGGCAGGGCCCTGGACGCATGCAATGCCGTGCCCCGGACCGCAGGAAAGAAAGGTGCAGGGCGCGGCAAGCGCCCGGCGCTCATTGGGCCGAGAGGTGCTTTTCTACGTCGGCGGCGCTGATCGCGCCAGGCACGCGTGCGTTGTTCGCAAAGATCAGCGTCGGCGTGCCCGTGATCTTGTACTTGCGCCCGAACGCCAGGTTGCGCTGCAGCGCCGCGGTGTCGCAGCTCGCCGGCGGCGTGACCTTGTCGCGCAGCATCAGGTCATGCCAGGCCTGGATCCGGTCCTTGGCGCACCAGATGTTGCGCGACTTCTCGGCCGAATCGGGGCTCAGGATGGGGTAGAGAAACAGGTGGATGGTGACGTTGTCGACTTTCTGCAGGTCGCGCTCGAAGCGCTTGCAGTAGCCGCAGTTCGGGTCTTCGAACACCGCCATCTTGCGCGCGCCGTTGCCGCGCACGATGGTGAAGGCGTCCTTGAGCGGCAGCGCCGCGAAGTCCACCGAAGTGAGCTGGTTGATGCGATCCTCGGTCAGGTTGCGCCGCGCCTTGGTGTCTATCAGTTCGCCCTGGATCAGGTAGTTGCCCTTGGCATCGGTGTAGAACAGGTCGGTACCTATGCGCACTTCATACAGGCCCGCCATGGGCGTGGGCCGCACTTCCTCTATCTTGTCGAGCTGGGGAATGCGTTCGGTCAGCGTCTTGCGCAGGTTGGCGTCCTGCGCCTGGGCCGTCATGCCGATGGACAGAAGCGCAGAGGCCAGCAGGGAGAAAATCAGTTTCATTGCGAGTATTCCGTAGTCATTGAGGGGCGGGAGGGCGCGGCAGGCAGTGGCCTTCGCTGCGCCTTCAGGCCCCGAGTCCCATGGCCTGGCGGGCCATCCAGTCCTTGATCGGGCCGCTGTGCTCGAAGCCCTTCATGCCCCAGTTGCGCAGCGCCTGCAACGGCGCTTCGCGGCGCGTGAACAGCTGCTGCAGGCCATCCATGGCCAGGCCCATGGGAGCGAGCGCGGCCTTGCGCTCGCGCTCGTAGCGGCGCAGCAGCCGGCGGTCGCCCGTGCTGCGCCAGGCATCGCGTTCCTGAAGAACACGCGCCAGGGCCTGTGCATCGCCCAGGCCCAGATTGAGTCCCTGGCCGGCCAGCGGGTGGACATTGTGGGCCGCATCGCCCACCAGCACCCAGCTGCGGCCATCGGCCGATGCGCCGCTCCAGCGGTCGGCCATGGCCTGCTGCAGCGGCCAGTTCAGGCGCTCGCTGGCAAGCGTGAGCCGGCCGAGCGCGCCCTGGCTGATGTCTTCAAGCCGCTGGGTAAACGCTTCGGGGCTGGCGTTCATCCAGGTGTCGACGTTTTCCTGGGCGATCGACCAGACCACGGCCACGGTCTGCCCTTGCGCGCCGTCCAGCGGCAGCAGCGCCAGAATGCCTTCGGGCGCAAGCCACTGGCGCGCGCTCTCGCCGTGCGGTTTCTCGCAATGCAGGCGCGTGGCGATCGCATGCTGGCCATAGGGGGTGATCGCGAACTCGGCACCGAATTCGGCGCGCGTGCGGCTTGCGCGCCCTTCGCAGACGGCCGTGAGCGGCGCGGCCACGGGTGCGGCCACCACCTCGACCAGCGGCTGGTAGCGCACGGCCTCGCCCAGCCGGGCTTCGAGCGCGGGCACATCGACAATCCAGGCCAGCGCATCGACCCCCTGGGCCTGGGCATCGAAATGCACGTTGCCATCGAGGTCGCCATGCACTTCCATGTGCCGCACCGCCGTTGCGTGCTGGGCGTCGGGCCAGCTGCGCAGCGATTCGAGCAGCTGGCGCGAGGCCGCGTTCAGGGCGTAGGCCCGCACGTCGTGGTGGCCCGCGGGTGGCGTTGGAGACGCCACGAGCGCGACGCGCAGGCGTTCACGGGCGAGCAACAGGGCCAGGGTGCGGCCGACGATGCCGGCCCCACGAATACAGATGTCAAAGGTTTGCGCCATGTTGGGGATTGTAGGAGGCTGTGTATTCCTCGGTGGCCGGCGCAGAATGCGCGCGGCAAATACCTCGGGAAAGCCAGCCCAGGCTTGTATGGACCGGCCTGGGCGCAGAACGTTCCCGCAAACGGCGCTGACGGCGCGACGGGGTTTTTCATCCGGATACCCATGAGGCTGTGAATAGAATGTCCGCTGGAAGACGACGGCCGGTGGAGTTCCGCTTCGCGGCCGTCGTCTGTCTGCAGGGGGCGCTGGAGCCTGGAATGGGAGGTCTGCCGCAGGGCAATGCCTGGAGCTTCGTGCTTTGTTCCAATGCTCCGGGCGGCTCTCTCGACGCTGCTGCGGCTGTCATCGTCATGGTCCTTCTCGCCAAGGCCCGGACAGGGTGTGCGGCCCTGCAGCTTTCTGCCGGCTGGTGACGCGCGCACGACGCGCAGGCCCGGCCATCATTGAGGCACCTGCCTCCATTCCATTCGCTTTCAGACGCCGCCCGTCCCGGGAAGCGCTAGCTTTCCGCCTTTGCAAAAGGGGCCGGGACTGCGTCGCGTCAAGCGAACGACCAAAGGAGAATTCATCATGCGCTGCAACCCACCCCGGCTTCTGGCCTGTGCAGTCCTTGGCACCCTTGCGGCATCGATGCCCGCCTGGGCGCAATCCTCGGTATCCATCAACGGCCTGCTCGACGCCGGCGTCTATCGGGGTTTCGATGGCGTCAATCAACTGGGCACCATCCAGCGCAGCAATGTGGCGATCTCGGGATTCGAAGATCTGGGCGGCGGCCTCAAAGCGGTGTTCCGCCTGAGCACGCGACTGGAACTCGATACCGGCACCACCGAAGGCGCGGGTTTCAAACCTTTCTGGCACGACGAATCCACCGTGGGCCTGCAAGGCGGCTGGGGAACGGTGCGCGTGGGGCGGGCCTTGACGGCGATGTGGGCGCAGGACTGGAAGTTCGATCCCTGGGGCAATTTCAACCGCATTGCCTCGCCGGCCTGGCACCAGTGGCATTACCTCACGCCCAGCGATCCGTTCGGCAACAACGGCACGCCCGAGTATGGCCGGCTGAACAACGGCGTTTTCTACGATTCGCCCCAGATCGCCGGCTTCACGCTGCGCCTGAGCGCCTCGCCCGAGCGCCAGACCGCGCTCGGCGCCACGGGCCGGCCGTATTCGGCGGTGCTTGAATATGACCAGCAGGCGGTGGCTGCGATGGCTGCCTACGAGCGCAACAGCCTGGGCGACAAGAACGCATTTCTCGCCGGCAAGTACCGCTTCGGCAGCGCGGCCGTGATGCTGGCCCATGACTTCAGCCGCAGCGCAGGCAATGTCGGCGAGTCCCGCGCCACCACGCTGGGCGGCACCTACCAGATGGGCCAGACCACGCTCAAGGCCGGCTATGGCCACCAGCGCCTGAACCAGGACACCAACCGCTTTGTCTCGGTCGGCGCCGACTACGCGCTGTCCAAGCGCACCACGCTGTACGCGAGCCTGGGCCACAAGCGCGACGCCCATGTGGAATCGCGCACCGCTTTCGGCGTGGGAATGTCGCACGCATTCTGATCGCCGGCGCAGGCTCTGCGCAGGGGACAGCCCGGCGGCCGGCCATGCGCTGCAGGCATGGCTGGCAGGGATATGCACCAAGCCCTAAAATGCCGGGTTTGTCCCCAGATTTCCAGAAAGCCCTGCCATGAGCCTGAAATGCGGCATCGTGGGCCTGCCCAATGTGGGCAAGTCCACCCTCTTCAATGCACTGACCAAGGCCGGCATTGCGGCCGAAAACTATCCCTTCTGCACCATCGAGCCGAACACCGGCGTGGTCGAAGTGCCCGATCCGCGGCTCAACCAGCTCGCCGAGATCATCAGCCCCGAGCGCATCGTCCCGGCCATCGTCGAGTTCGTCGACATTGCCGGCCTGGTCGCGGGCGCGAGCAAGGGTGAAGGCCTGGGCAACCAGTTCCTGGCCCACATCCGCGAAACCGACGCCATCGTCAACGTCGTGCGCTGCTTCGAGGACGACAACGTGATCCACGTCGCCGGCCGCGTCGACCCGATCTCGGACATCGAAGTCATCCAGACCGAGCTGTGCCTGGCCGACATGGCCACCGTCGAGAAGGCGCTCAACCGCCACAGCAAGGCCGCCAAGTCGGGCAACGACAAGGACGCCGCCAAGCTGGTGGCGCTGCTCACGCCCATCCTGGCCGCGCTCAACGAAGGCAAGCCCGCGCGCGTGGTGCCGGTCTCCAAGGAAGATGCGCCGCTGCTCAAGCAGTTCTGCCTGATCACCGCCAAGCCCGCGATGTTCGTCGGCAACGTCAGCGATGACGGCTTCGACAACAACCCGCTGCTCGAGCGCCTGAAGGAATACGCGGCCGCCCAGGGCGCGCCCGTGGTCGCCATCTGCGCCAAGATGGAAGCCGAAATGTCGGAAATGAGCGACGAGGACCGTGACATGTTCCTCGCCGAAATGGGCCAGGACGAACCCGGCCTGAACCGCCTGATCCGCGCCGGCTTCAGCCTGCTGGGCCTGCAGACCTACTTCACCGCCGGCGTGAAGGAAGTGCGCGCCTGGACCGTGCCCGTGGGCGCGACCGCACCCCAGGCCGCGGGAGTGATCCACGGCGACTTCGAGCGTGGCTTCATCCGCGCCCAGACCATTGCCTTTGACGACTTCATCGCCTACAAGGGCGAGCAAGGCGCCAAGGACGCAGGCAAGATGCGCGCCGAAGGCAAGGAATACGTGGTCAAGGACGGCGACGTGCTGAACTTCCTGTTCAACGTTTGAGTTTTGACTGTTGCCTCATGCGCTTGCATGGGGTGCCAAAAAGCCCTGCAAATCATTGATTTGCAGGGCTTTTTTAGTTCGGGATGTGTCACTTTGTCTTTGGAAAAATTGGGCATGGGCTCAGGATGCCGCACTGAAGGTGCTTGAGCATGTGCCTGGCCTTATGGGCATACTCAATTCTCGATACCATGGCTGAGGATTTGCCTGTGTGGGCTCAAGAAATTGGACCGGTGCGAGTAGCACCGAATCATGGAGGACAACGATGAACCAGACTCGAATGAGTGAAGAGTCCATGCAGCGCATGGAGGCCCGTATTCCCGAGCTGGCGGGCAGTGCGTTCAAGCTTGCCTACTTGCAAGCGCTGACCACCAGCGGCAAGGTGATTGAGGCGCGTCAAGGTCAATTGATTGAAACCACTGCGGAAGGGGCCGTGCGTGTCATCCGCAGCATCGCAAAGCCAACACAAGTGCGTGTCGGTGAGAAGCGTGTGCGGGCACGTAAAGCATGAATGCACCGGTTCCTCGGTTGCGAATGTTTGCAGGCCCGAATGGCTCGGGAAAAAGCACGCTCAAGGACATGCTGCCGTCGCAGTGGCTGGGCGTTTACGTCAACGCCGATGAGATAGAAAAGGCCATTCGTGCGAATGGATGCCTGAGCCTGGCGGACTTCGAGGTCGAGGCGGGTGCGGACGAACTTCTGGCGTTCTTGCAGGCGTCCACCTTGCTGGCGAACGCCGGGCTTTTGCAACAGGTTCAGCAGTTGACGCTGGTGGATGGCCGGGTCGTATTTGGTGCAGTGGCTGTCAATTCCTACTGGGCCTCGGTGCTGGCCGATTTCATACGCCACAAGCTGTTGGCGGCCCAGGTCTCTTTCACATTCGAGACCGTCATGTCCTCGCCTGACAAGGTGGCGTTTCTGCAGAAGGCGCAGCAGGCGGGATACCGCACCCACCTGTATTTTGTGGCTACGGCAGACCCCGAAATCAATGTGGCGCGCGTGAGCTACCGTGTGCAGACTGGCGGGCACCCGGTGGCAGAAGACAAGATTCGCAGCCGGTATGTGCGCTCTTTGGAGTTGCTGTCGCAAGCAGTGATGCATGCGGACAGGGCCTACATCTTCGACAACTCGGTCTCGGATCGTGTCTGGGTGGCGGAAGTCACGGACGGCGTGGAAATCGAGATGAAGACCGATGAAATGCCTGCCTGGTTCAAGACGGCGTTGTGGGACAAGTTTGAATAGGGCGACTGCCCGCAGCTGCCCCATGCCCTGGCATGGGGTTTGAAAAGCCCCGCAAATTTGTGATTTGCGGGGCGTTTTGCCATTCGTGGACTCACTTGGGCAGCAGCACCTTGTCGATCACATGGATCACGCCGTTGGACTGGTAGACATCGGCAATCGTCACCGTGGCCGTACCGCCCTTTTCATCGCTGAGCATGATCTTGGAGCCATTGGACTTGGCCACCAGCGTGCCGCCGCTGACGGTCTTGATGCTGGCCATGCCCTTGCCATCCTTGATCATCTTGGCGAGAGCCGCGGCATCCCACTTGCCGGCCACCACGTGGTAGGTCAGGATGGTGGTCAGCGTGCCCTTGTTCTCGGGCTTGAGCAGGGTGTCCACGGTGCCGGCCGGCAGGGCCGCGAAGGCGGCGTTGGTGGGCGCAAACACCGTGAACGGGCCCGGGCTCTTGAGCGTATCGACCAGGCCCGCTGCCTTGACTGCGGCAACCAAGGTCGTGTGGTCCTTGGAGTTGACCGCGTTGTCGATGATGTCCTTGGACGCCAGCATGGGAGCGCCGCCGACCATCACATCCGCCATGGCGGCGACGGACGCGGCAGACATCACGAGGGCAAGACTGAACGAGGCGATCTTGCGGGTGGTTTGGGTCGATGTCATGGAAAGCTCCTTGAGGTTGAGTGGATGCCGAAGCGTTTCGGCTGAAATGAATACGCAGCAACCCCAGGCTTTGGATTCAAGAATTTTTCGGACGGCCACGCGTTGCACCCACGACGCCGAAGAATTCCGCGGTGGCTGAACATTTTCAAAAATGTGAATCCCATCGCTTCATGCGCTGCGAACCCCATGGCAGCAAGGAATGTCGGCTTCTTTTCGAACAGGTGCGAACCTTTCCAACGAGCACATTTCTTGCCACACCGGGTGCTTTCTAGCCGTGCGCATTCTCGCGTTGGTACTCGCGTTTGACGTGAGTCGAGAGGAATTTCCACGCGCCGCCGTGGTGGTGTCGCTCAATCTGCGGATGCTGCAACGGCTTTTGTGGGCTTGGGGCGCGCCGAGCAGCAAGCCCGGGCAGCTTCAGCCCCGGCGCTTCATGTCAGCCAGCGCAATGCCGAAGATCACCAGGCCCCCCAGCGCCAGCAGCATGCCGACCCAGCCGGTGGATTCCCAGCCCAGGCCCATCGAGATGGCGATGCCGCCCAGCCAGGCGCCCAGCGCATTGGCCAGGTTGAAGGCCGAGTGGTTGAGGGCGGCGGCCAGGGTCTGGGCTTCGCCGGCCACGTCCATCAGGCGTATCTGCAAGGCCGGGCCCAGCGCCACCGCGGTTCCCACCAGCAGCACATTGAATGAACCCAGCCACAGGTTGTGGGCCGTGAAGCAGAACAGCAGCAGCACGGCGCCCGACCAGGCAAGCATGCCGCCTATGGTGGGCATGAGCGCCTTGTCCGCAAGGCGCGAGCCGACCAGATTTCCGGCCACCATGCCGACGCCGAACAGCGCCAGCACAAATGGGACGCCTTGCTCCGGCAGGCCCGCGAGGTTCATCAGCGTGGGCTTGACGTAGCTGAACACCGAGAACATGCCGCCGAAGCCGATGGCGGCAATGCCCAGCGTGAGCCAGACCTGCTTGCTGCGCAGTGCGCCAAGTTCGCGCCACGGGCTGGCGCCCGCGGGCGCGGACAGCGCAGGAATCCAGCGCCACACCAGTGCCACCGCGAGCATCGCAATGGCGCCCACCAGCGCAAAGGCTGCGCGCCAGCCCAGCCACTGGCCCAGCCCGGCCGCCAACGGCACGCCCACGAGCGTGGCAATGGTCAGGCCCAGCATGACGTAGCCCACGGCCTGCGCGCGCCGTCCGGGTGGTGCGAGATGCGCGGCCACCAGCGCCGCCACGCCGAAATAGGTGCCGTGTGGCAGGCCGCTGAAAAAGCGCATCAGCACCAGGTTGGCATAGCCAGGCACCACGGCACTGGCGAAATTTCCGACGGCATAGAGCAGCATCAGCGCCATCAGCAGCTTGCGCCGCTGCATGCGCGCGCCCAGTACCGCCAGCACCGGCGCACCGATCACCACGCCCAGTGCATAGGCGCTGATCAGATGGCCCGCGGTCGGGATGGAGACACCCAGCTCCCGGGCTGCATCGGGCAGCAGGCCCATGATGACGAATTCGCCGGTGCCGATGCTGAAGCCGCCTACGCCCAGAGCCAGCAAGGCCTTGAGAAAGGACGCAGCGGAAGTGCTGCCAGCGGACGCCGGGGAGGACAAAGGGGGTGTGACGGTGCTATCCATATGCGGGCAATGCAGCAACCCGCCGGCCGGGCCGGCATAGGGTGATTCGAGGAGAAGAAGCAGGGAAGGGGGAGAGGAAAACGCAAGGTGCAGGGACCTCGGCGCGAGTTTACATTTCCAAAGGATTGTTGGTTTTTCCCGATACTTTTCAAAGAGGTCTTGCGACCATGCCGGGCTTGTGGCTTCATGCGGGCGCGCTGGGCACCAGCCGTTCGCGCAGGGTCTGCAGGATTTCTTCCGACAGCGCGGGATTGCCCGCCGCGGTCGCGCGCGCCAGCACCAGGGCGCCGACCATGCTGCTCAGGATGACCATGGTCTGCGCGCGCTTTTCAGACGATTCTCCTTCGAGCACGCGCATGAAGCGCTGGATATTGCGCTCCACGCCCTGGGCAAACACATCGGACATTTCGGGGCCGGCGCGCGCCGCATCGGCTGCCAGCGCGGCTGCGGGGCAGCCTTCGCCGGGATGGTCCCTGTGGCTGGCGGACAGGTAGCTGTCGACCATGGCCTGAAGCCTGGCCGTGGAAGAGGCATCGCTGTCCTGCTCTAGGCCATCCAGCGGCGTGATGGTCCACTCGAAGGCGCGCAGACAGGCTTCGCGCGCCAGCGCATCCTTGGATTCGAAGTGCCGGTACAGGCCGCCATGCGTGAGGCCGGCGTCGCGGGTGATCTCCGCGACCCCGACGCCACTCAGGCCTTTTTCGCGGTAAAGGCGGGCTGCGGCTTCGACGATGCCTGCGCGATTCTGCGCGGCTTGGGCTTTGCTGACTTTCATGGCTTAGATGATAGCCATCATCAAAAGTAATTTATGATGAGTGCCATCATCAATGGAGTCATGGCGCTGCGGCGCACGGGCTTGGCGAGCGAAAGGTGTTGTATGGGGCGACGTGTCGTGATCACCGGCTTGGGGCTGGTTTCTCCTTTGGGCTGCAATGTGGAGCTGGCCTGGCAGCGGCTGCTGGCGGGGCAGTCGGGCGTGCGCGCGCTCGATCCCGCGATCA
This sequence comes from Pantoea sp. 18069, assembly GCF_902706035.1. Taxonomy (GTDB): domain Bacteria; phylum Pseudomonadota; class Gammaproteobacteria; order Burkholderiales; family Burkholderiaceae_C; genus Comamonas. The sequence continues at coordinate 14,352 of NZ_CACSJA010000025.1, read as the reverse complement.
GCGCCGGCACCGGCGCGGCCGTGGCGGGCAGAGTCCCGGGCCTGGACGAAGACCCCGACGCCGGCTGGAATGCAGAGGCCGTGGTTTGCGCCAAGGAACTGCGGCGCCTGGACCGCTTCATTGCGTTTGCCCTGGGCGCGGCCGACCAGGCCTTGGCGCAGGCGCGCTGGCGGGAGCCCAGCGCCGCGCAGAAGGAGCGCGCCGCGACCGTCATCGGCTCGGGCGTGGGCGGCTTCGGCACGATTGTCGAAGCGGTGCGCACGACCGACGGCAAAGGGCCGCAACGCCTGTCGCCGTTCACGGTGCCGGCTTTTCTCGCCAACCTCGCCGCGGGCCAGGTGTCGATACGCCACCAGCTCCAGGGCCCGCTGGGCGCGCCGGTCACGGCCTGCGCGGCGAGCATTCAGGCGATGGGCGATGCGGCGCGGCTGATCCGCAGTGGCGAAGCCGACATGGCGCTGTGCGGCGGCAGCGAAGCCACCATCGATCGCGTGGCGCTGGGCAGCTTTGCCGCGGCGAAAGCGTTGTCGAATTCCGGCGGCGACGACCCGGCAACCGCCTCGCGGCCGTTCGACGCGGCGCGCGATGGCTTTGTGATGGCCGAAGGCGCGGGGCTGCTGGTGCTCGAATCCCTTGAGTACGCGCTCGCGCGCGGGGCGACGCCTTTGGCGGAAGTCGTGGGCTACGGCACGTCGGCCGACGCCTACCATGTGACTTCGGGGCCGGAAGATGGGTCGGGCGCCGCGCGCTCGATGCAGATGGCGTTGCGCCAGGCAGGGCTGCAGCCGCAGGACATCCAGCATCTGAACGCCCATGCGACGTCGACGCCGGTAGGCGACAGGGGCGAGCTCGCGGCCATACGCAAGGTGTTTGGCATGGGCCAGGGCCCGACGATCACCGCGACCAAATCGGCACTGGGCCATATGCTGGGCGCCGCCGGCGGCGCGGCCGCGATTTTCACCGTGCTCGCATTGCGCGACCAGATCGTGCCGCCCGTGCTCAACCTCGACCATCCCGACCCCCTGGCCGACGGGCTGGACCTGGTCCGAGGTGAAGCCAGGGCGCAGGAAATCGAGCACGCGATGCTCAATGGCTTTGGTTTTGGCGGCGTCAATGCCTCGCTGATCCTGCGGCGGTTTGTGGGCTGATGGCGTCGGTTGCCGGCTTCTGGACGGGCGCGTGTCCATTGCGGCGCGGCAGTACGAGCACCACGCCGGCGCTCATTGCGGCCCGGCGCTTCGCGCAGCGTCTCGGCTGAAGCCGACGCACCGACCTGCGTGGCCAGGCAGTGCCGGATCAGGCTCGCAAGCAGGGCATTGACGACGGCGATGGCGACGCCATCCGCTTGCGAAGCGGGCCATGGATGGGGGCTGCCTTGGCGGAATTCAGCTGGGGCCTTGTCGCAGTGCGTCAATCCGTTTAATCACTAAAGCTATCGATGTATTATTTGCAATAATCATTGGCTATGATTTTGTTGCACCATTGCCTGCCACTGTCCCGCCTGGTTTCGCCGCTGCCCTCGCTCATTGCACTGGCCTTTGTCGCTACGCCCAGCGGCGCGCAGGCAGATCCCGGCCTAGAAACCATCACCGTTCACTCCGCCGGCAGCAGCCGCCTGGAGCGTTCTGTAGGCACCGGCAGCCGCCTCGATCTGAGCGCGCGCGAGACGCCGGCCAGCGTCGACGTGATCACGCGCGCGCAGCTCGAAGCGCGTGGGGATTCCTTGCTGCTCGACGCCATCACCCGCTCCACGGGAATCACCAGCCTGGGCCATGCGGGCAACAGCGCAAGCCTGTCGGCGCGCGGTTTCACCGATACGACGGCCGTGATGCGGCTGTATGACGGAACCCGCCAATATGGCGGCGTGGGCGTGAGCTTTCCGTTCGACACCTGGTCGATAGAGCGCATCGAAGTGCTGCGCGGACCGGCTTCGGTGGTCCATGGCGATGGTGCGATTGGCGGCGTCGTCAATGTCATCCCGAAGAAGCCGATGCGCGCGCCGGTGCGCCATGAAATCCAGGCCACGGCCGGCAGCGCGGGCAGGCGCGCGCTGGCTTTTGGCAGCGGCGGCGCGATAGGCGCGCAGTGGTCATACCGGCTCGATCTGAGCGCCGACCGCTCGCATGGCTGGGTGGACCGCGGCGATACGCGCAACGCCACGGCCACGGCCGCGCTGCGCTGGGATGCAACGCCCGATCTGCACCTGCAGCTCGCGCACGCGCAAGGCCGCCAGGCGCCCATGCGCTACTTCGGCGTGCCGCTGATCCATGGCGTGCAGGCGCCCGCGATCCACACGCGCAACTACAACGTGGAGGACAGCGACATCCGCTTTCGCGACCGCTGGACCGAGCTGAGCGCGCAATGGGCGCCGGGCGGTGACATCGTCGCGCGCAGCAAGCTCTACCACATCACCAGCCGCCGCCACTGGCGCAACGCCGAGACCTATACGTTCAACGCCGCGACCGGCCTGATCGACCGCCCCGACAACACCGAGATCGGCCATGAGCAGACGCAGACCGGCAACACCACGGATGTGACTTTCATGGGCGCGCTTTTCGGGCGTGCCCACCAGCTGTCGCTGGGCTTTGACATCAACCGCGCAGCGTTCAGGCACCGCCACAACAACTACGCGGGCAGCTCGGGCGCGGTCGACGTGCACCAGCCCGATCCTGGCCATTACTTCAGCGCCGAGCCCTATATTGCGCGCGCCCGCAACCAGGCGCAGCAATACGCGCTGTTTGCCGAGGACCGGCTGGAGTTGACCGACCGCTGGTCCCTGGTCGCGGGAGCGCGCTTTGACCACGCGGATCTGTCCCGCCGCGACCTCGTGGCGGGCACGCTGGCCTTCGATCGCAGCTACGCCCACAGCGGCTGGCGCGTCGGCGCTGTCTACCAGCTGCAGCCCGAACTCTCGCTCTATGCCCAGGCCGCGCAGGCCGCGGACCCGGTCAGCGGCCTGCTGATGCTGTCGGCGGCCAACGCCCGTTTCGATGTCTCCACAGGCCGGCAGCTCGAAGTCGGCATCAAGCAATCGTTCTGGCAGGGCAAGGGCGACTGGACGTTGGCGGCCTATGCGATCACGCGCAACAACCTGCTGACGCGCGATCCGCACGATCCGGCGCTGCGCATCCAGGTCGGCAAACGCTCGTCGCAAGGTGTCGAGGGCACGCTGTCCATGCAGGTCGCGCGCGCGCTGCAAGTCGATGCCAATGTGGCGCTGCTCAAGGCCCGCTACGACGATTTCAGCGAGTGGGCCGGTGGCGCTGTCGTCTCGCGCAATGGCAAGGTGCCCACGGATGTGCCGCAGCGCGTCGCCAATGTCTGGCTCGGCTGGAAGCTCCAGCCCGACTGGACGCTGTCCGGTGGCCTGCGCCATGTCGGCAAGCGTTACGCCGACAGCGCGAACATCCTGGCGCTGCCGGCCTACAGCACGGCGGACCTCGCGCTGCAATGGCAGGCGAGCGCGGCCACCGCATTGACGCTGCGCGGCTTCAATGTTTTCGACCAGCGCTTCTTCACGACGGCCTACTACACGACCACCCAGTGGTTTGCGGGGCAAGGGCGGCGCTGCGAGCTGACGCTCAATCATCGCTTCTGATTGCGCCGCCATCGTGCAGGGCCGGCGCTTGTAGTCCCTGGATGCGCCCGACATGGGCCGTAGACCGACTCCAGGAGGTTTTTCGCGGGCGTTAAATGGAGTTTCCCCGTGGCTGAGCCGCGGGCATGGCATATGCCGCGAACCAGGCCCGCCCAACGAGGCGGGCCATTTCGTCAATCAACCAGGAAACCGCACCATGGACAACAAGAAAGTCATCGAGACCTTGAACGACCTGATCGAGAACTGCAAGGATGGCGAATTCGGCTTTACCAGCAGCGCCGAGCATGCGCGCACCGCCAGCCTCAAGCACACTTTCCTGTCGCGCGCCCAGGACTGCCGTCTGGCCGCCGAGGAACTGCGCACTGTTGTCGGCCAGCTCGGCGGCCGCTCGACCCCCGACGGCGGCACGCTCGCGGGTGCGGCGCACCGGGGCTGGGTGGCCGTGAAGGGCACGCTTGCGGGCCACAGCGATCTCAACATGCTCGAGGAAGCCGAGCGCGGCGAAGACAAGGCGCTCGAGCGCTACCGCAAGGCGCTTGAGGAAGACCTGCCGGCCGATGTGCGCGTCGTCGTGCAGCGCCAATACGAAGGCGCCAAGCGCAACCACCTGCAGATCCGTGAACTGCGCGATGCGGCGCGCCGCGCCGACAAGGTATAAAAGCCGCTGACGGCAACGGCTGCCCCGCCGCGCGGGGCGCCTGCTGGCCGTCATGCGCTAGGACTTGGATTCCGGAGGGCGCAATTGCGCCCTTTCCTTTTCCTCGCCCGAAGGCGTCTGCGGGTCCAGTCCGGTGTCCGGCGACTCCTTGACCTGGGGCAGGTCGGCCGCGCGCGTGATCATTTCCTCGATGATGAAATGGCCATAGAGCTGGGCGCGTTCCGCTCCCTGGGCCTGCAGCGCATCGGCTGCCTGGCGCGCGAGATCATCGCTCTCCACGCGCACCACGAGAAAGTGGAAGCCCTGAGCGGCCAGTTCACGATTGGCTTTCACCAGATTGAGCTCCTGGCCGACCGAAGCCGCAGGGCTGGCTCTGGCGATATCGGCATCGCACTGGGCCAGCATCTGTGCGGCGGTGTAGCGGTGGATATCGGCCGCCGACCTGCCCAGCGCCGTGAGCGCCGCATGGCCGTTGTTGGCGCTGGCCGCATCGGGAAACGAAACCACCATGTGACCGATGGGCTTGAACACGCCATAGGCGCGGTGTTCTGCAGGATCCATTGCTGTGCTCCTCAGGTTGGGGGCGGATTCGGCTGGCATGGGCGCGGCCCGTTTTCCGCCGTCTGCTTGAAAGTCCAGCCTAGCGTTTCCGGTCGCCCGGCGCCATAGGACGAAAAGCCGTGTCGCCGCGGGCTTCAGCACCTGGCCGCTGGCTTTTTAGGCCGGCCCGGCCCGCACGCGTGCAGCAGTTGCCGCATCCCGCCGGGCCCATTCCCCGTTTCCTGCGCGCCGTCTTCGGGCTTCTGCTGCACCGCTGGCAGGTGGCCAGGCGCTGGGAGCATGCCAGAACGCACGGGGAGCGGTGCGTCAGAATCCACTTTCACGTATCACCACTGCCAGGCCGTTTTGCAGCACATGCCACAGCCAACTGCTGCGCTCGGCGCGAATGTGTGCCATGCCACGCAGTTCACGCATTTGTGCCGGGGCGTCTTCCAGTGTCAGGCGCACCCGGTACAGGGGCTGGACAGGCAGTGACTCCTTCTCGTGGGGCTGGGTGGCAATGGTGCCGCCATGGCGTGCATCCAGCATGGAGTAGGGGAGCTGCTGGCTGCGTGTGCTGTCTATTTCGAGCACGGTGGCATTCATCGGTGTGCCCCAGCGCTGGGGCCAGAACTGGGCCTTGGCGCCGACGGTGATGCGGCTGATCTGTTGTTGGTCGACATAGGTGTCCACGACCCAGCTTTCGGGATCGACCAGCACGCCCAGCGGAACGCGGGTGTTGACCCAGGTCCCTGCCCGCAGATGGGGGTCCACATCGCGCCAGTGGCCGTCGAACTCGGCATTGAGTTGCAGTTGGGCTGCTTCGCCTTCGATGGCCCGGGTTTCGGCCAGTTGTTCTTCCAGGCGGCGGATGGTGGCTTGCTGAACATCCAGCCCCTGCTCCTGGCCCATCAGGCGTGGAAGCTGCTGGGACAGGGTCGTGACGCTGGCTTGCGTGCGGGCCATGCGGGCCTGCAGGTCAGGCGTGTCTAGCTGGGCCAGCGGATGACCGGCTTCGACCAAGCCTTGGGGCTGAAGCTCGATGACCTGGGCTGGCTGAGGGCTGTAGATGACTTGCTGGCGTTCGGCGCGCGCGACGCCTGGCACTTTGAGGTCGGCAGACCAGGGAAAGGCGGCCAATGCGATCACCAGCACCACGCAACCCCGGAGGAGAAGGCGGTTGCGGGTGGGGACTTCGGGCCAGCGTTTTTTCCAGACCATGATTTCAGTCCAAACAGGTTTGGCGATAAACCACCACAACTCCACGGCGAGCAGGAAAATGCCCAGTGCCTTGAAGAAGAAGAAGTAGACCGCCAAGGCGATACCGAGAAAGACGATGAGCCGGTACAGCCAGGTGATATAGGCAAAGAGGCGCAATTTCCACTGCACTTGCGGTCGAAATGGCTCGGGATCCGGCTCCTTGAGACCGAGGAGCTTGCGCCGCATGAAGGCTTTGGCGGTGGCGCCTGCGCGTTCGTGCAGGTTGGGGAAGTTGAGGATGTCGGAGAGGATGAAGTAACCGTCAAACCGCATGAAGGGGCTGGCATTGAGTGCCAGCGAAAGTATCCAGCCTGTGGTGGCCAGATACAGCATCGACTGGCGCAGCAGGCCGTCGTCAAGCAAGGCCCAGGCCAGGGTGGCAAGGCCCGCCAGTGCCAGTTCTGTACTCACACCGGCGATGGAGATTGCCAGGCGCTGTTTATGGTTGCGCAGTTGCCAGGATTCGCTGGTGTCGGTGTAGAGCATGGGCCATAAGATGACCAGCGCAACGCCCATGTGCGCCACCCGCACGCCCAGCCGTGTAGCCACCAGGGCATGGCCTAGCTCGTGCAATGTCTTGGAGACAATGAGCGCCAGCGCAAAACCTGCAAGGCCCGAGGGCGAGAGCATGTCCATGAAACTATTGGCAAAAGTCTCCCACTGGCGGGCGACAAGTATCAGGCCCAAGGTCGTGGCGCCAAGCAACAACCACAGCGCAGTCCATGTAAACAGCGGCGCGACCCAAGGCATCATGGCCTGCAGCAGGCGCTGCGGCCTGACCAGTGGCACGCGGATGAATAGGTAGGTGTGAAGCCACCATTTGCCGCTTTTCCATTTGGCTTCGCCGCTTTTCTTTTGCAGCTGCTCCACCTTTTGTGGCGTGGCGCGCAGCAGACTGTGCTGATCCAGAAACTTGGCAAACTCGGCCACCTGCTCCTCATCCACCTGCAGCGTGGTGCTGGCGCTGATGCCCTGCGCAATGCGCGCGGGCGGCAGATTCCAGCGCAGCAGGCACTCGTATTCCAGCCAGCCAATGCGATAGAACCGGTTGCTCACGGGGTCCTGGATCGCCCAGGCGGGAGCGCCGTCGGCAAAAGCCGCACTGCGGTGGAGCTTGAGGTCTTCTCGCAGTGGCGCAGCCGGTGGGGCTGCAGGACGCTTGCCTTGCGGTTTGCCTGCGCCGAGGGGGCCCAGGGCGGCAGGTGTTTTCCTGTCCGGGGGCTGGCCTCCCGGTTTGGCGGTCAGGCTCTCCACACCAGCCGGGGCAATTGCCTGAGACATTACCAACCGCTCCACTCACGCACGGTGGCCAGCGGTCTGCGCAGCAGGTAGTAGGCCAGGGGTACCCAGCCACCGGAAATCTTGGCGGTCCCGTGCAGGCCGATGCGCGCATCGTCCAGTGACTGCTCAGGGGCCAGCGTGGCACGCAAGCGGTAACTGGAAACATTGTCCGGCGAGAGGCTGGCCTGATAACTGGTCTCTGTCACGGTCGCATCCAGAGGCGACAAGGGCTTGACCGTGAGGAAAAGCTTCACGGGTGCTTTTTCTTCCAGCACCAGGGCATCGGCCATGGGCAGGTAGATCAGCACGCCCGCCGATTGGGGGTTGGCTACTTGCATGATGCGCTCGCCGGTTACCACCGGACGGCCCAGCCAGTCGTCCGAGGAGCCGAAGACGGCAATGCCGTCGTGTGGTGCACGCACTTCGATGCGGGTGAGCTGGGCTTGCACTGCGGCCAGTTCGGCGCGCTTTTCCTGGGTGCGCCCTTGCAGCAGGGTCAGATCGCCTTTGCTTTGCATGTTGTCAAACGCCTTCTGGCTGGATGCGATCCATTCCGCATCGGCGACGGCGACCGACTGCGCAGTCACCGCCAGTCGGTTGCGCAGGGTGGTGTCATCCAGCGAGAGCAGCAGATCGCCTGCCTTTACGGCCTGATTGGGGCGAACGTGGAATGTCTTGACCACACCATCCAGTGGCGAGGCGATGGTCGTTGCATCGAGCGCCACGATTTCAGCGGGTGCCAGCGCCGATTGGCGCACCGGCAGCACGCACAGCATGGCCAGCGCAACCCAGATGACATGGCGTTTCCTCCCCAGAGCCTGCCAACGCTGGCGCAGGCTGGGACGCGGCTTTCCGCCCAGCATTTCCCAGCAATAGCCCCAGTACACAGCCAAGTGACCCAGCGCCTGCCTTTGCAGGCTGCTGGGCTCTTGCTCCATCAGGAAAGCTGCCCAGGCAAGAATGACGCCATCACGGCGCTTGAGTGGCAAGGCGTACAGCCCTTCGGGCCACCACTCCTGCCAGCCGTCAAACACTTCGGCGGGCATGGGGCTGGGGGCCGGCTGCTCGATGGGCGGCGCGGCTGGCGGCTGCATTGCTGCTTTTGCTGCATGGGCTGCATCAGGTCGGCCAGGTGTCTGCGCGCTGTTGGCATCAGGCGCGGGCTGATGTGCCCGGGTGGAGGGTTCCCCGGATGCTGGAGCCTGAGCTGCGCGGGAGGCTACAGGCGCAACTGGTTCATGCCCGCGGGAGGCTGCAGAGGGCAGCCAGCCGGCCTGATTGTTCAGGCGCTCCTGTATCCAGGGCCAGCTGCGGCGCAGCCAGATCAGGTAAGGGCTGTCTTCGGTCGGTATCGCCAGGCCAGACAGTGTTTGCAGGCGGGCTTGCCTGCCGCTGCCCGTCATGACAAAGGATTGTCGAAAACCGAGCAGCCCAAAGCTGTCGTTCGCAATGGAGAAAGCCAGCTCAGCTGGCGTGTTGGAGGCACGGGCACGCGCCTCCAACTGGGCCACCAGGGCGGCAGCCGAGGGGGATGCGCTTGCCATGGTTTATTGAAGTCCGGGGAAGCGGGCCACGCCGCTCATGCCTGCAAGCAACTCGGGATGCTGGCCATCAATACGTGCTTCCATTTCAATGGTCTGGGCTACCGCATCGACGCGGGCGTTGATGGCGGTCACCTTGGCTGGGTAGGTCTTGCGCGTTTCGTCAATGACCACCTCAAACGTCGTGCCGTTCTTGAGTGCGTGCAGCCAGCGGGAGGGCACGTTCAGGCGCAGCTTGAGCGGGCCGTCGCTGACCATCTCCAGCAGCGGAACACCCACGTTCACGCCTTGTGCGGGCTTGACATGCAGCTTGACGATGTGGCCAGAAAACGGTGCCTTGACCACGCATTGCCCCATTTGCACTTCCGTCAGGGCAATCGCTGCCCTGGCCCTGTCGGCCTGGGTTCGGGCCAGCATGACTTCGGAGTCACCGGCGGCATCGAGCTTGCGCAAACGCTCCTTGACATCCTGGGTCTCCTTGGCGTTGGCGTACTCGGCCTGGGCCATGCGCAGGCGGGCATTCGCCTCGCTGCAGTCGAAGCTCAGCAAGGTACGGCCCTTGGCCACTCGGGTGCCAAGGCCTACGTTCAGGGTCGCAATGCGCCCCAGCATCTGGGATGCGAGAACGGTTTCCAGTTCGGGGCTGAGCAGTACGCGAATCGCGTGAGGGTCCGCCTGTGCCGCCATGGGGGGGGCGCTGCGGACCGCGGGCGCCACTGCCGTGGTCTGGGCCAGTGCTTGAGAGGCCAGCCAGATGGCAGTGCAGCCCAGTGCCCACTGCGCATATTTGCTTTTTTTCATGAATAGCATGGGACGGTGCTTCACTTGGTTGCGGTCTGGAACACCGCCTTCTGCCATTGCGCCATGGTGCTCTGCATGGAATGGGCCAGCGTCTTCACATCGTGGCTTTCCACGGTGGCCGGCAGGATGTCCAGGCCCACGGAGTTGTACAGGCGACCCCAGGCTGCCTGGGCGTTGGAGTAGGACGCATAACGCTGGTACTCGCCCAGCAAGGCGCGCGCTTCGGTGCGGATCACTTCCAGCTCGGAATCAAACTGGCTCTTGGCTGCTGCATTGGCGTAGTTCAGCAGGCGCTGGTCGACTTGCATGCTTTCTTCTGCAAATTTCAGCTCGGACAGCGACAGGCCATAGCGCTGCACACCCACGCGCACCTGTGTCAGCACCGCCATGGACAAGGCCATGCGGCGCATGTCGTCGGTTTCGTTCTGGGCCCGCTGGGCGTTTTGCAAGGCAGGGTACTGGGCGAGCTTGAGCAGATTCCAGGACACGCGCACGCCGGTATCGATCCAGTCGTTGTTGTAGCTGTATTTGTTGGAGTCGTACTGCCAGCCTGCATCAAAGCTGATGTTGGGCCACAGCAGGACCTTGGCGGCCTTGATGTCGTTTTCCGTCACGCGCTTGCGATACCACTCTTCCATGATTTCGGGACGGTGCTCCAGAGCCATTTTTTCCAGTGCCTCGATACTGGCCGGCACGCGGGGCAGAGGCAACTCGCTTTGCTCGGCGAGTGTGAACTTCACGCCCGGGGCTACCGACATCAGGGCGCGCAGCTCGGACATGGCCAGTTCCAGATCCTGGCGGCGCAGTGTCAAGGTGTTCACCGCATCGAGCAGCGCGCGCTGGTAGCCCAGCACCTGTGCCTGAGGCATCAGGCCCTGTTTCTCGATTTCCTTGGAACGGGCCAATGCGTTGTTCACACGATCGAGCAAGGTGTCCACGCGGCCCAGCAGCTTCTGTGCGCCCAATGCGCGCCAGTAGCTGTTGCGCACATCCTGCAGCACGTTCTGGATGACTTTGCGGCGGCGCTCTTCGGACATCAGCACCTGGTCGGCTTTTTGCTGAGCGCGGTAGTAGGACACGCCAAAGTCCAGTGCGTTCCAGGAGAACGACAAATTGGCCATGGAGCGATCACGCTCCTGCGAGGTCGATGGCTGCAGCGACACGGTGCGCGGTGGCTCGATCAGCACGGAGACTCCGCCGGAGTCATTGTTGCGGCTGGCATAACCGGCACCGGCCACCAGCTTGGGCAGCATCTCATAGGTAGAGACATCGTGCAGGCTGCGGGCCAGTGCCAGCTCCATCAGCTTGAGCTTGTAGTCCAGGTTGTACTTGAGTGCGCGGGCAGCGGCCTCATGGAAGTCGATAGGGCCGGCAATGGGTTCCTGGTCCTTGTACATGGACAGCATGTCCTGAGCGGCACGCTCCCGGACTTCATCGGTGCTGAATGCCTTGGGCGTGATGGATCCGCAAGCGGCCAGCAGCAGAGGCAGGCAGGCGGTGGTGATGCGAAGAGCGAAAGGAGGAATGCGGCTTGTCATGATTGTGTGATTCCAGTCGGACAATGAAGAGAGGGGGGGTGACCGGCGCATTGCTGCGTCGGTCAACTTCAAGGGATGAAAGAACTTTGAGGAGCTGGATCAGCTCACGTGGCTCGGAAGCTGATGGGCCAGGAGCTTGAGTTGGTCACTGAACGAAGCAGCCTTGCTTTGTGTCGCCGCGGCCTGCGTGTCCTTCGACCCGGCCAGATCGGCCATTGCATCGTCTTGATCCCAGTGCTGCAGCAGGTCCAGCAGCGCTTGCGGGGCTTCGGATGGAGCGGGACTCTGGGATGTCTGCCCTGCTGCGGTCGGATCGCTGTCGTTCTGGCGGTTGGACGACTCTATTTCGTCTGCATCGATCTTGAAGAGTCGTTCCTGATCCGGCGTTTCCACCGGCAAATTGACCATCATTCCGCTTGCCAGGAACTCCCAGAACCGGCGTTCCTGCTGTGCAGCGCGCACGGCGTGCGCCACAAACACATTCGGGTCCATCGCCAGATGGTTGGATGCCGACATCAGTTGGGCCTGCTCGTGGTACCAGCCAGACCAGTTGCTCAGCATGTCCTGCAACTGGCTTTCCAGCTGCATCAATTGCACCTCGACATTCACGTAGGTGATGGGGTGCAGGACCGTGGGCAGGCGCATTTCGCGCATGAAGCTGAAGTCCTCCCAGAAGACGCTTGGATCGAGGAACGCATTGCCCTTCCATGGGGATTCGCCCTTGGGGTCGTGCAATGGTCGTTCGCTGCCGCCGCCATGGTCCGTGGGAATCTCGCCGGACGGGCTGTGTGGCACCTCTACATTGAAGGGCGCGGCTGTGACCGTGATGCGCAACGTGGCCTCTGCCGTACCGCCGAAGCCATCGGAGATCGTGTACAGGATGTCCGGCACCTGGCCATTCCATGAGCCATACGGCACAAAGGTGTAGCTGCCATCGCTGCCAATTTGCAGAGCGCCCTTGCCTGGAATCACCATCAGCAATGTGTCGTTTGGCAGCACGGTATAGGTGACACCTTCTACCGTGATTGTCGTGACCGTGAGGGACTGGCCATCTGGATCGCTGTCGGTGTGGTCACCCGCCGAGCCGTTGGCAATCACGTTGCCAGTGGCCGGCTCGCCTGGCTCGGTGACGTTGCTGTCATCGACGGCAAGGGGCGGTGTATTGACCACCGTGATCGTGACCGTTGCCGTGGAGGTGTCGCCGTCCCTGTCCGTCACTGTGTAGGTGAACGTGTCGGCGCCGACAAAGCCCGGGTGGGGGACATAGGTGTAGGTGCCATCTGCGCGGACGGTGACCGTGCCATGTGCTGGCTCGGTAGCCTTTTGCCAGGTCAGACCGCCGTCGGCACCCGCCGTGTCATTGCTGCCCAGGTTGCCTTCGACAGGCACATTCACCTTGGTGGTGTGGGTGTCGTCTTCGGCGGTCGGAGCATCGTTCAGGATGTCGATGATCACCGGCACCGATGCGGTATCACCATCCTTGTCCGTGATGGTGATCGTGAACGTATCGCTTGTGTTGTCCCCGCTGGACGGTGTCTTCAGCACATACGTGTATTCGATCTTTGGCTTGCCGGTCACCGGGTCCGTGCCGTAGTCGACCGTCACCGTACCGTTGGGCGTCTCGAACGTGGTGCTCTGGCCTGGGGTCAGGTCCTTGGGCGTCGTATCCGCAGAGCCGGGTGGTGGCGTGATGGTCACCGTGGTGGCGCCATCACCTTCCTCAATGATCAGTTCACCCGTTGTGGTGTTGCCTGAACCTGGGTGGCTGCCTTCGGGCAGGCCGGATTCATTGACCGAACCATGGGGCGGAGTCATGCCTCCACCTGTAGAGCTGCCAAAGCTCGGGGCCTTGTCGGCAATGGTGATGGTGATGGTGGCGCTGGAGGCGTCACCGTCCTTGTCGATGATGGTGTAGGTGAACACATCGGTGGCCGTCAGGGGCTCGCCGTTGTTGCGCACGTACTCATACGCGCCATCGGGCTGGATCGTCAGCGTGCCATGTTCGCCCTCGATGGTGAACGAGCCATCGGGGTTGGACACGACAGTGTTGCCGGAGACATTGTCGGAAGCGATGGCCGAGACCAGCGTATCGCGATCGGCACCCAGGGTGTCGTTGCCCAGGGCATTGCCGGTGGCGGTGTTGCTGCCGTTGTCTACGGTGGCGGTGTCGTTGGCGGCCTCGGGCACATCGTCGGTGATGTCCACGACCACGGTCACGGAAGATGGGTCTTCGTCGCCATCGGTGACAGTGACCACGAATGCATCGGCAGGAGGCGTGCCCGGGTCATCCGTGGTCGGAGTCTTGAGTTCGTACTCGTACGTGATGGTGGGGGCGTCCGTGCCATTGCCAGGTGTGTACGTTACCGTCACTTCGCCATGAGGCGTCTCGATCGGAGGGTTGACACCGGGGTGGATCGTGACAGGTGAGCCGCCCGGGGGCGTGATGGTGATCGTGGTCGTGCCGTCACCGGGCACCAGGGTGATGGTGCCGGTGGTGATGTTGCTGCCCGAGTCCGGGTCGCTGCCGTCGGGCAGGCCGCTTTCGCTGACGCTGGCGTCGGGCTTGATCACGGGACGGGTCGGGCCCGTGGGGTCTGCCGGGTCGACAGGAAGCAGCACGGGCGGGTTGCCGTCCTTGTCCGTCACCACGGGGGTGTGGTCCGCAATGGTGATGGTGATGGTGGCGCTGGAGGTGTCGCCGTCCTTGTCGGTGATGGTGTAGGTGAACACATCGGTGGCCGTCAGGGGCTCGCCGTTGTTGCGCACATACTCATACGCGCCATCGGGCTGGATCGTCAGCGTGCCATGTTCACCCGCGATGGTGAACGAGCCATCGGGGTTGGACACGACAGTGTTGCCGGAGACATTGTTGGAAGCGATGGCCGAGACCAGCGTATCGCGGTCGGCACCCAGGGTGTCGTTGCCCAGGGCGTTGCCGGTGGCGATATTGCTGCCGTTGTCTACGGTGGCGGTGTCGTTGGAGGCTTCCGGTACATCGTCGGTGATGTCCACGACCACGGTCACCGTGGTGCTGTCGCCGTCCTTGTCGGTCACCGTCACGTCGAACTCGTCGGTGGGCGACTTGCTGGTGTCGTCCACCGGGGTCTTGAGTTCGTACTCGTAGGTGATGGTGGG
>NZ_CACSJA010000024.1 GCF_902706035.1 Pantoea sp. 18069 | reverse complement strand
GCCGCCCTCCCCCCCCGCAGCAGCCGCCGCCACCGACCTGTCCACAAGGAGCGCCGCATGAGCACCACGGCCCTGAACCCTTCCTCGATTCAAATCGCCCAGGCCGATGTCGACCTCTGGGAAAGCGCCCAGCAAGGCATGGCCATGGATGCCATCAACCCCTGGGACGCCGCAGCCCAGGCGCCGTCCACGGACTTCTCCAGCGATGCGCTGGCCACGGCCGCCGACGCCGACATCGATCCCTGGACGCTGGGCAACAGCGGCGCCCAGGATGCCGGCAACACAGACTGGCTCGAAGGCCCGGACCTGGTGGACGCCGCGGCCCAGCTGGCCGACGGTGGCGCCAGCCAGAGCCTGGCCCAGGCCACGGGCACCGATGCCGGCCAGGGCCTGTCCGGCGGATTCGACATCCACCAGTGGCTGGGCGACTCGGCGCAGATCCAGACGGCGATCAACCACGGACTGGAGTGGGTGGTCACGCATTTCCGGCCGTTCTTCCAGACCGTGCGCGCGCCCATCGATGCCACGCTGACCGGCGTCGAAAACCTGCTGACCAGCGTGCCTTCCATGGTCATGATTGCGCTGATGGTGCTGCTGGCCTGGCAGTTCGCGGGCCGGGCCATTGCCATCGGCACGCTGGCTTCGCTGGCCGTGGTCGCGCTGCTGGGCATCTGGCCCGAAGCCATGGTCACGCTGTCGCTGGTGCTGACTTCGCTGGCTTTTTGCATAGTCATAGGCCTGCCCGTGGGCATTGCGCTGGCCGCAAGCGACCGCGCCCAGCGCTGGACCCGTCCATTCCTTGACGCCATGCAGACCACGCCGGCCTTCGTCTACCTCGTGCCCGTGGTCATGCTGTTCGGCATCGGCAACGTGCCCGGTGTGATCGTGACCATCGTGTTCGCGCTGCCGCCGCTGATCCGTCTGACCAACCTGGGCATACGCCAGGTCCGGCCCGACCTGATCGAAGCCAGCCGCGCCTATGGCGCCTCGCCGATGCAGATGCTGCTCAAGGTGCAGCTGCCGCTGGCCATGCCGTCCATCATGGCCGGCATCAACCAGGCGCTGATGCTGTCGCTGTCGATGGTCGTGATCGCCTCGATGATCGCGGTCGGCGGCCTGGGTCAGATGGTGCTGCGCGGCATCGGCCGCCTCGACATGGGCCTGGCCACCGTGGGCGGCCTGGGCATTGTGCTGCTGGCGATTGCGCTCGACCGTATCACCCAGGCCATGGGCAAGCCCCGGCGCGGCGGCCAGCACTGGTGGCAAAGCGGCCCGGTCGGACTGCTGCTGCGACTGCTGCAGCGCAGCCCGCAGCCCGCAGCCCACAAGGCCAGCGTCGCCACGGCCGCTGTCAGCCACTGAGTTCCCGGGCAGCGCGCCGGCGCTGCCCTCCCCCTGCACTTTTCCTCTCAGAACACCAGGAGACCTCCCCAATGTCCGATACCCTCCAACGCCGCCCGCCCATGCAGCGCCTGGCCCACGCCGTGCTGGCCACCAGCCTTGCCGCCTTCGGCCTGATCGCCGCCGCCCAGGACCTGCCCGGCCAAGGCATCAAGGTCTTTCCGCTCAAGAGCTCGATTGCCGAAGAGACTTTCCAGACCATGCTGGTGATGAAGGCGCTGCAGAAGCTGGGCTACGAAGTCCAGCCCATCCAGGAAGTCGAGTACCCGACCGCGCACATGGCGATCGCCAACGGCGACGCGACCTTCATGGCCGACCACTGGGATCTGCAGCACGCCGCCTTCTACAAGAATGTCGGCGGCGACGCCAAGCTGTCGCGCACCGGCGTGTACTCGGACGGTGCGGTCCAGGGCTATCTGATCGACAAGAAGACCGCCGAGCAGTACGGCATCACCCAGATCGGCCAGCTCAAGGACCCCAAGCTCGCCGCCCTGTTCGACACCAACGGCGACGGCAAGGCCGACCTGACCGGCTGCACGCCGGGCTGGGGCTGCGAGACCATGATCGAGCACCAGCTCGACGCCTTCGAGCTGCGCGCCACCGTCACCCACCAGCAGGGCACCTACTCGGCGCTGATTGCCGACACCATTGCGCGCTACAAGGCCGGCAAGCCCATCCTCTACTACACCTGGACGCCGTTCTGGGTCAGCGCCCAGCTCAAGCCGGGCACCGACGTCATATGGCTGGAAGTGCCGTTCAGCGCACTGCCCAGTGCACAGGGCGTGACCGACACCCGCCAGCCCAATGGCAAGAACTACGGCTTTGTGCCCAACCGCCAGCACATCGTGGCCAACAAGCAATGGGTGGCCCAGAACCCGGCCGCGGGCAAGCTGTTCGAGCTGATGAAGCTGTCGGTCAACGACATCAATGCGCAGAACAACCGCATGTTCCTGGGTGAGAACAAGCCGGCCGACATCGACCGCCACACCGAAGGCTGGATCCGCGCGCACCAGAAGACGTTCGACGACTGGATTGCCCAGTCGCTGGCGGCGGCAAAATAGAAAATAGCCTCCACGCTCCCCAGATGCTTTCCATCTTGGGGCGGCCGTTGGCTGGATGCTCCTGCGCCGGCGCATGCCCCTTCGGGCGCGCAACCATCGAGTAACCACGCCCCGGGCGTTGCCTTGCAAGGCGCAGCGGCTGACTGCGCCCTACACTGGCCCGTAGCACCCCTTGAGCGGCTGTTGCCCCAAAGGCGGCCCTCCTACGCGGGCCGCCCAGTTGCGGCCCTTCTCGGAACCCCCGGGTTGGAGCACGCCAGTTTCAAGGGGCAGTCAATTACCCCGCCCTAAAAGACGGGGCTTGGAACTGAAAGGAATCAAGCCAGATTGACCAGGGAAAGCGGTACCCAACCCGCTGCGTCGATAACAGGTCGTTCAGACGCACCAGCGAATGCTTCCTCAGTTCGCTGCTCTGCAAGGTCCGGATCATGCAGGACAAAGGTAAAGGTCCGAAGGTCTGGATCGCAGCCCGCAAGGGCTGGAGCCGGTTGTCGACATTCCCGAGGGGAGCGGGTTCGTGAGAAATCACGCGCCCCGTCACCAGGCCCGTAAGGGCTGACTGCTGGAAAGACAGCCTGGCTGCACAGATTGCAGCGCTTATGATCAGGAGTCGATGTGGCGGTTTTTGTGTTGGACATCCATGGCAAGGCTTTGATGCCGTGCACCGAAAAGCGGGCCCGGCTGTTGCTGGACCGCGGCCGGGCGCGCGTGCATCGCCTCCTGCCTATGGTCGTCCGACTGGTCGACCGTCAGGCCGGCGACTGCGAATTCCAGCCTCTGCGTCTGAAAATCGACCCGGGGAGCAAGACTACGGGGCTCGCGCTGGTCCGCGAGGTGGCGGCAGTGGACGCTTTGACTGGCGAAGTCCAGCTGGGCGTAGCCGTGCTGAACCTGTTGGAGCTGGTCCACCGCGGCCGGCAGATTTCCGAGGCCATGACGGCGCGCCGTCAGATGCGCCGTCGGCGTCGCAGCAATCTGCGCTATCGCGCTCCAAGATTTCTGAACCGGGGCGGCGACAAGACTGGCAGGCTCGCCCCATCGCTGCAGCACCGCGTGGACACTACCATGACCTGGGTTCGGCGCATCCAGCGCTGGGCACCCGTGCGTGCCATCAGCTCGGAGCTTGTGCGCTTCGACATGCAAGCGTTGCAAAATCCTGAGATCGATGGCATCGAATACCAGCAAGGCACGCTGTTCGGCTACGAGCTGCGCGAGTATCTGCTGGAAAAATGGGGGCGTCAATGCGCCTACTGCGGCGCCAGGAATCTGCCCCTGCAGATCGAACACATCCGGGCCAAGGCCCATGGCGGCAGCAACCGTGCCTCCAACTTGACCCTGGCCTGCGCCTGCTGCAATCAGAAAAAAGCGGCGCGCAGCATCGAGGATTTTCTGGCCCAGGACCACAAGCGACTAAACGCCATTCTTGCGCAGGTCCAAAAGCCGCTGCGCGATGCGGCAGCCGTCAACGCCACGCGCTGGGCACTGGCAAACGCCTTGCAGGCTACGGGCCTGCCCGTGGAGCTGGCCTCGGGCGGGCGGACCAAATTCAACCGCAGTGCGCTGGGTGTGCCCAAAACCCATGCGCTGGACGCGGCCTGCGTGGGCCAGGTCCACTCCATTAAAAACTGGAATAGCCCGACCCTGGCCTTGAAGGCGATGGGCCGCGGCAGCTACCAACGCACGCGCCTGGATAAATTCGGTTTCCCCAGGGGTTACCTCATGCGCAGCAAGCGCGTCCACGACTTTGCCACGGGCGACATGGTGCGCGCGGATGTACCCAAAGGTCTCAAGGCCGGCGTGCACTGGGGCCGCGTGGCAATTCGGGCAACGGGCAGGTTCAACATCCAATTGAACCAAGCTGGCGTTTCAGCGGTGGTGCAGGGAATCCACTACAGACACTGCCGTATCGTTCAAAGGAACGACGGGTATGGCTATTTTCTTAACCCGGCCAATCACACAAAACGTGATCAGGTAAGGCCAAAAGCATCGGATGCTTCGCATCCGGCGCTCTACCTCCCCGGCATGAATGCCGAGGTTTCACGCGCACTCTGATGAACGGCACCAGCGCATCGGTAGGTAAGCGGCTTCTCGCGTGCTGGCAGTCACGGGAAAGGATGTTCCGGCATGAGCAGTCTTTTGTTGGGCGGCGCAGTGGCCAGCCCCGAAGTCGCGCCAGCCAGCGCGGCGGATTCCCCCCAGACGCAGCCCGTGCTGGCTGCGGACGACACCACCGCACATTGCGATATCGCCATCGTCGGCGGCGGCGTCGCGGGCCTGCACACGGCCTTGCGCCTGGCCGTGCGCCACGGCCCGCGCATCTGCCTGTTCGAGCAGGACGAACGCCTGGGCGGACGCGTGTCCGACATCCCTGCCTCGGCCGAGCAGACCGACGGGCCGTTCATCCAGCTCGGTGCCCGGCGCATCATGGAAGGCCAGAGCGTGCTGGTGGAGCTGGCCAAGGAATTGGGCATCGCGCTGCAAAAACCGGAAATGCTCGAGGAGCTGGGCTTCACGCGCGGCATGTATGCCACCAGCAATGACGACTTCATCCGCGTGTTCCCGGGCCTCGATGTCGACCGCAGCCGCGGCGGCTATGAAGTCCAGCTCTATGACCGGCTGCTCAACGGCCCCGAGCGCGCCCATGTCGACCGCTACCCGAACCTGCGCGCCTATGCCGAGAAGGTCATAGGCACCGAAGGCTGCGCCTTCCTGCACGACACCTACCGCTTCCGTGCCGACCACGAGTACGACCTCAACGCCAAGGCCTATCTCGACTACCTCGACGAGGAGAACGACGCGGGCGCGATCTGCCCCAGCGGCCATTGCCAGAGCCTGTATCCCGTGGGCGGCATGTCGGCCTATACACGCGGCATGGCGCAGCGCGCGCGCGACCTGGGCGTGCAGATCAACCTGTCCGAGCCCGTGCTGTCCATCGACAAATCCCCGACCGGCTACCTGCTCAAGACCGCGCGGCGCGCGCTCACCGCGCGCACGCTGGTGCTCGCCTTGCCGCCGGTCGCACTGCAGCAGGTGCGCGGCGAACTGGTGGAAAGAATCCGCGCCCAGCCCGAATTCCAGGCGCTGGTGGGCGTGCGCGTGACGACCATCACCCAGTGGTATCCCGAGCCCTGGTGGCGCGGCATCGTGACCGCGAACGGCCGCCATGTCTGGCGCGCCTGGACCACGGGCCATTGCATCAACTCGGTGGAGATTCCGCTCGAAGCCTACGCCGCGCCGCAGAACGCGATCCGCGTGGTCTACAACGACCAGTCCGACTGCGCCAATCTCTGGGCGCGGCTGGCCCAAGGGCCGCTCGAAGCACTCGAGAAGGAAGTCGCGATAGGCCTGAACCACCTGTTCGCCAACAACGGCGTGACACGGCCCGTGACCATAGGCCCGCCCAGCAAGACCGTGTTCCGCGAATGGCCCGATGCCTGGTACTACCTGCGCGCCGGCAACCAGTTCACCAACCTCGACATCTACCGCTGGGCCGTGCAGCCGCTGCCGGGCGAAGACATCGCACTGGTCAGCGACGGCTACAACCCCCAGCGCTCGGGCTGGGCCGACGCGGCCTACAAGTCATCGATCCACTACCTCAACCAGCGCTTCGACATGGGGCTGCCGGGGCTCGAACGCGTTGCGCGCCGGCACTGATCGCATTAGAGCGGCGAACACAACCCGGCAAATCGCAGATTTGCGGTTGTTGCCAGGCGCGGCCGGCGAGGTGCGGCCGGCTAGGCGCGGCCGGCCAGGCGCGGGGCCGCAGACAGTGCGAACAGCACGGCAAGGCAACGACGCAGCAAGGGTGGTGTTAGCCGCTCTTACCAGCCGGCGCAGGAGGTCTGGCTGGATACCGAGACAAAGCGCTCGACCAGCAGCACCAGCTCCCTGGCGTTGGCCGATGGCGGCATGTCGGCGCGTGCGCGCTGCACCCAGCGGCCCTGGACTTCGACAAACACCGGGGCGCCCGGCGCCGAGCGGCTGGCGGTATAGGCCGATTCCAGCAAGGCGCTGTCGCCGGCTTGCGCCACCGGCATTTCGGCGCCCGTGCGGCATTCGGTGAAGCGCCCGGCATCGGCATGCTGGCGGTACAGGCCTTGCCAGGTTTCGGTGCGGTCGGAGGGCTGCAGCGCGGCCGGTGCGGCGGTCGGGGCAGCGGGCGCCTGCACCCTGGGCGCGGAGATCCAGCCGGGCAGCGAAGGCATGGCGGGCATGCGCAGGCCCGAACAGCCGGACAGCACCACGGCAGCGCTCAGCACCGCGGCCGTCCGCAAAGACAGAAAATCCATGGAAAACTCTTTCGCTCGGGAGCGGGAACAAGGGCTGCACCTTAGCAGACGCACCGCCCCCGCTCCCGTGATCGCACTGCGCTGGTGGACGGGCCGCTCATCCCTGGACGGGCTCAGGATCCCAGGGCTGCAGCCCCGGGATCAAAGCGTGCCCACCATCTGCGAAGGCACGACCCAGGCGTCGAACTGCTCGCCCGTGAGATGCCCGCTGGCCACGGCCGCCTCGCGCAGGCTCGAGCCTTCGCGGTGGGCCTTCTTGGCGATATAGGCCGCCTTGTCGTAGCCGATGTGCGGGTTCAGCGCGGTCACCAGCATCAGCGAGCGCTGCACCAGCTCGGCAATGCGTTCCTCGTTGGGCGTGATGCCCACGGCGCAGTGGTCGTTGAAGCTGCGCATGCCGTCGGCCAGCAGGCGCACGCTCTGCAGGAAGTTGTGCGCCACCATCGGGCGGAACACGTTGAGCTCGAAATTGCCCGAGGCGCCGCCGATGTTGATCGCCACGTCGTTGCCCATGACCTGGGCGGCGAGCATGGTCAGCGCTTCGCTTTGCGTGGGGTTGACCTTGCCCGGCATGATGGACGAGCCCGGCTCGTTCTCGGGAATGCTCAGCTCGCCTATGCCGCTGCGCGGGCCGCTCGCGAGCCAGCGCACGTCATTGGCGATTTTCGTGAGGCTCGCGGCCAGGGTCTTGAGCGCGCCGTGCGCATGCACCAGCGCGTCCACGCTGGCCAGCGCCTCGAACTTGTTGGGCGCGGTGACGAACGGCAGGTCCGTGAGGCGCGCGAGCTCGGCCGCGACCGCCACGGCATAGCCCGCGGGCGCGTTCAGGCCCGTGCCCACGGCCGTGCCGCCAAGCGCGAGTTCGCAAAGGTGCGGCAGCGCGGCCTGCACATGGGCCTGGCCATGCTGGAGCTGTGCGACATAGCCCGAGAATTCCTGGCCCAGCGTCAGCGGCGTTGCGTCTTGCAGGTGGGTGCGGCCGATCTTGATGATGTCGGCAAATGCCTCGGATTTTTCGGCCAGCGTCGCCTGCAGCTTCGCCGCCGACGGCAGCAGCCGCTCGACCAGCGCCTGCACCGCGGCCACATGCATGGCCGTGGGAAAGACGTCGTTGCTCGACTGGCTCTTGTTCACGTCGTCGTTGGGGTGGACCAGCCGGCCTTCGCCGCGCTCGCCGCCCAGCAGTTCGCTGGCGCGGTTGGCCAGCACCTCGTTGACGTTCATGTTGCTTTGCGTGCCCGAGCCCGTCTGCCAGACGACCAGCGGGAACTGTTCGTCATGCTGGCCGGCGATCACTTCGTCGGCCGCGGCGACGATGGCGTCGGCCTTCTTGGCGTCCAGCAGGCCCAGTTGCTGGTTGACCACGGCCGAGGCGCGCTTGACCAGGGCCAGCGCACGGATCAGCTCCAGCGGCTGGCGCTCGCCCGAAATGTCGAAATTGAGCAGCGAGCGCTGGGTTTGCGCGCCCCACAGCTTGTCGGCCGGGACCTCGATGGGGCCGAAAGTGTCACGTTCCTGTCGCGTAGCCGGTTGCGTCATCCACAAGTCTCCATAAGGGTTGAATGGAAAAAATCCATCAATGAATGATACCCATTCTCAACGTTAAGTTTCCTACCCACTCTGATGCAGCCCCCATAGACGCGAACGAGCCGCAATTCGGGGTTCAAGTGTTATAGAAGACTGCCAGGCCATGGGCACGGTTTGCGGCGAAGCGCGGGATAATCCCGGGTTGCTTTCGCAGTTCGTTGTTCTCCCTTTCAAAAGAAAACCCACGATGACCACCACGATCCGCCAGCAGGACCTGATCGATTCGATCGCAGGCGCCCTGCAGTACATCAGCTACTACCACCCGGCCGACTACATTGCCCACCTGGCACGCGCCTACGAGCGCGAGCAGAGCCCGGCGGCCAAGGACGCGATGGCCCAGATCCTCACGAACTCCAAGATGTCGGCAATCGGTCACCGCCCCATCTGCCAGGACACCGGCATCGTCAACGTGTTCCTCAAGATCGGCATGGACGTGCGCTGGGAAGGCTTCACCGGAGGCATCGAGGACGCGATCAACGAAGGCGTGCGCCAAGGCTACAACCACCCCGACAACACGCTGCGCGCTTCCGTGGTGGCCGACCCCCACTTCGCACGCAAGAACACCAAGGACAACACGCCGGCCGTGATCTTCACGCAGCTCGTGCCCGGCGACAAGGTCGACATCACGGTCGCGGCCAAGGGCGGCGGCTCGGAAAACAAGTCCAAGATGATCATGATGAACCCCGGCGACAGCATTGTCGACTGGGTGCTCAAGACCATTCCGACCATGGGTGCGGGCTGGTGCCCGCCAGGCATGATAGGCATAGGCATCGGCGGCACCGCCGAGAAGGCCGTGCTGCTGGCCAAGGAAAGCCTGATGGAAGACCTGGACATGTATGAACTCCAGGCCAGGTCGCAGCGCGGCGAGAAGCTCGACCAGGTCGAGGAAATGCGCCTCGAACTGTATGAAAAGGTCAACGCACTGGGCATTGGCGCGCAAGGCCTGGGCGGCCTGTCTACCGTGCTCGACGTCAAGATCAAGATGTACGCCACGCACGCGGCATCCAAGCCCGTGGCGATGATCCCCAACTGCGCGGCCACGCGCCACGCCCATTTCGTCATGGATGGCTCTGGCCCCGTCTACCTCGACGCACCGTCGCTGGACCTCTGGCCCAAGGTCGACTGGGCGCCCGACACGCAAAAGAGCAAGCGCGTGGACCTGAACAACCTGACCCGGCAGGAAGTCGCGAGCTGGAAGCCCGGCGACACGCTGCTGCTCAACGGCAAGATGCTCACCGGCCGCGACGCCGCGCACAAGCGCATCCAGGACATGCTGGCCAAGGGCGAGACGCTGCCCGTGGACTTCACCAACCGCGTGATCTACTACGTCGGCCCCGTGGACCCGGTCGGCGACGAAGCCGTGGGCCCCGCAGGCCCGACCACGGCCACGCGCATGGACTCGTTCACCAACATGATGCTCGAGCAGACCGGCCTGATCGCGATGATAGGCAAGGCCGAGCGCGGCCCGGTGGCCATCGAGGCGATCAAGCAGCACAAGAGCGCCTACCTGATGGCCGTGGGCGGCGCCGCCTACCTGGTCTCCAAGGCCATCAAGAACGCCAAGGTCGTGGGCTTTGCCGATCTGGGCATGGAAGCCATCTACGAGTTCGACGTGGTCGACATGCCCGTGACCGTGGCCGTGGACGCAGGCGGCACCAGCGCCCACATCACCGGTCCCGCGATCTGGAAGGAACGCATCGCGACCGGCGAATTCAAGGGAATTTCCGTCGGCGCGGTCTGAGCCCGCGGCCGCTCCAACCGGAGCGGCATCCTGCAGGCATGCCCTGGACCAGGCATACTTGGATGCGGGCCATTTCGGCCCGCATTTTTCGGCCCGCACTCCCCGCCCTTTTCCATGCACCACGCAGCCTCTCCCATCGGCATTTTCGACAGCGGCATCGGCGGCCTCAGCGTCCTGCAGGCGCTGCGCCATGAACTGCCCCGGGAACATCTGGTCTATGTCGCCGACAGCGGCCATGCGCCCTATGGCGAGCGCGACGAAGCTTTCGTGCAGCAGCGCACCAGCGCGATTGCCCGCCACCTGCGCGCGCAATACGGCATCAAGGCCCTGGTGATCGCCTGCAATACCGCCACGGCCGCGGCCGTCGAACAGCTGCGCCGCGAAATGCCCGATCTCACGCTGATCGGCGTCGAGCCCGCGCTCAAGCCGGCATCGCTGAGCAGCCAGACCCACCATGTGGGCGTGATGGCCACGCGCGGCACGGTGAGCAGCGCACGCTTTGCACGCCTGCTGAGTGAGCACTCACAAGGCACGCAATTCGCGGTGCAGGCCTGCGATGGCCTGGCGCGCGCGATCGAGCTCGCGACCGAACTGCCGCCGGCCACCGACCTGCAAGGCACGGACCTCTGGGAACGCTGCGCCCGGCATACGCAGGCGTTGGGCAGCTTTGGCCTCAAGACCGGTGAGATCGACACGCTGGTGCTGGGCTGCACCCACTACCTTTTCGTCAAGAACGAGCTGCGCGCGCTGCTGGGCCCCGACGTGCAACTGATAGACACCGGAGCGCCGGTCGCGCGCCAGGTGCGCCGCCTGCTGGCCCGGGCCGCCATGCTTGCGCCCGAAGACCCGTCAGCGCCGCAGATCCAGCTGTTCGCCACGGGAGGCCTGAGCAGCCTGCAGGCCGCGGCCCAGCGCTGGCTGGATCTGCCCGCCGCGCATTGCGCGCATATAGAAATAGCTTGAAGGGTTTGGACGCCGTGCGTTCATGGTTCGACAGGCGCGCCTAGCAAAGCCCACCACGAACAGTTTCCCCCGCGCCCTAAACCACCGCTCGCCCTGAGCCCGTCGAAGGGCCGGTATCCCAAGCCTCAGGCCGCTACCGGCGCCTCACCCCACAGCCGCCCGCCCCCCGCATCCAGATGGGTCAGATACAGCCGCACATCGAACTCATACTGGTGGTATGACGGCTCCATGTGTGCGCACAGCTGGTAGAACGCCTTGTCGTGGTCCTTTTCGCGCAGATGGGCAAGCTCGTGCACCACGATCATGCGCAGGAATTCCTCGGGCGTGCTCTTGAACATGGCCGCCACGCGGATCTCGTGGCGCGCCGACAGCTTGCCGCCCTGCACCAGCGCGCGGCTGGTGTGCAGGCCCAGCGCATTGCGCACCACATGGATCTTGCTGTCGTACATCACCTTGTGGATGGTGCCGCCCTTGCGCAGATGGCGTGACTTGAGCTCGGCCGTGTAATCGTACAGCGCCTTGTCGGTGCGCAGCGCATGGGCCTGGGGGTACTTGCGCCGCAGCAGCGCGGCCGTGCCGTCGCTGGCCAGCAAGGCGCGCACCTGCTCCTGCAGGTGCGCGGGATAGGAGCGCAGATAGGGCAGGTCCATGGCCGTGCTGCCAAGCTGCGGCGATCGCGCCGCGCCCGCGGGCATCAGTGCAGGTGGCGCGGGCGGCGGTTGCCGCCGCTGCCGTGGCCCGAGCCGCCCGAGCCGCCAGGTCCGCGCGGGGGCTTGCCGATTTCCAGCGAGTTCACCAGCGCGTCGAAGCGCAGCGAGAACAGCTTGTCGATTTCCGCGACCACGCCGCCGAGTTCGGCGCCGTCGAAATGGCGCTCCATCATGTTGACCACGTCCTGCACCAGCAGGTCGCGCTGCACCTGCATGATGGCCGCGGGTGTGGGGCCGACGAACAGCATCAGGAAATCATCGCGCGACTCGGCCTCGTCGGCCTCGTCGGCCTCTTCGTCATCGTCGTCGAATTCGGTGTCGTAGAACGTGACCTCGATCGCCGCGCCCTGCTCCGACAGCTCGTTGAGGCTCATGCACATTTCGTCGAGCGTCTGGCGGAAGTCGTCGTCGCCGCGCACCGTCCAGCAGATCTGCAACCGGTGCTCGCGTGCATCGAACTGGATGCCGGGCTCTTCTTCGTAGACGCTGGTCGCGCCATCGGCAAGCGAGCGCGCGCCGGCATAGGTCCACAGCGGCTTGAGCGCCTCCTGCAGTTGCTCGAAGCTGGTCTGGGCCGTCAGCACCACTTGGCCGTGAACGTGGATTTCAAAAGGAGGGTTGTAACTTGACATGATCGAATCTCGCTGGGGCACTGGCCGGGGAAAACCGCTGTTTATGACGTGTCGTTATGGAGGCAATTTTCAAGCGCTGTCCGGGGTACACCATGCAGCCCGGACATCCCGCCGTGCCGAGACGGCCTATTTTCGCATGTATCGTAACGCCCGCGACGCTGCGCGTACAGCAGGCTTAGACCACGACGGGCTCGGGCTCGAGGCGGATGCCGAAGCGTTCATAGACACTGGTCTGTATCGCCCGGGCCAGCGTCATGACTTCGCCGCCCGTGACGCTGGCGTCATCCGAGTGGCGGTCGCCGCGGTTGACCAGCACCAGCGCCTGGCGTTCGTAGACGCCGGCCTTGCCCATGGTCTTGCCTTTCCAGCCGCAGGCGTCGATCAGCCAGCCCGCGGCCAGCTTGATCGTGCCGTCCGCCAGCGGGTAGTGCACGATGCGCGGCTCGCGCGCGATGATGTCGGCGCACTGCTCACGCGAGACCGTGGGATTCTTGAAGAAGCTGCCCGCATTGCCCAGCACCTCGGGGTCGGGCAGCTTGGCGCGGCGGATCTCGCAGACCCAGTCGAAGATCTGCCGGGCCGTGGGTTGGGCAACGCCGGCCTCGGCGCGCTTGCGCTCGATGTCCAGATAGCCCATGTCGGGCTTCCAGGCCTTGGGCAGCGCGAGACGCACGCGCGTGATCACCGCGCGGCCTGCCAGGCCCATGCCCCGGGGAGCCGCAGAGCGCGGGCCCTGGGGCTCGGCCGGCACATGCTTGAAGACCGAATCGCGGTAGCTGAACGCGCATTGCGCGGCGTCGAGCGTGAAGCGCTGGCCCGTGACCAGGTCGACGGCATCGAGCGCCGCGAAACGGTCCTGCAGCTCGATGCCGTAGGCGCCGATGTTCTGCACCGGCGCCGCGCCCACGGTGCCTGGAATCAGCGCCATGTTTTCGAGACCCGGCAGGTTCTGCTCCAGCGTCCAGGCCACGAGGTCGTGCCAGCGCTCGCCGGCGCCGGCCTCGACGATCCAGGCCGTGGGCGTTTCGCCCGCCACGCGCATGCCCTTGATTTCCATCTTCAGCACCACGGGCTCGACATCGCCGGTCAGCACGATGTTGCTGCCGCCGCCAAGCACCAGCAGCGGGCGCCGGCCCCAGAACGGGTCGTCCAGCACGGCGCGCACATCGTCTTCGGAATGCACGCGCACCAGGGCATGGGCGCGGGCCGCGATGCCAAAGGTATTGCTGTGCTGCAAGGGTACATTTTTCTCGACTAACATCAGCTGGATTGTCGCACCGCGACCAGGGCCGCGCTGGCCACCGGCTTTGCCCGCCTGTCCGCCGTGCACTCCCCGGACCACTTTCAGGAAAGAGAAATTCACATGCCATCTTTTGACACCGTTTGCGAAGCCGACTTCGTGGAAGTCAAGAACGCGGTCGAAAACGCCGCCAAGGAAATCGCCACCCGCTTCGACTTCAAGGGCTCGTCGGCCGCCGTGGAGCTCAAGGACAAGGAAATCACCATGTACGGTGATGCGGACTTCCAGCTGACCCAGGTGGAAGACCTGCTGCGCAACAAGCTCACCAAGCGCAGCGTGGACGTGCGCTTTCTCGACATACAGAAGGCGCAGAAGATCGGCGGCGACAAGCTCAAGCAGGTCGTCAAGGTGCGCAACGGCATCGAGTCCGAGCTCGCCAAGAAGCTGCAAAAGCTGATGAAGGAAAGCAAGCTCAAGGTGCAGGCCGCGATCCAGGAAGAAAAAGTGCGCATCACCGGCGCCAAGCGCGACGACCTGCAGGCAGCGATGGCGCTGATCCGCAAGGAAATCGACGACGTGCCGCTGTCCTTCAACAATTTCAGAGACTAATGAAGCACCCCCTGAGCGACTTCGTCGCTTCCCCCTCTCATCCTTCGGTGGAGGGGGACGGCACCGTCGCTGCGGGGCGGCCCTTGCTCGGTGCCCCTCGCCGGGCCCCCGCCCTTGGCTGGCGACATTGGTATGCAATGTTGGCAAGCTTGATTCTGGCGCTGCTACCGGCCCTGACCAGCGCCCAGTCGGTCGCACTGGCCGGCATTCTAGGCAGCAAGGCACTGCTGGTGATCGATGGCGGCGCGCCGCGCAGCCTGGCAGCGGGTGAAAGCCTGGGGCCGGTGCGCGTGCTCAAGGTCGGCGCTGACGACGCGCTGCTCGACATCGCGGGCCACCAGCAACGGCTGCGACTGGGCGAAGCGCCGGTGCAGTTGGGCGCGCGCGCCGCGGCCGCAGGCCCGGCGCGGCTGGTGCTGTTTGCCGATGGCCAGGGCCACTTCATCGATCAGGGGCAGATCAACGGCCAGGCCGTGCGCTATCTGGTGGACACCGGCGCGAGCACGGTGGCCATAGGCCGGGCCGAAGCCGATCGCCTGGGCCTGCCCTATCTGCAGGGCCAGAGCGTGCAGATGGGCACGGCCAACGGCGCGGTGCGCGGCTGGCGGCTGCGGCTGGACTCGGTGCGCATCGGCACTCTGGAGGCGCGCGGCGTCGACGCCGTGGTCACGCCCCAGGCCATGCCTTTCGTGCTGCTGGGCAACAGCTTTCTGGCCGATTTCCACATGACGCGCCAGGGCGACCAGATGGTGCTCGAAAAGCGCCGCTGACCCGGCTCAGGCCATGCCCCATGCCTTCACTGTGACTACGCAGACGGTTGACGAACACTACGAAGACCTGCGCGGTCTCTGGGCCGAGCTCGAAGCCGCGCTCTCGCTGCTGCTGAGCGCGCCGCTGCAGGTGCAGAATTTCGCGGCCCGGCTGCGCCAGCTCACCGACTGGCTCACGGAGCTCGTCGCGCACGACAGCGACGCCGCGCTGTACCTGATGTTCCAGCTCGCGGCCGATTCCACCGCGGGCTACAGCGCCTCGCATGCGCTGGTCTCGGCCACGCTGTGCCATATCCTGGGCCCTGAGCTGTCGCTGCCCGCGCACGAGCGCCGGGCGCTGGTCTGCGCGGCCTTCACGATGAACATCGGCATGACCCAGCTGCAGGACCAGCTCGCGCTGCAGCGCGAGCCACCGACCGCAGCCCAGCGCGCGCAGATAGAGCGGCATCCGCTCGAAAGCCAGGCGCTGCTGGTGCGGCTGTTCATCGACGACCCGCTGTGGCTTGACGCCGTGGCCGCGCACCACCCTAAGGCCAGGAGCCGGGCGCCGCTGGCGCAGCTCGGCCCCGCCGAACGCCTGGCGCGAACGCTGGCCAGCGTCGACCGCTACGCGGCCATGATCAGCCCGCGCCGCTCGCGCAACGCTCGCAGCGCCACCGACTCGGTGCGGGTCATCGTGGGCAGCGAAGCCGCGGCTCAGGATGAGGTCGGCTATGCGCTGGTGCGCAGCGTGGGGCTGTGCCCGCCGGGCACGCTGGTGCGGCTGGACAATGGCGATACCGCCGTGGTGCTGCGCCGCAGCAGCACGGCGCTGCAGCCGCTGGTCGCGCGCGTGCTCGACGCCGCGGGCCAGCCGTTCAGAACGCCGGCGCTGCACGATACCGCACGCGCCGGCCCGCGCATCGCGGCCGCGCTCGCGCGCTCGGCCAGGGCACAGCGCATCACGCCCCAGACCATGGCGCGGCTTGGCGTCTACGTCGGGCGCTCGCGGCCCGCGCCGCTGCCTGCGCGGCGCGACGCCGCCGCTTTCTGACTCAACCGCGCTTGTTCCTGCCCGCGGCCTTGGCCGGATCGGGCTTCTTGCCCAGGCGCGACTCCTTGCCCGCGATCAGGCGCTGGATGTTTTCGCGGTGGCGCCAGATCAGCAGCAGGCCCATGGCGACAATCGCCGCCGTGACCGGGCCCTCGGTGTACCAGAGCACGCCGCCGAACAGCACGTAGTAGACCGGCGCGAACACCGCCGACACCAGCGAGGCCAGCGACGAATAGCGAAAGAAGAATGCCACGATGACCCAGGTCAGCGCCGTCGCCAGGCCCAGCCAGCCGCTGATGCCCAGCAGCACGCCCAGCGCCGTGGCCACGCCCTTGCCGCCCTTGAACCGGAAGAACACCGGATAGAGGTGGCCCAGGAAGGCCGCGAGCGCGACCGCGGCCAGCGTGCCGTCGCCCAGGCCGTAGGGCTTGCCGAACCAATGCACCAGCACCACCGGCAGCCAGCCCTTGAGCGCGTCCAGCAGCAGCGTGGCGATCGCCGCCGGTTTGCTGCCCGAACGCAGCACGTTGGTCGCACCGGGGTTGCCGCTGCCATAGGTGCGTGGATCGTGCAGGCCCATCACGCGGCTGACGATCACGGCAAACGACAGCGAGCCGATGAGATAGGCGGCCAGGGTCGCGAGGAAAGGATAAAGCGCGTTCAATTCAAGTCCTTGGCCCGCATCGGGCCGGTGTGCCAAAAAAACAGTCGCCCAGGCGCCATTCGGCGCCGCAACGGCAGCCCGCCGCCGGATGCCCGTCGCACGGGAGTGCTATTCTGCCAGCGCGCACTGCACCGGCCGCGCTTTGAGAAGATCCAGACATACCCGCGGATCGATCTGCACCAGAAAACCGCGGCGCCCGCCGTTGATTGCGATGCGCGGCAAATCCAGAATGCTCTGCTCGATGTACACCGGCATCGCGCGGCGCGTGCCGAACGGCGAGGTGCCACCGATCAGATAGCCGCTGTGCCGGTTGGCGACGTCGGGCTTGCAGGGCTCGACCGACTTCGCGCCTATCTGGCGCGCGAGGTTCTTGGTCGAGACCTTGCAGTCGCCATGCATCAGCACGATCAGCGGCTTCGCGTCCTGGTCCTGCATGACCAGGGTCTTGACCACGCTGTGTTCCTCTAGGCCCAGGCTGGCCGCGCTGTGCGCGGTGCCGCCATGCTCCTGGTACTCGTAAGGGTGCTCGGTGAACTCGACCCGGTGCGCGCGCAGCAGCTGCGTGGCCGGCGTCTCGCTCACATGCGCAGCCTTCTTGCTCATACCGCGGGGTCGCGCATTTCCCAGCGCAACTGGTTGATGTCGGCGAGCAGCGCGGCCGGCAGCTGCGTGCCCCAGACCGCGCAGTCTTCCTCGAGCTGGGCCAGCGAGGTCACGCCTATGATGGTGCTGGCCACGCAGCGCTGGGTGTAGCAGAACGCCAGCGCCATCTGCGTGGGGCTCAGGCCATGGTCGCGCGCGAGCTGGTTGTAGCGGCGCGCGGCGGCCATCGCATCGGGCCGGCCCCAGCGCTGCTTGCGCACCGCTTCGTACGACAGCCGCGTGCCCTGGGGCGCGTCGGGGCCGGCAATGCCGCTGGCGTCGTACTTGCCACTGAGCAGGCCCACGCCCAGCGGGGAGTAGGCCAGCAGCGACACGTCGAGCCGGTCGCAGGTTTCGTCGAGCGCGTTCTCGTAGCTGCGGTTGAGCAGGCAGTAGGGGTTCTGGATGCTCGCCACGCGCGGCAGGCCATGGGCCTCGGCCAGGCGCACGAATTCGTGCACGCCATAGGGCGTTTCGTTCGACAGGCCGACATGGCGGATCTTGCCCGCGCGCACCAGGCCGGCAAGCGCTTCGAGCTGTTCGCGGATCGGCGTCTGCGTGGTTTCCTTGGCGGGGTCGTAATACATGGCGCCGAAGGCCGGCACATGGCGCTCGGGCCAGTGGATCTGGTAGAGGTCGATGACATCGGTCTGCAGCCGGCGCAAGCTGGCCTCGCACGAGGCGACGATGTCGGCGGCCGTCATGCCCTGGCCGTCGCGTATCCAGGGCATGCCGCGCGACGGGCCCGCGACCTTGCTTGCGAGCACCACCTTGTCGCGCAGGCCGGGGCGGCTGGCGAACCAGTTGCCCAGGATGGTCTCGGTCGCGCCATAGGTCGCGGCGCGTGCGGGCACGGCATACATTTCGGCCGTGTCGAGGAAATTGACGCCGAGTTCGACCGCGCGCTCGAGGATGGCATGGGCCGCAGCCTCGTTCACCTGTTCTCCGAACGTCATCGTGCCCAGGCAAATGGGCGTGACCTGCAAATCGCTTTTTCCTAACTGAACCTTGTGCATGCAATCTCCGGGGGCTGGGAATGAGACCCGCTAGTATTACGGAATACTGCGGCCTGCGCAGCGAAGCCGCGGCGGCTGTCCCTGCGACGACTGCGGATGCTGCGGCGCCGGGAAATAATCGCGACCATGTACACCGTCCAACGCCCAAGCCGCTGCGAATTCCTGCCCCTGCGCTCCATCGACTACCATGTGCGCCGCTGGGGCCCCGAGGCCGCCGACAGCGCGCTGCCCCCGCTGGTGCTCGCCCACGGCTGGATGGATGTGGCCGCGTCCTACCAGTTTGCCGTCGATGCATTCTCTGCCGGCTTCTTCGCCGGGCGCACGATCATTGCCGCCGACTGGCGCGGCTTCGGCCTGACAAAACCGGCTGCGCGCGTGGACCACTACCAATTCGTCGACTACCTTGCCGACCTGGACCTGCTGCTCGACCACTACGCGCCCGGCCAGCCCGTCGATCTGGTGGGCCACAGCATGGGCGGCAATGTCGCTATGCTTTACGCGGGCGCGCGGCCGGCGCGCATCCGGCGCCTGGTCAACCTCGAAGGCTTCGGCCTTGCGCCTACGCAGGCCAGCGAAGCGCCCGCACGCTATGCGCAGTGGCTAGACGAAACGCGCGCACTAGCGCGCGGCGAGCTAGCTCTCAAGCACTACGACAGCCTCGACGGCGTGGCCCAGCGGCTGCGCAAGACCAACCGCCGGCTCGACCAGGACAAGGCCCTGTGGCTGGCCCGGCACTGGGCCGCGCCCGATGCCCAGGGGCACTGGCATATCCTGGGCGACGCCGCGCACAAGGTCGGCAGCCCGCATCTGTTTCGCGTCGAGGAAGTGCTCGCGCTGTATGCGGCAATCACCGCGCCCACGCTCGCCGTAGAAGCCAGCGACGACAGCCTCGCGCAATGGAACAAGGGCCGCTATTCGCTCGATGAATACCACCAGCGCCTGGGCCACGTGCGCAACTGCCGCACGGCGCGCGTCGAGGATGCGGGCCATATGCTGCACCACGACCAGCCCCAGGCCGTGGCGCGGCTGATCGAAGATTTTCTGCGCTAAGAACGTGTTCACGATCTCTTCGCGCCGCGTTGAGATCATGAACACGTTCTAAGGCCCTCATTGCCCGCCCGTTTTTCTGCACAAGCGCATTCCGTTGTCGCTGGCGATCTCGCTGCGATAGCCATCGCCTTCCTGTGAGAAAAAGACCAGCGTGGTTCCGTCCTTGTCCAGCAGCGAGATGCCATCGGGCGCAGGACGCCATGCGACCGCATCCATGGCGAAGTTGCATGCGGCGACATGGGGGTCAATGGTCAACCTGAACCCATTGGCCTCAGGCATGTCTTCCACCCAAAGATGGATGCCACAAAAACGCGTGGCGTCGAACACAACCCAGTCCCCGACGAAATCCCTGGGATGGGGCAAAGGCAGGCTGCTGCCCATCGATGTTGCTGTAAACATGATTGAAAATAGAAATGTTGAAATAAACCTCATGGCATTGGACTTCCAAAAGTTGACAAAACCCCCGGCCCCATGCAATCCCGGATTACCGACCAATGAACCATTGAATGACGGAAAGCCAGGATTCCTCCGGCTTTCCGTCAAATCGATTACACGATGAAATCGTGCACTGCATTGACCTGACCGAGCACTTGAATTCTCAAGTCGGGCGAAAGGTCATTATCGATGCTCAAAACGATATCACTCGTATTGTTCTGCGCATCGTAGGACAATACCACTTCCCCGGCCGCGCCCGTGAACTTGTCCGAGAAGTGGATGAAGCCTGGCTTTCCTGCGGAATGATTGAAGAAAGAGAAATTGATCTTGTCGACTCCCGTTTCGAAATCAATAATACGGTCGGGTGCGTCATACGTGGATTCTGACACATTCGTATAAACGAAAATATCCATCCCTTTACCCCCCTTCAGGGTGTCCTGGCCGCCGCCGCCAAAAATCACGTCATTGCCCTCGCCCCCATCGATGAAGTTATCGGAATCATTGCCCACGATCACATCGTTGCCAAAGCCGCCAATCGCGTTCTCTATGGTCACACCTTTGGCAATCGAGACATTTTTCTTCAAGCCACCCACATCGGAGAAAGAAGCTTCGTTCAAGTTGATGTTCTGGTTCTCACGGTAGCCAGAAAAATCAAACGTATCGTTGCCTCCCGCATCCCAGACCGAGAAGACCAGCTTATGCTCTGCATTCTTGATCGTGAAGAAATCCCGATCGGAATTCGAGTTGAAACCGTAGACCGTGTCCCCAGTCCTGGTTTCCATATTGGCCCCGTAAAGACGCTGAATCGCCGCGATATCATCCATCAATGGCGCGGAGGCATAGTGGCCTTTGTTATCTCCGCCCGTATTGGCTTCATTCCAATAACTCATGCTACTGTACTGGCGCGTATCCTCCGCATACGATGCATTTCTGTACGTAGGATTTCCCTGGCCGGCATTGTAGTTGCCTGGATGGTTCAGACCCAGCGTATGGCCGATTTCATGGGTGATGGTCATGCGGCCGTAATTGCCCAGTTCAGGGTGCAGGTTCGAGTACAGCCCATCACGCTGGCTGGCCTGCGAATAGTTGATGTTGAACCAGCTTTGCCCGTCCGTGTTGTGGCCCCGGTAGTCCCTGCCCGCGTACGAGAAAGGCATCATGGCGTAGGCCTGACCCTGGCCCACATAATTTCCAAAAGTGATATTGGACTGTTGCGTCGGACTGTTCTTGGTGAACGTGATATTGGCAAGATCAGACCAGGATTGCAATGCAAGCTCGGCTTGCTCCTGCTGCTTTTGCGTGAACGCACTGAGCTTGGTATTGCGCCCAATATTGTATTGATTGTATTGCCACTCCGGAAACGAATACGTCAGATCCGCTTCCTTGCCGATCACGCCGGGGCCGTTCCACGATTTGTTGTCGCGCGTGATCTGTTTTCCTGCCGCATCCACATCGTAGGAGGGCTTGTAGTTTCGCCCTGCATCACCGCCACGATTCGAGTTGTTCAGCACACTGTTCACAGAGTTCAACGATGCCGAAGTGTAAACCTTATTCACGTTCATTACCTACCCTTAAATAAATTCGCTTTTCAGCTTTCTTATTCCGCGCCCAATGTGCGGCCAGAAGTATCGCAATCCAAAGATTGAATCTGCTTTTCAATTAAAGACATCATTCGATGCAGACTAAATCCAACCAGCATATTCACAAGCATGACTTAATCCTCAATAAATATTTCTGCAAACATGCGAAAAATTAAAGAATGGGAATATTCAAAAATTACTGCCCTTTGATTTTTCAAGCATCCTCTGAACCTGGACATATCCGTCAGACACAAAAACCATGCTCTCTCCAAGCGCTTCCCAAGCGCTTCCCAAGCGCTTGGGAAGCGCAGGCGAGGATGGTGCCCAGGAGGATTTCTTTCCGAAAAGATGAACGGCTGCAGAGACTTCTTTTCCGTTCATCCACATGCGGTCAAATGTCGTCGTCCTATTCAACCGCTTCACCGACATTTGGGATCGGTGATGACTGATTGTCTGGAAATGGCATGGCGTCGTAAATTGCGTTCACCAGGTGAACAAAATCACCCGGGTAAACGCCTAGAAAATACCCCTATGCTCCATCCCATCGATGAGCCCAATGCGGCCTACAAAGAAATTCGCAGCCTCAAGCGAGGCATAGAATTGCTCAGGTGCATGAACCAGTGCCCGGGGGGAATCAGCACGACCAGCGTGCTCAGCCAGATGACGCGCATACCGCGGCCGTCCGTCAAACGAATAATGGAAACCCTCAGGATTTGCGGGCTTATTCGACCCACGGACAGGGATGGGCAATACGGCCTGACATTTGAAGTCCGCAGTCTGAGCGAAGGGTTTATCGAGGAGGAATGGATCGCCCGCGTGGCCGCGCCCTTGCTGCGCGCCTACGTGAAACCACTGATGTGGCCCTGCGATCTGGCCACGATGGAGTCGGAATTCATGGTGATACGCGAAAGCACGCATCGCTTCAGCATGCTTTCGCAGCACCACTCCATGATAGGCACCAGACTGCCGGTGTTCGATACCGCCGTCGGCCGCGCCTATCTGGCCGCATGCAGCGACGAGCAGCTGGAAAACATTCTCAAGCTGTTGAGCCTGCGCCATGACGAGGTCGGAGAAACAGCCAGGGACAGGAAAAGAATCGATCGGATGCTCAAGATCACCCGGCAGGCCGGCTATTCGATCAACCGCGGGGAATGGCGGGAAGAACCGGACTTTTCTGCAATCGGACTGGCCGTCAAAAGCGCGGGACAGCTGATAGCGGCCATCAACATGGTGTACCCCAACGCGTCCGTCGACATCGGTGCAATAGAAAGCAGATATCTTCCCGTATTGAAAGAGCTGGCCGAGCGCATTGGCCGCGACAGCGCGCCGTGGTTCGCCCATCCACCCGAATACGCGCCACTTTCGTCTCGGCCCGCGTCGCCGGCTTGAGGTCGTCAAGGCGCTGCCCATGAATGCCTATCCCTGCGCCGGCGAGCTGCACCAGGCCCTGGTCGCGCTCAGGCCCTATTTCCTGCGCGCCGCCCGCTTCAGTCTGCTGGCGAGCGTGCTGGTGCTCGCGCCCTCGGTCTACATGCTCGAGGTCTACGATCGGGTGGTCAACAGCCGCAATCCCCTCACGCTGCTGGTGCTGACGGTCGCCGTGCTCGGCGCCTATGCCCTGATGGAAGTGCTCGAATGGGCACGCAGCGAGATCATGCGCGCGGCAAGCATGCGCCTCGATGCGCAGCTCGGTGAACGCATCTTCGACGCCATCTTTGCGGCGCGCCTGCAGCAGATCACGGGGGGCACGGCCCAGCCCCTGAATGACTTCAAGCTGATTCGCGATTTCCTGTATTCGCCTGCGCTGCTCGCCTGGATGGAAGCGCCGATCGCGCTGGTGATGATGCTGCTGCTGTTTCTCATCAGCCCGGTACTGGGTTGGTCGGCCGTGGTGTTCGCGGCGCTGCAGGTCGCCGTCGCCTGGGCCAACGAGCGGCGCTCCAGACCGCTGCTCACGCAGGCCAACCGCCAGTCCTTCACGGCCCAGCAATATGCAGACAACAGCTTGCGCAATGCCGAGGTCGTCGAATCCATGGGAATGCTGGGCCATCTGCAGCGCCGCTGGCAGGAAAAGCAGCGCGCCATCCTGGATCTGCAGGCCTTGGCGTCGCAAAGCGCGGGCGGCTTCCAGGCGCTGGGCAAGCTGCTGCAAAACACCTTGAGCTCGCTGCTGCTGGGTCTGGGCTGCTGGCTGCTGCTGCACCACCGGCTCAACGGCGGCGAAGCGATGATGATCATCGCCTCCATCCTGGGCGGGCGCATGCTCGCGCCCCTGCTGCAGGCCGTGACGCAATGGCAAAGCGTGATCCATGTGCGCGATGCCTGGACGCGGCTGCACAAGCTGCTGCAGGACGTGCCGCAAGACAGCCCCGCGATGCCCTTGCCCGCGCCGCGCGGCCACCTGCAGGTCGAGCAGCTGGTCGCCGGCGCGCCCGGCACGCGCGCGCCGATGCTGCACGGCATCACGTTCACGCTCGGCCCCGGCGACGTGCTGGCCGTGATCGGCCCCTCGGCCAGCGGCAAGACCACGCTCGCGCGCCAGCTCGTGGGGCTGTGGCCGCCACTGGGCGGCACGGTACGCCTGGACAGCGCCGACATCCACAGCTGGAGCAAGCACGAGCTCGGCCGCCACCTGGGCTACCTGCCCCAGGACGTGGAGCTGTTCGAGGGGACGGTGGCCGAGAACATCGCGCGCTTTGGTCCCGCCCATCCGGCCAAGACCGAAGCCGCGGCGCGCGCGGTGGGCATGCATGACTTCATTCTCGGCCTGCCCGGAGGCTACGACTGCCCGATTGGCGAAGACGGCTCGCGGCTGTCGGGCGGCCAGCGCCAGCGACTGGGCCTGGCACGCGCGCTCTATGACGGCCCCGTGCTGGTGGTGCTCGACGAGCCCAATTCCAGCCTGGACCATGAAGGCAACGCCGCGCTGGAGCAGGCCATACGCTCGGCAAGCGCAAGCGGTACGACCTTTGTGATCGTCACCCACCTGACCGGCGTGCTGCAGGTCGCCAGCAAGGTGCTGCTGCTTTACGCCGGCCGGCAGCAGGCGTTCGGCCCGCGCGCCGAAGTGCTGGCGTCCATGCGCCGTGCCCCACGCCCGCTGCCGGCCGATGCCAGGCCACAAAACGCCGCGTGATACGGAGCCCGACGCCATGAATGCCACCGGTTTCTTCCAGCGCAGCGAACTGACACGGGCCCTGTGGGCATTGCGCCGCGAGTTCGCGCTGGTCGGGTTGTTCAGCATGCTGACCAACCTGTTGCTGCTGGTGCCGACGATTTACATGCTGCAGGTATTCGACCGCGTGATGGTCAGCCAGAACGAGCTGACGCTGCTGTTCATGTCGCTGATCGCCCTGTTCCTGCTCGTGGTGATGGCGTTTTGCGAATGGACGCGCTCCAAGGTACTGGTGCACATCGGTGTGCAGCTGGACAACCGGCTGGGCCCGCGGGTCTTCCAGGCGAGTTTCGCCTCCCGCCTCGGCCATCCGGGCGCGGGCACGACGCGGGCGTTCGGCGATCTGCTGCAGCTGCGCCAATTCCTCACCGGCCACGGCATCTTCGCGCTGTTCGATGCGCCCTGGACACCGATCTATCTGGCGGTGCTGTTTTTCCTGCACCCCTGGCTGGGCGCGATCGCGCTGTGCTTCGCGCTGGCCCAGGTGGCACTGGTCACGTTCGGTCACCGCAGATCGGTCGCGCCCACCGAGGCCGCGAACCAGGCGCATGCCGATGCGCGCACTTATCTGCAAAGCAAGCTGCGCAACGTGGAAGTGCTCGAGCCCATGGGCATGCTGCAGCACCTTCGGCCCCAGTGGGCGCGGCGCAACCGGCTGGCGCTGGCCAGGCAGGGGGCTGCGCAGGCGCTGACCCATCGCATCACGGCCTGGAGCAAGTTCGTGCGCTATTCGCAGCAATCCCTGGGCCTGGGGGCGGGCGCGCTGCTGGTGATCAATGGCCAGCTGTCGCCGGGCGAAATGATTGCCGCCAACGTGTTGATGACGCGCACGCTCACGCCCATCGATCAGTTGGTCGGCACCTGGCGCGACTTCATCACTGCGCGCGCGGCGTTCGCACGCCTCGAAGGCCTGCTGCGCACCCACCCGCGGCGCGCCGGCGCGCCGGCCCGCAGCGCGCCCACGGGTGCGCTCGCGCTGCGGGATGTGCAGGCCCATGCGCAGGGCCGCGACCAGGCCATCTTGCGGGGCGTGACGCTGGCCTTCGAGCCCGGCACGGTCACCGTGATCCTCGGCCCTTCGGGTGCGGGCAAGTCGACGCTGGCGCGCTGCATGATCGGCGTCTGGCCCGCACGCAGCGGCTGCATCCTGCTCGACGGGCAGCCACTGGACCGCTGGAGCCGCGCCGAACTCGGCCCCTACCTGGGCTACCTGCCCCAGGACATCGAATTGTTCGAAGGCTCGATCGCCGAGAACATCGCGCGCTTCGGCCGCGTCGATTCGCAGCGGGTGATTGCCGCGACGCGCAGCGCCGACCTGCATGAAATGATCCTGCACCTGCCCAAGGGCTATGACACGCCCATCGGTGAAGCCGGCGGGCTGCTGTCGGGCGGCCAGCGCCAGCGCATCGGGCTGGCACGCGCGATCTATGGCCATCCGGTGCTGGTGGTGCTCGACGAGCCCAACGCCAACCTCGACGACGCCGGCGAAGCCGCGCTGGTGCGCGCGGTCGGCGAACTGCGCGCCCGGCGCAGCACGGTGGTGCTCGTGACGCATAGACCCGGCATCCTCGCGGTCGCCGATCGCGTGATCGTTCTTCGCGACGGCTGCGTGGAGCGCGACGGGCCGCGCGACGCCGTTCTCGCTTCGATGCGCGCGCCGCCTGCGCCAGCCAACGCCGGCGGCCCTGCGCAGCGCCAGGGTGTCTGAGGCCAAGGCCCGGCATCCGCCTGTTCCTCTTTCTTGATCAGCACCCACCATGGCCCCACCGTCTGCACTTCCACCGCCCAACGACAGCGATGCCGGCTTCGAACCCGAAACCGCCGACAAGGTCGCGAGCCACGCGGGGCGCATAGGCCTTTGGACGCTGGCCATGGGTTTTGGCGGCTTTTTGCTGTGGGCGGCGTATGCACCGCTGGACGAAGGCGTGCCCAGCGTCGGCATGGTGGCGATAGACACCAAGCGCAAAGCGGTTCAGCACCTGACGGGCGGCATTGTCAAACAGGTGCTGGTGCGCGAGGGCGACAGCGTGCGCCAGGGCCAATTGCTGATGCGGCTAGACCCCACCGTGACCCAGGCCCAGCATGACGCGGTGCGCCAGCGCTATCTGGGGCTTCGCGCCGAGCAGGCGCGCCTGACGGCCGAGCATGCGGGCGCGCAGTCGCTGGTCTTCCACGAAGATTCGCTGGCAGCGGCGGGC
This sequence comes from Pantoea sp. 18069, assembly GCF_902706035.1. Taxonomy (GTDB): domain Bacteria; phylum Pseudomonadota; class Gammaproteobacteria; order Burkholderiales; family Burkholderiaceae_C; genus Comamonas. The sequence goes on along the minus strand of NZ_CACSJA010000024.1, from coordinate 59,199 downwards.
GACCCGCTGGCCGACCAGCAGATGCAACTGCAGCAGCAGTTGTTCGAGACACGCCGGCGCCTGCTGCAGGCAGACCTGCAATCCATGGAGGAAAGCCTGCAAGGCCAGCAGGGCATGCTCGACGCCTACGCCGACATGCTGCAAAACCGGCGCGCCCAGCAGGCCTTGCTCAACGAGGAACTGCGCCATCTGCGCGGACTGGTCAGCGAAGGCTATGCGCCGCGCAACCGCCAGCTCGAGCTCCAGCGCCTGGTCGCCGACGCCAACTCGGCCATCGCCGATCTGCTGGGCAATACCGTGCGCGCGCAACGCAGCGTGGCCGAGCTGCGCCAGCGCATGCTCGTGCGCCAGCAGGAGCAGCGCAAGGAAGTCCAGACCCGGCTCGCCGAAGTGGAGCGCGAAGTGTCGGCCGAGCAGGAAAAGCGCAAGACCTTGGCAGACGAGCTCGCGCGCATGGACATCAGGTCGCCCGCCGACGGGCAGGTCGTCGGGCTGGCGGTGCAGACCGTGGGCGGCGTGATCCAGCCCGCCCAGACGCTGATGGACATCGTTCCCGACAAGGAGCCGCTGCTGCTCGAAGCCCGGGTCGCGCCGCACCTGATTGACCGGGTGCATGCGGGCATGCCGGTGGAGGTGCGCTTTTCCTCCTTCGCCCATTCGCCCCAGCTGTCGGTCGAGGGCCAGGTGCATTCCGTCTCGGCCGACCTGCTGACCGATCCGCAGACCCAGGCGAGCTATTACCTGGCCCGGGTCGAAGTCACGCCCCGGGGCAAGGAGCGCCTGGGCCAGCGCCAGCTGCAGCCCGGCATGCCGGTCGAAGTGGTCTTCAAGACCGGCGAACGCTCGCTGCTGACCTACCTGCTGCACCCCTTGACCAAGCGAATCGCCGCGTCAATGACAGAGGAATGAGGCCTGGAGCCGCCGCCCCGCCCTGCGGCGGGCGAAGCGCCACCGAAGGAACTTCGCCAAGGCGCTGGCCACTCACCACAGGCCTGCGCTGTGTGGTCTGCGCCACGTGATAGCGCGATGTTTTTCTTTCACCAGACCAGAATTAGCTATTGCCCTATTTAATTTAATAGTTAAAAACTATAATATGGCTTCATGTCGACGTTCTGCCTGCCATCCCAGTCTCCCACCCGCACAGGGCGCGGGCCGCGCAATGGCAATTCCGGTGCGCGACACCGCCTGGCCTGCGCCGGGCCCGCAAACCAAGCCACACGTCCATGAAAACCGCCCCTTCTCCCAGTGAACTGCGCGCCGCTCTCACCGCGCTCAAACCCTATTTCATGCGCGCCGGCGGGTTCAGCCTGCTGGCCGGCCTGCTGGTGCTCGCGCCATCGGTCTACATGCTCGAGGTCTACGACCGGGTGGTGAACAGCCGCAACCCCTTCACGCTGCTGATGCTGACCATTGTCGTGCTCGGCGCCTATGCGCTGATGGAAGTGCTCGAGTGGGCGCGCAGCGAAATCATGCGCGCCGCGGGCGGCCAGCTCGATGCCCAGCTGCGCGAGCGCATCTTCGGCGCCATCTTCACGGCGCGGCTGCAGCGCGTGGGCGGCGGCAGCACGCAACCGCTGAGCGATCTGCGGCTGGTCTGCGATTTCCTGTTCTCCCCCGCGCTGCTGGCCTTGATGGAAGCGCCGATCGCGCTGCTGATGATGGTGCTGCTGTTCCTGATCAGCCCGGTGCTGGGCTGGTCGGCAGTGGTCTTCGCGCTGCTGCAGGTCAGCGTGGCATGGTGCAACGAACGGCGCACCAAGCCGCCGCTGATGGAGGCCAACCGCACGTCGATCGCGGCCCAGCAGTATGCCGACTCCAGCCTGCGCAACGCCGAAGTCATCGAATCCATGGGCATGCTGCGCAACCTGCAGCGCCGCTGGCTCGACAAGCAGCGCCACTTTCTGGCGCTGCAGGCCCAGGCCTCGGAAAGCGCGGGCGGCTTCCAGGCGCTGGGCAAGCTGCTGCAGAACACGCTGGGTTCGCTGCTGCTGGGCCTGGGCTGCTGGCTGCTGCTGCACAACCAGCTCAACGGCGGTGGCGGCATGATGATCATCGGCTCCATCCTGGGCGGGCGCATGCTCGCGCCGCTGGTGCAGGCCGTCGCGCAGTGGCAGGCCGTGGTCAACGTGCGCGACGCCTGGGGCCGGCTGCAGCAGTTGCTGCAGGCCGTGCCGCTGCGCGCCCAGGGCATGGCCTTGCCCGCACCGCGCGGGCGGCTGCAGGTCGAGCAACTCGTGGCGGCGGCGCCCGGCGCCCCATCGCCGCTGCTGCGCGGCATGGCGTTCGCGCTGAACCCCGGCGATGTGCTGGCGGTGATCGGCCCCTCGGCCAGCGGCAAGACCACGCTGGCGCGCCTGCTCGTGGGCCTGTGGCCGGCCCAAGGCGGCAAGGTGCGGCTCGACGACGCCGACATCCACGGCTGGAACAAGCAGGAGCTGGGCCCCCATCTGGGCTACCTGCCCCAGGGCGTGGAACTGTTCGAAGGCACGGTGGCCGAGAACATCGCCCGCTTTGGCCCGGTGCAACCGGCCCAGGTCGAAGCCGCGGCCCGCGCCGTGGGAATGCACGACTTCATTCTCGGCCTGCCCGGCGGCTACGACAGCCCCATAGGCGAAGGCGGGGCGCGGCTTTCGGGCGGCCAGCGCCAGCGCCTGGGCCTGGCGCGTGCGCTCTATGGCCAGCCGGTGCTGGTCGTGCTCGACGAGCCCAATTCCAGCCTCGATGACGAAGGCAATGCCGCGCTGGCTCAGGCCATCCTGGGCGCGAGCGCGCAAGGCACGACCTTTGTGGTCATCACCCACCTGGGCAGCGTGCTCAATACCGCCAACAAGCTGCTGGTGCTGCGCGATGGCCGCCAGCAGGCGTTCGGCCCGCGCGCCGAAGTGCTGGCCGCGCTCGCCCAGGCCGCGCGCCAGACGCCATCGAGCGCAGCCCCGGCGCCGGCCGCGATGCAGCCCACGCCCGCCTGATCCGGCGCCCGCCCCCCGTGCTTTCCCAGAAATTTTCTCCCATGAAAAACCCCGGCTTCTTTCAACGCAGCGAGTTGACCCAGGCGCTCTGGTCCTTTCGCCGCGAATTCGCGATGGTCGGCATGTTCAGCATGCTGTCCAACCTGCTGCTGCTGTCGCCCACGATGTACATGCTGCAGGTCTTCGACCGCGTCATGACCAGCCAGAACGAGCTGACGCTGCTGCTGATGTCGCTGATCACGCTGTTCCTGTTCGTGGTGATGGCGTTTTCCGAATGGATGCGCTCCAAGGTGCTGGTGCGCACCGGCGTGCGGCTCGACAACCTGCTGGGTTCGCGCGTCTTCGAGGCGAGTTTCGAGGCGCGCCTGAGCCGCCAGGGCGACGCCGCGCCGCGCGCCTTCGGCGATCTGCTGCAGGTGCGGCAATTCCTCACCGGCAACGGCATCTTCGCGCTGTTCGATGCGCCCTGGACGCCGATCTACCTCGCGGTGCTGTTTTTCCTCCATCCTTTCCTGGGCGCGATCGCGCTGTGCTTTGCGCTGGCCCAGGCCGCCCTGGTCTGGTTCGGCCACCGCAAGTCGGTCGCGCCCGCACAGGCCGCGAGCGAGGCCTCGGCCCAGGCGCGGGCCTACCTGCAAGGCAAGCTGCGCAACGTCGAAGTGCTCGAGCCCATGGGCATGGTCCACCATCTGCTGGCGCACTGGGCGCTCAGGTACCGCCGCGCGCTGGGCCTGCAGGGCACGGCCCAGGCACTGACCCACCGCATCACCGCCTGGAGCAAGTTCATCCGCTACTCCCAGCAGTCGCTGGGCCTGGGCGCGGGCGCGCTGCTGGTGATCAACCACCAGCTGTCGCCGGGCGAAATGATTGCGGCCAATGTGCTGATGACGCGCACCTTGGCGCCCATAGACCAGCTGGTCGGCACCTGGCGCGGCTTCATCGCGGCGCGCGCGGCGTTTGCGCGCCTCGAAGGCCTGCTGAAGGCGCATCCCGCGCGCGACCCGAACTTGCAGCGCACCGCGCCGACCGGCGCCCTGGTGCTGCGCGATGTCGTGGCCCATGCGCAGGAGCGCGACACCCCTATCCTGCAGGGCGTGAGCCTCTCGTTCAAGCCGGGCTCGGTCACGGCCATTCTCGGCCCTTCGGGTTCGGGCAAGTCGACGCTGGCGCGCTGCATCATCGGCGTCTGGCCACGGCTGAGCGGCGAAGTGCTGCTCGACGGCCGGCCGCTGGGCAGCTGGGACCGCTGCGAGCTGGGCCCCCATCTCGGCTACCTGCCACAGGACATCGAACTGTTCGAGGGAACGATCGCCGAGAACATTGCGCGCTTCGGTGAAGTCGATCCCGAGAAGGTGATTGCCGCGACGCGCAGCGCCGGCCTGCACGAAATGATCCTGCGCTTTCCCAAGGGCTATGACACCCCCATTGGCGAAGCCGGCGGGCTGCTGTCGGGCGGGCAGCGTCAGCGCATCGGACTGGCACGCGCGATCTACGGCCGCCCGCGGCTGGTGGTGCTCGACGAGCCCAACGCCAACCTCGACGACGCCGGCGAAGCCGCGCTGGTGCGCGCGCTCCAGGAGCTGCGCACCCAGGGCAGCACGGTGGTGATCGTCAGCCACCGCCAGGGCATTCTCGCGGCCGCCGATCGCGTGCTGCTGCTGCGCAACGGCACGGTCGAGCGCGATGGCGCACGCGATGCAGTACTCGCCTCGATGCGCGCCGCGCCCGCCGCCTGCGCCTCCCCGCCACGACTGCTGAGCGTCTGACGCGCCGGCACTCAGACGCCCAACGCAGGCCCTTTCCACCCCATACACCGACTCCTCCCATGGCCCATATCCTGCCCTCCCCCCACCCCGCTGCGGCAGCCGCTGCGAGCGATGCCCCCTTTTCCGCGCCCGCCGAGGACAGCGCTGGCGATGCACGCCGCATAGGCCGCATCGGTCTGTGGACCCTGGCGCTGGGCTTTGGCGGCTTCCTGCTCTGGGCCGCATTCGCGCCGCTTGACGAAGGCGTGCCCAGCGCCGGCACGGTGGCCATCGATACCAAGCGCAAGACCGTGCAGCACCTGTCGGGCGGCATCATCGCGCAGGTGATGGTGCGCGAAGGCGACAACGTGCGCCAGGGCCAGTTGCTGATGCGGCTCGACACCGCCATGGCCCGCGCCAACCACGAGGCCGTGCGTCAGCGCTACCTGGGTCTGCGCGCCATGCAGGCGCGCCTCACGGCAGAGCATTCGGGTGCCCAGCACCTGGTCTTTCACGATGACCTGCAGGCGGCCGCGGGCGACCCGTTGATACGCCAGCAGATGCAGACCCAGGAGCAGCTGTTCGCGACGCGCAACCACCTGCTGCGTTCGGACCTGCAGTCGATAGAGGAAAGCATCGAGGGCCAGCGCGGCATGCAGCAGGCTTATATCCAGATGCTCGCCAGTCGACGCTCCCAGCACGCATCGCTGAGCGAAGAACTGCACAACCTGCGCGGCCTGGTCAGCGAAGGCTATGCGCCGCGCAACCGGCAGCTCGAGCTCGAACGCATGGTCGCCGACTCGAACACCGCCATCGCCGATCTGCAGGGCAATGCGGTGCGCGCGCAGCGCAGCACGGCCGAGCTGCGCCAGCGCGCGTTCTCGCGCCAGCAGGAGCAGCGCAAGGAAGTGCAGACCCAGCTCGCCGAAGTGGACCGCGAAGTGCTCGCCGAACATGAGAAATTCAAGGCCCTGGCCGATGAACTCGCGCGCATGGAGATCAAGTCACCCGCCGATGGCCAGGTAGTGGGCCTCGCCGCCCAGACCGTGGGCGGCGTGGTCCAGGCCGGCCAGAAGCTGATGGACATCGTGCCCGGCGACGCGCCGCTGCTGCTCGAAACCCAGGTGGCACCGCATCTGATCGACCGGGTGCAGGCCGAGCTGCCCGTCGATGTGCGCTTCTCGTCGTTCGCGCATTCACCGCAGCTCGTGGTGCCGGGCAAGGTGCAGTCGGTCTCCTCGGACCTGCTGAGCGACCCGCAGACGCTGGCGAGCTACTACCTGGCGCGCGTCGAAGTCACGCCCGAAGGCCTGCAGCGCCTGGGCAAGCGCCAGCTGCAGCCCGGCATGCCGGTCGAAGTGGTCTTCAAGACCGGCGAACGCAGCCTGCTGACCTATCTGCTGCATCCGCTGACCAAGCGCATCGCCGCCTCCCTGACCGAAGAGTGACACCATGGCTTTTCTGCCCCTTCCACTGCGGCGCCTGCAGGGCTGCGCGCTGCTGGCCGCAGGCCTGGCCGCCGCGCCCGCCCAGGCCCTGGACCTGCGCCAGGCCTACGACGCGGCCTTCGCCCACGACGCCACGATACGCGCGGCGCGCGCCGGCGCCGACGCCGCGCGCGAACGCCTGCCCCAGGCGCTCGCCCAGCGCCGCCCGCAGGTCGCGCTGAGCGCCACGCGCAACCACAACGACCTGGCGAGCAAAACCGTCGATGCGAACGGCCAGCCCAGGCGCTGGGACAACGACTACTACAGCAGCAACCAGACGCTGAGCGTGCGCCAGCCGCTGTACCGCCCCTACCTCGGCGCGCTGGTCCAGCAGGCACGCGCCCAGGTCGATGACGCCAACGCGCTGCTCGAGCGCGATGAACAGGCGCTGGTGGTGCGCGTCAGCGAAGCCTACTTCGACGCGCTGCTGGCACGCGACCAGATCGCGCTGCTGCAGGTGCAAAAAGCCAGCAATGCCTCGCAGCTCGACGCGGCGCGCAAGAACTTTGCGGCCGGCGCGGGCACGCGCACCGATATCGATGAAGTCCAGGCACGGCTGGACCTGACGCTGGCCCAGGAGCTCGAAATCACGCAGAACGTCGAGTTCACCCAGCGCCGCCTCGAAGTGCTCACCGGCCAAGGCGCCGCCGTGCTCGCCCGCCTCGATGTGCCGCGCTTCGTGCCCGAGGCGCCGCAGCCCCGGCGCCTGGAGGAATGGATTGCGCGCGCCGAAGCCGCAAGCCCCGAGCTGCAGGCGCTGCGCGCCCAGGGCGAGGCCGCGCGGCTCGAAGTGCAAAAAGCCGAAGCCGGCCACCGGCCGACGCTGGACGCGGTCGCGCAATGGTCGCGCAGCCAGAGCGACAGCGTGACCAGCGTCAACTCGCGCTATGCGCAGAAGTCGGTGGGCCTGCAGCTCAACGTTCCGCTGTACGCGGGCGGCGCGGTGAACTCGCAGGTGCGCCAGGCGCTGGCCGGCGAGGAACGCGCGCGCGAAGCGCTCGAAGGCGCACGGCGCGAGCTGGGCGTGCGCGTGCACCAGGAGTTCCGCAGCATGACCGAAGGCGTGCTGCGCGTGCGCGCGCTCGAGCAGGCCCAGCGTTCGGCGCAGCAGGCGCTGCTGTCGAACCAGAAATCGCTGCAGGCGGGCAGCCGCACCATGCTGGACGTGCTCCAGGCCGAGCAGCAGCACACCACCGCCTTGCGCGACCTGGCCCAGGCGCGTTACCGCTACCTGCTGGCCCAGCTGCATCTGCAGAGTCTGGCGGGGCAGGACCGCCTGCTGAATATCGAACAGGCGAATGCCTGGCTGGCGCCCTGAGATCGTGAACACGTTCTGAGGATTTGCCGCCGGCAAGTCCTCGGACTCAGCCCCCCGGCTCCAGCAGCAGTTGATGCCTCCACTGCGCCGGCTCGCGCTGCAGCGGCCGGTACTGCCCTGCGGCCCAGGCGTCGCGCATGTCGGCATAGCGCGGCGAGAACACATTGCCGCTTTGCCCGGTCTGGAAGATGAAGCGCGAACTCTCGAGATCGGCAAGGTCGTAGAGCCCGCGCAGCGAGGCCGCATGCCGGTTGACGAACGCGCCGCCCGCGACATCGCCGGCGTTGTACTGGCCGACATTGACCGTGTAGGCGTCGCCCGATGACGGCGTCTGCACGTTGAAAAAGCGCGCCAGCGCGGCGACGCTGCCCAGCGGCCGATGGCGGCTTTCTGCCGGGTGGGCGCGGCCCCAGCGCCATTGCGCGGGCTGCGCGCCGTAGGCCGCCTGCAGCCGGTCGAGCGCACGCACCAGGGCCAGCGCCGACTGCTCTGCACAGGTATGCGGCGCGCACCACCAGGCGTCGTCGCGCGCCAGAATGCCTTCGACCGCCGCACGAAAGTCGCGCTTGCCATAGGTCGCGGCAAAACGTGCGCTGCCTATGCGCGGCACGATCAGGCCGCGCGCGAGCTCGTCGGCCCAGGCCGCGAACACCAGCGGCGCGCTGTGCTGGGCGTCCATGCGGCCATCGAAGTCGAGCAGCAGTTGCGCGGCTTGCACGGCCAGCGGGTGCCCGGCCTGCGCGGCGGCCGTGCGCAGCGCGGGCAGCAGGCGCTGCGTGGCCAGCGACGTCACATCGTTCTGTATCGCCGCGAGGCTGTCGAGATCGTGCAGCGGGCGCGCTTCGAGCAGTTGCGCAATGCGTTCGTAGCGGTATGGCAGGTGCCAGTCCTGGGTCAGGAAATGCGCATAGCCCGGCGCCGTGATGCGCTGGTTGGCGGTCGCTATCCAGCCCCGCTGCGCGCCGTCGTCCTGCGGCGCCTGGTCGTGGTCCAGCCAGCCCTGCCAGTCGTAGCGCGCCTCCCAGCCCGGCGCGGGCGCGACGCCGCGCAAGTCGTTGTCGGGGTGGCGCAAGGGCACGCGGCCCGCGGCCTGGAACGCCATCGCGCCGTCGACGTCGGCCATGACGATGCTCTGCATCGGCGAGTGGTAGTGGCGAAATGCCTGCTGCAGTTCGGCCACGTTCTGCGCCTGGTTGGCCTGCAGGCCCGCGAGCACGGTCTGGTTGTCGGCATCGAGCGCGCTCCAGCGCAGCGCCAGCACGTATTTCGACAGATCCAGCACCTGGCCATGGCTGGCCTGCACGTCGCTGAGCACCGGGCCGTGGCGCGTGGCGCGCAATTGCAGCTGCAGATCGGCCTGGCCCTTGATGCGTATGACTTCCTCGCGCACCTCGAACGGCGCCCAGCCCTGGGGCGTGCGGTAGCGCGTCGCGTCCTGCGCGTCGATCTGCTCGAGGTACAGGTCCTGCACGTCGGGGCTGGTGTTGGTGAAGCCCCAGGCCACGCGCGCCGTGCGGCCCAGCACCACGAACGGCAGGCCGGGCAGCGTCGCGCCGATCACATCAATGGCGCCAATGGTGGAGCCGTCGGCGGCCGGCCCGGCCGGGGCCTGCAGATGCGCGTAGTACCAGATCGCGGGCGCGCTCAGGCCCAGGTGCGGGTCGTTGGCCAGCAGCGGCTTGCCGCTGGCGCTGCGCGCGCCCGCAAGCACCCAGTTGTTGCTGCCCTTGCCGTCGTTGCTGCCGGCCTCCTGGGCCAGCGCCTGGGCCCAGTCGCTGCGTGCCTGATCGATCGCGCCCGCCAGACCCTGGAGTCCCTTGCTTGCCGCAGCCACGGGAGTCGCCGCAGCATCGTCCCTGGCATACACGCCCAGGCCCCGGTACAGCGCCGCCAGGTCGGTGGCCGTGGCCGGCGGCTCGCCGGGATAGGGCGGCATCAATTGCCACAGCCGTTCGGTGTCCAGGGTGCGCAGCAGCGACAGGCGCGCGAACTCGTTGCCCCAGTTGCCGCCCAGGTCGAGCGCCATCATCAGCGCCCAGCCCACGCTGTCTTCGGGCGACCAGGGCGCGCCGTCCCGCCCGCCATCGCGCCCCGGCGTCACGCCCAGCAGCAGGAATTCGGGCGTCAGCGCCTGGGGGCGGGCCGCATGGAAGGCCGCGATGCCCTGGCTATAGGCCTGCAGGGCTTCGCGCGCCTGCGGCGGCAGGCCTGCATACTGGCGCTGGGCGGCGCCGCGGATATCGAGCGCGCGCATCAGCTTGTCGGTTTCCAGCGTCGCCGGGCCCAGCACTTCGGACAGCGTGCCATGCATCACGCGGCGGTTGAATTCAAGCTGCCAGCTGCGCTCCTGCGCATGCACATGGCCCAGCGCGCGCCACAGATCCTGCGGGGACCGGGCCGCGATGTGGGTCACATCGGCCGCATCGCGGCGCACCTGCACCGGCTGCGCGAGGCCGGCCACGGCCAGCCGGCCATCGAGCGGCGCCAGGGTGCGCAGCGCATAGACCGCCAGCGCCGCACCCGCGAGCAAGGCCAGCCCGACCAGCGCTGTTGCGCCCCACTTCGCCATTCCTGCCACCCTCCCTGTGCGCATCGCTCTCTCCTGTTGTTGTCTGCCGCTGCAGATGCTCTTGTAACTGCTGTACGCGCAAGCCGCAGCGCGGGCTTACCCCAGCCTGCCACAATCAGCGGTTTCCCGCGCGCCCGCGCGGCCACCTGTTCCTACTTCGCACGCTGTATGTGGCCCTTCGATCTATTCAAAAAACTCAGCCGCGACGCCGAGGTCGGCGAGACACGCGGTGACTATATCGGCTGCTATCTGCTGGGCACCGAAACCCCGGGCCTGCATGACGCGAGCTACCACTCGCTGGCGAACACGCGCGCCGCGCTGCTTGACGACGCGCGCGCGTTCCTCCAAGGCTTTCTGCAGGAGCACCCCGATCTGCCCGCCTCCGAACGCGCGGCGCTGCAGGCGCTGCTGGACAATCTCGAAGCGCGCGTAGACGCGCATCTGGCGGGCGACACGCGCCAGCCACTGGCCGTGCAAGGCGGCACGCACCTGTTCCTGCGCAAGGGCATGCGCGCGCGCAAAAAGGAACAGGGCCGCTACCTCGAGTAACGGCCCTGCGGCGGGTGGATCTGCCGGGGCGAGATCAGTGGGTATGGCCCCAGTAAATCAAGGCGTCACGCCCTTCGACGGAAAGCGAGACTTTCGCGCCCACGGGCAGCAGCACCTTGGTCTCGACATGGCCGAAAGGCAGGTTGGTCAGCACCGGCGCATCGATCTGCGTGCGCAGCCAGTCGACCACGCTTTGCAGCTTGTAGCCCTTGTCGTGCGCAGCCAGCTTGTAGCCCGTGAACTGGCCCAGCACCACGGCCTGCTGCTTGCCCAGCACGCCCGCGTAGAGCAGCTGGCTCAGCATGCGCTCGACGCGAAACGGGTGCTCGTTCACATCTTCGAGAAACAGGACGCCGCCGCGCACATCGGGCAGATAGGGCGTGCCGACCAGCGAGGCGAGCATCGCCAGGTTGCCGCCCCACAGCGTCGCGTCCTGCAGGTAGACATCGGGCACGGCCGGCGTGCCGTCGGCCAGCGGCGCCTGCTTGTGCATGCGCCAGCCGCTGCCTTCGCCGCGGCCCGCGATCAGGTCGTCGAAGCAGTCGAGCATGATGTCGTCGGGTGCATCGGCCGAGCCGAAATCGGCCGTCAGCGCCGGGCCGGCCCAGCTGACCGCGCCGGTGCGCGCGAGCAGCGCGCTCTGGAAGGCCGTGAAGTCGCTCAAGCCCACGAACTTCGTGCCACGCTCCACCGCCTTGGCCACGGCCGCGTAGTCGATCTGCGCCAGCAGGCGGCCCAGGCCGTAGCCGCCGCGCGAAATCAGCGCCACGTCGGCACCGCTTGCGGCCGCGCGGTGGATGGCCGCCAGCCGCGTGGCGTCGTCGCCCGCGAAGCGTGTCGCGCGCGTCAGCGCATCGGCATCGACTTCGACGTCATGGCCCAGCGCGCGCAGCCGCGCGATGCCGCGCTTGAACGCCGGCTTGTCGCTGATCGCGCTCGAAGGAGAGTAGACGTAGATGCGGCGCGGACGCTGCGCATGACCGCAGCAGGCGCCATCGGCGTCGTGCTCGTGGTGGGCGTGGTCGTGCGAATGGTGGTGGTGTTCGGCGTGCTTCGAAGACAAGGCATTCAGGCTGCCAATGCAGCCTGCTCCGGTAGGACAGGGGCCAGGGGACGCCCCCTGGGGCGGCTTCGAATGAAGCCGCTCTAAGATGGCCTGAAGTATTCCACAGCCTGCAAGGCCATGTCGGCGCTGTGTGCGGCGCCGCGGGTGCTGCGCAGGCCACGCAGCAGCACTCCTTCGGCCAGCGCCTGGTCCTGTGCGGAATGCATGGCCGCAAATGCCTGCAGCGCCGCGCGATGGCCGCGATCGGGAAATGGCGCATTCAAGGCGACGCTTTCCGCAGCGGTTTCCACAGCGCCCGGGCCGGGCGCGCTCTCCAGCAGCAGCACGCCCGCGAAACGTTCGCGCGCGGCCATGACCAACGGTGCGGCCAGCGGTGCGGCGCTGCGCTGCAGCACCAGCACGCAGCGCTGCAGATCGGCCTGCTGCAGCAACGCATGGAGGATTTCCCGGTGTCGCTCGGGGGTGTGAAAGCCCGGCTTCTTGGGCTTGTCGCTTTTGCCAAAACCAATCAGGTCGGGCGCGACCACGCGGTGGCCCGCGGCCAGAAACACCGGCAGCATGCGGCGGTACAGATAGCTCCAGGCGGGAGCGCCGTGCAGGCACAGCCAGGTCAGCGGCGCGTCGCGCGGGCCTTCGTCAAGGTAGTGCAGGCGCAGCCCCTGCAGGCTGGGCCAGTCGCTCGCGTAGCGCGGTGCCCAGGGGTAGTCCGGCAGATGGGCGAACGCCGCGTCGGGCGTGCGCAGCGCGTCGTCGCGCAGCGGGTGGGCGGCCCTGGCCGCGGCCTGGTTCTGGCGCCGGCGCTGCTGGAAAAACCCGGCGAGCAGCGCGCTGCACTCGTCGGCGAGCACGCCGCGCGCGATCTGCGTGTGGTGGTTCAGGCGCGGCTCGGCGAACAGGTCGAGCACCGAGCCCGCGGCACCGGTCTTGGGTTCGGCCGCGCCGTAGACCACGCGCGCCACGCGCGCATGCAGGGCCGCGCCGCTGCACATCACGCAGGGCTCGAGCGTCACATACAGCGTGCAGCCATCGAGCCGGTAGTTGCCCAGGCGTTGCGCGGCATCGCGCAGCGCCTGGATCTCGGCATGGGCCGTCGGGTCGTGCGAGGCCACAGGCGCGTTGCGCCCCCGGCCCACGACCACGCCGTCCCTGACCACGACCGCGCCCACGGGCACTTCGCCGGCCTGGGCCGCGGCCTGCGCCTGGGCCAGCGCGGCGCGCATTCCGGCCTCATCATTGCTCAGCAATTCCATGCACTTTTCTCTTGCTCGCTCGCGCAACGGGACGCGGCGCGTGCCCGATCGTAATGCACGCAGCGCGCGCGCAAGCGCTTGTCCGGCCCGCTGCGCCGGCCTGCCGGCAGCGCGTCTTGCAGCCCCTGCCTTTTTTTTAAGCACTGCGTCACAAGCCAATGCTGGCGCGGGTTTCACGGGTTACCTGGGGAGTTTTCCACAGCTCCGTCCACACGCCCCGGGGATAAAACCACGCAAAATAAAAGCACTCTGCTGTGAATAAACACATGCCTAGTTGATGGTATAGGCGCACATGGAGCGAGCGGGCGAAAAAAAACCAGCCGGTGCGCACCGGCTGGTTTTCAAGAAGGCGCCAAGGCGCTGTCGCCCCGTGCTGTCAGAACTTGACGTTCGCGGTCAGCCACAGCGTGCGGCCCGGGGGCGTGGCGCCGGCAATCGCTCGCCCGCCCTGGAAGTACTCGTTGACCTGCGTCGGCGTGCCATTGACGTTGATCTGGCGGTACTTGCGGAAGTCCTTGTCCAGCAGGTTGAAGATGTTGGCGCCTAGCGTCACGCTCTTGGACAGCTCGTAGCTGCCGCCCAGGTGCAGCATGCCGTAGGCCTTGGTGTTGTCGCCGAGCACGTCGTAGATTGCGCGGTTGGCGTCTCTCGGCCCGGGCACCGCATTGAAGCGCGGGCTCTTGCCGCGGTATTCGCCGCGCAGCCACAGGCGCCACTGGGCGTTGGGGTTCCAGTCGACCTGCGCGGTCGCGATATGCTTGGCCGTGAATGCCAGCTGGCCGGTCTTCACGCCGCCCTCGAGCACTTCGCTGTTGGTCCAGGTGTAGCCGACACGCATGCTCCAGTCCCTGGCAAGCTGGGCGCGGCTGCTCAGCTCCAGGCCCCAGGTCTTGGCCTGGTCGACGTTGATGTTGTAGGTGGCCACGGGATTGAAGCTGCAGCTCGAAATGGCCAGGTCGGCGCAGTCGCCACCGCTGCTGATCTTGTCCTTGACGCGGTTGTAGAACAGCGTGGTCGAGGCCGTGAGGCCGCTTTGGCTGTCGAACAGCGCCGACAGCTCGGTATTGGTGCTGACTTCGGGCTTGAGATTCGGGTTGCCGATACTAATTTCCTTGCCCTGGCCCGAGACGCCGCTGACGCCATCGATCAACTGGTTCAGGCGCGGTGCGCGAAAGCCGCGGCTCACGCCGCCCTTGAAAGTCCACTGCTTGCTCGCATCCCAGACCAGGTAGGCGCGCGGGCTCACCTGGCCGCCAAACGCGTCATGGTGGTCGTAGCGGCCGCCCAGCGTGGCCGTGAGGTCTTCGCGCAGGCGCCATTCGTCTTCGGCGAACAGCGACCACATGGTCTGGCTGTGGCGGTCGGACAGCACGCCATCCGTGAGCTTGGCGTCCCACCATTGGCCGCCCACGGTCAGCAGGTGGGCGTCGCCCAGCGGCGCGACCAGCTTGGAATCGAGCACCACATTGGTGGTGCTGAGTTCGCGTGCCGTGCCGATGCGGGGGTCGTTCGCGGGCATCGCCTCACCGGGAATGGTGCGGCCCAGGGTTTCGGTTTCGGTGCGCATCAGGCTGGTCTCGAGCCGGCCAAAGCCCAGCACGGCGTTGTGGCCCACGGCGATCTGGTCGCGGTTGAAGCGCAGCGTGTCGGCGTAGCCCGGCAATTTGCTCGGTGTGGGTTCGAGCGCATCGCGGCTGCCCAGGCGGCCGTCCGAGTTGTCGTAGCGGGTGCGGCCCTGCTCGACGTCGAGCCACAGGTCATGGCCGCGCGTGGGCGTCAGCGTCAGGCGCGCGCCGATGTTGTGCTGGCGGCTTTGGGCAGGTGCCGGGTTGCGCGCCTGGGTGGGCTGCGTGGCGCCGGGCGCGAGCACCCAGTCGGATGCTTCGCGGTCGTAGATGCTGCCGCGCACGGCCAGGCCCAGCACGTCGTTCTTGATCGGGCCGCTGAGGTAGAAGTTCGCACGGCCCTGGTTGCCCCAGGCGCTGTCCTGCGGCAGGCCTGCCGACACGCCGACTTCGCCGCCCCACTCCTTGGCCACCTTGCGCGTGATGATGTTGACCACGCCGCCCATGGCGTCCGAGCCGTAGAGCGTGGACATCGGGCCGCGGATGATTTCGATGCGCTCGATGGCCGACACCGGCGGCATGAAGCTGTTGAGCGCCGCGCCAAAGCCGTTGGGCGAGACGTCGCCGGCCACGTTCTGGCGGCGGCCGTCGATCAGGATCAGCGTGTAGTCACTGGGCATGCCGCGGATGCTGATGTCCAGGCCGCCGGTCTTGCCGGTGCCACCCATCACGTCAATGCCTTCGACGCCTTGCAGCGCTTCGGCCAGATCGCGGTAATTCCTGGTTTCGAGTTCCTGGCGCGTGACCACGGAAATCGACGCGGGCGCCTGCTTGAGCTCCTGCTCGAAGCCCGATGCGGACACCACCACTTCCGACATGGCCTGAGTCGGCGTGGACTGTGCGAACGCGGATGCGCAGGCCGCAGCGACGAGGGTAAGGGTGCAATAGGTTTTGACTGACATATGGCTCCTCGCCAGCAGGCGCCGGCGATCGATGGAATGAAAGAAAAGTTGGATGCTGGAACAGATCAGTCGAAGCACGGATCCGCGGCTGAGAGGGCCCGGGTGTAATGTGTTTTTTTGTAAGGGCTTGCGGACAAAATCATAGTTGATGGCAATGAGATTTATTCTCAATCCATTGCGACGCACGCCAAATGTTGTTTAAAACTGACGACCACGGCGCTGTGCCATAGGCAACGCCCTGCCAATCTGCGGAAATTCCAGCGGCCGGCATGGCGTAATTTGTTTAGAATTTGCGGGCGGGAATTATTCTTATTCCCAAGTCGGACACACAACCAATACAAAAATCGTCCACTCCCCTGCTCCCCAACTCCCATTGGATCGCTGCAGCACCTGCGGCGGGGCTCGTCCACCCTTGACTCGAAATTCACCATGAAACTTTGGAAAACAGTTCTGTGCGTCGGCGCGGCCGGCATGGCCACCCTGGCCCAGGCCCAGCCCGCGCCCGAGGCAGTCACCGTCTACTCCTCGCGCATCGAGAACCTGCTCAAGCCCACGCTGGACCAGTACACCCAGCAGACCGGCGTCAAGATCAACCTGCTGACCGACCGTGGCGGCTCGCTCGCCGAGCGCCTGGCCGCCGAAGGCAAGAGCTCGCCCGCGGACGTGCTGATCACCGTCGACATGGGCAATCTGCACAACGCGGCCCAGCGCGGCCTGCTGCGCAAGATCGACTCGCCCATGCTCAACGCCAACGTGCCGGCCAATTTCCGTGACCCCGAAAACCGCTGGTGGGGCCTGTCGCAGCGCGAACGCACGATCTTCTACGCGCAAGGCCGCGTCAAGCCCGAGCAGTTGAGCACCTACGAGGATCTGGCCGATCCCAAGTGGAAAGGCAAGCTGTGCCTGCGCACCGGCAAGCAGACCTATACCCAGTCGCTGGTGGCGATGATGATTGCCAAGCACGGCGTGCAAAAGGCCGAGGCCATCACCAAGGGCTGGGTCAGCAACCTCGCCGGCGACGTGTTCACCAACGACGCCAGCCTGCTCAAGGCCATCGCCGCGGGCCAGTGCGATGTCGGCATCTCCAACACCTACTACTACGGCCGCCTGCTGTCGCGCGAGCCCGATTTCAACCAGAGCGTGAAGCTGTTCTGGGCCAACCAGGGCGCCAACCAGGGCGGCGCTCACGTGAACCTGTCGGGTGCGGGCGTGACGGCCCATGCGAAGAACCCCGAAGGCGCGCGCAAGCTGCTCGAGTGGCTGTCGTCCGAAGGCGTGCAGACTGCCTATACCCACGGCACGTTCGAAAGCCCCATCAACACCAAGGCCAAGGCCGACCCCATCGTCCAGGCCTGGGGCAAGTTCACGCCCAGCCCGCTGAACGCCGCCGACATCGGTTCGCACCAGGCCGAAGCGATTCGCCTGCTCGACCGCGTGGGCTATCGCTGATCGCGCTGCTGCCTTGAGGTAACTGTCTCTTGTCTTTCGTAGACCGCACCGCGCCCGCCTCCGGCTGGCGCGGTTTTGCTTTGGCGCTGCCGATCGCGCTGCTCACACTCGTTCCGCTGCTGGCCGTGCTGGGCCTGGCCCTCACGCCCCAGGCGGATATCTGGCAACACCTGTGGCAGTACGTGCTGCCGCGCGTGCTGACCAACACTGCCGTGCTGCTGGTGCTGGTGGCCCTGGCCGTTCTTGCCGTGGGCGTTCCGCTGGCCTGGCTCACGGCCATGTGCGACTTTCCCGGGCGCCGATTCTTCGCCTGGGCGCTGGTGCTGCCGCTGGCGATTCCCGCCTATGTGCTGGCCTTCGTGCAAATGGGCCTGTTCGAATACGCGGGCCCGGTGCAGGCTGCGCTGCGCGAGCTGTTCGGCAGCAGCCGCTGGTTTCCCGACATCCGCGGCAGCCTCTGGGGGCTGGTGCTGGTGCTGGTGCTGGCCTTTTACCCCTATGTCTATCTGCTCGCACGCAGTGCGTTTCTGACCCAGGGCCGGCGCTGCATGGAAGCCGCCCAGGCGCTGGGACTGAGCCCTCTGGCAGCGTTCTTCCAGGTCGCGTTGCCGCTGGCCCGCCCCTGGATTGGCGCCGGCCTGGCGCTGGTGCTGATGGAAGTGCTGGCCGACTTCGGCGCGATTGCCGTCTTCAATTACGACACCTTCACCACCGCGCTCTACAAGTCGTGGTTCGACCTGCACAACATGGCGGCCGCGGCCCAGCTCGCGAGCATGCTGGTGCTGGTCGTGCTGCTGCTGGTCGCCGCCGAGCAGCGCTCGCGCAGCGCGCAGCGCTTTCATGCCTCGCCTTCGCGCCACCAGCGCATCGCGCTGCACGGCGCGGCGCGCTGGCTGGCCAGCGCCGGCTGCCTGCTGGTGTTTGCCGCGGCCTTTGCCGTGCCCATGCTGCAGATCGTGCTGTGGGCGCTGTCGGTCTGGCGCACGGATCTGAATGCCGACTACTGGGGCTATGCCTGGAACACGCTCTACCTCGGCCTGATCACCGCCGCCGTGACCACGGTGCTGGCGCTGCTGCTGGCCTGGGTGCGCCGGCGCCACAACGACCCGCTGACGCGCTGGACGGTGCGCATCGCCGTGCTCGGCTACGCCCTGCCCGGCGTGGTGCTGGCCGTGGGCGTGTTCGTGCCGATTGCCTGGCTGGACGCGCGGCTCATGGCCTGGCTCGCGCCGTTTGGCATCGAGTCCATGGGCATTCTCAAAGGCAGCCTCGCGGCCATGCTGCTGGCGCTGGCCGCGCGTTTTCTGGCCGTGGCCTACCACGCCACCGACAGCGCGATGCAGCGCATCACGCGCAGCCAGGAAGACGCCTGCGCCTCGCTGGGCCTTGGCCCATGGCAGACGCTGCGCCGCCTGCACCTGCCGCTGCTGCGCACCGGCCTGCTGTCGGCGTTCCTGATGGTGATGGTCGACGTGATGAAGGAAATGCCGATCACGCTGATGACGCGCCAGTTCGGCTGGGACACGCTGGCCGTGCGCGTGTTCCAGCTCACGTCCGAATCGCTGTGGGACCAGGCCGCGCTGCCGGCGCTGGCCATCGTGCTCGTGGGCGTGATTCCCGTGGTGCTGCTGATGCTGCAGACCGAGAAGTCGCCGAGATAACCGAGATCTAGTGATGCTTGAAGTCAAGAATGTTTCCCTGGGCTACGCCGACACCACGGTGGTCCACGATGTGGACCTGCAGCTCGCGCAAGGCGAGATCGGCTGCCTGCTCGGCGCCTCGGGCTGCGGCAAGACCACCTTGCTGCGCGCGATCGCCGGCTTCGAGCCGGTGCGCAGCGGCGCGATCACGCTGCAGGGCCAGCAGGTGTCAACGCCGGGCCACTGCCTGGCGCCGCAGCGCCGCGACATCGGCATGGTGTTCCAGGAGCATGCGCTGTTCCCCCACCACGACGTGGCCGGCAATGTGGGTTTTGGCCTGCACCGCCTGCCCGCGGCCCGGCGCCCGGCGCGCATCGCCGAAATGCTGGAACTCGTGGGCCTGCAGGGCATGGGCAATCGCTGGCCGCACGAGCTGTCGGGCGGCCAGCAGCAGCGCGTGGCGCTGGCGCGCGCGCTCGCGCCGCGCCCGCGCCTGCTGCTCATGGACGAGCCGTTTTCCAGCCTCGACGCGAGCCTGCGCGAAACCATCGCCCGCGAAGTGCGCGCCATCCTCAAGCAGGCGCAGGCCACTGCCTTGATGGTCACGCACGACCAGCACGAAGCGTTTGCCATGGCCGACAACATCGGCGTGATGGCCCAGGGCCGGTTGATGCAATGGGGCTCGGCGACGCAGGTCTACTGCACGCCGGCGACGCGCGAAGTCGCGCAATTCGTCGGCGAAGGCGTGCTGCTGCGCGCGACCGCCAGCGCCGCGGGCGGCTGGGACACGGTGCTCGGCAGCCTGCCCGCGTCCCAGCCGAACTATGTCCAGGATGAAGACGTGCAGGTGCTGCTGCGCCCCGAGCACCTGGCCCTGGCCGCCACCGGCCTGCCCGCGACGGTGCTCGACTGCAAGTTCCGCGGCAGCCATCTGGTCTACAGCCTGCAGCTTCTCGACGGGCAACGGCTCATGGCCCAGACACCGCTGGCGCGGGTGCATGCGCCCGCGGAAACGGTGTTTGTGCAGCTGGCGGTATAGACCGTTTCAGAGGTCGCGTGCCAGGCGCAGTCCGCTGAACTGCCAGCACGCGCCGGCAGGAAAGAAGTTGCGGTAACTGGGCCGCACATGGCCCGGTGGCGAAGCGCACGAGCCGCCGCGCAGCACATACTGGTTGACCATGAACTTGCCGTTGTACTCGCCAACCGCGCCCGGCGCCGGCTGGAAGCCCGGGTACGGCGCATAGCTCGACCGGGTCCACTCCCAGACTTCGCCGCAACCATTGGACGCAGCGGTCATCGCCGCGGGGTGCAGCCGCTGCCCGATGGCTGCCTCATGCGCGGGGGCAAACTCCAGCGCCGCGCATTCCCATTCGGCTTCGGTCGGCAGGCGCGCACCCGCCCAGCGCGCATAGGCGTCGGCCTCGTAGTAGCTCAGGTGTGCCACGGGCCGCGCGGGCGCGAGTGCCTGCAGCCCCTGCAGCGTGAATTCGGCCCAGCCGCCGGCATCGTTGCGCTGCCAGTACATGGGCGCGTCGCGCGCCCTGGCCTGCAGCCAGTCCCAGCCTTCGGACAACCAATGGCCGGGCTCGGCATAGCCGCCAACGTCGACAAAGGCCTGGTACTCGGCATTGCTGACCGGGCGCGACGCCAGCGCGAATGCGTTCAGATAGACCGTATGGCGCGGCGCTTCATTGTCGAACGCAAAGCCCTCGCCCGCATGGCCGATCTGGTGCAGGCCTGCGTCCTGCGGCAGCCAGCGCAGCGGCGGCGCGTGTGCCATTGCGCCGCCAGCGCCAGCGTCCGCATACGCGGGCAGCAGCGGGTTGCACGACAGCAGATGCTTGATGTCGGTCAGCAGCAGTTCCTGGTGCTGCTGCTCGTGCTGCAGTCCGAGTGTGACCAGTGCCTGAAGTGATGCGTCGAGCGCGCTGGCGAGCAGCGCCTGCATGCGCGCATCGACCTGGGCGCGGTAATCGAGCACCTGCTGCAGGCCGGGCCGCGTGATCAGCCCGCGCTCGGCGCGCGGATGGCGCGCGCCCACACCCTGGTAGTAGGAGTTGAACAGCGTGCGAAATGAAGGATGAAACGGCGCGAAGCCCGCTTCGTGGGGCTCGAGCACAAAGGTCTCGAAAAACCAGGTGGTATGCGCGAGGTGCCATTTGACCGGGCTTGCATCGGGCATGGACTGCACGCAGCAGTCCTCGGCCGACAGCGGCGCGGCCAGCGTCAGGCTCGCCTGGCGCACGCGCGCATAGGCGCCAGCCAAATCATTTCCCGATGCCGACATCGTTTGCCTTTCCGCTATGGATGGTGCCCGCCAAGAACTGGCATGCCCCAGGTCAGGGGCACCAAGCCCTTCGACGAACTCAGGACGCTGCCCCGCAGCGATGGTGCCGTCCCCCTGGGGGAAGACGGGGCGGCCCATGCCGCGAAGCGGCTCAGGGGGGTCATGCTCTCGCATGGATTACTGCAAACCAGTCCCGCTCGTCGGTCCAGGCCTTGCAGGCCTTGAAGCCGGCCTGGGTCAGCATCTGCAGGAACAGCGGCAACGGATACTTGTAGCTGTTCTCGGTATGGATGCGCTCGCCCTGCGCGAACGCGCGCGCGCCGCCGGGCCAGCGCACCTGCACGGCTTGCAATGCCTGCAGATGCATCTCCATGCGCGAATGCGCGGCGTTGAAGAACGCCACATGCGCCCATTGCGCGGGATCGAAGTCGCTGTCCAGGCACTGATTCACATGGCGCAGCACGTTGCGATTGAACTCGGCCGTGACGCCGGCCGCGTCGTTGTACGCGGCTTCGAGCACCTGCAAATCCTTGGGCAGGTCTATGCCTATCAGCAGCCCCCCGCCAGCGCCCGCCAGCGTGCGCATCTGGCGCAGCAGCGTCATGGACTGGTC
Source organism: Pantoea sp. 18069 (assembly GCF_902706035.1). Classification (GTDB taxonomy): domain Bacteria; phylum Pseudomonadota; class Gammaproteobacteria; order Burkholderiales; family Burkholderiaceae_C; genus Comamonas. The sequence continues at coordinate 37,730 of NZ_CACSJA010000024.1, read as the reverse complement.
GGGGTCGAAATTGCCTATCGACGAGCCCGGATAGAACACCAGCCGGCCTTCGGCGGCTATGCGCGCGGGCAGCGCCACCGGCGCGGTGATGTCGGCCTCGACCGCGCAGACTTCCAGGCCGGGAAACTCCCGGGCCAGGCGCTCGACCGCGGCCTGCACGAAGTCGCCCGCCACATCGACGCCGACAAAGCATTGGGGCTGCAAGGCCGAAAGCAGCAGCCTCACCTTCTCGCAATTGCCCGCGCCCAGTTCGATCAGGCTGGTGCACGGCCCGACACTGCGCGCGATGTCGGCGCCGCGCGCCTGCAGCAGCGCTTTCTCGGTGCGCGTCGGGTAGTACTCGGGCAGGCGCGTGATGGCCTCGAACAGCTCGCAGCCGCGCTGGTCGTAGAAATACTTGGCGCCAATGCGTGCAGGCGTACGCATGAGGTCATGGCCCAGCACCTTGCGCGCATGGTGCGTCGCGGGCAAATCGGGCAGCATGGCCATGGATGTCGGTGCCTGGGCATCGGCGGGAGCAGCGGAGAGCAACATGCGCGGACCTTCCCGAAAAAGCAGCAAGAACGCCTGCCCGCCCAGCCGTTCACCGGCCGGGGGCAGGCCCTGGCTCCAGCCTATCCACGCCCGCCCACCCTTCGGGTAGGACAGGAGCGCGTGCCACGGACCCATGTAACAGGCGCCTGCGACAGATGCGCACCACAGCCGTGCATTGACCCGCCCCGGGTATTCGAGCCATCATCGACACCAGGCATCGGGGCCTGCCAACGGGCCGCCGACATCGCTTTCTTTCAGGAGACTGCCATGAGCGAACGTTTGACTGCCGGCGAGATCTGCACACGCGAAGTGGCCATTGCCTATCGCCATACCGACCTCGTGACCGCGGCCCAGCTGATGCGCGAACACCATGTGGGCGCACTGGTCGTGGTCGACGAAACCCAGGGCCTGCGCACCGTCGCGGGCCTGCTCACCGACCGCGACATCGTGATTTCCGTGGTCGCCCCCGAGCTGGCCCCCGACGGACTCACGGTCGGCGAGGTCATGACCGCCAAGCCCGTGACCGCGGCCGAAGACGCGTCGCTGATCGACGTGCTGCGCAGCATGCGCGCGCATGGCGTGCGGCGCATTCCCGTCGTAGGCCCGCAGCAGGTGCTGATCGGGCTGGTCGCGCTCGACGACATTCTCGAAGTCCTGGCGCAGGAGCTGGGCATGCTCGCCGCGACCATAGGCCGGGGCATACAGCGCGAGCGCGCCCAGCGCACCTGAACGCCCTGCCCTCAAGCCATTGTGTCGCGCGCTGTGTGCCATGGCGCGGGGTTGCCAGAGCACACACCGCGCCCTGAAACGCCCTTCGAGGGGCTCAGGACTCAGGACGAGCGGTGGTTTAGGGCGCGATGGAAAACTCCGTTCGGGCTGAGCCCCGCTCGGCGCGCCCGTCGAAGCCCCGGTATTCAAGAAACCGGTCTCACTCCCCGCTGTTTCTTGTCAACGCATTGCGAGACTTCGTCTCGCTTACCTCGCTCAGGGCAAACGGTGGTGATGAGTCTGAACGCGGAGTATCCGTGCCCGCTCAGAAGCGATAACCCAGACCCACCCCCACCAGCACCGGGTCCACCTTGAAGTTGCCGACCTTGGCGCCAGCCAGGCTTACATCGGTGTTGAGGTAGAGCTTTTTCACATCGACGTTCAGCGACCACTGCCTATTCAGCGCAATGTCCACGCCGAGCTGCAGCGCGCCGCCCCAGCTGTTGCGCTGCACGTCGGCCGCGCCGCCGAGCAGCTTCACGCCCGAGAAACGCGTGTAGTTGATGCCCGCACCGACATAGGGCTTGAAGCCGCTGAACTGCGTGAAATGGTATTGCGCCAGCAGGCTGGGCGGCAGGTGCTTGAGCGTGCCCAGATAGCCCGCGGCGCTCGAGTGCACGTCGTGCTTTTGCGGCACGGTCAGCACCAGTTCGGCGGCGAAGTTCGGGCTGAAGAAATAGGTGATGTCGAATTCGGGAAGGGTCTTGTCGTTGATCGACAGGCCCAGGCCGGTGCTGTCCTTGTTGGCGCTGTCGAGGTGTACGGCGCGCGCGCGCACCAGCCAGGGGCCTTCGGTCTGCGCCAGCGCAGCTCCCGAAGTCAGGGCACAGAGAGCGGCGGCGGCCAGGAGTGTTTTCTTCATGGTGAGGCAATGGATGGACCGGGGACAACCCCCGTGAAAACCATTGGACCTGTCAGTGCGACCCGGGGTTTTGCCCTGGCGCAAGGAATCGGCAAACACCCGCGCCTTCGCGCGCTCAGTGCGTGGCCACCGCTTTTGCGGCGCTGCCGCGCAGTCGCTGGTAAAGCCCGACCGCCACCACCACCGCGCAGCCGATCAGCGCGCCCACGATCACGTGCACCAGTTGCGGCAGCAGAAACTGCCACAGCCCGGCCACCGGCCAGCGGGCAATGACCGCGAGCGCCGCTTCCAGGCCATGCCCTATCCAGGGCATGCCATGCACCAGCAGGCTGCCGCCGACCAGGAGCATCGCCGCCGTGCCGACAATCGACAGCGTGCGCATCAGCCAGGGCGTGGCCTGCAAAATGCCCCGTCCCAGCGCCTGCAGCGCCGCGCTGCTGCGCGCCATCAGCGACAGCCCGACATCGTCGAGGCGCACGATCAGCGCCACCAGGCCGTAGACCACGACGGTGACCAGCAGGGCCACGATCGCCAGTACGGCGGCCTGCTCGAGCAGCGGCTGCGACGCGACCGTGCCCAGCGCGATGGCAATGATTTCCGCCGACAGGATGAAATCTGTGCGTATCGCGCCGCTGACCTTCTCCTTTTCAAGCGCCTGCAGGTGCTGCGACAGTTCCTCGGGCGTTGTCGCGACGGCGCACGGCTGGGCCAGCGCAGCCGCGGGCGCGTAGGGCATGCCCTGGCGCCTGGCCTGCATGCGCTGCCAGGAATGCATGATCTTCTCTATCCCTTCGAAGCACAGGAATGCGCCGCCCACCATCAGCAGCGGCGTGATCGCCGCCGGCAGGAACACGCTGATCAGCAGGGCCGCGGGCACGAGCATCACCTTGTTGAGCAGCGAGCCCTTGGCCACGGCCCAGACCACGGCCAGCTCGCGATCGGAATGCACGCCCGACACCTGCTCGGCGTTGAGCGCGAGGTCATCGCCGAGCACGCCGGCCGTCTTCTGCGTGGCCACCTTGGTCATGGTCACGACGTCATCGGTCATGCCCGTCGACTGGCGCGCGGCCGTCTTGGCCATCAACGCGATATCGTCGAGCAAGGTGGTGATGTCGTCGATCAGCATCAGCAAACCGGTTGCAGCCATAAATGGATTTCCTCCCTGAGTCGCGTGTAAATGCCGCTGCCATTGTCCGCGCCAGCACGCGGCGGCCCGCCCGGCCCCGTTCTGCCAGCCGCCGCAGGCATGTGCGCAGAGGACTCTGACCCTTCCCGGGCCTCGGCCGGCGCCAGGCAAGCATTCTGACAAAAGCCTCATACTGCCTGCTTCTCCACCGACACCGCCTCGCCCCTGGGTGCAAGCGCGTCTGCCAGCCATGTCCGGCTACCTCACCAAGCAAGAATCCATCGCCATCCATGGCGTGGAGCAGCTCACCATCCGGTCGCTGCTCGACAAACAGCAGTTCCACGATCCGCAGGGCGAGGCCGAGCAACTGGGCATTTCCGACGCATTCTGGCCGCTGTTCGGCCTGCTCTGGCCTTCGGGCGAACAGCTCGCGGCCTGCATGGCCGTGCGCCCGCGCGTCGCGGGCGAACGCATTCTGGAGCTGGGCTGCGGCCTGGGCCTGGCCAGCCTGGTCTGCCACCGCCGCGGCGAAGACATCACCGCCAGCGACTGCCACCCGCTGGCCGGCACTTTCATGCGCGAGAACCTGCGGCTCAACCAGCTGCCGCCGATGAAGTTCCGCATCGGCCACTGGGGCGCGACCCACTCGGACCAGACGGCCTACGAGCGCATGGACATCGCCGACCGCGACCATGACGACCTGTCGCATGGCGCGCGCAGCCTGCCGCCCGACTACCAGTCGGCGACCAGCGAGCAAAGCGAAATCTGGGCCGTCGACGGCCGCTTCGATCTGATCGTCGGCAGCGATCTGCTCTACGAGCGCGACGCGCGCGCCACCCTGCCCCATTACATCGATTCGCACTGCACGCCCGCCGCGCAGATCTGGGTCGTCGACCCGGACCGCGGCAACCGTTCGGCGTTCAGCCGCCAGATGGCCGAACTCGGCTTTGGCGTCGAGGAGATGCGCCTGGACCGCGCGGCCAGCGCACTGCTGCCGGCCTACAAGGGACGGCTGCTCAAATACCAGCGCTGAGCACCCGGGATCACTCGCCGAAAACGACCAGGGGCCCGCGGTCGGGCAACGGATGCGCCAGCACGCGCACCGGCAGTTCATAGACCTGTTCAAGCCAGTGCGGCGTCAGCACCTGGGCCGGCAAGCCCAGCGCCACGGTGCGGCCACCGGCGAGCAGCAGCAGCCGGTCGCACCACTGGGCGGCAAGGTTGACGTCGTGCAGCACCACCAGCGCGGCAATGCCCTGGTCGCGCGCCAGCGTGCGCACCGCGCGCAGCAGCATCAGCTGGTGGCGCGGGTCCAGGCTGGCCGTCGGTTCGTCGAGCAGCAGGGCGCGGTACTGCTGCGTTTCATAGCCGCCCAGCACCTGCGCGAGCACGCGCGCGAACTGCACGCGTTGCTGCTCGCCGCCCGACAGGCCCAGATAGCGCCGATCGGCCAGGCCCGTGGCGTCGGCCCGGTGCAGCGCCTGGCGCAGCAAGGCTTCGTGCGGCGCGGGGGCGAGCTCGGGAAACGGGTAGGCGCCCATCGCCACGACTTCGCGCACCGACAGGTCGAAGCTCAGGCTCGGCGATTGCGGCAGCACTGCGCGCCGGCGCGCCAGTTCCGCCGGTGTCCAACTGGACAGCGCTTGGCCGTCGAGTTCGATACGGCCTTCGCTGGACGCGAGTTCGCCGGCCAGCGTCGCCAGCAGCGTCGTCTTGCCCGCGCCGTTGGCGCCGAGCACGCCCAGCACTTCGCCGGCGCGCAGTTCCAGATCGATGCCGCCAAGGATTTGCCGGCTGCCGCGATGGCAGCCGAGTTGATGGGCCGACAGCATCAGTGGGCCCTCCTGGACAACATCCACAGCAGGAACGGACCACCGACCAGACTGGTCACTATGCCAATGGGCAGCTCCGCGGGAATCACCACCAGCCGCGCAAGCCAGTCGGCCAGCGTCAGCGCGATGGCGCCGCCGACCAGGCAGTTGGGCAGCAGCCAGCGGTGATCGGCGCCCAGCGACAGACGCACCAGATGCGGCACGACCAGGCCGACGAAACCGATGGTGCCGGTCACCGCGACCAGCGGCCCGACCAGCATGGCCGTGAGCACCACCAGCCGGCGGCGCAGGCGCTTGAGGTCAAAGCCCAGGTGCTGGGCCTCGCGCTCGCCGAGCAGCAGCGCGTTCATCGCGCGCCAGTCGCGCAGCAGCAGCAGGCTCAAACCGGCAACCAGCGGCGCAAGCCAGGCCAGCAGCGTCCAGTTCGCGCCGGCGAGGCTGCCCATGTTCCAGAACGTCAGGTTGCGCAGCTGCACGTCGCTGGCCTGGAAAGTGAAGAAGCCGACCACGCTGGCGCACAGCGCGTTGATCGCCACGCCCGCAAGCAGCAGGTTGGCCACGCCCGGGCGGCGGCTGCCAAGCCGGTAGACCAGGGCCGTGGCCAGCAGACTGCCGGCGAACGCAGCCGGCGCGATCACCATCAGCCCGGCAGCGCCCAGCACGATGGCCATCACGGCGCCCATCGCGCCGCCCAGCGAAATGCCCATCAGGCCGGGCTCGGCCAGCGGGTTGCGAAACAGCGCCTGCATAACCGCGCCCGAGAGCGCGAGCCCGGCGCCGACGACGATGCCCAGCGCGATGCGCGGCAGGCGCACTTCGATCAGGATACTGCGCCACATCAGCGCCTCGTCGCCGGTCGGCACGGCCCACAGCACGGGCAGCAGCTGGGCGCGCGGAATGGCCAGCGCGCCGCTGCCGGCCGAGCCCAGCGCGATCAGCACCAGCACCACGCACAGCGCGGCGAAAACGGCCCGGGGCCCGGGGCGAAAGCGCGGGCGCGCAGCGCAAATCAAGGGAGCGGCAACTTGCTGCATGAACTCTGGCGCGCGCTTCAGCGCGCGCCCGCCTTGCCCGAAATGCCGGCTTCAAGCTGGCGCAGCGCCTCGGGCAGGCGCGGGCCGAAACCGAGCAGCAGCAGGTCTTCCATGACGATCACGCGCCGGCCCCTGGCCGCGGGGGTCGCGGACAGGCCTGGCTGGGCGAGAAAGGCATCCAGGCTGCCGCTGGCGTCAACCGACATGTTGCCGGTGACGATCACATCGGGGCGCAGCGCCACCGCGGCCTCGGCCGACAGCGGCTTGTAGCCCTGCTGGCTGGCAAGCACATTGGTCGCGCCTATCAGCTTGAGCATGGCCGCGGCGGCCGTGTCGTCGCCCGCGCCCTGGAGCTTGCCGGTATGGCTGCTGATCAGCAGCACGCGCGGCTTGCGCGCCGCGGGCTGCACCGCCTTCAATTCGGCATGGATCTTGCGCACCAGCGCCGTGCCGCGCGCTTCGATCTCGAGCGCCTTGGCCACGCCCATGATGCGCTGGTCCAGCGCTTCGAGGCTGGGCTCGGAAGGCAGCAGCACCACGGGGCTGCCGAGCTTGCGCAACTGTTCGAGCGCCTGCGGCGGCCCGCTCTGGTCCGAGGCCAGCACCAGATCGGGCCTGAGGCTGGCCACGCCTTCGATCGAGAACGAACGGAAATAGCCGACCTTGGGGAGTTTGAGCGCCTCGGGTGGATAGATGCTCGATGCATCGGCGCCGACCAGGCGTTCGCCCGCGTCCAGCGCATAGACGATTTCGGTGATCTGGCCGCCGAGGCCGACGACACGCGCCGGGGCTGCGGCCTGCGCGAGGGGCGTGCTGCAAAGCAGCAGGAGTAGCGCGGCGCGAAGAATTTTCATGGTGACCGGAGTAGGTATTCGTAGCGATGGGGCCCGCCTTGGGGCCCCACCAGGGTCAGGCTGCCAGCGTCTGCGGGCACAGCGACTGCAGCAGTTCGCTCCAGCCGGCCAGCTCGGGTTGGCCGGGCTTGCGCGCGCCGAAGAACTGCACGATCAGCTCGCCGCCTTCGGTGTACAGCTCCAGCGAAGTCACCCAGCCGTCGGTGGTGGGCTTGCGCACCACCCAGCTCGATGCCACGGCCTCGGTGTTCAGATGCAGGTTGAAGGTTTCGTCGAGCACGTTGAACCAGGGCCCGGTGCGCAGCAGCTTCCTGACCGGCCCGGTGTGGATTTGCACGATGCCGCGGTTGGCGACAAAGCACATGATGGGCAGCGCGGTTTCGGCGGCCTGGGCCAGCATGCGTTCGACGGCATCGGCTTCCACGGGCTGGGCCAGGTCGTCGCCCGCAGCGCGCAGTGCGCCCAGTCGCGACACCTGGAACTGGCGCAGCATCACGAAGAAGTCATGCGTGTCCTTGAGCGCGAGCCAGTGCGCGCGCAGTGCGGGGGCATCGGACGGCGTGTCGGCTTCCACCGTTGCAGCGATCGCCTCGATCACCACGGCAGGCTTTTGCGCGGCGCCAAAGCGCGCGACGAAAGCGTCCCAGGCGGCGGCGTCGGTCTGTTCGGTACGGTAGATCTTGTGCACCGCCATGCCGGCCTTGTCGAAGAACTGCAGGCTGTGGCGGCCGTTCTCGACGACGGCGTAGAAATATTTCCAGCTGCCGAAGAACATGCGCAGGTCGATGTCCGGGCCGAGCACGATGCCCACCGGGCCCGTGGCCTGGATGTCCACATAGCTGCCATGGCGCTCGTGCACCGCCCAGTCGTTGCGCGACAGCGCCATCACCGGGCCCAGCACGCCCAGCGCGCTGAAGATTTCCTGCGCGCTGCCGGCAAGCGCGGTCGAGGCGACGCCGCAGTCGGCGGCCACCAATTCGGCCTCGGTCACCCCCAGGCGCAATGCGCGGTCACGGATGCGGAGTTTCGGTTCGTCTTGCTGGAGTTGCGCGTTGCGCGCCTGCAGGCTGGCGTCGGATGGAGCGGTCATGGTGGGATCTTGTTGCGGAAAGCGGAGAAAGAAGAAGGCCCGGCGGCAGGCTTGCCGCCGGGAGGCCGCCATCAGGGCTGGACGTCGAAGTTGATGGTCCAGGTCTGCTGGCTGCTGCTGGAGTTCGGATCGGCGTAGGTGATCTTCGTCAGGTGGAAGCGCGCGTAGGTGTTGCCCTCGCCGCCGCGGACCAAGGCGCCGTTGGCGCTGTTGGCCTTGATCACGTGCATCACCGCCGGCAGGCCGGCAGCCTGCGCGTCCGCCGCTGCCGTGTAGTAGGTGAACCAGCCGTAGTCCAGCGGGGCCGGATGCACGCCGCGGTAGGCGGCCTGCAGCGGCGAGGAAGTCGAGTCCTTGACCCAACTGGCGGCCCGGGCCGGCACGGCGAGATCGGAGGCGCTCAGATCGGCCAGGGTGTTGTTCTGGTTCGACGCGTCGGTGAACTTCGCGGCCACCGGGGCGCCGGCCCCATCATAGAAGCCGGCAGGCGTCTTGCCAAGGAAGCCCGCGACCGTGCCGCTGCCCGACTCGCCGCCATTGAGCTTGACGTTGTAGCGGTTGAACGCGATATGCCAGGTGCCGCTGGCCGACGATACCGCGCCCGCGGCGAGGTCGTAGTAGACCCAGTCGGCGCTGGCGTTGACGTTGGCCGTGCGCACGACCGTCGGTGCGCTGCGGTCCACCCAGCGGAACGAAGGATAGCCCGAGGTCGTGCCGCCCGCGCCACCGTAGTAGCCCGTGAGCTGCAGCGCGAATACAGGTGCGGTGACGGTGCCGGCGGTATCCGCGCTGGCGCTGTCGGTGGTGATCAGGAAGGTGCGGTAGTTGGGGTACAGCAGGTGGTCGGAGCTGCCGCCCACGCCGTATTCAAAGGCCGCCGAGGCAATGGAGTTGCCGCCGCTGAAGACGCCGCTGGCGGAGTCGACGGCAAAGGCGGTGGCGGGAATCGCAGCGCCCGTGGGGTCGGTCGTGCCGTTCTTCCAGGTCAGCAATTCGTCCCAGGTGTGGTCGAACGGTCCGCCGAAGGCGCCGCCCTTGCCGCTGCCGCTGGTGCCGCTGTTGGTCCACAAAGTGGCCATTCGGCCCGCGCTCTTGACTTTCAGATCCCATGCGGTGCCGCTGCAGTCCGCGACTTCGGCCTTGGCGTTGAAGTCATAGCAGACCGCGCTGCCCGAAGCGGGCAGCGCCACGTCCCACTGCGCGGAGGCGGTGAAACCCGCTTCGGGAACAGGGGTGGTCGGCGGCGTGACGGGAGGCGTCACGGGAGGTGTCACCGGGTCGCTGGCGCCATCGCCGCCACCGCCGCACGCGGCCAGTGCCAGTGCCAGGGCAACGGCAAGCGTGGTTTTGCCAAGGGTAGAAACAGGTTGCTGGATCATTGCGGAGTCTTTCTGTAATTAATGAACGGGATCAAGGCTGATGCGCGCGCCGATATAGAGGAAACGCCCCGCCACGGGCGCGAAATCACTGGCATTGGAAAAATCGCGCTGGCGGTTGAACAGGTTCTTCACGCCCAGGAAGGCGGTGACATCGCGCCCGATCTTCTGGTTGATGACGAAGTCCAGCGTGGCCCAGCCCGGCGAGCGCGCGGCACTGGTGGAGGCGGCAAGTTCGCTGCTCTGGTAGCGTGCGCGCAGCGACAGTTCGGTCGCGGGCAGCAGTTGCCAGTCGGCGCCTATGCGCGCGATGCTGCGCGGGCGGCGCGTGAGTTCCGCGCCGGTGTCCAGGTCCTCGGCGTCGGTGAAGGTGTAGCCGGCATTCAGGGCCAGCGCGCTGCTGGCCTGCCACTTGACGCCGGTCTCCAGGCCCTGGGTGCGCGCGCGCGCCACGTTGCGGTAGGTGTATGCGGCAATGCCGTTGACGACGGTGAAATTGTCGGTGTCGGTCTGGATCAGATCGCGCACCCGGTTGTGGAACAGGTTGGCGTTGATGGTCAGCCGTTCGTTCCAGGTGGCCGTGCCGCCCAACTGGAAGCTGTTCGAGGCTTCGGGCTTGAGGTTGGGATTGCCCAGCACGACATAGCCCAGCGAACTGTGGTCAAACAGATAGTGGCGCTCCTTGAGATTGGGCACGCGGTAGCCCTGGCCGAAGTTGGCGCGCAGCACGGTCTTCCAGGCGTCGCCCGTGGGCAGGTTGGCGCGCAGGCCTATCTTGGGCGCGTAATGCGCGCCGAAATCCGAATCGTCCTGGGCGCGCAGGCCCAACACCAGCTCCCAGGTGTCGTTGAACAGAATGTCGTTCTGCACGAACAGCTCGTTCGAGGTGCGCTCGGCACCGCCGGCCAGCTCGGACACGCCATTGGCGCTCTGGCGCAGGCGTTCGCGGTGCACGTCGGCGCCGAACTGCCACAGCTGGCGGCGCCACGCGGGCAGGTCGAACTGCAGCGAGGTGTGCTCGGTGCGCAGCGCCGCCGCGCGGTTGGCGGTGCGCACGCCGTTGGAGAATTCGTGCGTTCGGCTGTCGTAGTCCTCGACCAGCGCGGCCAGGCGCGCCTTGACGCCATTGTCGAAGCGCCATTGGCCGCCATAGGTCAGGCGGTCGCGCGTGATGTCCTCGGTCTTGCGCTGGGGCACATGGTTGGGCGGCGCGTAGTAGGTGTAGCGCTGCTCGTCGGTTTCGCTGTAGCTGCTGGCGTCGAGCCAGAAGCTGCCGGCTGCAGTGGGCAGCCATTCGAGGCGGCCGCTGTACTGCTCGCGGCGAATCGCATCGCCCTGGCGGGACCAGGCATCGGAATCAATGGAGAAGCCCTTGTTGTCCAGCACATCGGCGGCCACGCTGGCGCGCCAGTGTTCGCCGCCGGCGCTCACGCGCACGTTGCCATGCGCGCTGCCAGGGCTGGCGACATTCTGGCCGCCGTAGGTGCCCACATCCGCCGTGGCCGCAGCCGACAGGCCCGGCGCGATGCGCCGCGTGATCACATTGATCACCCCGCCCATGGCCGAGCTGCCGTACTGCGCCGAACTCGCGCCCTTGACCACTTCGATGCGCTCGACTTCGGTCAGCAGGTATTGCGACACGTCGACCGACGAGCCCGTGCTCGCCGAAATCGGCAGGCCGTCGATCAGCACCAGCACCTGGTCGCTGGTCATGCCCTGCATGGAAACCGCGAAACCGGACTTGCCATGGATTTCCGAGAGCTGCAGGCCAGGCACGTTCTCGAGCGCGTCCTTGAGCGTGCGCGCCTGCATGCGCTCGATTTCCTTGCGCCCCACCACTTCGGTAGGCACCGGGGTTTCCGCCAGCGTCTTTTCGGAGCGCGTGCCGGTGACCACGATGGTGTTCAGGGCGTCGGACCCCTGCGCCGCATGCACGGCCGATGTCGCCAGCAGAGGAAGGAGCAAGGCACCCAGTCGCAGGGAAGGCGCGCGGCGCAGTGGAAACGGAGAAGGCACGTGGGGAGTCCGAAAAACTAAAAGAAGTAACGAATAATAATGATTCGCATTAGTTTTACAACGTCTTGTAGCAAATTTCCTACACAGTGAAAATCTTCTTCAGCCACCGTGTGCTGGCCCGGCGGCATGCGCGGCAGCCGCTCGGCGGCGCCCGCTGCGGCGTCGACCCGCCGTTGACCAGGGCTTTCTTTGGTTCGCCGCGCTGATGACCTGCGCAGTGCTTGCAGCCAGGCATTTGGCTGACAAAGCAGCGAGGATCAATGGCGTTATCGTGTGTTGAGCCCCAGGAACATACGATGACACCCCCTGCTTCTGCCACTGCCGCAACGCTGCTGCTGCACCCCGGCCAGGTCGGCCTGGCTGCGCTGCGGCGTGTGCATGCCGGCAATGCGCGCCTTCGGCTGGATCCCGCCTGCCATGGCGCCATGCGGGCCTCGCAGGCCGCGGTGCAGCGCATCGTCGATGAAGACCAGGTGGTCTATGGCATCAACACCGGCTTTGGCAAGCTGGCCGGCACGCGCATAGCGCACGAGCGCCTGGCCCTGCTGCAGCGCAACCTGGTGCTGTCGCACAGCGCCGGCACGGGCGCGGCGCTGAATGATGCCGTGGTGCGCCTCGTCCTGGCGACCAAGGCGGTGAGCCTGGCGCGCGGCCACTCGGGCGTGGACCCGGCGATTGCCCAGGCCTTGCTGGATCTGGCCAATGCCGATGTGCTGCCGGTGATTCCGGCCAAGGGCTCGGTCGGTGCTTCGGGCGATCTCGCGCCGCTCGCGCACCTGGCCTGCGTGCTGATCGGCGAAGGCCAGGCCAGGGTCGGTGGCCGGCTGGTTTGCGGCCGCGAGGCGCTGCAGGCCATTGGCCGCACACCCTTCGTGCTGGGCCCCAAGGAAGGCCTGGCGCTGCTCAATGGCACGCAGGTGTCCACGGCGCTGGCGCTGGATGGCCTGTTCGGCGCCGAGAACGTGTGGGCCGCGGCGCTGGTCGCGGCCGGGCTGTCGCTAGAGGCCGTCAGGGGCTCGGTCGCGCCTCTGGATGCGCGCATCCATGCGGCGCGCGGCCAGCCCGGCCAGATCGCCGTCGCGGCGGCCCTGCGCGCGCTGCTGGGCGGCAGCGCCATCGCCGCCTCGCATGCGCATTGCGCCCGCGTGCAGGACCCGTATTCGCTGCGCTGCGTGCCCCAGGTCATGGGCGCCTGCCTCGACAACCTGCACCACGCCGCGCGCGTGCTGGTGACCGAGGCCAACGCGGCCTCGGACAACCCGCTGGTCTTCGCCAACGGCGAGGTCATCTCGGGCGGCAACTTCCACGCCGAGCCCGTGGCCTTTGCCGCCGACATCCTGGCGCTGGCGATCGCCGAGATCGGCGCCATGTCCGAGCGCCGCATCGCGCTGCTGATCGACGCCAGCCTGTCGGGGCTGCCGGCGTTTCTGGTGCAGGGCAGCGGCCTGAACTCGGGCTTCATGATTGCCCAGGTCACGGCCGCGGCGCTGGCCTGCGAGAACAAGTCGCTGGCCCACCCGGCCAGCGTCGACAGCCTGCCGACCTCGGCCAACCAGGAGGACCATGTCTCCATGGCCACCTTTGCCGCGCGCCGCCTGGCCGAGATGGTGGACAACACCGCCGTCGTCGTCGGCATCGAGGCCATGGCCGCGGCCCAGGGGCTGGAGTTCGACCGCCGCCTGAAAAGCTCGCCGCTGCTCGAAGCCCAGTTCGCGGCCGTGCGCGAGCGCGTGGCCTTTCTCGAACAGGACCGCTGCATGGCGCCCGATATCGAGGCCATGCGCCATTGGGCGCAGCAAAGCGGCTGGCCCGCCGCGCTGCTGCAATGCCTGCCCAGCCACGCACCCGGGCCGTGAAAGGAGCCGCTCCATGGACCACGACGCTGCAACCCCCACCGCCGGCCAGCGGCATGACCCCACGCGCGCGATCCGCGCGCCGCGCGGCCCGCAGCTCACTTGCCGCAACTGGCTGATCGAAGCCGCCTACCGCATGCTGCAGAACAACCTCGATGCCGAGGTCGCCGAGCGCCCCGAGGACCTCGTGGTCTACGGCGGCATCGGCCGCGCCGCGCGCAACTGGGAGTGCTACGACCAGATCCTCGCCGCGCTGCGCCGGCTCGAAGCCGACCAGACGCTGCTGGTGCAGTCGGGCAAGCCCGTGGGCGTGTTCCGCACGCACGCCAACGCGCCGCGCGTGCTGCTGGCCAATGCCAACCTGGTGCCGCACTGGGCCACCTGGGAACACTTCCACGCGCTGGACCGCAAGGGCCTCACGATGTTCGGCCAGATGACGGCCGGCAGCTGGATCTATATCGGCGCGCAGGGCATCATCCAGGGCACGTACGAAACCTTCGTCGAAGCGGGCCGCCAGCACTATGGCAACGACCTCGCCGGGCGCTGGATACTCACCGCGGGCCTGGGCGGCATGGGCGGCGCGCAGCCGCTGGCCGGCGTGCTCGCCGGAGCCTGCGTGCTGGCCATCGAGTGCCAGCAAAGCCGCATCGACTTGCGGCTGCGCACGCGCTGCGTGGACCAGCAGGCGCACGACCTCGACCATGCGCTGCAACTGATCGCGCAGCACACCGCGGCCCGGCAGGCGGTCTCGGTGGCCCTGCTGGGCAATGCGGCCGATATCTTTCCGGAACTCGCGCGCCGCGCGAAAGCCGGCGGCATGCGCCCCGACATCGTGACCGACCAGACCTCGGCGCATGACCTGATCCACGGCTATCTGCCCAGCGGCTGGAGCGTGGCACAGTGGCAGGCCGCGGCCCATCACCCGGCCGAACACGCGCGCCTGGCGGCGGCGGCGGCGCACAGCTGCGCCGTGCAGGTGCGCGCCATGCTGGACTTCCATGCCATGGGCATTCCCACCGTGGACTATGGCAACAACATCCGCCAGGTGGCGCTCGATGCCGGCGTGGCCGACGCCTTCGACTTCCCCGGCTTCGTGCCGGCCTATATCCGGCCGCTGTTTTGCGCCGGCAAGGGGCCGTTTCGCTGGGTCGCGCTGTCGGGCGACCCCGAGGACATCTACAGGACCGACGCGAAGGTCAAGCAACTGTTTCCCGACAACCACCATGTCCACCGCTGGCTCGACATGGCGCGCGAACGCATTGCCTTCCAGGGCCTGCCCGCACGCATCTGCTGGCTGGGCCTGGGCGAGCGGCACCGCGCGGCGCTGGCCTTCAACGCCATGGTGCAAAGCGGCGAACTCAAGGCGCCCATCGTCATTGGCCGCGACCATCTCGACTGCGGCTCGGTGGCCAGCCCCAACCGCGAAACCGAAGCCATGCAGGACGGCAGCGACGCGGTCTCGGACTGGCCGCTGCTCAACGCCCTGCTCAACACCGCCAGCGGCGCGACCTGGGTCAGCCTGCACCACGGCGGCGGCGTGGGCATGGGCTACTCGCAGCACGCGGGCATGGTCATCGTCGCCGACGGCACGCCCGAGGCCGCGGTGCGCCTCACGCGCGTGCTCTGGAACGACCCGGCCAGCGGCGTCATGCGCCATGCCGACGCCGGCTACGCGCCGGCCGTCGCCTGCGCCCGCCGCCATGGCCTGGACCTGCCTATGCTGCGCTGACGCCATGCCCGCGCCCACACCTCCTGCCCCCCTGCGCTGCGCCGATGGCTGCTGGCAGCCGGTGCGGCTCGCGCCCGACATGTACCATGCCGATGCGCCCGTGCGCGCCGGCGAGGCCGCATGCATCGTGGTCGACCAGGGACGCATCGCCTGGGTCGGCCCCCAGGCCGCCCTGCCCGCCCACCATGCCCATCTGCAGCAGCACGCCGGCCAGGACTGGCTGGCCACGCCGGGCCTGGTCGACTGCCACACGCATCTGGTCTATGGCGGGCAGCGCGCCGATGAATTCGCGCTGCGGCTTGCGGGCGCGAGCTATGAGGAAATCGCACGCGCGGGCGGCGGCATTGTGGCCACCGTGCGCGCCACGCGCGCCGCCAGCGAGGACGAACTGCTGGCCCAGGCCCTGCCGCGCCTGCGGCAATTGCTCGCTGAAGGCGTATGCGCCATAGAAATCAAGTCGGGCTACGGGCTATCGCTCGCCCAGGAGCGCAAGCAGCTGCGCGTCGCGCGCCGGCTGGGCGAACTCTGCGGCGTGACGGTGCGCAGCACCTTCCTGGGCGCGCATGCGCTGCCGCCCGAGTACGCGGGCCGCAGCCAGGCCTATATCGACCTCGTCTGCGCGCAGATGCTGCCCGCGCTGGCCGCCGAAGGCCTGGTCGATGCGGTCGACGTGTTCTGCGAGCGCATCGCGTTTTCGCTGGCAGAAACCGAACAGGTCTTTTGCGCGGCCCGGCGCCTGGGCCTGCCCGTCAAGCTGCATGCCGAACAGCTGTCCAACATGGAAGGCGCGGCGCTGGCCGCGCGCCATGGCGCGCTGTCGTGCGACCATGTCGAGCACCTGTCGGCCGCGGGCATCGCGGCCATGCGCGCCGCGGGCACGGTTGCCGTGCTGCTGCCGGGCGCGTTCTACACGCTGCGCGACACGCAGCGCCCGCCGATCGAAGCGCTGCGCGCGGCCGGCGTGCCCATGGCCGTGGCCAGCGACCACAACCCCGGCACCTCGCCCTACCTGAGCCTGCTGCTGATGGCCAACATGGCCTGCACCTTGTTCGCGCTGACCGTGCCCGAGGCCCTGGCCGGCATCACGCGCCATGCCGCGCGCGCACTGGGCCTGCAGGACTCGCATGGGCTGATCGCCGCCGGGCGGCCCGCGAATTTCGTGCTCTGGCCCGTGCAGCAAGCCGCCGAACTGGCCTACTGGCTGGGCCACAGGCCGGCGTGCCGCATCGTGCGCCAGGGGCGCATCGCCGCATGAATGCCGCCGCGCTCGTGGCCCCTGTGCGCGCGCTCTGGGCCGAAGACGCGCTGCTGCCCGGCGGCTGGGCGCGCGAGGTGCTGCTGCGCTGGGATGCGGCCGGGCATATCGCGCAGGTCGAGGCGGGCGTGCCTGCGCCCGCAGGCGTGGCGCGCGCGGCCGGGCCGCTGCTGCCCGGCATGCCCAATCTGCATTCGCATGCGTTCCAGCGCGCGTTGGCGGGCCTGACCGAATTGCGCGGCCCCGCGCCGGACAGCTTCTGGGGCTGGCGTCAGCGGATGTACGCCTTTGCCAACCGCATCACGCCCGAGTCGCTCGAAGCAATCGCGGTGTGGCTGTACCTCGAGATGCTCGAGGCCGGCTATACCTCCGTCTGCGAGTTCCATTACCTGCACCATGCCGAAGGCGGCAAGCCCTATGCCGATGACGCGACGCTGAGCCTGGCGCTGCTGCGCGCCGCGCGCCGCGTCGGCATCGGCATGACGCTGCTGCCCGTGCTCTACCAGCGCAGCGGCTTCGGCGCGCCGCCCGCACCCGAGCAGGCGCGCTTCATTCTCGGCACCGACAGTCTGCTGGCCCTGCTGCAGCGGCTGGCGCCTGTCGCCCACGCCCAGGGCGCGGCGCTGGGCCTGGCGCCGCATTCGCTGCGCGCCGTGCCGCCCGAAAGCCTGCAGGCCGGCGTGGCCGGATTGCATGCGCTGCTGCCCCAGGCCCCGGTGCATATCCACATGGCCGAGCAGACGCGCGAAGTGCAGGAGTGCCTCGCGTGGAGCGGACTGACGCCGGTGCAATGGCTTCTTGACCATGCGCCCGTCGATGCGCGCTGGTGCCTGGTGCATGCGACCCACATGACCGCCGAAGAACATGCGGGCGCCGCGCGCAGCGGCGCCGTGGCCGGCCTGTGCCCCAGCACCGAGGCGAATCTGGGCGACGGCATTTTCGACCTGCCGCAATGGCTGGCGCATGGCGGGCGCTGGGGCCTGGGCTCCGACAGCCACATCTGCGTCAACGCGGCCGAGGAGTTGATGCTGCTCGAATACGGCCAGCGCCTGCAGCGGCGCGAACGCAATGTGCTGGGCAGCGGCGCGCAGCCGCAGGTCGCGACCGCCATGATGCTGCAGGCCGTCGCGGGCGGCGCCCAGGCCGCGGGCCGCCCGATTGCCGGGCTCAGCGCAGGTCAGCAAGCGGATTTCGTGGTGCTGGACGCCGCGCACACCGCGCTGTGCGGACTGCCCGCCGACAGCGCGCTGGCGGGCCATGTGTTTGCCAGCCACCGCAGCTCGGCCGTGCATGCCGTGTGGGTCGCCGGCCAGCAGCGCGTGCTGCCCCACGGCCATGCGCTGCGCGCCAGCGCCCGGGCCGCGTTCATCCGCGCGCGCCGGCAACTGCTGCAGGCATGAGGCGGCGCGTGGACGCGCGCGCCCGTCGCACCCCACGCTGTTTCCTGATAACGCCTGGCGAGACCTCGTCTCGCTTAGCTCGCTCAAGGAGAACGGCCCCTCTAAAGCATTGAAATCAGAGGGGGGCCGGCCAGGCGGCAAAGCCGCTCAGGGGGTGCTTCCGGTCATCCGACCCACTTGCGGGCGTTGCGCCACACGCGCATCCAGGGGCTGAACTGGCTCTTGTCGCCCGTGGTCCAGCTCATCTGCACGTTGCGGAACACGCGCTCGGGGTGGGGCATCATGGCCGTGAAGCGGCCGTCGGCCGTGGTCACCGCGGTGAGGCCGCCGGCGCTGCCGTTCGGATTGAACGGGTACTGCTCGGTGGGCTGGCCGTGGTTGTCGACGTAGCGCATCGCGGCCAGCGCCTGGGCGGCGTTGCCGCGCTCGCTGAAGTTCGCAAAGCCTTCGCCGTGGGCGACGGCGATCGGCAGGCGGCTGCCGGCCATGCCCTGCAGGAACAGGCTGGGCGACTCGAGCACTTCGACCATGGACAGCCGCGCTTCAAAGCGGTTGCTCTGGTTCTGCGTGAAACGCGGCCAGTCCTGGGCGCCGGGAATGATCTCGGCGAGTTCGGCAAACATCTGGCAACCGTTGCAGACACCCAGGCCGAACGTATCAGCGCGGCCGAAGAACTGCTGGAACTCCTGCGACAGGCGTTCGTTGAAGGTGATCGAACGCGCCCAGCCAATGCCCGCGCCCAGCGTGTCGCCGTAGCTGAAGCCGCCGCAGGCAACGACGCCGGCGAAGTCCTGCAGCCTGGCGCGGCCGGTCTGCAGATCGGTCATGTGCACGTCGACGGCTTCGAAGCCGGCTTCGGTGAACGCATAGGCCATTTCGACATGCGAGTTCACGCCCTGCTCGCGCAGCACGGCAACGCGTGGTTTGGCGAGGTTCAGGAACGGTGCGGCCACATTCTCCTGCGGGTCGAACGACAGTTCAAGATGCATGCCGGGATCGGCGGGCTCGCCCGCGGCCGCGTGCTCGGCGTCGGCGCAGACCGGGTTGTCACGCTGCTGCGCGATCTTCCAGCTGACCGCGTCCCAGACCTGGTGCAGGTCGCTGAGCGAGGCGCTGAACACCGACTTGGCATCGCGCCAGACCTGCAACTGGCCCTTGCCGGCGTCAATGGTGCTCGACAGCGGACGGGTCTTGCCGACGAAATGGCTGCACTGCGCCAGGCCATGCTCGCGCAGCGTCTGCATCACGGCATTGCGCTCAGACGTCCTGACCTGCAGAACGACGCCGATTTCCTCGTTGAACAAGGCTTTGAGCGTGAGTTCCTCGCGCCGGCCGCTGACCTGCTGCGCCCAGTTCTTGCTGTCGCCGCTGTCCATGCGGCTGTCGGAAATGCCGTCGCCTTCAACGACCAGCATGTCGACGTTCAGCGCCACGCCCACATGGCCGGCAAAGGCCATTTCGGCCGCCGTGGCCAGCAGGCCGCCGTCGCCTTTGTCATGGTAGGCCAGGATCTTGCCTTCGGCGCGCAGCGCGTTGACCGCGCTGACCAGCTGCACCAGGTCCTTGGCGTCGTCGAGGTCGGGCGTTTCGTTGCCGCTTTGATTGAGCACCTGGCCCAGGATGGAGCCGCCCATGCGCATCTTGCCGCGGCCCAGGTCGATCAGCACCAGGGTCGTGTCTTCTTCCTGCGCGTCAAGCTGGGGCGTGAGCGTGGTGCGCACATCGTCGATGGACGCGAAGCCGGTGATGATCAGGCTCACGGGCGAGGTGACCTTCTTGGTCTGGCCGTCTTCCTGCCACTGCGTGCGCATGGACAGCGAGTCCTTGCCCACGGGAATGGAGATATCGAGCGCGGGGCACAGCTCCATGCCCACGGCCTTGACGGTCGCGTACAGCGCCGCGTCTTCACCGGGCTCGCCGCAGGCGGCCATCCAGTTGGCCGACATCTTGACGCGCGGCAGTTCGATGGGCGCGGCCAGCAGGTTGGTGATGGCTTCGGCCACGGCCATGCGGCCCGAGGCCGGCGCGTTGATGGAGGCCAGCGGCGTGCGCTCGCCCATGGCCATGGCCTCGCCCGCGAAACCGCGGTAGTCGGCCAGCGTCACGGCCACGTCGGCCACGGGCACCTGCCAGGGGCCGACCATCTGGTCGCGGTGGGTCAGGCCGCCGACGGCGCGGTCGCCAATGGTGATCAGAAAGCGCTTGGACGCCACCGTGGGGTGGGCCAGCACATCGATCACGGCCGATTCCAGCGCCACGCCGGTCAGGTCCATGGCCGGCAGCTCGCGCACCAGCGTGGTCACGTCCTTGTGCATCTTGGGCGGCTTGCCCAGCAGCACGTTCATGGGCATGTCGACCGGGAATTTCTGGTCGCCGGCGACCACGGCCGTGTCTTCGAGCACCAGTTGGCGCTCTTCGGTGGCCGTGCCTATCACCGCAAACGGGCAGCGCTCGCGCTCGCAGAACGCGGTGAACTGGGCCAGCGACTCGGGCGCGATGGCCAGCACATAGCGTTCCTGGCTTTCGTTGGACCAGATTTCCTTGGGTGCCAGGCCCGATTCCTCGAGGTTGACCGCGCGCAGATCGAAGCGTGCGCCGCGGCCGGCGTCGTTCGTGAGTTCCGGGAAGGCATTCGACAAGCCGCCCGCGCCCACATCGTGGATGGCGAGAATGGGGTTGGCGTCGCCCTGCTGCCAGCAGTGGTTGATCACTTCCTGCGCCCGGCGCTCGATCTCGGGGTTGCCGCGCTGCACCGAGTCGAAGTCGAGTTCGGCGGCGTTGGTGCCCGTGGCCATGGAGCTGGCCGCGCTGCCGCCCATGCCGATGCGCATGCCGGGGCCGCCCAGCTGGATCAGCAGCGAGCCCGCGGGGAATTCGATCTTCTTCGTCTGGTCCTTGTCGATCACACCCAGGCCGCCGGCGATCATGATGGGCTTGTGGTAGCCGCGCAGCACGCCGCCGACTTCCTGCTCATATTCGCGGAAATAGCCGGCCAGATTGGGACGGCCGAACTCGTTGTTGAACGCCGCGCCACCCAGCGGGCCTTCGGTCATGATCTGCAGCGGGCTGGCGATGTGCTCGGGCTTGCCGACCGTGCTGCCCCACAGCTTGGAAACCGTGAAGCCGCTCAGGCCGGCCTTGGGCTTGGAGCCGCGGCCGGTCGCGCCTTCGTCGCGGATTTCGCCGCCATTGCCCGTGGAGGCGCCGGGGAAGGGAGAAATCGCCGTGGGGTGGTTGTGCGTCTCGACCTTCATCAGCACATGGTGGGTCGCGGCCTGCTTCACATAGCTCGGTGCGCTGCCTTCGCCCGCATCGAGCCGCGCGACAAAGCGTTCGACCTGGTGGCCTTCCATGATCGATGCGTTGTCCGAGTAGGCGACCACGGTGTGCTGGGGCGACACCTGGTGGGTGTTGCGGATCATGCCGAACAGCGACTTCTCCTGCGCCACGCCGTCGATGGTGAAGCTGGCGTTGAAGATCTTGTGGCGGCAATGCTCGGAGTTGGCCTGGGCGAACATCATCAATTCCACGTCGGTGGGATTGCGCTTGAGGCCCTGGAAGGCATTGACGAGGTAGCTGATTTCGTCTTCGGCCAGCGCCAGGCCCCAGGCCTTGTCGGCCGCGAGCAGCGCGGCCGCGCCGCCGCCCAGCACATCGACGAAGGCCATGGGCTGGGCCTGCAGTTCGGTGAACAGCTTGGCGGCTTCGTTGCGCGAGGTCATGACCGACTCGGTCATGCGGTCGTGCAGCAGCGCCGCGACCTGGCCCAGTTGCTCGGCCGTGAGTTCGGGCGTACCGCCGAGCAGGCCGGTCTTGAGCTGGATGCGGTATTCGGTCACGCGCTCCACGCGCTGGATGGCCAGGCCGCAGTTGCGCGCGATGTCAGTGGCCTTGGAAGCCCAGGGCGAAATCGTGCCCAGGCGCGGCGTGACCACGATGGCCAGGCCGTCATCCGGGCCCGCATAGGGCTCGCCATAGGTCAGCAGCGCTGCCAGGCGGCTGTGCGCGTCGGCATCGGGTGCGGTCTCGGTTGCCACGAGGTGCACGAAGCGCGCGGCCACACCGCTGATCTTGGGGTGGATCGCCTCCAGGGCGGAGAGCAGTTGTTGGGCGCGGAAAGAGCTCAGGGCGTTGCCGCCCTCCAGCTGGGTCAGATGCAAAGTCACGTGGCAGCCTGTCGGGAATATGAGGCGTGGAGACGGCGCACCCGAAGAAGGTGCGCCGTGGGCGATGGCCGGCATTTTACCGGTGCGCGCGCCGCCGCGCAGCCCTGATACCAGCAGGCCTGGAGGTGCAATGGGATAATTGCGCGATGAGCATCACCATCAAAACCGCCGAAGACATAGCAGGCATGCGCGTCGCCTGCCGTCTGGCTTCCGAAGTGCTGGACTATATTGCCCCCCACATCAAACCCGGAATCACCACCGCCGAAATCGACCGCCTGGGCGCCGAATGCATGGCCAGCCAGGGCACGGTATCCGCCACCATAGGCTACCAGCCGCCGGGCTACCCGCCCTACCCCGGCCATCTGTGCACCTCGGTCAACCACGTGGTCTGCCACGGCATTCCCAACGACAAGCCGCTCAAAAAAGGCGACGTCGTCAACGTCGACGTCACCGTGATCACCCCCGAGGGCTGGTACGGCGACAACTCGCGCATGTACATGGTCGGCGAATGCTCGATCGCGGCCAGGCGCCTGTCGCAGCTCACGTTCGAATCGATGTGGCTGGGAATCCAGCAGGTCAAGCCCGGCAATACGCTGGGCGACATAGGCCACGCGATCCAGCGTTTCGCCGAAGGCCATGGCCTGTCGGTGGTGCGCGAGTTCTGCGGCCACGGCATAGGCAAGAAATTCCACGAAGAGCCGCAGATCCTGCACTACGGCAAGCCCGGCCAGGGCACCGTGCTCGAAGCGGGCATGGTCTTCACCATCGAGCCCATGCTCAACCTGGGCAAGCGCGACATCAAGGAACTGGGCAAGGACGGCTGGACCATAGTCACCAAGGACCACAGCCTGTCGGCCCAATGGGAACACACGCTGGTCGTGACCCCGACCGGCTACGAAGTCATGACGCTGTCGGCAGGCTCTCCCGCGCTGCCCGAGTTCGTGACCACGACCTGCTGCTGAACGGGCGACGCCATGCGCGGCGCGCACCAGGAGCGCGCATGATTCTTGCGAGCAAGAGCGCTTGGCACGACCCAGCAAATCGAAGATTTGCGGTTGAGGCTAGGCGCGGCCGGCTAGGCGCGTTGCCGCAGACAGTGCGAGTAGCACGGCAAGGCAGCGCAACGACGCCTCAAGGGTTGTGTCATGCGCTCCAAGGCTGCGGGTCTTTTCCTTTTAACCTATTGACCATGAATCCTCTGCACGCCCTGCGTGACACCTACCGCCGTGACAAGGCCGCCCTCGTGGCCGCCCTGCTCACGCCCGCCACAACCAGGCGCAACATCCACCAGGCACTGCACCAATTGAGTGCACTCGCCGACCGTTTGCTGTGCCGGCTCTGGGACCAGGCCGAACTGCCGGCCGACGCCGCGCTGCTGGCCGTGGGCGGCTATGGCCGCGCCCAGCTGTTTCCCGGCTCGGACGTCGATGTACTGGTGCTGCTGCCCGTGGACGCGCAAGCCAGCCAGGGCACTGCGCTCGCGGCGCAGCTCGAGCAATTCATAGGCAGTTGCTGGGACGCGGGGCTGGAGATCGGCTCGAGCGTGCGCACCACGGCCGAATGCCTGGAGGAATCCGAGCGCGACGTGACGGTGCAGACCGCGCTGCTCGAAGCGCGCCGCATCGTGGGCAGCGCCGCGCTGTTCGAGGAATTCAGCCGCCAGTACCGCGCGCAGATGGACCCGCGCGCATTCATGGTCGCCAAGACGCTGGAAATGCGCCAGCGCCACAACAAGTACGAAAACACCCCCTACGCGCTCGAGCCCAACTGCAAGGAATCGCCCGGCGGCCTGCGCGACCTGCAATACATCATGTGGCTGGCGCGCGCCGCGGGCCTGGGCAACAACTGGCGCGAACTGGCCACCAACGGCCTGGCCACCGAACTCGAAAGCCAGCAGCTCGAAGCCAACGAGGCCTTGCTGAGCCTGATACGCGCGCGGCTGCACGCGATTTCGGGGCGGCACGAAGACCGGCTGGTGTTCGACCTGCAGACCGCGGTCGCCGAAAGCTTCGGCTTTGAATCGACCGCGCCCGACGGCCAGCGCCTGGCGCTGCGCGCGAGCGAAACGCTGATGCGCGAGTACTACTGGGCCGCAAAGGCAGTCTCGCAGCTCAGCCATATCCTGCGCCTGAACATCGAGGAGCGCGTCAACCCCTGCTCCTACGAACTGGTGCCGCTCAACGAGCGCTTCTTCAACAAGGCGGGAATGATAGAGATCGCCAGCGACGACCTCTACGAGCGCCACCCGCACGCGATTCTCGAGACTTTCCTGGTCTACGGCACCCATGTCGGCCTCACGGACCTGTCGGCGCGCACGCTGCGCGCGCTCTACCATGCGCGCGGCCTGATGGACAGCGGCTTTCGCCACGACCCGGTCAACCGCGCAACCTTCCTCAAGATCCTGCAGCAGCCCAGCGGCCTCACGCATGCGATGCGGCTGATGAACCAGACGTCGGTGCTGGGGCGCTACCTGTGGCCGTTCCGGCGCATCGTCGGCCAGATGCAGCACGACCTGTTCCACGTCTACACGGTAGACCAGCACATCCTCATGGTGCTGCGCAACATGCGCCGCTTCTTCATGGCCGAACATGCGCACGAATACCCGATGTGCTCGCAGCTCGCGGGCGGCTGGGACAAGCCCTGGCTGCTGTACCTCGCGGCGCTGTTCCATGACATAGGCAAGGGCCGCGGCGGCGACCATTCGGTGATAGGCGCCGTCGAAGTCAAGCGCTTTTGCCGTGCCCACGGCATAGCCAAGGCCGACGCCGCGCTGGTCGAATTCCTGGTGCGCGAGCACCTGAGCATGAGCCAGGTCGCGCAAAAGCAGGACCTGGCCGACCCCGAAGTGATAGGCGCGTTCGCCCAGCGCGTGGGCGACGAGCGCCGGCTCACCGCGCTGTACCTGCTCACCGTGGCCGACATCCGCGGCACCAGCCCCAAGGTCTGGAACGCCTGGAAAGGCAAGCTGCTCGAAGACCTGTATCGCGCGACGCTGCGCGTGCTCGGCGGGCGCGCGCCCGACGCCGCGGCCGAGATCGAGTCGCGCAAGCGCGAAGCCCTGGTGCAGCTGGCGCTGTCGGCCCAGCCGTTCGAGTCGCACAAGAAGCTCTGGGACACGCTGGACGTCAGCTACTTCATGCGCCACGAAGCCGCCGACATCGCCTGGCACACGCGCCACCTGTCGCGCAATGTGGGCGCGCCCCACCCCATCGTGCGCACGCGCAAGTCGCTGGCCGGCGAAGGCCTGCAGGTACTGGTCTATGCGCGCGACCAGGCCGACCTGTTCGCGCGCATCTGCAGCTATTTCGATCGCGCGGGCTTCAGCATTCTCGACGCGCGCGTGCACACTGCGCGCAACGGCTATGCGCTGGACACCTTCCAGATCGTCGCGCCGGCCATGCAGGAGCGCTACCGCGAGCTGATGAACCTGGTCGAAACCGAGCTGGTCCAGACCATAGAGCGCGGCGGCGAACTGCCCGAGCCCACGCAGCGGCGCGTTTCACGCCGCGTCAAGAGCTTTCCCATGGTGCCGCGCGTGAGCCTGAGCCCCGACGAAAAGGCCCAGCACTGGCTGCTGAGCATTTCCGCGATCGACCGCGCCGGCCTGCTCTACGTCGTCGCCCGCCTGCTCGCGCGCCACCACCTGAGCGTGCAGCTCGCCAAGGTCAGCACGCTGGGCGAGCGCGTGGAAGACACTTTCCTGATCGAAGGCGCGGAGCTGCAGCACAACGCCAGGCAGATTGCGATCGAGACGGAGTTGATTGAGGCGCTGTCGTTTTAGACCCCCACGCTCCCCCACTACGTGTGGGTCGCGCTGGGGGGCGCAGCCCCCCAGGAGCTTGGGGCGGCCCGGCGGCGGCTCGATTCGCGCTTCGCAGACGCTCTGCTTGTGCATGCAGCGCCCACCGCTAAAACAGTTGTCGCCAGAGCCAGCCGCAGGTGGATCCAGTGAAGGGCGTTTCAGGGCGCAATTCTCGCCTTAAGCTGACGGTTTGCCTCAATCATCCTCCGCCGCGCTGATGCCCGGAAACAGCACTTCCGTGAAGCCGAACTGCGAAAAATCCGTCATGCGCATAGGGTACAACTTGCCCCAGACATGGTCGCATTCGTGCTGCACCACGCGCGCATGGAAGCCGCAGGCCGTGCGGTCGATGGGGTCGCCGTACTGATCGAAGCCGGTATAGCGGATATGCTGCCAGCGCGGCACCATGCCGCGCATGCCGGGCACCGACAGGCAGCCTTCCCAGTCGTTCTCCAGTTCCTCGCCCAGTGGCGTGATCTGCGGGTTGATCAGCACCGTGCGCGGCACCACCGGCGCGTCGGGGTAGCGCGGATTGGCCGCGCCCGAGCCGAAGATCACCACCTGCAGGTCTTCGCCGATCTGCGGCGCGGCCAGGCCTGCACCATTGGCCGCGGCCATGGTGTCGAGCAAGTCCGTGACCAGCAGATGCAGGGCATCGGTGTCAAAGGCCGTGACGGGCTGGGCCACGCGCAGCAGTCGCGCGTCGCCCATCTTTAAGATAGTGCGTACTGTCATTAGAAATCCTTGCCAATGCGGGCAAGCATAGCGCGCCGCCTGCAGGCCTGCGTCCCCGCTGCACAATAGGCCATGCCCGAAACCCCGCAGCCCGCCCCCGCTCCTGCGCCCAGCGTGCCGCCGCTGCGCATGCTGGCGTCGCGCCCGCTGCGCTGGCTGCTGCAGGCCTGCGCCTGGCTCAGTCTTGCGCTGGGCATCGCGGGCGTCTTCATTCCCGGCCTGCCGACAACGGTCTTCATCCTGATCGCCGGCTGGGCTGCGGCGCGCAGTTCCGAGCGGCTGCACCGCTGGCTATGGCGCCACCGGCTGTTCGGCCCCATGCTGCAGGACTGGGCCGCGGGCGGGCGCGTGAGCCGGCGCGCGAAATGGAGCGCGAGCGCCGCCATGGCCCTGGGCGCGATCGTGGTCTGCTGGGCTCCCGTGCCATCGTGGGCACGCTGGTTTTCGCTCAGCAGCATGGCCTGCGTGCTGGCCTGGCTCTGGTCGCGGCCCGAGCCGGGCGCCGCGCCATGAGCGCGAAGAAAAATCGCAAAAATTGCCCATCTTTTCCGAAGACGGAAAATTTCATCCTATAATTCAAGTCTTCTTCCTCAATAGCTCAGTTGGTAGAGCGCCGGACTGTTAATCCGTAGGTCCCTGGTTCGAGCCCAGGTTGAGGAGCCAAGAATTTCCTGCCCTGCAATCGCACAGGGCATAGCGTCAAGTCAGTACCAAAATATTCCTCAATAGCTCAGTTGGTAGAGCGCCGGACTGTTAATCCGTAGGTCCCTGGTTCGAGCCCAGGTTGAGGAGCCAAAATTTCAGCCCTGCAATTGTACAGGGCGCCCAGTGAAGATATTCCTCAATAGCTCAGTTGGTAGAGCGCCGGACTGTTAATCCGTAGGTCCCTGGTTCGAGCCCAGGTTGAGGAGCCACAAAAGCCAAGCAGTTTTGACTGCTTGGCTTTTTTTTCGCCTGCGCGCGCGAATGCCTTCACGGCGGAGTGGCGCGCAGGCCCTAAATCGTTTTCCAACTATGGAAATGATTTTTTCTGCATTCCCTCCATCAGCGGAGTTGCATAGCATCGGGATCTCGCCTCCCGCTACGCCACGCACCATGACCCACGCCGCAACACAACAGCTCCGCGCCATCCCACTCGGTGAAACGATTGGCGCCCAGATCGACGGAATCGACCTCGCCTCGCCGCTCGACGACCAGGCCGTGGCCTTTCTCAAGGACGCCTGGGACCGCCATCTGGTGCTGCGCTTTCGCAGCCAGGCGCATCTGAGCCTGCAAGGGCATATTGCCTTTTCACGCCATTTTGGCGCGCTCGACAAGCGCCCGATCGCGAGCAAGGCAATGCATGCAAGCGCCCAGGAGCTGCCCGAGGAAATCGCCGTGATCTCCAACGTGAAGATAGACGAGCAGCCCATAGGCGGCCTGGGCGACGGCGAATCCGTCTGGCATGCCGACATGACCTACAACCCCATGCCGCCGCGCGCTGCGCTGCTGCATGCGCATGAAGTTCCGGCCAGCGGCGGCGACACCCAGTTCCTGAACCTCTACGCAGCCTATGAAAGCCTGCCCACGGAGCTCAAGCAGACCATCGCGGCCCTCGAGTGCATCCATGATGCAAGCCTGAACAGCGCCGGCGAACTGCGGCTGGGCTTCGAGCGTGTGACCGACCCGCGGCATACCGTGGGTGCGCGCCACCCGCTGGCGCGCACCCACCCGGTGACCGGCCGCAAGAGCCTGTACCTGGGCCGCCGCCGCAATGCCTATATCCCGGGTCTGTCGCTCGCCGACAGCGAGGACCTGCTCGACACCCTCTGGGCACACGCCACACAGGACGCTTTCACCTGGCGCCAGCAATGGCAGGCCGGCGACCTGGTGGCCTGGGACAACCGCGTCACGCTGCACCGGCGCGATGCGTTCGACCCCCATGCCCGCCGCCTGATGTACCGCACCCAGGTCAGCGACCGCGCGCTCTAGGCGCCCCCATTTCCCCCCCACGGCCACCACCCTCCCTCGGGACGGTGGAGCTGCCGCATGCCCTTCTTACGAATGTTCGACACCGCCATGATCCATCGCACCACGCCCCGCCCGACCTCACGTTTTTCCCGGGGCGTCCTGACCTGCCTGCTGGGGCTGGGCCTCTACGGCACGCTGGCCACGACCGCCAGCGCCAATGACAAGCAGACTGCGGCGCTGCGCCCGATCAGCATCATCGTGGCCGGCCCCGCGGGCGGCGCGACCGACGGTGTCGCCCGGCTGATTGCCGCGCGCATGGGCGTGACGCTGGGGCAGGACGTGATCGTCGACAACAAGGCGGGCGCCGGCGGCGTGATCGGCACCAAGTTCGTCGCCCAGGCCAGGCCCGACGGCCACACGCTGCTGCTGGGGCACATCGCCACCAACGCCATCGCGCCCGCCGTGCATACGCCGCGCCCCTATGACCCGGTCGCGGACTTCGAATCCATTGGCTTCATCGGCAGCACCGCGAGCGTGCTGGTCGTTCCCGGCAAGGGCCCGACGACGCTCAAGGCCTTGCTCACACCCCATGGCGATGCGCCGATCAGCTACGGCTCGACCGGCATAGGCGGCACCGCGCATCTGCTCGGCCATGTGTTCGGCCAGGCCACGGCCGCGCCCTTGCTGCATGTGCCCTACCGCGGCAGCCCGCCGGCGCTGCAAGACCTCGTGGGCGCACGCATCAGCATGATGTTCGCGACCGCGGGCGCGGTCGCGCCCTATCTGGAATCGGGCATGCTCAAGCCCCTGGCCGTCGCCTCGAACAAACGCAGCCGCTTTCTGCCGGACGTGCCCACCTTCAAGGAATTGAACTACCCGAATGTGGTGCAGGAAGGCTGGTTCGGCCTGTTCTCCGCCGCGGGCACGCCCACCGAGACCGTGCGCAAGCTCAACCAGCACCTCAACACCGCGCTGTCGGATCCCGCGGTGCGCAAGGGGCTGGAACAGCTGTTCGTGGAAGTCGGCGCGCCCGCGGGCCCGGAAAATTTCAGGACCTTTGTGCAAAAGGAAGCCGCGCATTGGGCCGGCGTGGTCGCCAGCTCGGGCGTGAAGACGGAGTAAAAAGGCTGCCGGGGGTCTGCGCATGCCCCCTTCTTGTCGCAAAGCACGGCAAAAGCCGTCAGCAGAAGTACAGCGGCTTTTCAGTCGCCCTCATCGACCGGCGCTTACCTTCAGTGGCCAAAGGAACAGCGCTCGGGACTGCGCGTCACGCCGCGCGCACCACCGACGGCGCAGGCACGGAGGCCGGCGCCACGGCCGTCGGCTCCATCCTGGCCGGCGTCAGGCCCTTGGCCGCACTGTGCCGGCGCATCGCCTGTTCTTCCCACTCGTGCAGCTCCTGCTCGAGGCGCTGGGCGCGCGCTGCATACATCTCCGCGGACGACTGGTAGTACTCGGCAGCAATCGAATGCTCGAGCATGGCCATGCGCGCCTCCTGGAGATAGACCCGCGTGCGACGGATATAGCGTGGTTCGGACAAGCTTCCACCAAAGATTCTGCTGAACAACATGTCGACTCCTCCTTCACGGCTTCTGCGCAACACAGGCATTTGCAACGCTTGCCGATAGACGTAAATTAAGCGCTGACCGGCATGGCCACTGTCAACACAAGACACCATCGCCTGTAGGATGCCCTCCTACTCCGCACATCCGAACCTTCTGCCCTGCGCCTGCGAGAATTCAACCGCCCCCTGGAACGCCCCCATGTCCAAATCCCTCGCCTGGCTAGCGCCGCACGACCCGTTTCCCGGCATTGAACAGACCTGGGGCGACAGCGATCCCATTCCCGGCCTGCTCGCCGCGGGCGGCCAGCTCGATGCCCAGCATCTGCGCAGCGCCTACAGCCAGGGAATCTTTCCGTGGTTCAGCGCGGGCCAGCCGATTCTCTGGTGGTCGCCCGACCCGCGCATGGTGCTGCAGACCGACGCTTTCCGGGTGCACCGCTCGCTGCGCAAGACGCTGCAGCGCTTTCGCGCCACGCCCGGCTGCGAAATCCGCATCGACAGCGCGTTCGAGACCGTGATCCGCCACTGCGCCCAGACGCCGCGCGACGGCCAGGACGGCACCTGGATCGTCGAGAGCATCGTCGAGGCCTATTGCGAGCTGCACCGGCAAGGCGATGCGCACAGCGTGGAAACCTGGGTCGACGGCCGGCTCGTCGGCGGCCTGTACTGCGTGGCGCTGGGGCAGGCGGTGTTCGGCGAGTCGATGTTCGCGCATGCGAGCGACGCCTCGAAAATCGCGCTGGCCGCACTGGTCGCGCTGTGCCGCCGGCATGGCGCCGCGCAGATCGACTGCCAGCAGGCCACGCCCCATCTGGCTTCGCTGGGCGCGCAGACCATGCCGCGCCGGGAGTTTCTGGCCGAAGTCGAGCGCCAGCGCCGCAAGCCGCGCATGGATTGGCACTTCGACGCCGTATACTGGGACTGGCTGAGCCCCGCATGACGCAACTCAACGACCTCCCTCTTCAGGCACTGCAGTTCTACGCGACTGCCGCTTATCCCTGCAGCTACATTGCGGGGAGGATGGCGCGCTCGCAGGTGGCCACGCCCAGCCATCTGATCCAGAACGCGACCTACTCCGAGCTGGTCACCATGGGTTTTCGGCGCAGCGGCATGTTCACCTACCGGCCCTACTGCGACGGCTGCCGCGCCTGCGTTCCGCTGCGCGTGCTCACAAGCGCCTTTCGCCCCGACCGCAGCCAGCGCCGGGCCATGGCCCGCCACCAGGACCTGCAGGTCTCGATCTGCCGCCTGAGCTTCAGCGACGAACACTACCAGCTCTACCTGCGCTACCAGCGCCAGCGCCACAGCGGCGGCGGCATGGACGAAGACCGCATCGACCAGTACACCCAGTTCCTGCTGCAAAGCCGCGTCAATTCCCGGCTGGTGGAATTTCGCGCGCCCGCGACCGGCGATGCGCCGGGCACGCTGAAGATGGTGTCCATTCTGGACGTGCTCGAAGACGGCCTGTCGGCGGTCTACACCTTCTACGAGCCCGAGCCGCATGTGAGCTACGGCACGTTCAATGTGCTGTGGCAGATAGACCAGGCGCGCACCATGGGCCTGCCTTACGTCTACCTCGGCTACTGGATCGAAGGCAGCACGAAGATGGATTACAAATCGCGTTTTCTGCCGCATGAAGTACGCCACCAGGACGTCTGGGAGCGTATCGACCGGGCGCCGCGCGCCGCGCGCGACGAACCGGTTTTGTAGGCGCGCATCGACCATCGCGCGCAGGCCTGCGGGCAGGCGCTAGAATCGCCGCATTGCCGCCCCGCTTCCGCATTATGAAAATAACCGATCCCGGCACTCCCGTTGCACCCAGCGTACAAGTTCTCGAACGCATGTTCACCCTCATCGACGTGCTGGCCTCGCGCGAGGAAGCCGTGTCGCTCAAGGAAATCAGCGAGAAAACCGGCCTGCACCCGTCCACGGCCCACCGCATCCTCAACGACCTGACCATAGGCCGCTACGTCGACCGCCCCGAGTCGGGCAGCTACCGCCTGGGCATGCGGCTGCTCGAACTCGGCAACCTGGTCAAGGCGCGCCTGAACGTGCGTGAAGCGGCGATGGTGCCCATGCGCCTGCTGCACAAGCAGATCCAGCAGCCCGTGAACCTGAGCGTGCGCCAGGGCGATGAAATCGTCTATGTGGAGCGCACCTACAGCGAGCGCTCGGGCATGCAGGTGGTGCGCGCCATTGGCGGCCATGCACCGCTGCACCTGACCTCCACGGGCAAGCTGTTCCTCGCCGCCGACGACCCGCAGCGCGTGCGCGCCTACGCCACGCGCACCGGTCTCGCGGGCAATACGCACAACTCCATCACCCAGCTGGGCATGCTCGAGCACGAACTCGCCAAGGCGCGCCAATACGGCATTGCGCGCGACAACGAAGAACTCGAACTCGGAGTGCGCTGCATTGCCGCAGGCATTTATGACGACCAGGGCAAGCTGGTCGCGGGACTGTCGATCTCGGCACCCGCCGATCGCATAGACGACGGCTGGCTGCCCCGTCTGCAGTCCACGGCCGCGGAAATCTCGATGTCGCTGGGGTTTGCGGGCTGGCGTTCCGTCGACGGCATGCCCGCGAGCAGCACAGCAGGCTGAAACTGGCGCGGCCCAGCGTGGGGGCACAAGCCAAGGGCGGCCCATGCCGCGAAGGCGCTCAGGGCGGCCCGCGCAGGGGGTGCTAGCCTTTAATCTTGTGGCTGGCCAGGATGGCTGTCGCGCCCGATTGGTTCTCGACCCAGTGGCGCACGCGCTCGGCGTCGGCCAGGCGGCTGAACTTGCCGGCCGAATCGAGGAACACCATGATCAGCTTGCGGCCCGCGACTTCGGCCTGCATCACCAGGCATTGACCCGCTTCGGAGATATAGCCGGTCTTTTGCAGACCGATTTCCCAGGCGGGACTCTTCACCAGGCGGTTGGTATTGTTGTATTGCAGCGTGCGCGGGCCCTGGGCCACTTCGTAGCCGGGCGAAGTGCTGAGCTCGCGCACCAGCGGGTCGCCATGGGCCACGTTGACCAGCACCGCGAGGTCACGCGCGCTCGACTGGTTGCGGCTCGACAGGCCCGTGGGCTCGACGTACTTGGTGTCGGTCATGCCCAGCAGCTTGGCCTTGACGTTCATCTGCATCACGAACGCCGCGAGGCCGCCGGGGTAGGTCCGGCCCAGCGCATGGGCGGCGCGGTTCTCGCTCGACATCAGCGCCAGGTGCAGCATTTCGCCACGCGTGAGCGTCGCGCCCACGCGCAGGCGCGAGCTGCTGCCTTTTTCGGTGTCCACGTCGTCCTGGGTGATGGTCAGGACTTCGTCCATGGGCAGTCGGGCCTGCGAGATGATCAGCCCGGTCATGAGCTTGGTCAGCGAAGCGATGGGCAGCACCGCATGGTCGTTCTTGCTCAGCAGCACTTCGTGCGTTTCCTGGTCCACCACCAGGGCCACGCTGGACTTCAGGTCGAGCGGGTCGGTAACGTCATGCAGGCCGGCGAGCTGGCCAAACGACTGGCGCGCAGGGGCGTAAGCGACGGCCCGCACCGGGGCGCGGGCGCTGCTCGCGACAGCGCGGCCGGCCTTGCCCCCAGCCACCTGCTTGCGCGGCGCGGCCTTGGCCTTGGAGGTGTTGACGGCCTTGCTGGCACGCGCAGGCTTGCTCGCGCTGCTGGCCTGCTGCTTTTTCGCCACTTTCTTCTGCTGCGCCGAAGCCCCGGAAAAGGCCAGCGCTCCGCTCAGTGCAAAGGCGGCCGAGACCTGAAAGAGGCGGGCAATCACGGTGCGGTGACGGTGGTGCATTCAAATGCTCCAAGCAGCAAAAATAGAAAAACAGTGAAGCCGAATCAAAAAAGCCGCACAAAAC
Organism: Pantoea sp. 18069; assembly: GCF_902706035.1. Lineage (GTDB taxonomy): Bacteria > Pseudomonadota > Gammaproteobacteria > Burkholderiales > Burkholderiaceae_C > Comamonas. Next base: position 3,931 of record NZ_CACSJA010000024.1, on the reverse strand, counting down.
AACAAGTTGCACGACCTTTTTGAGAATGTGAGTGAGATTATAGTTCCGACCGTCAGCCTTGCGCTACCACCATTTCGCTGCTGCTGTGCAATTTATTCAAGGCACTGAGGTAGGCCTTGGCCGACGCGACCACGATATCGGGGTCAGCGCCCACTCCATTGACCACGCGCCCGCTGCGTTGCAGGCGCACCGTGACTTCGCCCTGGCTCTCGGTGGAGTCGCTGATGGCGTTGACCGAATACAGCACCATGTCGGCGCCGCTTTGCACCTGCGACTCTATCGCCTTGAAGGACGCATCTACGGGCCCGTTGCCATCCGACTCGGCCTTGATCTCCACGCCATCGCGGCTGAAGACCACGCGCGCATGCGGACGCTCGCCGGTCTCGCTGTGCTGGGCCAGCGAGACAAACACGAACGGGTCATGGTGGCCCAGCGCGCCCTGCTCGCTGACCAGGGCCAGGATGTCCTCGTCGAAGATCTCGCTCTTGCGGTCGGCAAGTTCCTTGAAGCGCGAAAATGCCTCGTTGACCGCGGCTTCGCTGTCGAGGTCCACCCCCAGATCCTGCAGCCGCTGGCGGAACGCATTGCGGCCGCTGAGCTTGCCCAGCACGATCTTGTTGGCCGACCAGCCCACATCTTCGGCGCGCATGATTTCGTAGGTGTCGCGCGCCTTGAGCACGCCGTCCTGGTGGATGCCCGAGGCATGGGCAAACGCATTCGCGCCGACCACGGCCTTGTTGGGCTGGACGACGAAACCCGTGGTCTGGCTGACCATGCGGCTGGCCGCGAGAATGTGCTCGGTGGCGATGTTCACGTCCAGGCCAAAGTAGTCGCGCCGCGTCTTGACGGCCATGACCACTTCCTCGAGCGAGCAGTTGCCCGCGCGCTCGCCCAGGCCGTTGATGGTGCATTCGACCTGGCGCGCACCGCCGATCTTCACGCCCGCCAGCGAGTTGGCCACGGCCATGCCCAGGTCGTTGTGGCAATGCACCGACCAGATCGCCTGGTCGCTGTTCGGAACGCGCTCGCGCAGGCTGCGGATGAACTCGCCATAGAGTTCGGGAATCGCATAGCCCACGGTATCGGGCACGTTGATCGTGGTCGCGCCTTCGGCGATGACGGCTTCGATCACGCGGCACAGGAAGTCGGGATCGCTGCGGTAGCCGTCTTCGGGGCTGAATTCGATGTCACCGACAAGATTGCGCGCGAAGCGCACCGACTGGCGCGCCTGCTCGAGCACCTGTTCGGGCGTCATGCGCAGCTTCTTCTCCATGTGCAGCGCGCTGGTGGCGATGAAAGTGTGGATGCGCCCGCGCTGCGCGTCCTGGAGCGCTTCGGCCGAACGCGCGATGTCGCGGTCGTTGGCGCGCGCCAGCGAGCAGATGGTCGAGTCCTTGATGGTGCGCGCAATCGCCTGCACGGCCTCGAAGTCGCCCTGGGAGCTTGCGGCAAAGCCGGCCTCGATCACATCCACCTTGAGCCGCTCGAGCTGGCGCGCGATGCGCAGCTTCTCGTCGCGCGTCATGGAGGCGCCCGGCGACTGCTCGCCGTCGCGCAAGGTGGTGTCGAAAATAATGAGTTGGTCTGTCATATCCACGGCTCCAAAAAGAGGCATCTGCCGACACTTTACTCTCACAACTTCCGACACCGGCCCGGGGTTACCAGGCCTGCCTGGCTCAGGCGGCGGTGGCCACCGCGGCGACCGGAGCGCGCTCCAGGCCCGAGACAATGGCGCTGATCGACGCCGAGACGATGTTCGCGTCCATGCCCACGCCATACACCACATGCGCGTCGTCGATGCGCAGCTCGACATAGGCCGCGGCCTGGGCGTTGGCGCCCGCGCTCACGGCGTGCTCGGCATAGTCGAGCACGCGAATGCTGCGGCCCGTGGCTTCGCTGAGCGCGCCGACAAACGCATCGATGGGGCCCGAGCCTTCGCCGCTCAAGGCAAGCACTTCGCCGTTGATCAGGAACTCTCCGCTGATGGCGACGGTGCCACTCTCACCGCTCAAGCGGTACTGCGGGCGGCGCGCGGCATCGAGCCGGTATTCGTTCTGGAACAGGCTCCAGAGATTCTGCGCCGTCAATTCCTTGCCGCTGGCGTCCATTTCGCGCTGCACGGCCTGGCTGAACTCGATCTGCAGGCGACGCGGCAATTGCAGGCCGTACTCGCTTTCGAGCAGATAGGCGATGCCGCCCTTGCCCGACTGGCTGTTGACGCGGATCACGGCTTCATAGCTGCGGCCCAGGTCCTTGGGGTCGATGGGCAAATAAGGCATGTCCCAGATGTCGCCGTCCTGGCGCGCGCCGAAGGCCTTCTTGATCGCGTCCTGGTGCGAGCCCGAGAACGAGGTGTAGACCAGGTCGCCGACATAGGGGTGGCGCGGGTGCACGGGCAGCTGGTTGCAGTGCTCGACCGTCGCGCGGATGTTGTCGATCTGCGAGAAGTCCAGGCCCGGGTGCACGCCCTGGATGTACATGTTGAGCGCGACGTTCACGATGTCGAGGTTGCCGGTGCGCTCGCCGTTGCCGAACAGACAGCCTTCGAGGCGGTCGGCGCCGGCCATCAGCGAGAGCTCGGCCGCGGCCGTGCCCGTGCCGCGGTCATTGTGCGGATGCACCGACAGCACGATGGCGTCGCGCCGCTCAATGTGGCGGTGGGTCCACTCGACCATGTCGGCAAACAGGTTGGGCGTCGAATGCTCGACCGTGGTCGGCAGGTTGATGATGCACTTCTTCTCGGGCGTGGGCTGCCACACGGCCGTGACGGCGTCGATCACGCGCTTGGAAAAGGCCAGCTCGGTGTCCGAATACATTTCGGGCGAGTACTGGAAGGTCCAGTCCGTGCCCGGGTAGTCGGCCGCGATGTCCTTGAACAGCTGGGCATTGCTGCGCGCGAGTTCGACGATCTCGTCCTCGCTCATGTTCAGCACCACGCGGCGCATCACCGGCGCGGTGGCGTTGTAGAGGTGGACGATGGCGCGCGGCACGCCGACCAAGGCCTCGAACGTGCGGCGGATCAGGGGCTCGCGCGCCTGGGTCAGCACCTGCACCGTGACATCTTCGGGAATGCGGTTTTCCTCGATCAGCTTGCGCATGAACTCGAACTCGACCTGGGAAGCCGAGGGAAAGCCGACTTCGATTTCCTTGAAGCCGATCTCGACCAGTTGCTCGAACATGCGCATCTTGCGCGCGATGTCCATGGGCTCGATCAGCGCCTGGTTGCCGTCCCGCAGGTCCACGCTGCACCACACCGGAGGCTGGCTGATCACCGCGTCGGGCCAGGTGCGGTCAACGAGGCGGACAGGGGGAAATGCACGGTACTTGCTGGCGGGATTTTGCAACATCTTGGCTCTTTCGGAAAATTGAAAAGGGGGTGTGCACCAGCGTTCCACAAAACAAAACGGCCCGTCGCTGATGCTACGGGCCGTAAGTAGGGGGAATGCGCGCGCGCTACTAGATCTGCCCGTGGGACATGGTTAGTAGCGCTAGCGACAGGTTTTGCATGAGGATCACTTTAGCACAATTTTTGGGCAAGCCGTCAACCCGTTCTGTCGCCGGGCCGCGCCAAGACAAAAAAGCGCGCCCTTGGGGGGGGGGGGTAACGCCGGTCAGTGAAGAACCTGACCAGCCCGCTCTGCGGTAGAAGGGAATCTGCGCAGTCAGCTTCGTCATAGCACTCGCAGGCTGTCCCCCCTTCTGGCTGCGCCTGGCGCGCGCAGGGCCCGGGCTGGTCGGTGTGCCGAAGGACACACCGACTTCGTCATCTGACTCACCGCAGTTGTTCGAGCGCAGCGGCGTAGCCGCGTAGCGAGATGGTATGGACACCTCCCTCTTCTGCGCCGGCACTCGCAGAGTAGGGTCTCGCATCTGACGGCATCAAGTGCCAAAGTGGAGTTTTGAGCAACCACTTGCGAAGGAGGCCCCGAAA
>NZ_CACSJA010000023.1 GCF_902706035.1 Pantoea sp. 18069 | reverse complement strand
GCTATTTTCTTAACCCGGCCAATCACACAAAACGTGATCAGGTAAGGCCAAAAGCATCGGATGCTTCGCATCCGGCGCTCTACCTCCCCGGCATGAATGCCGAGGTTTCACGCGCACTCTGATGAAAGCACGGCATGGCCCGACCCCGATTCCTTCCTGACAACTTCACTTTGATGCTCGCGGCCACGGTGCTGCTGGCCAGCTTCCTTCCTGTCCACGGCGTCGTCGCGCTTGGCCTGGAGTGGGTGACGGTGGGCGTGATTTTTTTCCTGTTCTTCCTGCATGGCGCCAAGCTCTCGCGCCAGGCCATCTGGGCCGGCATCAGCCATTGGCGGCTGCACCTGCTGGTCACGGCGATCACTTTCGTGGTGTTCCCGCTGCTGGGCTGGGGCCTGCGCCCCGTACTCGAGCCGCTGCTGACGCCCGACCTGTATCTGGGCGTGCTGTTTCTGTGCACCCTGCCGGCCACCGTGCAGTCGGCCGTGACGCTCACGGCCGTGGCGCGCGGCAACATGCCGGCCGCGATCTGCAGCGCCTCGGGCTCGACGCTGATGGGCATTGTGCTCACGCCGCTGCTGGTGGGCCTGCTGCTGTCGCAGACCGCGACCAGCAGCGACCCGCTGCAGGCCATGGGCCGGATCGCGCTGCAGCTGCTGCTGCCGTTTGCGCTCGGCCATGGCCTGCGCCCCTGGATCTCGCCGTTCCTGCAGCGCCATGCCAAGCGCCTCAAGGGGCTGGACCAGAGCTCCATCCTGCTGGTCGTCTACTCGGCCTTCAGCGCTTCGGTCGTGGCCGGACTCTGGAGCCGGATTCCGCTGCTTGCGCTCGTGGCGCTGGTACTGGTCTGCGGTTTGCTGCTGGCCTTGTCCATGGGCCTGAGCGCCTGGCTTGCGCGGCGCTGCGGTTTTTCCAAGGAAGACGAGATCACCATCGTCTTCTGTGGCGCGCAGAAAAGCCTGGTCAGCGGCGTGCCCATGGCCAAGGTGCTGTTCGAGCCCAGTGTCATGGGCGTCATCGTGCTGCCGCTGATGATTTTCCACCCCATGCAATTGATGGTTTCGGCCTGGGTCGCCGGGCGCTATGCGCGCCACGCGACCGGCCCCGAAGCGCTGGCCGAAGCAGCCGCGCCGACCAAGGCCTGAATCAACGGCCAGGCGCCTCGTCCTGGAAGATCGCGGTGCACGCGGCTTCGCCCTGGCGCTGCACGCCGCGGTACATGCCCGAAGTATTGAACGGCATGCTCACCTCGCCCCGGGCGTCGACCGCGATCAGGCCGCCGCGCCCGCCAATGCGCAGCAGCTCGCCGAACACCACGTCGGGCGCGGCTTCCTGCAGCGTCTGGCCGCGGTAGGCCATGCGCGCGTGCACGTCGTGCGCGGCTGCGGTGCGGATGAAATGCTCGCCCGTTCCCGTGGCGACCACGGCGCAGCTCAGGTCATTGGCATAGATGCCCGCGCCTATCACCGCCGAGTCGCCCACGCGGCCCGCGCGCTTGGCCGTGAGGCCGCCGGTCGATACCGCGGCCGCGAGATGGCCGCCCGCGTCCAGCGCCACCGCCCCGACCGTGCCGAAATGGCCGCTCTCCTGCGGCGGCGCCTGCATCCCGGCGGGCTTGCGCTGCTGCTGCACGCGGCGCAGCTCGGCGAGCCGTTCATCGGTATGAAAGTAGGCCTCGGGCTCCATGGCCAGCCCCATCTGCTGGGCAAAGCACTGCGCGCCTTCGCCGACCATCAGCACATGGCCCGAAGCTTCGAGCACGCTGCGCGCCAGCGCCACCGGATTGCGCACGCCGTGCACGCAGGCCACGGCGCCCGCTGCAAGGCGCTGGCCGTCCATCACCGCCGCGTCCATCTCGTGGCGCGCATCGGCCGTGTAGACCGAACCCCGGCCCGCATTGAACAACGGGCAGTCCTCGAGCGACACCACGGCCGCCTGGACCGCGTCAAGCGCCGCGCCGCCGCTTTCGAGCACCGCCGCGCCCGCGGCCAGCGCGGCCTTGAGCGCGAAGTGATAAGGCGCCTCGATCGCGGGATCGGGCGACATCGTGCCGGCGCCGCCATGCACGGCAATCACAAAAGGTACATGTCCCATGGAGCCTCCTCGACCGTCCAGCCTGCATGCTGCGCCCTAGCGACTGCGCACGGCCGTAGGCCGGGGCGGTCGCCGCATGCCAGCCGGTGGCTGCCCCTGGGCCTGGCCCGCTCAGGCCGGCGTGCGCAGCGCGAGGTTGTTGAGCTTGTCGAGCCGCCCGGGCCAGCTGCCCTGCTGCGCGGACTGCAGCAGGATGCGCGTCCAGGCCACCCAGGCGTCCCACTGCACGCGCTTGTCCCAGGCGTTGCCCCAGGCGCTGAAGCATTGCAGCGCGCTGGTCGCGGCGCGCTCGGCGTCGGCGCCGCGTCCCGCCGACAGGTAGAGCTGCGCCAGCACCATCTGCGGCTCGCCGACCCAGGGGTTGTGGCGCACGGCGTGCTCGAGCACGGCCGTCGCGGCATCGAGATCGACCAGCGGCTGGTCGAGCTGTATCACCGACCAGTACAGCGATGTCGCCGCGGCCTCGTCGGCCAGCGACAGCGCCTGCGTGCACTGGCCGAACACCGGCGGCAGCGGCAGCAGGTCATGCAATGCCGGGTGCTGCAGCGCCTGGCCCAGGCAGGCAATCTGGTGCAGCATGCGGCCGCTGGGGCGCATGGGGCCGGGCCACAGCGATGCCGCCCAATGCTGGGCCTGCTGGCGCTCGTTTTGCACCCGCGGGAACTGCGAATAGATGTCGTCCTGCCAGCTGAACCACTGCTCTATGCTGTCGGCCATGCTGACGATGATGAAGGCCGCGACTTCGAACGGCGTGAGCACCATGGGCGCGCCGTTCTTCTCGAGCACCACGCTGCCGTCGGCCTCGATCTCGCCGGCCATCACGCGCTGCACGAACTGCGTGCGGCTCATGGTGCAAAAAAGGTAGACCAGGTGCTCGCAGCCCTCGCCGACGAGCTCGGCCAGGCGGCCGCGCTCGCTGGCCGCATCGAACTTCACCAGGTCGACGAAGGCATTGCCGTAGACGCTGTGCAGCAGGCCCAGCAGGCGCACTTCGCGCGGCTGGCGCCACAGCGCAAGCGAGCGCGCGACGCCCACCAGGTGGTGGCGGAAGGTACCCGCCTTGTGCCAGTCCTGGCCCACGTTGCGTGCCAGCACCACCGGCAGCAGCGGCGCGAGATCGGCGTCCTTGGCGATCCACTCATCGTCGAGCAGCGCCTGGGCGCGCGCGAACAGCGTGGGGTCGAGAGCGTGAAAAGGCAGGGTCATGGGCACATCTCCATCGAAAAAAAAGCGCTGCACCTCGCGGGGCACAGCGCATGGCAATCCAGGGCGCGCGGCCCGACCTTACCAGGCGACCGTGTACGCGCCCTTGAAGGTGGCGTCGACGAACTGCTTGACTTCGGGCGACTGGTAGGCCTTGACGAAGGCCTGCAGGTCGGCGTCCTTCTCATGGCCGGCGCGCGTGGCGATCAGCACCGTGACATAGGGCGTGTCGGTGTTCTCCAGCGCCAGCGAATCCTTTTGCGGCGACAGGCCAGCGGCCACGGCATAGCTGCTGTTGACGGCCGCGGCATCGAGGTCGTCGAGCGAGCGCGCGAGCTGCGCGGCTTCGAGTTCGACGAACCTGAGCTTTTTCGGGTTGGCCGTGATGTCGAGCACCGAAGCGCGCGCGCCCACGCCGGGCTTGAGCGTGATGAGCTTTTGCTCGACCAGCACCAGCAGCGCGCGCGAACCATTGGTCGGGTCGTTGGGAATGCCCACGCGCGCGCCGCTCTTGAGGTCTTCCAGGCGCTTGACCTTCTTCGAGTACACGCCCATCTGCTGGTTCACGGCCTTGGCCACGGGCACGAGCTTGTAGCCGCGGTCCTTGTTCTGCGCGTCCATGAACGGCTGGTGCTGGTAGATGTTGGCGTCGAGCTCGCCTTGCACCAGCGCCGCATTGGGCTGGATGAAGTCGCCGAATTCGACCAGCTTGACCTTGAGGCCGTTCTTTTCGGCAACGCGCTTGGCGACTTCGGCAATCTGCGCATGCGGGCCGGCGGTGACGCCTATGACCACCTGCTGGTCGGCGGCGAACGCGCTCAGGCTGTTCAAAGGAAATGCGGCCGCGAGGGCCAGGGTTTGCAATACAACGCGCTTGTTCATCATCGACTTTCCTCGTTCCCTGCCCTGTGCGGGCACCATGGCCGGCCTGCACCAGCGGCACAGGCTGGCCCCTTCAGCGGTGGCTCAGCCGGCGCACCACCCAGTCGCCCAGGCTCTGTATGGCCTGCACGAAAAAGATCAGCACGATCACCACGGCCAGCATCACGTCCGGCAGGAAGCGCTGGTAGCCGTAGCGGATGCCCAGGTCGCCCAGGCCGCCGCCGCCGATCGCGCCGGCCATGGCCGAGTAGCCGGTCAGGCTCACGAAGCTGATGGTCAGGCCGGCGACGATGCCCGGCAGGGCTTCGGGCAGCAGCACTTTCCAGACGATCTGGCTGGTGGTCGCGCCCATGGCCTGGGCCGCTTCGACCAGGCCGTTGTCGACTTCGCGCAATGCGGTTTCGACCAGGCGCGCGATGAACGGCGCGGCGGCGAGCGTCAGCGGCACCACGGCCGCGCCCGTGCCTATCGACGAGCCCGTGATCAGCCGCGTGAACGGAATGATCGCGACCAGCAAGATGATGAACGGCGTCGAGCGCACGGCATTGACGATCCAGCCCACGGTCTTGTTCAGCGGGCCGTTTTCCAGCACACCGCCGTGGTCCGTGAGACGCAGGAACACGCCCAGCGGAATGCCCAGCAGACCGCCGACCAGGCCGGAGATACCGACCATCACCACGGTTTCCCACAGCGAGATGGCAAACAGCTCCAGCATCATTTCAGAGAAATTTTCAAACATCGCTCAACCCTCGATCTGTACGGTTTCGACCTGTACGCCCGCCGCCCGCAGGTGCGCGATCGCCGCCAGGATCTGCGCCGCGTCGCCACTCGCAAACACGGCCAGCGAGCCGAAAGTCTGCTCCTGGATTTCATCGATCTGGCCGTGCAGGATGCTCAGGTCCAGGCCGAAGTCGCGGATCATCTGCGACAGGATGGGCTGGTAGGCGCTTTCGCCCGCATACGACAGGCGCAGCAACTGGCCCGCGCGCCCCTTGAGATTGGCCGCGAGCGTGCGCACGCGTGCGAGCACGCTGGCCGGCAGTTCCTGGGGCAGTATCTCGTCGATCAGGCTCTTGGTGATGGCCTGCTGCGGGCGCGTGAAGACGTCGATGACCGGGCCGATTTCGGCGATGCGCCCGGCGTCGATCACCGCCACGCGGTCGGCGATCTGCTTGATGACCTGCATCTGGTGGGTGATCAGCACCACCGTCAGGCCCAGCTCGCGGTTGACCTTGCGCAGCAGGTCGAGAATGGAACGCGTGGTCTCGGGGTCCAGCGCCGACGTGGCTTCGTCGCTGAGCAGCACCTTGGGGTTGCTGGCGAGCGCGCGCGCAATGCCCACGCGCTGCTTTTGCCCGCCCGAGATCTGCGACGGGTAGCGGTCGCGCAGCGCGGTCAGGCCCACGAGTTCGAGCAGGGGCTCGACGCGCGCGCGTATCGCTTCCCTGGACATGCCCACGAGTTCGAGCGGCAGCGCGGCGTTGTCGAACACGGTGCGCGAGGACAGCAGGTTGAAGTGCTGGAACACCATGCCGATGTCGCGGCGCGCGGCGCGCAGGTCGGCGTCATTGAGTTTGGTCAGGTCGCGGCCGTTGACGATCACTTCGCCGTGGGTCGGGCGGTTGAGCAAGTTGATGCAGCGCACCAGCGAACTCTTGCCCGCGCCGCTGCGGCCGATGATGCCGAACACCTCACCGGCCTCGATATGCAGGTCGATGCCGCGCAAGGCCTCGACCGGGCCCGTCGCGCCCTGGTAGATCTGGGAAAGCCCCCGAATGTCGATCATGGAATGTGCTTTGGCGCAGTGCAGACCTGCGGCCTGCCTGCGCGCGTTAAATAGGAAAAGGAAACGCGCCCGCGCCGGTGGAGGCGCGGGCGATCAAGACGAACAGTGCCTGGCGTCGCGCGCCAGATCGGTGTTAACCCTAAACTATGCCTCAAATTGCCGCGCGCTACAGCGACGGCGCGCATTGCCCCGCGCGGCCGGCCGGCGCACCCCGTATTGTCTTCGCTTTGCCGCGGCCGGCGGGGAATGCCAGGGCATCGCGCTCGCGCTTTGCCAGCCACAATAGCGCCTAGAACTCTTTTGAATCATCCCATGACCATTTTCCAAGCCGGCATTCTGCAGCCCGTCCCCGCGATTGGACGCTACGTCTTTTTCTCCCTCACGGCCGCGGCGCAAGGCGATCCCGCATTGCTGCGCCAGAGCCTGCAACAGCTGGCCGCGCTGGTCGATGGCGAGCGCGTGGTTGCCGCCTTCGGACAGGATCTGGTGCAGGCGCTAGGCGCCGAAGTGCCGGGCCTGCGCACTTTTCCCGAACTCACCGGCCCCGGCGTGAAGGCACCCGCAACGCCGGTGGCGCTGTGCCTGTGGCTGCGCGGCCAGGACCTGGGCGAGCTGCTGGCGCTCACGCGCCGGCTCGAAAAGGCGCTGGCGCCCGCGCTCAAGGCCTTGCGCGTGGTCGAAGCCTTTCGCCACGGCAAAGGCGTGTCGGGCCACGGCCTGGACCTGAGCGGCTATGAAGACGGCACAGAGAACCCGCAGGAAGCCGCCGCCGTTGCCGCGGCATTCGCCAGCGGGCTTGGCGAAGGGCTGGACGGCTCGAGCTATCTCGCGCTGCAGCAGTGGCTGCACGACTTCGACGCCTTCGAAGCCATGTCGGAAATGGCGCAGGACCACTGCATGGGCCGCCGGCGCAGCGACAACGAGGAACTCGAGGACGCGCCCGAATCGGCCCACGTCAAGCGCACGGCGCAGGAAGACTTCGCGCCCGAAGCCTTTGTGCTGCGCCGCTCCATGCCCTGGGCGCTGCATACGCCCAGCGGCGACAAGGCCGGCCTGATGTTCGCGGCGTTCGGCTGCTCTTTCTACGCCTTCGAAGCGCAGATGCGGCGCATGCTGGGCCAGGACGACGGCATCGTCGATGCGCTGTTCCGCTTCTCCGCGCCGATCACGGGCGCCTACCTCTGGTGCCCGCCGATGCGCGACGGACGGCTGGACCTGCGCGCGCTGTCGCTGCCCGCGCAGGCCTGACGTACCGTCCCTGCGCAGACCGGGCCGCGGTCTCAGCGCACCATGCAGGGGCGCTTGTTGTCGAACTGCCAGCCCGGCACCAGATACTGCATGGCCGTCGCGTCATCGCGCGCGCCCAGGCCGTGCTGGAGGTATAGCTGGTGGGCGCGCTCGACGGCGTCCATGTCCAGCGCTATGCCCAGGCCGCCGCACTGGGGCAGCTCGATATGGCCGTTCTTGATCTGCAGCGGGTTCTTGGTCAGATATTGGCCGTCCTGCCAGATCCAGTGCGTGTCGATGGCCGTCACGCGCCCGGGCGCGGCCGCGCCCACATGGGTGAACATCGCCAGCGACACGTCGAAGTGGTTGTTGGAGTGCGAGCCCCAGGTCAGGCCGAAGGCCTGGCACAGCTGGGCCACGCGCACCGAGCCGGCCATGGTCCAGAAATGCGGATCGGCCAGCGGAATGTCCACCGACTGCAGCGAGATCGAATGCGCCATCTGGCGCCAGTCCGTCGCGACCATGTTGGTGGCCGTGGGCAGGCCCGTGGCACGGCGAAACTCCGCCATGACTTCGCGGCCCGAAAAACCGCCTTCGGCGCCGCAAGGGTCTTCGGCATAGGCCAGCACGCCGTGCAGATCGCGCGTGAGGCGAATCGCGTCCTTGAGCAGCCAGCCGCCATTGGGGTCCAGCGTGACGCGTGCCTTGGGAAAGCGCTCGTGCAGCGCACGGATGGCCTCGACCTCGTCCTCGCCGCGCAGCACCCCGCCCTTGAGCTTGAAGTCCTCGAAGCCATAGCGTTCATGCGCGGCTTCGGCCAGGCGCACGATGGCCTCGGGTGTCATGGCCTTTTCGTGGCGCAGGCGCAGCCAGTCGTCGGCGGCGCCCGGGTCGGTCTGGTAAGGCAGGTCGGTCAGCGTGCGATCGCCCACATAGAACAGATAGCCCAGCATCTGCACCGAAGTGCGCTGCACGCCTTCGCCCAGCAGCGCGGCCACGGGCACGCCCAGGTGCTGGCCCAGCAGGTCCAGCAGCGCGGATTCCGCCGCGGTGACCGCATGGATGGCGATGCGCAGGTCAAACGTCTGCAGCCCGCGCCCGCCGCTGTCGCGCCCTTCGAACGCGGCGCGCATGGCATTGAGCACGGCGTTGTAGTTGCCCACGGGCTGGCCGACGATCAGCTGGCCGGCGTCTTCGAGCGTCTGGCGGATCTTCTCGCCGCCCGGCACTTCACCGACGCCGGTGTTGCCGGCGCTGTCGGTCAGCACCAGCAGATTGCGCGTGAAGAACGGCGCGTGCGCACCGCTGAGATTGAGAAGCATGCTGTCGTGGCCGGCGACGGGAATGACCCGCAACTGGGTGACGACAGGGGTGGAGGAGCTTGCTTGCGAGGGAGCCATAGTGAGACCAGGTACAAAGAGAGAATGAACCGGCCTGGGTGTCGTTCAGGCCATGGGGTGGTGGGTCGGAAGTTCAGTTGGCCGTGATGCCGCCGGTCTCGATCACCTGCTTCCAGCGCGCGAATTCCTTGGCCTGGAACCGGGTGAACTCCTCGGGGCTGCTGGCCACGACTTCGAGGCCGGCGTCGGTGAATTGCCGGGTCAGCGCCGGGTCCTTCAATGCATTGACGATGCCTGCGTGCAGCCTGGCCTTGACGTCGGCCGGCAGGTTCTTCGGCGCGGCAATGCCTTGCCATGCATAGACCTCCACGCCCTGGACGCCAGCTTCCGCCGTGGTCGGGACATCGGGCAGCACCGGGGAGCGCCTGTCGCCCGTGACGGCGATGGCCTTGAGCTTGCCGGCCTTGATGTGCTGGATGACGGCGTTCACGTTCTGGAAGGACATGTCGACCTGGCCGCCCAGCAGATCGGTGATCGCCGGGGCACCGCCCTTGTAGGGAACGTGCAGGCCCTTGGTGCCGGTCTTCTGCCAGAACAGCTCGGCCGTGAGGTGGTCGGACGAGCCCGCGCCCGATGTCGCGAAGCTCACGGAGCCCGGCTTGGCCTGGTGCATGGCGATGACGTCCTGGATGCTGTTGATCGTGGAAGCCAGCGCGGGATTCACGACCAGCACATTGGGCGTCTGCACGGCCACCGTGAGGTAGCTGAAGTCCTTGAGCGGATCGTAGGGCAGGTTCTTGAGCAGGTGCGGCGCCACGACGAACGGCGCCAGCGACGACACCAGCAAGGTGTAGCCATCGGCCGGCGCGCGCGCGACCTGGGTCGCGCCAATGCTGCCTGTCGCTCCGGCCTTGTTCTCGACGACGAAAGTCTGCTTGAACTGCGTGCCCAGATGGTTGCTCACGGCGCGCGCGATGGTGTCGGTCGCGCCGCCCGCGGGAAATGGAACGATCACATTCACGGACTTGTCAGGCCAGGCGAATGCGGGAGCCGTCGCGCCGAGGCTGGCCAGGGCGATGCAAAGGGCCGAGGTGGCGGTCTTGAGTGCTTTCATCCGTTGTCTCCGATATATGCCGGGCAAAGTTGGAAGCCTTTACCCGGTCAGTAATGATGCTAGATAACGTTAACATTTCCAGAACTCCAGATTGTTAACGTGAACATTAGCCTTTAAATCGGTATTAACCCTGGCTTGAAAGATTTTTGCGCTGGAGGCGGGCATGGAGCGGGCATGCTGAACTCCCTACAATCGCGCGAATCCCACCGTGCTGAGCCCGTGCGCAGCGCCGGCTCAGGCCCCTGCGCGTGCCGCGCTGTCAACAGGAATGAATTTGTCCCGAAAGCCCGCTACCGTTCAAGATGTCGCCACCCTCGCGGGCGTTTCCGCGATGACGGTCTCGCGGGCGCTGAACATGCCCGGGAAAGTCACGCCCGACACCCTGGCGCGGGTTCGGCTCGCGGTCGACACCCTGGGCTATGTGCCCAACGCCATGGCCAGCGGCCTGCGCACGGCGCGTGCGCGCATGGTCGCGGCGCTGCTGCCCACCCTGGTCGGCCCGGTGTTCGAGGAACTGGTCGAGTCGCTCGCCGAGTCGCTCAAGCGCAGCGGCTATCAGCTGATGATCGGGCAGGCCGGCTACGACGCCGCCCAGGAGGAAGCGCTGATCAAGACCATCATCCAGCGCCGCCCGGACGGCATTGTGCTGGTCGGCGCAGCCTCGTCCGCAGGCGGGCGCAGCGCCTTGCTCGCGTCCAGGATTCCGGTCGTCGAGACCTGGGACTTCAGCGACCACCCGATCGACATGCTGGTCGGCTTCTCGCATGTCGCGATCGGCGAATCCGTGGCCGAATTCCTGCACGAACGCGGGCACCGGCATGTCGCCATCATCACCGGCGACGATGCGCGCGCGCGCACGCGGGCCCAGGCCTTCATAGACCGCTCCAAGGCGCTGGGCGCGCAGTCGGCCCGGTGTTTTTTCACCAGGGCGCCCAGCACCCTGGGTGCGGGACGCAAAGGCCTGGCGTCGCTGATCCAGGCCGCGCCGGACATCTCCGCGGTGTTCTGCAGCTCGGACAGCCTGGCCCTGGGCGCGGCGATCGAAGCCCAGCACCAGGAAATCCGCGTGCCGGACCAGCTCGCCATCGTCGGCATGGGCGACCAGAGCTTTGCCCAGGATGCGCAGCCCGCGCTGACGACGGTGCGGCTCGACGGCACGCGCATCGGCGAGATCGCGGCCGAACTCATGATCGCGCGCGCCGAGGGCCGGCCGGTCGCCAGCCCCGTGGTCGATGTGGGTTTTCACATCGTGGTCAGAGACAGCACATAGGCGGCACCTCTCATTCCGGCCGGATACCGCCCTTGCGTATCACTTCGGTCCATTTCGTGACCTCTTCCTGGATGCGCTGCGCGAATTCAGCGGGCGTGCTGCCCACGGGCTCGAAGCCCATGGACTTGAGGCGCGACTGCATTTCGCCCTGGCGTATGGAGGCACGCAAGGCCCCGCTGACCTTGTCGACCGCCGCTGCAGGAATGCCTTTGGGCGCAATCAGCCCGAACAGCGGCATGATGTCGACCCCTGGCAGCTTCGCTTCGGTGAACGTGGGCACGTCGGGCAGTTGCAGCGCGCGCTGCGGGCCGGTCACGGCAAGCGCGCGCAGCTTGCCGGCCTTGATGTGTTCGGCCAGTGTCGGCACGGTCGCGAACGCAAACTGCACCTGGCCGCCGAGCAGATCGGAAATGACGGTGCCGCCGCCCTTGTAGGGAATGTGGATGACCTTGAGCCCGGCCTGCTGCGCCAGTTGCTCTCCCGCCAGGTGCGGCCCGCTGCCCACGCCCGCCGAGCCATAGGCCAGCGTGCCGGGCTCGGCCCTGGCCTTGGCAATGAAGCTGGCCAGGTCCTTGACCGGCACCGAAGGATGGGTGACCAGCACGAACTGCGCGGTGGCGATCAGGCTGATCGGCGTGAAGTCCTTTTGCGTATCGTAGGTCAGGCGCGCTCCCAGCAGGCCGGGGTTGATGGTGAACGTGCTGTCGATCATGCCCAGCGTATAGCCATCGGCCTCGGACTGCGCGAGCGCGCGCGTGCCTATGGTCGTGCCGCCCCCGCCCTTGTTGTCGATGATGAACGACTGGCCCAGCGCCTGCTGCAGCGCCTGGCCCGCGAGCCGGCCCAGGTTGTCGGTCGCGCCGCCCGCGGGATAGGGAACGATGATGCGCACGGTCTTGTCGGGGTAGGCGCCGATGCTGGCCAGGGCCCAGGGGGCGGCGCTGCCCAGCGCAAGGCCTGCGCAGTGGCTGATGAAAGTGCGGCGGGTGTTGTGCATGCTTGTCTCCTGTTTGAATTCCTGCAATCTCAGTGCGCGTACCTGCCCTGGGCCAGCGCGGCCTCGGGGTCCGCGCCCAGACCCGGCCCATCGGGCACCTGCAGCCAGCCCTGCTCGATCGGCAGCGTGCGGCCATAGGGCACATGGGCGAGTTCGACATAGAGGCGCTCGAGCGACACTTCGGTTTCCTGCGCGGCAATCAGGTGCAGGCTGGCCAGAAAGCCCGGCCCGAAGAACGCGACCTGGGGCGCGCAGGTCACGCCGCTGCCTTCGCAGGCGCGCGAGATGTCCCAGGCGGCCGTCAGGCCGAGCTTGATCACGCTGGGCTGCACGTATTGCACCGTGGCGTTCTCCACCATGCGCTGCAGCGCCAGCGCACAGCTGGCGTTTTCGCCCACGGCCAGCGGCACGGGAACGCGCTCGCGCAGCGCGGCCAGCGCCTGGTCGTTTTCGGGCATCCAGGTCGGCTCCTCGATCCAGAAAGGCTTGTAGGGCAGCATTTGCGTGATCGCAGCTTCGGCTTCCTCGGGCAGCCAGGCGCAGTTGGTGTCGACCATCACCGGCACATCGGGGCCCACGGCCTGGCGCACCGCCGCCAGCGCCGGCGCGGTGCGCTCGTGCAGCTTGATTTCGGTAAAGCCTTCGGCCAGCGCGCGCTGGGTGACCTGTTCGAGCAGGGCGCCGTCGGCGTAGTACTGCAGCAGTGAGGCATAGACGCGCACCCGGTCGCGGCGCTTGCCGCCCAGCAGCGCGTACAGCGGCACACCAGCCCTTTTCGCGCGCAGATCCCACAGCGCGATATCCAGCCCCGCGAGCGCATGCACCACCGGCCCCGAGCGGCCCAGGTTGTGCAGCATGCGCTGCATGGACGGCAGCAAGGACGCGTCATCGGCCTGCCTGCCGCAGGCCAGCGGCGCAATCAATGTCTCGAAAATGGCCTGCAGCGCGCGCGGCTCTACGCAGTAGGACTCGCCCCAGGCGACCGTGCCGTCCTGCGTCTCGACCCGCACCAGCGCGCTGTCGAGCTTGTCGCGCGGCCGGCCCGCGAACAGCGGCGGCTCGCTCCAGTGATGGAAGGGAAGCCGCATGGGGATGCAGGTGACAGCGGCGATGGTGTTGGCGCTCATGAACGGAACCGGTGATGACAGACCGCCCATTCTTGGCGCCCCGCAGCCTATGGTCAAATAGCTAAAGAGACTGCTTCCATACGAATTCCATATGCTGAGTCGACGAGAACTCCTGCTGCTGCGCGCCATGTACCTGCAAGGCACGGTGACCGCCGCTGCCCACTCCATCCACATGACCCAGCCCGCAGCGAGCGCGCTGCTCAAGGACATGGAGACCCGGCTGGGCTTTGCGCTGTTCAGCCGCGAGAACCGGCGGCTGCATCTGACCAGCCAGGGCCGTTCGCTGATTCCCGAAGTGCTCAATGCGCTGTCGGGCATGGAGTCGGTCGACCGGCTGGCCAGCGATATCCGCAAAGGCGCGTCGGACCGGCTCAGCATCGGTGCCGTGGCCGTGGCTTCATCGATGCTGCTGCCGCAGGCGCTGCTCACGGTGCGCCGCGCCTACCCGGGCATCACGTTCACGGTGCGCGCGGGCTCGGGGCTGGAGATTGTCGAAATGGCTGTGGACCACCGCATCGACCTGGGCATCGTAATCGGATCTTCAGCACCCAATGACCGGGTGCTCAAGGAGCCGCTGGCCGCAGTGAGCCTGTTCGCCATCTTTCATCCGGACCATCCGCAGGCGCATGCCAGGGCGCTGACGCTGACCGAAGTCGCCGCGCTCGGCCTCATCGCCCTGTCGCCCGCGCTTCCCGCGGGCCTGGCGACGCAGCAGGCATTTCAGGACAACGGACTCGAGTACCGTCCGTTGATGGAAGTCGCGCAGTCCTTCACGGCCTGCGAACTCGCAGGCCAGCAACTGGGCGTGGCCGTGGTGGAGTCGCTGGGCGCGCGTTATGCGCAGCGCATGGGCCTTGTGGCCAGGCATTTGCTGACCATGAACGACTCCGCGCTATCGCTGGTAAGCCCCAAGGACAGACCGCTCGAAGGGCCTGGGCAATGCCTGCGGGAGGCGCTGCGCGTGGCCGTGGGGGGGCTGGGGGTGATGACGGGAAATTGAGGGTCAGGTCCGTGCCTCGCCCGCTTGTTCTTCGGCCTTTCGACAAGTTCAGGGCGAACGCGTACACACCGTTCGTGGTGAGCCCGTCGAACCATGAACGGCCTGTCCTCATGGGCAAGCCCTGCTGTTTCTTGATAACGCATGGCGAGACTTGCTCAGGGCGAAACAAGCCTAACGCTTCAAGCCCATCGCCTCGAGCATCTGCTCGGTCTGCTTTTGCATCTGCTCCTGCATCTGCGTGAGCATGGTCTGCGACTGGCCCAGGTAGTTGCCGACCATGCCCTGCATCAGCGAGGGCTGCATGCGCACGAACTGGTTCCACATTTCGGGGGTCGCGCCCTGCTCCACCATACGGGCCTGAAAGTCGCTGAACATCTGCACGTTCTTCTCGAGGCTCGCGCCCATGCTGCCCTGCATCGCGTGGCCGTAGAAACGGATGATGTTGGCCAGCACGGCTTCGGTGAACATCGGCGCGCCGCCGGCTTCTTCCTCGAGAATGATCTGCAGCAGGATGCTGCGCGTGAGGTCGTCGCCGGTCTTGGCGTCGCGCACCACGAGCTGCTCGTTGGCCATGACCAGCGACTTGACTTCCGACAGCGTGATGTAGGTGGAGGTGTCCGTGTCGTAGAGCCTGCGATTCGGGTACTTCTTGATGACGCGCGGCCGGGGCTTGGCTGGCGCGTTCGGTGTCTGATTCTCTTGCACGGCTGACTCCTCTGGGGCATGGCGCCCCTGCTTTGCACTGCAACAGGGATTTTAGACATACCCCACGCTGCGCTTGCGCAGAACTTACCCTGAGCGCGAGCAGCAGCGTCAAACACAGAGAAAACCCCTTGCTCCCGGGGAAAGAACGGACGGCAAGGCGCCTGGCGCAGCGATCCCATCGCGGCCGACAAAGGGGGCTTTGCCGGCAACGCATCGCTGCGGTCGCCTACAGCCATATGCATTCCCTGCAGCGCACCATCGGGCAACGGGCCGGGTGCGCCGGCCTGCATGGACCGCCAGATGAGCACCAACACCGAACTACAGCTGCGCCGGATCGCGGCCATGCCGCGCGGCATCAGCGTGCTGTGCCACTTCCACGCCGCCCAGGCCGACAACGCGCTGATCACCGACACCGAAGGCCGGCAATACATAGACTTCTCAGCCGGTATCGCGGTGCTCAACACCGGGCACCGCCATCCCCGCGTGGTCGCGGCCATAGAGCAGCAGCTCGCGCGCTTCACCCACACCGCGTTCCAGGTCGTGGCCTATGAAAGCGCCATCGCGCTGGCCGAGCGCCTCAACGCGCTCGCGCCTATCGCGGGCCCGGCCAAGACGGCGCTGTTCACCACCGGCGTAGAAGCCGTGGAAAACGCGGTGAAGATCGCGCGCCATGCCACGGGCCGCTCGGCGCTGATCGCGTTCAACGGCGCATTCCACGGCCGCACGCTGCTGGGGCTGTCGCTGACCGGCAAGGTCGAGCCCTACAAGGCCGGTTTTGGCAGCATGGTGCCCGAGGTCTATCACCTGCCCTTCCCCAGCGAAGCGCTGGGCGTGAGCGTCGACGATGCGCTGGCCGCGCTGGCCCGGCTTTTCAAGGTGGATGTGGACCCGCAGCGCGTCGCCGCGATCCTGATCGAGCCGGTGCAGGGCGAAGGCGGCTTCTACCCCGCGCCGCCCGCGCTGCTAGAAAGCCTGCGCGCGCTGTGCGACACCCATGGCATCTTGCTCATTGCCGACGAGGTACAGACCGGCTTCGGCCGCACGGGGCGGCTGTTCGCCATGCAGCACCACAGCGTCCACGCCGATCTGATCTGCATGGCCAAGAGCCTGGGCGGCGGCATGCCGCTGGCTGGCGTCGTCGGCCGCGCGGCGGTCATGGACTCGCCGGCACCGGGCGGACTGGGCAGCACCTACGCGGCCAATCCGCTGTCCGTGGCGGCGGCCCATGCGGTGCTCGACATCATCGAAGATGAAAAGCTCTGCGCGCGCGCCCAGACGCTGGGCGACAGGCTACAGGCCCGCCTCAAGCGCTTGCAGGCGGCGGACGCGGGCATCGTGGAAGTGCGCGGCCTGGGCTCGATGGTCGCCATGGAATTGCGCAAGGCCGGCACGCATGCACCCGACGTCGAGCGCGTGAACGCCATATTGCGGGCCGCGCTGTCCCGGGGCCTGCTGCTGCTGAACTGCGGCCTGTATGGCAACGTCGTGCGCTTTCTCTATCCGCTGACCATCGACGACGCGCTGTTCGACCGCGCGCTCGATATTCTCGATGACGTCATCCAGGGTAGCTAGACGCAGGGCGCGCGCCACCCACGGCGCATGCAGCCGGCGTGTCCCGGCGCAGAGGGGATGGCCGCCCCGAAGCTTGAACTGACGGCATTAGCGCTCAGGGAGCGTTTTTCAGCCAGGCCCCGGCACGGAGTGCAGCAGCACGGGCGCTTCACCGTCGGCATCGACGCTTTCGAGCTGCACGCCAAAGCCCCACAGGCGCGCCGCGTGCTTGAGCACTTCCTGCACGTCGTCCGTGAGCGGGCGGCCCTGGTAGCGGGTGTGGCGCAGCGTGAGGCCCCGGTCGCCGCGCAGGTTCACGTTCCAGACCTGGATATTGGGCTCGCGCGCGCCCAGGTCATACTGCTGCGACAGGGTCTGGCGCAGCGTGCGGTAGCCGTCTTCGTTGTGGATGGCGCTGACCAGCAGCTCGCGCTGGCTGGAATCGTCATGGATGGAGAACAGCCGCATGTCGCGCATCAGTTGCGGGCTCAGGAACTGGCCCACGAAGCTCTCGTCCTTGAAGTTCTGCATCGCGTGGTGCAGCGCCGGCAGCCAGGGCGTGCCGGCCATGTCCGGGAACCAGCGCCGGTCTTCCTCGGTCGGCTCCTGGCAGATGCGCCGGATGTCGCGGTACATCGCGAAGCCCAGCGCATAGGGGTTGATGCCGCTGTAGGCGCGGTGCCCCGCGGGCGGCTGGTAGATCACATTGGTGTGCGAGGACAGCCATTCGATCATCACGCCGTCGGTGAGCCAGCCCTCGTCGTACATGGTGTTGAGCAGGGTGTAGTGCCAGAACGTGGCCCAGCCTTCGTTCATCACCTGGGTCTGGCGCTGCGGGTAGAAATACTGGGCGATCTTGCGCACGATGCGCACGATCTCGCGCTGCCAGGGCTCCATCAGCGGCGCGTTCTTCTCGACGAAGTACAGCAGGTTCTCTTCGGGCTCCTTGGGAAAGCGCTCGTCTTCCTGCGCCGCGCTGTCCTTGTCCGGGCGCGTGGGCAGCGTGCGCCACAGCACATTCACCTGCTGCTGGGCATAGGCCTCGCGCTGCTCGCGCTCGGCGCGTTCGCGCGCGAGGTTCTTCTTGCTCGGACGACGGTAGCGGTCCACGCCCAGGTTGGCCAGCGCATGGCAGGAGTCGAGCCACTGCTCCACGGCTTCCAGGCCATGGCGCTCCTCGCACTGGGCGACGAAATCGCGCGCATAGACCAGGTAGTCGATGATGCTGCCCGCATCGGTCCACATGCCGAACAGGTAGTTGTTCTTGAAGAAGCTGTTGTGCCCGTAGGCCGCGTGGGCGATCACCAGCGCCTGCATGGCGGTGGTGTTTTCCTCCATCAGGTAGCTGATGCAGGGGTTGGAGTTGATCACGATCTCATAGGCCAGGCCCATGTGGCCGCGGCGGTAGCGCCGCTCGGTGGCGAGAAAGTCCTTGCCATAGCTCCAGTGGCGGTAGCCCACCGGCATGCCCGCGCCCGCGTAGGCGTCCATCATCTGCTCGGCCGAGATCACTTCGAGCTGATTGGGGTAGGTGTCCAGGCCGAAGCGCCCGGCGGTATCGGCAATCGCCGCGTGGTAGCGCTCGATCAGCTCGAAAGTCCAGTCGCTGGGGTCCGGCAGCGGCTGCGCCGGACGCTTGCCCGCAGGCAGCGGCGCCGAGGGCACGCCGCGCTGCATGCGCTCGGCCGCGGCAGACGGCCGCCAGGGTTGCGTGCCCTGGCGCGGCGCAAGCACCGGGTACTGAGAAAGGTTCATACAGCAACCCCCTCTTTCTTGAACAGATCGCGAAAGACCGGGTAGATATCGCCGGCCACGGAAACCTTGCGCAACGCGAAGTGCGAAAACAGCCGCGCCAGCTGGCTGTATTCCTGCCACAGGCTTTGCTCCTCCTGCACCACCTGCACATAGGCGAAGTAGCGCACCAGCGGCAGGATTTTCTCGGCCAGCAGGCTGCGGCAGTTGGCGCCGTCGTCATTGAAATTGTCGCCATCGCTGGCCTGGGCCACATAGATGTTCCAGTCGCCCGCGGGGTAGCGCGTGCGCATGATCTGGTCGAGCAGCACCAGCGCGCTGCTGACCACCGTGCCGCCGGTCTCCTGCGAATGGAAGAATTCGTCCTCGCCGACTTCGGTGGCCTGGGTGTGGTGGCGGATGAAGACGATGTCTATCTTCTCGTAGTGGCGCGTAAGGAACAGATACAGCAGGATGAAGAAACGCTTGGCCAGATCCTTGCGCGCCTGGTCCATGGAGCCAGAGACGTCCATCAGGCAGAACATCACGGCCTGGCTGCTGGGCTGGGGCACGCGCGAGCGGCTGCGAAAACGCAGGTCGATGGGGTCGAGAAAGGCCACCTTGGCGATGCGCTTCTTGAGCGCATCGATGCGCTGCTGCAGTTCGGCCAGCACCTCGCTGGTGCCATCGTCCTGCGCCAGCAGGGCTTCGAGCTGGGCCTGCAAGGTCTTGAGCTCGCGCTGCGGCGCCTTGGTCAGCGCAATGCGCCGGCCCAGCGCACCGCCCATGGTGCGCAGCAAGGCGAGGTTTTGCGGCGTGCCGTCGTGGCTGTAGCCGGCGCGGCGCATCTTGTACTGCTGGGTGCTGGCGATATGGGTGCGCATCAGCCGCGGCAGCGCCAGATCTTCAAAGAACAGCTCCATGAACTCTTCCTTGGACAGCGTGAAGGTGAAGTCGTCCTCGCCCTCGCCGCTGTCGCTGGCCTGCGACCCCGTGCCACCCGCCCCGCCCCGGGGCCGCGCAATACGGTCGCCGCGCACATGCTCGCTGTTGCCCGGGTGCACGGTGTCGGAGATGCCGCCCTGGCCGTGGCGGAACAAGGGCTCGCGGATGTCCTTGCGCGGAATGGTGATGCTCTCGGCCTGCTCGATATGGCGGATGTCGCGCTTTGCCACGGAGCGCTGCACCGCCTCGGCAATCTGCTGCTTGTAGCGGCGCACGAAACGTTCGCGGTTGCCCACCGACTTGTTCTTGCCGGAAAGCCTGCGGTCGATGATATGCAATGCCATCTTTGCCCCCGATCCATGGTCCGGCGCGCGCGATGCGCGCGCACCGCTCAGCTGCTCTTGCGCACGCGCAGGTACCACTCGCACAGCAGGCGCACCTGCTTGGGCGTGTAGCCCTTGGCTTCCATGCGCATCACGAAGTCCTCGTGCTTGCGCGCGTCCTCGGCGTTGGCCTTGGCGTTGAAGCTGATCACGGGCAGCAGCTCCTCGGTATTGGAGAACATCTTCTTCTCGATCACCAGGCGCAGCTTCTCGTAGCTGGTCCACGCCGGGTTCTTGCCCAGGTTGTTGGCGCGCGCACGCAGCACGAAGTTGACGATCTCGTTGCGGAAATCCTTGGGGTTGGCGACGCCCGCGGGCTTCTCTATCTTCTCGAGCTCGGCATTGAGCGCGGCGCGGTCGAAGGCTTCGCCGGTGTCGTTGTCGCGGTACTCGTTGTCCTGGATCCAGTAGTCGGCGTAGGTGACGTAGCGGTCGAAGATGTTCTGGCCGTACTCGCTGTAGCTTTCGAGGTAGGCGGTCTGGATTTCCTTGCCGATGAACTCGGCGTAATGCGGCGACAGGTACTCCTTGATGTAGCCGGTGTACTTGGTCTCGAGCTCGGCCGAGAACTGCTCGCGCTCGATCTGCTGCTCGAGCACATACATCAGGTGCACCGGGTTGGCCGCGACTTCGGTGCTGTCGTAGTTGAACACCCGCGACAGGATCTTGAACGCGAAGCGCGTGGAGATGCCCGACATGCCTTCATCGACGCCCGCGAAGTCGCGGTACTCCTGGTAGCTCTTGGCGCGTGGGTCGGTGTCCTTGAGGCTTTCGCCATCATAGACCTGCATCTTGCTGAAGATGCTCGAGTTCTCGGGCTCCACGAGGCGCGTGAGCACCGCGAACTGCGCCATCATCTTGAGCGTGCCGGGCGCGCAGACCGCGTGGGCCAGCGACGATTCGCGGATCAGCTTCTCGTAGATCTTCACTTCCTCGGAAACGCGCAGGCAGTACGGCACCTTGACGATGTAGATGCGATCGAGGAAAGCCTCGTTGTTGCGGTTGTTGCGAAACGCCTTCCACTCGCTCTCGTTGCTGTGCGCCAGCACCATGCCGTCGAACGGAATCGCGCCAAAGCCTTCCGTGCCCTTGTAGTTGCCTTCCTGCGTCGCGGTGAGCAGCGGGTGCAGCACCTTGATGGGCGCCTTGAACATTTCCACGAACTCCAGCAGGCCCTGGTTGGCCAGGCACAGGCCGCCGGAGTAGCTGTAGGCGTCGGTGTCGTCCTGGGCGAAGTTCTCGAGCTTGCGGATATCGACCTTGCCCACCAGACTGGAAATGTCCTGGTTGTTCTCGTCGCCCGGCTCGGTCTTGGCGATCGCGACCTGCTTGAGAATGCTGGGGTAGCGCTTGACGACGCGGAACTGGCGGATATCGCCACCGAGCTCCTCCAGGCGCTTGACGGCCCAGGGCGAGAGCACATGCTGCAGGGCGCGCCGCGGAATGCCGAACTGCTCCTCGAGCACCTGCCCGTCCTCGACGGCATCGAACAGGCCCAGCGGCGACTCGTTGACCGGCGAGCCCTTGAGCGCGTAGAACGGCACTTTCTGCATCAGGTACTTCAGGCGCTCGGCGATCGAGCTCTTGCCCCCGCCCACCGGGCCCAGCAGGTAGAGGATCTGCTTGCGCTCCTCGAGCCCCTGGCCCGCGTGGCGAAAGAAGCTCACCACCTGCTCGATCGAGTCCTCCATGCCGTAGAACTCGGCAAAGGCGGGATAGCGGCGGATTATCTTGTTGGCGAACAGACGCGACAGGCGCGGGTCGTTGCGCGTGTCCACCATGACCGGCTCACCCATGGCCAGCAGCATGCGCTGGGCGGCGCCTTCATAGGCCGTGGGATCGCGCAGGCACAGCGCCAGATATTCGTCGACCGACATTTCCTCCTCGCGCAGTCGAGCGTACCGCGCAGCCGAATTGCTGATGACATCCATACGATCTCCCGTGGCAACACCCAAAGGCGAAAAGTGCCGCAAGTTGCAAGGCATTCGCTTGCCGTATGTCGACGTTGTAGCATCTGGACGCCGGTTTGGATAGACCATTTATGCCATAACGCGCGTGGCCCATGGTTTGATTGCCGAACACCGGCGCCGCGGGGGCGGCGTCGCGCCCGTTTGCGCCCTGCGTGCCTGCAGGTGGCGATTCGCCCCATATTCACGCCAGTGCCAAGTCGGCAAGGCCATGCATCACGCGAACGGGAAGAACGCGCAAAAACCGGAAATTCAATGGCTGGGCACGAACAGCGGCATAGAGTCTTCCCATTTGCTGTCGGTGAGAATTCTCTTGTTGCGGCCGTCCGCATCCATCACGTAAATCTGGCCGTATTGCTGGAACGTCTGTTCATACAGCGCTGCCTCGTCGCGAAAGCCATGCCGCGAGCCGCTCCACAGAATGCGTCCGTCCGCGGCCCACACCGCGTGACCATCGCTTGAACCATGGTCGGTGCAGCGGTATAGGTCCGAGCCATCCGGACGGATGGTGTAGATGTCGTAGTTGCTGTCGTCGCGCTTGCGCGTGAAGACGATGCGCTTGCCGTCGGGCGACCAGCCCGGCATGTTGTCCTGGCCATTGGTGAGGACACGGATCCTGCGGGTTTCCAGATTCAGAATGCGCAGGCCACGCTCCTCCTTACCCCACACACGGTAGGCAATTTCCTTGCCGTCGCCGGAATAGCTCGGGAAACCAGCATTCACGACGCCATCCGTCAATTGTTCCGCGCCACTGCCGTCAGGGCGCACGCGCCACAGCGCTGCCGCCATGGTGTTGCGCTCAAAGAACCAGTAGCCCAGACCGAACGTCAGCCACTGACCATCGGGCGACCAGCAAGGCTGGAATGCGCCCGCCAGGCCCACGCGCACCTTGGCTTCGTCGAGGCCCTGTCCCGACGATTCGAACACCTTGCGCCTTTGCGAACCATCGCCGCGCATGATCCACAGCGAGCTGTTGCCCAGTTGCTTGTCGGTGAACGCAATCCAGCCATCTCGCGACATGAGCGGATAGACATCGATGTGGCGGTATTCGAAATCCGGGTCCCAGCTGAACAACGGCTTCATCAGTGGACGTATCGGCTTGAACGAGACCTTCTCGTAGATCACGGACTTGCCATCGGCCGTCCAGCTCGGTGCGCGCGCAAAGGGCTGCCTGACCGGCGCACGGCCCGACGTATAGGCCAACCCTTCGTTCGGCCCGTACTTGATGAGATAGCCGATTTCGGTGTCGCTCAGATACTGCGGCTGCAGCTTGAGGTCGGTGCCTGTGGTGTGCTCCACGCGATCGCCACCTGTGGCGGCGTCCACCGAAACGATCTGCGAATAGGCCTTGCCGATGTAGTTGGGTCGACGCGCGCCCCATGTGGCTTCCACCGTCATTTCATAGAACACGATGCGCTTGCCGTCCGGCGACCACTTGGGCGAACCGAGGCAGTAGCCTGGCTTGCCGACGATCTTGCGCAAACCCGTCCCATCGGGCTTGATCGCGTAGATTGCCAGCTCCTGCGTGTGCTCCCATCCCTGGCCCTGATCGTGCCCCGTCCATTCGGTGTTGCGGTCGCTGGAAAACGCGATCCACTGGCCATCTGCGGACCATGCAGGACGAAAATAGCAATCGGGCTTGCCGTCCTGGCCGCGGACTTCACCGATGCCGGTCAGCTGGGTGAGACGGCCCGAGTAGAGATCCTTGAGCCAGATGTTGGCGCGGTAGCCATTGCGCGTGGAAACGAAGGCGAGCAATCGGCCATCGGGCGAAAGCGCGGCAGCGTCGTCCATGGAGTCATCGACGACGACCGGCGAAACGCCTGTGCCGTCAGGCCGGGCGCGGTAGATATCGGACTGGCCATCACCCCGTCGCTCGGAAGTGAACAGCAGCCATTCGCCATTGCTGGAGAGGCTGGCGTTGTAGTCGAAGTCGCCATCGAGCAGCAGCTTGCGTTCGTTGCTGCCGTCCAGATTGGCGATGTACAGCTGCGACACGGAAGGTGCGATGCGGTTCATCAGCATCACGCCCTTCTTGCTCGCCGCCGGCGCCGTGGCCGCCTGTGCTTGCGCGCGCGCCAGCGTTGCAAAGGGCATCTGCGCTGCGATGGCAGCCGTACCTAGTAATCGTAGAGACTTTCTGCGGTCCATGAATATGCTCCTGAATATCTAATTGTGATTTTGGAAACTGCTGAAACGGAAAATCCGAACCCGGAGAACAGGGATGCTCCCTCGCACCGGTGTTCGGCAGTCAATCCACAAAGGTGAGGCTGATGGGCGCGGGTGATTCGGCGGATTGGCCGGCGTCGACAAGCTTGCCTGTGGCGGCATCCACGCCGAATACATTCACGCGATGGCTGCGCTCGTTGGCCACCAGCAGCCATCGGCCGGATGAATGCAGCGCAAACGTCCATGGGTTTTCACCGCCGCCGCCAATGGTCTGGATGAGCGTGAGTTCGCCACTGCCGGCGCTTGTCGAATAGACCTGCAACCGGTTTTCACCGCGATTGCCGACATAGACGAATCGACCATCGGCGCTGATCAGGATCGCGGAGCCGCTTTTGCTTCCGGTGAACTGCGGGCTGTGCGTCTGCAGGTTCTGGACAGCGGTCAATCGCCCCTGCGCAGCATCCCAACGCAACGTGGTGAGCTCGCCCGTCAGCTCGCTGAGCAGATGGACGAAGCGCTGGTCGTGGCTAAATACCAGATGCCGCGGCCCGCTGCCAGGTGGCGCGACGAAAGCATGACCGGAATGGCTGATGGAAAGCTTGCGGCTTGCGCGATCGAATGCATGGACGTAGACACGATCCGCCCCTAAATCGGCGGCAAGCAAATGGCTGCCGCTCGCATCCAGGAACACGCCGTGCGCATGCGGGCCGGTCTGGCGACGATGCGGGCCCGAACCCTCGTGCTGGCTGGTGCCGATCAGTGCCGCCAGATTGCCGTCTTCCTTCAGCGCAATGCTGGAGACGGATCCACCGCCATAGTTGGCGACGAGAAGCGTTTGGGATGCGGCGTCCAGCCATAGATGCGTGGGCCCGCTGCCGCCGGTGGATTGCTGCCCCATGGCGCGCAACAGACCGCTTTGTCGGTCCACTGAAAAAGCGGTGACTGTGCCTTCCGGCGCACCATCGTCGCTGGTCACGTACAGAATCGGCAGTGTGGGATGCGCCGCGCCCCAACGCGCCTTGGGCAACCCGGCCACCGGACCGATGGCGGTCAATTGCCCCGAACCCGCATCGAATCGCAGCGCGCGCAGACCGTTGCCATTCGCGCCCACATAGACCAGAGAGGTCTGCGGCGCATGCAGCTGCGCCAGATCCTGCGCGCTTGCACCGTACTCGGCGAGGGTCAATGCGAGAGAGAAAACCGCCGTATTGAGAATGCGCCGCCAGTACGGTGCACTGCGTTTGGGAGTCCATTTCACTGTCTTCAATTCCTGTAATTGGCGGTAGCAGGCAATGCTTTTCCTGCCCGCTTGCGCATGTCTCTTTATGAATTGAAGAATAATGAGTACGTGCCCCGGCGCCACGGCACAAAAGAGAGATTCACTGGCACTTTTCCACGCCAGCAGCCTTGCAAAGGCATCAATGGATGGCGGCGTGAGACTGGTGTCTGGCGGTGATGCGAAATTGGCTAGGCGACTGCCCCACTTCCTTGCGGAAAAAGCGCGTGAAATATGCCGCATCCGAAAAACCCAGGCCAAATGCAATCTGCTCCACCGGCAGGTCGCCAAAGATCAGGTGCCGCTTGGCCTCCATGATGAGGCGGGCGTGAACCATCTTGGCGGGGCTTTGCTCGACCACCGCGGCGCAGGCGGTGCGCAATTGCACCAACGAAACAGCCAGCATAGACGCGTAGTCCTGCAATTGCAGATGCTGCCGGTAATGCTGTTCGATCAGTTCGCGAAAGCGCTCCACCAGACGCGCTTCCCTGGGGCTGGGGCCGGCCTCGGGAATCACCTGATTGAGATGGCTGCGGCGCACCAGCATCAGCAGCAGCATGGTCAGCAGCGCCTCTATGCCCACCACATGTCCGGAAGGCTTGCTGGCAATTTCCTGCTCCAGCTGCATGACGATGGTGAATATCTGCTCTGCTGTTTCGGGCTCGTCGGCCAGCGAAATGGTGAGTGGCGCCGCCCACAATCTTCCGAACTCCGGCAGGCGCGTATTCACCTGCTTGAGATAGGTGACGTCCACCGTCACCACCCAGCGATCCACATCCATGTCATACCGCATGCCGTGCACCGTCTCGGTGGGCAGGAGCAGCACGGACGGTCCCTCGAACGGAACTGCGCGGCCTTCCAGATTCACGGCGCCCTTGCCGCTTCGCACGAAAATGATCTGGCCGTAATCAGGGTGCGCATGCGCATCGGTTTTCCAGCGCCCGCGGTCCGTCACATGCCCCACATTGACGAACCAGCCCTCCTCCTTTTCCGGGCGCTCGACATAGAGTCGAACCTTGGGAACCGTGGCGGATGCATTTTCCTGCCCTGGTGTGCGCTGTTGCATGGCCATCGCATTGTCTCTCTCAAGTCTTATATTGCACAAAATGGTAAGTGCTCATAGCCAATCCGCACATAGCGTTCCCACCCAAGGAATGTAAAGAACAGGAAAAGAAAAAACCATCCGCGCATCGAATATGCGCGGATGGCAAAACCCACCGGGAGCTCTCCGATCAGATTGCCCTATACCGCTTTGGGTGACTTCAAGAGAAAGTGCGCAAGCGCGGGCAGCAGGACCAGCGCACCTATCATGTTCACCACGAACATGAACGCCAACAGCACGCCCATGTCCGCCTGGAACTTGATGGGTGAAAGCGCCCATGTCGCAACGCCCACCGCCAGCGTGATGCCGGTCAGCATCACCACGCGGCCCGTGGTTTGAAGCGAATGCCGGTATGCGGCGTGCAGCGATTCGCCCTTGCGCATCTCGGCAAGAAGGATGCTGAGTACATAGAGCGCATAGTCGACACCGATCCCCACGCCAAGCGCGACCACGGGCAGTGTCGCCACTTTCAGTCCAATGCCCAGGGCAACCATCAGCGCCTCCGAGAGCACCGACGTGAGCGCCAGCGGTATGATCGCGCAAGCCACCGCGCGCCACGAGCGGAACGTGACGTAGCTGAGCACGATGACCGCCGCATACACCAGAAGCAGCATGAAGCGGTCTGCCTTTTTCACCACCGCATTGGTTGCCGCCTCGAAGCCGGCATTGCCAGCGGCCAGCAGAAAGCGCGCGTCCTCGGAGTCGTTTTGCCGGGCAAACTCCTCCACCGCTTCGCTCACCCGGCGCAGCGTGTCGGCCTTGTGGTCACGCAAAAACACCTGGATCTGCGGCAGTGAGAAATCCCCGTCGACCAGGCTGCGCGGAGCACGTGATGCGGCGGTATTGAGCGCACCCTGATTCGGGGAGAGTTCGAACCAGCGCGGATTGCCCTCGTTCATCGCCACCGCATTCTGGCGCGCCAGCGAAGCCAACGACGTCGTGCTCTCCACGCCATCGAGCTGCCGCAGACGCCACTCCAGATCATCGATGCGTTCCAGCACTTCGTACCGGAGCCCCGTCTGCGCTGGCGTTTTCACCATCACCACAAACACATCGCTGCTGGTGGCGTAGTGCCGCGTGAGATAGGCGTTGTCCACGTTGTAGCGCGATTGCGGGCGCAGCTCGGGCGCGCCTTCATCGAGGTCTCCAATCTGCAGACCACGACTGCCCAGCACGCCGCCCATGCCCAGCAGCACTGCGAGCAAGATGGCGGCAACCGCCCAACGGCGCTCGGTGAAGCGCGCGAGAATGGTCCAAAGGCCGCTGACCCCGCCCACCGCATCGGCACGCACGGCGCGTTGCGCAGCCTTGGCACTCACGCCCGTGTAGCTGAGCAGAACCGGCAGCAGGATGAGATTGGTGAAGACCAGAATCGCCACGCCCAGGCTGGCAATGATCGCCAGTTGCCGGATCGAATGGATGTCGATCACCAGCAGCACCGCAAACCCCACGGCATCGCAGGCCAGCGCCGTGAAACCCGCGATGAACAGGCGGCGAAATGTGTAGCGTGCCGCCACCAGCTTGTCGAACCCCCGGCCGATGTCGAGCATCACGCCGTTCATTTTCTGGGCGCCATGGCTCATGCCGATCGCGAACACGAGAAACGGCACCAACGCGGCATAGGGATCGAGCGAGAACCCCAGCAGTGGCAACAGGCCCAGCTGCCAGATCACCGCGATCATCGAGCACATCACCACCAGCACCGTGCTGCGCAGACAACGCGTGTACCAGAGCACGATGGCCGTGACGATGGCGGCGGCCAGCGCAAAGAACAGCATGACTTGCGCGAGCCCCTCGATCATGTCGCCGGCCACCTTGGCAAAACCGGTCACGCGGATGGCGAGCTTGTCGCTGTCGTATTTGCTGCGCAGCGCTTCGAGACTTTGCGACAAGGCCGCGTAATCGAGCGCATTGCCGGACTCATCCCGCTCGGCAAGCGGAACGATCAGCGCGCTCGACTGGTAATCCCTGGCCACCAGTTGCCCCACTTCGCCCGAGCGTTCGATATTCAGCCGCACGCGCTGCAGCGCGCCGGCCGATCCGTCGAAGTCGCTGGGCATCACCGTGCCGCCTTCAAAGCCGTTTTCCGTCACCACGGTCCAGCGCGTCGATGGAGTCCACAGCGACTTCATCTGCCCACGCACCACGCCTGACAGCAGAAACACTTCGTCATTGATCTTCTTGAGCGACTCCAGATACTCCTCATCGAGAATGCTGCCACCGCCCTTGCGCTCCACCACAATGCGCAGGCTGTTGGCTTGCGAGACCAGCTTCTTGCGCTCGGCCAGATAGTTTTGCAAATAGGGATGCGACAGCGGCAGCATGCCATCGAAGCTGGCATTGGGCGTGAGGCGCGTGGCCTGGGCGCCAAGCAGCAGCGTGAACAGCACGCACAGCAGCACCACCACGATGCGGTTATTGAAGACCAGGCGCTCCAACCAGTTGCCCGAGTCCGGGTTGAAAAATGCCCGTTCGGCCGCTTGCGGCGCAACAGGGCCCGCCAGATTCAAATTCATCATGTCGCTCTCTCCTGGGCATCGGGCGACCCGGATGCCCTGTGCAATTCAGCGCGCTCCACGCGCATGAGTCCGCGCGAACCCGCGAGCACCACAGCACCATCGGCGGCGTTCACCATTGCGCTGAACGGATAACGCGTCTTCAAACCCACGGCCTTGAAGCTGCGACCGGAATCGCCGCTCATCAGCAACTGTCCCGCCTGCCCGGCGAGCAGCACGTGGCCGTCGTCCAACTGCAGGCCGGTAAACAAGGCGGCATCCACCGGGGTCTGCACGGCAGTCCAGGGTTCTCCGGGGGCCGCGCTGCGGAACAACTTGCCGCGCAATCCGAACATCAGGAGCGCTCCATCACGCAACGTGAGCGCACCAAACAAGCTGCCGGTGCTGGGCGATTCGGCGGCCAGGAACGCGCCGCTGTTTCCCACTGCCCGCAGCAACAGTCCTTGCTCACCCACCAGCCAGTGCTCGTCGGATCGCGTGGCGTATCCGTACAGGCTGAGCCCCTCCGGATTGGGGAGCTTGTGCATCTGCGCTTGCCAGGTCGTTCCGCCGTCGGAACTTGCAAACGCCAGGCCATAGGCACCGATCACCAGCAGCGATCCGTCGGCGCGAATGATGATGTCCGTGAACGGCTTGTCCGCGCCCTCGCTCACCAGGCGCATCGCATCTTCCAGTGACGCCTGCAACTGCTGCGCAGCCGCGCCGGCCTCGGCCGAGGCGTATGCCGACTGCGCAGTCTTGAGCGCCAGCTCGGCAGCAGTGCGCCCATCGAGCACCCGCTGCCATGTGGCACCCGCGTCGCGCGTGCGCAGCACCACGCCCATGTTGCCCACGGCCCAGCCCTCGCGCTGGCTGGCAAAGCGCATGGCCGTGAGCGTCACGCTCGCAGGCACCTGCGCCTGCTGCCATTGCCTGCCGTTGTCGTCGGAATAGACGATCAGCCCGCGCTCGCCGCCCGCCACCAGGCGCAGGCCCGCTCGCGCCACGCACACCATGACGGCCTGCGTGGGCCGCGTCACCTGGAGTGCGGGCCGCACGAACGCGGTTTGCCGCCCGTCCGCCAGCGACACTGTCGGCAGCACGGCACAAGCAGCGGCACACAGCAAGCCGCGGCGCCCCATGCGCCGGCCCTCCATGCCTGCGCAATTCAACGCACGCCTCCGCTGGACAACGCTGCCGAGCTGAACCTGCTCAGTTCCCTGGGGGTGTAGCCACTGAACTGCACGCCGCCTGTATCGTGCAGCGCGGCGGCATATACATAGGCGCCTGCCTGCAGGTCATAGATCACATAGCTCACGGTCATCGACATCGGCTGGTCGCTTGCCAGCAAGGTATGCGCCTGACCAGTGCGCCAGAGCTTGCCCTGCGCATCCCACGACTCGGACACCACGGCTTGCCAGGTGTCCTCGTCCAGATACAGGCGGCGCTTGGCCTGCACGTTTCGCTTGCCCTCCTTGAGCGTCATCTCCACCACCCACACGCGGCGCAGTTCCCAGCGCACGGCCTCGGGAGCCAGCAGCCCCTTGTGGACCACATCCTTGCTGGCCTTGGCAAACAAGCCGTTGTTGTTGGCGGGAATGATCAACTCGCGCTTGCCCAGCAGCTTGATGTGGTACTGGTCCTGCTCGCCCTGGAACAGGTTCACGTCGTCGAAGCTGACCAGACCACCGCCGGACGCATCCGGCGCATCGTGCGAGATCGACGGTGACTTGCGCACGCGGCGCTGGCCCGGCAGGTACTGCCAACCGTCCTTTTGCTTGGCGAAGCTGTCCACATACTCGATGGACAGCAGCGATTGGCCGGAGATGGCTGCCGGTTCCAGATAGTCGATCCGGGTACGCGAGACTTCGCCGTTGCCCTGCTCGGACGCTCCCGCAGGGTCGTAGAACGGGATCGCACGCTGCGTGCGTGAACGCGCCGTCAGGATGCGGTCGCCGGAGGCCGTCATTACATACTTGTCGCTCACGATGTTGGTGACCTGACCGCGGTAGCTCAGCGCGTGGTTCCACAGGGCCTCGTTGCCGTCCTTGGGAATCGGGAAGGGAATGCCGCCGAAGGCGCCCTCCACCGTGAGCCCATCGTTGGCCAGCTTGGCACGGGTTGCGTTCTTGAACACCTGCTCGTACACACCTTGCGAGAAATGGGCGGTGCGGTGCGATGGATAGACGTCGATCTTGAACGCCGGCTGCTTGGCGAACAGCGCCTTCGTGCCTTCGCTCAACTGCTGCGCATGCTCGCTCAGGTTCGCGGCGGTGATGACCAGCCGCGGCTTCTCACCGGCATACGGGTCGATGCGCCGCCCCTTGGCATCGGGGTTCACGGCCGGGGCCTTGCCATCCCATGCGGGGATCGTGCCTTGCGCATTCCCCGCGCGCTCTGCGCCATAGGGAGTGAGGCTGGCCTTGAGTGCTTGCGCTTCTTCAGGCGTGACTGCGGCGTTGACTTGGGCTGCGGCGAGCAGCAGCAAGACAGCAGCGAATTGGCTTGTCTTCGTGTTCATTTTTATGCTCTCTTGGAATGTGGTTCGGTATCGACGCGTGCTCAAAACGACGTTTGCAGACTCAAGCGGATGTAGTCACGATCGAGCATGGCTTGCGTATCGACCTTGCCCAGATAGCGCACGTAGGAAAGGTTTGCCGTCCATTTGCTCAGGTAGACACCCGAGAGTCCGAGCACCAGGTCGCCGCCCCTGTTCGGGCTGCCCGCAAAGGGGAAAGCGGTGTCTATCATCGAGTTGCCCTTGAACGACCAGCCCAGGTTGATCGACGGACTCAGGTCCAGGCCTGGCATGACCTGGTAGTACGTTGGCGTGAACACCACGCGAATGCCCGCGCTGGTCTTGTTGCGCGCAGCGTCGAGGATGCTTTCGTTGCGGTCGATCGACATCACGTGGTTGGCAGCGAACTCACCCGCCAGGCTCGCTCCGCCCCACAGCGCGGAAGGGCCGAACACGTTGACGGTCGAAAGGTTGATGTGCGCCGTTTTCCCGGTGGGATAGGCGCCGCCGCCGCCCAGGTTGACGTTGGTCGCACCTGCGGCCATGGAGAGCGAGCCTTGCCTGGCGGCGAGTGGCTGACCGAAGCGCACGGAGACCTCGCCACTCACGTTCGCCTCGCCCACCTGGGTGCCGAAGCTGGTTCCCAGCACGCGGATGTTCTGGGGATAGGCAATCCAGTAGCGCCTGTCGGGCACCTGCGTGAACACCTGCGGCGAAGTGTCCTGATAGCGCAGCGCGTAGAAGCCGAAATCGGTATCGAGCAGATCGCTGTGCGTATTCAATGCCACGCCAAAATTCGGGCTGCCCGAGCCCTTGATATCGCCCGCATAGTTCAGCCTGCCCGGGCCGGGAGTGCCCAGGTCGAACACCTCGCGGCCGGGGCCCAGGAAGTCCGCGCTGCTGAAGTAGCTGCCTGCCGGCGGAAGGCGCGTGGGCTTGAATTTCGCCTGCACATAGGCTTCCAGGCTGGTGCTCTCGGTCAGTTGCAAAGTGCCGGAAACCTGCGGCACCGGCATCGTGGTTTCCTTGGCGGTTGCGCCGGGAATGTTGAGCTTGTAGATATCGATGGGCGCCATGCCCTTGGCGATGCCGTTGTTGCCGAAGAACAGGCTGGTTCCCCAGGTCTGCGAGAACTGGCCGGCGCGCAGCGACAGGCGCTGTTCGCCCAGGTCCACCTGGCCGAAGGCGAACAGGTCGAGCAGCTCGATGTTCTTCCCGGCCGCAGTGCGCGTGCCGCTGGTGAACTGGTTGTGCGCGCCACTGGTGATGTTGGCAGTGGCGGCGGAGTCGTTGTCGTTGCGGCGGTTGTAGACCGCGTCGTACCAGGCCGCAGCACTCATGCGCATGCCGAAGCCGTCCTTCTGCACGTCGAATTCAGTGAACCAATCAAGACGATTGGACATCAGGCCGCGCTGAATATTGCGGTCTCCGTCATCGTTGTTGCGCTTGGACGCGGCGGGAGAAATCAGCGCGCCGTCCGGATTCTTCAAGCGATATCCACCGCTGTACTTCACGGTGTTGTCCCAACGAACTTGCCAGTCACCATCGGGATTCAAATCCATTGCGTTGGCACCGGTTCCAGCCAGCACGGTGCTTGCCAGAACAGCGATGGCATATCCCACGTTGTTGCGTTTTACAGGCTTCTTCATGGTTGTCTCCGTCTTTTGTATGTTGTAGTTGTCGTCGATTCAATGGCCTGGGCCTGTGCCGCTGGCGGGCTGCTGACGCCTTGCGCAGTCAACTCGCCAGCGCACGGCACTCAGGAAAGACTGCCCGTCACGTCATCAAACAACTCATCGACCGACAGCCGGCGGGGAATGATCTTTTGGTCTAGCGCCCAGTCGATAGCGAGTTGCAGGCCCTTGCGGTTGGCCTCCAGGCCGATGGGCGGAAACACCGCCGGCACGCCGCCTTCGGTGAGCGCGCGGCTTTCCTTGAGCATGCGAAAGATCTCGCGAACGATGTCGGGGCGGTTCTTCGAGATGTCCTGGTGCACCACGAACATGTGGTTGATCGGCACCACGCCTTCGCGTGCATACCAGTCGCGGGCGGCCGCCTGCGCATCGGGCACCAGCGTGCGCACGCGCGGGTCCTTGGGCATGTCTTCGCCCAGCAGCGCGGCGTCAAGCTCGCCGTTCATCATCATGTCGGGAATGGACGAGCCCTTGGGCAGGCGCACGCAGTTGGCGGGGTCGGCGTACTCGGCGAGGTGACCGTCGCCCAGCGTCATCCAGGTCACCTTGTCGAGATCAACGCCGTACTCGTGGCGCAGGATGCCGCGAATCCACAGGCCGGTTGTCTGTGCATAGGTGCGCACGCCCACGCGCTTGCCTTCGATGTCTTTCGGATCGAGGTGACCGAAGTCGAGATTGAAGCCGCCGCAGTGGTGCTGAAAGCGACCGGAAATCGGCGCGGGCAGCAGCACATAGGGCTTGCCGTAGCTTTTGGCCTGCAGGTAGGTGACGATGGCCAGTTCGCCTGCATCGAATGCGTTTTCTCGCACCATGGGCTTGAAGCCGTTGTGCGCAGGCGTAGGACCGCAGAAGTCGAGGTTGACGATGTCGGACTTCACGCGCCCGTCGCGCATGGCTTTGGTCACGGCGTACTCGGTCAGATTCGTGCGCAGGGTCGGCAGGTCGACAGCGGTGGTGGTGGTCATGGGAAAGCTCTCCTTGTGCCTGTGAATTTCCAGAATCGAATTTGGATGGATGGATGGATGGGTCGCGGGCCGGGCCTGCCGGCCGCTGCCGGCGCGCGTTTCGACAAGGCCTGCGGCGGCGTTCATCGCTTCAATATCCCGCCAGCTCGCGCGCCATGCCGACCACGCCGTAGGTGCGCTGCGGTGCGGACATCAGGAAGCGATAGCCTTCGGACAGCAGGCGGCGATGGTTCTTGGCCGTCACGTGCGGATTGCCCACCACCACGTTGTGCTTGCGGCAGGTTTCAACGATCCTGCGCATCGCGTCGAGCACTTCGGGATGCTCGTATTGGCGCGGCAGGCCCAGCTCCTGGCTCAGGTCGCCCTCGCCGATGAGGATCAGACCGATGCCGGGAACGTTGGCGAGAATGTCGTCCAGGTTTTCAATCGCCTGCGTGCTCTCGCACATCAGGCCCACCAGGATTTCCCCCTGCGGCGCCAGCGGCCACACGTCGGCCTTCTCGTAGTAGTCGGCCATCGACAAGCCCCAGTAGCGCGAGGCATTCGCCGGGCCGTCGCCGCGAACGCCCCTGGGCTCATAGAGCGGCGCGTTCTTCGGGCGTGCATAGCGGCACGAAGCCACTGCGTTGTAGGCCTGCTCCACCGTGGCAACATGGGGCCAGATCACGCCATAGGCGCCACGGTCGAGCACCTGCTTGGCGAACGACTGGTTCATTTCCGCGCCGTTGGCAGGAATACGCGCAATCGGCGTGACGCGCGGCGCCACCGAGCCCGACTCCGCAATTTCCTTGCGGTTGAGCATGTACTGCAGTGCGTCACCGAAGGCGGTCACGTCATACGGGTTGTGCTCCATCTCGAAGACGATGCCGTCATAGGGAGCATCGCTCATTTCGATGGCCGTCTGCTTGTCGAGTTTGGCGAAGGCGGTGAATGCGGGCTTGCCGGATTCCAGCACGCGGATGACGTTGTTGAGGCGGGTTTGGGACATGTCTTTTCCTTCAATATCTGTTTTCTTGGGTGTCTATTCGGCGGCGTTCCAGTACATGAAGCCCATGCCTTCGCCGGTGCCCGCAGGCGTGCGCCAGCAGGGCACGTAATCGACCAGCGTCATCTGCGCCCTGGTCTCCTGCAGCGCCTTCATCACGCTCACATAGAGCTTGATTTCGGAAGTGCCGGACTGGTAGGAGCGGTCGTCCACAGCAGCCAGACCTTCGTAGTCGTAGTCGGCCAGCATCTTCATGATCCGGTGATCGAAGGCTTCGTCGTTCACGAAATGAGAGAGCCCGCCCGAGGCGATGATTCCCACGCGCAGGTCTTCGGGCCATTCGACAATCGCCTCGCGCAGCACGCGGCCGAAGTCGATGCAGCGCGCCATCGAAGGCTGCGTCGGCGGGTAGAAGCAATTCATGATCACCGGCACATGCGGCGGCGGGTTGTCGCCCATGATCTGGTGGTAGACGAAGCTGTATGCGTGCGGAACGACGGGGTATTCCGGCAGCGGCTTCATCCACACGTTGTCGGGCCAGGCGAACAGGTCGGTCAGGTCGAAGTCTTCGCGCTGAAACCGGTTGATCAGGTAGGTGGCCAGTTGCGGATGGCACTGGTGCGTGACGTGGTGATCGGGTGCATACACGGCGCGCTGTGGTGGGCCGTTGTGCACTTCCTGGCCGGTATAGATGGCGATGGAAGGCGAGTGATCGGTGAAGATCTCCTTCTGGTCCTTGCCCAGAATGATGGCCACGTCCACGTTCGCGCGGCGATACACGGCGGCCATCTCATCGAGTGCGGCACGGCAACGCCGGGAGCGCGCGGTGCGCTCCTCGAGCGTCAGATACTTCTCGAATGCCGCACCTCGGTGCGCCTCCAGCTCCGGGTAGGTCCAGGTGCGATTCTGATACCAGAGCTCTGGATTGTTGCGGTCGCGCTCGCCATTGATCAGCCAGTCCTCGGGTGCCTGGCCGAGCATGCCGCTGTGCGGTACTGCCATTCCGAATACGATTTTTGCCATACGCTGTTGAACGTTTGAAAATTTGAGACAAAGGGGCCCCCGCGACAGCCTTCGGTCTGTCGTTTTTTGCGGGGGAAAATGAACGAAAAGTCCTGGGCGCGCCTAGGCGCCGTTCACGCAATCAATGGGCCGTGGAGGCTGCGGGTTTGGCAATGCCTGGTCCCGGCGAAGAGGGGCTGGGTTCGGCCTTCTCTTCGCTGACCTTCGGCGCCCATTTGGGTTGCAGCAAAACCAGCGTGCTGGTTGCACCGATCAGCAGGAATACGAAGATCACCATCATCGGCAGGTCATAGTTGCCGCTCACATGAAGCAGCCAGCCCGAGAGACTTGCGGAAATGCCGCCCGCCAGACTGGTCGCCAACTGCTGCACGCCGGTCGTCAGGCCAATCGCCTGCTTGGGAATCAGGGTGAGCTTGCACAGCGCCAGGTTGTTTGCCGTGGCCAGCCCCAGAATGGAGAGCGACAGCACGTTCCAGAACAGCGCAGCCTGAAGCGATTCGGTGAACGCACCAAGCAGCACGGTGCTGCCGCCGATGAAGCCCGCCACAACGAATGCCTTGCGCACCCGTACCGCGTTGTGACCGCGGGCAATGATGCGATCCGCCGCCCAGCCTCCAAACGTGGCCATGAGCGCGATGCCGGCAAAGCTGAAGAAGGTGAACAGCCCCGACTTCTGCAGCGTCAAGCCGCGCTGCTCCACCAGGTAGGCGGGCATCCACGTCATGCAGTAGAACGTGAAGTAGCCGTAGCAGAAGTTGTTGATCATGCCGCCCCAGACCACGGGGCTCGCCAGAATATTTCTCAAGGTGACGGATGAAGCCCTGCGCTTTGCCGTGGCGAGTTCCGTCTTCGACGGAAAATCGTTGCGCACCATGTAGAGCCATGGCACAAGCCACAGCAAGCCAACGACGCCAGTCACCAGAAACATGAACTTCCACGAGTAGCTCACGATGAACCAGGCGGCAATCGGCGCACCTATCGCGGGGCCGAACTTGCCGCCCATGGCGAACAACCCGACCGCAAACCCCTTGTGGTTCTCACCGAAGTTGTTGCCTATCCAGCGGTAGCTGGCGGGAATCACCACGGCTTCCGCCGCACCAATCAACAGGCGCATGAGCAGCAAAGCGGCCAACGCAGTCACCATGCCCGTCGCTGCGGTGGCCAGGCACCAGATGCAAAAGCACACCGTGTACGGCCACTTCACGCCATAGCGATCCACCAACCAGCCCATGGGCAATTGCATCAAGCCATAGGTCCAGAAAAATGCCGAGTTGAGCCAACCGCGATCTACGCTGGTGAGCGCGAAGTCGCGGACAAAGTTCTTGTCGGCGAGTGCGGACGACAGGCTGGTTCGGTCCACGAACGCGATCAGCAGCCCCATCGACAACAGGGCCAGGATGATCCAGGGGTACGCGGCCCCCTGCTTCTTCTCTACTGTGCTTGTCTCCATTTTTTTCTCTTTTTTATGTGGCGGCGGCAGCATTCATGCACACCACCGCCACTGTTTCAACCAAGAACTCTCAAGCCTTCATTCATCACGCCAGCATGGGATAGAGCGTTGCCGCCGTCTTTCCAAACACCCACGCACGCTCCTGCGCGCTCAGGCAGGCCAGCCCTTCTTCTGCCGTTGCCAGGATTTCCTTGAGCGTGCCCGGTGACGTGGGGAAGTTGGAGCCCCACGCCATTCGCTGCGCCCCGAAAGCCTCGACCACACGCGGGAAGAAAGTCTCGGCGCTGGCCTTGTCCTTCTTCACGTCGCCGAAAATGCGGGGCGTGATCTTCATGTAGAGATTGGGCAGATCGCCCAGGTCGAAAAGGCTTTGCGCGTTGCGGTATGGCGCGCCGTCAAGAACATCCGGTCGGCCCAGGTGGTCCAGGATGATGTTCACCTTCGGGAATCTCTCGGCCAGCATGCGCACCTGCGGCAGGCCGATGGGGCCGGTCTGGATGCACATGGGCAGGCCCAGCTCGGCAATCACCTCCCAGGCCCTGAAGGACTTGGGATTGTCCAGCTCGCTGGGATCGAAATCCTTGGTGGAGCCGCCAGTGAATATGCGCAGGCCCGCAAGACGCTTGTCCGCCCAGTCGCGCACGACCTGCTCGACGTTGTCGCCCAGCATGTCGACCGAGCCCACCGCCACCAGGCGGTCTGCATGCTGATTGCAGCCATCCACCACATAGGAATTGTCAAAGCCGTAGGTGGTTGACGAGTGCACGACCGCCGCCTTGGCAACGCCGGCTTCGTCCATTGCGGCAATCAGCATCTCGACGGTGCTGGGGCGCTCGCGCGACCAGTCCGATCGCTTGCCGAACAGCGGCGCAAGCGGGTAGCGCTTTTCGTCGTCGGAGATGATGTGCGGATGAATGTCGATGTAGTTCATGCTGTCTCCAGTGCAGCGCCGAGCTGCTTGCCACGGGCGTTGAGTTGGGCGTCCAGGCGCGGATAGACACGGCGCGCATTGCCTTCGAAGATGGCCAGGCGATCCGCGTCGGACAGCGCGGTGCAGTCGTCGATGTAGCGCTTGGTGTCA
This sequence comes from Pantoea sp. 18069, assembly GCF_902706035.1. Lineage (GTDB taxonomy): Bacteria > Pseudomonadota > Gammaproteobacteria > Burkholderiales > Burkholderiaceae_C > Comamonas. The sequence continues at coordinate 48,408 of NZ_CACSJA010000023.1, read as the reverse complement.
TCGAAGTAGTGGCCGGTTTTCGGATCCCGGCCTCGCACGGCGCCGATCATCTCGGAGCCGAACATCACGTTGCTCGTCGGCACCACCTTGGTGAGCAGTTCCACGCCTGGATGGTGATAGACGCAGGTGTCGAAGAAGATGTTGTCGAGCAGGCCTTCGAGCGGACGATTCGCCAACTCCAGCGACATGCCGCGATAGCGGCCCCAGTGATAGGGCACGGCGCCGCCGCCATGCGGTATCACCATGCGCAGCGTTGGGAAATCCTTGAACAGATCGCCCTGCAGCAATTGCATGAACACGGAGGTATCGGCATTCAGGTAATGCGCGCCTGTGCCATGAAAGCATGGGTTGCACGATGCAGCCACGTGAATCATCGCCGGCACGTCCAACTCGCACAGCGCTTCGTAGAGCGGGTACCACTCGCGGTCCGTCATGGGCGTGCCGGTCCAGTAGCCGCCGGTGGGATCGGGGTTCAGGTTGCAGCCGACAAAGCCCAACTCTTGCACGCACCGACGCAGCTCGGGAATCGAGTTTCCGGGCGCGGCGCCCGGCGACTGCGGCAATTGGCAAACGGGCGCGAAGTTGTCGGGATAGAGATCGCAGACGCGGCGTACCAGGTCGTTGGAAACCTCGGCCCACTCCAGGGAGGTGCGCTCGTTGCCGAGGTGGTGGCTCATCAGGCCGGCGATGGGCGAGAACAGCGTCAAGTCGCTTCCGCGTTCGCGCTGCAGCCTGAGCTGGCCGTTGCCGATGGCGTCGCGGATTTCGTCGTCGCTGACATGCGCCTGGGCACGCGAAGGTGCGCCCGCAGGGTTGTCGGCGCACTCCACCTGCTTGGCACGCCAGGCGCGAAACGACGCGGGAACGGTGGTGAAGTGACCGTGGCAATCAATGATCATTTTTCTCTTCTCCCGTTATTCAGGCTTGCGGGTCGACGAACAGCTCGCCGACGGACATGCGACGCGGCGTGAGGCCCTGCTTGAATGCCGTGGCTTCCAGCGCTTCGATGGTCTTGAGGTTTTCCTGCAGGCCGTAGGGCAGCGGGTCGTTGCCGACGATCTTCTGCAACGCGCGGTATTTCTTGTCGCCATCGGTGCTCGCCTCGCCGGAGTTCAGGCGCGCAAGCCATTCCTGCTTGGCCTGATCGAATGCGTTGTAGAGCGACCTGGCGATCCAGGGGTTCTCGGCGAGCACGGAATCCTTCACGACGATCGTGCCGTGCATCGGATAAATGCCTGTGCGTGCGAAGTATTCGGTTTCCAGTTCTGCCGCGTTGGGCAGCAGATCGGGATAGTCGGCCTCCACTTCCTTCCAGCCGCCGGTGGGTGCGCCGGTGCGGCCGATGCCCGCGGCGGCGGCAAAGCCGCCCACCAGTTCGCCGCTGGCCATCATGTCGGCGAGCGAAGTCCCTTCGGGTGCGTGAATCACGTTCGATGGCAGCTTGAGTTGCGTGACGTGTTCCTCATCGTCCACCACCCAGGTCACCTTGGAGGAATCGAGACCGAATTCGTCCATCAGCACCTGACGTGTCCACACGCCCGTAGTCACCGAGTAGGCGCGCACGCCCACCTTCTTGCCCTCCAGGTCCTTCGGTGTCCTGATGCCCGCATCAGGGCGCACCAGCAGACCGCCATGGTGGAAACGGCGCACCACGAACACCGGCAAGGCAACGAACGGCGCACCGTAGGCACGCGCAATGATGTAGGTAGTGGGAGCGAGTTCGCAGACATCGAACTCCACATCGCGCACCATGCGGCGGAAGGCGCCAATCTGCGGTTTGACGGTGACGAACTCGGGCTCGACGCCTTCAATCGGAATGGAACCGTTGCGGATTGCCGAGGTATGCGGATGCTCCGCGATGGCAATTTTGAGAGGCACTTTCTTGGACAACTTCGTACTCCTTGGGATCTTGGTTTTGGCCGCAACCTTTTCGGTTGCTCGGCACATCGGCGATGTCGCTCTATGGGTTGAAAGAATATGAAAGGCGGGGCGTTTAGCCACTACACAAAAAAAACATTCACTGGTACTTTTCCGACTTCCTGCCGATGAGAAACGCCAGGCAGGCACACACGGGCAAACCCGAGGCAACAGCCTTGAAACCTTGCGCGCGGCCATGAAAAACATGGCTCGCAGCCACGCGAACGCGCATGGCACGGGGTTGCCGGACGGCTCAATTGCGTGAAGGATTTGCGCGTCAGAATTCGTGATTCATGCCGAACTCGAAGCCCTGCGAGCGGGCGCCCGCCGTGCCTGCCGGTGCGCCTGGAATGACGAAGCGCGCATTGCCCTTGTCTCGCATGGTGGCCGCCGTGGCGTAGGCCGCCGTGCGCTTGGACAGGCGGTACACATAGCCCAGTGCCAGCTGATCCGCGCCGTCACCCTGAATAGCCGTGGCCCCCGCCGTGCCGCCCATCTTTGCGCGATTGAACGAGAACTTCACCTCATGCGCACCAAACGGAACCACTGCGGCAAGAAGGTAGTTGCTCTGCGTCGCCTGCTGGTACTCGAAGCGGCGCACGCCCCCCGAAAGCTTGACGAATCCGGCGTTCCACGACGCCGCCACCGCGCGGTCCTTGAAGTCGGAAATGGTCTTGTCGTCATGCGTCGTATAGCTCGCTGCAGAGACAAATACCGGCCCCAGGTTCACGCCCAGTCGTGCGCCAATCGACGAATGCTGATCGCTGGCCGACACATTGCCTTCACCGAACGACTTGGTGATGCCGCCCTCCAGACCCCAGCTATTGCGCGGCAACAGATACTGAATGGCATTGCTGGAACGCTGGATGCTGTTGGCATTGCTGCCGAAAGCCGCGGTGGCCGGCGTGCTGCCGGTTGCACTCAGAGAGAACAACTGCACCGAGCCAATCCCCACGTAGTTGAACGGATCGAAGCGCGCCCAGTTCGAATGCGTCGGCGTGAAATCGCGCCCCATGCGCAGCTCACCCCACTCAGTATGCGAAAGGCTCAATGTGGAGCGGCGTTGAAAGCCTGCGGGAGTCACCGCCCCCGTGTCGGCGCTGAGAAAGGACTCGAGCCAGAACGAAGCGCTCAAGCCGCCGCCCAGATCTTCGCGACCGCGAACGCCGTAGCGGCTGCTGGTGTGGGCGCCGCTTGCCATCGAAAGCACATGCCCGACATGGTCGGTATTGGTGCGGCGCACTCCCAAGTCCATCACACCGAATACGGTGAGTGAAGATTGCGCGTTGGCAGCCGGGCTGATGATTGCCAGCATGCCTGCCAGCACCCATGTGGAACGCAGATATTTGCTTTTTGGTTTCATTGTGTTGACCGGCGCAACGGGCGTTGCATCCGGCTTGTCTCGGTTGGTGTTATGGGGGATCGATCGCATGAAGCTTCTGGCGGCTTGGGCCAGCGGTTGGGACAGGCCAGCTCAAGCCATCCGGACCGTTGCGCTCAACTCATTGCAGGGGAATATTTGCGGCCTTGATGACGCCGCGCCATTTGTCGATATCGCCTTGCATGCGTTTGGTCATCAGTTCCGGCGAGCTCCTGTCGGGCCGCATTCCCATGCTCAGCAGCTCCTTCTGGACCTCCGGCGAATTGACCGCCTTGGCGATTTCGCTCGCCAGTCGGTTGACGATGGTCGTCGGCGTGCCGGCGGGCACGCTCACGCCATTCCAGGATCCGGATTCATAGCCCTTCACGCCGCTTTCGTCGAGCGTTGGGACATCAGGCAGGTCCTGGTAGCGCTGCAGGGAGCTGACAGCCAGCAGACGGACGCTGCCGCCGGCAATCTGGCCGAGCAGCGGCGGAACCATCTCCAGGCCCACCTGGATGTCCTTGCTGCGCAGGCCGGACATCACTTCGGCGGTGGTGCGATACGGAATAATCAAGGCGTCGATGCCGGCCATCGACTTGAACATCTCTGCGGACAAGTTCTGCGTGCTGCCTACGCGAACGGTGCCGATGTTCAGCTTGCCCGGATGGGCCTTTGCATACGCCACCACGTCCGCCACCGACTTGAAGCCCGACTCGGTACCGGTGATCAGTGCCAGATCGAAAGTGGACAACGACGAGACATGGCGAAAGTCCTTCATCAGGTCGTACGGCAGCTTCTTGAAAAGCCCGGTGGTCAGCGCCGTGCCGCTGCCGGCCATGACCATCGTGTAGCCGTCGGGCTTGGCGCGCTGCACGGTTTGCACGGCCACCATCGGGCTGGGCCGGTTCTCGATGACGATGGGCTGCCCCATGCTCTCGGACATCTTCCGCGTCACCAGGCGCGCAACAATATCGCCCGCCCCGCCCGGCGCAAACGCCACGTACAAGGTCAGCGGCTTGCTCGGAAATGCGGCTTCGGCATGCAGGCCCGCGCCGCTCGCAACGCACGCCAGCGCCAGCGCGCCTTGAATCATTTTTCGCAGCACATTCCGTCCTGAATCACTCATGGCTTGTCTCTCATTTCTGTTGGTTGTTTTGAGTGACCGATGGTGCATGTGCACCAACACGTTGTCGATTGAGTAATTTGTGGCCTCGGTTGAGCATTCAGTTAAGCTACGGTTCCCTCAGAACGTGTTCACGATCTAAGGCATAGGTTCTGCCCATCGAACTGCCAGCGAACACATCGACATGCCCGCTTCCCCACTCGACTGGTATCTGCAAGTCAACCTCAAAGCAAGACAGCTGCGGCTGCTGATTGCACTGGATGATTTCGGCAACCTGAAGCAAGTCGCAGAGATCTCGCACATCACCGTTTCCGCGGTTTCCAAGGCGCTGTCCGAGCTGGAAAAAGGCCTTGGATTGCAGTTGTTCGCCCGCACCCCTCAAGGCTTGCAGCCAACGGCCTACGGCGAATGCCTGATCCGCCATGCGCGCAGCATGCTGGTCAACATCCACCACGCGCGCGAAGAACTGCGCGCCATCAGCACAGGCACGGAAGGAAAGATTCATGTGGGGGTCTTCCCGGCGTGGACATCGGTGCTTTTGCCCACGGCACTGGCTCTGCTCAAGGAGCGCTCGCCTGGCACCAACGTGCTGGTGACCGAGGGCACCATCCAGACGCTGATGCCCGAGCTCCTGCAGGGCAATATCAATCTGCTGATCGGCCGACTGCCTTCCCGGCACGCAAGCCAGGATGTGCAGGAGCTGGAACTTCTGAAAGAGCCTCTGGTGCTGATGACCGGCCCGAACCATCCGCTGGCGAAACAGAAGAAAGTGAAGTGGGCGGATATGAAAAATTACCCCTGGGTACTGCCGCCCGCAGGCTCGCAACTGCGCGAGCCGCTGGAACACATCCTCGAACGCCACGACATTTCGCTCTCCAGCAACTACATCGAAACCCTCTCCACGCACCTGATCCGTTCCTACCTGCACATGACGAATGCCATCGCAATGATGGCCGCGGCGGCAGCGAAAGACCCGATTCAACCGCTCAACGTGCTGCCACTGACGCTCCCGCGCCTCATGCGTCCTGCAGGCGTGATGTGGAACCGCAGCCGCACGCTGACACCGGGCGCGCAGCATCTGGTGGCTTGCTTGAAGGAAGTGGCTGAATCGCTTTGATTGGCGATGCCGGGCAGCGGGTCGGCGTTGCTGCAGAACCCGGCCGGCCAGGCAGGCGCAGGGCGAACGGGGGAGCAGTTGAGCGCAACGCTTGCAACCTGTTTGTGGCGAGCCGGCCAGCGAGGCTTGAGGCGGGTTGATTCAATGCCGGGGCTTCGACGGGCGCGCCGAGCGAGGCCCAGCCCGAACGGAGTTTTACACCGCGCCCTCAACAACCGTTCGCCCTGAGCCGCCGAGGGTGGCCTCTCACCCGCGCGCCGCCTGCCCCAGCTGCGCGCAGGCCATCGCCCCCAGCGTGCGGCACACCTGCTCCATCGCGGGCGTCACGGGATGCGTGCAGGCCAGGCGCAGGCAGTGTTCGTAGCGCCCGGAGTTCGAGAACATGCTGCCCGGCGCGATGCGTATGCCCTGCGCCAGGGCCGCGGTGAACAGCGCGGCGCTGGAAAACCCTTCAGGCAGTTCTAGCCACAGGCACAGCCCGCCGGGCGGCAGGCTCAGGCGCGTGCCCAGCGGAAAATGGCGCGCCACCAGCCGCGCCATGCCTTCGCGCTGGCTGCGCAGCTGCTGCTTGAGCTTGACCAGGCTGCGCTGGTGGGTGGGCGAGCCCAGCACTTCGGCCACCACCAGTTGCCCCAGCGTCTGCGTGTTGCGGCTCTGGGCGAACTTGAGCATCTGTACGCGCCCATGCCAGCGCCCGCCGTTCATCCAGCCCTGGCGCAGGCCCGGCGCCAGGCTCTTGTTGAAAGCCTGGCAATAGATCACATGGCCGCCCGTGTTGTCCCAGGCCTTGAGGGGCTTGACCGCCTGATCGCTTTCGACGAACAGGCCGTAGGAGTCGTCTTCGATCAGCGCCGCGCCATGGGCCGCGCACAGCGCCACCATGCGCGCCTTGTGCGCATCGGGCATGCGCGCACCCAGCGGCATCTGCAGCTCCGGCACGACCACCACGGCCTTGAGGCGCGGCTGGGTCTGGAACGCGAGTTCCAGCGCTTCGATCGACATGCCCGTGCGCGGGCTGCAGGGGATTTCCAGGGTCTGCAGCTGCAGCGACTCCACCACCTGCAGCAGGCCGTAGTAGGTCGGCGACTCGACGGCCACCATGTCGCCAGGAGCGCACACCGCGGCCAATGCCAGGCTCACGGCTTCCGAGTTGCCGGTGGTGGCCAGCACGTCGGCCGGCGCCACGCGTATGCCCGAGGCCAGCGCGCGCCGCGCCATGGCCTGCTGGAAATGGGGGTGATTGCCCTGGTTGGCCAGCAGCGAGCGCCCCTGCACCAGCAGCGTAGGGTCGTCGCGCAGCAGCCTGGCGACGATGCGGTTCAGGTAATGGTGGTCGAACAGCCCCGGCGGCGGCGTGCAGCCCCCGATATCGGTATGCACATCCGCCTGGCGCCCCTGCTCGAGCAGCAGCGAGATATGCGCGTTGATGCCGATGAAGTGCGCCTGGTCGACGCCTTGCACGGGCCGGCTCAGATCGGGTTCGCTGCTGGGCGCGAGCGCCCCGCCCCGGGCGCTGCGCACGAAATAGCCCACGCGCTGGCGCGCCTCGAGATGGCCCGCGGCTTCGAGGTGGCGCAGCATCTGCAGGGCGGTCGACAGGCTCACCGTGTGCCTGCGCATCACCTCGCGCACCGAAGGCATGCGCTCTCCCGCCTGCAACGTGCCCAGGGCCATCGCATGGGCGTAATCGGCCGCGATGCGCTGGTACAGCGGCAGCGATGCGTCCGGGGTGGTTACGGTCAGGGGCATGGGACGGGACATCAAAGGGCTCAGGCCTTGCATCATGCCTGTTCTGGCTGTTCTGCAACAGATACAGATTGGCCATTGACAGACCAGAACAGCTGGCCACAAGCAGCGCTGCTGCGGTGCACAAGGCTTTCTGCTGTGCCTGTTATGCCAGGCACGCCGGCCCTACGCTTACAGCACCGAAACAGTACCTGTGCGAGTCCCTGTATGCAACCCACCGCCCCCGCTCCCACCCTTGCGCCACTGGCCCGCGGCCAGACCTTGACACGCGCCTTTGCCGCGGGCGACGAACTGTTCTGCGCCACCGGCACGCTGCAGTTGAACAGTTCGGCGCTGGCCGGCATCGACGCGCTGCCCGGGCTGCAGTGGCGGCTGCAGGCGGGCCAGAGCTGGCGCGCGCCCGCTGCGCTGAGGCTGCAGATCACGGCGCTGGCCGGCCCGGCCCATCTGCGCTGCAGTCCGGTGGCGGCACCGGCGCGGCCTCCGGCTGCAAGCGACTGGCGTGCGCGCGCCGGCGCCCTTCTCCGCAGCTGGCGCACGCTGCGGATCTGAGAACGTGAACACGTTCTGAGTCCCGGGGTCCGCTACGCGCTTGCCGCCGCCGGCAGGCGCAGCTGCACCTCGAAGCCGGGCGCGAGATTGGCGAAGTGCAGGCTGCCGCTGTGCAACTGCACGATGGCCTGCACGCTCGACAGCCCCAGGCCATGGCCGGGCTGGCGTTCATGGACGCGGTAGAAGCGATCGGTGATATGCGGCAGCAAGTCCGCGGGCACGCCCGGGCCGTTGTCCTGCAGGCGCAGGTCTATCATCTCGCCCTTTTGCTCGGCCGTGATGCGCAGATGGCCGCCGGCTTGCTGGCAGGCGTACTTGAGCGCGTTTTCGACCAGATTGGCCAGCGCATTGGCCAGCAGATCGGCATCGCCCAGCGCGCAGGGGTGGCCCTGGACCACGACTTCGAGGTAGGAGCCGGTTTCCTCGGCCACCGGAACGTACAGGTCGGCGATGTCGGCCAGCAGTCCCTGGATATCGACCACCGCGAACTCCTGGCGGCGCATGCCGGATTCGAGCTCGGCAATCTGCAGCAACTTGTCGAACACCGTGCCCAGGTCCTGCACCTCCTGCTCGAGGTGTTCGAGCAGGCGCTGCTGATCATTTCCGCCCAGATGGCGCACGCTGCGCAGTTGCAGCAGCACCCGCGTGAGCGGCGTGCGCAGGTTGTGGGCGATGGTGTTGGAGACATGGCGCACGCCATCCATCAGCAGCTCGATCTGGTCGAGCATCTTGTTGATGTCCCGGCCCAGCCGCGTGAATTCATCGTCATCGTTGGAAAGCGGAATGCGCTGGCCCAGGTCACCGTTGGCGACCTGCAGCATGGTGTGGCGTATGCTGGCCGCGCGGTCATCGACCAGGCGCGCGAATCCCACGCTGCCCGAAATGGCCAGGATCACGACGATCACCGCCGCGGTCAGGCTGGCGCGCATGAAACGCTGCTCGATGTCCTGCAGCGCATCCATGTCGCGGCCGACGATCAGCACATTGCCGCTGGGCAGCTGGGCCACGGCCACGCGGCCGGTCATGCTGCGGCCTTCGCGCTCGAGCGGCAGCTCGCGCAAGCCGAAGGTGCTGATGCTGCGCTGCGGCAGGATGCGCGCATTGCCGGCGAGGAAGTCGCCGTCCCAGTTTGTGAGAATGGCGATTTCCGTCTGGCTGTCGACACCATCGCTGAGCATCCGGTCGATTTCCTTGCGCAGCGACGCTTCGCCGTAATGCAGCGCATGCTGCTCCAGGCGCTGCAGGTCCATCTTGGCTTCGCGGTCCATGCGGTGGCTGAACACGCTGACCATCTGCACATAGAAGATGGTGAACACCACCACCATGGTCAGCAGCAGCAGGCCGCCATAGCTCAGGGCCAGGCGAAAGGCAATCGAACTCCAGGGGCGCCTGGCCGTGCTCAGCAGGTTCATAGCCCGGGCGCGTGGGTCGACAGGCAGTAGCCCACGCCGCGCACGGTATGGATCAGCGGCTGCTCGGAGCCCTTGTCGACCTTGTTGCGCAGCCGGCTGATGTGCACGTCGATCACATTGGTCTGCGGATCGAAGCGGTAATCCCAGACCGATTCGAGCAGCATGGTGCGCGTGACGGTCTGGTCCACATGGCGCGCAAGAAAGGCCAGCAGGCGGAACTCGCGCGGCTGCAGCAGCAGCGTGCGCCCGCCGCGCTCGGCATGGCGGCTCAGCAGGTCCAGCCGCAGATCCCCGACTTCGAGCACCGACGCAGGCGCGGCCGATTGCACGCGGCGCAGCAGGGCTTCGAGGCGGGCCTGCAGCTCCGAGAACGCGAACGGCTTGGTCAGGTAGTCGTCACAGCCGGCCTTGAGGCAGCGCACGCGCTCGTCGGTGGCCGACAGCGCGCTGAGCACCAGCACCGGCGTGGTGTTGCCCATGCCGCGCAGCGCCTGCAGGATCTTGATGCCGTCGAAGCCGTCGGGCAGCATGCGGTCGAGCACGATCGCATCCCAGTGGCCGGTCACGGCCTGGGTTAGCCCCTGCACCCCGTCGGGACAGACGCAGACTTCGGCCTGGAGTTCGCGCATGCCTTCGGCCAGGAAGCGGGCATTCTGGGAATCGTCTTCGATGATGAGGAAGCGCGGCATGGGCAGGGGTACAGAAGGAGGCAAAGTCCCGAACTATAAACAGGCGGCCCCGATGCAGCCGCTGCCCACGACCCCACCGGCGAGTGGCAACCGGCCGCGCGCGGCGTCGAGCTGCCATTCGGCCTGCCAGACCTGGAGCGTCAGATCCAGGTATTCCTGCTGGTGGCTGGAGACCGAGTCCATCGCGTCCAGCCACTCGAGGATGGAGCTTTGGCCCAGGCGGTAGGCGTCCTGCGCCATCTGGCGCAGCGGCGCGAGCTGGCTCAGCCCGCGCGACTCGAAGCTCGTGAGCGACTTGCGCAGCAGATTGCGCTGGCGCAGCGCCTGCTGCAGTTGTTGGCGGGCCTGCTGCTGCGCGGCGTCTTCCTCGAGCAGCGCCTGCGCATGCTCTAGCCGTGCGCGCTCTATCGTGCCCTGCTTGCGATCGAACAGCGGCAGCTCGATCGAGATACCCACCTGGTTATAGCCATAGGTCTCCTGGCGGCCACGCACCCGCGTCACGCCCACGGTGGGCGTGGGCAAGGCCTCGCGCGCCTGCTGGCGCGTGAACTGCTCGGCCTGCACCACCTTGGCATGCGCGGCCTGCAGCGGCGCGAGCCGCTCCCGGGCCTGCTGCCACATCGCGTCGAACGACGGCTCCTGCGCCGCCTCCTTCGCAGGCAGCAGGCTGCCCACGGCCTCGGGCGTCCAGTTCGGCTGGGCCAGCAGTTCGGCCAGCGCGGCGCGCGCGGCCAGCGTCTGGGCCTCCTGCTGCTCGAGTTGCACCTGCATCTGGGCGCGCTGCAGTTCGACGCGCGCGCCGTCGTAGCGGCTGCGCCCGCCGAGCTGGATCTGCCCCTGCACCACCTTGGCGGCCTGCTCCAGCTGCGCCATCGCCTGCCGCTTGGCGGCCAGCTTTTCCTGGTCCAGCAGCAGCTGCGCAAAGCGCTGGGCCGCCTGGCCCATGATTTCCTGCACCTGCGCCGCGCGCTCGGCTTCGCCGGTCGCGGCCGCGAGCTTCGCGGCTTCGGTGCGCATGCCTATCTGCCCGAAGATGGGCAGGGACTGCTCCACGCCCCACTCCTTCTCCTCGGGCTTGCGCCCGTAGTGCACGCTGGGGTTGGCCCAGGTGCCCGCGGTCTGCACATCGGCCTGTTCCATGCGCTGGCGCAGCGGCATGGCGCGCAGCGTCGGATGCAGGCTGCGCACCAGCGCCAGATACTCGACCAGGCCCAGCGATGCGGGCAGTTGGGCAGCACTTACCGCAGCGGGCCCGCCGGCAGATGCAGAGGTTTGCGCCGGGAGCGCGGCCAGGCAGGCGCCCGCGCTCACGAGGGCCACGGCCGCCGCTATAGATTTAATGGCTTTCATCCAACTCATCCGGTTTCTTCAAGGTCTTGGGGCCGAGCCAGGCATAGAGCACGGGCAGCAGTACGAGCGCAACCACGGGCAGCACCAGCATGCCGCCGACGATCACCGAAGCAAAGGGGCGCTGGGTTTCACTGCCCACGCCCGTGGACAGCGCCATGGGCAGCAGGCCCAGCAGCGCCAGCGTGGCGACGAGCAGCACCGAGCGCATGCGTTCGGCCGTGCCCTGCACCAGGGCCTGGCGCAGCGGCATGCCTTCACGCCGCAGGGTTTCGACGGCCGACACCACCAGCAGGCCGACCAGCGCCACCTGGCCCAGCAGGGCGATGAAGCCGATCGCCGCGCTGATCGACAGCTCTATGCCCGTGATGTGCAGCGCGGCAATGCCGCCGACCATCGCGAACGGAGCGCACAGCAGGATCACCCCCGAGCTGCGGGCCTGGCCCAGCGCGCCGAACAGCAGGCCGAAGACGATCAGCAGCGACAGCGGCACCACCACCTGCAGGCGCTGCGCGGCGCGCTGCTGGTTTTCCCACTCGCCGCCCCAGACCGCCTGGTAGCCCGCGGGCACCTGGACATTGGCCTTGAACGCGGCCAGCGTGTCCTTGACCACCGAGCCGATGTCGCGGCCTTCGACGTTGAACTTCAGCGCCATGTAGCGGCTGTTGTTCTCGCGGAAGATCGATGCATTGCCGATCTTCACGCTGATCTTGCCGACCGAGTGCAGCGGCACCGATCCGCCCTGCGCCGTGGGGATGGCGATGTCGCGCATCGTGGCTTCGTCCATGCGATTCACATAGGGCAGGCGCACGCGCACCGGCACCGGGTGCTCCCCCTCCCACAGCGTGGTCGCGAGTTCACCGGCCAGCGCCATTTCCAGCGTCTTCTGCGCGGTTTCCATCGCAATGCCCTGGCGCGCCAGCGCGTTGCGGTCGAACTCGACGTGCAATTGCGGTGCGGGCGCATCGCGGTACAGGTCCAGATCCACCACGCCTTCGATGGGACGCACCTGGTCCATGGTCTGCAGCAGAATGGCACGCAGCTGGTCGATCTCGGGGCCGAACACCTTGAGTACCACCTGGCCGCGCGCGCCCGAAGTCGACTCCTCTACGCTGTCGCGGATAGGCTGCGAGAAGTTGAACGCCACGCCGGGAATCACGTTCAGTTGATCGCGCATCTGCTCGATCAGCGCGGGCTTGGTCAGGTCCTTGCGCCAGTCTTTGAGCGGCTTGAGACGGATCAGCGCCTTGGCCATGTTCAGCGTCTCGTTGTCGGTGCCCGACTCCGGCCGGCCCTGCTCGGTGCTGACCGAAGTCACTTCGGGGAACTGGCGCAGGATGTGGCGCACTTCGGCCAGCACTTCCTGGCCTTTCTCCAGCGAGATCGACGGCGGCATCTGCACCAGCACATAGGCGTCGCCTTCGTCGAGCTGGGGCAGGAACTCGGTGCCCAGCTTCGTCGCCGACAGCCCCGCAGCCACCAGGATCGCGATGGCGCCGAACACCACCAGGCGCTGGCGGGCAATGCGGTCCAGCGTGCGGCCAATCCAGTGCTGGTAGCCGTGGTCCATGCGCTCGAACACTTCGGGCTCGGGCTTCATCACATGCTTGGGCTTGAGCAGCAGCGCACACAGCGCGGGCACCAGGCCCAGCGCGAACACCAGCGCGCCGAGCAGCGCGAAGCTGTAGGTCATGGCCAGCGGACGGAAGATCCGGCCTTCGATGCTCTGCAGCGAGAACACGGGAATCAGCGCCGCGATCACGATGGCCATGGCGAACAGCGTGGGCTTGGCGACCGCAATCGTCGATTCGATGATGATGGCGCGCATCTCGCGCTGGTTCGCGGGCTTGCGCAGCCGGGCGTTGCGGATGATGTTCTCCGCGAGCACCACGGCCCCGTCGACCATGATGCCGAAGTCGATCGCGCCCATGGAAATCAGGTTGGCCGGCATGCCCAGCCAGTGCAGGCCGATGAAGGCCACGAGCAGCGACAGCGGAATCACCGTGGCGACGATCAGCGAGCCGCGCAGGCTGCGCAGCACCAGCCACAGCACGCCCACGATCAGGCCGGCGCCGAACAGCAGGTTGTGCTGCACGGTGGCCAGCGTATGGCCCACGAGGTCGGAACGGTCGTAGGTGGTTTCCATCTGCATGCCTTCGGGCAGCAGGCCGCCATTGAGCAGCTTGACCTTCTCATGCAGGCCGTCGAGCACCAGCGAGGGGTTCTCGCCGCGCTTGAGCAGCACCACGCCCTGCACCACGTCGTTTTCGTCGTCCATGCCGACCGAGCCCTGGCGCGGCGTATGCGACTGGATCACGCTGGCGACGTCACCGATGGTGATGGGCGCGCCGCCGCGCAACTGCACCACCACCTCCTTGATTTCCTGCGGCGAGCGCAGCAGGCCGATGCCGCGGATGATGAACGACTGCTCCCCCCGGCGCAGCAGGCCGCCGCCGACGTTGCGGTTGGACTTCTCTATGGCTTCGGTCACGTCGGCCAGCGACAGCCCCAGGCGGTAGAGCTTGTCCGGGTCGACTTCGACGTGGTACTCCTTGACGAAGCCGCCTATGCTCACCACATCGGCCACGCCCTGGACCTGCTTGAGCGTGCGCACGATGTTCCACTCCTGCTCGGTGCGCAGTTGGTCCAGCGTATGCCGGTCGCTCTTGAGACGGTAGTAGAAGATCTTGCCCAGCGGCGTGTAGTCGGGCGCCATTTCGGGCGTCACGCCCGCGGGCAGCTCGACCTGCGGCAGGCGCTGCGCGACTTCGGCGCGCGCGGTGAAGCTGTTGGCATGGTCGTCAAAGACCATGTTCACCATCGACAGGCCGAAGTAGCTCTCCGAACGCAGCGACACCAGGCCCGGCGTGCCGTTGAGCTGGCGCTCGAGCGGCTGCGTGATCTGGCGTTCGACTTCCTCGGGCGCCAGGCCTGGCGCCTGCGCGATGATGCCCACCTGGACGTTGGTCACGTCCGGGTAGGCTTCGATCGCCGTGTGCAGGTAAGCGTAGATGCCGTAGATGGCGATCATCACGGTGGCACACACCACCACCAGCCGTCTATGGACGGCAAAATCAATCAATGCGCGCAACATGCTCTGGTCCGTTCCTTAGAGCATCTGGCTGGCAGCGCCATCGAGCAGCAGCGCCCCGCGCACCACGATGCGCTCGCCGCTCTTGAGGCCGGAGATCACCGGCACCCAGCCGCGTACCGGCTGGCCCAGCTTCACGTCGCGCGCCTCGAATGCATGCTCGGCGGTCTGCACGAACACCACGCTGCGGTTCTCGTCCTGGATCAGCACGGCGCCTATCGGCACCCGCATCTCGGCCGAGCGCTCCACGGCAATGCCCACGCGCGCCTGCATGCCTGCGCGCAGGCCCTGGGGCAAGTCCTTGTCGGTCAGCGCCAGCTGCACCGGCGCACGGCGCGATTCAGCATTCACCACCGCACCGACCTGCTGCACGCGTGCCGCCACCGGCGCCGACTGGGTGGACAGCTCGACCTGGGCGGCGACGCCGGCCTTGAGCTGCGGCAGGTCGGCTTCGAACACTTCGGCCACCACACCCAGCGATTGCGGGTTGCCGATGGAAAACAGCACGGCGCCGGCTTCGGCCAGCATGCCCATGCTCGCCTGGTGCTGGGCGACAACACCTGCGTGCGGTGCGCGCAGCACGATGCGGTCGCCGCCGTCAGGGCCCAGCAAGGCCGCGGTGCCGCGCGCACGCGCGAGTTCCTGCGCCGTTTCCTTGCTGCGGGCCTGGGCCACGCGCAACTCTGTCTCGGTGCCCACGCCGCGCTCGACCATGTCCTGCTGGCGCTGCAGTTCGGCGCGGCTGGTTTCGGCGCCCAGCTGGGCCGCACTGACTTCATGGCGCATGCGCAGCGCATCGGCACTCACCAGGGTGGCCAGCGGCGCGCCGGCCTTGACGGCCTGGCCCGGCTGCACATGGATGGCGGTGACGCGCGCCTGGGCGGGCGAGACCACGCTGTCGAGCTGCCCCGACGGGTACTCGAGGCGCGCGGGCGACCACAGCCACTGGTTCGATTGCGGCGCCTGCACGGGCGCGATCTCCAGCAGGCGCATGGCCGCCGGTGCAACCTTGACGGCCGCGAGATGTTGGCTGAAGGCCGGCGCCGCGAACAGCGCACTGACGAGCAACGCGGCAACGCTGGGGCGCAACAGCCAGGCGGGAGGCATCGCGGGGAAGGAAGAGGGAACCATATCTCGGCTTTCTCAAAGCAGTGCAGGCATGCGGCACCAGGGTGATTTGAGGCGATGATAGGAACCAGTCCTCGCGCGTGGGATGAACTCCACATGACGGTTTGGTAAGGATCGCGCGGCGGTGATGGCGCCGCTGCCGCACCCTTTCCTGCCTCGGCATGACCGTTGGTAGCGCCCAACGCCCGGACAGCTGTTTGCCGCTGATTTCGGCGACACCATTAGAATGAGAATCTTTCTCATTTATAAAAACGCTATGTCTGACGCCGGCGCGGCCCTACGACAACATGTTCAAACCCTGTACAGCGACCACCACGGGTGGCTGCGGGCTTGGCTGCGCCGGCGTCTGGGCTGTGGCGATCGCGCCGCGGATCTGGCGCAGGACACTTTCGTGCGCGTATTGAGCTCCCGGCAAGCCGCGGACACGGCCGCCTGGCGCGAGCCGCGCGCCTACCTCACCACCATTGCCCGCAACCTGGTGGCCGACCACTGGCGACGCCAGGAACTCGAACGCGCCTACCTCGAGGCCCTGGCCGCCCGGCCCGAGCCGCTGGCGCCGTCGCCGGAAACGCAGTTGCTGATCGTCGAAACCCTGCTGCGCATAGACGCCTGCCTGGCCGCCCTGCCCGCGCTCACGCGCCGCATCTTCCTGAGCTCGCAGCTCGACGGCCTGGTCTATGCCGACATTGCCGAACAGGAAGGCGTGTCGCTGCCCACGGTCAAGCGCCATATGAGCCAGGCTTTTCTTGCCTGTCTGGGGACGGCATGAGCAGCGCCGACGCGGCACGCGCCGATGCCACCATCGACCCGGCCATCCTGCGCGAAGCCGCCGAATGGCTGACCCAGCTGCATGGCGGCGATGCAGGCCCCAAGGAATGGGAAGCCATCGAGTGCTGGCGCGCGTCCAGCCCGGCCCATGGCCGCGCCTGGCAGCGCGCCGAGGCCTTGATGGGCGACCTGCGCGACCTGCCCGGCGGGCCGCTGCGCGCCACGCTGGAAAAGCCTGCGGCGCGGCGCCGCCATCTGCTGCGCCTGCTGTGGCTGCCGCTGCTGCCCACCGCAGGCTGGCTTGGCTGGCAGCAGAGGCGTGTCGACGGCGAGCGCTGGCGCAGCGCGACCGGCGAGCAATTGCCGCTCACCCTGGCCGACGGCACGCGGCTGCTGCTCAATACGGCCACCGAGATTGCCGTGGACTTCAATGCCCAGGCACGCACGATTGGGCTGCTAGGCGGCGAGATCCTGGTGACCAGCGCACCCGACCCGTCGCCCCTGCCCCGCCCGCTGCGCGTGGTGACGGCGGACGGCAGCGTGCGCCCCATAGGCACGCGCTTTTCGGTGCGCCGCGCCGGCAGCGATGACTACAGCCGCGTGGTGGTGTTCGAAGGCGCGGTTGAAGTCGAAGGCCAGGGCAAGTTGACGCGCGTCGATGCGGGCCAGCGATTGGACTTCGGCGCCAGCGGCGCAGGCCAGCCCCAAGCCCATGCCGGCGTCGCCGACGAAGCCTGGACCCAGGGCATGGTCGTCGCGCGCCGCATGCGCCTGGCCGATCTGGTCGCCGAGCTGGACCGCTACCACCCGGGCTTTCTGCGCTGCCACCCCGATGTCGCCGATCTGCGCATTTCGGGCACGTTCCCCGCGCTCGCGCGCGAGCGCAGCCTGCAGCTGCTGGCCGAGACCCTGCCGGTGCAGGTGCGCCAGCGCAGCGCGTACTGGGTGACCGTGGAGCCGGCCCACGCCGCCCAGTGATACCTTTTTGCGTTTCGTTCGTCGTGTTCATCAGTACATGACGAAAGGAAAAAATGTCTTCCAAGCCCTCGCTTCGTTTCCAGCCCTGCGCGCTGGCCATTGCCGTGCTGCTGGCCACCAGCGCCATGCCCGGCGCATTTGCCCAGACCAGCCCTTCAGCGTCGCCGGTGCAGCGCACCTATGCGATCGAGCCCGGCCCGCTCGATGAGGCGCTGCTGCGCCTGTCCACGGCCGCGGGCATGGGACTGTCATTCGAGCCTTCGCTGGTCGACGACCTGCGCAGCCCGGGCCTGCGCGGCAGCTACGGCAACGAGGAAGCGCTGCGCCGCGTGCTGCAGGGCAGCGGGCTCGAGGCGCAACAGCGCGGCGACGGGCTTTTTGTCTTGCGCAAATCATCCGCCGCGCGCGAAGGCAGCGCGGGCGCGCCGGCAGGCAGTGCCGTGACCATGGCCGCGGTGACGGTCTCGGCCCAGGCCGAGCGCAGCGCCACCACCGAAGGCTCGGACTCGCTCGCGGTTCGTGCCGTGAGCATCAACAAGGGCACGCAGTCGCTCAAGGACATTCCCCAGTCGATCAGCGTGGTCACGCGCAAGCAGCTCGATGAGCAAGCCATCACCGACCTGCGCGTGGCGATCAGCAACGTCACCGGCATGGTGGGCGCCCAGGGCGTGGGCCAGGGCATGGTGCTGTTCGCGCGCGGCTTCGAGATCAATGACTGGCAATACGACGGCGTGGCCATTCCGCGCAATACCTACGCGCTGGGCAACTGGGGCACCGAAGGCATGGTGTTCTATGACCGCGTGGAAGTCCTGCGCGGCGCTTCGGGCCTGCTGCAGGGCACGGGCAGCCCGGGCGGCGCGGTCAATCTGGTGCGCAAGCGCGGCCAGTCCGAAAAGACCGTCTCGGTCACGGCGCGTGCCGGCTCCTGGGACCGCTATGGCCTGCAGCTCGATGCCGGCGGGCCGCTCAATGACGAGGGCACGCTGCGCGCCCGCCTGGTGGTCGACGAAGCCCGCGGCCACTCCTTCATTGATTACGTCAACGACCGCACGCGCTCGCTGTATGCGGCGCTCGACTACGACATAGGCCCCGACACGACGGTGGGCGTGGGCGTGAGCCATTCGGACAGCCAGTCGCGGCCCATGATCTACGGCGTGCCCCTGCGAGCGGACGGCAGCGACGTGGGCCTGCCCCGCTCCACCTACACCGGCGCCTGGTGGAACCGCAGCAGCATCGAGCAGACCATGCTCTACGCCGATCTGGACCACCGCTTCAACGCCGACTGGAAGCTCAAGCTTGCGGCGGTACGCCTGAGCGAAAAGAACACGTCCAGCCACCAGCGCATGCACGGCAATGTGGCTGCGGACGGCAGCGGCATGACCTATGCCAACTGGATCACCGACTTCGACTCCGAGAAGGTCGGGCTCGACGCCTATGTGAACGGCCGCTTCCAGGCCCTGGGGCTGCGCCACGAAACCACCGTGGGCGCCAGCTACTCGAAGTACACCTCCGACGACATGTTCGCGCGCACCTTCACCGCCGGCGGCAACCTCTTCGCCATAGACCACAACCGCCCCCAGCCTACCGTGGCCAGCCTGCTGGCCGACGGTGGCAGGCAGTATCTCGCGGGATACGACGTGCAGCAAAAAGGCGTCTACGCCAGTTTGCGCACCCGGCTCACCGAGCAGCTGACAGCGATTGCCGGCGCGCGCGCCAGCTGGTACGACGCGATCTACAACGACAAGCAGGCCAGCACCCGCACGGTCACCACCGCCTCGCGCGAGATCACGCCCTATGCCGGCCTGGTGTATGCGCTCACGCCGCAATGGTCCGCCTATGGCAGCTACACGGGCGTGTTCGTGCCGCAGTCCGAACGCACGGCCGCGGGCAATGTGCTGGAACCCATCATCGGCAAGAACTATGAACTGGGCATCAAGGGCGAACTCGCGGACGGCCGCGTCAACACCTCGCTGGCCGTATTCCGCTACGACCACAACAAGCGTGCCGTCAACGACCTGGAAGCGGGCTTTGCCTGCGACGGCTGGTACTGCTCCAGGAACTCGGGCAAGGTGCGCAGCCAGGGCATGGAGGCCGAAGTCAGCGGCGAAGTGCTGCGCAATCTGCAGGTGATGGCCGGTTACACCTACAACACCACGGAATTCCTCAGCGACCCGGAGGAGCAGGGCAAGGCGTTCAGCACCATCACGCCCAAGCACATGCTGCGGGCCTGGGCGTCGTATCGCCTTCCCGGCGAATGGAATCGGCTCACGGTGGCCGGCGGCGTCAACACGCAAAGCCATACCCTGGGCTATGACCGTTCGTTCAAGCTCGCGGGCTTCACCGTGGGCAATCTGCGCCTGTCGTACCAGGCCACGCGCGAAGTCAACGTGGCCGTGAACGTCAACAATGTCTTCGACAAGCGCTACGTGCTGCCGGGTTACGTGGGCTACACCGGCTCCACCTATGGCGAGCCGCGCAATGTGATGCTCACGCTGAAGTACACGCCCACGCTGTAAGAGATCGAGATGGCGCGCGATGCCGCGCCATCTCATGCGGACCTATGACACGCTAGCGTAGCGCTGCAGCGCATGGGAACCGAACGCAGTGTTCCCTGCGCTGCTGGAATCACGCCGCGGGATTGAACAGGCACACTTCGCTGATCTCGATCTTTTCCCACACGCGCTGCAAGATGTACGGCTCGGTCTCGAGCCAGGCGTCGAAGGAAGCGCGGTCGGCAAAGGAAAAATGCGCGTTCGAGCCCACCATCTTGCCGCTGGCATCGAGCACGCCGCCGCCGCTGATGAAGCCGCCCTGGGCAGCCAGCACGCGTACGCGTTCAAGGTGGGCTTCGCGGCAGGCCAGGCGCCGCTCCAATGCGCCGTCATCTTTGAAGTCTTGTGCAACAAGGGCAAATTGCATGGGGTTCTTTCATGGAAAGGAAATACGGAGAACCGATCGTAGCCGCATCCAAACCCCTGAAGACCGCCACCGGCTGGAACCCGCCACGCGCAAGTTTTGTTAACATGAGAACAGTTCTCATTAACAACCGTCGCAGCGCGACAGACGGCTCTTTCATGTCGGCAGGCGACGCATCCCAGGACCTTCAGACCCTTTACGGCAACAACCACGGCTGGCTGCAGGGCTGGCTGCGCCGTCGGCTGGGCAATGCCTTCGACGCGGCCGATCTGGCCCAGGACACGTTCGTGCGCATTCTCGTGTCGGGCCGCATGCCCGATGCCGCGCAGTCGCGCGCGCATCTGACGCAGATCGCCAAGGGCCTGGTCATAGACCTGCACCGCCGCCGCGTGCTCGAGGCCGCCTATCTCGATGCGCTGGCCGTGCTGCCGGAAAATTTCGCGCCTTCGCCCGAGGAGCGGGCCCTGGCGCTCGAGGCCTTGCTGCTGCTCGATGCGGCGCTGGGCAGTCTGCCGGCCAAGGTGCGCGAGACGTTCATGCTGTCGCAGCTCGATGGGCTGACCTACTCCGAGATTGCCGCCCAGCTGCAAGTCTCGGTGGGCGCGGTGCGCAAGTACATGCTGCGCGCCGCCCTCGCCTGCCATGCGGCGCTGCACCCGGAGGCTGCATGAGCAACGGCGCGGTGCTGCATCAGGCGCTCGAATGGCAGGTCACGTTCTGGTCGGGCGAAGTCACGCAGGAGGAGCGCGATGGCTTTGCGCAATGGCTAGGCGCGGCGCCCGAGCATGCCCAGGCCTGGGCGCAGGTGCAGCGTACGGATAGCCGATTGCAGACCCTGGCCCGGCCCGCCGCGGGACAGGCCTTGCGCGTGCGGCCATCGACGGCGCGCCGGCGCGCGCTGCTGGGCATCGCGGGTCTGCTGGCCGGCGGCGGCCTGGCTGCGTATGCCGTGCGCGAAACCGCGCCATGGCAGCGCGTGCTCGCCGACCACCGCAGCGCACGCGGCGAGCGACGCGAAATCGTTCTGCCCGACGGCACGCGAATCATGCTGGGCAGCGCCAGCGCCATCGATGTGCATTACAGCGCCGGCGAACGCCAGGTGCGCCTGCTGGACGGCGAAATCTTCATCACCACGGCGACGGATGCGAGCGCGCGGCCGTTCATCGTGCACACCGCGCAAGGCACGGTGCGCGCCCTGGGCACGCGCTTTGGCGTGCGCCAGAGCGCCCCCTGGATTCAGGTGGCCGTCGAGCAAGGCGCGGTGGAAATCAGCCCCGCAAACGGCGGCATGGCCGCAAGGCAGCGCGTCGATGCAGGCCAGCAGGCGCGCTTCAGCCTGGCGTCCGTCGACGCCATCACGCCGCTGAATGCCAATGCGACGGCCTGGGCCCAGGGCGTGCTGGTCGCCGAGCGCATGCGGCTCGAAGACTTTCTTGCGGAACTGGGCCGCTACCGCAGCGGCGTGCTGCGCTGCGATCCGGCAGTGCGCGATCTCATCGTCTCGGGCGTCTACCCGCTAGACGACACCGACCATGCGCTGCGCATCCTGGCCCAGGCCTTGCCGCTGCAGATAAGCACGGCCACGCGCTGGTGGGTCACGGTGGAGGCCAGGGACTGAAACTTTTTTGCGTGGGCCGTAGCACTTTTTCCATCTCGTTCGGGAAACAGGTAGAGACCGCGTTTTCAACGCGCGTCGCACCGTTTCAACAATGAGAGGGAAAGTCGGATGACCATGGGAATTGACAAGCGCTCGGCTGCAGGCCATTCACCGCGCATGAAACCGCTGCACCACGCCGCGTTGCTGGCCTGCCTCGGCATCGCCTTCGCACCCGCCTGGGCACAGGATGGCGCCGCGCCCACGCGCGCCGAAGCCAGCGTGCGCTACGACATTGCGGCCGGCACGCTGGACCAGGTGCTCAATCGCCTCGCGACCAGCGCCGGCATCTGGCTGTCGTTCGACGGCGCGCTCACCGCGGGCAAGACCAGCGCAGGGTTGTCGGGCAGCTATAGCGTGCCGGCCGCACTGAAAGCGGTTCTTGCCGGACATGGCCTGGAAGCCGCTCCGGGTGCGGGCGGGGGGTATGTAGTGCGCAGGAGCGCGGCAGCCGTGACGTCGCGCGAGGCCGGTGGGCCCGAGGCGGCGCTCGGGGCCGTGACGGTCACGGCGCAGGCCGAACGCAGCGCCACCACCGAAGGTTCTGACTCGTTCGCCGTTCGCGCGGTCAGCATCAACAAGGGCAATCAATCGCTCAAGGAAATTCCGCAGTCGATCAGCGTGCTGACGCGCAAGCAGCTCGACGAACAGGGAATCACCGACCTGCGCGTCGCGGCCAACAACATCACGGGCGCGGTAGGCGTCAAGGGCGTGGGACAGGGCATGGTGCTGTCGGCACGCGGCTTCCAGATCGATGCCTGGCAATACGATGGCGTTCCCGTTCCGCGCAACAACTACGCGTTGGGCAACTGGGGCACGGAAGGCATGGTGTTCTATGACCGCCTCGAAGTGTTGCGCGGTGCCTCGGGCCTGCTGCAGGGCACGGGCAGCCCGGGCGGCGCGGTGAACCTGGTGCGCAAGCGCGGCCAGGCCGAGAAGACCGTCACGCTGACCACGCGTGCCGGCTCCTGGGATCGCTACGGCGTACAGCTCGATGCCGGGGGCCCGCTCAACGCCGACGGCTCCTTGCGCGGCCGCGCGGTCCTGGATGAAGCGCGCAGTCACTCCTTTGTCGACTACGTGAACGATGGCACGCGCTCGCTGTATGCCGCGCTCGACTATGACATCAGCCCGGCCACGACTCTGGGCCTGGGCATCAGCAACTCCGACAGCCAAGGCCGCCCGATGATCCGCGGCTTGCCGCGGTTCGCGGACGGCAGCGACCTCGGGCTGGATCGCTCGACTTTCGTCGGCGCCTGGTGGAACCGCGCGAGCATAGACCAGACCATGCTGTTTGCCGACCTGGACCACCGCTTCAACGCCGACTGGAAGCTCAAGGTCTCGGCCTTGCGCCTGACCGAGAAGAACACCTCGGTCCATCAGCGCATGCACGGCAATGTCGCCGCCGACGGCAGCGGACTGACCTATGCCAACTGGGTCACGGACTTCGACTCGACCAAGGTGGGGCTCGATGCCTACGTCAACGGCACATTCTCCCTGCTGGGGCTGCGCAACGAAGTGACGCTGGGCGCCAACTACTCGAAGTACACGTCGAACGACATGTACGCGCGCACGTTCACGCCCGGCGGCAATATCTTCGCCATCGACAACTACCGCCCATGGCAGGACGAAGCCACCATCCTGGCCGCGGGCGGAGTACAGACGCGTGCGACGTACGACGTGCAGCAAAAAGGCATCTACGCCAGCTGGCGCGCGAAACTCAGCGATCCGCTGACGGCCATCGTCGGCGCGCGCAGCAGCTGGTATGACTACATCTACAACGAGTCGCTGTACAACACCCAGACGGTGAACACCGCATCGGGCGAGATCACGCCGTATGTGGGCCTGGTCTATGCGCTGACGCCCCAGTGGTCGGCCTATGGCAGCTACACCAGCGTGTTCGAACCGCAGTCGGCGCGCAACATTGCCGGCCAGGTGCTGGACCCCATCATCGGCACGAACTACGAGTTGGGCGTCAAAGGCGAACTGCTCGATGGACGGCTCAACTCGTCGCTGGCCCTGTTCCGCTACGACCACAAGAACCGCGCCGTCAACGACGTCGCCTCGGGCATGGCCTGCAGCGGCTGGTACTGTTCCACACCCTCGGGCAAGGTGCGCAGCCAGGGCCTGGAAGCCGAGGTCAGCGGCGAAGTGCTGCGTAATCTGCAGGTGATGGCCGGCTATACCTACAACACCACCAAGTTCCTCAGCGACCCGAGCAACCAGGGCAAGGTGTTCAGCACCTGGACGCCGCGCAACCTCATGCGCGTCTGGGCTTCGTATCGCCTGCCCAACGATTGGAACGCGATGACCGTGGGCGCGGGCTTCAACGCCCAAAGCCATACGCTGGGCTATGACCGTTCGTTCAAGGTGCCGGGCTTCAGCGTCTGGAACATGCGCCTGGCCTACCAGGTCACGCCCGAAGTCAGCCTGGCGCTCAACGTCAACAATGTGTTTGACAAGCGCTACTGGATTCCGGGCTTTGCCGAGCAGAACGGCAACAACGACTTTGGCGATCCGCGCAATGTGATGTTCACCTTGAAGTACACGCCAAAGCTGTAGGCGCTGGCGCAAGGCGCGGCGGCTGGCGCCGGATTCGATGGATAATCAGTATTGAGAACCAATATCATTACGATTGACCATTCTTTCCGTGAATCAAACCGCCTCCCCCGTATGGCTCGGCCTGGACCTGGGCTGGGCCTACCACGCTCTGCTGCCCACCATCTGGCGCAGCACGCGCTGCGTGCACCGGGCACAGGACGTGCTGCACGATGCCTTTTTGCGCTACGCACTCAGCGGCCGGCACACAAGCCTTGCGAGTCCCCATGCCTATCTGCGGCGCGTGGTGCATTCGGTGCTGGCCGACCATGCGAACGAGGCCAGGCGCTGGTGCGCCCTGCCCGACGATGCGCTGCAGCTGCAGAACGAAGGCGCCGACGCGATGCTGCTGACCGCGCCTTCGGCGGAATTCCTGCTTGACCTGCAGCAGCGCCTGCATGCGGTGCAGACCACGATCAGCGGCCTGCCGCCGCGCTGCCGCGAAGTGTTCTGGCTGTGCCGCATCGAGGGACTGACCCAGCCCGAGATCGCGCGCCAGCTGGGCATCACGCTCAACGCGGTGGAGCGCCATCTGATCCGCGCCCTGGTCGATCTGCGCGCGCTGCGCGAGCAGATCGGCGGCTGAAGATGGCAACCCACACGACGGCGCGCGAAGATGCGGCGCGCTGGTTTCTGCGCATGCGCGAGACCCCGGTGCCGCAGGCGCAGCGCAGCGCCTTCGATGCCTGGCTCAAGGCCCACCCCGACCACGCGCGCGAATACGCAGGCTTTGACCTGCTGTGGCAGGACTTCGGCGCCACCGACCGCGCCCAGGCACTGGCCACGGCCCAGCGGCGACGCCAGCGCCGCCATGTGACGCGCGGGCTGCTGGGGCTTGCGGGTTTTGCCAGCCTGGGATGGCTGCTGCATGCGCATTGGCGCGCAGCCGATGACGCCGCGCGCTTCGCGCTGGCGCGCGAGACAGCAATCGGCCAGTTCGATCCCGTGTCCCTGCCCGATGGCAGCCAGGTGCGGCTGGGCGGATCGACCTCCATTGAAGTCGCCTTCGATCGTGCGCAGCGCGCCGTGCGGCTGGCCCATGGCCAGGCGCTGTTCCATGTGGCGCCCGATCCCGCGCGCCCGTTTGTCGTCGACTGCGCGGGCGCGCGCATCACCGTGGTGGGTACGGTGTTCTCGGTCGATCGACTGCCGGGCAGCGTGCGCGTGAGCGTGCAGGAAGGCGTGGTGCGCCTGGCTGCGCGCGACAAGCTGCAGGCCCCGCTGGAGCTGCGCGCCGGCCAGGTCGGCGCCTGGTACGACGCGGCCGTGCCGGGCAGCACGCCGCAGCGCCTTGCGGGCCTCAACGCCGAAGACGCGTTTGCCATCGAGCGCGGGCTGATCGTCTTCGAGCTGGCAACGCTGGAGGAAATCGCCGCCACGCTGTCGCGCTACCACCCGCTGGCCATACGCGCCCTGCGCGCCACGGGCCCGGGCGCGCCGCGCATCACGGCCGCGGTGCAGCTGCGCCAGCTCGATGATTTCCTGCGCGCGCTGCCGCATCTGGGCGCGGTGCGCGTGCAGCGCGCCGGCAGCGAAATCGTGCTTTCGGCGCGCTGAGGAAATTTATTTCGCCTTCGAGCTCAGGGATTGGGCGGGCATCTGCGTCATACATGCAGGCTTGTCCGTGGGACGAGCAATGACCTCTCAGGAGCCCTCTTTCATGTCGAAGTTTTCCCGCGCCGGCCGTCCCCTGCGCCACGCCACCCTTTCCCTGCTGTGCGCATCCGCCTGGGCAGCGTCCGTTGCCTGGGCCGCGCCGCTGTCCATCGATCTTCCGGCCCAGCCGCTGGCTGACGCACTCAAGTCGCTGGCCCGCAGCGCGGGTGTGACCATTGCCGCCGATGGCGCGCTGCTCGCGGGCAGGCAGGCGCCTGCGGTGCGCGGCCAGCTCGAACTCTCGGACGGTCTGCGCCAGCTGCTGCGCGGCAGCGGCCTGGAGTTCGTGCAGTCGATACCGGGGACCTATCTGATTCGCGCCGTGCAGCTGGACACAGTGACGGTCACGGCGCGCGCAGACCACAGCGGCACGACAGAAGGCACGGGCAGCTACACGCAGACCGGCCCGACGCGCAGCGCCACCGGCCTGGCCCTGACGCTGCGCGAAACGCCGCAGTCGGTCAGCGTGATGACGCGCCAGCGCATGGATGATTTCAAGCTCGAGACGCTGACCGATGTGATGGAGCAGACGCCGGGCGTGGCCATCGATCGCCAGGGCGACGGCAACAACATCATGGTGCGCGGCAACGCCGTCAACCTGCAGGTCGATGGCCTGCGCCAGATGGCCAGCGGCTGGTATGCGAACACGCAGATGCTCTACACCATGGACGACATGGTGGAGATGGACCGCATCGAAGTGCTCAAGGGCTCGTCGGGCCTGATGAACGGCGATGGCTACTACGGCGCCACGGTCAACATGATTCGCAAGCGGCCTACGCACGAGTTCAAGGCCAGCGTGGGCGCGGGCGTGGGCAGCCGGGACAATTACCGTGCCGATGTGGACATCGGCGGTGCGCTCAACGAAAGCGGCAGCGTGCGCGGGCGTCTCGTTGCCGCCGCCGCCGACGGCAAGGAATTCCGCGACCATGCGAAGCGCAGCAACCAGACGCTGTTCGGCACGCTCGACATCGATCTGAGCGACCGCACGCTGCTCAATGTCGGCTTCACCCAGCGCCAGCGCGAGTACTACGGCGCGGGCAGCACCAGCATGATCCAGGCCTATGCGGCCAACGGGCAGTACATGGGCCTGCAGCCGCGCTCGTTCAATGTGGGCGCGCCCTGGTCGGGCTATGCGCAAGACTCGCGCACGCTGTTTGCCAACCTGGAACACCGCTTCGGCAATGGCTGGAGCGCCAAGCTGCGTGTCAGCGATGAAAGAACCGAGATGCCCGACGGCGAAGGCGGCATCTGGTTCACCGGCATTCCGGCCGTGGTGGATACCAATTGGGCACGCGATCAGGTCAACAAGAACCGCAGCCTGGCGCTGGACCTGCAGGGCCCGGTGCAACTGTTTGGCCGCACCCATGAGCTGCTGTTCGGGGTCGATGCCGCGCGCACCAGCTCCAATACCTATTCGGGCAATAGGCGCTACAGCAACGTCGCTTTCGACTACGCGGGCGGCGGCGCCGCCATTGTGCGCCCCGCTGATCTGGACAGCTTCCCGCTGAACAATCACAGCTATTTCAGCTCGCGCCGCCATTCGGTCTATGCCGCGGGCCGCTTCAATCTGGCCGACCCGGTCAAGCTGATCGCGGGCGCGCGCATCACCAATTACCAGCAGTACGATCTCACGCCTTACGACTATTCGAACTTCGACTTCGCGAAAAGCGATGTCATCACCCCGTACGCCGGTCTGGTGGTCGATGTGCACAAGAACGTCTCGCTCTATGGCAGCTATGCGAGCATCTTCAAGCCGCAAAGTGCGGTGGATACACAAGGCCGCACGCTGGACCCCGAAGAAGGCCAGACGCGCGAGATCGGCGCCAAGGGCGAGTTTTTCGACAAGCGCCTCAACGCCAGCCTGGCCTACTTCTGGATGAAGACCGACAACGTGGCCGAAGCCACGGGTGAAGTCACTCCCGATGGCATCAGCCTTTACCGCTCCGTGTCGGGCGTCACCAAGCGCGGCTACGAGCTCGAACTGTCGGGCGAGATCGCGCGCGGCTGGCAGGCCCAGGGCAGCTATGTGCAAAACAGCAGCAATCTGAACAACTACACCTATCTGCCGAAGAACCAGTTCAAGCTGGGCAGCACCTACCAGCTCGGCGGCGCCGTGAGCGGCCTGACCGTGGGCGCGGCCACGCGCTGGCAAAGCAAGACCACGGCCGGCCCGCTGGTTCAACCCTCGTTCTGGGTCGTCGATCTGATGGCGCGCTATCGCTTCAACACCCACCTGAGCCTGAACCTCAACGTGCGCAATGCGTTCGACAAGAGCTACTTCGCGGGCATGCGCGATTTCGGCCGCGTGCAGTACACCTGGGGGGCACCGCGCAGCGTGAACGTCAGCATGCGCTACGACTTCTGAAGCAAGCGGCCCAGGGGATGATGGGCCGGTTCTTCGGCACTTCGACCGGGCCGCGCAGGCAGGCTCAGTGCGAACGGGGAAATGGCGTTCGCACTGTGCCGATCAAAGATCCACGCTCGCCGACAGCTGGAACGTGCGCGGCGCGCCCAGCGCCAGGCTCGACAGCAGCGGCATGCCCCAGTAGGCCTTGTTGGTCACATTGGTGATGCCTGCGCGGAAAGTCACGGAGCGGTTCGCGAGCCTGGTCGCATAGCGCGCGCCCAGGTCATACGTGGTGCGCCCGCCCACCCACAGGCCGTTGTCGGCGCTGATGTATTGCTTGGAGACGGACGTCGCATTGCCGGTGAGCGTCAGGCCCGTGGCGCCGGGCACATCCCATTCCACGCCCAGCTTGCCCTGCAGCTTGGCCACGCCCGTGGCCATCTTGCCCTGGGCGTTGGCGGTGGTCGTGCGCGTGACCTTGGGGTCCACATAGGCCACGCCGCCCATCAGTCGCAAGCTGCGCGTGGCCGCGCCGAAGAAGCTCCACTCCAGGCCGCGGTTGCGCTGCTCGCCGCCGAACGAGAAGATGTTGGTGACCGGATCGGTATAGCTGGCGGGCTTGCTGATCTCGTAGACGCTGAAGGTGTGCGTGAAGTCACCCATGTCGATCTTGACGCCCGTCTCCTTCTGCCTGGTCTTGTAGGGCGCGAAGATGTCGTCGGGGTTGGCGGACGTGATCGGCGCCTTCTGGCCCTGGCTCAGGCCCTCGATATAGTTGGCATAGAGCGCGATGCGGTCGGAAGCCTTGACCAGCAGCGCCGCCGCGGGCGTGGTCTCGCCCTGGTCGTAGCGCGTGGTGAGCAGCCCGGTCGCGGTGCTGTAGGTGTCGCTCTTGACCTGCTGGCGGCGCAGGCCCAGCGTGAGCTGCACGCGATCTTGCGCGAACGACATGGTGTCGACCAGGCCGAAGCTGGTCAGTTCCAGCGCCGTGTGCGAGACCGGCGGCGCGATGAATGCCGGCGCCGCACCCCAGACAGGGTGATAGAGGTTGGTGGTCCAGTCCGCGCCGGGCACCGTGCGCCGGCCGTAGTCGCGCTGGTCATGCTCGTAGCGCGTGGCGTTCAAGGCCCACTGGTGCTTGATCCCAGCGGTCTGCAGACGCCCCTTGAGGCCGACCTCGGCCGACTTCTTGTCTACATCGAAGGCCAGCTGGCCCATGGTGGTCCGGTAGTCGCCCGCGGCGTTGAGCACCTGGGCCGAGATCGCGCCGTTGTACTGGTAGTTGGTCCTGGCCGAGCCGAACGCGCCATAGGCGGTGATCCGGTCCGTCAGATCGATCTCGCCGCGCAGGATCGCGCCCTTGTCCTTGCTGTCGACATAGGCCCAGTCGGGGTTGATCAGCGTATCGCCGCTGGGCGGCCGGGGAATGGCGACACCGGGCGCCAGGCTCACGCCGCGCGTCTGGCCATTGATGTGGTCATCGGCGCTGTAGAAGTCGGCCGACAGGCGCGCGCGCTGCGAACGCCAGTCCAGGCCCAGCGCGCCCATCTGCAGCTTCTTGTCCTGGTTGTCGACCGGGCCTGCGCCATCGCGGTAGACGCCGTTGAAGCGCAGGCCGAATTCCTTTTGCGCGCCAAAGCGCCGGCCCATGTCGAGGTGGCCGCCGAACTGCGCATCGGACAGGTAGGTGGTTGTGAAGCGCGTGAGCGGCGTGTCGCCGGCGCGCTTGGGCACGAGATTGATCGCACCGCCCACCGAGCCGCCCGGTGGCATGCCATTGAGCAGCGCCGACGGGCCCTTGAGCACTTCGACGCGCTCGAACATTTCAGGCGAGGTGCGGTAGTACGGCGCCATGCCGGCCAGGCCGCCAAAGGTCATATCGCTGGTGCCGGAGGCAAAACCGCGTATCGAATAGTTCTCGCTCCAGGCGCCGGAGACGCCGTTGCTGAACACCGAAGGGTCGGTGGCGGCAATCACTTCCGTGATGTCCTTGGCCTGGCGGTCGGCAACATATTTCTCGGTGTAGCTGATGGTGGAGAACGGCGTTTCCATGAAGTCCTTGTCGCCCAGGAAGCCGACGCGCCCGCCCGAAGACACCTGGCCGCCGGCATAGGGCGCGGTGGCGCCAGATGCCTGGCCCGATACGGTCACGGTGGGCAGCGTCGCCGAGGTCTCGCCGGACTGGGCCATGGCCAGCGGGGTGGCGACAGTCAGCACCAAAGCAGCGGCAGCGGTCTGGCGCAGGAGAAAGGCGCGGGGTTGTGTGGAAGGGGAAATGCGGCGGATGCGGGACATCGGATGCTCGCTTAAGAGGTTGAAGTGGATTGAAATGAGACGCAATCCTGTTTTCGGACGGCAGATTGCCGTCGTTTGCACAGGAATACGTCAGGGGATCAGGCCCTGGTCAGGGCCGGAAATGGGCTCAGGGCCTGACGTTGTGGCCGTAGCCCTTGAGAACGTCATCGATCACGATGCGCACGGACGTCGGGCTGGCCGCGGTCACATACCAGGCCTGGGCATCGACAAACACCACGCGGCCGTTCTTCCAGGCCTTGGTCTGGCGCAGCAGCGGGTTGCCCAGGCTCTGGGCATTGAGCGCGGCGCGGCGTTCCATCACCGCGGTGCGGTCGACCACATAGATGATGTCGGGATCGGCCTGCTGAATGAATTCGCCCGAGACCGGCTGGCCATGCAGCCCCGTTTCGGCGGCCGGGCCCGCGGGCTTGACGCCCAGCGCGCTGAAGACAAAGCCGTAGCGCGACTGCGGGCCGAACGAACTGAAGGCGCCGTTGTTGTGCAGCACGATCAGCGCCTTCTCGGCACGGTCCCTGGTGACCTGGCGCGCCTGCTGCACCTTGGCGTCGAGTTCCGCGGCTTTGGTGCGCGCAATGTCCTGCCTGCCGAACAGCTGCCCCAGCGTCAGCAGATGGTCCTTGATGACCTCGATATGCCGGGCCTCGCTGTTGCGGTAGTCGACGTCGAACTGTATCGTCGGCGCGATCTGCGACAGCTCCTTGTACTGGCCGGCCTGCAGCGACGTGATCAATATCAGATCGGGGCGTGCTGCATGCACCCGTTCCACGTTCGGCTGAACGATGGAGCCCAGGTCCTGCACGCGCGGCGCATTCCGGTACTTGGCCAGGAAGTGCGGAATGAAGTCCTTGGGCATGCCGATCACGGGCACGCCCAGCTGGTCGAGGAAGTCCACCTCGTTCATGTCCAGTGCCGCAACGCGCTGCGGCGGCTTGCTGATCACCGTCTTGCCCAGTTGATGCTGCACCGTCACGGGTGCAAAGGCCGCGGCCTGGGGCGCCTGTGCGTTGGTCGCCAGCGCGGTCATGCCGGCCAGCAGCAAGGCGGCGCTGCGGAGGGTGAATCTCATGGGTTTTCTCCTGAAGATTGGAAGTGCCTGGATGAAAAATGTCATTCCGCGCCCCGGTTGCGCACGACCAGTGCAAGGAAGTACGCGCCGCACACCAGATTGACCAGAATGCCCACCGTGGTCCGGTAGTTGAAGACATGCTCCACCGCGAGCTGCGCCGCGATGAAGATGGCGACGGCGATCGCGCAGCCCATGGGCAGCGTGACGCGGTGGCGTATGCTGCGCGCCAGCGCATAGGCCATGTTCGCGACGAAGATGCCCATGAAGGCCGTGGGCCCGAGCAGGCTGGTGGAGACTGCGACCAGCGTGGAGATCAGCACCAGCTGCAACCGCACGGCGCGGCGGTAGTCCACGCCCAGCGAGATCGCGCTCTCGCGCCCCAGCGCCAGCACATCGAGCGTGGGCAGGGTCCTGAGCCCCACGGTGCAGACCACGGCGACGATCACGCCCGCATACAGCAGCTGCTCGGGTTGCGCGCGGTTGAACGAGGCCTGGGTAAAGCCCAGCAGCATGGAGAACTCGCCCGGGCTGGTACGGAACTGCACGAACTGCGTGAACGTGCCCATCACCAGCGTGAGCACCAGCCCCACCAGCAGCAGCGAATACACGTTGCTGGCGCCGTCCTGGAACAGCCAGCGGTGCAGCACCCACGAATAGGCCAGCATCAATGCCACCGACAGCGCGAAGTTGCCGCTCGCACCCAGCAGCACCAGGCTTTGCGTTCCCAGCAGCAGCACCAGCAAGGACTGCAGCAGCAGATAAACCGCCTCATAGCCCATGACGGCGGGCGTGAGAATGCGGTTGTTGGTGAGCGTCTGGAACGTGATGGACGACCAGGCAATGCAGATGCCGCCAATCAGCATCGCGCCCAGCCGCACCAGCCGCTTGGGGATCACATAGTCGAAGTCCATGCCCGAAAACAGGAATACATAGGTCAGCGCCAGCGCCGTCAAGCCCGCGCCCACACCGACCCGGAGCGTCTTGCGCGTCATCGCCGCCTCCAGACGACGAGCGCCAGAAACAGCAAGCCGCCCACCCCGCCCGCGGTCAGGCCGATAGGCACCTCGTACGGGTAGGCCACGAGGCGCCCGAGGATGTCGCAGGCCAGCAGCAGCGAGGCGCCGCCCAGCGCCACCACCGGCAGCGTGCGGCCCATGTGGTCGCCATGGCGCAGCGCCACCAGATTGGGAATGACCAGCCCGACAAACGGAATCGCTCCCGCCGTGATCACCGTGGCCGACACCGTGACCGCCACCAGCAGCAGGCCCAGCAGCACCGTGGCCCGGTAGTTGAGCCCCAGGCTCGTGGCCATGCCCTCGCCCATGCCCAGCACGGTGAAGCGCTGCGCGTAGGCATAGGTCAGCGCGACGATGGGCAGTACCAGCCAGAGGATTTCGTAGTTGCCCTGCACGATGCGCGAGAAGTCGCCCAGCAGCCAGCCCTGCATGCTCTGCAGGATGTTGTGCTGGTAGGCGTAGAACTCGGCAATGGCGCTGAGCACGCCGCCATACATCAAGCCTATGACAGGCACCAGTACCGTGCTGCGCGCGCGCACGCGGCGGATGATGGCCACGAACAGCAGGCTCGCGGCCAGGCAGAAGGCCAGCGCGAACAGCATGCGCACGGTCGTGCCCGCTGCGGGCGCGGCCGTCAGCGCGACCAGGATGCCCAGCTTGGCGGCGTCAAGCCCGCCCGTGGTGGCCGGCTCGACGAACTTGTTGCGCAGGATCTGCTGCAGCACCACGCCGCAGACCGCCAGGCCCACGCCCGTGAGCACCAGCGCCGCCAGGCGCGGCAGGCGGCTCGCGGTGAGGGTGAGCCAGGCATCGTCGGAAAGGGACAGGATGTCCACCCACGCGACCTGGCGCGCGCCGACCAGCAGCGAGGCGGCGCACAGCAGGGCAAACAGCGGCAACAGGCCGGAACGCAATAGCGGCATGTGGGAGTCCGCGAAATCAGCTGCGCGCCGGCGCGAGGCGCCAGCCCTTGGCGGCGCGGCGCTGTGCGAGGAAGCGCGCATAGCGCCCGCCTGCGGCCGCCAGTTCCGCGGGCCTACCCTGCTCGCAGACCCGGCCGCCATCGAGCACCACGATATGGTCGGCCATGGCCACGGTCGACAGCTGGTGGGCAATCACGATCAGCGTGCACTGGCCGCGCAGCCGCGCCAGCGCCTGGGCGATGACGGCCTGGTTCTCGGCGTCGAGCGCCGCCGTGGCTTCGTCGACCAGCAGGATGGGCGCGCGCTTGATCAGCGCGCGTGCAATCGCCACGCGCTGGCGCTCGCCGCCCGACAGCCGCGCCCCGCCCTCGCCCACGGGGGTATCGATGCCCTGCGGCAGACGCGCGATGATCTCGGCCACGCCGGCCTGGTGCGCGGCCTGCAGCACTTCCGCCTCGCTGGCCCCGGGCCGGCCCATGCGGATGTTGTCGGCAATGCTGCCGGCAAACAGTTCGCTGTCCTGGAAGATCTGGCTGATCTGCGCCGCCAGTTGCTCGCTGCTGATCTCGCGCACATCGACACCGCCCACCATCACGCTGCCTTGCTGCACATCGAAGAAGCGCGCGATCAGCCGCACCAGCGTGGTCTTGCCCGAACCGGACGTGCCGATCAGCGCCGTCATGCTCCGCGGCGCGATGCGCAGATTCACACCCTGCAGCACGGGGGCCTGGCCCGCGGCGTAGTGGAAGCCGACATCGCGCAGCTCCACCGACGCATCGCGCGCTGCCTGCGGCCGGGCCGGCTCCGGCAGGGGCTTGGCCGCGAGGATCTCGCGCACCGCGCCCAGCTGGCCGCGCGCGCCGCGCAGCACTTCGCCATAGCTCGCGACGTCGAGCAGCGGGTCGATGAAACGGTTGACCAGCAGCAGCGCCACGACGGCGGCAATCAGCGTCGCGCTGTCGGGTGCGGCCTGCAGCCACAGCATGGCCGCGACCAGCAGCGCCGCGAAGATCGCCTGCACCGTCCAGGCATTGAGCACCGCCGCGGCCGACGACAGATAGATCAGCCGCGCTGCGGCCTGGCGCTGCTGCGCCATGGCCTGCTCCAGCAGGCGCGTGCCGCCGCCTTCGCCGTTGAACGCGCGCAGCACCGACTGGGCCTGGGCGAACTCGACCATGCGCTGGCTGGTCTGCGCGAAATGCTGGTGGTAGGCCTGCTCGGCGCGCCGCCCCAGCCGCGCCGCGGCCAGCGACACGCCCACGAGCAAGGGCAGCGCCACCAGCGCGATCAGTCCCAGCGGCCAATGCAGCACGAACAGCGCCACGGCGATCACCAGCGGCGTCACGGCACCGCTGATCACGGGCGTGAGCACATGCGCGGGCAACTGGGCCAGGGCCATCATGCCCTGCGTCAGCACATGGGACAGCCGCGCCGTATTGCCCGGCGTGAACCAGCCCACGGGCAGGCGCGCGACATGGTCGCCCACGCGCTGGCGCGCGCTCTTGAGAATGGCCACGCCCACGGCCACACCGGCCTTTTCCACCTGCCGGCGCCAGGCCCAGCAGACGGCCATGCCCACCACCAGCAGCACCAGCCAGAACGCCGCGCCACCGGCGTCACCTGCGAGCAGGCGCGAAAGAATGGGCACCAGCGTGACGATGGTCAGCCCGCTGACCAGGCCATAGGACACGGCCAGCGCGGCGTAGCGGCGCCACGCGCGCGCGTCGTCGCCCAGCAGTTCGATGAAAGTCTTCAGCATGCGGCACCCGCCTCTTCCTCTGACGGCGCATAGCCGCCCAATGCCCACAGCCGTGCATAGCGGCCGCCCCGTGCCAGCAGCCCGGCATGGCTGCCCTGCTCGCAGATGCGCCCGCCTTCGAGCACGATGATGTGGTCCGCATGCGCGATGGTGTCGAGCCGGTGCGCAATCACCAGCAGGCTGCGCCCCTGGGCCATGCGCGACAGCGCTTCCTGTATGGCCAGCTCGCTTTCGGCATCGGCCGCGGCCGTGGCTTCGTCGAGCACCAGCACGGGCGCGTCGAGCAGCACGGCGCGCGCGATGCTCACGCGCTGGCGCTCGCCACCCGACAGCTGGGCGTCCTCTCCGACCACCGAGTCATAGCCGCGCGGCAGCCCCAGGATGCGCTCATGGATATTGGCGGCGCGCGCCGCCGCCTCGATGGCTTGCGGGCTCGCCGAAGGCCGGCCCAGCGCAATGTTCTCGCGCACGCTCGCATGGATCAGCCTCACCTCCTGCAGCACAAAGCCCACGCGCTGGTATAGCGCGGCGCTTTCCATCTGGCGCAGATCGACGCCGCCCAGCGTGATGCGCCCCTGCGTGGGATCGAAGAAGCGCAGCAGCAGCCGCGCCAGCGTCGACTTGCCCGAGCCCGAAGCGCCGACGATCGCGGTCACCGTACCGGGCCGCAGCGTGAGGCTGATATCGGAAAGCACATTGTCCTGGCCGCCATAGGCATAGCCGACCTGCTCGAACCGCACCTCGGCGCCGTCCGGCACCTGGCGCTGCGCAGGCGCGGGCCGGGCCAGCACGGGCGTGCGCAGCAGCGCATGCACGCGCTGCGCCGCGCCCGTGGCGGCATTGAGATCATGGGTCAGATAGTGCAGCAGCAGCAACGGCGCAGACATGCCCGGCGCGACCAGCGCAAACGCCAGCAGGTCCACCGGCGCCATCCAGCCCTGGGCGACGAACACGGTGCCCGCGACCAGCACCACGCCCAGCACCGCCACGGGCGCGATCATTGCATTGGCATTTGCCATGGCGCCCACCAGCGGGCGCGTGAAATCGGTGAACAGGCGCGCGAAGGAATCGACCGCCTCGCGGTAGGCACCATGCGCCTTGCCGGCCGCACCAAACGCCTTGAGCACCGGCATGCCGCCCGTGAACTCGACCACCGCATTGTTGATGCGGCCCATGCCCGCCGCGAGTTCGCCCATGCTGGCCGCGCTGCGCTTCACGGCGCGGCCAAAAAACGCGAAGAACGCGGGAAACGGCAGCAGCGCCACGATGGCCATGCGCCAGTCCATGGCAAACAGATAGAGCGCGCAGGCCAGCACCGCCCCCGCGGCGCGCCCCGCCGTGGTGAAGAAATGCGCGGTGAGCTCGTGCAGCGTGGCGATGTCGTCCTGCATGGCCTGCTTGACCTCACCCGACGCGCGGCCCGTGAACCAGCCCAGCGGCACCTGCGCCAGCCGCTGCGCTGCCGAGTGGCGCAGCGCATGGGTCAGTTGGTTGTCGGCCAGGTGCGCGACCAGTTCGCCGGCCGAGAGAGCCGCCATGCCCGCGAGCAGGCAGGCCACGCTGATGGTGACGATGGGCCAGAGCATGTCCGGCAGTGCGTTGGCGCCGTCCAGCGCCAGGCCGGCGATATGCGCCATGCCAGCCAGCGGCACCAGCGTGAGCACGGCGCCCACGGCCGACAGCAGCGCCGCGGCAATCAGCCGGCCGCGAATCGGCAACAGCACGCGGGCTATGGGGCCCGGCTCCCTGGGTTGCGCCGCTGCGGCGCCGCGCGCGCTCATGGGGCAACCAGGTCCGCGTTGTGCGCGCGGAGGCAAGGTTTCAAGAGACCCAAAGGGTCGGTTACCGCGCAGAATGGCGAGCAATGAAGAAACAGCGAAGGCACGATGCGTCATTGAGAATCAGAATTAGTTGCATCATACTAAACTAATTAAATCGCTGCCGGAATCCCCCAAGGAATGAACATGGAATCACCCCCACCGCCGCCCGCCCGCGGACGCGGCCGCCCGCCCTCCATCACCCACACGCGCATTGCCGATGCGGGCATCGCGCTGGGGCTGCGCAACATCACGTTTGTCGGCCTGGCGTCGGCGCTGGGCGTGAGCCACATGGCGCTGTACAAGCATGTCGCCAGCCTGGAAGCACTCAAGCAACTGGTGGCCGATGAAATCATCCGCCGCTGGCACATTCCCCAAGCCCTGGGCAACCAGCCAGAGGGGCTGAGGCAGTACCTGACGGTGTTCAGCGCCTCGATACAGGAATTCGTCAAGGCGCATCCGGGCGTGACGCCCTACATGCTGCGCCGCATGGCGGCTTCCGAGGCTGTCATCGAGAAGATCCAATCGCACCAGCGCCATATCGCGCAGGCCTACGGCATCCCGCAGGAGCGCGCGCAGTGGCTGCTGGCGACGGTGGCGTTCCACTGCTTTGCCGCCGCCGACACGGTGTATTCGGTGGCAGCGCAGGAGCCCTTGGTCGATGCGGACCGGGCCCAGGAAGAAGCCGAGATGGAGGTGGAATTCACCCGCGGCATGCAGGCGCTGATCATCGGTGCGCTGCAGATCGCGTTGGCAGATGCAGCGGGCGACCAGCCCGATACCCGGCCGAATTGAAAGGGGCCTGCCCAAGAGTGCCTCCAGACGAACGCCCTGCGCCAGGCCCAGGGCGCGCGGATGCACCCACTGCCATCGGGTTGCCCCCGATGGCAGCAACGGCAAGACCGTCCTAGTATCCGCCAGCGCTGGTGCAGCAGCTCCAGGCCACCGGCAGGGGGCCTGCTCTTTCAATCAAACCAAGCCTTGAGTGCCAAGCAACGGAGGCTGGAAATACCGGGCTTCCACGAAGAACATGAAGACCAGAGTCCTCCTTTTCATTGCCCTGTGCATTGGCCTGACAGGCCCGGCATCTGCCGGCTCGCTGATGCAGCCTGATGGCGTTCCAGATCGATTCCTGGGCGCCAGCAATGCGCCTTCCACACTGGTTGTCTACAGCTCGCCAACCTGTCCGCCCTGCATTCGATTCGAAGAGCAGGTGCTGCCTCTGATCAAATCCAGGTACGTCGACAGTGGCCGGCTCAGGGTCTCGGTGCGCCCCACCGTGAACAATGCCCTGGATGGCGCAATCTTGCTGATCGCGGATGCAGGCGGCCTGATGCGCAGGGATGCGACGCTCGCGCGTTTTCGCGCGAAACGTGCGGAAATCCTGGCCGCCAAGGACAAGGAAAAGGTGTTGCGCGAAATAGCGGCGCAATCCGGCGTGGACCATGCGGCCTACGACCGCGCAATGAAGAATTCGGACCGCCTGCGGGCGCTGCAGCGCTTGACCGATCAGGCTTACAAAGATTTCGACGTCAAGGGAACTCCGAGCTTTTTCCTGGACGGCGTAAAGCTCAAGTACGACGGCACCATCAACAGCTTTTCACGCCATCTCGATCAGCCGCCACGCCGCTGACGGCCCGGGACAAAGTCCGGCAAAGCGCGCTGCCGAGCATCCGCCGAAAAGCAAAAAGCCTCTCAGACCGTGGATCTGAAAGGCTTTTTTACCAATGGTTATTTGGTAGGCGCGATTGGACTCGAACCAACGACCCCCACCATGTCAAGGTGGTGCTCTAACCAGCTGAGCTACGCGCCTGTCGTTGAAGCCGCAAGTATAGCAGCTCAAATCCGGGCCCCGAGAAAACTCCGCAATTTTTTGGCCTCACGCTCAAATTGCTGGCGTCAGCACCCCATGCGCATGCAGCATGCGCAAGGTCTCGCCGTTCACGGAGTCGGTGACCACCACCTGAACGCCCAGCGTGGCCGCCGTCTGCAGCATGGCCTGCAGCAGATGCAGCGCCCCCGGGCTCTGCCAGGATTGCTCGGCGAAATCGCCACCGAGCTTCACATAGCGCAGCGCCAGGGCATGCAGGTGCGCGAGCGCCATCGGCTGCTGGTCCAGGCGGCGCAGCCCCACGGCCGCACCGGCCTGCGCCATGGCGCCGCAGAATTCGGTGACTTCCTGCGGGCAGGCGACGAGGCCGTGCGCATCGAGCTCCAGGCACAGGCGCTGCAGGCCCGGCGCGGTCTGCAGCGCTTCGCGCAGGCGCGCCAGAAAATCGGGCTGGGCCAGCGACGGCAAGGAGATGCGCACCACCAGTTCGGCATCCGCGTGCTGCTCCAGCCAGACCAGGCCCAGCGCCACGGCGCGCAGATCGAAGTCGGCCGACAGGCCCAGGCGCACGGCCACCGGCAGGAACAGCGAGCCCATCAAGGTCTCGCCCGATGGCGCGCTCAGCGTCAGCGAAGCTTCGCTGCGCAGCTGCGTGCGCTCGGCGCTGCCAAGAACCAGTGGCTGCACGGCCAGCGACAGCCTGCCCGGCGCTTCGAGCGCCTCGATCAGCATCTGTCGCCACAGGGTTTCGCCGGCCATGTTCGAGACGACTTCGTCATCGCCATAGGCCACGAACTCGACTTCCGCCTGGCCCGAGCTTTCGGCGCGCATCAGCCCATAGTCCAGGCGCGAGAGCACGCCGGTGACCGAACTCGACGACGAATAGTCGGTCAGCGCAAAACTCCAGCGGCACCACTGCCCGCCCGCGAGCCGCACGCGCATCGACAGCAGCACCTGGCGGATCTGCTGCACCAGCGACATGGCCTGCGGCCCGGCCAGCGCGGGCATGAGCACGACAAAGTCCGAACCATTCAGGCGCGCCAGCTGCGGCCCGCCTTCGGCTTGGTCCGTGAGCACCTGGCCCACATGTTCGACCACCGAAGCGAGCCAGGCGTCGGCGCTGGCGCGCGACATCTGCGCATTGAGCGCCAACAGGTCCCATTGGCGAAACAGCATCACATAGCCATGCGCCACCCGGCCGGCGTCGCCGCTCAGGGCGCGGCGCAGTTCATTGACGAAGTACTTGCGGTTGGGCAACTGCGTGCCGGGGTCGCGATTGACTTCGAGTTCCAGCGACTCAATGCGCGCCATCTGCTCCATCGAGGTCGCCTGCACGCGTTCACGCGTATCGGCAATGGCCCGCACGACAGGCATCAGCTCGGCGACGATGGAGCGGTCCGTGGCGGCGGCGTGCGCTCCACTGCCCGCATCGATCGCTTGTACCTGGGCCGCAATCTCGCGCTGCAGCACTTTGCGAAACCACTGCAGCAGCAGCACCACGAACAGCGCCCAGGCCAGGCCCGCCACCACGACCAGCGTGGCCATGCGCACGCTGCTGCGCCACAAGGCTTCGCGGGCGTAGCTGTCCTCGACTTCGAGCGTGAGCTGGCCGACCTGGGTCCAGCCATCGCTGATGACGCGCTCGGCCGTGGCCTGGTGCAGCGGCAAGGCCGCAACAAACCACGGCGGCGTACGCTCGCGGGACGGCGTCGCGCCATCGCCTGCCCCCCTCTTGCGTTCGAACAGCGTCTGCCCCTGCGGCGACGTCAGGCGGATCAGCCGGAACTGCCCGCTGTCGAACAAGGCCATCATCAGCAGCTCGCGCGTGACCGGGTCCTGGTTCGCCGGTTGCGACAGCGTCAATGCGAGCGACGATGCCGCGTTCTCTCCTTCGGACTGCAGCTGCCCGTCGAGATACGCACGCGCAGCACCGATGCTGAACGCCAGCGTGCCGATCAGGATCGCCACAATGGCCACGGTCACACTAATCAAAAGTTGTTTCAACAACGACATCTTGCAGCCCTCTGTGCGCCTGGCCGCCAACGGCCCCGCGCGTACACCATGCGATTCATGGCAAAAATCCTTCCTGCCGCATGCGCGCCAGCAGATCGCTCCAGCGCGTGATGCGATCCACCGGCGACGGCTGCGCGCCGGCAACATACACGCCCTGCGCATTGAAGCTGAACACAGGCGTCAGGTCCCGGCGCTGGCTCGATGGCAGGATGGCGTCCACCATGCTGTCGAGCACCAGGGGCTCTGCCGCCGGTGTCGCGTAGTGGCCCAGCACCATGTGCGCCACGCTTTGCGTGCTGCCTACCCCGCCCATGCGCGCGCGCACATAGATCAGGCGCAAGTTTTCCTCGCGCACGCCCAGGCGCAGCAGCGAGAAATACTTGCCGATCACATAGTCCTCGCAATCGCCCGCCCCCCGGCCCAGCGTTTCCAGCGGTGTCGCCCAATAGTCGGGCTGCGACCAGAGCACGCTGTCCTCCGATTGCACCACCGCCCGGTTCCAGAACTGGTTGACGGCGGGCAACTGCTGCGGCAAGGGCTTGCCGGCTTGCTGCTGCAGCATGTCAAGCCACTGGCGCAGCGCCTGAGCACCCTTGGCGCCATAGCGCGACTGCATGCTGGTTTGCAGCCGCGTCGCATCGAAGTCCAGCGCAATCGCATTCCGCCCGGCGTGCAGCAGGCCCAGCCCCCAGACCGCAGCGCCATAGGCAAGCCACGCCCTGCGCGATGGACGCAAAGGGCACGGCAGCGAAGGGCAAGGCAGACGGCTCAATGAAACGGCACGATGAAAAGCATGCGCCTGCCGCTCTCGGGCCCGGGCGCCTGCAGAAATGCTGAAACAGCGGCGTGGATAGCACGCTACTGTAACGAATTGCATTGACACTTGGGCGCAACGCCCTCGCCTGCGCGGCGCCACAAGGCGGTTGTCATCCAACCGCCCCGCGCCGCTTCGCATCAGTTGCCGCTTTGGTCTATCTTGAGCTTGCCCTGGTCAATCAAGTCCTTGATCATGCTGTTCTGGTCGTGGCTGGAACCCGTCAGATTCACGCCCTCGAGCAGAATCTGCTGGTTGAAGCCATTGCCGTCCGCATCCAGCGTGCCAGCCGTCGAGACCTTGATCAGCGTATCGATGGTTTTTCCATCGGCCTCGGTGCGGGTCTCGAGATGCAGGAACTTGCTCAGATCGCTGCTGGTTTCCTCGCCCTGCAGCAGATCGGCCAGATCCAGCGCGTCGTTGCCCGCGGTACCAAAATTCTTGACCACATCGGTCGCCGGGCGTGCCGTCGTGCCGGCATCACCCTGGTGCCAGACGAACAGGTCATCTTCGTCGGTGCCGAGCAGCGTGTCGTTGCCCGCCGTGCCGTGCACTTCATGGCCGCTGGTCTCGGTGCTCGACAGCGCCATGCCTGCGAAAGTCGAGGCCTGGGCAGCGCCCGGTCCCGTCGCATGGATGCTGATGTCCAGATTGGCCGTATCGGCATCGCCATCGGCCTGGGTCAGCTTGTACTCGAAGTGGTCGACCTTGCCCGCACCGGCCGCGCTTGCCGTCGGCGTATAGGTATAGGAACCATCGCTCTTGAGAATCAAGGTGCCATAGGCTCCGTTCACCGTGGTGCCAGCGGTCGACGCATTGACCCAGGTCGAGCCGTTGAAGACCGACAGTGTCGAGGTTTCGCCCAAGGTACCCAGGCTGTCATTGGACGTGACCGAGCCGGTGATGGCCGAGCTAGACCACTGGATCGAGGTCGCGCCGGGCACGATGGCCACGAAGTCATCGAAAGTGACAGCGGCATCGGTATTTCTGTGGCTGCCTTCATGCACGGTCAAGGCAATGCGGTAAGTAGCATTGACTTCGAGCGCGCTCGTGGTGATGGTGCCTGCCCCTGTAATCGTGCCGCTTTGCGCTGGCTGCGCAGACCAGGTAGTCCCGCCATCGGTACTCTTGTAGAGCGCCCAATTTGCAAAATCGCTGGAGCTGCTCATATTGCTGAGGGACTTCACCTGGAACTGCAGCGTGGTTCCCGCTGCGGTGGCTGTGTAGATCGGCGTCACCAATCGCGCATCGCCAGTGAGGTTGCCGTTGTTGTCCGTCAGCACCAAAGCAGTTCCGTTGTTCGTGGCGTCAGAGGTTGAGCCATCGACCCTGCTGACCAGCCATTTGCCCATGTCAACCTTGAGCACCGTAACGCTCGACAGTTCCACATTG
Organism: Pantoea sp. 18069; assembly: GCF_902706035.1. Lineage (GTDB taxonomy): Bacteria > Pseudomonadota > Gammaproteobacteria > Burkholderiales > Burkholderiaceae_C > Comamonas. Next base: position 5,059 of record NZ_CACSJA010000023.1, on the reverse strand, counting down.
GTCTTGTACACCCGGGTGTTGTTGCTGCTGTCAAACTTCCATGCATTGCTCTCGTTGCTGGAGAAATTCGCCAATGTCGTCTGCGTCGATGCCGCAGTCACGTTCTTTGAACTCAACACGGCCGTCGCGGTGTCGTCATTGGCCACCGGCACACTGTGGAAGGTATCGGTGCCAGTCGCCGTGCTGCTGCCATCCGCGGCCGTCGCGACCACCTTTACTTCATTGACCGTCACGTTTTCCGGCACGGTCATGTTCAGGCCCGTGATCGTGACCGCGTTGGTGATGGGGTCCACACTCACCGAGTAGCCACCATTGCTCGTCAAGGGCAAGGACCAGTGCGTGGCATCGATCTGCGTGCCCGCCGACAGCGTCACCCCCGCGGGCACTTCCACGACCACCTTGACGATGGACTCCGAATAGTCGAGATCGCGCGGGTCTGCGGTGATCGTCAGCGGATAGGTAGTGGCCGTGGTGTAGGTCACCTTGTGGATCAGATAGTCATCGCCGTTGCGCGGCGCATCGAACACGATGCTGCCAATCGTCGTGCCCACCGGCGCCGTGAGCGAGAACTGCTCCTCGACCGTATCGGTCTTGCCCTGCACAATGGCCGTCTTGATGAGGTTTCCGGCCTCGTCGTACATCTTGTAGCGCGCCTGCTCGCTGCTGGCCAGCCAGGCGAACTGCACGGTGATCCTGGTGACCGGAACATTGAAGGCAATCGTCAGCGATTCGGAATAGCTGCCATTGCCCGCCAGTTCCTCCGAGGCGGCACCCGTATTGCCCGTCGCAGTGCCAGAGACACCAAAGCCATCGTGGTTCGTGCCCGTGATGACGCTGACATTAGCAGCGCCGCCGCTGGCATTGGTCGCCGTCACGGTATGGCCGGAGCTGGTGGTGTTGACCGTCGAAGTATTGATCACCGTCGTGACCGGCGTCGATCCAGAACCCACCTGGATCGTCACCACCGGGTCTTCGGCAACGGGAGTCACCGTGATCGTTCCCGTCGCGGTGCTGGTGGAAATCTGCCCCAGGTTGTCCTTGGCGTTGTAGTTGAAGGTGGTCGTGCCGCTCCAGTCATCATTGGGCTTGAAGTAGATCGTCGCACCATTGCCGGTGGCGGCAAGAACGTCCTGCAGGCTCAGCACCTGCGTGCCGGCCGCATCCTTGTAGAGCGTGCCATTGACAGGCAGGCTGGTGAGCTGGAAGCTGACCACCGTACCGTCGGCATCCGTGGCGAGCAAAGCAATGGCGACGATATTGTCTTCCGGGCCCGTTCCCGACACCGCCTTCGGCACCGGCGCTTCGTTGGTTCCCGTGATTTCGACCGCAATCGTCTGGCTCGCAGTACCGCCCTTGCCGTCATTGACCGTCACCGTGATGGTGTCGGTCACTTTCTTGCCTTCGGTCAGCGCCTGCACCTTGCTGCTGGCGTTGTCCAGCACATAGGTCCACTTGCCCGTTGCGTCGACCGTGAACGTACCGTATTGGCCCTTGCCTGCATTGTTCACGGACCATGTGTGCACGTCGTTGAGATCGACATCGGCCTTGGTCAACTGACCACTGGTGGTCAGCAGGACATCTTCCTGGACCGCGCCCGTGACCACGCCGCTGATCGTCGGCTTGTCATTGGTGCCGTTGATGGTGATGGTCACGAGCTGGGTCGCGACACCGCCCTTGCCATCGTTCACGGAGACATCGATCGTGTCCGTCACCTGCTGGCCTGCGGCCAGCGCCTGTACCTGTGAGCTGGCGTTGTCCAGCACATAGCTCCACCGGCCCGTCGCATCGACCGTGAAGGCGCCGTATTGGCCCTGGCCGCTGTTGCTGACCGACCAGGTGTGCGTGTCGGTGGCATCGACATCGGTCCTGGTCAGTTGGCCTGCGATGGCAGTCGTGCCATCTTCGGTGACCACACCCGTGGCCGCGCCACTGATGACCGGCACGTCGTTGGTGCCGTTGATGGTGATGACGACATTGGCCTTGGTGCCGTCGGCCGTCACCACCTCACGGGTTTCGGTCAGGGTCTGACCCGCGCCCAGCGCCTGAACGGCCGTATTGGCATTGTCGAGCGTGTACGTCCAGGTGCCATCGGTGCCGATGGTGAACTGACCGTAGGTGGTGCTGACATTGCTTTGCGCAACGAAGACGGCCTCGCCGGCGTCAGGGTCCGTCACATCGAGCTTGCCACCGGCGACCAGTTGGCCGTCTTCGGTGACGACGCCCTTGTCGGAGCCGGGCGTGGCCGGACTGACCACGGCGCCCGAGTCCTGGCCATGGATCCGGATGACGATCGTGCTGGTGGTCGTCCCGTCGTAGCTGGTGACCGTATAGGTTTCCACCACCGACTCGCCACTCTTCAGGTAGGCAACCTTGCTGTTGTCCACCGAGTAGCTGTACGAACCATCGGCATTAAAGGTCAGTGTGCCCAGCGCGGTATTGGCCGCCAGGAACTGGCCTTCGACCTTGCTCAGCACCGCGCCCGACTGGAACTGTGCTTCACCCGCATCTGCATCGGAAATGGTCAGCGTGCCGACCGCCGTCAGGACGCCGCCTGCCGCGTTCGGGTTCTCGGTGATCGACTTGTCCGCCTGACTGAGCTGCGGCATGTCATTGGTGCCGGTAATGGTCACCTTGATCTCGGCCAGCGTGCCATCGGCCGTGCGCACGGTGACGGTTTCCGTCAGTTGCTGGCCTTCGCCCAGGCTCTGAATGACCGGGTCGTTGTTGTTCAGACGGTAATTCCAGTTGCCGTCGTTGGTAATGGTGAAGGCGCCGTACTTGACCGGCACGTCACGCTGCTCGATGAATTGAGGCTGTCCGGCATCAGCGCCGGTGGCCACCAGCGTGCCGCTGGCATCCGTCTTGACGTCTTCCTTCAGGTTTGCGGTGTCGTTGCCGGTGATGATCGCACCATCATCGGCACCATTGATGGTGATCGTGATGGTGGTCGTGGCCGAGCCATCCTTGCTGGTGACCGTATAGGTCTCAACGACCGATTCACCGGTCTTGAGGTACTGCACCAGGCTGTTGTCCACCGAGTAGCTATAGGTGCCATCGGGGTTAAATACCAACGTGCCCAGCGGTGCACCCGCGCCATTGAAGACCGCGTCCGCCTGGAAGCTGTTCTCACCGGTATCGTCATCGCTGATCGTGACCGTGCCCGAAGTGACCAACTGACCGTCGACCACATCCTTGTCTTCCGTCACGGCAGAAGCACTTGCACCCAGTGTTGGCACATCGTTGGTGCCGTGGATGGTGATCGTGATGGTTGTCGTTGCCGAGCCGTCCTTGCTGGTGACCGTATAGGTTTCAACAACCGTTTCACCGTCCTTCAGATACTGAACCAGACTGTTGTCGACCGAGTAGCTATAAGTGCCATCGGTGTTAAATACCAGCGTACCCAATGGCGCTCCCGCGCCATTGAAGACCGCGCCCGCCTGGAAGCTGCTTTCCCCGGTATCGTCATCGGTAATCGTGACTGTGCCATCCACGGACAGCTTGCCGTCGACCACATCCTTGTCTTCCGTCACGGCAGAAGCACTTGCACCCAGTGTCGGCACATCGTTGGTGCCGTGGATGGTGATCGTAATGGTCGTCGTGGCCGAGCCGTCCTTGCTGGTAACGGTATAGGTTTCAACGACCGACTCGCCAGTCTTGAGGTACTGGACCAGACTGTTGTCCACCGAGTAGCTATAGCTGCCGTCGGTATTGAATACCAGCGTCCCCAACGGCGCACCTGCACCATTGAAGACCGCGTCGGGCTGGAAGCTGCTTTCGCCGGTATCGTCATCGGTAATCGTGACCGTGCCATCCACGGACAGCTTGCCGTTGACCACATCCTTGTCTTCCGTTACCGCAGAAGCGCTCGCGCCCAGCGTCGGCACATCGTTGGTGCCGTTGATGGTGATGGTGACCGTCTTGCTGTCGGTGCCACCCTTGCCATCGCTGACCTGGACCGTATAGGTTTCGGTACGCACATCGCCAGCCTTCAAAGATTGCGCTGCGGCATTGTCGAGTTGGTAAGTCCATTGGCCGCTCGCGTCCACGCTAAAGCTGCCATAGGTGCCCGTGGCACTGCCCACCACGCTGTAGCTGTGGGTGTCATTGATATCCACATCGGTGGTGCTCAGCTGACCCATGGCCGACTGCGTGCCGTCTTCGGTCACAGCGCCCGTCAAGGCTCCCGACAGAACGGGCTTGTCGTTCGTGCCATCGATAGTGATCGTGACTTGCGCCGTCGTGCCGTCAATGGTGGTGACCGTAAAGGTGTCGGTGAGATGTTCACCCACGCCCAAGGCCTGCACCGTGACATTGCCATTGTTCAGGTCAAACGTCCAGTTGCCGTTCTTGTCGATGCTGAAGTCACCGTACTGCCCCGCGTGCGCAGCCACCGGCGTGAACTCGGCCTGATCCTCATCTGGATCGGTCACATCGAGCTTGCCGCTGGCGGACAACGTCACATCTTCCTTCACCTGGCCTGCGTCATCGCCGGGCTTGCTTGGTGCAATCACCGCGCCGTCGTCAGTACCGTTGATGGTGATCGTGATGGTCGTCGTGGCCGAGCCGTCCTTGCTGGTGACCGTGTAGGTCTCAATGACCGACTCGCCAGTCTTGAGGTACTGGACCAGACTGTTGTCCACCGAGTAGCTATAGGTGCCGTCGGTATTGAATACCAGCGTGCCCAACGGCGCACCTGCACCATTGAAGACCGCGTCGGCCTGGAAGCTGCTTTCGCCGGTATCGTCATCGGTAATCGTGACCGCGCCATCAACGGACAGCTTGCCGTTGACCACATCCTTGTCTTCCGTCACCGCAGAAGTGCTTGCACCCAGTGTCGGCACATCGTTGGTGCCGTTGATGGTGATGGTGACCGTCTTGCTATCGGTGCCACCCTTGCCATCGCTGACCTGAACCGTATAGGTTTCAGTGCGTACATCGCCGGTCTTCAAAGATTGCGCTGCGACATTGTCGAGTTGGTAAGTCCACTGGCCGCTCGCGTCCACGCTAAAGCTGCCATAGGTTCCGGTGCTGGCGCCCACTACGCTGTAGCTGTGGGTGT
>NZ_CACSJA010000022.1 GCF_902706035.1 Pantoea sp. 18069 | reverse complement strand
GGGTCGGGGCGGGCAGGATCGATCGGGTTCATGGCATCGATTGTCGCCCACGGCGCAGGCCCGATACGGCGTCAGGCCATACCACGGGACGACAGCGCACGGCGCGCATTGGTGACAGTGCGCCTGGGCGGCGCCGAAATCGCGCGGTAGGATGGAGAGATATATACCTGGGTACAAGGAGACCATTCATGCTGGGACTGATGCAGAGCCAACCGTTGCTGATCTCGTCGTTGATCGATTTCGCGGCCCGCCACCATGGCGATGCGCAAATCGTCTCGCGCCGCGTCGAGGGCGATGTTCACCGCTATACCTACCGCGACCTGTCGGCGCGCTCCAAGCAGCTTGCGAACGCGATCGAGGCGCTGGGTCTGGCGCATGGCGAGCGCGTGGCAAGCCTGGCCTGGAACGGTTACCGCCATATGGAGATGTACTTCGGCGTCAGCGGTGCGGGCCGGGTGCTGCACACCATCAACCCGCGCCTGCATCCCGACCAGATCGCCTGGATCGTGGGCCATGCCGAAGACAAGGTGCTGTGCTTCGACCTGACCTTCCTGCCGCTGGTGCAGGCCATCCATGCCAAGTGCCCGATGGTGCGCAAGTGGGTTGCGCTGTGCGACGCCGACAGGCTGCCTGCGGACTCCGGCATTCCCGGCCTCAGCAGCTACGAGTCGTGGATTGGCGAGCAGTCGGCCGACTACGTCTGGCCCCAGTTCGACGAGAACACCGCTTCGAGCATGTGCTACACCAGCGGCACCACGGGCAACCCCAAGGCCGCGCTGTACAGCCATCGCTCGACCACGCTGCACGCCTACGCGGCCGCGCTGCCCGACGTGATGGGCATTTCGGCGCGCGATGCGGTGCTGCCCGTGGTGCCGATGTTCCACGTCAATGCCTGGGGCGTGCCCTACTCGGCCGCGCTCACCGGTGCCAAGGTGGTGTTTCCCGGCCCCGCGCTCGACGGCAAGTCGCTCTACGAATTGATGGAGGCCGAAGGCGTGACCTATGCGGCCGGCGTGCCCACGATCTGGCAGATGCTGCTGGGCTACATGCAGCCCAACGGGCTGCGCTTCAGCACCCTCAAGCGCACGGTGATCGGCGGTTCGGCCTGCCCGCCGGCGATGATCACCACGTTCCAGGACGTCTTTGGCGTCGAGGTGCTGCATGCCTGGGGCATGACCGAGATGAGCCCGCTGGGCACGCTGTGCACGCTCAAGAACAAGCAGCTCGCGCTGCCCGAGGACGAGAAGATGAAGATCCTGCAAAAGCAGGGCCGGGCGATCTATGGCGTCGACATGAAGATCGTCGACGGCGACGGCAAGGAGCAGCCCTGGGACGGCAAGAGCTACGGCGATCTGCTGGTGCGGGGGCCCTGGATCATCGAGAGCTACTACAAGGGCGAAGGCAGCCCGCTGGTCCATGACGAGCAGGGCCGGGGCTGGTTTCCCACGGGTGACGTCGCGACCATAGACGCCGACGGCTTCATGCAGATCACCGACCGCAGCAAGGACGTGATCAAGTCCGGCGGCGAATGGATCAGCTCGATCGACATCGAGAACATCGCCATGGCGCATCCTGCCGTGGCCATGGCCGCCTGCATAGGCATGGCCCACCCCAAATGGGACGAGCGCCCCATCGTCGCCGTGGCGCTCAAGGCGCAGGCGAGCGTCACGCGCGAGGAATTGCTGCAGTTCTTCGACGGCAAGACTGCCAAATGGCAGATTCCCGATGATGTGGTGTTTGTCGATGCGATTCCGCTGGGCGCGACGGGCAAGATGCTCAAGACCCGGCTGCGCGAACTGCTGGTGGATTACAAGCTGCCGGGACTGTAAACACCTGGCGTTTGTCCTTCGGCCCTGCGCCAGGATGCCCTGCGCCTGCCTCTCGTTCCGGCCAAAACAACCCGCGCCATGCACTGATTGCCATGCCATTCCAGGTTTTCTGGGAATGGCCGGGCCGGTGCATGGCGCTTTTGCTTTGGCGTTGCAGGAAGTCCAGTCACTTAGGCGATAGCGGCTAGGGCAATCCCCATCCAGCCGTCCAAACTAAGCCGCTACGCTGCATCTGCTCATCCACCAATAAGGAGACAAACAATGAAGTTCGCTTTCAAGGCAGTGACGGCAGCGGTGATCCTGGCGAGTGCGGGCGGGGCGATGGCCCAGCAGGGGGAGACGGTCAAGATTGCCTGGCTTGACCCGCTTTCGGGACTGATGGCGGCGCTGGGCTCGAACCAGCTCAAGAGCTTCCAGTTCCTGGCCGAGGAGTTCAGCAAGAAGAACGCGGCCGGCGTGAAGTTCGAAGTGATAGGCATAGACAACAAGCTCAGCCCCCAGGAAACCACCAGCGCGCTGCGCTCGGCCATGGACCAGGGCGCGCGCTACGTCGTGCAGGGCAACGGCTCGGGCCCGGCGCTGGCCATCATGGATGCGCTCGAAAAGCACAATGCGCGCAACAAGGGCAAGGAGGTGGTCTACCTCAACTACGCCGCAGTCGACCCGGACCTGACGAACAGCAAGTGCAGCTACTGGCACTTCCGTCTGGACGCCGATACCTCGATGAAGATGGAGGCGCTGACCACCTACATGAAGGACCTTCCCGAGGTGAAGAAGGTCTACCTGATCAACCAGAACTACGCCCACGGCCACCAGGTCTCCAAGTACGCCAAGGACATGCTCAAGCGCAAGCGTCCCGATGTGGAGATCGTCGGCGACGACCTGTCGCCGCTGGCCCAGGTGCGCGACTTCTCGCCCTATATCGCCAAGATCAAGCAGTCGGGCGCGGATTCGGTGATCACCGGCAACTGGGGCTCGGACCTGGCGCTGCTGATCAAGGCCGCGAACGACGCGGGCCTGAACAACGTCAAGTTCTACACCTACTACGCGATCGCCACGGGCGCGCCCACGGCCATGGGCGCAGGCGCCGCGGGCAAGGTCTATGCCGTGGGTTATGGACACCTGAATCTGCCCGGCGAGATCGGCCGCATCGTCACCGACTTCAAGAAGCGCTTCAACGACGACATGTACACGGCCTCGGTCTACAACGCCTACGCGATGCTCACCGAAGCCTTCGTGCGCGCCAAGTCGACAGACCCGGTGAAGGTCGCGGCGACGATGGAAGGCATGAAGTTCAAGGGCTTCAACGGCGAAGTGGAAATGCGCAAGAGCGACCACCAGCTGCAGCAGGGGCTGTTCATCACGCGCTGGGAAAAGGCCGATGCCAAGTACCCCATGGACTCGGAAAACACCGGCTATACGCTGGCGCCGGTCAAGTACTACGAGCCCTATGTGGCGAGCACGCCGACTTCGTGCGAGATGAAGCGGCCAACTTGACCCCCCCCTGAGCGGCTGGCGCCGCTTCCCCCTGAGGGGGGGCGGCAACCTCGCTGCGGGGCGGCCCTTGCTCGGTGCCCCTGAGCTGGGTCGCGCCAGCTGCGTAGGCCGTGCGCTAGCGCGGCAGTTGCATGGGCGGTGATGCGACGCAGGGGCCCGGCCATCCCGGGTCCTCGTTTTTTAGGCCTTTACTGTGATTGAAGTCCTGCGATGAATCCTGAATTCTTGACGATCTCGCTGCTCAACGGCGTCAGCTATGGGCTGCTGTTGTTCATGCTGAGCTCAGGCCTGACGCTGATTTTCAGCATGATGGGTGTGCTCAACTTTGCCCACACCAGTTTCTACATGCTGGGCGCCTATTTCGCCTACACGCTCAGCGGCGTGCTCGGTTTCTGGCCCGCGCTGTTCATCGCCCCCTTGATGGTCGGCGCGCTCGGCGCGCTGTTCGAACGCTACAGCCTGCGCCGCGTGCACAAGTTCGGCCATGTGCCCGAGCTGCTGGTCACGTTCGGGCTGTCCTATCTGATTCTGGAGCTGGTGCAACTGGTCTGGGGCCGCGGCACCGTGCCCTATGCGCTGCCGACCCAGCTCCAGGGCCCGCTGTTCACGCTCTACGGCACGCAGTTTCCCAAGTCGCGCTCGTTCGTGATGCTGGTCGCGCTGCTGATGCTGCTGGCCGTGTGGCTGATGCTCACGCGCACGCGCATCGGTCTGGTGATCCAGGCCGCGCTCAAGCACCCCGAAATGGCGCAGGCGCTGGGCCATAACGTGCCGCGCGTGTTCATGCTGGTCTTCGGCGGCGGCTGCGCGCTCGCGGGCCTGGCCGGCGTGATCGGCGGCAACACCTATGTGACCGAGCCGGCCATGGCGATGTCGGTGGGCTCCATCATCTTCGTGGTGGTCGTGGTCGGCGGCATGGGCTCGCTCGCCGGCGCGTTCCTGGCTTCGCTGCTGATCGGCATCGTGCAGAGCTTTGCGGTCGCGCTCGATTATTCGCTGGTGCATTTCCTCGGCTCGCTGGGCGCCAAGGTCACCGACCAGACGTTTGGCTATCCCGTGCTCAAGCTCACGATTTCCCAGGTCGCGCCCATCCTGCCTTACCTGTTCCTCGTGCTGATCCTGATTTTCCGGCCCAAGGGCCTGCTTGGCACAAGAGAGGACTGAGCCATGAATACTTCTTCCACTTCTCTTGCGGCTGGCAAGGCCATGGCGCCTGACCGCCCGGCGTCGACGCCGCCGGCCTACCGTTTCAAGCCGCTGAATATCGGCCGCTTCGTGGTCTGGTCGCTGTTTGCGCTGGCGCTGGCCGTCGCGCCGCACCTGTTCACCAGCAGCCTGGCGCTGACCATGCTCAGCCAGATCGGCTACCTGATCATCATCTGCCTGTCGTACAACATCCTGCTGGGGCAGGGCGGCATGCTGAGCTTCGGCCATGCGGTCTATACCGGCATGGGCTCGTTCATTGCCATCCATGCGATGAACAAGGTCGGTGGCCTGCAGATACCACTGGTGCTGATCCCGGTGATCGGCGGGCTCGGCGGCATGTTCTTCGCCATCTTGCTGGGCTATGTGACCACGCGCAAGTCGGGCACGACGTTCGCGATGATCACGCTGGGCATAGGCGAGCTCGTAGCATCGATGGCGCTGATGTTTCCCGAGTTCTTCGGCGGCGAAGGAGGCATCACCACCGACCGCGTCTATGGCCAGCCGTTCATGGGCATGGACTTCGGCCCGGCGATCGAGGTCTATTACCTGATCGCGGTCTACTGCTTCATCTGCACGGCGCTGATGTTCGCCTTCACCGGCACGCCGCTGGGGCGCATGCTCAATGCGGTGCGCGACAACCCCGAGCGCGTCGAGTTCGTCGGCTACAACACCCAGCGCGTGCGCTACTTCTCGTTCATCATCGCCGGCTTTTTCGCCGGCATCGGCGGCGGCCTGGCGGCGATCAACTTCGAGATCATCACCGCGGCCGACAGTGTGAGCGTGATGCGTTCGGGCAGCTACCTGCTGTTCACCTTCCTGGGCGGCGCGACGTTCTTCTTCGGGCCCATCATCGGCGCGGTGCTGCTGGTGTTCGCGTCCATCCTGCTGTCCGAGCTGTCCAAGGCCTGGCTGCTGTACCTGGGCCTGGTGTTCCTGTTCATGGTGATGTATGCACCGGGCGGCGTCGCCAGCCTGATCATGATGAACCTGCGCGTGGCGAAGTTCGGCCGCCTCAAGCGGCTGCTGCCGAGCTATGCCCTGCTCACGGTCTGCGCGCTGGTGGGCGTGGCGGGCTTCGCGGCCGTGGTCGAGATGATCTACCACCTGCAGCTCAACGCGGCGCTGGGCGACCACCTGCGCTTCATGGGCCTGTTGCTGGACACGCGCAGCAGCGGCAGCTGGATAGGCGCGATTGCGCTGCTGGTGGTGGGCGGCGGCTTGTTCGAAGTGCTGCGCCGGCGCTTCGTGCGCCAGTGGAGCCAGGTCCAGGAAGAAATCGAACTGCAGATCAAGCGCGGGGAGGCGCAGCCATGACACAGACCACTTATGCGCTCGAACTCAAGGACCTGCAAAAGCGTTTCGGCAAGACCGAGATCATTCGCGGCGTGAACCTGGCCGTCGAGGCCGGCGAGCGCGTGGCCATCATCGGGCCGAACGGCGCGGGCAAGTCGACGCTGTTCAATCTGATCAGCGGCCGCTTCGAGCCGAGCAGCGGCGAAGTGCTGCTGCACGGCCAGCGCATCGACGGCAAGAAGCCGTTCGAGATCAATCGCCTGGGGCTGTCGCGCAGCTTCCAGATCACCAACATCTTTCCCAAGCTCAGCGTGTTCGAGAACCTGCGCTGCGGCGTGCTGTGGAGCATGGGCTACCGCTACAGCTTCCTGCGCTTTCTGTCGCGCCTGCACGACGCGAATGCGCGCGCCGAGCAGCTGATGCAGATGATCCAACTCGACAGGAAGCGCGATGTGCTGGCCATGAACCTGACCTATGCCGAGCAGCGCGCGCTCGAGATCGGCATCACCATCGCGGGCGGCGCGAGCGTGATCCTGCTCGACGAGCCCACGGCGGGCATGAGCAACAGCGAGACCACGCGCTTCATCCAGCTGATCAGGCAGGTCACCGAAGGGCGCACGCTGCTGACGGTGGAGCACGACATGGGCGTGGTGTTCGGCCTGGCCGACAAGATCGCCGTGGTGGTGTATGGCGAGGTGATTGCCTTCGATACACCCGACAAGGTGCGCGCGAACCCGCGCGTGCAGGAAGCTTATCTGGGATCTGCCGTGGCCGATCAGCAGGCGGGAGCGCACTGAAGATGCTGAAGATTGCCAACTTGCATGCCTATTACGGCAAGAGCCATGTGCTCCATGGCGTGGACTTCGAGGTCCGGCCCGGTGAAATCGTCGCGCTGCTGGGCCGCAACGGCTCGGGCCGCTCGACCACGGCCAAGGCCGTGATGGGCCTGGTCGACTGGGAAGGTACGCTCGAGTGGAAAGGCGAGAAGCTCCAGGGCCGCAAGGCCTACGAGATCGCCCACCGCGGCATTGGCTACGTACCCGAAAGCCGCGACGTCTTTCCCAACCTCACGGTGCACCAGAACCTGCTGCTGGGCCAGAAAGGCAAGGGCAAGGGCAGCCGCTGGAGCTTCGACGACATGTACGCGATGTTCCCGCGCCTCAAGGAGCGCCAGCACACCGAGGCCGGCGTGATGTCGGGCGGCGAGCAGCAGATGCTCACGCTGTGCCGCACGCTGATGGGCGACCCCGACCTGATCATCATCGACGAGCCTACCGAAGGCCTGGCGCCCAAGATCGTCGAACTCGTGGGCGAATACCTGCAGACGATCAAGGCGCGCGGCATCGCCGTGCTGCTGATCGAGCAGAAACTCACGATCGCCATGCGCATCTCGGACCGCGCGCTGGTGATGGGGCATGGGGCGATTGTCTTTGACGGCACGCCGGATGGCTTGCGGGCGGATGAGAAAGTGCGCAAGGAGTGGCTGGAGGTATAAAAGTAAGCACCCCCTGAGGCGCTAACGCCCTGGGCGGGCCCCGCCTTCCCCCTTTCAACCTTCGGTGGAGGGGGGCGCCCGGCTAAGGGACGACACCCTCGCTGCGGGGCGGCCCTTGCTCGGTGCCCCCACGCTGGGCCGCGCCAGTTTCACAGGACAAGCCGCTCAAACCGTTCGTCCAGAGCTTGTCGAAGGATGAACGGCCGGCTCGATAGTGCGCAACCATTCTTCGTCATGGCCAGGATGTATGCCAACCCCCTTGTCCCAGGCGAGACAAACCCCACTGGTCATTTGCGCCCAAGTTTCTACAATAAAACGCACGATCGTTCTTTTCCATTCCACAAGGGACAACCGCATGAGCGCTGACTACCAGAAGGACGGCTCCATCGCCGTCATCACGCTGAACAATCCGCCGGTCAACGGCCTGGGCCTGGCCACGCGCCGCGCCGTCGTCGAGGGGCTGAACCGGGCGAATGCCGATGCGAGCATCGAGGCGATCATCATCACGGGCGCGGGCAAGGCGTTTTCGGGCGGGGCCGACATCACCGAGTTCGGCACCGAGCGCGCGACCCAGGAGCCCCATCTGCTGTCCGTGATCAAGGTGATCGAGCAGTCGGCCAAGCCGGTGGTCGCCGCGATCCATTCGGTCTGCATGGGCGGGGGGCTGGAGCTGGCCATGGGTTGCCACTACCGTGTGGTCGCGCCCAAGACGGCCGTCGCGCTGCCCGAAGTCAAGCTCGGCCTGCTGCCCGGTGCCGGCGGCACGCAGCGCCTGCCGCGCCTGCTGGGGCTGGAAACGGCGTTGAACATGATCGTCAGCGGCGAAGCGGTGCAAAGCGAAATGCTCGCGGCCATTCCCGGCCAGAAGCTGTTCGATCTGGTGGCGGCTTCGGCGGAGTCGCTGCCGTCCGAGGCGCGCGCCTTTGCCCAGAAGATCGCTGCCCAGCGCCCGCTGCCGCTGGTGCGCAACCTGCCGTGCAAGCACCCCCAGGCCGAGGCCTATCTGCAGTTCGCGCGCAATATGGTCAAGGGCATGGCGAAGAATTTCCCCGCGCCCGGCAAGTGCGTCGATGCGGTGGCTGCATCCGTGGGCAAGTTCGACGCGGGCATGCAGACCGAGCGCGAGCTGTTCACCCATTTGATGTTCACGCCCGAGTCGCGTGCGCTGCGCCACCTGTTCCTGGCCGAGCGCGCGGCGTCGAAGATTGCCGACGTGCCTTCGGGCACGGCGCAGCGCGAAGTTCGCAGCGTGGGCGTGATCGGTGCGGGCACCATGGGCGGCGGCATTGCGATGAACTTCCTCAACGCCGGCATTCCCGTGGCCATCCTGGAAACCAGGCAGGAAGCGCTGGACCGCGGTGTGGCAACGATTCGCAAGAACTACGAATCGCAGGTCAAGAAGGGCAAGCTCAAGCCCGAGAAGTACGAAGAGCGCATGGCGCTGCTGAGCACCACGCTGTCCTATGACGACCTCAAGCACGCCGACCTGATCATCGAAGCCGTGTTCGAGGAGCTGGGCGTGAAGGAAACCGTGTTCAAGCAGCTCGACGCCGTGGCCAAGCCCGGCGCGATTCTCGCGTCCAACACCTCGACGCTCGATGTCGACAAGATCGCCGCGTTCACCCAGCGCCCGCAGGACGTGGTGGGCATGCACTTCTTCAGCCCGGCCAACGTGATGAAGCTGCTCGAAGTGGTGCGCGGCAAGGAAACCGCCAAGGATGTGCTGGCCACCGTGATGCAGCTGGCCAAGAAGATCAGGAAGACGGCCGTGGTGTCGGGCGTTTGCGACGGCTTCATCGGCAACCGCATGATCGAGCAGTACAGCCGCCAGGCCGGTTTCCTGCTCGACGAAGGCGCGACGCCCCAGCAGGTCGACAAGGCCGTGGAGAAGTTCGGCTTCGCGATGGGACCGTTTCGCATGGGCGATCTCGCGGGCAACGATATCGGCTGGGCGATACGCAAGCGCCGCGCCGTGGAGCGCGCCGACATGAAGTACAGCGCGACGGCCGACCGACTCTGCGAACTGGGCCGCTTTGGCCAGAAGACCGGCGCGGGCTGGTACGACTATGAGGCTGGCAAGCGCGACGCGATTCCTTCCGATCTGGTCAACAAGATGATCGAGCAGCACCGCAAGGACAACGGCATCACGCCGCGCAAGATTTCCGACGAGGAAATCGTGCAGCGCCTGGTGTTCTCGCTGGTCAATGAAGGCGCGCACATTCTCGAGGACGGCATCGCAGGCAAGTCCGGCGACATCGACATGGTCTATCTCACGGGCTATGGCTTCCCCATCCACCGCGGCGGCCCCATGCATTACGCGGGCGAAGTCGGCCTGGTCAACGTGGTCCAGGCAATGAACCGCTTTGCACAGAACCCGCACGACGATGCGGCGTTCTGGCAACCCGCGCCGCTGCTGGCCCGGCTTGCAGCCGAAGGCAAGACCTTTCAGTAAGCGTTGCCAGACGAACGAATTCCCAAGGATATTCCATGACTTCCGCAGTGATTGTTTCCACCGCCCGCACCCCCCTGGCCAAGAGCTGGAAGGGTGCGTTCAACATGACCCACGGCGCGACGCTGGGCGGCCATGCCGTCAGGCACGCCGTGCAGCGCGCCGGCATCGATGCCGCCGCCGTCGATGACGTGATCATGGGCTGCGCCACGCCCGAAGGCGCGACCGGCGCCAACATCGCGCGCCAGATCGCGCTGGCCGCGGGCCTGCCCGTGACCACCTCGGGCATGACCATCAACCGTTTCTGTTCGTCGGGGCTGCAGACCATCGCCACCGCGGCCCAGCGCATCATCGCCGGCGAAGGCGAAGTCTATGTGGCCGGCGGCGTCGAGTCGATCTCCTGCGTGCAGCAGGAAATGAACCAGCACATGCTGCAGGACCCGGCGCTGCTGCGCAGCAAACCCGAGATCTACTGGAGCATGCTGCAGACTGCCGAGACCGTGGCCCAGCGCTATGGCATTGGCCGTGATGCCATGGACGAATACGGCGCGGGCAGCCAGCAAAAAGCCTGCGCAGCCCAGGCCGCGGGCCTGTTCGACGCGGAAATCGCGCCCATCACCGTCACGGCCGGCGTGGTCGACAAGCTGCGCGGCCTGATCACGCGCGAAGTCACCGTGGACAAGGACGAAGGCACGCGCGAAGGCACGACCAAGGAAGGCATCAGCGGCCTGCGCAGTGCCTTGCCCGGCGGCCTGATCACGGCCGGCAATGCGAGCCAGTTCTCCGACGGCGCGGGCGCCTGCGTCGTTGTGAGCGAAGACTATGCGGGGCGCAACGGCCTCACGCCCCTGGGGCGCTTCCTGGGCTTCGCGGTCGCGGGCTGCGAGCCCGATGAAATGGGCATTGGCCCGGTGTTCGCCGTGCCCAAGGTGCTCAAGAAGCTGGGCCTGAAGGTAGAGGACATCGATCTGTGGGAGCTCAACGAGGCGTTTGCCGTGCAGGTGCTCTACTGCCGCGACAAGCTGGGCATTCCGGCCGATCGCCTGAACGTCAACGGCGGCGCGATCGCGCTGGGCCACCCCTATGGCGTCTCGGGCCAGCGCCTCACGGGCCATGCGCTGATCGAAGGCAAGCGCCGCGGCGCCAAGCGGGTGTGCGTGACCATGTGCATTGGCGGGGGCATGGGCGCGGCCGGTATTTTCGAAGTGCTGTAAGCGCTTGGGTTGATATGTTCCGGGCCGCATGTTGCGGCCCGATTTGTTTCTATGAGTGAGGAGTGGACCATGGGTTTGCGCGCGACGCTGGATTTCCTTTTGTACGACTGGCTGGAGGTGCAAGCGCTGAACGCGCGCGAGCGCTTTGCCGACCATTCGCGTGAAACGTTCGACGCGGTGCTCGACACCTGCGAGCGCATCGCGCGCGACAAGTACGCGCCGTTCAACCGCACCGTCGATACCGAGGAGCCGCGCTTCGACGGCGAGAAAGTCATCCTGCCGGCCTGCACGCACGCCGCGCGTCTGGCCTATGCCGAGTCGGGCATGCTCGGCGCGGCCCAGGATTACGACATTGGCGGCATGCAGCTGCCGTATACGCTCGAGTCGGCGGCCAACAGCTTCTTTGCCGCGGCTTCCGTGAGCATAGGCTCCAACATGCTGACCTCGGGCAATGCGAGCGCGCTGATGGCGCATGGCAGCGATCTGCAGAAGCAGGTCTTCGCGCTCAATGAATTCAACGGCCGCTGGGCCGGCACCATGTGCCTGTCCGAGCCGCAGGCCGGCTCTTCGCTGTCCGATATCGCAACGCGCGCAACGCTGGACGGCGAGGGCGCCGAGGACGATCCGCTGGGCCCGCGCTTTCGGCTCAAGGGCAACAAGATGTGGATCTCGTCGGGCGACCATGAGCTCACCGAGAACATCGTGCACCTGGTGCTGGCCAAGATTCCCGGCGCCGATGGCCAGCTGCCGCCGGGCGTCAAGGGCATCTCGCTGTTCATCGTGCCCAAGCAGCTCGTCGACACCGCAGGCGCGCTGACCGGCGAGCGCAACGACGTCGCGCTCGCGGGCCTGAACCACAAGCTCGGCTGGCGCGGCACCACGAACACCTTGCTCAATTTCGGCGAAGGCAAATACCCGGTGCGCGGCGCGGCCGGCGCGATCGGCTACTTGGTGGGCGAGCCCGGCAAGGGCCTGCAGTGCATGTTCCACATGATGAACGAGGCGCGCATCTCGATCGGCATGGCCGCGACCATGCTGGGCCTCGCGGGCTACTACGCGAGCCTCGACTACGCGCAGAACCGTCCGCAGGGCCGCCCCATGGGAGCCGGCGGCAAGGACGCGACCCGGCCCCAGGTGCGCATCATCGAGCACGCCGACGTCAAGCGCATGCTGCTGGCGCAAAAAGCCTATGGCGAAGGCGCGCTGGCGCTGAACCTCTACTGCGCGCGCCTGGTGGACGAGCAGCACACCGGTGATGCGCAGGCCGCCGACGAGGCGCGGCTGCTGCTCGAGGTGCTGACGCCGATCGCCAAGAGCTGGCCCAGCGAGTTCTGCCTCGAGGCCAATTCGCTGGCGATACAGATCCACGGCGGCTATGGCTATACGCGCGACTTCCAGGTCGAGCAGTACTGGCGCGACAACCGGCTCAACATGATCCACGAAGGCACGCACGGCATCCAGGCCATGGACCTGCTGGGCCGCAAGGTGCGCATGGACAACGGCCGCGGCCTGCAGCTGCTGGCCGCGCGCATTGAAGCCAGCATTGTGGCGGCGACGCACGTTCCCGAGCTGGCCGAGTCGGCCCGGGAACTCGCCGCCGCGCTGCAGCAGGCGCTGGCCGCGACCGAGGCCGCCTGGGCCACGGGCGATCCGGGTGAAGCGCTGGCCAACGCCGTGCCCTATATGCAGGCGCTGGGCCATGTGGTGCTGGCCTGGATGTGGCTAGACGTCGCCCGCGCCACGCTGGGCGGCGATGCGCAGTCGCCCGCGAACACCGGCCGGCGCACGGCGGCGCGCTATTTCTTCCGCTACGAGCTGCCGCGGATTGGCGCCTGGCTCAACGTGGTGCGCACGCGCGACATGACCTGCGCGGACATGGACGAAGCCGGGTTCTGAGACAGGACCGCGCGGCTATGCGGCCGACCATGCGCTGCTGCAGGCATGGACGATGGCCATCGGGCAAAGGGCGGGCCACCCACCCGCTGCCCCCTTTCTGGGAGCCGAGTGCCCGGTTTGCCCAGGCCGCGCCCGGCACCAGGCGCTGAGTTCCATCAGCCCAGTTGCAGCGAGAGATCGTCCTTGATCTCCTCCATGACGACATAGCTGTGCGATTCCGCAGGCACGGGCAGCCGCTTCAAGATGGTGCCCAGCAGCTGACGGTATTCCGCCATGCCACGCAGCCTGAACTTCACCAGGTAGTCAAAGCCACCCGAAACGAGGTGGCACTCCATCACTTCTGGCACCAGCAGCAATTCCCGTTTGACGCGCTCGAAGACTTCCTCGGACTTCGTGGTCAGCTTGATCTCCACGAACACCAGCAGTGCCTTGCCCACCGCCGCAGGACTGACGCGCGCGTGGTAGCCCGTGATGACCTTGTCGCGCTCCAGCCGGCGCACCCGCTCCGCACACGCCGATGCGGAAAGGCCGATGTGCTCCGCCAGTTCGGTGATGGACATTCGCCCATTTTTCTGCAGCTGGGACAGGATTTTGAGATCCAATTTATCCAGATCGCTCATTCAACGGCCTTCTTCGATAAATTCACATTGCAAAAGTGAAATACACGGAGATTGTACAAAAAGTCCGTTAAATACACAAGGTGATAACTCATATAGTCGCTGAATTCATTGGCTACTGTGGATTTCTCCATGAAAATCGTTGTTTTGGGTAGTGGGGTGGTGGGCACGGCAACGGCATACTATTTGTCCCAGGCCGGGGCCGAGGTCACCGTGGTGGATCGCCAGCAGGCCGCAGGGCTGGAGACCAGCTTTGCCAACGCCGGCCAGGTGTCGCCCGGCTACTCCACGCCATGGGCGGCCCCGGGCATTCCGCTCAAAGCCTTGAAGTGGATGTTTCAAAAACACGCGCCCCTGGCCGTGCGTCCGGACGGCAGCCTCTGGCAGTTGCAGTGGATTGCGGCCATGCTGCGCAATTGCACGGATCAGCGCTATGTCATCAACAAGGAGCGCATGATGCGCGTGGCCGAATACAGCCGCGACTGCCTGCGTGATTTGCGTGCGTCCACGGGTATCGAGTACGAACACCGCACGGGAGGTACGCTGCAGCTGTTCAGAACGCAGGCGCAGCTCGAAGCGGCCAAGCGCGACATTGCCGTTTTGGAGGAATGCGGCGTGGCCTACGAGCTGCTCGATGCGTACGGCGTGGCAGCTGCGGAGCCTGCGCTCGCATTCTCCCGCAGCCCCTTGGCCGGTGGCCTGCGCCTGCCCGGCGACGAGACCGGCGACTGCCAGATGTTCACCCGCGAACTCGCCCGGCTGGCACAGCAAAACGGCGTGAAGTTTCAATTTGGCCAGCAGGTCAGCGCGCTCGCCAGCGATGGGCGCCGCATTCTTGGCGTGAAGGTGGGCCAGGAGCTGATCCAGGCCGATCGCTATGTTCTGGCGATGGGCAGCTATTCGCGCGACATGCTGCAGCCCCTGGGCCTGAATATTCCCGTTTATCCCGTCAAGGGCTACTCGCTGACGATTCCGGTGGTCGACGAATCCCTCGCGCCGGTATCCACCGTGCTGGATGAGACCTACAAGATTGCCATCACCCGCTTCGACGAGCGTATCCGTGTCGGCGGAATGGCGGAACTCAGTGGATTCGATCTGGGCCTGAACCCGGCGCGGCGCGCCACCCTGGAGATGGTCACGCGCGACCTGTTCCCCGGCGGCGACTTGGAGCGCGCCTCTTTCTGGACAGGATTGCGCCCCATGACGCCCGACGGCACGCCCATCATCGGCGGAACGCGGTATCACAACCTCTTCCTGAACACCGGACACGGCACCCTGGGCTGGACCATGGCCTGCGGCTCGGGAAAGCTGATTTCCGACATCATCACCGGCCGCACGCCCGCAATCAATCCGGCGGGCCTGGCGCTCAACCGCTACGCGCACGCCGCGCCGCGCGCACGCCACACTTTCCCGGTGTCAGCATGAGCCGCCCGGCCCGCGCTTTCATCGACTTGGCCGCGCTCGCGCGCAACTATGGCGTGGCGCGCAGCCAGCATGGCGGTCGCACGCTCGCCATTCTCAAAGCGGACGCCTACGGCCACGGCGCAGTGCAATGCGCCCACCACCTGGCGCCCCAAGCCGACGGCTTCGGCGTGGCCTTCGGGGAGGAGGCCGCGGCGTTGCGCGAGAGCGGGATTCAATCTCCCATCCTGGTGCTGGAAGGGTTCTTCTCCGAGCACGAGCTGCAGCAGTTTCACCAGCAACGACTGTGGACCGTGGTGCACCACGAAGAACAGCTGCAGATGCTGGAGCACGCCAGGCTGCCTGCCAAGAGCCTGGACGTCTGGCTCAAGGTCGACACCGGCATGCGACGCGCGGGCTTTGGCCTGGCGGCCATCCGCAGCGCCCATGCGCGCCTGAGCGCCTGCGTGGCCGTGAACCGCATTGTGCTGATGACGCACTTTGCGCGCGCCGATGAGCTGGACGTGGACATGACCCGGCAGCAGATCCACGCGTTCGATACGGCCACGCAGCATCTCGCGGGCGACCGCAGCCTGTGCAACTCGGCCGGCATCCTGGCATGGCCTGGCGCGCGCCGGGACTGGGGCCGCTGCGGCATTGCGCTGTATGGCGCCAGCCCCTTGGCGCAGCCCCGTGCAAGGCTGTCGCCCGTCATGCGCCTGGAAAGCGAGATTTTCGCGGTGCGTGACATCCTGCCCGGCGACTGCGTCGGCTATGGCGGCAGCTTCACCGCGGATCGCCCCATGCGCATCGGACTGGTCGCCATGGGCTATGCGGATGGCTATCCCCGGGCTGCGGGCAACGGCACGGCCGTCGGTATCGACGGTGCGCGCAGCACCATCGTCGGGCGGGTTTCCATGGACATGCTCGCGGTCGACCTCACCGAGCTGCCCGGCTGCGGCATCTCCAGCAAGGTCGAATTCTGGGGCGAGAACATCGCCATCAACGAGGTCGCGGCCCGTGCGCAGACCATTTCCTATGAGCTGTTGTGCAATGTGAAGCGCGTGCGCAAGGTCTACACGGGAGCGCGTCCGGGGCAGTAAGCTCAGGCCGTGACGACCACGAAGTACACCTTTTTGACGAACTCGTCCACTTCCCAGTGGCCCTTGTAGCCTTCGGGCATGACGAAGGGGTCGCCCGCTTTCAGGGCGTGCACCGTGCCGTCCGGGTCGACGACGCGGCAGCTGCCCTCCACGATGTGGCAGAACTCGATGTAGCCGGTGGTGTCCGAGCGGAAGCTGCCTGCGGTGGCTTGCCAGACACCGGCCGAGGCCTTGCCGCCATGGCCTTCGAAGGCATTCATGGTCAGGGTCCGGGTGTGGCCCGACAGCGGGCGCTTGGGCACGCCTGCAACGGGGTCGATCAGTTCGGCAGTGTGCCAGCGCACCAGCTTGGGTTGAGGGCTTGTCATGGAATCGGTGCTCATGGGAATGGAAGGGGAGGCGATGCAATCCGCGGGCCGCCGCGCCGTCAGGCGCGAAACCGCGAGAGGCGAAAGGCGTGGTGCTCGACGGTGGTCGCCGTGCCTTGCACCAGCTCGGCCAGCAGCTCGCCGGCGGCCGGGCCTATGCCAAAACCGTGGCCACTGAAGCCGGTGCCAATGAAGAAACCCGGGATGGAGTCCACCGCCGAGATCACGGGCAGGGCGTCGGGCGTGACGTCCATCATGCCGCCCCAGGCCTGGGCCACCTCCACGCCTTCAAAAATCGGGAACGCCTTTTGCAGTTGGCGCAGGGCGGCGTGCACGGAGCCCGGGTTGGGTCCGGGGTCTAGCGTGCGGGTTTTCTCGAACGGCGTGGGCTTGTCGAGTGCAAAGCACGTGGGTGTGAACAGCTCCTGAAAGAAGCGCCGCCCGAAGCGGATCTTGAGGAGCTGCTTTTGCGCCATCCAGGCGCGCAGGTACAGAGGCAGCAGGCGAAAGCTGTCGGGCGTCACGTCGGCCACCGAGGCCGAGAGCTTGGAGACCGTGTAGCCACCATCCGCACGGGGGCGGCAGGTGAAGTCCTTGCCGTTGATGGGCAGGTCCAGCTGGGTGGGGCGGGCCTGCGTGCGCAGAGCGGAGCCATGCACCTTGAGCTGCGGCAGGAAGACGCCGGTGTTGCCGCACATCAGGCGGCTCCAGGCGCCGCCGGCGAGCACGACGCGCGTCGCCGCCACGCGGCCGTGCTCGGTGACCACGCCCGCGACTCGGCCGGCGACGATGTCCAGACCGCGCACCGCGCACTGTTCAAAGATCTGGCAGCCCGCGGCCCGCGCCAGTTGCGCGATGCCGGCGGTGGCAAGCTGGGGTTCGGCCACGCCGTCCTCGTCGCTGTGCAGTGCACTGGTCCATGGGCGCTTGGAAGGTTCGGCCAGCATCTTCTGCACGGCCTCTCCGGTGAGCAGGCGCACGCCCGTGGGGTGCTGGCGGGCCGAGGCCAGCCACGCTTCGTGCTCGGCCTGGTCGGCCGCGTTCTCGCCCAGGTAGGCCAGACCGATCTGCCGGTAGCCCACGTCCACCTGTTGCTGGATCTCGCGCCAAAGGCTGTTGGCGCGGCGCGCCAGTGGCAGCTCCGCAGGGTCGCGGCCTATGCTGCGGATCCAGCCCCAGTTGCGCGACGACTGTTCGCCCGCGAGTACGCCTTTTTCAAAGACGGCGACGCGCAGGCCGGCCTTGGTCAGTGCCCAGGCCGTGCTGATGCCGATGATGCCGCCGCCAATGATGGCGACGTCGACTTGCTGTGGAAGTGAGGAAGACATGGTGCGGGAAAAGGAGGAAATGAAAAGAAGCCGGCTCAGCCGGGATGGCCCATTGCGTCGCGCAGCCGATACCACTGCAGCGCGGCCATCGCGCTGAGCTGGCGCACGGGGTACAGGGGCAGCCGCTTGACGGGCGTGACGGGAAACTCCAGCGCCGAGGCGGGCGTGTCGCGCACGGCCTCGCTCAGCACCCGCCCGAGGGTCGTGCCCATGGCCACGCCACGGCCGCAGTAGCCGTACGCGGTCCACAGCCCGTCGGCCAGTTGGTGCAGGTGGGGCAGGTCGTCTATGGTCATGCCCACGCGGCAGGCCCAGCCGTGGGTGAAGGGCAGGTCGTTCAAATGCGGGAAGCGCTCGCATGCCGCTTTGCGCAGTTGCTCGCGGGTGGCGGGGTCGAGGTGGTCGCCGTTGCGGCCCCGTCCGCCAATGACGAAGCGCCCCTCGGGATCGATGCGGCAGTAATAGGTGATCTTGCGGGTTTCGGAAATCCCCGCGCGCAGCGGCAGCAGGCTTTGCTGCAGGGCCGCGGGCAGCGGATCGGTGGCGATCTGCGCACTGGCCACATTCACATAAGACTGCGCGACCTGGGGGACCAACCGGTCGGTGTACGCATCGGTCGCCACGATGACTTTCCGGGCGTGCACCGCATGGCCGTTGATTTGCAGCTGAAATCCGCGCGACACGCTGGTGATGGCCTGCACCGGCGAATGCTCGTAGAGCGTGGCGCCCAGATCGGCCGCCGCGCGTGCCAGGCCGCGCGCATACTCCAGCGGCTGCACGGCGCCCGCACTTTCCTCGAGCAAGCCGCTGGGCCAGTAGTCGGAGCCGGTGGCGGCGCGCACCGCGTCCCGGTCGAGATAGCGCGTGGTGCCTCCGTGGGCGTTGATCTCGCGCGAGCGGCGGGCCAGGTAGTCGCTGGAGGCCTGCGAATACGCGCCCTGCAACCAGCCATTGCGCGTGGGGTGGCAGTCGATCCGGTGGCGCTCCACGAGCGCGAACAACTCGTCGGCGCAGCCGTAGCCCAGGCGCATCATGCGGCGCGCGGCCTGTTCGCCAAAGCGCTTGATCAGCGCCGAGGGAAGGGGCTTGAAGCCGGGGACGACCTGGCCGCCATTGCGGCCCGAGGCGCGGTGGCCGACTTCAAAGGCCTCGAACAGCGCGACCTGCACGCCGGCCTGGGCCAGGTGCAAGGCGGCCGACAGTCCGGTGACGCCGCCGCCGATGACGGCCACGTCGACCTGCAGGGGCGCTTGCACCGCCATGCCGGTGGCGCGCGGTGATGCCGTGGCGGCCCAGAGCGACGCGCAGGGCGCGAAAAGTTCGGCGCCCATGGCCTTACCCGGCATGCGTGACGCGGCGCAGGAAGTCCTGCATGCGTTCATTGCGCGGCTGGGTCAGCACCTGCTCGGAAGGGCCTTGCTCGGCAATGCGGCCGCCGTCGAGGAACAGCACACGGTCAGAGACCTCGCGGGCGAACTTCATCTCATGGGTCACGATGACCATGGTCATGCCTTTTTCCGCCAGCTTGCGCATGACTCCCAGCACTTCGCCGACCAGTTCCGGGTCCAGCGCCGACGTGGGTTCGTCAAACAGGATGGCGTCGGGCTGCATGGCCAGAGCGCGCGCAATCGCCACGCGCTGCTGTTGCCCACCCGAGAGCTGGTTGGGGTAATGGGCCATCTTTTCCGCCAGGCCCACGGAGGCCAGGATGTCGCGCGCACGTTCCCTGGCCTGGGCAACGCTCTCGTTCTTGACGTGGACCGGCCCTTCCATCACGTTTTCCAGCGCGGTGCGGTGCGGGAAAAGGTTGAAGCGCTGGAACACCATGGCCACGCGCTGGCGGATCTGCCGGATACTGGCCGAGTCCGCGTCCACGCGCACGTCGTCAATGGTGATGCGGCCGCCCTGGTACTGCTCTAGGCCGTTGATGCAGCGCAGCATGGTCGACTTGCCCGAGCCCGACGGGCCGATCAGGCAGACCACTTCGCCGTGCCGGATCTCGGCGTCGATGTTCGACAGCACCTGATGGGCGCCGTAGGACTTGCTCAGTTGCTCGATCTTGATCATTTGCGGTTCCCCAGACGGCGCTCGAGCTTGCCCACGCCATACATCATGGGCAGGCTCATGGCGAGATAAATCAGGGCCACCAGCGTGAAGATGGTGGCGCTCTTGAACGTGGCGGCAGAGATCAGCTTGCTTTGCATCGACAGTTCGACGACGGTGATGACGGCGGTCTGGGAAGAGTCCTTGAGCATCATCACCAGGTTGTTGCCGTAGGGGGGCAGCGCGATCTTGAACGCCTGCGGGAAGATCACGCGGCGCATCACCTTGGCGCGCGACATGCCCAGCGATTGCGCGGCCTCGTACTGGCCCACGTCCACGGCGTCGATGCCCGCGCGGAACACTTCGGCCATGTACGACGAGTACGCAATGCCCAGACCCAGCGCACCGGCCTGGAATGCGCTCAGGCTGATGCCGAAGTCGGGCAGCACGAAGTACATGTAGAACAGCACGACGACGATAGGCACGCCGCGGATCAGGTTGGTGAGAATGCGGCTGGCATGGGCCAGGGGGCGTATGCCCGAAACGCGCAGCAAAGCCCAGAAAAGGCCTAAAAGCGTGGCGATGAGCAACGCAGCAACGGTGATGGCGATGGTCGTCAAGACCCCCTGCATGAGGACAGGAAGGTACTCAACCGCATCGCTGAAAAAAGTGTCGAACATTTCAGGCGCCTTGGCAAAAAGGAACAGGGTCTGCGCAGCCCCGGCACCCGGCAAGTGCGGGGCAGGCGCAGGTGGGCGGTCGCGTTACTGCGGCACGCCCCACTTTTTCAGGATGTCGGCCAGCACGCCGTTCTGTTTGATCTTGGCAATGGCGGCGTTGAGCTTGGCCAGCGTCTCGGTGTCGCCCTTGCGCACGGCCAGGGCGATGTCGGTGGCCAGCAGGCTCTCGTAGGTATCGACCAGGCGCACCTGCTTGGAGGCGGACATGCGCACCTGGTAGGCCACGACCGGGCCGTCGCCGAAACCGGCTTCCAGGCGGCCCAGGGCGATGTCGCGCACCAGATCGGCCATGGTGTCGTACATCTTCAGTTCCTTGAATCCCTGGACGGCCTTGAGCGGCTCGACATAGGACGTGCCCATCTGCACGCCAACGATCTTGCCCTTGAGGTCGTCGTAGTTGCGATAGGCCTTGGTGTCATTCACGGGCACCAGCAGGGCTTCCTTGTAGGTCAGCACGATGTCGGAGAAGTCCACCACTTCGGCGCGCGCGGGGGTCTTGGCGAAGGCCGACGAGATCATGTCGATCTTTTTCGTCTGCAGCGACGGGATCAGCGTGGCGAAGGGGATGCCCGAGATCTCGGGCGTGACGCCCAGTTCCTTGCCCACCGCTTGGGCCACGTCCACCATCACGCCTTCCAGCGTGTTGGTCTTGGGGTTGAGGAAGTTGAAGGGCACGGCGGTCGGCGTCGCGCCGACCTTGATGACGGCTTGCTGCGCGTGGGCTGAGGAAAAGGCGAAGGCCACGCAGGCCGCAGCCACCAGCGATTTCAGGGCAATTTTCAACATGAGAAGCTTTCAGTGGTTGGATGTTTGCGGAATGCATCTGTCGGTGGTTGTCGTATTGCTATTCAATACGAATGAATTGCTTAGCGATTCATTGACGCAATGGTAGTCAAGAATGCGCGGATAGGTGCGGTGTTTTATCGGAAAAAAATAAGTGATTACCCGTGGATTCACTGGTTTTTGCCTGATTCTTTGGTCCTCAAGGGGAATGTTGAATCGTATTTCTATACAGTAGACGTATATCTTTAAGCGATACAACCATGAGCACTGTGAACCCGGAATCGTCCACCCTGTACGTGCAGTCGCTGGCCACTGGCGTGTCGGTGTTGAAAGCGTTCAACTCCGAGCGCTCGTCCATGAGCCTGCCGGAGATCGCTGCGGCGGTCGGCATCTCCAAGAGCGCGGCCCAGCGGTTTGCGTTCACGCTGGAAGCGCTGGGCATGCTGAACAAGGACCCGCACTCGAAGCGGTACTCGCTGTCGTCGGCGAACCTGGACGCGGGCTACCAGTACCTGCAGTCCCACCCCCTGCTCGAGCGCGCTAACCCCTATCTGCTGGACCTGAACCAGCGCTGCGGCGAGACGGTGAACCTGGCCGAACCCGCGGGCGACAGCATGGTGTACATCGGGCGCTTCTCCAGCCTGGTGCGCTTGATCATGCACATGCCCATCGGTCAGCGCATTCCCATGTTCTGTGCCTCGACGGGCCGCACCTATTTGTCCGGCCTGTCCGACGATGAAGCGCACACCATCCTGTCGCGCAGCGACCGGGTGCGCTACACGCCGAAAACGGTCACCGATGTGGATGCGTTGATGGCGCTCGTGCAGCGCGCGCGCGAAGACGGCTTTGCGTACTGCGACGAGGAGTTCTACCGCGGCGATCTGGCCCTGGCGGTACCGGTGAGGGATGGGGCGGGCAACATCATTGCCGGGCTCAACCTGTCCGTGTCGTCGACGGCATGGACCGTCAAACGCGCGATCGCCAAATTCGTGCCGCTGATGCTGGAGACGGCGCGCCTGATCTCCACCACGCCGCCCAACGTGGCAGCGCAGCGGCCGTTTCGCACGGAGCTGCGGATACCGCGGGGCGAGGGCGGGTCGGATGCGGGGGCGCAGAGCCCGCTTCGCAGCTGAGCACCCCCTGCGCTGGGCCGCGCGCTGCAGTCCGGGCTGTAGGTCCAACAGCCTGTGGGTTCTGGCGTTGGCGCCTCAACCGATACGCGTAAAAATCTGACAAAAATTCATAGGTTAAAACTATTAATATTTAATTTTAATTAAATAACTGCATTGCAAACCCGCCATGCAGGCCCCATCGCCATGCTGAATGCAAGCCCTCTCGATGCCCCTGCCACGCAGAACTACACCCCGCTGATGATTGCCTCCGGCATGGGGCGATGGGACGAGGTGAAAGCCTTGCTTGCCGCCGGCGCCGACGTTCAGGCAAGGGCCTGCGACGGGGCGACCCCGCTGATGCTCGCGGCCTGCCATGGGCACCTGCAAGTGGTTGATATGCTGCGGCAAGCGGGTGCCGACATTCATGCCAGGGCCCACAGCGGGGACACTGCGCTGATGCTCGCTGCGGGCGAGGGGTACCTGGCCGTGGTGGATGCACTGCGGGAAGCGGGCGCGGACATTCATGCCAGGAATCTTGATGGCGCCAGTGCGCTGATGCTTGCGGCGGGCCGCGAGCATGTGCCCGTGGTCAGCGCGCTGCTGCAAGCGGGTGCGGACATCGATGCCAGAACCCACCTCGGGGATACCGCGTTGATGCTGGCGGCGCTCCTTGGACGCCTGGCTGCGGTGCAGGCGCTGCTGAAAGCGGGTGCGGACATTCATGCCACAACCGATGCGGGCTGGACCGCGCTGCTGTTCGCGGCTTACGGCGAGCATGCGGACATGGTGAACGCGCTGCTGCAAGCGGGTGCGGACATTCATGCCAGGAACCAGGATGGCGACACCGCGCTGACGATTGCGGCGGGCCACGGAAACTTGACGATCATGAACGCGTTGTTGGCCGCGGGTGCGGATATCGAGGCCCAAACCGCTGAGGGTGAGACCGCGCTGATGATGGCGGCCGGCACCGGGCTGTCGACCGCAGTGTCTGCACTGGCGAGCGCCGGAGCAACGGTCGATGTGGTCGACAACGACGGCAATACCGCGCTGATGCACGCGACATACGGTGGGCAATGGGCCTCGGCGGATGTATTGCGCACCTACGGAGCGGATCTGCATGCCGCCAACCATCAGGGGGAAACACCGGCGTCCTGCATCGCGGATTTATTCGGGGGCGTGGACATCAATGCCCTGGACGATGACGGCTTGACTCCGCTGATGTTCGCCGCGCAACGCGGGTACTGGACGCTGGTGGAATTGCTGCTGGCCCCGGGGACTGGCGACTGCGATCGCTCGGGCGGCCCGGATGGCGGGAATGCGCCAGGCCAACGGTTCGACAGCGACTGGCATGGCGACAGTGACCGGGACGATGGCAGTGCCGGCCCGAATGACGCTGCCTGCGCCATGGGCGATGGGGAATATGGCGATGAAAGCCGGCCGTTGACCGACTACGCGCAAGCCTGCGAGGCGATGGCAAATGGCTCCTGGTGCATGCCCCAGTAGCGGCTGTCGGCAGGTGCCTGCGCGGTCCGTGCGCTGGCGCAGCAGGCCGGTGAGGTTCCAGCTGAGGCGCAGGCCGAAATCAAAAAATCCTGACAACACAAAATAGTTTAAAACTATTAAAATTTAATTTTATTAATTAAATTAAATCATCCGGCAAGCCTTGGTTTGCGCCGCTTCACATCCACAGACCATGCCGAACAACACAACACCTATCCATGCCACCGACCGCAACGGCCGCATCGCCCGGGAGACCGATGCGCGCGACGAGCGGGCCGTCGCCGAACTGGTGACAGCCGGAGTGGACATCAATGCCCTCGATGCAAAGGGTTGCACCAGGCTGATGAACTCGGTGGGCGAAGGCCGTCTGGGCATGATGAAAGCACTGCTGAAAGCGGGTGCGGACGTCGATGCCCGGGACCAAAACGGCAATACTGCACTGACACTGGCCACGATGCGCGAAGACCTGCCTGCGATAGCCGTGCTGCTGGGTGCCGGCGCGAACGTGGATGCGAGGGACGCGGTCAACACCACCGCGCTGATGCTCGCGGCGAGCATCGGAAATCCGGACATGGTGGACGCGTTGCTGGCAGGGGGCGCCGACATGGAAGCCGCCACCGATTCGGGTCGGACGCCGTTGCTGACGGCGGCCTGCAATGGACACCTGGGCGTGGTGCACGCGCTGGTGCAAGCGGGCGCCGACATTGAAGCCGCCACCGATTCGGGTGTGACGCCGTTGCTGACGGCGGCCTGCAATGAACACCTGGGCGTGGTGCACGCGCTGGTGCAAGCGGGCGCCGACATTGACGCCGCCACCGATTCGGGTGTGACGCCGCTGATGATAGCGGCCGGCAATGGATACCTGGGCGTGGTGCGCGCGCTGTTGCAAGCGGGCGCCGACACGGGTGCCAGGGACGAACATGGCTACACCGCGCTGATGAACGTAGCGTGTCTTGGAAATGCGGACATGGTCGACGCGTTGCTGGCAGGGGGCGCTGACATTGAAGCCGCCTCCGATTCTGGTTTTACGCCGCTGCTGATTGCAGTCCACGAGGGACACCTGGGCATGGTGCACGTGCTGTTGCAAGCGGGGGCCGACACGCGTGCCAGGACCGAAGAGGGCGATACCGCGCTGATGCTGGCGGCAGAGAAAGGATACTTGCTGGTGCTTCAGGCGTTGCTGGCTGGGGATGTGGACATCCATGCCAGATCCGGAGACGGCGCTACTGCGCTGATTCGTGCGGCCTATTATGGGCAGCCGGAAATCCTGGCTCTGCTGGCGGCGGCAGGGGCAGGAATCGATGCGGTCGACAACGACGGCAACACTGCGCTGATGCACGCCGCATGGATGGAGGAATGGGAGTTAATGGATATCCTGCGTTTTCATGGCGCGGATATGCATGCCGCCAACCATGTGGGCGAGACGCCTGCGGGGATCGTGCAGGAAATGCTGGAGTCAATAGACGTCAACGCTCCCTTGGGTGGCGACCTGCCCCTGTTGATGATCGCGGCGCAAGAGGGGTATTTGACCCTGATAGAAGCGCTGGTGGCGGCGGGCGCGGATGTCGATGCCGCAGTCCATGACGGAGACACTGCGTTGATGCATGCGGTACGCGCTGGGCAATGGGGCGCAATGGACAGCCTGCGCAGCCTCGGAGCGGATGTGCATGCGGCCAACTCCCACGGCATCACCCCTTTTGCGGCCGCGATGCAAACTTTGCACACGGCTGCGGACGGTCGCCATGCCCAAGACCACTACGCTTCGGCCTCGTTGATGCGTTTGGCGCAAAGTGGGAGCTGGACCCAGTTGGAAGTGCTGCTGGCCGCGGCAGCGGACAGTGATGCCGTCGACAGCGCCGCGCGCAGCTTCGATGAGCGCAATGGGACCGATGAGGGTGGCGGTCTGGATGACGCTGCCGGCGCAATGGGCGGCTGGGAGCATGGCGTTGAAAGCGGGCCGCTGTCAGACCCTCCGGTCGAGGCGATGGAAAGTGCGGACCTGACGGGGGTCAGGGTGGAGGACGCGAGCTTCCACAGCCATTGAGCTGCGGACCTCGAAGGCGGCGTCGCGTCCGTGATCAAAAAAGTCGCGATGAAATACCAATAAGTTATTGAAATATAAATAAATGGATTATTCAAATCCATCCTTTTGTGCAGGCTCAAGCCACCATGCCGGACCAGACAAACAATCCAGATGCCGTTGTCTTTGACGACTACTGCAGCGGGCAGTTGCTTGATGCGCGCGACGGTCCGGCCGTCGCCGCGCTGGTGGCCGCCGGCGCGAACGTCAATGCCGTCAGAGACGGCAACACCGCGCTGATGATCGCGGCTTACCGGGGACGCCTGGATGTGGTCGCAGCGTTGAGGACGGCGGGAGCAGATATGCATGCCCGGAACCTTGATGGTCACGACGCGCTGATGCAGGCGGCGGACCAGGGGCACCTGGCCGTGGTGGACATGTTGCGCCAGGCGGGAGCGGACATCCATGCCAGGGACCATCAGGGTACGACCGCGCTGATATTCGCGGCGGGCCATGGGCACCGGGCCGTGGTGGACGCGCTGCGGGAAGCCGGCGCGGACATTCATGCCGCAAACGATGCTGGCGCAACCGCGCTGATGGTCGCAGCGCGCATGGGGGAGCTGGCCATGGCAACGGCGCTGATGGCAGCTGGGGCGAACGTCGATGCCGTGGACGAGTTCGGTGTGTCCGCGCTGATGCATGCGGCGAGGCACGCACAGCTGGAGATCGTGAACGCGTTGCGCCACGCGGTAGCGGACATTGATGCCAGGGCCCATAACGATGCGACTGCGCTGCTGATTGCGGCGCACTTCGGGCATTCGGCCACGGCGTGCATGCTGCTGGACACCGGCGCCGCGATCAGTGCTGTCGACAGCGAAGGCGACACTGCGCTGATGCACGCGGCGCGCTTTGGACAATGGGAGACGATAGACCTGTTGCGCGGCCGCGCAGCGGATCCGCATGCCGTCAACCATCAAGGCATGACTCCGGCTGCCGCCATGCTCGAGACATTTCTGGGAGTGGACATCAACGCCCCGGGCGATCACGGTCTGACCCTGCTGATGGACGCTGCGCAAAGAGGCTACCAGGCCAAGATGGAAGTGCTGGTGGTCGCTGGAGCGAATGTCGATGCCGCGACCCCGAACGGTGACACCGCGCTGATGCACGCGGCACGCTGCGAACAATGGGGCGCAATGGACACCCTGCGGGCCTGCGGCGCGGATGTGCATGCCGCCAACCACTACGGCCTCACCCCGTTTGCTTCCGCGCTGGACTCCCTGCGCAAAGCAGGCAAGGACGTCCATTCCCGCAACGAGGGCGGCTTGACCCCGCTGATGTTCGCGGCGCAACAGGGGTACGTGACCCTGACGGAGGTATTGCTGACCGCGGAGCCGGAGATGGAGGCTGTCGACTGCAATGGTGATTCCGCGCTGTTGCATGCAGCCCGCGGTGGACACCTGGCCGTCGTGCATCTGCTGGCGGGCGCCGGCGCGAATCTCCATGCCGTCAATCTGCAGGGATGCGCGGCACATCTGCTCGCGGCCAGCCATGGGCATGCCGAGGTGGTCGAGGCATTGCTGGATGCCGCCGTGCTTTCGATCGGCGACAAACCCCATGGCCCGGGTGATACCTATGACGTCGATCACGCCAGCGCCGGCTGGAATGCAGCTGCGCACGCGAGGGGCGGTGGCGACCATGGCGGTGAAAGCCGGCTTGTGCTGGATCAGGCGGTCGCGTCCGGGGCGATGGACGATGCGTCCTGGTGGGGGGCGCCGCCCACGGCCACGGTGGTGGGGGCGGACCTCCACAGCCAGTGAGCGTGCAGGCGGCCCGGCACCGGCCCGGTGTTCAGCGCATTCTGCGGCGCAGCCAGGCGCTGGCCTGGTCGACGGCGATCGACAGCGCCAGCATGGCGACGATCACCGTGGCGGACTGGGCATAGTGGAATAGCGACAGCTCGAAATACAGCAGTTGCCCCAGGCCGCCCGCGCCGACAAAGCCCAGGATCGCCGCCATGCGGATGTTCATTTCCCAGCGGTACAGCGTATAGGCGATCAGCTGCGGGCCTGCGCCGGGCAGCGTGCCGAACAGAAATGCCAGGCCTTTGCCGGCGCCGCTCAGGCGCAGGGCCGACGCCGGCGCGGGCGGCGCATTGTCCAGTGCCTGCGCATACAGCCGGCCGAGCACGCCGCTGGTGTGCAGCGCGAGCGCCAGGGCTCCCGCGAACGGGCCCAGGCCCACGGCCAGCGCGGTGATGGTCGCCCAGACCAGCTCGGGCACCGAGCGCAGCAGGTTCAGCAGGAAATGGCTTACGGGGCGCAGCGGCGCCAGCGCCAGCAGCAGGCCCAGCACCGCCGCGAGCAGCGTGCCGACCACCGAGATCGCGAGCGTCTCCCAGGTGCCGACGGCGACGCGGCGCAGCCAGTCGGCGCTCAGGTCCATGGGAAAGAAGCTCGCGACGAACTGGCCCATGGCGCCGGCCGACTCGCGCGAGAACAGCGCCCACAGATCCATGTCGAGCAGCCGGAAACTCGCCCAGACGGCAAGCACCAGCGTCGCTGCGCCGCCGCCGCTGCGCCAGCCCCAGGGCGAGGGCCGCGTGCCAGGCGAGGCATCGAGCGCGCGGCGCAGCCCGTGCGAGAGCGCGTCGGCCGCGAACACCAGCGCGAGGAAGGTGAGCAGAATGCTCGCGGCCTCGCCGCCATTGAGCATTTTCATCGACTGGTCCATGAGCTGACCCAGACCACCCGCGCCGACAAAGCCCATCACCACCGACGCGCGGATCGCGCATTCCCAGCGGTAGACGGTGTACGAGACCAGCTCCTTCGCCGCCTGCGGCACCAGCCCGTAGAGAATCGCCAGCGGCCGGCGCGCACCGCTGTGGCGCAGCGCGCGCGCGGGCGCCGGGTCGGTCGATTCGAGGATTTCGGCATAGACCTTGGCCAGCATGCCGCCATAGGTCAGGCCCAGCGCGAGCACGCCCGCGGCCGGCCCTAGACCGAAGACGCGCACGAACACCAGCGCCCAGACCAGTTCGGGAATGCCGCGCAGCACGGTGAGCAGGCTGCGTGTGAGCGGGTTGAGCGTGGGCCGGTCGCGGCCCGCGGCGCTGACCAGATAGGCGAGGGGGATGGCCAGCGCACAGGCCAGCGCCATGCCGGCCGTCGCGATCGCCAGCGTCTGCAGCGTCGCCTGGCCCAGGTAGGCCAGGAACTCGCTGCCCGTCGCCGGCGGCAGGAAAGCGGCCAGAAAGTTGCCGATGACGGCCAGGTTGCCGGGCTCGAACAGCGCGCCGGGGCGCACTTCGGCGGCCTCGAACAGCGGCCAGAGAACGCACAGCGCGAGCACTGCATGGGCCAGGCGCGAGAGGCTCGCGGGGTCGCGCTGCGCGGGTTTCAGTGGCATGCGTTCATGGGTAGGATGGCTGCGGCGGCCTGGGGCGCCGCCAGCGTGGGCAACGGCTGGTCTTCGCCCGCATACAAGGCCTGCAACTGTGCTTCGCTGACCTGGGCTGCGGGCAGGTCGAAAACGATGCGCCCGCGCTGGATGCCGACAATGCGCGCAAAGCAGCCGAGCGCGAGGTCGACCGCGTGCAGGCTGGCGACCAGCGTCGCGCCGCGCTGGGCGGCGTCATGCACCAGCAGCCGCACGGTGGCCAATGCCAGCGCCGGGTCCAGCGCCGACACCGGCTCGTCGGCGAGCACCAGCGCGGCCTGCTGGTAGAGCACGCGCGCAATGCCCGCGCGCTGCAGCTGGCCGCCCGAAAGCTGGTCGCAGCGCGCGAACAGCTTGTCTTCGAGTTCGACCCGGGTAAGCGCGGCGCGCGCGCCTGCGATGTCCATGGGATAGGCGAGCGAGGCCAGCGACTTCCAGGCCGGCCATTGGCCCAGCCGGCCCGCGAGCACGCTGGTGACCACGCGCTGGCGCCCGGGCAGGGGCGGTGCCTGGTGCACGGTGGCGATGCGCGCGCGCAGGCCGCGCAGCGCCCGCGCATTGAGCGCAGACAGGTCGGCGTCCAGCACCCGCGCCGTGCCATGAAGGCCGGGCTGGGCAGCCCATGCCGTGCCCAGCACGGACAGCAGCGAGGTCTTGCCCGCACCTGAAGGGCCGATCAGCGCAATGCTTTCGCCCTGGCGCGCCGCGAGCCGGATATCGGCCAGCGCGACGGTGCCATTGGCGTGGGCCAG
Organism: Pantoea sp. 18069; assembly: GCF_902706035.1. Classification (GTDB taxonomy): domain Bacteria; phylum Pseudomonadota; class Gammaproteobacteria; order Burkholderiales; family Burkholderiaceae_C; genus Comamonas. Next base: position 66,155 of record NZ_CACSJA010000022.1, on the reverse strand, counting down.
GCCCACGCCGTCCAACTCGAAGCTCATGCGGTCGGGACGCTGGGCTTACTTCAGCAGTCCGGCCGACTTCGCGGCGTCTTCGATGCCGACGTAGTTCCTGGCTTCGGTCGGAATGAATTTCGCCGCGCGCTGCAGGTCCAGGATGGCCTTGTGCTCGGGCTTGGCCGGATCGAGCTGCAGGAAGGCCTGTGTGAGCTTCTTGACCAGCGCGGGATCGAGGTCGCCGCGCACGGTCCAGTTGTAGTCGAAGTAGGGCGGCGTGGTCGCGAACACGCGCACCTTGCTGGTGTCGACTTTCTTTTCCTCGACCAGCTTGTCCCAGACCGACGCATTGAGCACGCCGGCTTCGGCGCGGCCCGCGGCAACGAACGCCACCGTGGCGTCATGCGCGCCCGAGAAGGCGACGTTCCTGAAATCCTTTTCGGGGTTCAGGCCGGCCTGCTGCAGGAAAAAGCGCGGCATCAGGCTGCCTGAGGTCGACGAGGGCGCGCCGAACGCAAAGCTCTTGCCCTTGAGGTCGGCCAATTCCTTGACCTGCGGATTGGCGGTGATGAACTTGGAAGTGAAGCGTGCATCTTCCTCGCGCTGCACGATGGGGATGGCCGTGCCGTTGGTGCGGATCCTGGCCTGCACGAAAGTGAAGCCGCCGAGCCAGGCCAGATCGAGCTTGCGCGTGGCCAGCGATTCGACCACGGCGGCGTAATCGGTCACGGGCGTGAAGACCACCTTCATGCCGGTCTGCGCTTCGAGGTACTTGCCCAGCGGTGCGAACTTGCGCTGCAGCTCGGTAGGTGCTTCATCGGGAATGGCGGACACCCGCAGGACATTGTCTGCGGCCAGCGCCGGCAGGGCCGACAGGGAGGAGACGGCCAGCGCGCAGGAAAGCGCCTGCTTGAGCGCCAGGCGGCGTGCAGAGGTATGACTCATGGAAGGTTCCGGTTCGGTTGAAGCCACCACCGGGCGGATTCCACGGCAGCCAGATCTGGCGCCAGGACGCGGACTGTCTTGTGCCGTGTCCTGGTGCTCGGGCCATTGTATTGGTCAGGGGCTGCGTTGGCTGGCAGGGCGGTGCTTGCCGCAGGAAGATGCGCGGGTACCCTGCGGCGCAAACATGCTGCTCCCGGTTCATGGGCGCCGAGGGTGCCGTTGCCAGCAAGAAACGACGCCAGGCCCTGCGAATCATGCCGATCACAGGAAAAATGCTGACAATGATGGATAGCAAAAAACTATGAAAATAAATTTATTTACATAAATTTCAATTGCCGTCAAAGCCTTGGCTTGCGTCGATCTCACCTCTACAGCCCATGCCCAATAACACAGCACCTGAGCTTTCCCCATATCACTACGACCGCATTGCCCGGCTGCTTGATGCGCAAACTCAGCAAGTCGTCGACGAACTGCTTGCTTCCGGAGTGGACCTCGAGGCCCCCGACAAGGAGGGTTGCACCGTGCTGATGTGCGCAGTGAAGGAGGGCCGCATCGGCATGGTGAAAGCATTGTTGCAAGCGGGCGCGAACATTGAAGCCAGGGACCCGGATGGCAACACTCCCTTGATGGAGGCGATCGCCCGCAGGGACCTGCCTATGGTGTCCGCACTGCTGGATGAAGGCGTGAACATCGACGCCAGGAACAACAACTGCACCGCGCTGATATTCGCGACGTACTCCGGAGAAGTGGCCATGATGCGCATGCTGCACAGCGCAGGCGCCGACATCGACGCTGCCTGTGCTACGGGATTGACGCCGCTGCTGATGGCAGCATACGAGGGCCATCTGGACATGTTGAATGCACTGCTGGAAGCGGGAGCGAACGCAAATGCTCGGGCCGAGGGGGGCGCAACCGCGATGATGCTGGCGGCGGGCAAGGGCAAGGTGCCGATGCTGAATGCGTTGGTGCTCGCGGGCCTGGATATCCAGGCCACGGCCGATGGCGGTGTCACTGCGCTGATGGTTGCGGCACAGGAAGGGCAGTCAGCCGCCGTGGGCGTGCTGCTGGCTGCCGGGGCAAGGATCGATGCGGTCGACAACGAAGGCAGCTCTGCGTTGCTGAGCGCCGCATGTGCGCAGGCATGGGCCTGCATGGATATCCTGCGCCTGCATGGCGCGAAGATGCATGCCGCCAACTATGTGGGAGAGACGCCGGAGCAGACCATCCGGGCAGTATTCAAGGACATCGACGTCAACGCTCCCCTGCCGGGCGGTCTGACCCGGTTGATGGACGCGGCAAAAAACGGCTTTTGGACCCTGATGGAAACGTTGATCGCCGCCGGCGCGCATGTGGATGCCGTGAACGGTGAGGGCGACACCGCACTGATGTTCGCGGCACGCGGCGGGCAATGGGCCGCGATGGACATGCTGCGCGACCAGGGAGCGGATATGCATGCCCCCAACCACGACGGCGTTACCCCTTTTGCGGCCGCGCTGCAGACTTTGGAAAAGTCTGGCGACGTTGGCCTTGCCGACAACGGCACCGCTTTCGCCACGGTGCGGCTTTTGCTGGAACAAGATCACTGGACCCACATGGAACTGCTGTTTGCCATGGTCGCGGGCATCGAAGCCATTGACCATCGCGCGCAGACCGCGCCGCAGGAGGTCTGCGACCTTGCGGTCGGCACGGCTGGCTCCCGCGACCCGGTGGGGGCAGATGACGCTGGCTACAGCAATATCATTGCCGGGCAGGAAGGTCGGCACGATGCACCTGCCGTGGCGTTTTGCGGAGTCCCCGCTGACTGATTGTCAGCCGCAGCAGAGACGGCGCTTCAGTGGGCAGTGGCTCGCAGCCTCCGCAGAGGGCTGCGCACCCCGGTTGGCGCCAGTTCAGCTGAATCGCACTTCAAAGAAGCTGCATTCGCCGTCGCCCAGCCCCTGCATGCCGGCCTGGGTTGCGGCGTTGGCGGCCTTGGTCCAGCGTGCAAAGGTCGCCTTGGCTTCGTCGGTGATTTCCTCGGGCGGCGTCTCCTCGAGGCCCAGCACGCATTCCAGCGCCAGGGCCACCTGCTCGGCGCCGCCCAGCTGGCGCTCGATCACGCGCGCATAACGCGCTTCGGCCCGGGCCCGTTCCTGCTCGGGCAGGCTGGGGTAATCGCACAAAGAAACGGTGTAGAAGGTTTCAACAGTGTCCATGATGGGTCTAGATAAAGAAGTTGACTGTTGGAATGTACAGTGGATTTTGCCTTTCAACTGTTGTTTTTTACAGGTATTTCTGACCGCCAGCCATAGTGCGGCCCGCGTCAGGGGGCAGCGAGAGGCCGTACCAGCCTTACCAGCAGCGTATTTCCCCGGCCCATCTCTCCACTCGCCTTGCCTGTCGCCCAGTCCACGGCCCAGGCCTGCTGCGCCGACAGGCGGCTCTTGCCCGGCCCGGTCTGCTCGTAGCTGTACTGGTTGACGGGCGCGGCGTTCACCGCGGCCGTGCCGGTCCAGTGCCAGCCGCCGGGCACGTCCGGCAGCAGCGCGGCCTGCTCGCCGGCCAGGGCCGCGTGCTGGCGCAGGCGGCGCAGTTCGTTGGCGCGCGGCAGCCGCCAGCGCAGGCCGTCGGCCTGGTGGAGTGACTGGGCGAGTTCTTTCGCCTGGCCGAAGCTCAGGCGCTGCGGCCTGCCTTCGCAGCGCTGCTTGCGCCATTCCATGCCTTGCAGGCAGCGCGGCCAGGCCAGACGCGCGCGCAGGTCATGCACTTCGCTGCCATCGGCCGAAAGCTGCAGTTGGGCCGGTGCGGCATCGGCGCTGGTCCGGGCCAGCAACTGCGGGCTGGCGAGCAGCGTCGCGGCCAGCAGACAAAGGGGACGGAAGCAGAAGCGAAGGGCAGTCGGCATGGAGTGTTCTGTGCGGCAAAGACAGTCTGTATTGTGACGCCGTGCGCGCCGCTGGCGATGCCTCGATTGCTTGATCAAGATGCCCGGCCGGTCCGGCCGGCGCCGTATCCTCACGGCCGGGGCCTTGAGCCACTACCATGGCCCCGGGCCCCACCGTGGGCCGCAGTCCAGCAAGCCAGGGAAAGCCATGCAAGAGTCCGTCGAGAAGCCGCCAACGAGCACCGAAAGAACCCCTCCCGTGACGCGTCAGGATATCGCCGACGGTCTGCCCGCGGGGCGGCGCGCCAGCGCGATGCTGGTGATCCTGCTGGGACTGGCGGTGGTGGTGCTCGACAGCAGCCTGCTCAACCTCGCGTTGCCGGCGATCGCGCGGGCGTTCCAGGCGCCCGCGTCGCACGCGATCTGGGTGGTCAATGCGTATCAGATCGCGACGCTGGTGATGCTGCTGCCGCTGGCGGCCGTGGGCGAGCGCATTGGCTACCGCAGTGTGTATCTGTGGGGCATGGCGCTGTTTGCGCTGGCGTCGCTGGGCGCGGTTTTCGCGCCGTCGCTGGGCGCGCTGATTGCGGCGCGCGCGCTGCAAGGCCTGGGCGCGGCCGGCATCCTGAGCGTGAACGCGGCGCTGGTGCGCTTCATCTTTCCCCGTTCCCTGCTGGGGCGGGGCCTGGCGCTCAACTCTGCGGTGGTGGCGAGCGCTTCGGTGGCCGGGCCCACGGTGGCCGCAGCCATCCTGTCCGTGGCGTCCTGGCCATGGCTGCTCGCACCGAATGTGCCGCTGGGCCTGCTGACGCTGTGGCTGGGGCGAAAATCCCTGCCGGACACGCCGCGCGTGCTCGGCGAAAGCGGCGCACGGGCGTTTTCCGCGCTGGACCTGGTGCTCAATATGGCCATGTTCACGCTGGTATTCCTCGGCGCCGACGCACTGGGCGTGGCGCGCAAGGACCAGGCCGGCTCGATGCTCATGGGCGGCCTGCTGCTGGGCGCGGGCCTGCTGATCGGCGCCTGGCACCTGGTGCGCCAAAGCCGCAAGCCGCGTCCGCTGTTTCCCGTCGACCTGCTGCGCATTCCGGTGTTCGCGCTGTCCATGGCTTCGTCGGTCAATGCGTTCTGCGCCCAGACGCTGGCGTTTCTGGCCCTGCCTTTCCTGCTGCTCGAAACCCACGGCCGCAGCGCGCTGCAAGCCGGCTTGCTGCTCACCGCCTGGCCGCTGGCGATCGTCACCGTCGCACCGCTGGCCGGCTGGCTGATAGGCCGCTACCCCGACGGCCTGCTCGGCGGCCTGGGCATGGCGGTTTTCACGGCCGGACTGTGGCTGCTCGCGCTGCTGCCGGCGCAGCCGTCGGATCTCGATGTCATCTGGCGCATGGTGCTGTGCGGCGCGGGCTTCGCGCTGTTCCAGTCGCCCAACAACCACACCATCGTGCGCTCGACGCCGGTGCAGCGCAGCGGCGCGGGCAGTGCGATGCTGGGCACGGCGCGCCTGACGGGCCAGACCATGGGCGCGATCATTCTCGCCACGCTGTTCGCGCTGTGGCCCGGCCATGGCGGCACCGCCGAAACGGTGGCGCTGGTCGGCGCGGGCTGCTTTGCCGCGCTGGCCGGGCTCTGCAGCAGCCTGCGCATTCGCCAGCCGCGGGCCTGAGCCTGGCGCGTGGCCGTTGCGACACGCTGGCGACACGGGCCAGCCGGGCGCCAACGCACAATGCCCCAGCGGCCTTGGCGGCCGGCGAAATTCCCACCATCACAGGAGACAGCGAGATGACGCGTAAGGTGCAACAACTGTTTGATCTCAGCGGCAAGACGGCCCTGGTGACCGGAGGCTCGCGGGGGCTGGGCCTGCAGATGGCACAGGCGCTGGGCGAAGCCGGCGCGAAGATCGTGCTGAGCTCGCGCAAGGCGGCCGACCTCGAAGAGGCCGTGGCCGCGCTGCAGGCCGATGGCATCGACGCGCGCTGGATCGCGGCCGATTGCGCGCGCGAGGAAGACATCCTGCGCCTGGTCGACGAAACGCTGCAGCGCGTGGGCGATGTCGACATTCTGGTCAACAACGCCGGCGCGAGCTGGGGCGCGCCCGCCGAAGACCATCCGACCGCGGCCTGGGACAAGGTGATGAACCTCAACGTGCGCGGCTACTTTCTTCTGAGCCGCGAGATCGCCAGGCGCAGCATGATTGCGCGGCGCGCGGGGCGCATCATCAATATCGCGTCGATCGCGGGCCTGGCCGGCAATCCGATCGAAATGAAGACCATTGCCTACAACACCTCCAAGGGCGCCGTGATCAACTTCACGCGTGCGCTGGCCGCGGAGTGGGGCGTGCACGGCATCAACGTCAACGCGATCTGCCCGGGTTTCTTCAAGACCAAGATGGCCAGCGTGCTGATCGAGTCGCTGGGCGAGGAAAAGATGGCCAGCCACGCGCCGCTGCGCCGCCTGGGCGACGACGAGGACCTCAAGGGCATCACGCTGCTCTATGCCTCGGACGCGGGCAAGCACATCACCGGCCAGTGGATGGCCGTCGACGGCGGCGTGAGCGTGGTCACGGGCGGCTGAGGGCTTTTCTTCCCCGACAATAGCGCTGCCGTGGCGCGCCCAGCGCCTGGCCCCTGGCGGGCGGGTGCTGCCCCCGTATCAAGAAAGGCCGATCCGGTGTTGAGTTTTGAAGCAGATATTCCTTTTGTCAGCGAGTTGGGTTTTACGCTGCACAAGCGCGCCGATGGCGAGTCCGAACTGCATTACACGCCACGTTCCGAGCACCTGAACTCGTTCGGCGTGACCCATGGTGGCGCCCTGATGGCGCTGCTGGACGTGACCATGGCCCAGGCAGCCTGCAGCGTGGTGCCCAGCACCGGCGGCGTGACGATTGAAATGAAGACTTCCTTCATGCTGCCCGCGCGCGGCGCGCTGGTGGCCAAGGGGCAACTGCTGCACAAGACACATGGCGGCATGGCCTATGTCGAGGGCGCGGTCTATGACGCCCAGGGCCTGCTGTGCTGCAAGGCCTCGGGCACGTTCAAGCTCAAGCACCGCGAGCCGCTCAAGGCCCCGGCAGCGGCCGCTTCCGAGGCCGCGCAGGGCTGAGCGGGCGCAGTCGCCCGCGCGCTGCGCGCTTCGCCAGGCTTTCGATGGCATTGCAATGATTACAAGGAGACAGTTCATGACCCGGAATCAGCAAATTCTTCTCGACAACCGCCCGCAGGGCGAAGCCGTGGAAAGCAACTTCAGGCAGGTGCAGACCGAGGTGCCGGCGCTGCAGGACGGCCAGGTGCTGGTGCGCCACCACTACCTGAGCCTGGACCCCTACATGCGCGGGCGCATGAACGACAGCAAGAGCTATGCGGCCAGCCAGCCGCTGGGCGAAGTCATGATAGGCGGCACCGTGGGCGAGGTGGTCGAGAGCCGCCACCCCAAGTTTGCGGTCGGCGACCAGGTCGTGGGCATGGGCGGCTGGCAGGAGTACAGCGTGGTCGACGGCAATGCGCCGGGCATGCTGCGCAAGGTAGATACGTCCCATGTACCTCTTTCCCATTATCTCGGCGCGGTCGGCATGCCCGGCGTGACCGCCTGGTACGGGCTGGTGAAGATCATTGCACCCAAGGCCGGCGAGACCGTGGTGGTCAGCGCGGCCACGGGCGCGGTGGGCAGCGCGTTCGCGGCGCTGGCCAAGGCGCGCGGCTGCCGCGTGGTGGGCATCGCGGGCGGGCCGGAAAAATGCCGCTATGCGAGCGAGGAGCTGGGCTTCGATGTCTGCATCGACTACCGCCAGCATGCCGACGTCAAGGCCATGTCGCTGGCGCTCAAGCAGGCCTGCCCGGACGGCATAGACGGCTATTTCGAGAACGTCGGCGGCTACATCCTCGATGCCGTGCTGCTGCGCACCAATGCGTTTGCGCGCGTCGCGGTCTGCGGAATGATCGCCGGCTATGACGGCGCGCCGCTGCCGCTGCAAAATCCCGCGCTGATCCTGATCAACCGCCTGAAGATCGAAGGCTTCATCGTCAGCGAGCACATGGAAGTCTGGCCCGAAGCGCTCCAGGAGCTGGGCACGCTGGTGGCCACGGGCAAGCTGCGCCCGCGCGAAACCGTGGCCCAGGGCCTGGCGGCCGCGCCTGCGGCGTTTCTGGGCTTGCTCAAGGGCAGGAACTTCGGCAAACAACTCGTCAAGCTGGTCTGAACGACCCGAAAGACCGCCATGATTGAAGATTTCCAAGGCAAGACCGCGGTGCTGACCGGCGCCGGTTCGGGTTTCGGTCTCGAGTGCGCGCGCATAGGCGCGCGCCTGGGCATGAACCTGGTGCTGGTGGACGTGCAAAAGGAAGCGCTCGAGGCTGCGGCCGACGAAATGCGCGCGGCCGGCGCACAGGTGCTGGCCCAGCGCGTGGACGTGTCCAACCGCATGCAGATGGAAGTGCTCGCGCGCAGCGTGCAGGAGCACTTCGGCGCGCCGCACCTGGTGTTCAACAACGCCGGCGTGGGCGCGGGCGGGCTGGTCTGGGAGAACTCCGTCGCCGACTGGGAGTGGGTGCTGGGGGTCAACGTCTGGGGCGTGATCCATGGCGTGCGCCTGTTCACGCCGATGATGCTGGCCGCGGCCCAGGCCGATCCCGCCTGGCGCGGCCATATGGTCAACACCGCCAGCATGGCCGGTTTGCTCACGCCGCCCAACATGGGCATCTACAACGTGAGCAAGCACGCGGTGGTGAGCCTGACCGAAACGCTCTACCAGGATCTGTCGCTGGTGACCGACCAGGTCGGCGCGAGCCTGCTGTGCCCGTATTTCGTGGCCACGGGCATCAGCCAGAGCGAGCGCAACCGGCCCGAGGGCCAGGCCAACGCGCAGCAGACCGCGAGCCAGAAGATAGGCCAGGCAATGACCGACAAGGCCGTGTCGTCGGGCAAGGTCTCGGCCGCCGAAGTCGCGCAGAAAGTGTTCGACGCCGTTGCCGCCAACCAGTTCTATATCTACAGCCACCCCCAGGCGCTGGGCGCGGTGCAGGCGCGCATGGAAGACGTGGTGCAAGGGCGCAATCCCAGCGATCCGTTTGCGCACAAGCCGGAGCTGGGCGCGAGCCTGCGCGCGGCCTTGCGTGCGACGCCGGACTGAGAAACTCCCGCGCGCTATCCCCGGGCCGTTTCGACGGCTCTTTTTGTTGGGGGGTGATCCGACGGGCATGGTGCGCAACACGCCAGAGGAACGCGGCAAGAAACCACTGGCCGGAATGACTGCGCAGGCCATGGGCAATGATCTGCGCCAACGTAAGCGGTGAAGAAATTGTCGCGTACACGTTGAATTCGCCTTCGGCGAATGTAACGACAGGCTACAAAATGGCATCATCCTGCTGCTGGACCGGAGTGCCTGGTAAATCTCTCTCCGGGACGGCAGCCGTGTGCGCAATGCCTTGCGCACGCCGGCTTTACAAAAAGTAAATATTAGGCTTGCACAATGGTGCTCGCCTTCAATTTCAAGTTGCACCCCCATGACGTCTGCCCTGTCTCTTTCGCTGCGTGCGCGCCTGCTGTCCCATTGGCCCTCCGATCGTCCGATTGCAGCGCAGCAGTTCTCGGCATGGCGCATGGCAGCCGTGGCGGCCGCCGTGGTGCTCGTGACCGCCGGCTGCTCGCCCAAGGCCGCCGACGCTCCGGCCGCCAAGGCGCCGACCAAGGTGGGCGTGGTCACGCTCAAGACCCAGAGCCAGCAGCTCGATGCAAGCCTGCCGGGGCGCACGCGTGCGTTCCTGACGGCCGAAGTGAGGCCCCAGGTGTCGGGCATCGTGCAAAAGCGCCTGTTCACCGAAGGCGCGAGCGTCAAGGCCGGCCAGCCGCTCTACCAGATCGATTCGGCTTCGCTGCGCGCGGCGCAGGCCAGCGCCGAGGCCGCGCTGGCCAAGGCCCAGGCCAGCGAGCGCACGCTGCGGGCGACGGCGGCGCGCAATGCCGAGCTCGTGAAGATCGACGCGATCAGCCGCCAGGCCCATGAAGAAAGCCAGGCCGCCCAGGCCCAGGCCAGCGCCGACGTGGCGGCGGCCAGGGCGGCGCTCGAGAGTGCGCGCATCAACCTGCGCTACAGCAGCATCCAGGCGCCGATCAGCGGCCAGACCAGCCTGTCGACGGTCACGCCCGGCGCGCTGGTCACGGCCAACCAGGCCGATGCGCTCACGACCATCGTTCAGCTTGACCCGATGTACGTGGACTTCACGCAGTCGAGCACCGAGCTGCTGCAGCTCAAGCGCGACATCCAGGACGGGCGCTTTCAGAAGCTCGAGCGCGATGCGCTGGCGATCGCGCTCAGGCTCGAAGACGGGCGCCTGTATTCGCACACCGGCAAGCTCCAGTTCGCGGGTGTGATCGTCAACCCCAGCACCGGCGTGGTGACGCTGCGCGCGGTGGTGCCCAACCCCGAAGGCGTGCTGATGCCGGGCATGTATGTCCAGGCCCTGCTGCCCACGGGCGTGGCGCCCGAGGCCTTGCTCGTTCCCCAGCAGGCCGTGACGCGCGATATCGCGGGCAAGGCCAGCGTGCTGGTCGTGGGCGCCGACGAGAAAGTGCAGCGCCGGCCGATTGAAACCGATCGCGCCGTGGGCAGCCGCTGGCTGGTCACGGCAGGCGTGAACGCGGGCGACAGGATCGTCGTCGATGGCTTCCAGCGCGTCAAGGTCGGTGACGCCGTCGAGCCCCAGGAAGTGGACCTGGGTGCCAAGGCCAAGCTGGCTGCGGACAGGACGGCGCAGGCCAACGGCGCTGCGCCCGCGAACGCCGCGCCGCCAGCGCCCGCCGAGGCGGACATCCCCACGGCAGCTTCCGGCCCTGCGGCCCAGCCCTGAGAAAGCCGCACGCCATGGCACAGTTCTTCATCGACCGGCCCATTTTTGCCTGGGTCATCTCCATCGTCATCATGCTCGCGGGCGCGCTGTCGATCTCGACGCTGCCGCTCGAGCAGTACCCTGATATCGCGCCGCCGCGCGTGACCATCAACGCCACCTACACCGGCGCTTCGGCCGAAACCGTCGAGAACTCGGTCACCCAGCTGATCGAGCAGCAGCTCAAGGGCATCGACAACCTGCTGTACATGGGCTCGACCAGCGACCAGTCGGGCCGTTCGCGCACCACCTTGACCTTCAGCCCCGGCACCAACATCGACGTGGCGCAGGTGCAGGTGCAAAACAAGCTGCAGTCGGCGATGAACCGCCTGCCCGAGGCCGTCAAGAGCCGCGGTGTGTTCGTCAACAAGGGCGGCAACGACTTCCTGACCACCTACAGCTTCACTTCGCCCGACCCGAACGTGAGCCAGGTCGATATCGGTGACTACCTGACCAGCAACGTGGTCGATGTGATCGGCCGCGTCGACGGCGTAGGCGACATCCAGGTGTTCGGCACCGGCTATGCGATGCGCATCTGGCTCGATCCGGCCAAGCTGCAGCAGTTCGCGCTGATGCCTTCGGACGTGATCGCGGCGCTCAACAACCAGAACGCCCAGGTCTCGGCGGGCCAGCTCGGTGCGTTGCCGGCGGTCAGGGACCAGCAGATCAACGCCACCATCACCGCGCGCACCAAGCTCAAGACCGTGGCCGAGTTCGAGGCCATCCTGCTCAAGTCCTCTGCCGACGGCGCGGCCGTGCTGCTCAAGGACGTGGCCCGTGTCGAGCTCGGCGCGGACAACCTGAGCATCACCTCGCGCCTCAACGGCCGCCCCGGCGCGGGCATGGGCATCGTGCTGGCCGACGGCGCGAACGCCACGGCGGTGTCCGATGCGGTCAACGCCAAGCTCGCGGAAATGCAGCCGTTCTTTCCCAACGACCTCAAGCCCTTCATCAGCTCGGACTCGACGCCGTTCGTGCGCGCCTCGATCAAGGAAGTGGTGCAGGCGCTGTTCGAGGCCATGCTGCTGGTGGTCGTGGTGATGTTCCTGTTCCTGCAGAACCTGCGTGCCACGCTGATTCCGGCGATCGCCGTGCCCGTGGTGCTGCTGGGCACGTTCGGCGTGCTGTCGGTCGCGGGTTTCTCCATCAATACGCTGACGATGTTCGGCCTGGTGCTGGCGATCGGCCTGCTGGTCGACGATGCGATCGTGGTCGTCGAGAACGTCGAGCGCGTGATGAGCGAGGAGGGACTGTCGCCCAAGGAGGCGACGCGCAAGTCCATGGCCGAGATCACGCCGGCGCTGATCGGCATCACGCTCACGCTGTCGGCGGTGTTCATTCCCATGGCGTTCTTCGGCGGCTCGACGGGTGTGATCTACCGGCAGTTCTCGATCACCATCGTCTCGGCCATGGTGCTGTCGGTGTTTGTCGCGCTGACGCTCACGCCCGCGCTGTGCGCGACCTTGCTCAAGCCCGTGGCCAAGGGCCAGGGGCACCACGGCGGCGCGCCGCGCCCCGGCCTGCGCGGCGGCATCGACCGCTTCTTCCAGGCCTTCAACAAAGGCTTTGACTACAGCTCCAACAAGGCGCAAAGCACCGTGGGCCGCCTGCTGCAGCGCAGCAAGCGCATGGCGCTGGTGTTCCTGCTGATCTGCGCGGGCACGGCGTTCCTGTTCACCAAGCTGCCGACGTCGTTCCTGCCGGTCGAGGACCAGGGCTATATGCAGGTGCAGATCACGCTGCCTTCGGGCGGCACGGACGCGCGCCTGCAGGCCGTGATGTCCGAAGTCCAGCAGTACTTCGCCGCGCAGCCCGATGTGGTGAGTTTCAACTCCATCACCGGCCTGACCGGCGACCAGTCCTCGGCGCGCGGTTTCGTGCGGCTCAAGAACTGGGCCGAACGGCCCGGCCCGGACCAGACGGCCGATGCGATCGCGCGCAAGGCGACCAAGGACCTGAGCCGGCTGCGCGATGCGCGCATCTTCGTGATGCTGCCGCCCGCGGTGCGCGGCCTGGGCTCGAACGCCGGCTTCAACTTCCAGCTCAAGGACTTGAACGGTCTGGGCCATGAGGCGCTGGTGGCGGCGCGCGACAAGCTGCTCGAGCTCGCGGGCAGCGAAGGCGCGATCCAGAACCTGCGCAGCAACAACCTCGACGACACTTCGCAGCTCGGCGTGGTGATCGACGACCGCAAGGCCGCGGCGCTGGGCGTGAGCACGGCCAACATCAACAGCGTGCTGTCCAGCGCCATGGGCGGGACCTACGTCAACGACTTCCTGAACAATGGCCGGGTCAAGCGCGTCTACGTGCAGGGCGATGCACCGTTTCGCATGCTGCCCCAGGACATCAACCAGTGGACGGTGCGCAACGACAAGGGCGAAATGGTGCCGTTCTCCGCCTTCTCCTCGACGAACTGGACCTATGGCTCGCCGCAGCTGCAGCGCTACAACGGCAGCCCCAGCTTCGAGTTCGTCGGCGACGCGGCGCCGGGCGTGAGCTCGGGCGCGGCCATGGATGCTATCGAGAAGATGATGCAGCAGATGCCCGTGGGCATTGGCTATGAGTGGACCGGCGCCTCCTACCAGGAGCGGCTGTCGGGTGCGCAGGCGCCGCTGCTGTATGCGATTTCGGTGCTGTTCGTGTTCCTGTGCCTGGCCGCGCTCTACGAGAGCTGGACCGTGCCGCTGGCGGTGATCCTGGCCGTGCCGCTGGGCGTCGTCGGCGCGCTGCTGTTCACGGGCCTGCGCGGCATGCACAACGACGTCTACTTCCAGGTGGGGCTGTTGACCACGGTGGGGCTGGCGTCTAAGAACGCCATCTTGATCGTCGAGTTCGCGACCCAGCTGCAGGAGCAGGGCCGCAATCTGCGCGACGCCACCGTCGAGGCCGTGCGCCTGCGGCTGCGCCCTATCCTGATGACGTCGCTGGCGTTCGGCTTCGGCGTGCTGCCGCTGGCGATAGGCACAGGCGCGGGCGCGGGCGGGCGCCAGGCCATAGGCACGGCCGTGCTGGGCGGCACGGTGTTTTCGACGGTGCTGGGGATTTTCTTTGTGCCGGTGTTTTTCCTGCTGGTGCGCAGCTGGTTTGCGTCGCGCTCCTCTGACGCGGCGCCGGCCGTCGATGCACAAGACAGCAACGCAAAGGACGTGGCATGAGCATTCAAACCAAGAACGCCTATCGGCTGCATGCCGTGGCCTGCGCCGTGGCCCTTGCTGTTGCGGCATTGACCGGCTGCATGAACCTTGCGCCGAACTACGCCGCGCCCACGGACGTCGTGCCCGCCGAAGTCGGCACGGCCGCCGCGCCCGCGCAGGCCACGCCGGCGAGCCTGGACGCGGCCCAGGCCCTGGCCTGGGTGCAGTCGCCGGGCCTGCGCGAAGCACTGGCGCTGGCGCTGGCGAACAACCGCGACCTGCGCGTGGCGCTGGCCAACATCGACAGGGCGCGTGCCCAGTACGGCATCGCCGAGGCCGATCTGCTGCCCAGCATCAACGCCAATGGCCAGGGCAGCCGCAACCGCACTGCGGCCGATCTGGCGAGCAACGGCCGCTCGGCCGTCGTGACCCAATACACGGCCCAGCTGGGCATGACCAGCTACGAGCTCGATCTCTGGGGCCGCGTGCGCAACCTCAACGAGGCCGCGCTGCAGGCCTTCCTGCAGTCCGGCGAGAACCAGCGCAATGTGCAGCTCACGCTGCTCGCCGACGTTGCCAATGCCTGGCTCACGCTGGCCGCCGACCAGGCGCGGCTGGCGCTGGCCGAGCAGACGCTGGCCGCGCGCCGCCAGTCGTTCGCGCTGACCGAGCGCATGCATGAACTGGGCTCTACGTCGGGGCTGGTGCTCGAGCAAAACCGCACCACGGTCGACGCCGCGCGCGCCGACGTGGCCAGCTTCAACAGCCAGGTGGTGCGCGACCGCAATCTGCTGCAACTGCTGGTCGGCGGTCCGCTGCCCGAATCGGCCATGCCCGCGCCACTGCAATTGTCGGCGCAGGCGCCTGCCGCCGCGCTGCTGCCCTTGCCCGTGCCCCTGCCCTCGAGCGTGCTGCTCGCGCGCCCCGACGTGCGCGCCGCCGAGCACCAGCTGCGCGCGATGAACGCCAACATCGGCGCGGCGCGCGCGGCGCTGTTTCCGACCATCAGCCTCACGGCCTCGGTGGGCACGGGCAGCAACGAGCTGTCGGGGCTGTTCGGCAGCGGCAACAGCACCTGGAGCTTCGTGCCGCTGGTGCGGCTGCCGATCTTCGACGGCGGGCGCAACCGCGCGAATGTCGCTGTGGCGCAGGCCAATGAACAGGTGGCGCTTGCGCAGTACGAAAAAGCCGTGCAGACGGCCTTTCGCGAAACCGCCGATGCGCTCGCCGACCGGGCGCAGTGGACCGAGCGCCTGGCCGCCCAGGCCTCGCTGGTGGCGTCCACGCAAAAGGCCTTCGAGCTGTCGGAAGCGCGCTTCAAGTCGGGCGTGGACAACTACCTCGCCGTGCTCGATGCGCAGCGCAGCCTCTACGCCGCGCAGCAGACGCTGATCACCTTGCAACTGCAGGAGCAGCTCAACCGCGTGAGCCTGGTCAAGGTGCTGGGCGCAGAGCCTGCCGCTGCCGCGCCGGCAGTGGCCGCAGCGGCTGCGCCCCTCAGCCGCTGACGCACGCTCAGCGCGGCCGCTCGTTGCGGGCGGCTGTCTCCTCGAGTACCGCCTCGGCCAGCAGCGCAATCGAGCGCGGCGCGCAGCCTTCGGCGTCGTTGCTCACGGTGACGTAGGCGCGCTGGCCCCTGCCCGTGATGCCGGCAATGGTGCGCGCCAGCAGCGCGCGTGTGTGCGGATCGGGCGAGAGGATGGCATTGAACGGCGCATGCGCCTTCTGGGCATCCTCATAGCCGTAGGGGCCGAAGCGGCGGTTCAGGTTCCAGCGGCAGACCAGCGGCCCGGGCCACAGCAGGCGCAGCAGCCTGAGCTGTTCCTCAATCGGCGGCATCTTGCCGTGCAGGCCCAGGCAGAAGGTGGAGCCCGTCGCGCGCAGCACGTCGGCGAAAGCCGGCACCAGCAACTGCGGGTCGCGCACTTCGACGGCGACGATGACTCCGGGATGCTGGGCAAGCTGCGACTGCACGCTTGCCAGCAGCGCCTGCAGCCGCGCGAACAGCGCCGACGGCCGGTTGAGCCAGTCCCAGGGCAGGGGGCTGAGCTGGAACACCAGCACCGCCAGCTTGTCGCCCAGCCCTTCGAGCGTGGGCTGGACAAATGCCGTGATGGCCAACTGCGGGTCGAGGAAGGCCGGGTTGGCTTCACGCCCGCGGCCGTCCTCGGTGCGCACCTGCGCATCGGTCACCACGGACGGGCATTTGACGACAAAGCGGAAATCCGCGGGCACCTGGCCCGCATAGGTCGCGTACTGGCTCACGGTGAGCGGGCGCCAGAAGCTGCGGTCTATGCAGATGGTGCGCAGCAGCGGGTGCCGGGCATAGGCCGTCAGCCCCGTCTTTGCCAGCACGCTGGCGTCATAGGCGCCATCCCAGACCAGATCCTCCCAGCCAGGGTAGGACCAGGTCGAGGCGCCCATGCGCAGCAGCGGCGGCAGTTCCTGCGCGACGTCCAGCAGCCGCGCGGGCGGCTTGGCGGCGCCGGGCCCCGGCACGGCGCCGGCTGCGGCCGCCGAAGCCGGGCGCTTGCGTGGGGGCGGCTCGGGCGCCGGCGGAAGATCATCAAAAAGCCCGTCTTGCATCGGAAAAGTGGTCTGAAGTGGCGCGGCCTTGCATTTTCCGTTGAATGCCTCGATGCCGCAGGGTTGAGCCACCCGCCACCTGTAACTCTCTGTGCGCCGCTTTCCGTATGGCACACTTGAACGCTTTCCTTGATCCATCGCCGTGGGGCGAGTAGCGCATGCAAAAAATCATCGGGCAAATTGCCGCAGAAATCAAAGTCAGCCAGCAGCAGGTCACCGCGGCCGTCGAGTTGCTGGACTCCGGTGCCACCGTGCCCTTCATCGCCCGCTACCGCAAGGAGGTCACGGGTGGTCTCGACGATGTGCAGTTGCGCGAGCTCGAAGCCAGGCTGTCGTATCTGCGCGAACTTGAAGACCGGCGCGTGTCGGTGCTCAAGAACATCGACGAGCAGGGCAAGCTCACGGACGCGCTGCGCGCGGCCATCGCCGCCGCGCCGACCAAGCAGGAACTCGAAGACATCTACCTGCCGTTCAAGCAAAAGCGCCGCACCAAGGGCCAGATCGCGCGTGAATTCGGCATAGAACCGCTGGCCGACAAGCTGTTTGCCGACCCCACGCTGGACCCCCATGCCGAAGCCCAGGCCTACTGCCGGCCCGCAACGCTGCTCGACGACGGCAAGCCCGGACCCGATTTTTCCCACACGCTGGCGGTGCTCGACGGCGTGCGCGACATTCTTTCCGAGCGCTGGGCCGAAGATGCGGTGCTGGTGCAGGCGCTGCGCGAATGGCTCTGGGAAGAGGGGCTGCTGCGCAGCAAGAAGGTCGAGGCCAAGAACGAGAACGACCCCGAGGTCGCGAAATTCCGTGACTATTTTGAATACGACGAGCCCATAGGCCGCGTGCCTTCGCACCGCGCGCTGGCGGTGTTTCGCGGCCGGGCGCTGGAAATCCTCGAAGCCAAGCTGGTGCTGCCCGTGGAGCCCGAGCCCGGCCAGCCCAGCCTGGCCGAAGGCCGCATCGCGCTGCACCTGGGCTGGAGCCACGCCAAGCGCGCGGCCGACGACCTGCTGCGCAAATGCGTGGCCTGGACCTGGCGCGTGAAGCTCAGCCTGTCGACCGAGCGCGACCTGTTCTCGCGCCTGCGCGAAGATGCCGAGAAGGTCGCGATCAAGGTGTTTGGCGACAACCTGCGCGATCTGCTGCTGGCCGCGCCCGCGGGCGCGCGCACCGTCATGGGCCTGGACCCGGGCATTCGCACCGGCGTCAAGGTGGCCGTGGTCGATGCCAACGGCAAGCTGGTCGACACCGCCACCGTGTTCCCGCACGAGCCGCGCAGGGACTGGGACGGCGCGCTGCACACGCTGGCCAGGCTCTGCGAAAAGCATGGCGTGAACCTGATCGCCATCGGCAACGGCACGGCCAGCCGCGAAACCGACAAGCTCGCGGGCGAACTCATCAAGCTGATGGCCAAGGTCGAGCAAAGCATCCAGAAGGTCGTGGTCAGCGAAGCCGGGGCCTCGGTCTATTCGGCCAGTGAATTCGCCTCTCAGGAAATGCCCGATGTCGATGTGAGCCTGCGCGGCGCGGCCAGCATTGCGCGGCGCCTGCAGGACCCGCTGGCCGAACTCGTGAAGATAGACCCGAAAAGCATAGGCGTGGGCCAGTACCAGCACGACGTGAACCAGAGCGAGCTCGCGCGCACGCTCGACACCGTGGTCGAGGACTGCGTGAACTCCGTGGGCGTGGACCTGAACACCGCGAGCGCGCCGCTGCTCGCGCGCGTCTCGGGCCTGTCGGGCAGCGTGGCCAAGTCGGTCGTGCGCTGGCGCGATGCCAACGGCAGCTTCAGGAGCCGCAAGCAACTGATGGAAGTCAGCGGCCTGGGCGCCAAGACCTTCGAGCAAAGCGCGGGCTTTCTGCGCATACGCGGCGGCGACAATCCGCTGGACATGACCGGCGTGCACCCCGAAACCTATCCCGTGGTGGAAAGCATCATTGCCACCACCGGCAAGCCCGTGGCCGAGCTGATGGGCCGCGCCGACATGCTCAAGACGCTCAAGCCCGAGCTGTTCGCCAACCCGCAGTTCGGCGTGATCACGGTGCGCGACATCCTGGGCGAGCTCGAGAAGCCGGGGCGTGATCCGCGCCCGGACTTCGTCGTCGCGCGCTTCAACGACGGCGTAGACGACATCAAGGACCTCAAGGAAGGCATGACGCTCGAAGGCACGGTGAGCAACGTCGCGCAGTTCGGCGCCTTCGTCGACCTGGGCGTGCACCAGGACGGCCTGGTGCATGTGAGCCAGATGAGCCACAAGTACATCACCGATGCGCGCGAAGTCGTCAAGACCGGCCAGATCGTCAAGGTCAAGGTCCTTGAAGTCGACGTGGCGCGCAAGCGCATCAGTCTGACGATGAAGCTCGACGCGGCGCCCGCGCGGCGCGACGGCCCGCGCGACAACCGCTTCGAAGGCGCGGGCCGCGGCTATGCGGCCGCACCCCGGCGCAATGAACCGGTGGCGCAAAGCGCGATGGCTTCGGCATTCGCCAAGCTCCAGCCCGGACGCAACAAGTAGCCTAAATGGTGGGCCCCCAGGCGCGGCTTTCGCCGGGCCTGGCCATAATGGCCTCCCACGTTCCCATGCCATCAAGAGGGCTGCCACGCCATGGATTTGTCGGACCTGCTGGCCGCGCCCGTTTGCCTGCCAAGCAGGCCGCGCGCAGTGGCGCTGCTCAGCGCCGAACTGGCTGCGCCCGCGACCAGCCTGGGCCGCCTGGCCCAGCTGTTTGCGGCCGATCCGGCGCTGACGGCGCAGTTGCTGGCGCAGGCCAATGCGCCGCTGTATCAGCTGTCGGGCCGCATCGGCGGCATTGCCGAAGCGCTGGTGGTGCTCGCGCCGCAGCGCCTGCAGGCACTGGTCGGCGCGGCACGCACGGGCGGCGACGCGCGCGCCGTGCCGGGTATCGATCTGCCGGCGTTCTGGCGCTATAGCCTGCAGACCGCGCGGCTGGCCCGGTCGCTGGCGACCATGGTGCGCTACAACCCTTCCCACGCCTATGCCGCTGGATTGGTGCATGGCCTGGGCGAGTGGGTGATACACCTGCGTGCGCCGCAGCGCGCGGCCGCGCTCAATCTTCGCAGTGCCCCCCTGGCGCTCGAACGCGCGCGCCAGCAGCAGATCGCCTGGGGCTTTGCCTACCCGCAGGTGACGGCCGCGCTGGCGCGGCACTGGCAGTTTCCGTCGGCGATGGTCGATGGCCTGGAGCAGATGCAGCGACCGCTCAACGGCGATGCCAGCGAGCCGCTCGCGGGGCTGCTGCACCTGGCCGTGTGGCGCGTGCGCGCCGCGCAGGCGGCACTGGGCGAGCGTGAACTCGCCGTGCTTTTCCCCAGCGAAGTGGGCCTGGCGCTGGGCCTGGACATCGACATGGTGCTGCAGCAGGAGCCCATCGACTGGTCACGGCCGGGAAGTCAGACGGGCGCGGACTGAGCCGCTTATCGCCACTGCGCCGGCACCAGGTCATACAAGGGCGTAGGGTCGCGCGCGAACGCGTGCACGCTTGCCAGGGTGCCGGGCACGGCCTGGCCCAGCGCGTCGAGGTTCAGGCGCGCGAGCTGCTGCATCCAGGGGATATCGATGCCGCCCACGGGCCCGGGGCGTGAATAAATCGTTTGCAGCATGCGCCGTGCCTCGGCATTGCCGGCGTTGGCCGCACGCTGGTACAGCCGCAGGGCTTCGGTGTAGTTGGCGGGGACTCCCTCGCCGCGGTGGTAGCGCTTGGCTTCGGCCAGCCATTGGGCGCTTTGTTCGACGTTGCGATCGGCCGGCTTGCTGGCCGAGGTCATCTGCAGCCACTCGGCGTTGGCCGCTGCGGCTGGCGAGCGCGCTGCAGCCTGGCGAAACTGCAGCAGGGCGGCCTCGCGCTGGCCATTCTCCAGCAGTGCGAGTCCGTATTCGACCTGGGCCGCGGGGTTGCCCCCCGCGGCGGCGCGCGCGAGCAGCCGGTTTGCGGCCATGCGCGCAGGGGCGGCGCGGTCTGTGTCCTGCAAGGGCGCGAGCTGCTGCCCGCGCAGCCAATCGAGGTAGTCCGCGCGTGCGGGGTCGCTGCGGCGCAACTGCGCGATCCAGGGCGCGGCCGCACCCGGCTGGGGCGGGCCACCGCAGCCGTCGATCGCACACCAGGCCAGCCCGGCTGCCGCGAGCGGATGGCCCAGTGCCTGGGCGCGCGCAAACCACTGGCGTGCGGCTGCCGGGTCGTGCGCAGTACCCGTGCCATGCAGGGACAGCAGGCCCAGCAGCCAGGCGGCGTCGCGCTGCGCGGCCTGGCGGGCGGCGGGCGGGCCCTTGCGCGGCGCGGTATCGTCCGCCTGGGCACGCAACTGCTTGAGCGCCTGGGCCTGGCGCTGCTGCCGGGGGCCGGCGCCGCTGACCGCGGGCGTGTCGGGCTGCATCCGGGCGGGGTCGATGGCGGGCGGCTTGGCGAGCTGCGAGGGCGCGGAGGTGCGCAGCGATGGCTGCTCCGCGGACAGCGGACCCGTGGCCAGTGCCATCGCCGGTCCCCAGAACTGCAGGCCCAGGGCCAGGGCCAGGCCCCCTCCTGCCCAGCTCCTGCGGTGGGTGCGTGTGCTTGGCGTGGGCATGGGGCTCACCGTGCGGCAGGCGCAGCAGGCGGCACGCCGGCAGGCGCAGCGCGGCGCGGCACGACCTGCCACATCAGGCGCTGGGTACTGAAGCCATCGGCACCCGCAGCCTTTTGCATGGCGGCGGTCACGTCATCGAGCGTGCGGATGCCGGCCATGGGCTGGAAGGGCGCGACCTGGAACGCCGCGGGCAATTGTTTGCCGATGTCATTGCCCGTGGCATAGCAGGCCACGCCTTCGCTGCCCGGGCTGCCGGCGTCCATCAGGAAGCCGGGATACGGGCTCATCCAGTCGGGAATGCGCACGGCCTGGTTGGCCGACACCCAGCCCGAGGGGTTGGTGCTGTTCGGCAGCAGGCGGATCACGGTGCCCTGGGCGCTGGACATGTAGCAGCTCATGAAGGAAGTGCGCGAAACGGTGGCCGACACGAAGATCTGCTCGCCGACCTCGAACGTCGAGCGGTCGAGCGAGATGTTCTCGATCTGCATGTCGATCATGCGCTCGGCGACCGCCAGGCCCGCGCCACCCGCGCCTGCCTGCCCGGGCAGTGCGAGACTGCGCCCATTCGCGCTGGCCCAGCCGATGCGGGTGAGCTTGCCGTCGGGACCCACGCCGACAAAGCCGCTGAGCGCGCGCTCATAGGTGCTGAAGTCCGTGACGCCCGTGACGACCATGCCCTGGTCGGCCTGGAAGCGCGCGAGCGCGGTGCGCAGTGCGCCGCTTTGCGGGCTCAGCACCTGCGAGGACAGCGGCAGATAGCCTTTGCGGATCAGCGAGCGCTGCACCAGCTGCTGGCGCGCGTCGGGGCCCGACTCCTCGTACCAGTCGCGCAGCTGGCGCTGGAAGTCGGGATGGGTCTGCTCCAGCGTCAGGCATTGCCAGTAGGGCACGCGCGCCCATTTGCCCAGCAGCTCTATCATGCCCAGCTCGACGAGCGTGCGCACGGCCGGGCCCGAGCCCTGGGCATAGTCGCGCCCGACGGTGAACTGCACGCCATAGCTGCCGATGCGGCCCGCCAGGTCCAGGCCCTGGCCGCCATTGCCTATGATCACCTCGTTGGCCGAGTCCAGCCCGGGAATGAGGGTGCGGTTGCGGAACTCGCCGAGGTGCATTTCCAGTCCGATGACGGTGGCGTTGCGGTTGCGGCTGTAGCCGGTTTCGAGCCGGCTGGCCGAGGTGCCGACGTCGAAATCGTTGCGCAGCACGTTCTGGTCGACAAAGGAGATCGCGCCCGAGATATAGAGTGCGGGCCGCTGGAGCTGCATCTGGTTGTTGTTGAGCAGGATGGTGGTCAGGTTCTGCACCGTGTCCTGGCGCGCGATATCGACTTCATAGTCGACGTAGCGAAACGCATTGCTCAGCCGCGACATCTGCGAGAGCGCGGTGATCACCATTTCCTTGGTCGCGACGGCCACGCGCCCCGAGTAGTCGGGCAACTGCTTGCTGGTGATCAGGATGGTCGGCATGCCGGTTTCGCGCAGCAGGCGGTCCATGCACATCAGCGAGTCCGAGAAGCTCGATATCGAGCGCACGGGCCGCACCGTGGGCCGGTTTTCCGCATAGCCATAGCTCTGGAATACGGCGTCCTTCCTGGCGTTCAGCGGCGCTGTGCAGCCTGCGAGCAGGGCGCTCAGGCCCAGCGCGGCGGCCAGCAGGCCTGGCCCGCGGCGACTGCGCGCAGCATGCGGGCGTGAGGACGGCACGTCGTGCCGAAAGCGGTCGGGATGGTCCATGGTGCAGCTCCGCAAAGGGCAGGCAGATCGATGCCGTGGCATGAGGGGGTTCTTGTCGGCTGGATGTGCTCCAGGCCCGGGGGCGGCCGTGGGCGCGGGTCAGCGGCAGGCGTTGATCAGGTCGCCGCGCAGCACCACGATCTGTGCGGGGCTGGTGTTCGGGCCGTACCTGCCGGCTGCGGCGTCGGTGTTGCTTGCAATCTCCTGCGTGCAGGAGCGGCGCAGGCCCTGGGTGGCGTTCGTGGTGATCGCATCGGCATCGGTCTGGATGCCCTCGGCATTGGCAGACATGGATTTCGCCAGGTAGCGCGCGACCTTGGCCTGGATCGCAGAGGGAATGCCGTCCTCGGTCTCCAGGCCCTTGGAGGGCGCTGCGGGGGCCCAGGGCATGCTGAGATGTTCGACCGGCGTGGTCAGTACCAGCGGGTCTTCTCCAGGAGCGGCAGCAGCGGGGGCCGCAATGGCTGCGAGCAGCAGCAGGCCCCAGGAAATGCGTGCGGTCACGGCGATGGTGGGAAATGTCATGGCAAGCCTCCATTCGGTGAAAAGGCCGGCGTTGACGCCGCACATGCAGCGTGCAAGCACCGGCCTGGGCTGCGGGCAACCCGGTCAGACCAGCATCAGTTGCAAGTCTGGCAGCCGTTGTTGGTCGACAGGTTCTGCACGGCGCTCGAATTGCCATAGGCGCTGTTGCTGATGAACGAGCGCTTGGCTGCGACCAGTTGCAGCTGCGCTCCGTTCACGTTGACGTGGCCCAGGTTGGTCGCCAGGCTCTGCGTGGCTTTGGCACCGCTGCCGCTGGCCGTGTTGATGATGGCGCTGCTGCGAGCCTGTGCCACCTGCACCGAGTTGGCGTTGATGTTCACGTTGCCGCTGTTGCTGGCCAGGTTCTGGCGAGCGTCGCCACCCCAGGTGGCACTGTTGATGACCGCCGAATGCGACAGCGATGTGACCTGGACCGACGGAGCGTTGACATTGATCTGCGGCCCGGAAGGCTGGGTTGGTGGCTGTGGCGGTTGGGGAAAGGTGAAGGCAAATGCACCCGCAGAAATCAGGCTCAGAGAGAGAATGGCAAGCTTTTTCATGACAGTTCCTTCATTTCAAGGGCGGCGCGGAGCGCCCGGGCGGTTACGGACAAAACGCTGCTGGTTCCCGCAAGAATCAGCGCCATTGCGCTTTGCCTAGTAGCTACTGTGCAAGCCCGTGCCGGTTTGCTGTATCGCCCGTTGGCGGTAGCCTGCCGGCAACAATTTGTAGCGTCTGCGCCGGGCCAAATGCCACTGCTTGCAAGCGTCTCGCGGCCTCCGCGGCCACTGCATGGAACGCCACCCACGGGGTAGTAACAAGGTGCAAGCAAGGCAACATTGGCAAATTGAAACGAGCACAAGGGTGCCATGCCGTTCGCTTGGCGCCGTTTGCGGCGGGCTTTCTCAACCCGGATTCCTGGCTGGAGCAAGGCCTCGCCCGGCCGCCCCGGCGCGCCGTGGCAGCTCCGCATTTCCCGGGTTTTGCAGCCAGGCCCGCGGGCCTTGCGCCGCAGGCCACGGGGTGCCGTTTGTCGGCACGGGTTACAGCAAGCGGTCATTCATCCCTTGTTAATTAGTAACTAAAGGTAAATTTTGTAATTAATGTATTTTTATGGAATTAAATGTAGATATTTGTTTCATCATCATTTCGTGCCCGATTCATTCGACGCCAAAGCTGTCCCTGTAAGCACTAGACGCTTGTTTCTGTAGAGGGAGTATTTCTCATGCCCATCGACAGTCCTACAGGAGTGCAGGCCCAGAGCCCGGCCTGCACGGCGGCCGCACCCACGCTGCAGCCGCACTCCTTCCCCCAGATACCCGCGTACCCGAGCGCCCGGATCTGGCCCAATTTTCTGATCGGACAAGTGGACAAGCCGGTGCGCGTGCTGCTGGTCGATGACGATGCACATATCCGCATGGTGATTGCGCAGGAGCTGATGGCCGACGAGCGCACCTTGGTGGTGGCGCAGGCCGGCAGCATCAAGGAAGGGCGCAAGGCCATCCGCCAGCACGCTTTCGACGTGATGCTGGTCGACATGCACCTGGGCGATGGCGAAGGGCTGGACCTGATCGATTTCATGAAGACCGTCCATCCTTCGGCCGAGGCCGTGGTGGTGTCCATCATGGAAAGCGATGACCTGGTGCTGCGCGCGTTCGAGCTCGGCGCCACCGGCTACCTGATCAAGAATTCATGGTTTGGCGACTACCCGATGGCGGTGCTGCAGGTGGCCAACGGCGGGGCATCGATCACGCCCAATCTCGCGCGCCGCCTGCTGCAGCGCTTCGACAAGACCGCGGTCGAGGAAGTGCGCCGGCGCCAGCCCGACGAGGCCGAGCGCCTGTCCGCGCGCGAGCGTGAAGTGCTGCGCATGGTGGCCGGGGGCTATACCAGCGTGGAGATCGGCGTGCGGCTGGCCATCAGCAGCATGACCGTGAACACCCATATCAAGAACATCTACCGCAAGCTCCAGGTGCGCACCCGGGCCCAGGCGGTACGCTTTGCGTCGCTGCGGGGGATGTTCTGATGTGCAGGCCGCCCCGCCCGGGCGGGACAGGTGCTGACTGAGCGGCATGCGCCATGCCAACCATGTTCGGTCACTCCCTGCACCGTGCCGATCTGGCCGCATTGCTGGCGCTGCTGGTGCTGCTGCTGTGGCTTTTCCCCTTCGCCCTGCTGTGCTGGTTTCTGGACAGCGGGCGGCTGCAGCCGCCGCGCCAGCCGGATACCGCGTTTGCGGTCTGGGCTGGCGCGGCCCTGGCAAGCTGGGTCCTGGTCGGTGCCTGGCTGGGACTGCAGTCACGGCGTGCCTGGATCTGGCGCCGCCGGCGCAATCCGCGCCCCTCGCGCGAAATCCAGCGGGAACGCCAGCGCATTGCGCGCACGCTGCATGATGCCGTCGGTTCTCAACTGGTCAATGCCTCGATGCTGCTGGACACCAGCGACCGGCAGCAACGCCAGCTGCACGCGGTGCTCGAGCATTGCCTGCTCGATCTGCGGCTGCTGGTCGACAGCATGGACGGCGACCAGTGCATGTTGACCGATCGCCTGGCCATCCTGCGCCACCGCCTGCAGCCGGTGCTCGAGCGCCGGGGCATACGCTGGCAGTGGGAGGTGCCGCACAGCCATCAGCCGGGGCTGCCCGCGGGCGAGCCCGCGCAGCACATTGCCGCCATCGTGCAGGAAGCGCTGAGCAACATGCTCCAGCATGCGCAAGCGACGGAGCTCGAAGTCACGCTGCAGCAGCACCAGGGCGAATGGCATCTGCGCGTGCGCGACGATGGCGTGGGCCTGGCGCAGGTGCCGGGCGCGTCATCGGCTGGCAAGGGGCTGCAGGGCATGGCCGACCGCGCGGCACGGGCCGGTGCGCAGCTCGAGCGCGTGCAGGGAATCGACGGCCGTGGCATGGGCGTGCATGTGCGCTGGCCCGTCGCGGGGCCGCGCCGCTGATCCCGCGCTGCGGGAGGCGTCGCCTGCATCTGCAGCCCGCGCCGGCGCAGTGTTTCGCGGTCCCGGCTGACAGGCCTGCATGGTGCTTTGGGATGCAATGGACGCTTGCTGCCTTTCTCTGCCATCCACCGTCCAAGCCATGCCCGAGACCTTCCCTGACCCCGCCCCTTTGCGGCCGCAGCCTGCACCTGCACAGGGCGAAGCCGCAGATCCCGGCCGCAACCGTCCCGAAGCGCAGGACCGGGGGCCGGTCGAAGCGCCGGTCTTCGCACAGCTCGCATCGATGCTGCCGGCCTTGCGCGTGCTCATCGGCCTGTTGATTGCCGCGCTGGTGATTTCCGGCCTGTTCTTCGGGCGCGAACTGCTGGTGCCGCTCGCATTGGCGCTGCTGCTGGGCTTTTTGCTCGATCCCGCCGTGAGCCGGCTCAAGCGCTGGGGCCTGTCGCGCATGGCGGCCACGCTGCTGGTGGTGACGATCACCCTGGGCGCGCTCGGTGGCATGGGCGCCTACCTGGGCAACCAGGTCAGCCAGCTGAGTGCCGATCTGCCGACCTACCAGAACACCATCCGCACCAAGCTGCGCGATCTGCGCAAGTTCGCCAGCGGCCCCAGCGTATGGGACGGCGCGCGCAAGACCTACGACACGGTCGAAAGGGAAATCGCCAGCCCCGGTGGCCGCACGCCCGCGCCGCGCGTGCAGAAAGTCGAGATCCAGCCCGTGGAGCTCAAGCCCATGGCCCAGTTCACGGCCTGGCTGGACCGCGTCAGCGAGCCGGTGCTGATGGCCGGCATCGTGCTGCTGTTCGTGGTGCTGATCCTGCTGGACCGCGATGACCTGCGCGACCGTCTGCTGCGCCTGATGGGCGGCAACCTGCATCTGGCGACGAATGCGCTCGATGAAGCGTCCGAGCGCATAGGCCGCTACCTGCGCATGCAGTTCATCGTCAATGCGAGCTATGGGATTCCGATGGCGGCCGGGCTCTGGTTCATTGGCGTGCCCGGGGCGATTCTTTGGGGCGTGGTCGCGGCGATCATGCGCTTCGTGCCGTATGTGGGGCCCATGGTGTCGGCGGTTTTCCCGCTGGCGCTGGCGTTCGCGGTCGACCCGGGCTGGAACATGTTTCTCTGGACGCTGTGCCTGATCCTGCTGCTCGAGTTGATCAGCAACAACGTGGTCGAGCCCTGGCTCTATGGCGCGAGCACCGGCCTGTCCACGCTGTCCATCATTGTCGCGGCCACGTTCTGGACGGCACTGTGGGGGCCCGTCGGGCTGATCCTCTCGACGCCGCTGACGGTATGCCTGCTGGTGCTGGGGCGCTACCTGCCGGCGCTGAAGTTCATCGAAGTGCTGCTGGGCAACGCGCCGGTGCTCGATGCGCCGCGGCGCCTCTACCAGCGCCTGCTCGGCGGCGACGTGGAGGAGGCGATCGAGCTGTGCACCGATGCCGTCGACGTGCTGCTGCCGGCCAGGCCGACTGCGGCACAGGTCAGCGACGGCGTGACCCGGCTCTATGACGAGGTGGTGATGCCGGCGCTGCGCGTGGCCACCAGCCACCACACGGACGCGGCCACGGCCGCGCACCGGCTGCGTCTGGCCCAGGGCATGGAGCTGCTGCTGGCCGAGCTGGCGGAGCAGTACCCTGTGCGCGCGTCGGCCGACGCCGATGCTGCGCTGCGCCCGCGCGTGCATTGCGTGGGCGCGCGCTGGGAAGTCGACGCCCTCGCGGCCGCGGCCATGGCGCATGCACTGGCGCTCGGTGGCCATGCGGCCAGTCATTCGGCGCATGCGCTCAGCGCACGCATGCAGGCGCCCGACGACGCCAGCTGGGGGGACGTCGAGCTGCTGTGCCTGTCGGTCTTCACCCCCCAGCCCCAGGCCCAGGTGCGGCAGATCTGCCGCCGGCTGCACAGGCGCTGGCCCGGGCTGCGCATCGTGCTGGCCTTGTGGAATGCGCCGCCCGCGCTGCTGGCCGAAAGCGCTGCAGCCCAGCTGGGTGTGCAGGCGCTCACCACCAGCGTGCGCGAATTGCGCCTGCGTGCCGATGCCATGCTCGCGTCTTCACCCCATGCCGGGCCGCGCGCCGCGCCCGTGGGCGAGGACGACGTGGCGCGGGTGGCGGCGCTCAATGCCAGCGGCTGGCTGGACGCGAACCACACTGGCGCCATCCATGACATGGTGGTGCATGCGGCGAATGCGTTCCATGTGCCTTTTGCCCAGGTCTCGCTGGTCGACGCCGACTGGGTCCATACGCCGGGCACGCTGCTGACGTCGCCTGGTGACGGCACGCACAGCGGCGGCCTGGAGCGCGCCCTGTCGATCTGCTCCTATGTGGTGCATGGCGCGAGCGACCTGCAGGTCGAGGACATCGCGCGCGACCCGCGCTTTGCCGACAACCCGCTGCTGCAGTCGGCGCGGCTGCGCTTTTACGCCGGTGTTCCGCTGCGTGACCGGCACGGGATGGTGCTGGGGAGCTTTTGCATCATGGACACCGTGCCGCGCAGCCTCGCGGCCAATGAGTTCGCGTTGCTCAACGACATGGCGCGGCAGCTGCAGGCCACGCTGTCGCGCAGCGCCGAAGTGCCGCCGCCGCCGGACGCGGGGCCTTCGGCACCCGCAGCGCCTGCCGCCGGGCCGGCGGCGGATTCGGCTGCGCTGATCGTGCCGGGTGCAGGGCCGGCCATGGTCTGAACTGCGGCTTGCGCCTGCCCAAGGATGAAGGGCGCACGCGCGTACTTTTGACCAGCAAGGCCCGCGCCCCGGGTGTTGCAAAAGATGGACAAGGCGCCGCTCTCGCACGGCGAGCGCATTGATCCTGCTGCCGCAAGCCACGCCAGAGGGGGCGGCGCTTCAATGGCGCCGGCGTCGGCGCATGCCCATGCCAGGCGATGCCAATGCTGACAGCAGTTGTTCTTTTTCCGCGAACCACGACGCTTCCCATACTGCAAATGACGGCCGCTGCTGATGCCAGCGGGCAGCCGTCAGGGGAAAAGACCTGTTTTGTCTGCAAGGAGAATCTTTATGCAACCCAAGATCAGCCATCTCGCAACGATTCTGCTGGGGGGTGTCGCCGCGCTGGCGTCGGCATCCAGCATGGCCTGTAGCCTCGTGCCCGAGAATCCCGCCAGGATCAAGCAACTGATGGCCAACGAGATTGCCCACCGGCTGGGCATGCGACCCCAGCAGATCCAGCTCAGTGCCATCACCCAGCCGCGCTTGCTCACGCCGTTCGGTCTGGGCGCCGATTGCAGCGGACTCGCTGCATACCACCATACCGCCGGGTTCCGTGTCTCGCAGCCTGGACGGCATGGACCGGGTCCCGGCCCCTGGCCGGGCCCGGGGCCGGATCCAGGGCCCAGGCCCTGGCCGGGTGCCGGACCGGAAGCCGGGCCCCGACCCGGATCCGGACCTTGGCCCGGCTACGGGCCATTGCCTGCCCCGGGCCGGCAGCGTCAATGCACCTACGAAGGCGTGGTGGTCGTGCTGGGTTATGGCCAGGCCAGCCCCGTGGCCGTGAACTTCGAGCGCAGATGCCGCTGACGCCGCTGACGCCGTGCAGGCTGCGCGGCCTTGCCGCGCGCCTGGACCCAGCCACCGCCGCCGCCCGGCGATGGCCATCTTCCCACCTGAGCCACCGCATGGCTGGCCTTGCGCCGGCTGCCGCCGCTCGGGGTGGGGTGTCAAAGGAGAATTGGATGCACCAGAAAATCAAGCATTGTGCCGCGGCCATCGCAGGTGCCGCGGCCCTGATGGGCCCGGCCACGGGCATGGCCTGCACGCTCAAGCCCGCCGACCTGTTCAGGATCAAGCAGATGATGGCGGTGGAGATTGCCCACCGGCTGGGCCTGCGGCCCCAGCAGGTGCCGCTGCAGGCCATCACCCAGCCCGTGTTGCACAGCCCGCTGGCCCTGGAAGCGGATTGCGGCGGACTCGACTCTTACCACTACAGCGCCGCTTTCCGGATCGGCGTGGGATCACCTTCCGACCCAGGCGCTGCCGCCACCCAGCCGCCTATGCGCTGGGGGCAGTACGCGCGCGAACCGTCGACGACCCGGATGGGCAGGAAACGCGAGCCTTCCGCGGGGCCTGATGCCGCAGGGGCGGGCCTGCAGCGCTGGTCGGACATGGGCCCCTCGATGGGGCGCTGGCCGCAACATGAGCGCTGCGCCTATGAAGGCGTGGCGGTCGTGCTGGGCTATGGCTATTCCAGCCCCGTGGCCGTGAACTTCAAGCGCAAGTGCCGATGAAATAAAGCGCCCTGAGCGGCTTTGCCGCTGGCGTGCCTCTGGCCGCCATACGGGCTGGCCCCCCTCGGTGCCCCTGGGGCTGGGAGGCGCATGAACCATCGGGATACAGGGAAAGCTGCTGCCAGGCGCGCGCAGGCCCCGGCTTGGGGCATGATGGCGGGCGTACTGTCGGCGAGCGCCGGCACCTCTTTTGTTCTCAAGGCCTGCCACGGCCGCCCGGGGATTGCCGCCCCTGGTGCTTGCGGCAGGCGCTGCCGCGATGCCGACCGTGAACCCTGTGGACCCCCAAACCCTGTTGACCGCGCAGATGCGCGATGTGATTCGCCGCATGCAGCGGGCTGCGCGCCCGCCCTTGCACAGCCTTTCCCCGCAAGCCGCGCGCGCCGCCTATGCCGCGGGCTCGGGCGTGCTGGAAATCGCCAGGCCCGCGCTGGCGCGTGTCGAAGACCTGCATGTGCAGGCCCGCGACGGCCATGCCATGGCGGCGCGGCTGTATGCGCCCGCACCGGTTGGCGCCGGCGCCTTGCCCGCGCTGCTGTATCTGCACGGCGGCGGCTTCACCATCGGCAGTGTGGAAACGCACGACGTGCTGTGCCGCGAACTCGCGCGCCAGTCTGGCTGCATGGTGGTCTCGCTCGATTACCGGCTCGCGCCCGAACACCGCTTTCCCACGGCCAGCAACGATGCCTGGGACGCTTTGCAATGGCTGGCGCTGCATGCCCGGGCGCTGGGCGCCGACCCCGCGCGCCTGGCCGTGGCAGGCGACAGCGCGGGCGGCACGCTTGCCGCGGTGAATGCCGTGCTGGCGCGCGATGCAGGCCTGGCGCTGGCCTTGCAGTTGCTGATCTACCCGGGAACGACCGCCCACCAGGACACCGATTCGCACCGCCGCTTCGCGCATGGCATGGTGCTCGAGGAGGCCAGCATCACCTGGTTCTTCGGCAACTACGTGCGCAGCCCTGCGGACCGCGAGGACTGGCGCTTTGCGCCGCTCAACGCCCATGATCTCGACGGCGTGGCACCGGCCTTTGTGTGTCTGGCCGAGTGCGATCCGCTGGTCGATGAAGGCGTGGCCTATGCCGACCGGCTGCGCGCGTCGGGCGTTGCCGTGGACCTCGAAATCTACCGTGGCGTGACCCACGAATTCATCAAGATGGGCCGCGCGGTTCCCCAAGCGCGCCAGGCCCATGCGGACTGTGCACGCGCGCTGCGCGTGGCTTTTGGACTGGAGAACTGAGCTATGTTGCACCGAGAATCGTTTCGCTGTTTTCACCGCCTGCGCGTGCGCTGGGCCGAAGTGGACGCCCAGAAAATTGTCTTCAATGCACATTACATGATGTACGCCGACACGGCGATCAGCGAGTATTGGCGCGCCCTGGCCTTGCCTTACGACGCCGGCTTTGCGCGGCTGGGCGGCGAACTCTACGTCAAGAAAGCCACCGTGGAGTACCGCGCGTCGGCGCGCTATGGCGATGTGCTGGATGTGGGCGTGCGCTGCGCGGGCATAGGCAATTCGTCCATGCGCTTCGAGATGGGCATTTTCTGCGGCACGGCGCTGCTCACCAGCGTCGAGCTGGTCTATGTGTTTGCCGACCCGGCGACGCAGACTTCGCGGCCCGTGCCGGCGGCGTTGCGCACGCTGATCGACGAGTTCGAGGCCGGCCGCGCGTTCACCGAACTGCGCTCGGGCGACTGGAACCTGCTGGGCCGCGATGCCTTGCGCCTGCGCATGGAAGTGTTCGTGCGCGAGCAGCAGATCGACCCGGCGCTCGAAGTCGACGGGCGCGACGAAGCGGCGCGCCATGTGGTCGTCTACAACCGCCTGGAGCAGGCCGTGGCCACGGGCCGGCTGATCACCGAGTCGCCGGGCGTGGGGCGCATAGGCCGCCTGGCCGTGGACCGCGACCTGCGCGGCAGCCGCCTGGGCCGCCAGGTGCTGGACGCGCTGGTCGCGGCCTCGCAGGCGCGCGGCGACCGCGAAGTGCAGCTGCATGCCCAGTGCGCGGCCGAAGGCTTCTACCGCCGCGCGGGTTTTCTGCCCCAGGGCGCGCCCTACGACGAAGCCGGCATCGAGCACATCACCATGGTGCGCAGTTTCTGAAACGCGCGCGTGACCACTTCACCGGGACCATTCCATGCGCAATCTACTGGCCTTGAGTGCGGCGATGGTGCTGGGGCTGCCCCAGGCCCAGGCCATTGAGCCGGCCGCAGCGGCGGTCACGACGCCGTTGCACCAGGCGGCGGGGCGCGACGACGCGCGCGCCATTGCGCAGCTGCTGGCCCAGGGTGCAGCCATAGACGCACGCGATGCCCAGGGGCGCACGCCCTTGCTGGTCGCCACGCAGGCCAATCACATCCGGGCGGCCCGGGCACTGATCGGTGCGGGCGCCGACGTCAACGCCAAGGACCGTCTCCAGGACAGTCCCTATCTTTATGCGGGCGCGCGCGGCCTCCTGGAGATTCTGACCATGACGCTGGCCCAGGGCGCCGATCTGCGCAGCACCAACCGCTTTGGCGGCACGGCCTTGATTCCGGCGAGCGAGCGCGGTCATGTCGACACCGTGCGCCGGCTGATCGACGCGGGCGTGGCCGTGGACCATGTGAACCGGCTGGGGTGGACGGCGCTGCTCGAGGCCATCATCCTCAGCGACGGCGGGCCGCGCCACCAGCAGATCGTGCAGGCGCTGGTCGATGCCGGTGCCGATGTGCAGCTGGCGGACGCCGACGGCGTGACGCCGCTGCAGCATGCGGTGCGGCGCGGCCATACCGAAACCGAACGCATTTTGCGCGCCGCGGGCGCGCGCTGAAGGGCCGGGCACGCGGGCGTTGCCCGCCCGGCCTCAGATATCGTCGAGCAGCGTGTAGGGCAGGGGCTCGATAGTCAGTGCCGGCCCGCTGGCGCTGCCCGCATGCAGGGCTTCGCCGGCCGACGCGATCTGCATGGACACCAGGGCCAGCCAGCCGCCGCCGGGAGCGGGCGCCGCCTGCACCACGGTGCCCGTGGGTTGCTCGGCATCGCTGGCCGCGAACACTTCCATGCCGACTTCGAGCGCGGCCTCGGACTGCACGATGTAGGCGCGGCGCTTGAGCGTGCCGCGGAACTGGCTGCGTGCGACGATTTCCTGGCCGGGATAGCAGCCTTTCTTGAAGTTCACGCCGCCCAGCGATTCGTAGTTGAGCATCTGCGGCACGAACAGCTCGAACAGCGGCGCCGTGAGCGTGGCCACGCCGCTTTGCACTTCGCTCCAGAGCCAGGCTTCGGCGGACAGGGCGGCGGCCTGGGGCGCGGGCGTGCCCAGGGGCGCGACCCACAGCGCGCGCGGCTGGCCGGCCGCAGGGTAGAGGTGGACCAGGTGCGCGTCGCCCAGGTCCTGCTTGTCCCAGGGCGCGACCTGGGGCTGGCCCGCGGCCGCGGCCACCGCGTCGCCGATCAGCCCGTGGAGTGCGAATTCGGCCGTGGCGTCGCTGAGCCTGGCCTTGGAGCGCAGCACGAACATCGACAGGCGCTTGAGCGTGGTCGCCAGCAGATCCTGGCTGCAGACCAGCAGCACTTCGGTGGCGCTGCGCTTGAAGCCGATGAAACTGGCCTGCATGCGGCCCTTGGCCGAAAGGAAGGCGGCCAGGCGCGCGTGCTGCAGGTCGAGCAGCGCGAAGTCCTGCGTGAGCTGGTTGTGCAGAAAGCTGGCGGCGTCTTCGCCTTGCACGCGAATAACGCCGAGGTGGGAAATGGGGGCAATGCCATGGAAGGACTGGGTCATGGGTGAATTATGATGCCCGGTCACTTTCATGGGGCGGTAAAGCTTGTGCGTAGATTTTTCCAAGGACTGCTTTTTCTGGTGTTGATGGCGCTGGTCGCCGGGGGCGCGGCTGCCTGGTGGCTGCTGCAGCCGCTGGCGCAAGGCGCGCCTGTGCTCGAACTCGAGATCGAGCCCGGCACGACGCCGCGCGGTGTGGCGCGCAATGTGGTCAAGGCCGGCGTGCAGACCGATGCACGGCTGCTCTACGCCTGGTTTCGCGTCTCGGGCAAGGACCGGCTGATCAAGGCCGGCAACTACGAAATTCCCGCGGGCACGACACCCTACCAGTTGCTGCAAAAGCTCGCGCGTGGCGAGGAGTCGCTGCGGGCGGTGACGCTGGTCGAAGGCTGGAACTGGCGCCAGGTGCGCGCGGCGCTGGCGCGCGAGGAATTCCTGCGCCAGGACAGCGTGGCCTTGAGCGACGAAGCGCTGATGGCCGCGCTGGACAAGCCCGGCGTCGCGCCCGAAGGCCGCTTTTTCCCCGACACCTATACCTATGCCAAGGGCAGCAGCGACATGGCCGTGCTGCGCCGCGCCGTGCACGCGATGGACCGGCGCCTGCTGCAGGTCTGGGAAATGCGCGCCGCCGACCTGCCGCTGCGCTCGCCCGAGGACGCGCTGGTGCTGGCCAGCATTGTCGAGAAGGAAACCGGGCGCGCGAGCGACCGCGCGCAGATCGCGGGCGTGTTCATCAACCGCCTGCGCATAGGCATGCTGCTGCAGACCGACCCCACGGTGATCTACGGCCTGGGCGAAGCGTTTGACGGCAATCTGCGCCGCAGCCACCTGCGCGCCGATACGCCGTGGAATACCTATACCCGCAGCGGCCTGCCGCCTACGCCGATCGCCATGCCCGGCAAGGCGTCGATGATGGCCGCCGTGCAGCCCGCAGCTACCCCGGCGCTGTATTTTGTTGCCCGGGGCGATGGCAGCAGCCAATTCAGCGTTTCGCTCGACGAGCACAATAGGGCTGTGAACCGTTACCAGCGCGGACGCTGAGCCAGCGTCCGCCGCATTGAGGATTTTTGACGATGAGCCGTACCGGCCTGTTTATTTCATTTGAAGGCATCGATGGCGCGGGCAAGTCCTCGCACATCAGCGCGCTGGCCGAGGCGTTCAGCGCCCATGGCCGGCGCGTGGTGCTCACGCGCGAGCCCGGCGGCACGCCGCTGGCCGAGAAGCTGCGCGCGCTGCTGCTGAACGACGCCATGGACCCGTTGACCGAGGCGCTGCTGGCCTTTGCGGGCCGGCGCGACCACCTGGTGCAGGTGATAGAGCCCGCGCTCGCGCGCGGCGACGTGGTGCTTTGCGACCGCTTCACCGACGCGACCTTCGCCTACCAGGGCGCGGGCCGGGGCTTTGATCTGGCCCAGCTCGCCCAGCTCGAGCGCATGGCGCAGACCGGCGTCGCGCCGGATCCCGCGCAACTGCGCGAACCCGATCTCACCGTCTGGTTCGACCTGCCGCCCGAAGTCGCGGCCGAACGGCTTGCGCATGCCCGGCTGCCCGACCGCTTCGAGGCCCAGCCGCTCGCGTTCTTTCGCCGCGTCGCCCAGGGCTATGCCGAGCGCACCGCGGCCGCGCCGCAGCGCTTTGCGCGCATCGACGCCAACCACGAGCGCGCGCGGGTCTGGCACCAGCTGCAGACGGCGTTCGCG
The DNA here is from genome assembly GCF_902706035.1 of Pantoea sp. 18069. Taxonomy (GTDB): domain Bacteria; phylum Pseudomonadota; class Gammaproteobacteria; order Burkholderiales; family Burkholderiaceae_C; genus Comamonas. The sequence continues at coordinate 30,284 of NZ_CACSJA010000022.1, read as the reverse complement.
GGCCGCGGCTGGCTGCCCGCGCCTGCCGACCAGGACGCGGCATGAGCGCCGTGGAACGCCCCGCAGTCGCGCCCTGGATCGCAGCCCAGCGCCAGGCGCTGCTGGCCCAGCGGGGTCACGCCTGGCTGCTGCAGGGCCCCTCGGGTCTGGGCCAGTACGCGCTGGGCCTTGAAATGGTTCGCGCCTGGCTGTGCGAGTCGGCGGCCGACGGCCAGGCCTGCGGCCAATGCCCCAGCTGCCATGCGATCGACGTGCGCGCCCATGCCGACCTGTGCGTGCTGATGCCCGAAACCCATATGCTGGCATTGGGCTGGCCGTTGGCGGAAAAGGCCCAGGCCGATATCGACGACAAGAAGCGCAAGGCCAGCCGTGAAATCCGCGTCGACGCGATGCGCGATGCCGTCGAGTTCACGCAGCGCACCAGCGCGCGCGGGCGCGGCAAGGCGGTGCTGGTCTATCCGGCCGAGCAGATGAATGCGATCACGGCCAACGCCTTGCTCAAGACGCTGGAGGAGCCCCCGGGCGACGTGCGCTTCGTGCTCGCCAGCGAGTCGGCCCACCAGTTGCTGCCGACCATCCGCAGCCGCTGCCTGATCCACACCATGGCCTGGCCGCAGGAGGACGCGATGCGCGTCTGGCTTGAAGCCCAGGGGCTGGACGCGGCCGCTGCCCAGGCCTTTCTCAAGGCCTCGGGCGGACGTCCCGAAGACGCGCTGGCGCTGGCGCGCAGCGGCCGGCCGGCCCAGGCCTGGACGCAACTGCCCCGGGCCCTGGCGCAAGGCGATGTGTCGGCATTCTCCGATCTGGCGCCCGCGCAGGTGATAGGCGTGCTGCAGAAGATCTGCCACGACCAGCTCGCGCGCGCCTGCGGCGCCGCGCCGCGCTATTTCGCGCCCGCAGACCTGCCCGCGCCGGCATCGCTGGCGCAGCTCGCCGCATGGAGCAAGGAGCTGTCGGCCGCGCTGCGCACTGCCGAACACCCCTTCAATGCGGGCCTGATGCTCGAAGCGCTTGTCGCGCGGGGCCGAAGCGTCCTAAACTCCAGGGCATGAGGGCCGGCATTCTGCGGGTCCGAGGCAACCCATTGCACCCATTCCCATGAGCCTGACCCCCACCACGCCGCGCCCCAGCGTCATGCAGTTGGCCATCAAGGAAAAGGCAGCCTTGTACGCCGCCTATATCCCCATGTTTGCCGGCGGGGGCATTTTCGTGCCCACGCCGCGCGAGTACCGGCTTGGCGACGATGTCTACGTGCTGCTGACGCTGCCCGAAGAAACGCAGCGCTACCCCATCGCCGGCAAGGTCGCCTGGGTCACGCCCGCGCGCGCCGCGGGAAACCGCACGCAGGGCATAGGCATACAGTTCCCCCAGGACGAGAAATCGGGCCAGCTCAAGGCCAAGATCGAACAGATCCTCGGCGGCGCGCTGGCCTGGGACAAGGCCACGCAAACGGTGTAGCAGCGCGCATTCCGGCGGCTGCATGCCGATCCGCAGCCACTTCGGCACGCGCCGAAGTCGTGGGTCGGCATTTTTGTTTTGAGAGTTTTTGATGTTTACCGATTCCCACTGCCACCTGAACTATCCCGCGCTCGCGCAGAATCTGCCGGAAATCCGCGCCGCGATGGCGCAGGCCCAGGTGGACCGCGCGCTGTGCATCTGCACGACCATGGAAGAGTTCGCGGACGTGCATGCGCTGGCCACCCAGTACGACAACTTCTGGTGCACCGTGGGCGTGCACCCCGACACCGAAGACATGACCGAGCCCGGCGTGCAGGACCTGCTCGAGCGCGCAGCCCTGGCGCGCGTGGTCGCGATCGGTGAAACCGGTCTCGACTATTACGGCATGGAAGACCGCAAGGGCGGGCGCACGATTGCCGACCTCGAATGGCAGCGCGAGCGCTTTCGCGTGCACATCCGCGCGGCGCGCGCCTGCCACAAGCCGCTGGTGATCCACACGCGCAGCGCCTCCGACGACACGCTGGGCATTCTGCGCGAGGAGGGCGAGGACGGCTCGGCCGACCAGGCCGGCGGCGTGCTGCACTGCTTCACCGAAACCGCCGAAGTCGCGCGCGCGGCGCTGGACCTGGGCTACTACATCTCGTTTTCGGGCATCGTGACGTTCAAGAACGCGCAGTACCTGCGCGATGTCGCGGCCTTCGTGCCGCTGGACCGCATGCTGATCGAGACCGACAGCCCCTATCTAGCGCCCATGCCCTACCGCGGCAAGACCAACAGCCCGGCCTATGTGCCCTACGTTGCCAGGCAGATCGCGGCCGTACGCGGCATGCCGGTCGAAGAGATCGCGGCACTGACCAGCGCCAACTTCGACGCCTTGTTCAAGGGGGTGGTTTCTTGACCCGATTGCCTACCCGCCGCCTCTGGCTGCAATCCGCCGGCGCCGCCAGCGCCCTGGCCCTCGCGGGCCTGGCCCGGGCCGACACCGCCGTGGATTTTGATCGCGCGCTGATCCAGGACAACGCCAAGGCCATGGTCAACCTGATTTTCCGTGGCGCCGACCCGAACACCCGCGATTCGCGCGGCCGCCCCGGCCTGGTCGCTGCGCTGCACCGCGATTCGCTGCGCGTGTTCGACGTGCTGCTGCAGTCGCCGGGCATACGCCTCGATGAAACCAGCGCCCAGGGCGAAAGCGCGCTGATGATGGCCGCCATCAAGGGCCATCTGGCGATCGCGCGCAAGCTGCTCGACCGCGGCGCCGCAGTCCACAAGGAGGGCTGGAGCGCCTTGCACTACGCGACTTCGGCGGCGCTGCCCGACAGCCTGGCCATGGTGCAACTGCTGGTGCGCAGGGGCGCACCGGTCGATGCGCCATCGCCCAACGGCACGACGCCGCTGATGATGGCCGCGCAATACAGCTCGGAAGACGTGGTGGCCCAATTGCTCAAATACGGCGCCGACCCGCTGGCCAGGAACCAGCGCGGCTGGACCGCCGTGGACTTCGCCCGCCAGGCCTCGCGCGACTACCTGGTCGACATCCTGACCCAGGCCCAGCGGCGCCAGCGCAGCACGCAGCCGGGGCGCAAACCCGGCTGGTGAGCAGGGCCCATCGGAATCCTATTCCGGCGCGATGTCGGGTTCGTTGCTCGGCGAGAACGGCGGGTGGGGCGGGTCGTCGCCGTCGGCGGGCGTGGCGTCGTCAGGCGCAAGAGGCTCCTGCTCGGGATAAGGCTTGCCCACGGGGTCCATTTCCTCATCCTCTGGAAGCGATTCTGGCGTTCTTGGCTGGGTCATGGGGTCGCTCCTGGTACGGTGGTGCTCCCAGGGTGGCGCAAGACGGCATGGGATGCTGTAGGCGCGATGCCCTCATTCGAGCCAAATAAAAGACCCGGACTACGCAGCGCCTAGTCCAAGGGCTCGATGACGAAACGGATCGCGGGAATGCCTTCCTGGCCCCCGAGCGGCATCATCTCCGAGAGGGGCCCGGGCTGCGCAATGACTTTGTAGTTAGTCAGCCCCGCTTGCTCCGCATACGCATGGGCCTCTTCCTCGGTCTTGAACCATTCGGTGTGTGGCATGTGCAGCCTCCTTGGATGTTCTCCATAGCATGCAGAAGTGCAGGCGAGGATGCAAGCCCAAGGGCTATCGGCAAGCTTGCCGTTGCGCTGCGCTGGCTGGGCGATGCTGTCACCATGCATTCCCCATTGGGGAATGCACCCGTCCTGCAATAGGTTGACTTACAGCGCTTGCATTGCCGTATCGGCATTGCGTGATTCCGCTGGCACGGCCGGCGATGGCGTGGCTGGAACCTGGTCCGCGGCAGTGCCCTGCGCATTCACCGGCACTTCCAGGTACGGCAGATTCAGTGCCTGGCCCGTCATGGCGCGGATTTCGTTGGTCAGTGCCGCGCTGTCGTTGATCTTGCGGCCGTAGGACGGAACGATGTCCTGGAGCTTTGCCTTCCAGCCAGCGTTCATTTCCTTGGGGAAAGCCTGGGCCAGCAGGTTCAGCATGATGGGGGGCGCGGTCGACGCACCCGGCGAGGCGCCCAGCAGGGCAGCGATGGTCTTGTCCTTGTCCGTCACGATCTCGGTGCCGAACTGCAGGATGGGGCCTTTTTCAGGGTCACGCTTGATGACCTGCACGCGCTGGCCGGCGGTGACCAGTTCCCAGTCCTCGCGCTTGGCGTTGGGATAGTACTTGAGCAGCTCGGCCTGGCGATCGGCGTCGGTCAAGTTGGCCTGCTGCAGCAGATACTTCACCAGGTCCAGGTTTTCTCCGCCAACCTTCAACATTCCCGCCACGTTGTCATGGGTGACCGATGAGTACAGGTCGAACCAGGAGCCTTCCTTCAGAAACTTGGTGCTGAACAGCGCGAAGGGGCCAAACAGCACCACCGGCTTGTCGTCGAGCTTGCGCGCGTCGATATGCGGCACCGACATTGGCGGCGAGCCGGTCTCGGCCATGCCGTAGACCTTGACCTTGTGGCGCTCGGCCACGGCCGGCGCCTTGAGCGCCAGGAACTGGCCGCCGACCGGGAAGCCCGCGTAGTCCCTGGCTTCGGGAATGCCGGACAGCTGCAGCAGCTTGAGCGCGGCGCCGCCAGCGCCGATGAAGACGAAGCGCGACTTGACGGTGCGTTCCTGGCCGCTCTTGAGGTCCTTGACGGTGACGTTCCAGGTCTTGTCGCCGTCCTGGCGCAGCGCGGTGACTTCATGCTGCACCTGCAGCTTGAAGTTGGGGTTGCGCTGCAGGCTACGTGTCAACTCGTTGGTGATCACGCCGAAATTGACGTCGGTGCCCAGCGGCATATAGGTCGCGGCGACCTTCTGGCCGGGATCGCGCCCTTCCATCACCAGCGGTGCCCACTGCTTGATCTGCGCGGGGTCGGTGGTGAACTGCATGCCGTAGAACATAGGATTCTTGACCAGCGCCTCGTGGCGCTTGCGCAGGTACTCGATGCGGTCTTCACCCCAGACGAAGCTCATGTGCGGGGTCGCGTTGATGAAGTCCGACGGCTGCGGCAGGCGGCCTTGCTTGACCTGGTGAGACCAGAACTGCCGCGAGACCTCGAACTGCTCGGCGATACCGATCGCTCGCGTGGTCTCGATGGAGCCGTCCGGCAGCTCTGGCGTGTAGTTCAGCTCGGCGAAGGCCGAGTGCCCGGTGCCGGCGTTGTTCCAGCCGTTGGAGCTTTCCAGGGCCACGCCATCCAGGCGTTCAAACAGTTGCACGTTCAGGTCCGGCTGCAGCTCCTGCAGGTAGGTGGCCAGCGTGATGCTCATGATGCCGCCGCCCACCAGCACCACGTCTACAGGCTGGTCGTTTTCGGCGGCGGGCACCGACCGCTCATAAAGCGGCCAATAGAGGAACAGCACACCCGTAAGTGCAAAAAGGGCCAGCAGGCTCGCGCCCCATATCTTGAATTTCCGCATGAGCATACTCCGTCTCGTTGGCGAATCGGTTTGAATGGAAAGAAAACTGCGCACGGCTCGGCGCCCTCTCCAGAGCACTTTCGATCAATGATCGACAACCTGTTCTGGCTGGCGTGCACAAGCCAGGTCCTGAAAAAGCCCGCCGTCTTCATGCGCTGACCCCGGGGCAAGCACTTGAAGAATGCGGTGCCGGCGGCATTCGCTGGTACGGCCGTCAGGCCGCAGCTTCAGCAGATCACCGAACCGGGACGGGATCCGGACATGCCTGGTGGTCAGCCTTGCGCGTACACCGGACTGCGATACCGGGCGCGCCTGACTCCATTCATTCATCGTGGCTGGCCGCACGCTCTGCGACAACCCGGTCCAATGCCGCATAGGGGGCATGACCGCCTCATGGCTTGAATGTGACCGGTGTCGGTGCGCGCGACTGGCTGGGAGCCGAAGCAGCCCACCGTCGCGGCACGACAGTGTGCCCGGTCATGAAGCGGGCTGTAATCCTACACAGCAAATGTCTTCGATCCATCAAGGTCATGCGTTCTGTCCTTGCGCGGTGCCTGGAGGAAGTGCGGGCGAGGATGCAAGCCCCATGGACCTCGGCAAGCCGGTGCATGCGCATGCCTCCATCGCGCGGACAGAAGTGGTCACCGTGGCCAGATTGCGAGGCAGGGGTGTTTCGCAAGGTGCGCTTGGCTCACCAATATTCTTATGGTGTGCATGTCATATCAGTATTTCCCAGACAGCTGCTTTCTATTCAGAATTGCCTCCATTGAGCAGACCTTGAGCTGCCCACCCTTGGAGACTCAGGCAATCATGGCGTTAGACATCGACTTTCTACGCGGCTGGATAGGCCGTACCGACAGCCTGGCCGACACTGCAACGCTTGCGCCGCTGCGCGCGCTCAGCGCCACGCTGGACCGGCAGGACCCACCCCCGCAGGCCGGCGATGCGCTGCCGCCCCTGTGGCACTGGCTGTATTTCCTGCCCACCGCGCGGCAGTCACAGCACGGCGCCGATGGCCATCCGCTGCGCGGTGGCTTTTTGCCGCCGGTGGAACTGCCGCGGCGCATGTGGGCCGGCAGCCGCGTCGAGTTCCACCAGCCGTTGCGAGCGGGCCAGGAACTGGCGCGCAATTCGCGTATCCTGGACGTGCGCATGAAGCAGGGCCGCACCGGGCCGCTGGTGTTTGTCAACCTGCGGCATGAAATCCGCGCCGGTGGCGTGCTGGCCGTTGCCGAAGAGCAGGACATCGTCTACCGCGACATGCCGTCTGCGCACGAGCCTGCGCCGGCCGGTGCTGCCGCCCTGGCTGATGCCCACTGGTCGCGCCGCCTGGTGCCAGATGCCTTGCTGCTGTTTCGCTATTCGGCGCTGACCTTCAACGGCCACCGCATTCACTACGACCGGCCCTATGTGACCGAGGTCGAAGGCTATGCGGGCCTGGTCGTGCACGGGCCTCTGATTGCCACGCTGCTGCTGGACCTGCTGCGCCGCGAACTGCCGCAGGCCCGGGTCAAGGTGTTCAATTTCCGGGCCATGCGCCCGCTGCTGGACAACGCGCCGTTCATGGTGTGTGGCCGCCAGGATGACTCCCATACCGTGACGCTGTGGGCACAGGACGAGGAAGGCAACCTGGCCATGCAGGCTGCTGCGACCTTGTCTTGAGGTGCTCCAGCAGCCGCAGGGCCAGGAAGACCTGCAATGGCTGGCAGCGCTGCCCGCGCTCGCTGGCGTGATGGTGGCAAAAGTCGAATCGGCAGCCGCGTTGCGTGCGGTGCATGCGCAATTGCCGGCCGCGGCCCTTTTGCCGCTGATCGAAAGCGCAGCCGGTTGGAGCGCATTGTCCGAGATCGCCGCCGTAGGCGGTGTGCTGCGCCTGGTTGTCGGCCATATCGACTTCATGGCCGATACCGGCATGCAGTGCGCGCAAGACGAGGCGGAACTGATGCCGCTGCGCTTTGCGGTGGCCATGGCCACGCGCCTGCAGCGCCTGGCGACCGCGGTGGATGGCGTGACGGTGGCAATCCAGGACGACGAGCGCCTGCGCCAGGACACCCGGCGCGCACTGCGTCTGGGTTTTGGCGCCAAGCTGTGCATACATCCGCGCCAGGTGGACATCGTGCACGAGGTGCTGGCCCCGACCGCGGCCGAGATGGACCGGGCGCGCCGCGTCATTGCGGCCGACGCTGCCTCCCAAGGTGCGGCCGTGCAGGTCGACGGGCGCATGGTGGATTTGCCCGTGGTGCTGCAGGCCCGACGGCTGCTGGCGCGCGGCGAGCGCGTGCATTGCGCTTAGAACGTGAACACGTTCTTGGCCCGGACAAGCGCTTTGTTTCCCGTTCGCCCTGGGCAAGACGGCGTTTTCCACCGCGCCCTCAACCACCATTCTCCCTGAGTCCTGAGCCCGTCGAAGGATCGAAGGGCCGGTCTTTTGAGAGCAGGCCATTCATCGCTGCTGTGTGCCCGGTGAGCGCCCCGCCGTGTGTGGACTGCTGCGCTGAACAAGGCAGCAATACGGATTGCGATGGCGCAGTCCAGGCGGTGCGCGTCTGCCGCGCCCAGGCGCACATTTCGCCTGGCCTGGTGAACGGCCAAAGCGGCAGGCGCGCAGGCAATGCTTGTTAACCCTTGATATGTCCGAGCCGCCACCGCCCCATGTCGTGGTGGCCATTGCGGCCCTGCATGCGCTTTTCCTAGACTGCTCGCAATCGGCGCCGAACTGCAGGCGCTGCTGATTTGGCCGGCGCGACCGGATGCCTTGCGGCTGCATCGCGGCACCTGTCGATTCCCACGCTCGGGCAAGCCGCATCTGTGGCCCGTCGAGGGGATGGATCAAAAGTGATGCTTTTGTCTGGCAGCCGGTGTCCATGCACTGCATAGGGGGCCGGGCACGGCTACCATCGCGCAGGAGACATACGAGACACCAGACCATTGAGCGAGAGTGCATGACTGATTTTTCACTGCCGGCCAACGCCGAGGTGCTCGACACCGACCTGCTGACCGTATTTTGCTGGGTCGCGCAGATGCGCAATTTTTCGCGCGCCGCCGACCGGCTCAACACCTCCCAGCCGGTGATCACGCGCAAGGTGAGTCGCCTGGAGGAGCAACTGGGTGTGCGCCTGTTCCTGCGCTCCAACCGTGGCTGCGAGCTGACACAAGCGGGTGAAATTCTGGCCTCCAAGGCGCCGGGCGTGTTGCTGCAGCTCGCGCAGCTGCGTGAAGAGATCGCGCATTCCGCGCAGGTGATCTCGGGAACGATATCGATTGGCGTCACCCATCTGGCGGGCCTGGTGATGGTGCCGCACCTGCTGCCGGTGGTCGCCTCGCGCTGGCCGAAGTTGCACGTCAACATGGTGGATGCCGACAGCCGCGTGCTGTGCGCGCGGCTGCTCACGCGCGAGCTTTCGCTGGCTGTCTGCTACGACCCGGATCCGGACAGCGAACTGGTCTGTACACCGCTGTTCATGGAAAAGCTGTACCTGGTTGGCGTGCCCAACGAGCAGCTCAGGAGTCTCAAGAGCGCAACCTTGAGCGACCTGGCAAACCTGCCCCTGGTCCTGCCCAGCGGTCAGCAAAGCATCCGGGTCTTGCTGGAGGATGCATTTGCCGAGATCGGCCTGTCGCTGCGCCCGGTCTACGAAGCCACCACCGTCAATCTGCTGCGGGCGATGGCGCTGCAAGGCACGGGCTACACCGTCCTGTCGCTTGGCAGCGTGGTCGACGACGTCGCCGCCGGCCGCTTGATGGCCGTGCCGCTGGCTGAAAAGGGCATGTCGCTGGGCTTGAGCCTGGTCAGCACGCGCGAGCAATTGCGCTTGCGCAACGTGCAGCTCATGCATGACTTTGTCTACGCCGAGATCATGAGCGTCGTGCAGCGCGGGCTGTGGCCAGGCAGGTCGGCGACGGTGGCGGGCTGACTGGCGCTTCAGGCCTGTGCTTCGAGCGCGGCGCGGTGCTCGGGCGCGGCGATGTCGAGCAGCCGCTGGCGGCGCTGCTCGAGTCCCAGTCCGCGCAGATCCGCAATACCGTGCTCGGTGACAAAGATACCGGCATCGCAGCGCGGCGTGCTCACCGGGCCCGACAGCCTGACCACGATACGGCTGCGCGCGCCCGCGGTCGCGGGCAGGGCGATGATGGACGCACCGCCCTGGCTGGCCTGGGCCGCGCGGATGAAGTCAGGCGCGCCACCGACGGCGCCCACGTAGTTGCCGCCCGCCACCTCGGCATTGACCTGCCCGCTCAGGTCGACTTCGATCGCGGAGTTGATGGCGACGAAGCGGTCGATGCGGCGCAGCACGTCGGCTGCGTGCGTGTAGTCGCTGCCGCGCAGCTGCAGGGCCGGGTTGCGGTGGGCGAAACGGTACAGGCGCTGGCTGCCCATCAGCACGCCCGCAATGCCTGTGCCGGCATCGATGGACTTGCGGGCATTGGTGAGCACGCCGCGTTCGAACAGGTCGACCACACCGTCGCCGATCACGCCCGAGTGCAGGCCCAGGTCGCGCCGGTCGCCCAGCAGCGCAAGCACTGCGTCGGGGATGGCGCCCAGGCCCAGCTGCAGCGTGGCGCCATCGTCGATCCATTGCGCCACATTGCGCGCGATGGCAGCGCTTATGGCGCAGGATGGGGCAGGCAGGTTTTCGAGGGGCGGCTCGGCCGCATGGACCAGCAGGTCGAAATCATCGGCCGCCAAGGTGCGCGCGCCGTGCGTCCAGGGCACATCGGGATGGCATTCGGCGATGACGACCCGTGCGCTGTCCAGTGCGGCAATCAGCAGGTCGTTGGCCAGGCCCAGGCTGTAGCGGCCTTGGGCGTCGGGCATGGACACTTGCAGCAGCACCACGTCCACCTTGAGCGAGCCTTGGCGCAGAAGTGCAGGAAGCTGGGAGTAGGAGCAGGGCAGGATGTCGAGCACTCCCGCACCGGCCAGCGCCCGGTTGCCGCCGGCGCCGCAATAGCTCGCAAAGTCGAAGGCATCGGCGTGCTCGGGCTGCAGCGTGCGCGACAAGTCGATGCCAAGCACCAGACGCAGGCGCGCCAATGCATGGCGTTGCGCGACCAGGGCGCGCGTCAATGTGCGCGGCTCGGCATTGGCCTGGCCCCAGAGCACGGTGTCGCCCGGGCGCAGCCAGCGCGCGAAATCGATGGCCGCCACGTCGGTCATGGCTGCACTCATGCGTCGCCCTGGCGCACGATGCCACGCGCGAGCAGGCGACCGAACGCGGCGCTGTCTATGCCCAGCACTTCCGACAGCACCTCGGCCGTGTGGCCGCCGAGTGCCGGCGCGGGGCGCGGCGCGGCGCGTTCTATGCCCGAGAAATCCAGCGGCAGGCCCGCCGCCAGGCTGCGGCCTACGCCGGGCTGGTCGACATGCGCGAACATAGGGTTGTCCGGAGAGCAGGCCGGGTCGGACTGCACCAACTGCTGCACCGTCTGATAGACGCTCCAGCACACACCGCGTTGATTGAAGGTTTGCGCTACCTGCGCCAGGGGCCGCGCCGCCACCCAGGGCGCGACCAGCGCGGCGATCTCGGCGCGCGCCCGAAAGCGGTTGCCTTCCTGGTCCAGGTCCAGTCCCAGGCGCGCAGCCAATGCGCTTACGGCCGATTCAATCGACGTGGCCTGGCACAGCGAGCGCCATTGCTTGCCGGTGAGGCCCACGATCATCACGCGTTCGCCATCGGCGCAGATGAAGTCGCGACCGAAGGCACCATAGAGCTCGTTGCCGGCCCGCGCGCGCGCCACGCCTTGCTCGGCCTCGGCGATGAAGCCCAGGTGCCCGACGATAGACAGCGCCACGTCCTCGAGCGCCAGTTTCACATGCTGGCCCTGACCTGTCGTGCGCCGGTGCCGTTCGGCTGCCAGGATGCCCATGGCGGCCATGTAGCCCGTGCCTATATCCCAGGCGGGCAGCACATGGTTGATCGGCTGCTGCGTGTCCTCGGGGCCGGTGAGCGCAGGCAGGCCCAGCCGCGGATTGACGGTGTAGTCCACTGCCGACCCGCCATGCCTGTCCCCCGACAGCGTGAGCTGGATCAGGTCAGGGCGGCGTGCGCTGAGGTCTTCATACGACAGGAATCCGCGCGGCGGGAAATTGGTCAGCAGCATGCCCGCGTCCTCGCCAGGCGCGCAGATCAGCGCCATGGCGAGCTCGCGGCCTTCGGGCTGGGTGAAATCGATGACCACCGAGCGCTTGGACTTGTTGAGCCCGACCCAGAAGAGGCTGGTGTCGTTCGCGGTCACCGGCCAGCGCCGGTAGTCGAGGCCGCCACCGGGCGGGTCGATGCGGATCACGTCGGCACCGAACTGGGCAAGCGTCATGCCGCACAGCGGTGCGGCCACGAAGGCCGAGGCCTCGACGATGCGCAGGCCCTTGAGCACGTGAAGCGGGGCATCAAGCATTTGCAGCCTCCAACGCCTGTTCCAGCAGGCTGCGGGCGACAACCTTGAGGGCCAGTGTTTCCTCGGCCCCCTCGAAGATGGACAGCACGCGGGCATCCACGAAGTAGCGGCTCACGGCGGTTTCCTCGGCGTAGCCCATGCCGCCATGGATTTGCAGCGCTTCGCGCGTGACGGCCTCGGCCGACCGGCACGCGAACAGCTTGACGAGGCTTGCCTCCATGCGGCCCTGGCCGGCCTCGAGCATGTCGCCCACCGCATAGGTGAGGCGGCGGCAGGCAGCCAGGCGGGCAGCCATGCGGGCCAGCTTGACCTGGGTCAGCGTGTAGTCGCCCAACGGCGCGCCAAACACTTTGCGGTCGCCCGCGTAGCTGACGGCGGCGCGCAGCGCCGCACGCATCACGCCGCAGGCGCGTGCCGAGGTCTGCATGCGGCCGCCGACCATGCCGGCCATGGTGAAGTAAAAGCCCTTGCCAATGCCGCCTGCCTCGCCGATCAGATGGTCGTCGGCGACGAACACCTCCTCGAACGACAGATCGAACGAGTGCATGCCGCGGTAGCCAATGGTCGCAATGGCCTTGCCCGAAAGTCGTCCGCCGCCCGGCTGCACGTGGGTGAACTCGTGGCCGTCGAAGGAGGGTTTCTCGACCAGCATCAGGCTCAGCCCGCGGTGGCCCAGCGTGCGGTCGGGATCGGTGCGTGCCACCACCATCAGCAGGCCGGCTTTGCCCGCGAAGGTGCACCAGGTCTTGGCGCCGTTGAGCAGCCAGCCGCCTTCGGTGCGCGTGGCCTTGAGCGACAGCGAGGCCACGTCCGAGCCGAAGTCGGGCTCGGTGATGGCGATGGCGCACAGCGGCTCGCCTGCGGCGATTTTCGGCAGCCAGTGCGACTTCTGCGCGGCCGTGCCGCCGGCCAGCAGCGCGCGGGCGAGAATCTCGGGCCGCGTGATCAGGCTGCCTGCCGCGGCCAGGGACGCCTCGGACAGCGCTTCGGTCACGGCGATCATGACCAGCGCGTTCTCCTTGCCGTCGGGCGCGGTGCCGCCAAAGGACTCGGGAATCGACAGCCCGAACACGCCCATCTCGCGCATGGACTGCAGCAGCGGCTCGGGCACGGTGAGGTCGTGGCGATGGATTTTCTCCGCCATGGGTGCCACGGTGTCGGCCGCAAAGCGCTGGAAGGCGCTTTGGGCCATCGCCGCGTCTTCGTCGAGCGCCACGGCGCCAATGTCGGCGTCGCAGCCCGCGACTTCACGGCCGATCTGCGCCACTACCGCATGGCTTGCGGCCTGCCTGCGCCAGCGTGCGAGCTCCGGGCCCGTGGTCACGGCATGGAGGGGGCCAGGATCGAGTTCTGCATCGCTGAACACGGTCTCGAGACGGGCCAGCACGGCCGTGATCGCATCGGCTGCGAACAGGCGGGCCAGGGCGGGCTCGAGCCCTTCGAGCGCTGCGGTCTTGGCGACTGCGTTCTCCGCTGCCAGCAATTCCGCCGCCGCCAGCGCCAGTTCGTAGCACAGCGGCTGGTACAGGTCGAGGCGCTTGGCATCCAGCGTGCCGTCGACCGCACACAGCGCGGCCACGCCGTGCATGCCGGTCTCCAGAAGCGCGCGGATCTGGATCAGTAGTTCGTTCATGCTGCCCCCAGAATCAATGCACTCTTGTGCCCGCCACCGCCGCCGCTGGTGACCAGACTGTGGCGCACCTTGGGTACCTGCAGGACGGCGTCGCCGCGCGCCTGGCGCACGGCCTCGATGACCAGGTTGAGGCCATGCAGGTAGGCCTCGGAGTGCATGCCACCGGCCGTGTTGACGGGCAGCCGGCCGCCCTGGCGCAGCGCGCCTGAATCGATCATGTCCGCGGCGCTGCCTTCCTCGCACAGGCCGTAGTCTTCGAGGGCCATGGGAATCAGGCCGCTGAAGGCGTCGTAGAGCTGGGCCACGTCGATGTCGGCCGGCGTCAGGCCCGCCTGGGCGTAAACCGCCTTGGCCACCTCGCGTGAATTGATGGTTGGATAGTCCGCAAGCGGCATGTTGTGCGAGCCCATGGGGCCAAGCGACCAACGTTCACCGCTGGCCTGCGCCGCGCCCAGGATGGGCACTGCCGCGCAGTTCATCTTGTCGGCCAGCTCGCGCGTGGTCACGATCACGGCGCAGGCACCGTCGGTCTCCAGACAGCAGTCGTACAGCCGGAAGGGGTCGGCAATCATGCGCGAAGCGAAGTATTCGTCCTTCGACAGCGGCTTGCCGCGCATCACGGCGCGTGGATTGGACTGGGCATTGGCACGCGAGTTGGTGGCGATCTCCGCCAGGTGCCCGGGGCCCGTGCCGCGCTCGTGCATGAAGCGGCGATAGGTCAGCGCAGTCATCATTCCGGGCGACATCAGCGCATAGGGGCCTACATAGGAGCCCCACAGCGGGCGGTCGCGGAACTGGCCGTAGCGCTGCTGGCCATCGCCCTGGCAGATCGAGCGGTAGGCGACGGCAAAGCGCGACTGGCCGGTCGCGACCGCCATGGCTGCCAGCATCACCGAGCCGGAGCAGCCGCCGCCGCCAGCGCCCCAGACGATGGAGGAAAAGCGCTGAGCGGGGGCCGCGAGCGCCGTCTGCACCACCGCCGGTTCGTTCTTCTCGAAGCCAAATGAACTGAAGCCATCGAGTTCACGGGCGTCCAGGCCGGCGTCATTCGCGGCGTTGTGAATCGCGTCCAGGCACAGCGTGAGTTCGGGCGTGTCGCTGTGTCCTCCGCGCTTGCGGTATTCGCTTTCGCCGACGCCGACGATCACGGGCTGGAGATGGCGCGGCCAATGGGGCATGGGAAAAGTCATACGCCCTCCTGGGGGGATGAGGTATCCGCTGCGCGGCGGCGAAAGCGCGGCAGCAGCGAGCCATCGCTGGCGGGTTCAAAGCAGACGGTGACCGGCAGGCCTATCGCCAGCAGCGGCGGCTCGGCGTCGACCACGTTGGACACGAGGCGCACGTCGTCGGCATCGTCGAGGAGCACGACAGAAACGTTGTACGGCGCCTGCCCCTTGAGCGACGGGTGCACGGCGTAGTGGCCTATCGTGTAGGTGTACACCGTGCCGTGGCCCGAGACCGGCTTCCAGCTGAGATTGGACGAACCGCATTTCTGGCAGACGGGCAGCGGGGGGTGGAAGAACTGGTGGCAGCTCTCGCAATGCCGGATCACCAGCTGCTGCTGCTGGCAGGCCTGCCAGAACGGGGCGTCGTCAAGGGTGGGGTGGGGTGAGGGCAAGCCCTCGGGGAGGTAGCTCATGGGAATTCCTGGTGGCCTAGTCGATCTTGAGGTTGATGCTCTTTGCCACCGCACCCCATTTCTGCTGCTCGCTTTGGATGAACTGGGCAAATTGCGCAGAGGTGCCGTTTCTCACAGGGTTCAGGCCCTGGGCCTGAAGCTGCTCGATCACCTGGGGCCTGGCGAGCACCTTGGCGATCTCGGTTTGCAGCCTGGTGGTTACTTCGGGCGGTGTTCCCCTGGGCACGAGCACGCCGGTCCAGTCCTGGAACTCGAAACCCTTGACGGTTTCCCCAACCGTAGGAATGTCCGGGAAATGCGGATCGCGCACTGCGCCGCTGAGCGCCAGGGCGCGCATTTTTCCGCCCTTGACCAGGGGCATTCCCAGCGAGAAATTGCCGAACGTGAAGGTCACCAGCCCGCCGATGACGTCCGTGATCCCCGGGCCCATGCCCTTGTACGGAATGTGGCGCATGGAGACACCACTGAGCTTGGCCAGCGACTCACCGGTCAGATGCGCGCCGTTGCCGTTGCCGCCCGAAGCAAAAGTCAGCTGACCGGGCCTGGCCTTCGCGTCCGCGATCAGGTCAGCGACGTTCTTGTAGGGGGAGTCGTGCGCGACCAGCAGTACCAGAGGTGAGTTGTACAACTGGACGACAGGTACGAAGTCCGTGTTCGCGTTGTACGGCAGCGAGGTATAGACGTTGGGGTTGATGGCCAGTCCGCCGACGTGGCCAATGACCACGGTGTATCCATCGGGCGGTGCTTTGGCCCCAGCGCTCAGGCCGATGCCGCCGCCCGCACCTATCTTGGTGTCGATGACGAAGGGCTGGCCCAGGTTGTCCTGCAATGCCTGTGCAACGATGCGTGCGGCAACGTCGGGGTTGGAGCCGGGACTGTAGGGCACGATCACCTTCACTGCCTTGCCGGGATAGGCCTGCGCATATGCGGGTGCGGTCTGAGCGCCCGCAGCGACCATGGCCAATGCCAGCAACACGGTGCGCCGGGTGGAATGATGGAGGGTCATTTTGTCTCCTATAAATTTTGTGTATGGCTGCACTGAAGTGAGGCGCGATTAGCGGCGCCAGGACCCGTGGGGCACTTCCACGCCGCGCTCGGCTGCGGCCAGCGCGGCTTTCATGTCTTCCTTCGGCAAAGCAATGCAATAGCCCGGCATGGCGCGTTCGAAGCGCCAGCCTTCGGCGAGAGGGCCAGCGTCGACCACATCGAAGCCGAATGCGTCTATCAGTTCGGTGGCAATGCGCTTGGCTTCGGCGTCGTCGCCCGCGATCGGCAGCGCCCGGCGCTGGGGCGTTCCTGCCGGGCGTGCGTCGGTGGCCAGATCGTCCTGCAGGATGGCGTTGAAGGCTTTGACGAGCTTTGCGCCCGGGAGATGCGCGGCCAGCATTTCACTGGTGGTCGTGGCGTGGGAGTCCAGCGCCTCGATACGGCCATCCCGCGCCGGGTAATAGTTGTTGGCGTCAAGAACGATCTTGCCCACCAGGGGTTCGGCCGGGATCTCGGTGTAGGCGGCAAGCGGAATGGCGACGATCACCAGATCGCCAAACGTGGCCGCCTGCGTCGCGGTGCCGACCTGGCAGCCTATCGCCACCGCGGTGCTGCCCAGTGTCCTGGGCGCACGCGAATTGCTGATCATCACTTCATGGCCGTTGGCCACAGCCAGTGTTGCGAGTGCGCGGCCGATGAAACCTGCGCCGATGATGCCTATTTTCATGATGAACCTTATTGAGTCGTGGACGACTCAGCCGCCTCACGCAGTGCTTCGTAAACCAAATCCGGGACGTCGATAGCGTTGGCCGCGCGCCGGCGCTCACGCTCGACCACCGATCGCTCGAAGGGCACACGTACCGGCTTCGTGGGGTCCACCGGTCGTGTCGCCCTAAGACTGTCTGCATAGGCCGCCACCCGTGCCTGGAAGTCCGCGGCGTCACCTAGCAGGCCCGGGTCGACCACCAGGATGAAGAAGCCGCAGTCGCGCAGCGACTGCGGCGCCGTCGCCTGCCCGGCCAGCATGCCCAGCAGCTGAACCACCATCGCCAGTCCCGAGCCCTTGTGGCCACCCCAGACCGTGAACGCGCCGTTGAGCGCGGCTTCGGGGTCGCGGGTCGGCTGGCCGTGGGCGTCGAAGGCCAGGCCTTCCGCCAGCGATTCGCCCAGGCGTTTCTTCAGAACGACCTCGCCGAGCATCACGCCGGCGGTGCCGATGTCCCAGATCACGGGCGTGCCATCCGACGGAAAGCCAAAGGCAATCGGATTGGTGCTGAAGCGCCCTTCGGTGCCGCCGTGGGGTGCAACCTTCTGGCCGCCGCTGCCGGCAATCATTCCGGCAAAGCCGGCCGCGGTGACCATCTCCAGGTAATAGGAGAACATGCCCGTGTACCAGGTCTTGGACGCGCCCACGACGGCCAGGCCGGTCTGGCGTGCCTTCTCGATCGCGATCTCGGTGGCGCGGCGCCCCACGAGATAGCCGACCTGATCGCCGCCATCCAGCGAAGCCGACACCGGCGAGTCCTTCAGGAGCGTGATCGGGCGGCGTGGCGTGGCGCTGTCGCGCAGGCGGTCGATCACCGACAGCGCGCGCGGCAAGCCGCCGAACGACAGCCCGCGCAGTTCGCAGTCGATCAGGTGATCGGCAATGATGTCGGCTTCCTGCGGACTGTGTTCGAAGGCCAGCATGCTGGCGCGTACCAGTTGACGTGCTTCATGGATCGTGAGAATCATTTGCTTTTTCCTAGTAGGGGCGTTGCGCGCCCGGGTCAGAACGAATGCCGCAGGCCGAAGTCGTAGCCGGTGGACGAGCGTGCCGTATAGGTCGCGTTGTTGGCGATGGCCGGGGCGCCATTGACCACCAGCGAGGCGCCATTGCGGTTGTTCACGCGGGCCGCGGTGGCGTACAGCGCGGTTCGCTTGGACAGGTTGTGGACATAGCCCACCGCCAGCTTGCTGGTCCGGGGCTTGCCCGCCGCGCCATGCCGGTCGTAGTCCACGCGCGAGTAGGCGGCGCGGATCAAGTGGCTGCCCACAGGCGCCGTCACGGCAAGCAGATACCCCGTCATGTCGACCTCTGGCGCGCGCCCGGCCACGGGCGTGTTGCCATAGTCCCGTTCGTACTTGGTGCGCGACACGGCGGCGCTGAGCGTGGCCACGCCGAAGTTGTAGGCGCCGCCGAGGTTGAAGATCCTGGCTTGGTCAACGGTCCCCACGAAGGCGCCTTCGGGCAGGCTGCTCTCGGCATAAGCCACTGCGATGTTGAGCGGGCCGTTGGCGTAGCCCAGGCGACCACCGACATAGCGGCCGGCGCGCGAGGTGGCGACGGCGCTTTCATGGAAGCTGTACATCGCCTGGCCATAGATGCCGCCGAGCTTGGGAGGCAGGAAATAGCCCACCGAGTTGCTGGAGCGTGCATAGTTGCCGTTGGCGGCAAAACCGTTGCCCGGCGAGCTGTTGCCCGCGGCCAGGCCCAGGGCGGCTCCGGCGCCGATCTGTGCCCAGGGGTCGAACGTGCTGTCGTTCCAGAAAGTCGGGGTGTAGTCGCGGCCCAGGCGGATCTCGCCAAAGGGACCCGACAGGCTCACGGTCGAACGTCGCACGAAGGTCAGGCCGGCAGCGTTGCCATCGTCGTTGGTGACCGGGGCCTCGAGCCAGAAACTGGCGGCCAGACCGCCGCCGAGGTCTTCGGTGCCCCGAAAGCCCAGACGGCTGGTGGTGGTGCCGGAGTGGCGCAGCATGCTGGTCGAGGTTCTGATTTCTCCGCGGTTCTGATAGAGCGGGTCGGCCGGCGTGGGGCCGCGGGGGTCACGCGAGGTATTGCTGAAGTGGCTCACGGCGGCATCGACGACACCGAACACGGTCACCGACGACTGCGCCGAGGCCGAACTGGCTGCGCCCAGGGCGGCCGCGCTTGCCAGCAGGGCAATGGGGAACTTCCTTTTTTCTATGATTCTTGTCATTTTTGTCTCCTGGTTGTAGAAATTCGTTTCAGGCCGGCGCGTGCGCGCGCAGGCTGTCCCAGGCCGTGGCCGCCGGGAGGGTTTTCATCAAGGTGTGCTTCTCGACCTTGGCCGAAGGCGTCTTGGGGAGTTCGTCGCGGAACTCGATATAGCGCGGCACCATGAACTTCGGCAGCCGTTCCTGCAGCCAGGCGTGCAGCGCCTGGGGGCTGATGGCCTCTTTGCTGCGCAGTACGCCGCAGAGGTAGACATCGTCTTCGTTGTCGCCGGCGGGCACGCCGACCACCGCGCACTCCACCACGTCCGGATGCTCCGCAGCGACGGCCTCCACCTCGTAGGCCGAGATGTTCTCGCCGCGCCGGCGTATGCGTTCCTTCTTGCGGCCGGCGAAGAAGTAATAGCCGTCCTCATCCGCACGCATCAGGTCGCCGGTGTGAAACCAGAGATTGCGCAAGGCGCCAAGGGTTGTCTCGGGCTTGTTGAGGTAGCTGTCCATCAGGATGCCGCGCTTGCGCGGTCGCAGCACCAGTTCGCCGATCTCGCCGGGTGCCACGGGGTCGTCGTTTTCGTCGACCAGCGCCGTGTCCCAGTCCGGGCCCGCCCGGCCCGAGGCGCCCAGCTTGCGCTCGGGGAACGGCGTGAAGATCGTCATGCCGGTTTCGGTCATGGCGTGCGCCTCGACGAGGCGCACGCCGAAGCGTTCCTCGAACTCCGGGTCGTGGTGCGCATTGAACATCACGCGTACCTTGTGCGCGCGGTCGTCGGCGCTCGGCGGCTTGCTCTTGAGCACCGGCGGTATCGTGAAGATGGTCATGCTGATGGTGGCGCCGGCTTCGCGCACCTGCTGCCAGAAGCTCGTCGCGCTGAAGCGCGCAGCCAGGTGCACCTGCGCGCCGAGCACCAGCGCCGGCAGCGTCGCCATGGAGCGCGACATTCCATGGAAAAGGGGCAGGGGCGAGAACACCGTGTCGTCGGGGCGCATGCCGGCGACGTTGATGAAGTTTTCCGTGGTCTGCAGCACAAGCGAGTGCGGCATGACCACGCCTTTGGATGGACCGGTGGTGCCGGACGTGTAGCAGATGAATGCCCTGTCGCCGGGCTTTGCGGGCGTGCTGACGGGCTCGCCTTCGACCACCTTGAGAGCCTCCCAGGCCATGGTGTCAAGCCCCTCGATGGCCTCGCAATGGCCGCTGATCACCAGGGTGGCCAGCGCGCCGCGGCGCGCGGCCGGCAGGGCGGCGAATGCGGGAGCGAGGTTGTCGCTGGTGATCGCGACGCGCG
Source organism: Pantoea sp. 18069 (assembly GCF_902706035.1). Taxonomy (GTDB): domain Bacteria; phylum Pseudomonadota; class Gammaproteobacteria; order Burkholderiales; family Burkholderiaceae_C; genus Comamonas. The sequence goes on along the minus strand of NZ_CACSJA010000022.1, from coordinate 9,995 downwards.
CCTGCACATCGCCGGCGACGTAGGCAAGAAGATCTCCCGTGTACGCGGTGTTCACCGGCACGCAGGTGGCGTTGAGCAGCGCGATGCCGAACCACGCGAAGATGAACTCGGCGGAATTGTCGAGCATCAGCATCACGGGTTCGCCCGCGCCCACGCCGAGCCGCTTGAGGCCCCGCGCCACGGACTGGCTGATGTCGTGTGCTTCTGTGAATGAATAGCAGCGGCCGTTTATGGTCAGGAACGGTTTGGGGCCGAACTTCCTGGCGCTGTCGATGAGAATATTGCCGAGGATTCTTTCCTCGAATGGAATCTGGAAGGTCATGGAGTCCGCCGTTTCAGGGTCCGGCACCCGCAGTCCATGCGGGAGTCCGGGTTGTCGCTCAGGTGTATGAAGGAGTCGAATGCACTTTAGGATTCCAGCGCTGATCTCGCTAGGAGCGCAGCGGCATCGCCACCATGCATGAATGTCATGACAAGCCGGGCCCGGCCGCGTGCTGTGGGTCGGTGGCGTCACGCGCGCAGAGTCGAAATGCAGACATGCATGTCGCCATCACGCACCCCGTCAATCGGGAGCCGGCCTGTCCATACCGAATCGACATGGCCTGCATGTCTTCTTCTCGCTGGCGGCTGGTGTGGTTAGTTTTTAAAGTCATGACTCCATTCCTCAGGAGACAAAAATGAACATTCAACATACGGTGGCGCGGGGTCGGACCTGGTGGCGGAAGCGCGCCATGCCGATGCTCGCCATGCTGGTCCTGGCCGCAGCGCCGGCTGCGCAGGCCCAAGGCTGGCCCGCCAAGCCTGTACGTCTGGTGGTTGCGGGCGGTGCCGGCAGCAGCGTGGATGTGTTTGCTCGGCTGATAGGAGACCGGCTGTCGCAGTCACTTGGCCAGCCCATCGTGGTGGAGGCGCGGCCGGGCGCCAACGGAACGATTGCCGCTCAGCTCGTGGCCACGGCCAGGAACGATGGCCATACCTTGCTGTTTGCCGGCAACTCGGCACTCGTCATCGCGCCATTGATGACGAAGACGCTGCCTTACGACGGCGAGAAAGCCCTGGTATCCGTTGCGCCCGTGGTCTATGTTCCGCTGGCCATTGCCGTTGCTTCGGACAGCAGCATCCGCAACATGCCGGACTTGCTCACGCAGGCCAGGTCCAGGGAGATGTTCTTCGCCACGCCTGGCGCGGCCTCTTTGTCGCGGCTGATTGGCGAGAACATCAACGAGAAGACCGGCACGCGCCTGATGAACGTGGCGTTTCCCACGTCGGGCCCTGCGCAGACGGATGTGATGGGCGGCCGCATTCCCGTGCTGATTGACGGTCTGGGCGGCATCACGCCCCTGGCCAAGGGCGGGCGACTGCGCCTGCTGGCGGTTTCCACGGCCACGCGCTTCAAGGAGTTTCCCGATGTCCCGACCATCTCCGAGAGCGTGCCCGACCTCGTGGTGCCGGGCATCAACTCGGTCATGGCGCCGGCCGGTACTCCCGCCGAGATACTTGACCTGCTCAACCGAAAGATCAACGAAATCACGCGCGACCCGGCCATCGCCGAGAGATTCCTGGGAATGGGCGGAGAGGCGGCGCAAGGCTCACGACAGGACCTGGACAGGACCCTGCGCGACCAGCGCGCCACGTTCAGCCGGTTGATCCAGTCGGCCAATATCAAGAGCGAGTAAGCAGTCTGGCCACCGCCCTTTGCCGCGGGATCGCCCTGGCGGTCGGCCCCGCTGCAGCGGCCGGTGGCTTGCCTGGTATGTTCTGGCGCAGGGATCACCATATCGGCGCGATCATTGTGACGAGCGCGCGAGGCCCGTAAATTCGCTGGTTTACACTAGGCCCTGGGAGGCAGATGATGAGCACACGCAAAGATTTGGGCGGGCGCGGCAGCGCGGACATCGTGGACGCGCAACTGCACCTTTCGCTGGAACTCGGTGCCGATGAGATCATCGCCGCCATGGATGCGCTGGGTATCCGCAGCGTGGTGCTCGATGAGCTCTGGGACCGCAATGCAAAGGGGCAGGGCACGCCATGCCGCGAATTCGACGATGGCGGCTATAGGCCGCTGAGTCCGCTGGCCCAGGCGGCAGCATTGCGCTACCCCGACCGATTCTCCTACCTCCAGCGCATTCGCCGGCATGACCCCCAACTGGGGGCGTTGCTGAAAGTGCTGGCCGACTCGCCAGGCTGCCGTTCCGTGCGGATCGTGGTCTGGGAGCCGCAGGAGCGCGAGGCGCTGATGGCGGGAGGCTATGACGAATTGTTCGGCTTGGTGCAGTCGGCCGCGCTGCCGATCAGCGTGCTGGGGGGCGACATGGGCGTCCTGCTGCGTGATGCGGTTGTCCGCTTTCCGGATCTGCAGTTCGTGATCGACCATTGCGGCTGGGTCAAATCCGAGGCGCAGTGGAGCGATGTTCGGGCGCTCGCCCAGCACCGCAATGTCTGGTTCAAATGGAGCCATGCGCAGCGTTCCTTCGGCCGCTGCGACGACCCGGCACAGGGCGTCCAACGGGCTTTCCTGCAGGCGATCGACGCGTTCGGCGCGGATCGCGTGCTCTGGGCCGGCGACGTCACGCACGAGGAGTCGAATGCGCCGTGGGGGCGCTTGCTTTCCTTCGTCCAGGACAACCCGGCACTTTCGCAGGGCGACAAGGACTGGGTGCTGGGAAAGACAGCGCGGCGGCTGTTGCGGTGGGAGCCCGCCACGGCCATGGACGAAGCTGGCTCCCACTGAGCGCGCTGGGTCTTCATCTTGAGGGGCTCGATCAGGCCGCGCCGCCCGGCCCTCTGTAACCAGCCATTCCCTTTGCAGTATTCATGGCCGGATCTGCATGTGCTGCCCATGGCCGCAGGGATTTGTGCCCGGGTCCCTGGTCACTGCGGGGAAGGCGGACGGCCGGCGGTCGTGGCGCCTAATTGAGGGTGGCGTTAGGCCACTGCCCGGCATCGACGGCGTCTTCGACGACGGTGCGAATGATGCCGATGAGCTCCTCGGTGGCGCGGGATGGCGGTCGGTCTGCGGCGCGCGCCAGGATGCGGCGCAGATGCAATCCTGCAATGGGGTGTGCCACCAGCCGGCCAGCCTCCACATCCTCTTTCACCGTGGCCGCAAAGTGCACCGTGGCTCCAATGCCTTCACAGACCAGTCGTTTGGCGACTTCAATGGTCTCTACCTCGACGACGGGGTTGAGATCGATGCCGGCACGCCCTGCGGCCGCCTCCAGTTCCAGGCGGACACCGGACTTGGCCAGGCCGGTCATCACCAAGGGCAGCCCCGCCAACTGCTCGAGCTGGACGCCCGGCCCCCGCACGCGCTTGTCGTCCGCGCGCGCGATGAGGCACAGGTCTTCGGTGAGCAGAGGAAACGTCACAAGGTTGGATACCTGAACCGGCCCGTTGAGCACGGCAAGGTCGACGCCGCCCTGCAGGACCATCGTGTGCAGCACGGGGGCGAACCCCTCCACGATGCGCAGGCGCACATCGGGTAGACGACGGTGTACGGCCCGGGTGAGGGGGACGGCAAGCAGGAGCGCCAATCCAGGTGACAGGCCCACGGTAACGGGGCCGCGCGGATTGCGCTGCAGCGCAATCATGTCCTGCTTCATCTGTTCGGCATAGCGCAAGAGAAAGGACACGCGCTCCTGGAAGAAGAGTGCTTCTTGCGTAGGCGTGGCGCCGCGTGCATGCCGCACGAACAACTGCACCCCGAGCTCTTCTTCCAGCAGTTGCACCTGGCGTGTCAATGCGGGCTGCGCCACGTGAAGAACACTGGCTGCGCGGCCGAAGTGCTGCTGGTTGGCCACCACCAGAAAGTAGCGAAGCTGCCTCAAATCCATCTGCAATCCCTGTTGTTCCAAGCGTGGACCGGCAATCGGTCATTCAATGCCGAAATGTTATCGAATGCTTCAAAAAATGCTAGTGGATATCTTGGAAGCCTCTGCCTATATTTGCACTAACAGAGAGCAATCACAGCGCTTTGTACGCCAATAACTCATCGCATAAAGGAATCAACATGGATCCGAAACCCGCAGAAATGGAAGCCACACGCATCGCTCGCTGGGGCAAGGTGGAGCCCTACCGGGAGACTTTCATCGAAAGCCGCCTGCCCGGCATGAAGAAGAATATCTACAAGATCATGAATCGCGGCGTACTCGAAAACAAGGGGGTAGAGCCGGCGATTCCTGGCAACCACCGCTTCGGCGTGACCTTCATCGAGATTCCCGTCGGGCAAGGCGCCAGCCTCCATGCGCACAAGACCGAGGAGGTCTTCTGTCCACTCAACGGCCAGATGGAAGTCATCTGGGGTGAGACGGGACAGTACTCCGTGATGCTGAATCAATGGGATGTGATCTCGTGCCCTATCGGCGTGATGCGTGGCTTTCGCAATCCCAATGCGCACGCGCTGGTCGTCTATTCCGTGGTGGGCGGCACAGATGAGGAGTGCGGCCGCATCGCGTGGCACCCGGATGTGGTCAAGGCCGCAGAAACGACGGGTCTGGTCTACGGCACGGACGGCTACATCGCTCAAACCAGCGAAGCGAAATAAAAGTGGTGGCGGGCACGCGCATTCTTGCCGTGCCTGCTGCAGGCAGCAAGGAGACAAGCATGATCAAAACAATACCGACCGGGCATGAACCGCTGCGTGTCAGCCGGCGCCTGGCGCTCAGTGCTGGCCTGGCGCTGGCCGGCAGCGGCCTTGCCTTTGGCGCAAAAGCACAGACTGCTGCGCAAGCACTCGATGTCTGGTCACCGAAGGCGACGGTCCGCATGGTGGTGCCGTTCGCCGCTGGCGGAACCTCGGACATCGTGGCTCGTCTGCTCGCAACGCGACTCGCCGAAGCGCTCGGACAACCCGTCATCATTGAAAACCGTGCTGGAGCGGGCGGCAACATCGGCATAGCTTCGGTGGCGCGTGCCGCATCGGATGGTTTGACCTTGCTGCTGGCATCGTCATCGTTCGTGACCAATCCCGCGCTCCACCCGGACAAGCGGCCGTACGAGCCCATTGAGCAGTTTGCCCCGATCTCTTTGCTCGTGACTTCGCCCGACGTCATCGTCGTGCCCGCAAAGAGCGCCATCACCAGCTTGGCTGATTTGCTGGCCGTCGCCAGGACCCAAACCGGCGGGCTCGATTACGCGACCCCCGGCAATGGCAACAGCGTTCATCTGGGAGGGGAACTCCTGTGGCAGCGGGCCGATGTCCGGATGATGCATGTTCCTTATTCCGGCGCGGCGCCCGCCGTTCAGGCGGCCCTGGCGGGCCAGGTGGATTGCGCCCTGGTCGCCTTGCCGGCCGCCAGTCCTTACCTGGCAGCGAAAACCCTGCGCGCCTTGGCCGTTGGCAGCACCAGGCGCTGGGCGGAGCTCGCCCAGGTACCGACGGTGGCCGAAAGCGGCTTCCCGGGCTATCGCTCCGAGACGATGCAGGCACTTTTTGCGCCTGCCGGCACGCCTGCGGCGGTGGTGAGTCGGCTCAACGCCGAAGTGACCCGAATCCTGGGCGTGCCGGCAATCCAGGCGCGGCTTCACGCGCTCGGCTTCGACGTTATCGCAAGCACACCGGCCTTTCTTGCCGCCCGCGTCGCAGAAGAAGTCCCCCGATGGACCGCCGTTGCCGCCCAGGCAAACATTCGCGCGGATTAAAGACGCCCGCTTCCTGATACATCCAATTTACGAGGAACAGACATGACCATCGCAGCCATTGAGAAACCGCGGCATGCCACCAGCCAAGGCGCCATTCCTGCAAATCCGCAGGCGCTTCTGAAGGCGGTATTGAAGGCGAACGAGGGCACCAAGGATCAACGCACTCGCGAGCTCCTGGATGGCTTGATCCGCCACATCCATGCATTTGCCACCGAAACTAGACTCACCTATGAAGAGCTGCACAAGGGGCTGGACTTCATGGTCGCCGTGGGCCAGGCCACAGGCCCCAAAAAGCACGAAGGAATCTTGTTGGCCGACATTCTCGGCCTGGCGACTCTCGTGCTCCTGATGGATGCGAAAGCTGTGCTGGCCGCGGGCGGTACGGAGCCGGCACTCATCGGTCCGTTCTGGCGTGCCAATCAGCCGCAGCGCGCCAATGGCGCATATATCGCATCCGAGGACACCGTCGGCTCCCCGCTGTTTGTCCGCGGCAAGGTGGTCTCCATCGATGGAACGCCCATTGCCGGCGCCCGCCCCCGGGGGACTGTACGAGAACCAGGACCACGAGCAGGAAGAGATGAACCTGCGTGCCGCTTTCGAAACCGATGTGGACGGCCGTTTCTGGTTCGAAAGCGTACGGCCCTCCGGCTATGGCGTTCCCATTGACGGGCCGTGCGGCGAACTTCTTGCGCTGCAAGGCCGCGATCACATGCGCCCTGCGCATCTGCATTTCATCGCCATCGCGCAAGGCCACAAGGTGCTGACGACGCAGATCTTCGACGCCCACGATCCCTACGCCTACAGCGATGCCGCATTCGGTGCCGTCGGCTCGCTGCTGCGCAATTTCGAACCCGACAGCAAGGGGCACTTTCATCTCGATGTGGAGCTGTGCCTCGAACCGGGTGTCATGCGCATCCCGACCCCGCCGCTGGCCTGATCCGGCAACCCGCCATTCACCCTTTCATTCCCCACAGAGAAAAAACCATGAGCACTCCACCACGTGCGCTGCGCCTGATCACGAAGGCCGCCAGCCCGGACGCCTTGCAGCCCAGCATCATCGATGTCATGCAGCCCCATCCACCTGACGGCTCCGCCATCGTCGAGGTCCTTGCGGCGGCGATCAATCCCAGCGATGTCAAGGCCGCCATGGGAATGATGCCCTATGCCGTCTGGCCGCGAACCCCAGGGCGCGACTATGCGGGGCGCGTTGTCGCGGGGCCATCCGAATGGCTGGGAGAGATGGTCTGGGGCACAGGCGGCGACCTGGGAATCACCCGTGACGGCACCCATGGCCGGTATCTTGTTCTGCCTGTCGAAGCGCTGGTGCGCAAGCCCGCACATATTTCACTGCCCTGCGCCGCGACGGTAGGCGTGCCTTTCGTTACCGCCTACGAAGGACTGCGGCGTGCCCGCATGACGGGTCAAGGCCAGACCATCCTGGTCTTTGGCTCCAATGGCAAAGTCGGCCAGGCGGCTGTCCAGCTCGCCACGCGTGTCGGTGCCCGTGTCATCGGAGTGGAGCGCAATGCCGTGGCTTATGCGGGCCATGCGAGTGGGAGCGTTGAAGTCATCAATGGCAGTCACACGGATATCGCGCAGCAGGTCATGTCGTTGACGGACGGCAAAGGCGTGGATATCGCCTACAACACGGTCGGGTCGCCGTACTTTGCCGCGGCGCTGGAATGCCTGAAGGTCGGTGGCACGCAAGTCCTTATTTCCACACCGGACCGTAACGTGCCATTCGACATCATGGCGTTCTATCGCCGCGATCTGCAGATGCTGGGTGTCGACAGTCTGAAGCTCGACGCCAGGCAGTGCGCCGACATTTTCAGGGAGCTGCTGCCTGGCTTCGAGGACCGCTCGCTCGCTGCGTTCGACGTGAGCGACGCCTGCGTCGTGCCCCTGGAGCATGCCGTCCCCGCCTATCTGAAAGTCCTGGCAGGTTCCATGGAACGCCTGGTTCTGGCGCCCTGACGGCGCGCACGGGCATGCATTTCATGCACGCCGACAATGCGCCCGACTATCTAGCTTCATTCCTTATCAAGAGGAGACAACGATGAACTTTCATCGCAGAGAACTATTAAAAATTGCATCCGCCACAGGCGGTGCAGCCTTCCTGCCGGCCACCGCCTTTTCCCAGACCACGGGCTACCCCCAGGGGCCTGTCCGGGTCATCGTGCCCTTTACGGCGGGATCGACCACCGACGTCATAGGACGCATCGTGGGAGAGCGGCTGGACAAGTACCTGGGCCAGCCCTTCGTCATCGAGAACCGTCCCGGTGCCGGCGGCACACTGGGCGCGGCACAGGTCGCGTCCGCTGCTCCCGATGGGCAAACGCTGCTCATCCACTCCGCCGGCCATGTCGCGAATGCTGCGCTCTACCCGGCGCTCAAGTACGACACGCTCAAGGACTTCACGCCGGTCACGATGCTGGCCTCCATGCCGAACGTGTTCGTCGTGGCGCCCAGCAAAGGCTTTACCTCGCTGAAGGAGCTTGTAGGCAGGGTCAGTGCCGAGCCGGGGAAATACATGTACGGCTCGTCGGGCAACGGAAGCGCCTCCCACATAGCCGGTGAGAAGTTCCGTATTGCTGCCGCGATCCATGCGCTGCATGTGCCGTATCGCGGTACGCCGGAAGCGCTCAACGATGTCATGGGCGGCCGCGTGGACTGGTTTCTTCTGCCTCTGGCCGTGGCCGCTCCCCTGGTCAAGACCGGCAGGCTCGTTGCCCTGTCCATAGGCGCGGCCGCGCGCTCGGCGGTGCTGCCCGACGTGCCGACGACGGCGGAATGCGGTCTCCATGACGCGGATCACACGTTCTGGGTCGGCATGTTCGCGCCTGCCAGGACGCCGGCGACGGTGCTGGCGCGGCTGCATGCTGAAACGGTGAGGGCGCTCGACTCCGACGAAGCCAGACCGCGCCTGGAAAAGCTCGGTGCGCAGCCCGCGCCCATGCCGCAGCAGCAGTTTGCGACGCTCGTGCGCGATGAGACCGCTGCGACGGCCGCACTCATCAAGCAAGCGGGAATTCGCCTCGAGAGCTAGAGCGGCCCGGCCCGGCGATCCCCTGCGGCGCCGGGCCGACCCGCGGCAAACGCCATCCGTCCGTTCCTGTCGGCCCGCGCCGACGGGCGGGAAAACGCATCCTTGAAGAAAGCACCACCATGAAAAAACAAGTCCTCGCACTGTGCGCATTCGCTGCCGCATGTGCAGTCAACGCGCAATCCAGCGTCACGATTTTCGGCAGCCTCGACTTGAATGTCACTTATTCGAAGGTCGCAAGCCAGCATGCCACCGGCATGGATCAGGGCGGCTATCTGCTTCCCAGTCGTATCGGTTTTCGCGGGACCGAAGACCTGGGGGGAGGCTGGTCCACGGGGTTTTGGCTGGAGTCCGCAGTGCTGCCCGACACCGGTGCTTCGCAGGGCGCATTCTGGGGCCGGCGCTCGACGGTGAGCCTGACGAGCAAGACCTTGGGCGAAGTACGCCTGGGTCGTGACTACACCCCGACCTTCTGGAACGTCTCGCATTTCACACCGCTGGGGACCGTGGGCGTCGGCGGCAGCAGCAACATCATCGAAGGCTGGCCGCTCGGTCTGGGCGGTGCCAGGACACAATCGCGCGCCAGCAACTCCGTGGGCTACTTCCTGCCCCGTACGCTTGGCGGCGTCTATGGGCAGGCGATGATCGCCGCCGGCGAAAAAGTCGACGGCGCACGCTACCAGGGCGGGCGCATCGGCTATGCCGTGGGGCCGGTCAATATCGCCGTCGCGTATGGACAGACCAAGGTGGGAGCCGAGGATTACAAGACCGCCACTGTGGGCGGTACCTATGACTTTGGCGTGGTAAAGGCCTACGTCAATTACCTGCAGCACAGGCTGGGCAGCGACAAGCAATCGAACATCCTCATCGGGGCCGCCGTACCTGTGGGCGCAGGCTCCATCAAGGCCTCCTTCGCGCGATCCAATCGTTCCGGATCCGACGCCGATGCGCAACAACTGGCCATAGGCTACACCTATGCATTGAGCAAGCGCACGACGCTGTACACGGTAAGGGGCCAGCAAACACACGTTGATATCGACCCGACGCTGTAGGAGGCTCGTGTCCACCAACTTAGGCGGACACATGAACACTTACGGAATAGATTTGATGGGCCGGCGACGCAGGCGGCGGCACAGCTCGGAGTTCAAGGCAGCGGTGATCCAGGAATGCATGCGCCCTGGTGTATCCATCGCAGCGGTAGCACTGGCGCACAGCCTGAACGCCAATATGCTGCGCAAATGGGTGATTGACGCCGAGAGCGCATTGCCTCCCAAGCCCAAGGTCATGCCGGCGCAGTCGGTACAAGACATCC
>NZ_CACSJA010000021.1 GCF_902706035.1 Pantoea sp. 18069 | reverse complement strand
TCGCGATGGGGAAATTCCAGGGCGTGATCAGGCCGACCACACCCACGGGCTCGCGCGTGATCTCCACGCCTATGCCCGGGCGCACCGACGGCAGGGTCTCGCCGGCCAGGCGCAGGCATTCACCCGCGAAGAACTTGAAGACCTGGCCCGCGCGGGCGACTTCGCCTATTGCCTCGGGGCGGGTCTTGCCTTCCTCGCGCGCGAGCAGGTCGCCGAGCTCTTCCTTGCGCACGAGGATTTCGCTGCCTATCTTGTCGAGCGCGTCGTGGCGCGCCTGGATGCCCGAGGTGCTCCAGGCCGGGAAAGCCGCCGCGGCGGCGGCAACCGCCGCCTGCAAATCCTCGGCACCGCCTTGCGCGTATTCGCCGATGACGTCGGAGAGATCGCCGGGGTTGGTATTCGGGGCGTAGTGGGCGGCAGCCGTCCACCGGCCGTTGATCAGGTTGTCGTAGCGGGCCATGGGTCTTCCTTCAGCGCGCCCAGCGCAGCACCAGCGGGTCCAGGCGATGCGCGATGTCGAGCAGCTGGCGGCGCACTTCAGGGTGCAGCGCGGGCCAGGGCGAGCGCGGCGCGTCGCAGGCGATCACGCCGCCGGCATGCATCAGCGCCTTCGCGGCGAGAAAGCCCGCCTGGCGGTTCTCGTGGTTGATCAGCGGCAGCCAGCGCTGGTACTGCGCGAACGCCTGGTCCTTGTCGCCGTTGCGGTGGGCCTCGATGATGGGGCGTATGCCGTCGGCAAAGCCGCCACCGGTCATCGCGCCCGTCGCGCCGGCTTCGAGGTCGGCAAGCAGCGTGATGCCTTCCTCGCCATCCCACGGGCCTTCGATGGCTTCGCCGCCCAGCGCGATCAGCTCGCGCAGCTTGCCCGCCGCGCCCGCGGTTTCCATCTTGAAATAGCTGACCTGCTCGATCTCCTTGGCCATTTTGGCCAGGAAAGCGGGCGGCAGCGGCGTGCCGGCGGCCGGGGCATCCTGGATCATGATGGGAATATCGATGGCATCGGACACGCCTTGGAAGAAGGCCTGGATCTGTGGCTCCCCGAAGCGGAAGGTCGCGCCGTGGTAGGGCGGCATGCACATCACCATGGCCGCGCCCATGTCCTGCGCGCGGCGGCTGCGCGCGGCGCAGACGGCGGTGCTGGTGTGCGTGGTGGTGACGATCACCGGCACGCGACCGGCCACCTGCTCGAGCACCAGGCGCGTGAGCGTTTCGCGCTCGTCATCGGCCAGCAGGAACTGCTCGGAGTAGTTGGCCAGAATGCACAGGCCGTCGACGCCCGAAGCTATCATGAAATCGACGCAGCGCTTCTGGCTGGCCAGGTCGAGCGTGCCGTCTTCGTGGAAGGTCGTGGGCACGACCGGGAAGATGCCACGGTAGCGGGGGTTGGAAAGTCCAGGCATGGCGCGGCTCCTTATTCAATGATGTCGAACTGGTCGAGGTATTCGGTCTTGAGCGTCAGGCCCAGGCCGGGAACGTCGTCGCGCAGCTGCAGGAAACCGTTTTCGGCGATGGGCTCGCCGTCGAAGATGTACCAGAACAGCTCGTTGCCGACTTCGACGTCGAAGATAGGGAAGTACTCGGCCATGGGCGAGGCCAGCGTGCTCATCGTCAGGTGGTAGTTGTGCATCTGGCCGGCGTGCGGAATCACCGGCACCGAATAGGCTTCGCACAGCGCGTTGATCTTGTGCGCGGCCGTGATGCCGCCGACGCGGTTGGTGTCGTACTGCACCACGCTCACGGCCTTTTTGTCGAGCAGTTGCTTGAAGCCGTAGAGGCTGAACTCATGCTCGCCGCCCGAGATCGGAATGATGTTCATGGCGTTGAGCTCGGCGTAGCCGTCGATGTCGTCGGCGATCACCGGCTCTTCCAGCCAGCGCGGCTCGTACTTGGCGAGCTTGGGCAGCATGCGCTTGGCGTATTCGAGGTTCCAGCCCATGTAGCACTCGAGCATCAGGTCGTTGTCGTAGCCGATCACTTCACGGATGGCTTCGACCGACTTGAGGTTCTCCTTGACGCCATGCTGCAGGTGGGCCGGGCCGTAGCCGAAGCGCATCTTGAACGCGGTGAAGCCCTGGTCCATGAACTGCTGCGCCTCGTCCTGCATTTGCTTGAGGTCGCCGCGGTAGAGCTTGGAGTAGTAGCAGGGGATCTTTTCCTTGGTGCGCCCGCCCAGCAGCTTGAACACCGGCTTGTTGACGCTCTTGCCCAGGATGTCCCAGATGGCCAGGTCGACGGCCGAGATCGCGGCCATGGTCACGCCCTTGCGGCCCCAGGCGTGGGTCGCGCGGTACATGCGCTGCCACAGGTATTCGTAATCCCACGGGTCCTGGCCGATGACCAGCGGCGCGAGGTACTGGTCGATGATGGCCTTGGCGATGGCCGGGGCCAGCGCGACATTGCCTATGCCGACGATGCCGTCATCGGTCTCGATCTCGACCACGGTCCACGAATGGAAACGGAAGGTGCTCATGCTCTCGGTGTTGGAGTACACCAGGTCCATGGCGTTGGAGCAGAAGTTGCCTTGCGGCGGAACGGTCTTGCCCTTCCATTGGAAAACACGGGCGCGTACGGACTTGATCTTCATAAAGACCTCTAGAAAAAATGGAGGGGACCGGGCGGCACGCGCCGCCCGGGGAATCAGGCGGTGGCCTGGGCGGCGCCCATGCGGGCCCGTCCCATGCGGCTGGCGATCAGCAAGGCCTGCCAGGTCGCCTCGACGCTCGCGCGCCCCTGGCCCGCGATGTCGTAGGCCGTGCCATGGGCCGGCGTGGTGATGGGAATCGGCAGGCCGCCCTGCACCGTCACGCCGCGCGAAAAGCCCAGCAGCTTGATCGCGATCTGGCCCTGGTCGTGGTACATCGTGACGATGGCCTGGTACTCGCCCGCCTGGGCCTTGAGGAAGATCGTGTCGGCCGGGAACGGGCCGTGGAACGGCGAGTCGCTGGGCCAGTCGCGCGCCTGCAGGTCACGCACGGCCGGCGCGATGGTGTCTATCTCTTCACGCCCGCAGGTGCCGCCGTCGCCGTTGTGCGGGTTGAAGCCCGCGATCGCGACCTTGGGCGCGGCGATGCCGCTGGCGCGCAGCGCGTTGTAGATGAGTTCCGCCGCCTGGGCGATGCGCTCCTGGCTCAGGTAGCTGGCGACATCCTTGAGCGGCACATGCGAGGAAATGCGCGAGGTCCAGAGATTGCCCAGCGTGTTGAACTCGCAGAAGTAGCCCTGCACACCGAGGTACTCGGCGAAGTGGTGCAGCTCGTCCTCATGGCGCAATCCGCCGAGCTTCATGGCCTGCTTGTTCAATGGCGCAAAGCAGATCGCGTCGATGTCGCCGGCCAGCGCCGCGTCCATGCACTGGTCGAGCACCTGCAGCACCGAACGCCCTCCCGCCGCGCCGACCTGGCCGGTCAGCACGTCGGCGGCGGCAATGCTGTCCACGGCAACAAAGGCCGGCAGCCGCGTGTCGGCGCGTTCACGCACCTGCGCCAGGCCGGCCAGCGGCGCCGTGGCCACCTGCACGCCGGCAATGCGCTGGCCCTGCTCCCAGAGCCAGGGGTCGGCTATCAGCACCAGATTGGCCTGCTGTGCGGCTTCGGGCTTGGCCAGCAGCCGGGCGATCAGTTCGGCGCCTATGCCGGCGGGGTCGCCCAGGGTCAGGGCAACGACGGGAAGGGGTACGGTAGACATGGCTCAGTCCAGTTTGATGTCGTTCTTGCGGATGATCTCGCCGAAGCGCTGGTATTCGGCGAGGTGGAAGGCGCCGAAGTCGGCCTGGGTCATGGCCCGCAGTTCGGCGCCCACGGCCTCGAGCCGGGTCCGGGTCTCGGCCATGGCGATGACCTTGTTGACTTCGTCATGCACCTTCTGCTGCACCGCCTTGGGCGTGGAAGCCGGCATGTAGATGCCGTACCAGGCACTGATTTCCACGCTGGGCAGGCCGGCCTCGGCCATGGTCGGCACCTGGGGCAGCTGGGGGTTGCGCTGGGGCGATGTCACGGCCAGCGCGCGCAGCTTGCCGGCCTTGATCTGGCCGATCACCGACGGCATGGTGTCGAAGCTCATCTGCACCTGGCCGCTGACCAGATCGACCAGCGCGGCAGAGCTGCCCTTGTAAGGCACATGGGTGATCGCGATGCCGGCCGCGTCCTTGAACACTTCGGCCGCGATGTGCTGGGTGCTGCCCGTGCCGCTGGTGGCGAAGTTGATATGGCCCGGATTCTTCTTTGCCATGGTCACCAGTTCCGCCACCGTGTTCGCCGGCACCGAATTGCCCACGACCAGCACATTGGGCACCGAGCCTACAAAGGCCACGGGCACCAGATCCCGGTTGTTGTCGTAGCCCAGCTTGAGCAGGTGGGGCGCGATCGCATGGGCCGTGACCACGCCCATGACCATGGTGTGGCCGTCGGTGGATTTGGCGGTGACGTCGACGGCCATGGTGTTCGAGACGCCGGGGCGGTTTTCAACCAGCACCGGCTGCTTGAGCAGCGGCGCGAGCCGGTCGGCCACGGCGCGCGCCATGGCGTCGGTGCCGCCGCCCGGCGCCGAGCCCACGAGCATGCGCACCGGCCGCGTGGGCCAGTTGACGGTATCCTGCGCCTGCACGGCGGCGGGCAGCAGGCAGGTTCCCCAGACCGCGGCGGCGGTCAGCAGATGGCGTCTTTGCATCTTTGTCTCCATTTTTATAGTGGTAGCTGCATCGTAGGCAAGGTATTGATATCCGTATATTCAATGTTTTTGATAGATTGATAACCTGAGGAAATCAGGAGCCAACCATGGGATCCATAGACAAGCGCGACAACACACCGCAGTTGCTCAACCGCCTGCGCATGCGCCAGGTCGCGTTGATGCTGGCCATAGAGGAGCGCCAGACACTGCGCGCCGCGGCCGCGCAACTGGGCCTGAGCCAGCCCGCGGCGACCAAGATGCTGCATGAGCTCGAGGACGCGCTGGGCCAGCCGCTGTTCGAGCGCGTGGGCCGGCAGCTGCAGCGCAACGCCGCGGGCGACCGGGTGTTCGACTACTTCCGCGCGATGCGCGGCAGCATGGAAGCGCTCAACCGCGAACTGGCCGAGCTGCGCCAGGGCAGCGCGGGCCGGCTGGTCGTGGGCAGCATCATGGCGGCCTCGCCCGGCAGGCTGACCCGCGCCCTGCTCGACCTCAAGCAGCAGTTGCCGCTGCTCGAGATGGAAGTCGCCGTCGACACCAGCGACCGCCTGCTGACCCAGCTGCACGAAGGCGTGCTCGAAGTGGTGGTCGGGCGCATGGCGTCCGCGTCCGCGGCCGAGTGCATCTTCCGGCCTATCGACGACGAAAGCCTGGCCTTCATCGTGCGCAACGAGCACCCGCTGCTGGCGCTGCCCCAGGTCAGCTTCGAAGACCTGCAGCGCTACGGCTGGGTGCTGCAGCCGCCGGGCAGCCCGATGCGCGCGCTGATCGAGCAGGAATTCCGCGAGCACTGCACGCCGCTGCCGCGCGGCCTGATCGAGACCGGCTCCATCCTCACGACCATCAACCTGGTGCGCGGCTCGGACATGCTGGGCGTCATTCCGCAGACCGTGGGTGCGCTCAACGACGCCTGCGGCATGCTGCGCATCGTTCCCTACACCTTGCGCCACAAGCTCGAATCCTATGGCAGCCTGGTGCGCCGCGACCGGCCGCTGAGCCGGCCCGCGCAGCAGTTCCTGGAGCTGCTGCACCGGGCCGAGCCGGACGCCGGCCACTGACGCTCAGGCCTGCTGCGCCACCGCGGCGCGCGCGCCCAGGCGGCTTGCGAGCCACAGCCCGATCGCCGAGGCCGCGCCCGTCACCACCCAGGTCGCATGCCAGCCGCCGGCCTGGGCCGCGACCCAGGCGACCAGCGGCGGGCCCAGGAACTGGCCCGTGGCCGAGCATTGCTGGACCCAGCCCATGGTCGTCGACACCGTCTGCGCATTCGGCGCGAGGCGCACGACCAGCGAGAACAGGGTGCCCGGCACCATGCCGCCCGCGGCCGAGAACAGCAGCACGGCCGCGTAGCGCAGCTGCGGCGCCTCGCCCAGCAGCGGGCTGAATGTCAGCAACGCCGTCAGCGCCATGCTGCCAAAGCCCCAGAACAGCAGCCGCTGCGCGGCCTGCCCGCGCAGCAGCAGCCGGCCCGCCACGACATTGCCGATGATGTTCATCGCGCAGACCAGCGCCGTCAACGCGCCCGCGGCCGCTGCGCCCACACCCGCCTGCGCATAGACCGACGGCAGAAAGCCTATCACCGCCAGCCACTGGCTCGAATACATCGCGAACGCCAGCGCCACCAGCCATGGGCCGGGGCTGGCAAGCGTCACGCGCAGGCGCTGCCCCCAGCCCTGGGACGCGGCGGCCACCGGCCCCGCAGGGGCCGCCGCGGCAAGGGCCGCCCCGGCATTCCGCACGCCCAGCACCAGCCAGAGCGCCATCGCCGCCGACAGCGCGCCCAGCAGCCCCCACCAGGCCTGCCAGCCCCAGGCCGCCATGAACAGCGGCCCGCACAGCAGCGCCAGCGCCGCGCCGGCGGGCATGTAGGCGCCCCACAGGCCGAGGAACGACGGCAGCTGCCGCGCCGGCACCAGTTGCCGTATCAGGCTGGGCGCGGCCAGCACCACCAGCAAAAAGCCCAGCCCTTCGACGGCCCGCAGCACCAGCAGGTCGGCGGGCGCACGCGCCCAGATGCCGGCAAGGCTCGCGGCGCTGAGCGTGAGCTGCCCGATCAGCATGCTGCGGCGCAGCCCCAGGCCGTCGACCGCCACGCCCAGCAGCACGCCAAGCAGCATGCCGGCCAACTGCACCATGGACAGCAGAAAGCCGGCCTCGACCAGCGTCAGGCCCAGCGCCTGCTGCAGCACCGGAATCGCCGGCGGAATCTTGCCGATGTGCAGCGCTGCCGTGACCCCGGCCAGGATGACGGCAATCGCGGCTGGTGTGGAATGGGTTTTCAGGGCGCCGGCCACGGTGACATCAGTCAAGCGCTTGCTTTCCCGCCAGCTCCCACAGCGCTTCGGCCTTGTCCGACATCACCGCGCGCTGGCGGTACATGCGTATCTCCACCGGAATGTTCAGGGCCTGGGGGCCCGCGCCCACCAGGGAACCGTTGGCCAGTTCGGCCTCGATCAGCGACTGCGGCAGCCAGGCGATGCCGCGGCCCTCGAGCGCCATGGTCTTGAGCAGCACCGCGTGGTGGGCGGTGAAGACTTCCTGCAATTCGTAATCCGCGTTGCTCCTGCCCGCCCTGGCCATGTTGGGGCGCAGCTGCGCGCGCATGATGCGGCCCAGGCCCGAGTCCTGACTGTAGGCCAGCATGGGAACAGGCGCCGCGTTGCCTATCGCGTGCAAGGCCTTGGCCCGCGTGCCGTCGGGATGCGGCACCGACACCGGCAGCAGCACTTCGCTGCCCAGCCGCAGCACCGGGTACTCCTGCTCGTCGAGCCGGCCCGGCACGTCCTTGTGCCCATGGCACAGCACGAACTGCACGCGCCGCTGGAACATCAGGAATTCGCAGCTGCGCGAGCTGTCCGACATGGTCTGCAGCGAGCCGATGTGCAGCCGCGACTCTATGCCCGTGAGCCAGCGCGGAAAGAAAGTGAGCGACAGCGAGTGCGTGGCCGCGAAGCGCAGCGTCGACTCCTCCTGGTCATGCGCGGCCCGGGCCTTGATGCGCGCGGCTTCCAGATCGCCCAGCACGCCCTCTAGCAGGGGCAGGAAACGCTGGCCCGCGGCCGTGAGCGCGGCCGGATGCGCGCTGCGGTCAAAAAGATCGACGCCCACCCACTCCTCGAGCCCGCGGATATGGCGGCTGAACGCCGGCTGGGCGATCGCGCGCGCCTCGGCGGCGCGCGAGAAGTTGCCGCTTTCGGCGAGGGCCATGAAGTCTTCCAGCCACTCGAAGTCTAGATTGCGATTGCCTGGTCCCATGCGCTGCGCCCGGTGTCTTCCACGAAGTGGATAGTTGTATGCATTTCTAGTATTGGCGCCGTTTTGCGCTCTGGGAAATGATCACTCCGCAGACCCACAAAGCCAACGCCAGGAGACTATACATGCCATCGATTGCCAACTACAAAGGGATCATCCCCGCCATTTCCTGCCCGTTCACGCCCGATCACCGCATCGACGAACCGGCGCTGCGCAAGCTCGCATCCTGGCTTGCGGGCCATGACGGCGTGGTCGCCATCATGACCAACGGCCACACCGGCGAAGTGTTCTCGCTGACCCCGGGCGAACGCGCCGAAGTCACGCGCATCGTCGCCGACGAACTCAAGGGCCGCATGCCCGTGATCTCGTCCATCGTCTGCGAAGGCCTGGCCGAAGCCGCCGAGCATGCACGCGCCGCCCAGGCCGCGGGCGCCGTGGCGCTGGACGTGATGCCGCCCCACCACTGGCTGCGCTTCGGCTTCACGCCCGAGCACGCGCTGCAGTACTTCGACGCCATCCACCAGGCCGCGCCCGGGCTGGACCTGGTGTGCCATGTCTACCCCGCATGGACGCGTGCCTCGTACTCGTGCGAGCTGCTCGCCCAGCTGGCCAAGCTGCCCTACCTGCAGGCGTTCAAGGTCGGCCAGCGCGACATGAACAAATATGCGCGCGACATCCAGGCGATACGCGAAGCCGACCCGAGCAAGGCCATCCTGACCTGCCACGACGAATACCTGCTGGCCTCGATGGTGCAGGGCGTCGATGGTGCGCTGGTCGGCTTCGCCACCTTCATTCCCCAGCTGATCATCGACCTGTGGAACGCCGTCAAGGCCGGCGACCTGAAGAAGGCCATGCAAGTGCAGGCCATCATCACCCCGCTCAAGGACGCGGTCTACGGCGGCGGCGAGCCCACGGGCGAGGCCCATGCGCGCATGAAGGGCGGCATGTACCTGGCCGGCGTAATCGACGACGCCACCGTGCGCCCGCCCACCGAAGCGCCGAATGAAAAGGAGACCGCCGCACTGCGCGCCGCCGTGCAGCAGGCCGGACTGCTCAAGCGCTGACAGCCACTTCGCTCGCCGTGGCGCACAACGATGCCACGGCCATGGACTTCCTAAAAAACAGCAGGAGACAAAGACATGCAACGCAAGAACTTCATCCGCGGCGCGCTCGGCGCCATCACCCTGGCCATCGCCGGCGCCGCGTCGGCCCAGGCCTATCCCAACAAGGCCGTCAAGGTCGTGATCCCGTTTCCGCCGGGCGGCACGCTCGACGTCGTGGGCCGCCAGCTCGCGCAAAAGCTCAGCGAGCAGATGGGCCAGGCCTTCATCATCGAGAACCGCCCCGGCGGCAACGGCGTGATCGGCGGCGACGTCGTGTCCAAGGCGCCGGCCGACGGCTATACCCTGCTGTTCAACGCCTCGACGTTTACCACCGCACCCATGACCATGAAGTCCGTGCCCTATGTGGTGAACCGCGACTTCGCCCCTGTGGCGCTGGTCGCCAAGGCGCCGCTGTCGGTCGCCGTGAACAAGAACCTGCCGATCACCGACATCAAGTCGCTGATCTCCTATGCCCAGGCCCACCCGGGAAAGATGTCGTTTGCCGTGGGCTCGATAGGCTCGGCCGGCCACCTGTCGACCGAGCTGCTCAAGCGCGCCGGCAAGCTCGACTATCTGATCGTTCCCTACAAGGGCACGGCGCCGGCCTTCCAGGACCTGATAGGCGGCCAGATCGACGGCTTCATCGACCCCATCCTGGGCTCCTTGCAGTACCACAAGAGCGGCATGCTGCGCGTGGTCGCCGTGACCTCCGCGGAGCGTGCGGCCAGCCTGCCCGACGTTCCCACCGTGGGCGAAACCATTCCCGGCTACGAGTTCTACAGCTGGTACGGTCTCTGGGGCCCGGCCAGGCTGCCGGCCGAGATCGTCACGAAGCTCAATGCCGAAGTCAACAAGGCGCTGGCCGGCGACATGAAGGACAAGCTCAGGGAACAAGGCATTCTGATCACCACCGGCAGCGCGGAAGACTTCGCCCGCTTCCAGAAGCAGGACATGGAACGCTCGCAGAAGATCGTGACCGAGGGGAACATCCGTGTCGAATGAGGCAAGGCAGCTGCACGCCGTCGTCACGGGCAGCAGCGGCGGCATAGGCCAGGCCGTCTGCGACGACCTGCTGGCCGCGGGCTGGCGCGTCACCGGCGTCGACCTCTCTGCGCCGACGATCCAGCATGCGTCGTTCACGCACCAGCCCCTTGATCTGACCGACGGCGCCAAGACGCAGGCCCTGGCCGCAGGTCTTGCCGATGTCGACGCCCTGGTGCATGCGGCAGGCGTGCTGCGCGTGGGCCCGCTGGGCCAGCTCGATGCGGCAGCCGGTGCGCTGATGTGGCAGCTCCATGTCGATGCCGGCTCGCGGCTTGCCGACGCGCTGGTGCCAGCCATGGCCCAACGCGGGTTCGGGCGCGTGGTCTTTATCGGCAGCCGCGTGGCCCAGGGCCTGCCCGGGCGCGGCCAGTACGCGGCCACCAAGGCCGCGGTCATCGCCCTGGCGCGCAGCTGGGCCGTGGAAGTCGCGCCGCGCGGCGTCACCGTCAACGTGGTCTCGCCGGGCGCGACGGCCACGCCCATGCTCAAGGACCCGGCGCGCGCGGGCAGCGCGCCGCGCATGCCGCCCATGGGCCGCCTGGTCGAGCCCCGGGAGATCGCCGCGCTGGTCAGCTACCTGCTGTCGCCCGCGGCAGCGGCCATCACCGGCCAGAACCTGAATATCTGCGGCGGCGCCTCGCTGTCGCAATGAACGTCAACCTGTACAGAGAACAGCAGCCATGAGAATCGTCAACATCATCGAGTCGACCCGCCCCATCAAGTCCGACATCCGCAACGCCTACATCGACTTCTCCAAGATGACGCTGAGCCTCGTGGCGGTGGTCACGGATGTGATCCGCGACGGCCAGCCGGTCATAGGCTACGGCTTCAACTCCAATGGCCGCTATGGCCAGGGCGCGCTGATGCGCGAGCGCTTCATTCCGCGCGTGCTCGAAGCCGATCCCGCGACGCTGGTCGACGCCAGCGGCGAGAACCTCGATCCGCACAGGATCTGGGCCTGCATGATGACCAACGAGAAGCCCGGCGGCCACGGCGAGCGCTCGGTGGCCGTGGGCACCATCGACATGGCGATCTGGGATGCCGTTGCCAAGATCGAAGGCAAGCCGCTGTTCGAGCTGCTGGCCCAGCGCTACGGCACGGGCACGCCCAATCCGCGCGTCTTTGTCTACGCCGCCGGTGGCTACTACTACCCGGGCAAGGGCCTGGACAAGCTCAGGCAGGAAATGGAAAGCTATCTCGAACGCGGCTACTCGGTGGTGAAGATGAAGATAGGCGGCGCGCGCATTGCCGAAGACTGCGAACGCATAGAGTCGGTGCTCAAGATCCTGGGCCCTGGCCAGCAGCTCGCGGTCGATGCCAACGGCCGCTTCGACCTGCAGACCGCCGTAGCCTACGGCAAGGCGCTGGCGCAATACCCGCTGTTCTGGTACGAGGAAGCCGGCGACCCGCTGGACTACGAGCTGCAGGCCAAATTGGGCGAAGTCTACAAGGGGCCCATGGCCACGGGCGAGAACCTGTTCTCCATGCAGGATGCGCGCAACCTGATACGCCACGGCGGCATGCACCCCGAACGCGACTACCTGCAGTTCGACTGCGCTCTAAGCTACGGCCTGGTCGAATACCTGCGCACGCTGGACATGCTCAAGGAAAACGGCTGGTCGCCCAGCCGCTGCATACCCCATGGTGGCCACCAGATGTCGCTGGCGATTGCCGCCGGCCTGGGCCTGGGCGGCAATGAAAGCTACCCCGACCTGTTCCAGCCCTATGGCGGCTTCCCCGACGGCGTGAAGGTCGACAACGGCTATGTGACGCTGCCCGCGCTGCCGGGCATCGGCTTCGAGGGCAAGTCGGATCTGATCAGGGAAATGCTGGCGCTGACGCGCTGAGCGGCTGCGCGGCTGCGCGGCTGCGCGGCTGCGCGGCTGCGCGGCTATCTGACCTCTTTTTTGGCCCCAAACGTTGGCGTGTCCCTTGCTTGAGTTGGGCTGATATGCCGGCAAAATCCAGCAAGATCAACTGGACGCCAACACCATGAGCGAATACCAATACTACGAGTTCGCGGCCATCGACAGGCCGTTGACCCGTGACGAGATGGCCGAACTTCGCGCCATCTCCACCAGAGCCGCCATCACACCCAGCGGTTTCACCAATCACTACGAATGGGGCGACCTCAAGGCCGACCCCGCCGACTGGATGCAGCGTTATTTCGATGCCTTTGTCCACTCGGCCAATTGGTGCAGTTGTCAGCTATCACTGCGGCTGCCGAAGGCCGTTTTCCGCAAGGCCGAACTGGAGCCTTTCGCCAGTCCGTTTGCGCTGTCGATTGAACCCAGCAATACACACTGGATTCTCCGTTGGACGCTGGCGGAAAGCGAAGACTATGACCGCTTTGCAGAAGACGATGGCGCCGGCTGGATGCCCAGGTTGATGCCTTTGCGTGACGAGCTGATGCGCGGCGATTTGCGCCCCCTGTACCTGGGGTGGCTGGCCGCTGGCGACGCCTTGCGCGACGACACGCTGGAGCCGGAAGTTCCATCCGGTCTGACAGAACTGTCGCCTGCACAGCAGGCATTGGCCGAGTTTTTGGAAATCGACCCGGATCTGCTGGAGGCCGCCAGCATGGGCAGCGCTGCGGCCACGCCGCAGTACGAGGAGACGCAGCATATCTCCATCTGGCTGGATACCTGGCAGACAGCGGACATGCAGGATGTGCTCAAGCGAATTGCATTGGGGCAAGGTCAAGAGGCTGAGCGGCAGGTGAAGTCGCACCACGCTGCGTGGCTGAAAGCACAGCGCCCGGCACCTTCGGGGACATCTAGGCGCAGGGTGATGGAACTGCGTGAGCTGGCGCAATCGGCTGCGGCGACCAGACGGGCTCGCGAAGCCCAGGTGCATGCGAAACGCGAGGCTGAACGCCGGCAGCAGCGCGAGGCCGAACTACGCCAGATAATGGATGCGCAGGACACATACTGGAAATCGGCGGACGAACAGGCATCTCTCGGCATCGCGTCCAGCTACGAACAAGCGGTACGCATTCTGAAGGATCTGGCCGAAGGGCATGCATTGGTTGCCAGTCCCGAAACTTTCGATCGCCAGTTGCGGCGCTTTCTTGTTCCTCACGCCAGGCGGGCGGCCTTGCTGCGTCGTCTTGCCAATGCGGGCCTGTGGTCGGGATAAAACGCTGGCGATGACTGGCCGCGACGACGAACTCGCCCGCCTTCGTGCCGGGAACGCAGGCCTGGCCGGACGGCTCGAAGTGCACGGCATCGCCTGATCACTTCCCGATGCAGAAACTGGAGAAGATCACGCCCAGCAGATCGTCGGACGTGAACTCTCCGGTGATGGCATTGAGCGCGTTCTGCCCCAGGCGCAGCTCTTCGGCCAGCAGGTCCAGGTGCGGGCCGGCCGCGCGCAGTTGCGCTGCGGCCTGGTCCAGATGCTGGCCCACGGCCTGCAGCGCCTCGACGTGGCGCGCACGCGCCAGGTACAGGCCTTCGGGCGCCGACTGCCAGCCCGCGACTTCGAGCAGGCGCCGGCGCAGCGCATCCAGGCCGTCGCCGGTGCGCGCCGACAGGCGCAGGCCCTCGGCCGCGGCCAGCATCTCGGCGCTGGCCGAATCGGTCTTGTTCCAGACATCGATCACCGGCACCTGGGCCGGCAGCCGCTGGGCCAGCGTGGCGCGGATCGCGTCGTCGCCCGCGCGGTAGTCGCCCTGATCCTGGCGCGTGAGGTCGTGCAGGAACAGCACGGCGTCGGCCGCGGCAATCTCGTCCCAGGCGCGTGAAATGCCTATGCGCTCCACCGTATCGTCGCTGTCGCGCAGCCCCGCGGTGTCGATCACATGCAGCGGCACGCCTTCGATCTGAATCGTCTGCTGCACCTTGTCGCGCGTGGTGCCCGCAATCTCGGTGACGATGGCGAGTTCTGCGCCCGCCAGCGCGTTGAGCAGCGAGCTCTTGCCCGCATTGGGCTGGCCGGCAATCACCACCTTGATGCCTTCGCGCAGCAGCGCGCCCTGGTGGGCGCGCGCGAGCACGCCCGCGAGCGACTGCTGCAGGCGCTCGAGCTGGCCGCTGGCATCGGCCTGCTGCAGGAAGTCGATGTCCTCTTCGGGGAAATCAAGCGTGGCTTCGACCAGCATGCGCAGCCGCACCAGCGCGTCGCGCAGCGTATGGATCTCCTGCGAGAACGCGCCCGACAGCGAGCGGCTGGCGCTGCGCGCCGCGGCTTCGGTGCTGGCATCGATCAGGTCGGCAATCGCCTCGGCCTGGGCCAGATCGATCTTGTCGTTGAGAAACGCGCGCTCGGTGAACTCGCCGGGCTGCGCCAGGCGCAGACCCGGCAGGCAGGCCTGGCCCGGGCCTTCAGCTTCGGCCGCGGCTTCGAGGCAGCGTGCCAGCAGCAGCTGCAGCACCACCGTGCCGCCATGCGCCTGCAGCTCGAGCACGTCCTCGCCGGTATAGCTGTGCGGGCCGGGGAAGAACAGCGCCAGGCCATGGTCTATGGGCTGGCCCTTGGCGTCGCGCAGCGGCAGGTAGGTCGCTTCGCGCGGTTTGAGGGCGCGCCCGCACAGCCGCTGCACCAGCGGCGCCAGGCCCTTGCCGGAAACCCGCACGATGCCCACGGCACCTCGACCGGGGGCTGTGGCAATGGCGGCAATGGGTTGGTCGTGGCGGGGGAGCATGGCGGGAGTCTTTAAAAATTAAGAGGAGGCGCCCCTCGTTCGTCCTGAGCCTGCCTAGCCGGCCGCGTCGAAGGATGAACGGCCTGGGGTCAAGGCATGAGGACGGGGCGTTCATGGTACGACGGGCGCGCCTAGCGAAGCTCACCACGAACGGTCAGCAGCCAGTGCCAGGCATGATAGCGGCACCTGAAACCTGTGGATAACCAGTGCACAAACAACCACGGCCGCAAAAGCGGCCGTGGCGGTCAGAGGGAGTGACCTCTGTCAATGATTCATCGCGCGTGCGCCGCCCTTGGCATGTGCAACTGGCGCGGCCCAGCTCAGGGGCAGCGAGCAAGGGCCACCCCGCAGCGAGGCTGCCGTCCCCCTGGGGGGAAGCCGCGTGAGCGGCTCAGGGGGGATCACTTGAACTTCGGCAGATTGAACTGGGGAGGCACGCCCATGCGGGTGTTGATCAGCCATTGCTGGGCGATCGACAGAATGTTGTTCGTCAGCCAGTACAGCACCAGGCCGGCGGGGAAGAAGAAGAACATCACGCTGAACATCAGCGGCATGATCCACATCATCTTGGCCTGCATCGGGTCCGGCGGCGCGGGGTTGAGCGCGGTCTGCAGCAGCGAGCTCAGCGTCATCAGCACGGGCAGGATGAAGTACGGGTCAGGCGACGACAGGTCGGTGATCCAGCCAATCCAGGGCGCGTTGCGCATTTCGACGCTCGACAGCAGCACCCAGTACAGCGCAATGAACACCGGGATCTGGATGATGATGGGCAGGCAGCCGCCCATGGGGTTGACCTTCTCCTCGCGGTAGATGCGCATCATCTCCTGCTGCATCTGCTGCGGCTTGTCCTTGAGGCGCTCACGCATCTCCATGATCTTGGGGTTGATGGCCTTCATCTTGGCCATGCTGGAATAGGCCTTGGCGTTCAACCAGTAGAACAGGATCTTGAGCACCAGCACCAGGCCGACGATGGACCAGCCCCAGTTGCCCAGCAGGCTATGGATCTGGTCGAGCAGCCAGTACAGCGGCTTGGCCATGATGGTCAGCCAGCCATAGTCCTTGACCAGCTCCAGGCCCGGGGCCAGGGTTTCGAGCGTCTTCTCGAGTTGCGGGCCGACAAACAGCCTGGCTTCGATGCTCTTGCTCTGGCCGGCTTCGACCGTGCCCAGGGGCGTGATCATGCCCACCGTATACAGGTTGTCGCTGACCTTGCGTGCGAAGATGTCGCGCTGCAGGCCATCGGCGAGCAGCCAGGCGCTGGCGAAGTAATGCTGCACCATGGCCACATAGCCATTGGTCGCGGTCTTCTCGAACTCGGCCTTGCCTTTTTCGATGTCCTTGAATTCGACCTTCTGGTACTTCTTGGCTTCGGTGTACACGGCCGGGCCGGTGAAGGTCGAGTACATGCTCGACTCGCCCGCAGGCGCATTGCCGTCACGCACCAGTTGCACGTACAGCTGCGGGTTGATCGAGGTCTCGCCGGCATTGACCACTTCATGGCGCACGGCGATGTCGTAGGCGCCGCGCTGCAGCGTATAGGTCTTGACCAGCTTCACGCCGCCGACATCAGCCGACTCGAAGCGGATCTGCAGTTCGTTCTGGCCGTCCTGCAGGGTCGTGGGACCGGGCACCAGCTGCATCGCCGTCTTGTGGTTGGGGAAGCTGCCGCCGATCAGGCCGGTCTCGGCCATGTAGACGCGCTGCGCGCTTTCGTCGAACAGCACGAAGGACCTGGTCTTGTCGGCCATGTCCGCGTACTTGCGCATCTCCGCGTGCTTGAGCGTGCCACCCTGGGTGTCAAACGTCAGCGAAAGCACATCGGTCGTGACCTGAACGTTCTCGCGGGTCGACGCAGGGGCTGCAACGGGCGCGCCGCCAGGAACCTGGCTGCTGTCGGCCGTCACAGGTGCGGACGATGGCACCGTGGACGCACCGGGCGTCACGGGTGCCAGCGGCGCGGCGACCGGCACGGTCACGGGTGCGGGGAAGAAAGTGGCCTGTTTGCCGTTGTGAACTTGCCACTTGTCCCATAGCAAGACCATGGCAAAGGCAAATATCACCCACAGGATGGTGCGGCGAATGTCGTTCATGAAGACTTCTTTGAAGAAGGTTGGGTGGTCGAAGAAGAAGGCTGGCAGCAGGCAAACAGCCGGGGCGTTTGCGATGGAACCGGATCATGACCGCCATCACACCATGGATGGCAACGCGCCAGCCGGCGCAGGGTCAAATAGCTGCCCGCGGCCGCGCCATGCTGCCCGAGGGCATCGAGCGCATAGGCAGAGCAGGTGGGCTCGAAACGACAGGCCGAGCCTATCCAGGGACTCAAGGTCAGGCGGTAGAGCCGCACCAGGCCCATGAGCAGCCGGCGCATCATGGCGCAGCCTTCTCGGCCGCGGCTTTGGCTGCGACCGTAGCCATGGCCCCGGTCGCAGCAGCCGGCCGTGCCGCTGCCGGCGCGCACTGGCGGCGCACGGCATAGGCGAAAAGCTGCTGCAGTTCCGCGCGAATGGCCTGCTTCAACGGCTCGGACGTCGCGCTGATGAACTGCTTGCGGTCGAAAGTCGCACGCAGGCGCACCACATAGGCGGCGCGGGCGAGCTGCGGCGCGTATTCATCGCCGAGCACGTAGACCTGTCGCTGTATGGCGTGGCGGGTCACCGAGCGCTTGGCCCAGCGTTTGGGCGCCATCGCGCCGAGCCAGGAACCCGACTCGGCCGAGACCACGCCGAACAGGGCCTGCGGGGCTTGCACAGAAGGCAAGCCGCCGGGCCCTGAGGGAGGCGTCTGAGGCACATCCACATCGAGTACCAGGCGGTGCAAGGCGAAGTGCGGGGTACGGGAGACAATGCCTCCCGCCATCGCAGCCTGGAACTGCGGACGCGTTTTCAGCCGTTGCATACGCGGCACCTCCGTGGAGGAGCCCAAGGGGTGAACCGATGGGCAGGCGCCAAGAATGGCCTTAGACAGCCAGACGCTTGCGACCCTTGGCGCGACGTGCGTTGATCACAGCGCGGCCGCCCTTGGTCTTCATGCGAACGAGGAAGCCGTGGGTACGGGCGCGACGTGTCTTGGAGGGTTGGTAAGTACGTTTCATGGTGTTGTTCCTTGAGGAGGTTCAGATTCGCACCGGGCCGGCAAAAAGCCGCCTTCCGGCAACACCCGCCAACCGCAAAAAACAGCCGGCCGGGCCATATCACCCTGAACACATTCAGGGAAACCCGCGATTATCTCCACATTCGATCCATGTTGCAATGACCTTTTTCAAAGCAGGTCAGCCATTTGTCGCAGCGAGAGTTGAGGACAACCACCTGATATTTTGTGGATAAGTCCTTGAAAAGCTACAATCGGTGCCCCGCAACTGTTCCTCTATCCACAACAAGACACTGACAATGACCGAGGAACCTAACAACGACGCTGGCCAAGGCCTGTGGCAGGTCTGCGTGGAGCAGCTGGGGCAGGATCTGCCCGAACAGCAGTTCAATACCTGGATCAAGCCGCTGACCGCCCAGGTAGCGGAAGACTTTTCAAAGGTCACGGTATACGTGGCCAACCGCTTCAAGCTCGACTGGATTCGTGCGCAATATGCCGGGCGTATTTCGGCAATGCTCGAAGCCCTGTACGGCCAGCCCGTCACGCTGGAGTTAGCACTCGCTCACAGAGAATCGGTGACGCGCACTTACGTGCGCCCGTTTTCCCCCGACCGTCCCGGCCCCCAGGAAACGCACCAGGTCACGAGCAGCGCCGCCCAGGAAGAACCTGCGGCGCCGGTGTTCCGCACCCGCCTGAACGCCGCCCTGACCTTCGACACGCTGGTCGAAGGCACGGCCAACCGCATGGCGCGCTCGGCGGCAATGCACGTCGCGGGCTCGCCCGGTCATCTGTACAACCCGCTGTTCATCTACGGCGGCGTGGGCCTGGGCAAGACCCATTTGATGCATGCGGTGGGCAACCAGCTGCTTGCCGACAAGCCTGACTCCAAAGTTCTCTACATCCATGCCGAGCAATTCGTCTCGGATGTGGTCAAAGCCTACCAGCGGCGTACTTTCGACGAGTTCAAGGAGCGCTACCACTCGCTCGATCTGTTGCTGATTGACGACGTGCAGTTCTTCGCCAACAAGGACCGCACGCAGGAAGAATTCTTCAACGCCTTCGAAGCGCTGCTGGCCAAGAAGAGCCACATCGTGATGACCAGCGACACCTACCCCAAGGGCCTGGCCAACATCCACGAACGCCTGGTGTCGCGCTTCGATTCGGGCCTGACGGTGGCCATCGAGCCGCCCGAGCTCGAGATGCGCGTCGCGATCCTGATCAACAAGGCCCGCGCCGAAAGCGCCGACATGCCCGAGGAAGTCGCTTTCTTCGTCGCCAAGAACGTGCGCTCCAACGTGCGCGAGCTCGAAGGCGCGCTGCGCAAGATCCTGGCCTACTCGCGCTTCAATCAGAAGGAAGTCTCGATCCAGCTGGCGCGCGAAGCCTTGCGCGACCTGCTGTCGATACAGAACCGCCAGATTTCGGTGGAAAATATCCAGAAGACGGTCGCGGATTACTACAAGATCAAGGTCGCCGACATGTACAGCAAGAAGCGCCCGGCCAGCATTGCCCGGCCGCGCCAGATTGCGATGTACCTGGCCAAGGAACTGACGCAGAAAAGCCTGCCCGAAATCGGCGAGCTGTTCGGCGGACGCGACCACACCACGGTACTGCATGCGGTGCGCAAGATCGCCGCCGAGCGCCAGCAGCTCACGGAACTCAACCAACAGTTGCACGTGCTGGAGCAGACGCTCAAAGGCTAGGGCGCAACGCCCTCGCGATCCACTCCCAGAAATGCTGCGCGACAGGGCAAAATATGCGGTGGGGTGGCGCGAGGGCCCAACCCCTATAAATCGCACAGTAGCAGCGACCGTACCCCCATTTACTAAAGGTTGACATGATCGTCCTGAAGGCAACACAAGACAAGGTTCTCGCAGTTCTGCAGTCGGTGTCCGGCATCGTCGAACGCCGTCACACACTGCCCATCCTGGCCAATGTGCTGATCCGCAAGACCGGCAACGCGCTGCAGCTCACCACCAGCGATCTCGAGATCCAGATCCGCACCACCGCCGAACTCGGCGGCGACACCGGCGACTTCACGACCACCGTGGGCGCGCGCAAGCTGATCGACATTCTCAAGACCATGCCCGGCGACCAGACCGTGGCGCTGGAAACCAGCCAGAACAAGATTCTGCTCAAGGGCGGCAAGAGCCGCTTCACGCTGCAGACCCTGCCCGCCGAAGACTTTCCGCTGGTACAGGAAGCGGCCGCTTTCGGCCCGTCGTTCAGCGTGCCGCAGAAGGTCCTCAAGGACCTGCTGGGCCAGGTCTCGTTCGCGATGGCCGTGCAGGACATCCGCTACTACCTCAATGGCATCCTGTTCGTCGCCGAAGGCAAGACGCTGAGCCTGGTCGCGACCGACGGCCACCGCCTCGCGTTCTCCAGCGCCACGCTCGACGTCGAAGTGCCCAAGCAGGAAGTCATCCTGCCGCGCAAGACCGTGCTCGAGCTGCAGCGCCTGCTGTCCGACGTGGGCGGCGACAACCAGCCCCACATCGAGATGCAGTTCGCCAACAACCAGGCGAAGTTCACGTTCGGCGGCATGGAATTCGTGACCAAGCTGGTCGAGGGCAAGTTCCCCGACTACAACCGCGTGATTCCCAAGAACCACAGCAACAGCGTGACCCTGGGCCGCGCGCCGCTGCTCGCCAGCCTGCAGCGCACCGCCATCATGACCAGCGACAAGTTCAAGGGCGTGCGCCTCACGCTCGAGCCCGGCACGCTGCGCGTGGCGTCGAACAACGCCGAGCAGGAAGAGGCCGTGGACGAACTCGACATCGACTACGGCGGCGACACGATTGAAATCGGCTTCAACGTGACCTACCTGATCGACGCACTGACCAACATGGGCCAGGACATGGTGAAGATCGACCTCGCCGACGGCAACAGCTCCGCGCTGCTGACCATCCCCGGCAACGAGTTCTTCAAATATGTCGTCATGCCGATGCGCATTTGAGCCGCCAGGCCCAACGCATCGTGACCCCTCGCGCGGCAAATGCCTGTTGTCCACAGCATTTGCCGCCGTTACTACTCCATTGAATTTTCTGGAAACTTCGTTTCCTCCGGATCGCAAGGCTTTTCCCAATGACCGCTGACACAACGCTGCCCGAACCCCAAGGCGACTCGATCGAGCCGGCCCACAAGATCGACGCCCAGCAGGCCGGCGCCAGCGAAGGCTACGGCGAAGGCGCGATCCAGATCCTCGAAGGCCTGGAAGCGGTGCGCAAGCGCCCCGGCATGTACATCGGCGATACCTCCGACGGCACGGGCCTGCACCACCTGGTCTTCGAAGTCGTGGACAACTCCATCGACGAAGCGCTGGCCGGCCACTGCGACGACATTCTGGTCACCATCCATGCCGACGATTCCCTATCGGTGATCGACAACGGCCGCGGCATTCCCACAGGCGTGAAGATGGACGACAAGCACGAGCCCAAGCGCTCGGCCGCTGAAATCGCGCTGACCGAGCTGCATGCCGGCGGCAAGTTCAACCAGAACAGCTACAAGGTCTCGGGCGGCCTGCACGGCGTGGGTGTGTCCTGCGTGAATGCGCTGTCGTCTTGGCTCAAGCTCACCGTGCGCCGCGAAGGCCAGGCCTACGAAATCGACTTCGCGCGTGGTTTTGTCCAGAACCGGCCGCTGGAAGTCATCAACGGCGTCGAAGTCTCGCCGATGCGCATCATCGGCCCCAGCGACAAGCGCGGCACCAAGGTGCACTTCCTGCCCGACACCGAGATCTTCACGCAGAACAACGATTTCCACTACGACATCCTGGCCAAGCGCCTTCGCGAGCTGTCCTTCCTGAACAACGGCGTGCGCATCCGCCTCAAGGACGAACGCTCGGGCAAGGAAGACGACTTCTCCGGCGCCGGTGGCGTGCGCGGCTTCGTCGGCTTCATCAACGCCACCAAGAAGGTGCTGCACCCCACGGCGTTCTATGCCACGGGCACGCGCCCGGCAGAATCCTATGGCGGCATTCCCGGCACCGAGATCGGCGTCGAAGTCGCCATGCAGTGGAACGACGGCTACAGCGAACAGGTGCTGTGCTTCACCAACAACATCCCGCAGCGTGACGGCGGCACCCACCTCACGGGCCTGCGCGCGGCGATGACGCGCGTCATCGGCAAGTACATAGAGCAAAACGAGCTGGCCAAGAAGGCCAAGGTCGAAGTCACGGGCGACGACATGCGCGAAGGCCTGTGCTGCGTGCTCAGCGTCAAGGTGCCCGAGCCCAAGTTCTCCAGCCAGACCAAGGACAAGCTGGTGTCCAGCGAAGTGCGCGCGCCGGTGGAAGACATCGTCGCCAAGACGCTGTCCGACTTCCTGCAGGAGCGCCCCATCGACGCCAAGATCCTCTGCGGCAAGATCATCGAAGCCGCGCGCGCCCGCGAAGCCGCGCGCAAGGCGCGTGAAATGACGCGCCGCAAGGGCGTGCTCGACGGCATGGGCCTGCCCGGCAAGCTCGCCGACTGCCAGGAAAAAGACCCGGCGCTGTGCGAAATCTACATCGTCGAGGGCGACTCCGCCGGCGGCTCCGCCAAGCAGGGCCGCGACCGCAAGTTCCAGGCCATCCTGCCGCTGCGCGGCAAGATCCTGAACGTCGAGAAGGCGCGCTACGAAAAGCTGCTCGCGAGCCAGGAAATCATCACGCTGATCACGGCCCTGGGCACCGGCATCGGCAAGGCCAGCGCCGAATCGGGCAAGAGCAGCAGCGACGACTTCGACCCCGCCAAGCTGCGCTACCACCGCATCATCATCATGACCGACGCCGACGTCGACGGCGCCCACATCCGCACGCTGCTGCTGACCTTCTTCTACCGCCAGATGCCCGAGCTGGTCGAAGCCGGCCACATCTACATCGCCCAGCCGCCGCTGTACAAGGTCAAGAGCGGCAAGGAAGAGCTCTACCTCAAGGACGGCCCGGCGCTCAACAGCTACCTGCTGCGCATCGCGCTCAACCACGCCAGCGTCACCACCGGCGGCGCCGAGCCGCGCACGCTCGAAGGCGAAGAACTGGCCAAGCTGGCCTACATGCACCTGGCCGCCGAATCGGTGATCGAGCGCCTGTCGGCCTTCATGGACGCCGAAGCCCTGCGCGCCATCGCCGACGGCGTGCAGATCAAGCTCGACACCCTCGAGGAAGCCCAGGCCTGCGCTCCCATCCTGGAAGCCAAGCTGCGCGAACTCACCACCACCGGCGTGCCCGCCGAAGTGGCCGGCGAAATTGACCCGCAGACCGACAACCCGGTGCTGCGCATCAGCCGCCACCACCACGGCAACATCAAGAGCTCCATCCTCACGCAGGACTTCGTGCGCAGCCACGACTACGCCGCCCTCGCGGACGAAGCCCAGCACTTCAACGGCCTGCTGTCCGAAGGCGCCAAGGCCATGCGCGGCGAAGGCGACAAGGCCAAGTCGGAAAAGGTGGGCGACTTCCGCCAGGCCATGCAATGGCTGCTGTCCGAAGCCGAACGCACGACCAGCCGCCAGCGCTACAAGGGCCTGGGCGAAATGAACCCGGCCCAGCTGTGGGAAACCACCATGGACCCGAACGTGCGCAGCCTGCTGCAGGTTCAGGTCAATGACGCCATCGAAGCCGATCGCGTGTTCACCATGCTGATGGGCGATGAGGTCGAACCTCGCCGCCACTTCATCGAGAACAATGCGCTGCGGGCGGGGAATATTGACGTTTGAGGGGGTGATGCAACGAGCGGGGTGCTGGTAGGCAAGGCTGGGGTTTAAGCCCTATGGCCATCCGCCAGGAATCTGCTGCAAGGCCCATCACATCTTCCATAAAAACAGCCGCTTCTGCACTGCTCCCCAAAAGTTGGACACCCATCCAGCTCTTGGGGAGTTTTTCATGGCGAATATGGCGAGGGGTTCAGGCGAGCCATCGTTCTGAGATATCTGTCAGGTCTCGAAGGAGTCAACGCTCTGACCGTCAGGCACGGCGTGCACAAGGCCATGATTGAAGGTGGGATCGCAGGCAACGAGCAGCACGCAGGCGCTGCGCAAGAAATTCAAGTTCAAGCTGTCCGTGCTGCAGCGGATGAACCAAGAGATTCTTCACGGTCCACAACCCTGCCCTTTCTTTCCAAACAGCCATTGCTACTGATTCTGGATGCCGCTCTCCTTGATCACACGGCCCCATTTGGAAATCTCGACCGCAAGATGATCGGCAAGGGCCAGACGCGAGCCCCCAAGCGGCATCGCGCCCATGCTGGTCAGACTTTTTGCCACATCGGGCTCGAGCAGGATATCGTTGATTTCTGCATTGAGGCGATCAAGGATTGCTGTCGGCGTTCCCTTGGGTGCAAGCAACGCGAACCATGTCGATGACTGCAACTTCGGATACCCGAGTTCCGTGGTCGTAGGAACATCCGCCAGCGCTTGAGAACGCGATGGCGACATGACCGCCAAGGCCCGCAGCTTTCCAGCCTTCACCTGTCCAACCACTCCAGGCACGAGCTGGAACATCGCCTGTATCTCATTGGCCATCAGATTCGTTACGGCCTGCCCAGGCGCGGCATAGGGCACATGGACCAATTGCACACCCGTTTCTCGCTTGAAAAGCTCCCCTGCCAGATGCATGGAACTGCCATTGCCCGAGGATCCGAAATTCAGGCTTCCAGGATGGCTCTTCGCGAAATGGACAAACTCTGTCAGGTCGTGCGCGGGAAGCGCATTGTTGACGACCAGGATGTTAGGCACATCGGCAACCAGGGCAATGGGGGCAAAGCTTTTCTGCGGATCAAAGGGCAGGTTGCGAAAAAGATGGGGGCTGACAGCGAGGGTTCCGGCCCAGGAGAACAGCAATCTGTATCCGTCGGCGGGAGCCGCCGCTGCAGCCGCCGCACCAATGTTGCCGTTGGCCCCACCCCGGTTGTCCACAATCACGGCGGTCTTCAGCCTTTTCCCCAGGCGATCGGCAACCAGGCGCGCAATCGCATCACCTGTGCCACCACCAGCAGGTGCTGGAACAATGATCTGTATGGGCTTATCGGCGGCGGGCCATTCGGCCGCCAAGGCAGGCGCCGTCAAACCAGTGGCAAGCATCCAGGTCAATGCAACAGAAGAGAGAGAATTTCGCATGGTTTGCCTCATTGAATAATTTTCAGTAGCACCCTAGCAAGCTCAGATGCACACCGAACTTTCCTTGAATTGGTGGGCGGCACGCACAACGGCTCGAATGCTCGCATCCCTGGCAGCCACCGGCAACACGCAGCCGGGACCGATCATCAGGCGACGACCGCCCGTCTGTGAGAGTGCTTCATGCACCTGGTTTTCGATTTCCTGCTCGCTCCCATGCATCAACGTGCCATGTTCATTGATACCGCCCACGAGCAACTGCGGAAAACACTCCGCGGCCTGTGCAATCGTCGGATCAGTCAAGCGGTCATGCCAGTTGAACATCTCCGTCGGATAATCCGAGAGCAGATCGAACATGATGTCATCACCATGCGCATGCAGCATGTTGAGTCGGGATTTTCCACGCAGCGCCTTGAAGACCTGCAAATCGTAACGCTTGCCAAAGCGCTCATACTCTGCCGTCGTCAGCAGACGATGCGATGCCAGTTGCGTTGCGAAGAACACACCATGGGCGCCCTGCGCCAATGCATCCAGCGCAAAGCGGATCGTGACGTCGGTGATGACCATCAGCGCACGCTCCAGTTCATCCGGAAAGCGCCGCAGGTCAGCAAACATTTTTTCGGTGGACATCTTCCGGGCGGTCGTCAGCGGGCTGAAAACCGTCTGCAGCAACGGTACCTGCCCCTTCAAGACCTTGGCCGCGGCAGCCAGCGCCTCATTTTGCCGACCATAGGCTCCGCGACGAACATCGAGAGGCACAACGCGTCGCCAATCTTCGGTACGCACGACGGCCGGCTGGATCACTTCACGCGCACCATTGGCCGCCCCCCTGTACCCGCTGATCGCGCCCCAGTCCTCGACACCATAGGTTCCCGAAGGCATGAATTTCACGAGATCGAATTGCCATTTTTCCTGCCACTGCAGCGTGTGAGCCACCAGCTTGTCGGAATGCTGATCATCGTCCGGGAAATGGCGCCACAGGGCGACCGGCGGGCGATCAGTGGGTTCGCCGTTAATCGCTGCTTCGATGCGCTGCCAGTGATTCATTGACTGCATAGCTGTCCCTTTGGTTTTTGTCGCCAAACTGGAAGATCCGCGCACAATGCGCCGTCCCTTTCAGGACGGCTGGCTCCAACAGTTCTTAAACAGGGTTGAGATGCAGGCAGTTTTTCATGGAGCACAACCAGGGACAAACGAGTTAATTCAAAAGCTCGCTTTGTCAAAGACAAAGGCTTGCCAACGATGGCCGGGCCGTGGGTGTTCTTCAGGCGACGTCGGAACAGGAGGGCGGGTGCCGCAACTGGTGCAGCAAGGCCTGTGCGTGAACCGACAGCCGTTTTTCATCGCTTCTGGCGCACACGGCCAGATGCCGCATGGCCCAAGGCTCCTGCAGGGACAGTGTTTTTACCCGCTCGTTGTGCAAATTGCGCATCACCGAGCGCGGCACGATGGCGATCCCGGCCCCTGAGCAGACGAGCGCGATGACAGCGGAAAAACCCGCTACCTGTATGCGAACATCAATCGGGTAGCCAAGGGCCGCAGCCTTGCCGACGAGAAAAGTGTGGATTGCCGTTCCACTGGCCAAGGAGATGATGGGGTGAGCGAGGCACTCGACAAACCGCACCTTGCCATCCTGCCCAAGGTCTGTTGCCACAGGCGCCACGATGATGAGCTCATCTTCATGGTAGGGCCAGAATTTCACGTCGGGATGCTCTTCGCTCCAGGTGACGACGCCGATGTCTGCTCTGCCTTCAGCAACGGCCGCGACAATCTCGTGGCTGAGTCGCTCCTCCAAGGACACGCGCACTGCGGGGTATGCGAGCAAAAAAACCGACAGGTCTTCCGGCAAATAGGACGCGATCGCCGTACTGTTGGCGAACAGCGTGAGATGGCTCTTCACGCCCTGCGCATAGGGCGCCAGATTGGCATGCATCTGCTCGAGTTCGGCGAGACAGCGGCGGCAATGCTCAAGCATCACCTGTCCCGCGCGGGTCAACGATACGCCGCGTGCTTGCCGTGTAAACAACCGGGTTCCAAGGCTTTCCTCCAGCTGTTTGATGCGCAAGCTGGCCGATGACGGCGCGAGAAAGCAATGCGCTGCGCCGCGTGACACATTGCCCGCATCCGCGATGGCAACGAAGAGCTTGATGTCGACCAGGCTGTAGTGCATAGCTTTTGCATTTAACAAATGCTGGTTGTGAGAAAGCCCGTTTGTACATCACCCCCGCCACAGGAACAATTTCTGCATCCCAAGACAGGGATGTGCTCACGGAAATACGCCATAGGAACAACGGGACATGCCATCCATTCAAGCCATTTCTACCGACGACGCACCCAGCGCCATCGGCATTTATTCACAAGCCATCCGAGCCAGCGAGACGGTATATCTTGCCGGCCAGCTTCCGCTCGACCCCATCACCATGCAGTTGGAAACGGGCATTGATGCACAAATTCACCGCGTTTTTCGCAATCTTGAAGCCGTGAGCCGCGCAGCGGGCGCATCGCTCGCCCAGGCCATCAAGGTCACGGTCTACCTGACCGATCCAGCGCATTTCTCCAGGGTCAATGCACTGATGGGCGAGTATTTTTGCAAGCCCTACCCCGCACGTACATCCGTGGCTGTCGCGGCCTTGCCCCGTGGAGCGCTCATCGAAGCCGATGCCGTTCTTTCACTCGCCCCCTCACCTGCAAACAAGGAGATCTGAATGATGACTCGCACCTGGGTTCTTGAAGCAGTGCGTCGTATCGAGCGTGACGCCCAGCGTTCATCCGACACCCACCTGATGCAGGTGGAACTACCCGCCACCCCGCATGTGAGGCTTTATCTCAAGGATGAATCGACCCATCCCACGGGCAGCCTCAAGCATAGGCTCGCACGATCGCTGTTTCTCTATGGACTGTGCAATGGCTGGATCCGGGAAGGCACCACCGTAGTGGAGGCATCCTCAGGCAGCACGGCGGTGTCCGAAGCCTATTTCGCGCGCCTTCTGGGCCTGCCATTCATTGCCGTGATGCCCCGCAGCACATCACCCGCAAAAATTGCGCAGATCGAGTTCTACGGCGGTCGCTGCCACTTCGTCAGCAATGCATCACTTCTCTACGCAGAAGCCGAACGGGTGGCACGCGAATGCAATGGCCACTACATGGATCAGTTCACCTATGCGGAGCGAGCCATCGACTGGCGTGGCAACAACAACATCGCAGAATCCATCTTCCAGCAAATGCGCGGTGAACCTCACCCGATACCGACGTGGGTGGTGGTCGGAGCTGGAACCGGCGGAACCTCCGCCACCATAGGACGCTACATACGCTACCAAGGATATGCCACTCAACTGTGCGTTGTGGACCCCGAGCACTCCGTTTTTTACGACTACTTTCACAGCCGCGATGCAGCCATCTCCAGCAGCCGCGGCTCGGACATCGAGGGAATCGGCCGACCACGGGTGGAGCCCTCATTTGTTCCCGACGTGATTGATCGCATGATGCAAGTGCCCAACCCGGCGTCGTACGCGGCCATGCGCTTTCTGGAACGCTTGGTCGGACGTCGGTATGGTGGTTCGACAGGCACCGACTTTTACGTTGCCATGCAGCTGGCGTGTGAAATGTCCAAGCGCAACGAGGCCGGCTCCATCGTCACCCTCGCCTGCGATTCAGGCGACCGCTACACAGACACCTATTACAACGACGCATGGCTGGAATCCTCCGGCTACGACATAGCGCCATACATTGCGCAACTCGAAAAGGCCTATGCCGGCGGAGTCTGGCCCGTAACGCACAGGCCCCATCCAGCAGCGCTGCACGATGCGACATTGAACGCACAGCCCTGCCTTGAAGTCCTTGCCCCATAGGCGCGCATCGTGGAGAACCGGCCTCAAGTCCCTCTCCATTTCTCCTTCGGCGGGCCCACCAGACGGCAAAGCCTAGCCAGGGACGAACGGGCGCCCGTTCGCCCTCGGAAGCCCCGTCGAAGACATTCAACGGCAAGCCGCTCGGAGCGAAAGCGCTGCCAGTTCTTGGTCTTCGCGGCCTTGACCACCTTCGCGTGCTTTTGTGCCAAGGCAGCCGCCTGGAATCGAAGCGTGCTCAGTGGACTGGCGTCAGGCGGCCCGTGAATGGACGGCTGTGGCCTGCCGCGTCCTGATGGGGCAGATGCCACTCGGGCCAGCGTTGAGGTTCGGCGCTGATGCGCCCGTCACGCAACAGATCGCGCGTCATGCGATTTTCCTCGGCGGTATGCGCACCGGTCCAGACCACCGTGCCTTGGTCCTGCCATTGCCCCTGTGCATCGCGCGCGCTGAGCCGGCACCTGCGGTTGCCGCGGTCCTCGAGCTTGCACAGCAGGTGATCGATCTGCTGATCCTGGTCCCAATCCCCTGACAGCAGCACACAATCGGCGCCGGGCGACAGGCACTGTCGTGCCCAGTAATGTTCGTTCGCCTGCAGCATCCACCACTCCCACCAATCGGGCTGCGGGCGCTGCATGCCTGCGGGGGTCTGGATGCGCTCCTGGGCCGTGGCCAGGTCGACTCTTTCGCTGGGCAGGGGTTCCGTGGTCGCAACATGGCGCGTGGTGGAAGCGCGTGCCAGGTCCAGCCGCTGGCGCGCCTCGCCGGTCTGAAAACCGGGGTCCTGGGCCAGTGCGTCGAGCGCGGCGGCGCCGTAAGGGCCGTGGCGCCATTTCAGATCGACCAGGCGCTCCAGGGTGGCCTGCGACGGGTCGGCGCGCAGGCGTTCGCGCTGGCTGGCAGCGCTGATGCGCTGGCCGTCGAGCACAGGCGTTTGCAGCGCCAGCAGCAAGGCCAGCACCAGCAGCGACATGGCCTGATTGACGGGCGCCAGCCACTGCAGCCAGGGGCGCGCAGCGCCCTGGCGCACGCTGTGGGCGGCGGCGCAGGCATAGCCCAGGGCATAGAGCCACAGCACGCCGGCCGCGGCGGCGGCCCAGACGCGCTCCAGCGTCCAGCCGTATTGCTGCACGCGCAAGCCTATGGCCACGCAGGCCAGGGTGGCGAGCACGGGCATGGCGATCAGGCTGGCATCGACCAGCCAGCGCAGCACGCGTGCATACGGCGCCTGGGCGGCCGCGCCGTCCTGGTAGACCGCGTTCACGACCCAGATCTGCAGGATCAATACCCCCATCAGCAGCACGGCGGCAAAGCGCGTGGCCCACAGGCCCTCGACGCCGGTGAACACCAGCGCCAGTACAAAGAACACCAGCACCCAGGCCAGTAATGGCAGCAGCAGGCGACCCAGCGCCAGCAGGGTCTGGCGCATCACCTGGATGGGCCGCTGCTGCGTGCGCGCCAGCCACAGGCCCAGGCCGCCCAGCAGGCCAGTCACCACGAACACAAACCACTGCGCGGAAAACAGCGTGACAAAGAACTCGACCTTGACCAGCGCGAACAGGCCGGCCCATAGCCACAGCACACCCCACACCAGTTGCACGCACAGCGAGGCCAGCGCCAGCACCAGCGCGTTGTTCCAGGCCAGCACGAACAGCGCGGCATAGGGCACACGCCAGCGGCCATGCGCCATGAAGGCCTGGAACCAGGGCAAGGCCACAAACCACCAGAGCGACGCAGCAACGCCCAGACAGACAAAGACGCGGCTGTCTTCCCAAGGCGAATGGCGCAGGCCCCAGATCATTCCGCCCGCCATGACCCCGACCACCACCGCCATCACGGCGCCGCCGGCCCACAGCCGGCCATCGCGCCAGCGCGTGACCGTCATCGCCATGAACAGCGGCGGCTGCAGGATCAGCAGCAGGACCAGCGCCTGCCAGTCGCGCTCCAGTCCCGAATGCACCAGGGCCAGTGCCAGCAGGCCTTGCAGCAGGCCCATGCACAGCATGCCGTTGCGCACCTGCGCCAGCGGCCTATCCAGGGGGAGCGAAAGTGTAGACATGGCGCGCAGTGTAGCGCCAGCCTCTTTGAACGATCAGCCCTTCATTTCCCGCACCAACAGCTCCCCGGTGATGTCGCTGACCTTACTCACGCTGGTGAGCGTCATGGCCACGCGCATTTCCTTTTCCAGCAGTTCAAGCAGGTGCTTGACGCCGGACTCTCCGGCGGCTGCCAGCGCATAGATGTACGCCCGGCCAATCATTGCTGCGTCCGCGCCCAGGGCGATGGTGCGGACCACGTCCAGGCCGTTGCGTATGCCGGAGTCGGCCAGGATCTTGATCTGACCCTTGACTGCATCGGCGATGGCCGGCAGGGCGCGCGCCGAGGACAGCACGCCGTCGAGCTGGCGGCCGCCATGGTTCGAGACGACGATGCCGTCGGCGCCGAAGCGCACCGCGTCCTTGGCGTCCTCGGGGTCGAGGATGCCCTTGATGACCATCGGGCCCTTCCAGAACGCGCGTATCCACTCCAGGTCTTTCCACGAA
Organism: Pantoea sp. 18069; assembly: GCF_902706035.1. GTDB lineage: Bacteria > Pseudomonadota > Gammaproteobacteria > Burkholderiales > Burkholderiaceae_C > Comamonas. The sequence continues at coordinate 70,032 of NZ_CACSJA010000021.1, read as the reverse complement.
ATGGAGGCGTCGAAATTGGCGCCCAGCCAGCCCATGTAGTCCTGCAAACCGGTGGGGCTGCCGCGATAGGCCGAGATATTGCCCAGATCGTGCGGCCGGCCCTGCAGGCCCACGTCCAGGGCCCAGCGGGGGTGCAGCACCGACTGCCAGTAGCGACGCAGCGCGGCGTTCGGGCCGCTCATGCCGGAATGGGCGTCGCGGTAGCGCGCGCCGGGCACGGGCATGTCCACGGTGAAGACCAGGGTCGTGCAACCCGCGGCCTGGGCGCGCTCGAGCGCGTTGCGCATGAAGCCGCGGTCCTTGAGCACGTAGAGCTGGAACCACATGGGCCGCTTGATCTCGGGAGCCACCTCCTCGATCGGGCAGACCGAGACCGTGGACATGGTGAACGGAATGCCGTGCGCATCCGCCGCGCGCGCGGCCTGCACTTCACCCCGGCGCCGGTACATGCCCGTCAGCCCCACGGGCGACAGCGCGACGGGAATCGACAGCTTCTCACCGAACAGCTCGATGCTGGTGTCCAGCCGGCTCATGTCCTTGAGCACGCGCTGGCGCAGGGCCACGGCGGCCAGGTCTTCGACATTGCGGCGCAGGGTCTGCTCGGCATAGGCGCCGCCGTCGATGTAGTGGAAAAGAAAAGGCGGCAGACGCTTTTGCGCGGCCGCGCGATAGTCGGCAGTCGAAGAGATGATCATGGTCACAAGTTTTTCATGTCAGTGGTTCATGGCGCTGCGCGCCGCCCATGCAACCGGCAGCCTCGGGGCGGTGCGTCATGGCAGATCCGAAGGCGGCAGTCGCATGGAGCGCTCCCGCCGGGCCTGGTCTTCGTCGAGCTGCTGGATGGTCAGGCGCACATGCTCCAGGTGTTCGCCTATGCATTCACGCGCCCGCTGCGGGTCGCCGTCGAGGATGGCCTGCATCAGGCTCTGGTGCTGCAGGGTCAGCTCCTGCACGGTATGCGGGGCGCTGAGCCGGAACATGACGTGGCGGTTGTGCGCCACCGTGGACAGGACCACGGTGAACAGGCTGTGCATCACCTGCACCAGCACGAGATTGTGCGAGGCCTCGGCGATGGCGAGGTGGAATTGCGCGTCGGCACGCGCCGCCAGCTCGGAATGGCCGTCCTGCTGGTGCTGGACCATCACGTCGAAGCAGCGCTGGATGTGCGCCTTGTCCTCTGCCGTGGCGCGCTGGGCGGCCAGCCAGGCGGTGCTGGACTCCAGCGCGTGGCGCGTCTCCAGCACGTCATAGCGGTAGTGCTGGTCGGAATCGATCAGGCGCGCCAGCGGGCCCATGGCCTCCTGCAGCCACTCGGCGGGCGCGTTCGATTGCACATAGGTGCCGTCGCCGCGCCGCGTGGAGAGCACGCCCTGGCTGGTCAGCTTCTGTATGGCCTCGCGCACCGAGGTGCGCGACACGCCCAGTTCAGCGGCCAGCAGCCTTTCCGCGGGCAGCCGCTGGCCGGGCTGCACTCCGCGGGCCTGCACCAGGGCAAGCAGTTTCTCGACGACATGATCTGCAAGGCGCATGTGGGACGTTTCGGTTTTTCAATGACCTGGAATCATCCACGGAAACACATAGGCTTGCAGCGTGGTGATCACTCCGATCATGGTCGCGAAAATCAGGCTGTGCTTGACCGTGAAGCGGAACAGGTCGGACTCGCGCCCGGCAAGTCCCACCGCGGCGCAGGCAATGGCAATCGACTGGGGCGAGATCATCTTGCCCGTCACTCCGCCCGTGGTGTTGGCCGTCACGGTGAGCACCGGGGGCAGGCCCAGCTGCTGCGCGGTCGTGGCTTGCAGCGCGCCGAACAGCGCGTTGGCCGAGGTGTCCGAGCCCGTCAGGAACACGCCTATCCAGCCCAGGAAAGGCGAGAAGAAGGTGAATGCCTGGCCCGTGTGCGCCAGTGCCAGCGCCAGCGTTGCCGACAGGCCCGAGTAGTTGGCGATGAAGGCAAAGGCCAGCACCATGCCGATGGAGTAGATCGGCACCGCCAGTTCCTTGAGGGTCTCGCCCAGCGTGGCCACGGCCTTGGCCGGCGACAGGCGCGTGAAAGCGATGTTGATCAGCGCCGCGATCAGGATGGCCGTGCCGGTGGCCAGCAGCCAGTTGAAAGTGTAGGTCGCGCCATAGGGTGCGGCGGCCGCCACGACGGGCGGGGCCTTCTCGACCAGGTTGTGCAGGAAAGGCACGGGGATATTGATCACCGAGGAAGCCAGCGCCCCTCCCGTGGCAAACAGTGCCTTGAATGGCTTGATGCTCCAGAGCGTCACCATGGCCGTGAGAATGAGGAACGGCGACCAGGCCTTGACGATGGCACCGATGGTCAACGCAGGGCCCGATACCGCGGGCGCGGGCACGACGGCACTGCCCGCTTCGGGCGCAAAACGGAAGATGCGCTTGGGCTGCCAGACCTTGAGAAAGGCCGTCAGTGCCACCAGCGAAACGATGGCCGAGGTGATGTCGGGCAGTTCGGGGCCGATGTAGTTCGCCGTGAGGAACTGCACCACCGCGAACGTGCCGCCACCGACCAGCACCGCAGGCCAGGTTTCCTTGACGCCGCGCCAGCCATCCATGATGGCCATCAGCCAGAACAGCACGATCACGGTCATCAACGGCAGCTGGCGGCCCGCCATCTGACTGATCGCGAAAGTGTCCAGGCCCGAGACCTGTCCGGCGACGATGATGGGGATACCCATGGCGCCAAAGGCCACGGGCGCCGTGTTGGCGATCAGGCACAGGCCGGCCGCGTACAGCGGCTTGAAGCCCATGCCCACCAGCAGTGCGGCCGTGATCGCCACGGGCGCGCCAAAGCCGGCAGCGCCTTCAAGGAAAGCGCCGAAGCAGAAGCCCACCAGTATCAGCTGCAGCCGCTGGTCGGGCGTAACCGCCAGGATGGATGAGCGAATGACGTCGAACTGCCCCGTCTTGACCGAGATCTTGTAGAGAAACACCGCCGCCACGATGATCCAGGCAATGGGCCACAGACCATAGAAGAAGCCATACACGGCCGAAGCCAGCGCGGCGCTCACGGGCATCTTGTAGAACAGCAGTGCCACGCCCATGGCCAGCACCACGGTCCCGGTGCCGGCCTGGTAGCCCTTGAGTCTGAACCTTGTCAGTGCCAGAAAGAAAAAGACGATGGGAATCAGCGCAATGAGCGCCGAAATCCAGATGTTCCCCGCAGGGTCGTAATTCTGTTGCCAGATGGTTTGCATGCCGGTGTCTCTAGGTTTATTGAAAGGGCGCAGCCAGCCCTTGCGTTTGCTTCTTGCGCCAATTCAGGATCTCAAGCCGGGCTGTCTGGCTGAACAGAAGGCGCTGTTTACTTTTCGCAGTGTCTCGGGGTAGAAGCGGCTTAAATTGGTTAGACCAATTTCACCAAAAATTCAACACCCCACCGCAAGATGCGTGATCTTTCAGCTTTTCACCGTATTCACACATAGGGAAAACACTTACTCACACCAAAAACACACGACTTTTTTAAATTGGTAGTACCAATTAATCAGACCACAACGCGAATCGATGTCAGAAAAATGCCCGCTGTTGGCATCCAGCACCCACTGGCAGGAGCGGCAGTTCGGGAAAAGCGGGCGCCACAGCATGGGAGCAGAACTTGCTGCCACGCCCTATAGCCACGGCAACGCGGTCTCGATGACGCATTCCCTGGCCATGCCTTCGGGCGTGATCACGCCGGGCATGGGCTTTCTCTACAACGGCTGCATGGGCGTGTTCGATCCGCGCCCGGGCCGCGCGGGCAGCATCCAGCCCGGCAAGAGCCGCTTCACGTCCTCGTGCCTGACGATGACGTTCAAGGACAGCGCGCTCGACATGGTGCTGGGCGCGCCCGGCGGCACGCAGATTGCAATGGGCGTGCTGCAGGTGCTGCTCAACGTCATTGACCATGGCATGGAAATGCAGACGGCTGTTGCGGCCCCGCGCTTTTCCTCCACCAGCAATTCCATCGACGTCTGCAACCGCATTCCGCGCTACACGACGCGCGAGCTGGAAGCCGAGGGCTACAGCGTGGGACGCAACCCGTACAACTACACCATTGGCTGGGTCCATGGCGTGCAGGTGCAGGCCGATGGACTGCATGGCGGCGCCGACCCGGGCCGTGATGGGGTGGCCTTGCGCACGGCGATCAGCGCCTGAGGGCTTTCAAGCCGCGTCGGCAGCCCGCTGCAGCGCCGGATGCGCCTCGAAGTACCCCGCCATGGTCTTGAGCAGGCCCGTGATGTCATTGCGCACCACCTCGAAATTGGCATTGCGCTCGCGCGAGTCCTCGTCCATGTAGATGGGGCGGCGGATCTCGATCTGCATGCTGTGGCGCTGCAGCGCGGGCTGGCCGATCTTGGCGATCAGCTGCACGCCCTTGTAGGGGTCGTTGCGCGCCACGGTGTAGCCGCAGCCGCGCAGGTATTCCTCGACCAGCGCGACGAACGCCGGCTCGCAGGTCGTGCCGTCGCGGTCGCCGAGAACGAAGTCGGCCAGCGGCTTGTCGCTCTTGATCTGGAGGCGCTCGTAGGCGTTGTTGGGCATGGAGTGCAGGTTCAGGTGCCACACGGCGCCAAAGCGCAGGTAGGTGCTTTGCACGGCCGCGGCCAGGGCCTGGTGGTAGGGCTGGTAGCAGCGCGCGATGCGCTGGCGCACTTCGGCCACGGGCAGCAGCCGGTCGTAGATGGGCGTGTTCTTGACCGTGCGCCACACCAGGCCCGAGCCTATGCGTGTCTTCTCGCTGGGCGACAGCGGCGTGGGCCAGGGGGCAGCGAGCAGGCTCGGGTCGATGTCGTCGAGCGTGCGGTTCAGGTCCAGATAGCTGCGCGGGAAAAGCGCTTCGACCAGCGTCGCGCCCAGCTCAGGCGCCGCGCCCCAGAGCGCTTCGACATGGGTGTCTTCGGCGGCGCGCAGCAGCGCGCGCGGCACTGCATGGCCGAAGTCTTCGGGGTATTGCACGCCGCTGTGGGGCGAGTCGCAGACCAGCGGAATGGCGGCGCCGCCCGGCGTGTGCAGCAAAAACATGGCAGACGTGTCCTGCATTCTTACTCCACCGAAATCTTCGCGACCTTGGCGACGTTCTTGTAGCGCAGCACGGCCTGTTCGATCTGGGCCTGGAACTGCGCCGAGGTGTTGGGAATGAGCGTCGCGCCGGCCTCTTCCATCTTGCTGATGAAGTCGGGTTCCTTCATCGCCGTGTGAATCGCCTGGTTGAGCTTCTTGACGATGGCCGCAGGCGTGCCCGCGGGTGCGACGACGCCAAACCAGCCGCCGTTGCCCATCTGCGGGAAGCCCAGCTCGCCATAGGTGGGCACATCAGGCAGCGCGGGCGAGCGCTTGTCCGAGAGCACGGCCAGCGCATGCAGGCGTCCGGCCTTGATATGCGACAGCGCCGAAGGCAGGTTGTCGGTGATCGCGTCCACCTGGCCCGCGATGGCGTCGTTGAGCGCCATGCCCGAACCCTTGTAGGGCACGTGCAGCAACTGGATCTTGGCCATGCTCGAGAAGTACTCGACGTTGGAGTGGCCCAGCGACCCGGTGCCCGGCGAAGCGAAAGTGATCTTGCCCGGCTCGCTCTTGGCGAGCGCGAGAAAGTCCGCCATGTTCTTCGCCGGGAACTTGGCCGTGACGGCCAGCACGCTGGGCACCGTGGCCACATTGCTCACGGGCACGAAGTCCTTGATAGGGTCGTACTTGAGCCGGCTGCCATAGGCCGCGACATTCGAGCCGTGCGTGCTCATGGTGGCCATGCCCAGCGTATAGCCGTCGGGCTTGGACTTCGCGACCATGTCCATGCCCAGCGAGCCGCCCGCGCCGGCGCGGTTCTCGATGACGATCGCCTGGCCCAGCACGCGGCTTGCGTATTCGCCGATCAGGCGCGCAGCCAGGTCGGTCGAGCCGCTGGCCGCGAACGGGACGATGAGCTTGATGGGCCTGTCAGGGTACTCGGCGTGGGCCGCGCTCGCGCCCAGGGCGGCGAAGGCGGCAAGCGTCAGGGCGACAGAGCGGCGGGAAGGGAGGAAGGTGGGCGTGGTCATGGTTGGCAAGTGTCAGGCGGCAGCCGTGCGGCGCAAAACGACAAATTGGCAATGAGCATGACTGTTGTGCATACTCGCACTGACGCGGGGCACGCGCGCCCCACCATTCAAGCCCCGCCCTTGACGCCACAGCCCCATGCGAATGCACTCGCCCTCGATGTCCGAACTCCATGCCTTTGCCACGGCGGTCAGGCTGGGCAGCTTTTCACGCGCCGCGGCGGAACTGTGCGTGACCCAGAGCGCCGTGAGCCGGGCCGTCGCGCGGCTCGAGCTGCACTACGGAATGCCGCTGATCAAACGCAATGCCCATTCCCTGTCGCTGACGCCTGTGGGGCGGGAGTTGCTGGACGCCGTGCGCGAGCCGCTGGGTGCGATCGAGGAAGTCAGCGCGCGCCTGCGGGTGCTGCCTCCCGATCGCCCGCTGCATCTGGCCGTGGTGCCGACTTTTGCGAGCGTCTGGCTGATACCGCGGCTGCGCGGCTTCCAGGAGATGCATCCCGGCATCAAGCTGAATTTCGTGCCCTACAGCAAGGCCGAAGATTTTTCGGGCGCGGTGCCCGACGCGGCCGTGCTCACGGGCCTGGGGCCCGAAGACTGGCCGCAATGCCATTGCGACTACGTGATCGGCCGCGAGATGGTGCCCATCTGCCACCCCGCACGATTGCAGCAGCGGCTGGCGCAAGGCCTGTGGCGGCGCCCGGGCGACCTCGCGTCCGAGCCGCTGCTGTACCACACCACCGCGCCGGGCAACTGGACGCAATGGCTGCGCGCCGTGCATGCGGGGCGCACGGCACCCAACCTCACGACGGCATTCGACCAGGTATCCATGCTGATCCAGGCGGTGATTGCCGACATGGGCGTTGCGCTGGTGCAGCGCTGCCTGGTCAAGGAGGCGCTGCAATCCGGCGCGGTGGCGGTGCCGTTCGATCTGCCGATCGCGCTGCAGCGCGGCTATTTTCTGTGCACGCCCCACGACCGCCGGCCCAGGCCGGGGTTTGCGGAGTTTCGGCGGTGGCTGCTGGAGGCGGCGGGGGAGGATATTCGGGGGATGGGGATGGGTGAAGGCAGCGTCTAGTACTTGAGGGCAGGACATTCATGGTTCGACCGGGCCGCGCAGGCAGGCTCACCACGAACGGTTCTTGCCGTTCGCCCTGAGCGGGGTAAGCGAGACGAGCCTCGCCAGGCGTTGACAAGAAACAGCGGGGAGTGAGACCGGTTTCTTGAATACCGGGGCTTCGACGGGCTCAGCCCGAACGGATTTTTTCGCCACGCCCTAAACCACCGCTCGCCCTGAGCTTGTCGAAGGGTCGGTATTTTGACCGTCGGCCATTCATCGCCGCTGTTTGCCCAAAACTAGTGCTTTCTAAGTCATTGATTTATTTGACGAAAAAAGCTGTTTCTTGAGAGCCTGTCGAAGGATGAACTGGCGCACTGGCCTAGGGTGGAGACACCCTTCGACGGGCCCGCCTAGGGAAGCTCAGGGCGAACGGCCATTAGCTATTCGTTTTGGAAAAAATCATGACTTTGCGACCGCTGTTTGCACAAAACCGACCATTGCTAAGTCATTGATTTATTTGACAAAAAAAGCTGTTTCTTGAGAGCTTGCCTCGCCGGCCGCGTCGAAGGGTGGACGGCCCCACCTCAAGCAAGAGCCACTGCCCCACGCACATCCCGCACAAAAACCGCATATCCACCCAATAAAAACAATCACTTGCCGTCAACAAACCAAAGCGACTCAACCAAAAACCAGATATCCAATTCTTCTTTCCTTCGTTCCTTGCAAGCCCATGTCTTCTTAACCTTCGTCAACCACTGCATGAAGGATAGAAGCCATGACGAGAAGACTTTCGAGCAAAGAATCATCGCGCTCCGCCGCCGTCAAATCGCGGCTTGATTTCCCGGTGATCGACACCGATGTGCATGTCAACGACTACACGCCCGCTCTGGAGGATTACGTCCAGCACTACGGCGGCAGCGCGCTGGTCGATGCGCTGCGCAAGTCGCTCGGCGGGCGCTTTGCGACGCGCTCCGCAGAGGGCAAGGACTGGTACCAGCAAAGCGCGCAGGAGCGACAGCACCATCGCACCCTGCGTGCGCCCTGGTGGGCACGCGTCACGCGCAACACGCTCGATCTCGCCACCTACACGCTGCCCGATCTGCTGGCCGAACGTCTCGAGGAACAAGGCGCTGATTACTCGGTGCTGTTCCCCAACGATGTACTGGCGCCGGCCGCGGCTTCGGACGAGTTTCGCCAACCGCTGCACCGCGCGATCAACCACTTCCATGCCGACCTCTATCGCAAGCATGCGCACCGGCTCACGCCCGTTGCGGGCATTCCGCTGAACACGCCGCAGGAGGGCATAGAAGAGCTGGAATTCGCGGTCAAGACGCTGGGCCTGAAGGTCATCAACATCGCCGGCGGCGTGCGCCGGCCCATTCCCGCGATTGCTGCCAAGTACCCCAAGGCCGAGCATCCCGACGTGGCGCGGCATGCAAGCTATACCGACTTCTACGGCATAGACAGCCCGCACGATTACGACCCGTTCTGGGCCAAGGTGGTGGAGCTGGGCGTGCCGGTGACCACGCATTACGGCAGCCAGGGCTGGACCGGCCGCCAGTCGATCAGCAACTACATGTTCAACCACATCGGCCACTTTGCCGATGGCTCGCAGGCCTTTGCCAAGGCGCTGTTCTTCGGCGGCGTGACGCGGCGCTTTCCGGGGCTGCGCGTGGCGCTGCTCGAAGGCGGCGCGGACTGGGGTGCGCATGTGTACACCCACCTGGTCGACCGCTTCGAGAAGCGCAACCGCCACGCAGTGCAGAACTACAACCCGGCCCATGCCGACGTCGAACTGCTGGCCGCGCTGTTCGAGCAATACGGCGCCGAACTCACCAAGGGCAAGCCGGTGAACAAGGAGACGCTGCTGCGCGACAGCCTGGGCATTTCGGCGCTGCCGCACAGCCGCGAACCCGAAGGCGATGAGCTCGATGATTTTCTGGCCGCGGGCATAGAGAGCGCCGAGGACATACGCGAGCGCTGGGTCAAGCCGTTCTACTTCGGCGCCGAGGCCGACGACCGCACCGTGGCCGCCGCGTTCAACACCAAGGTGAACCCGCTGGGCACAAAGATCAATGCGATCTGGTCTTCGGACATAGGCCACTGGGACGTTCCCGACCTGACCGAGCCGCTGGCCGAAAGCTGGGACCTGGTCGAGCAGGGCGTGATCAGCGCCGACGACTTCCGCGCGCTGGTGTTCGAGAACCCGTACCGCTTCTACACCGAGGCCAACCCCGAATTCTTCGCCGGCACCGATATCGCCGACAAGCTCGGCAAGCGCTGACCGGCGCCCCCCTTCCTCGCCCTTTTCTTTCCTGGCGCCGCGCCCTGCACGCGCGGCGCCTGGCCCTTCTTTTGTCCAAAGGAATCCTGATGACCTACGCATTCATCTTCAGCCGACGCGCCACCCTGCTGGCGCTGGGCCTGTTCATTGGCGCCACGGCCCAGGCCGCACCGCCACAGACCATACGCATAGGCGTGGCCACCGCAGGCGGCGGCGAGCCCGTGACCTGGGGCGGATCGCCCGGCGGCGTGCTGCGCGCCAACCAGGCGCTCGAAGATGCATTCAAGGCCGACGGCATCAGCGTTGAATGGCTGTTCTTCAAGGGCGCCGGGCCGGCCGTGAACGAAGCGCTGTCGAACAAGCAGATCGACTTCGCCTACCAGGGGGACCTGCCCTCTATCGTCGGGCGCGCCAACGGCCTGAAGACCAAACTGCTGCTGGTCAGCGGCGCGCGCAACAATCTCTACGTGGTGACGCCGCCCCAATCCGACATCAAGGGCCTGCAGGACCTCAAGGGCCGCAAGGTTTCGCTGTTTCGCGGCACCAACGGCCATCTGGTGGCGATCAACGCGCTCGAAGGCGTGGGGCTGGCCGAACGCGATCTGAAGGCCGTCAACCTCGATACCGGCAGCGCGCAGGCGGCGCTGGTATCGAACGGCGTGGACGCGTCCTTTGGCGGCTATGAATGGTTCAAGGTCCGCGACAGCGGGCTGGCCAAGGTGATCTATTCGACGCAGGGCAAGGACCCGGCGCTCACGCGCCAGGCCTCGTTGCTGGTGCGCGAGGATTTCGAGAAGGAGCACCCGGCGCAGGTGCAAAAGGTCGTTGACCAGTTCGTGCGCGCGGCCCACTGGGCTTCCGATGAGAAGAACCGCGCCGAACTGTTCCAGATCTGGGCGCGCAGCGGCACGCCGCTGGCCTCGTGGGAAGCCGAATTCGACAAGCAGGCGCTGGCGCTGCGCAACTCGCCGCTGCTCGATGAGTTCATCGTCGGGCGCTACAAGGCGGTCGCCAGTGACGCGCTCAAGCTCAAGCTGATCCGCCGCGCGATCACCGTCGACGACTGGTTCGAGCCGCGCTATCTGCAGACCGCGCTCAAGCAGCAGGGCCTGGAAAAGCGCTGGCAGACGTTCGACGCCAAGGGCCTGGCGAAAGCGTCTGAAGGCACTCCGGTCGCGCAGCGCTGACAGCCATGGCAAACACCCTTTCCTATCCCGGGGCGCTGCCTGCAGTGACCGGCAGGCAGCGCCTGCAAGGCGTTGTGCGCAGCGTCGACCCGTTCCTGCTGCCCATCGCCTTGTTTGCGCTGTGGGTCGTGGGCGCGGCCCAGGGCTGGATCTCGCCGCAGGTGCTGCCCCCGCCACAGTTCGTCTGGGAGACGCTGAGCGAGCTGGCCACCACCGGTGACCTGTGGCTGCATGCCCAGGCCAGCCTGCAGCGCGTGCTCGTGGGCTTTGTCGTCGGCAGCGCGCTGGGCCTGCTGCTGGGTGCGGCCATGGGCCTGTCCAAGACCGTCGAGGCCTACCTGCTGCCGACGTTCAACGCGCTGGTGCAGATTCCCGTGCTTGGCTGGCTGCCGTTCGTGCTGCTGCTGGTGGGCATTGGCGAGCCGCTCAAGTACATCCTCATCGCCAAGGCCGCGCTGGTGCCGGTGACGCTGGGCACGCTGCAGGGCTTTCGCCAGACACCGGCGACCCTGCTCGAAGTCGGCAATGTCTATGGCTACTCGCGGCGCCAGCAGGTGCTGGAGATCGTCGTGCCCACGGCCATGCCCACGCTGTTCACCGCGCTGCGCCTGGGCTTCACCAAGGCCTGGCTGTCGCTGGTGGTGGTCGAGCTGGTCGCCTCGAGCGAAGGCCTGGGCTATCTGATCGTCTATGGGCGCCAGCTGTTCCAGCTGGACCTGGTGATGGCGGCGGTGATCATCGTCGGCGCATTGGGCTATGCGATTGACCGTCTGCTGGACTGGGCCGAAGCGCGCGTTGCCGCGCGCCATGGCGCCCGTCCCATCACCGAGAGAGGCCTTCTGTGACCACCACCACCATCTCCCCCTTGCCCGCCACCGAGCGCGTGGCTGCGCCGCCGGCGAACAGCGCCAGCGCGCGCCACGACAAGGCGTCGCTGGCGCGCTGGCGCGGCCTGGTCGTGCCCATTGTTGCCATCGCGCTGTGGGCCCTGGCCTCCAAGCTCGATCTGGTGAACTCGGCGCTGCTGGTGTCGCCCGCCAAGGTGTTCGACACCGGCTGGGAGCTGATCAGCAGCGGCCTGCTGTGGCTCAACCTGCGCGCCAGCCTGGCGCGCGAGCTGACCGGCTTTGTCATCGGCACCAGCAGCGGCCTGGTGCTGGGCGGGCTGCTGGGCCTGTGGCCGCGTTTCAACCGCATCGTGGGCCCCAGCTTCAACACTTTCAAGCAGATCTCGCTGTTCGCCTGGATTCCGCTGATCTCGGTCTGGTTCGGCCTGGGCGATGTGGCCAAGGTGGTGTTCCTGTCGCTGGCCGCGCTGGTGCCCGTGGTGGTCAACACCGCGGACGGCATACGCAACACGCCGGCCACGCTGCTCGAAGTCGCACGCGTCTATGGCTACACCCGTGCGCAGACCATCTGGCATGTGGTGCTGCCCTCGGCCGCGCCGGCCATCTTCACCGGCGTCTATCTCGCACTGGTGTATTCGTGGCTGGCCACGATAGGCGCCGAATACCTGCTGGTGTCGGGGCGCGGCGTGGGCAATCTGCTGATCGAAGGCAGCGAGCATTTCCGCATGGACCTGGTGCTGTTCGGCATGGTCACCATCGGCCTTGTCGGCTGGCTCATGAATGCCAGCGCCCGCACGCTGGAGCGCGCGCTGGCCCGGCGGCTGGGCCGCTGAAATCCCCTCATCTTTGCGAAGGCACAACCCATGACAACCACAGTCACCACGGATGATCTGCACATCCACGTCGCCTCCAAGCAGTTCGACAGCACCCAGTCGACGGACGGCAGCCTGCAGGTGCTGCAGGACATCAATCTGCAACTGCATGCCGGCGAGTTCGTCAGCATCGTCGGCGCCAGCGGCTGCGGCAAGTCCACGCTGCTGCGCCTGGTGCTCGGGCTCGATACCGAATACGACGGCGCCATCACGCTCGGCGGCGAGGACATCACCGGCCCGGGCCTGGACCGGGGCATCGTGTTCCAGGACCACCGCCTGTTCCCCTGGCTCACGGTGGAGCAGAACATTGGCGTCGGCCTGCGCAACGCGGGCCTCAATGCCGCGCAAAAGCGCAATCTGATTGCCGAGCATGTGGCGCTGGTCGGCCTCGAAGGCTTCGAGAAATCCTTTCCGCACCAGATCTCCGGCGGCATGGCGCAGCGCGTGGCGATTGCGCGCGGGCTCGTCAACCGCCCGCGCGTGCTGCTGCTCGACGAGCCCTTCGGCGCGCTCGATGCGCTCACGCGTGCGCGCCTGCAGGGCGAGCTGCAGCGCATCTGGCAAAAGGAACGCATCACCATGCTGCTGGTCACCCACGACGTAGAGGAAGCCGTGTTCCTCGGCGACCGCGTGGTGGTGATGCAGCCGCATCCGGGCCGCATCCGGCGCATCGTGCCGGTCCACCTGCCGCACCCGCGCAACCGCAGCGACCCCGAGTTCATCCGCATCCGCGACGATGTGCTCGCCGACTTCCTCGGTCCCGACCGGCGCGGCGCGGCCGGCATAGGCCCCAGCGACGTGCCGCCGCCCGCGCAGCCCGTCGCCTCCATTGGTTTTTCCAGCGAGCGCCTGCGCTTCGCCTGGTGACCTGCCCTTTCACTTCCACCGAAGGCATTTCGTGACCACAAAGAAGCAGATCAAGCTCGGTGCATTCCTGATGCAGACGGGCCACCATATCGCCGGCTGGCGCCACCCCGACGCGCAGGAAGATGCGGGCGTCAATTTCCGCCACTACGTGCAGCTCGCCAGGAAGGCCGAGGCGGCCAAGTTCGACGCGGTGTTCCTGGCCGACGGCGTGGCCGTGCGCTCCGACAACCTGCAGGCGCTGGCACGCACCGCGCGCAGCGACCAGTTCGAGCCGCTGACGCTGCTGTCGGCGCTGGCCGCCGTGACCGATCGCATAGGCCTGATCGCCACCGCCTCCACCAGCTACCACGAGCCCTACAACCTGGCGCGCAAATTCGCCTCGCTCGATCAGATCTCGGGCGGGCGTGCGGGCTGGAACCTGGTGACTTCGGCGACCAATGCCGAGGCGCTGAACTTCAACCGCAGCGCCCAGTTCGCGCATGCCGACCGCTATCGCCGCGCGGCCGAGTTCCACGATGTCGTGACCGGCCTGTGGGACAGCTGGGAAGACGACGCCTTCGTGCGCGACAAGAGCAGCGGCACCTACCTCGATGCCGACAAGCTGCACCCGCTGAACCACAAGGGCACGCACTTCCAGGTGCGCGGCCCGCTCAATGTCGCGCGCTCGCCGCAAGGCCGGCCCGTGGTGGTGCAGGCCGGGGCCTCCGAAGACGGGCGCGAGCTTGCCGCGCGCACGGCCGAAGTCATCTTCGTCGCGCACCAGACCTTTGCCGAGGCGCAAAGCTTCTACGCCGACATCAAGGAGCGTGTGCAGCACCATGGCCGCCACCCCGATGACGTGAAGATCATGCCCGGCATCTTTCCCATCGTCGGCCGCACGCAGGAAGAAGCCGAGGCGAAGTTCGAGCAATTGCAGTCGCTGATCGACCCCGCGGTGGGCGTGTCGCTGCTCGCGGGACTTTCGGGCGGCGTGGACCTCTCAAGCTACCCGGTCGACGGGCCGCTGCCCGAGCTGCCGCCGACCGAAGGCCCGCAAAGCCGCCAGCGCCTGCTGATCGACCTGGCGCGCCGCGACGGCCTGACGATTCGCCAGCTGTACCTCAAGATCGCCGGCGCGCGCGGCCACCAGCAGGTCGTGGGCACACCGAAATCGATTGCCGACCAGCTGCAGCAATGGTTCGAGGAAGGTGGCGCAGACGGCTTCAACATCATGGGCCCATGGTTCCCCGGAGGCCTGGACGATTTCATCGAACTGGTGCTGCCCGAGCTGCGCCGCCGCGGCCTGTTTCGCACCGAATACGAGGGCCGCACCTTGCGCGAGCACCTGGGGCTGGCACGGCCCCAGCATCCGGCGGCGCTGGCGCGTGCGCGGGCCCGCTCCGAGCAGGCCGTTCCCGCCTGAAGTTCCACCTGTACCGCTTCTTCCACCCCTTCCACTTCACTCACATCATGACCATTCAAGCCATCAACGTTCGCAATCAGTTCAAGGGCAAAGTGCGGGAGATCATCCGCGGCGATGTGGTCTCGGAAGTCGACGTGCAGACGCCCTGGGGCATCGTGACTTCGGTGATCACCACGCGTTCGGTCGACGACCTGAAACTGGTCATCGGCTCCGAAGTGGTGGCGCTCGTCAAATCCACCGAAGTGTCCATCGCCAAGCTCTGACAAGACCATCGGCGTCGCCCCAGTCGTCTTATTCCGCCTTGGCGCCCGCGGCCTTGATCACCGGATCCCAGCGCTGGATTTCCGCCGCAGTGTGCTGGCGCAGCACGTCGGGCTTGAGGCGGTCGCCCTGCGGAATCACCACGCCCATGTCGGTGAAGCGCTTGACCAGCGCCGGCTCGCCAAACGCCACGCGCGCGGCCTTGTTCAGCCGCTCGATCACCGCTGCGGGCGTGCCCTTGGGCGCATACAGCCCATGCCAGACCGCGAGCTCGAAGCCCGGCATGCCGGCCTCGGAGAACGTGGGCACATCGGGCATGGTGGCCAGGCGCTCCTTGGTCGCCATCGCATAAGCCTTGAGCATGCCGGCCTGGATATGCGGGCCCGTCGCCACGGGCTGGTCGCAGATCACATCCACATTGCCGGCAATCAGGTCCTGCAGCGCGGGGCCGGTGCCGCGGTACGGCACCATGGTGACGGTCGTGCCCAGCGTCTGGTTGATCAGCATGGCACACAGGTGGGAAGTGGCGCCAATGCCCGCATGCGAGAACTTCACGGTGCCGGGCTGGGCTTTCATCTGCCCGATGAGATCGGTCAGCGTGGCGGGCGCAAAGCGCTGGCCCCGCACCAGGATCATGGGCACGTCGCCCGCGAGCGCAACCGGCTCCAGGTCCTTCTTCACGTCAAAGCTCAGCTTGCTGTAGAGCGCAGGCGCGGTGGCGATGCCCATGTTGTGCAGCAGCAGCGTGTGGCCGTCGTTCTGGGCGCGCGCCACGCGTGCCGTGCCTATCGTGCCGCCCGCGCCGCCGGCGTTCTCGACGATGACCTGCTGGCCCAGATCGCGCGTCAAGGCTTCGGCGAGCACCCGCGCGAGCACATCGGTCGAGCCACCCGCGGCATACGGGACGACGATGGTCACGGGCTTGGTCGGGAAAGCCATCGCGGCCATGGAGCCGGCGGCCAAGGCCACGGCGAGAACGGTTTGGGTAAAAGAACGCATGATGAATGTCTCCTGGTTATGGGTATATGAATCGCATCAGTGCTGGCGTCACCGGCTTGATGGCTCCCATGCATGGCCCGGCAAAAGACGGTCGCGGTCCCGCCCCAGCCCCTGCCCTGCGGGCAGGCAAGCCGGTTGCAAACGCATGGAGGTGTCCCGTGCGGGGCGGCCCGGGCGCCGCCTCGCACAACGGCCTAGGAGTGGCCGACGAACTTGTAGAGTTCGGTGTGGTCTGCCGTGGGGCCCAGCGCCTGGGAGGCGTCGGCGGTCATGGCATGGACTTTCTGCGCGAGTTCCATGGGCAGGCTCACCGAAGTGCCCAGCGCCGCGGCGATACCCACGTCCTTGGCCTGCAAGGCCAGGGAGAAACCGGAGTTGAAGGCGCCGTTGAGCATGAACTGGTGGGCCTTGTTCTCGGTGGTGTTGTTCTTGCCCGTGGAGGCATTGATCACATCGACGATCGTTGCCGCCTCGATGCCGAACGCCGCACCGACATGAATGGCTTCGGCCGTGGCCAGCAGCGCTGCCGCGGAGACATAGTTGTTCAGCGCCTTGAGCGCATGCCCCGCGCCCACCGGGCCGACATAGCTGATCGCCTTGCCCAGGCATTCGAGCACAGGCTTGTGCTGCGCAAACACCTGTGCATCGCCACCGACCATGATCGCCAGCGTGCCGGCAACGGCCTTCTTGACGCCGCCAGACACCGGCGCGTCGATCAGCGCCACACCTTGCGCCTGCAGCCGCGCCGCGAGCGCGCGCGTGCGGTTGGGGTCGGCGGAGCTCATCTCGATCACGCAGGCGCCGCGCCGCAGCTGCGGCTGCAGCCCGTGCACCACGGTATCGACGATGTCCGAGTTCGGCAGCATGGTGATGATGGCGTCGCAATCCGCGAAGTCCCGGGCGGCGCCGGCGACCAGGGTCGTTGCGTGCTCCGCGGCAAAGCGTGTCGCGACTTCCTGGTTCGCGTCCTGGATGACCAGGCTGTGCCCGGCAGCGTGCAGCAGATGGGCCATGGGGCGGCCCATCATTCCCAAACCGATGAATCCAATGCGGCTCATGTGTGTCCCCTCAAAGGTCCATCTCTTTGAACACTTCCGATGCCACGCGGAAGGAGTCGATCGCCGCGGGAACGCCACAGTAGATCGCGGCCTGCAGGAACACTTCCTTGATCTCTTCCTTGGTCAGCCCGTTGTTGATGGCACCGCGCACATGGAGCTTGAGCTCATGCGGACGGTTCAGCGCCGTGATCATCGCCAGGTTCAGGAAAGAGCGGGTCTTGCGCTCCAGGCCTGGACGATTCCAGACATCGCCCCAGCAGTACTGCGTGACCAGTTCCTGCATGTCGATGTTGAAGTCGGTCGCGTTCTTGATCGACGCATCGACATATTCAGCGCCCAGCACTTCGCGGCGGGTGGACAGGCCCTGGTCGAACAGCGCCGGGTTCTTGGGGGCGTAGGCACGGGTCATGAAAGCTCCTTGGTAGTGGAAGACCGCGAAAAGCGGTGATGGTGCTTATTATTCAGATTGTCAGACAATCTGACATCATGAAAACGTGCATTGCGCTGCGTCGGATTTCTGTGTATGACAATCTGATTGCATGAGAACCAAGTAGGATGCTTGCATGAACCAGATGCTGCGTGTTCCCCGCGAAGACACTTCGTTGCGCCAACGAACGACCAATGCCCTGCGCACCGCCATCCTCGATGGCGTTCTTGCCGCGGGCCAGAAACTCTCCGAACGCGAGCTGTGCGAAAGCCTCGATGTGAGCCGCTCCTGCCTGCGCGAGTCGCTGCAGCACCTGCAGGCCGAAGGACTGATCACCATCATTCCGCACAAGGGCCCCGAAGTCACCAGCATTTCGGTGCAGGAAGTGCGTGACATCTACGAAGTCCGCGCCAGTCTCGAAAGCCTCGCGGGAAAAGGCTTTGCCCTGCACGCCACGGCCGCGCAGCGCCAGGCGCTGCGGGCCAAGCTCGACGAACTCGTGCGCCTGGACCAGGAGCACGACAAGGCGGCGCTGCTGACGCTGAAGAACCAGTTCTACGACATCCTGGTCGAAGGCTGCGGCAATCTGGTCGCGGGCCAGATGCTCAAGCAACTCAACAACCGCGTGACCGTGCTGCGCCGCATCTCCCTGTCCCAACCCGGGCGCCTGCCGCAGACGCTGGCCGAGCTCGACGCCATCGTGACCGCCATAGAAAAAGGCGACGCGCAGACCGCAGCCGCGCTGTGTGGCGCGCATGTCCAGAAAGCCGGTGAAAACGTGTTGCGCAGCATGTCCGCAGCGCAGTCGTCCTGAGCAGCGGCGGCACGCTCCCCTGAGTCTCCTGCGGCCAGCGCCAGCTGGCACACAAACTGCTTGATCAGCGCATCTTGTATACATCAGGGTATTCATCATGCTGATCGGCACACTCGAAGATTGGAAGAACGCATACGCCCGGGGCGCAACACCGGCCGACCTGCTGGAGTCGCAGCGGCGTGCCTGCGATGCAGGGGATACAGCCTGGATAAGCATTGCCAGCATTGAACAGCTGCAGGCGCAAATCAAAGAACTTGCCGCGCTGGAGCAAACGCTGGGACGCGACCAGCTGCCGCTGTATGGCGTGCCCTTCGCGGTCAAGGACAACATCGATGTCGCGGGCTTTCTCACCACCGCGGCCTGCGAGGAATTCGCTTACGTTGCCCAAAGCGATGCGTTTGCCGTTCAACGCCTTAAAAATTCCGGCGCCATCGTTCTGGGCAAGACCAACCTCGACCAGTTCGCGACCGGCCTGGTCGGCACGCGCTCGCCCTACGGCGTCGTGCCGAATACGTTTGACAGCCGCCTGATCTGCGGCGGCTCGAGCTCGGGTTCGGCCTCGGTCGTCGCACGCGGTCTCGTGCCTTTCGCGCTGTCGACCGACACCGCGGGGTCGGGGCGCATTCCCGCGGGCTTCAACCAGATCGTGGGCCTCAAACCCACGCCTGGTGCAGTCAGCGGCACCGGTTTGGTGCCTGCCTGCCGCACGCTGGACTGCATTGGCGTGCTGGCCTGCACCGTCGCGGACAGCGCACGCGTGATGTCGCTGATGGAAGGGCTGGATGCGGCGGACGGCTACTCGCGGCCCCGGCCCATGGCGCCCGCGCACAAGCCGCTGGCGCAGCTGCGCGTGGCCACGCCCGCGGCCCGCAAGCTCTCGGCCGGCTACGAAGCCGCGTTCGCCGCCTTCTCGGCGCAGCTGCAGGCCCGGACCGCCCAGCTGCAGGACATTTCCTTCGACATGCTGTTCGAAGTCGCGCAGCTTCTCTACCAGGGCCCGTGGGTCGCGGAACGCGTGGTCGGCGCGCGCAGCATCTACGAGCAGCAGCCTGAAAAAATGCTGCCCGTGGTGCGCAGCGTGCTCGATGTGGCCCAGAAGTTTTCCGCGGCCGATACGTTCGCCGCCCAGTACCGGCTGCTGGCCCTCAAGCAGCAGGCCGAGCAGATCTGGCAGCAGTGGGATGTGCTGTGCGTGCCCACCGCGCCGCGCCATCCGCGCATCGATGAAGTCATGGCCGACCCCATTGCCGTCAACTCGGAGATGGGCGTCTATACCAACTTCGTGAACCTGCTGGGCTGGTCGGCAATCGCCATTCCCGCCAGCCGCCTGCCCGACGGTCTGCCGTTTGGCATCACGCTGATAGCACCCGGCTGGCGCGAGCCCGATCTGGTGCGCTGGGCGGCGCAGCTCGAGCAGCACGCCGGCCTGCCCGCGGGCGTCACGGGCCTGCAGGCCAGCGCCAGCGCCAGCGCAGAGCCCGCCACCTGGAACGTGGCCGCGCACGGCGAAATGATCAAGGTGGCCGTGGTCGGCGCGCATCTGCGCGGCATGCCGCTCAACCATGAACTGCACAGTTGCGGCGCGCGCTTCGTGCAGGCCACGCACACCAGCGCCAGCTACCGCCTCTATGCCTTGCAAGGCACGGTGCCGCCCAAGCCCGGGCTGTCACGCGCGCAAGATGGCGCGGCAATTGCCGTCGAAGTCTGGGAGATGCCGCTGGCCCACTTCGGGCGCTTTGTCGCGGGCGTGCCGTCACCGCTGGGAATCGGCTCGGTCACCCTGGCCAGCGGCGAGACCTGCAAGGGCTTCATCTGCGAAGCCCATGCACTGGCCCAGGCCACCGACATCACGAATTTCGGCGGCTGGCGCGCGTATTGCAACAGCCTGCGCTAGACCGTCACACGACAAGAAACCAGGAGACCACCGTGGCCCACACCAGCCTCGCCGCTTCGGCGTACACACAGCTCAAGCAGGCGCTAGACAACTTTCACTTCGTTCCCGGTGACCGCTTCAGTGAAAACGAAGTCAGCGCGCTGCTGGGCATGAGCCGCACCCCGATACGCGAGGCGCTGGTGCGGCTGCAGCGCGAAGGCTATATCTCGGTCATGCCCAAGCTCGGCTGGCTGGTCAACAGCATAGACTTCCATGTGTTCGAGCAGCTCTACGACGTGCGCTCGGTGCTCGAATGCGCGGCCATAGACCTGCTGGGCGCGGCGCCCGATCTCGCGCAAAGGCTGGCGCCCTTGTGCGCGCTGTGGTGCGTGGCGCCGTCCCAGCGGCTTCATGCGTGCGCCGAAGTCTCGCAGATGGATGAAGCGTTCCACATGGCGCTGGTGCATGCCAGCGGCAACCTGGAAATGGCGCGCATCCACTGCGATCTGACCGAGCGCATCCGCATCGTGCGGCGCCTCGAATTCACGCGCAACTACCGCATCGAAGCGGCCTATGACGAGCATGCGCAGATTCTGCAGACGCTGCTCGAACGCGATACGGCCACGACCAAGGCGCTGCTGCAAAAACACATAGCGGTGAGCCGCGATGAAGTGAAGAAAATCACCTTGCATACGCTGCAGGCGGCCAGGCAGGGGCGGGTTGCGGCTTGAGTCTTTTCTTCTGTAGCGCAGGCCGTTCATCCTTCGATCCTTCGACGGGCTCTGGACTCCGGACGCACGGCTCCCCCGTTCGTGGTGAGCCCGTCGAACCATGAACGGCCTGCCCTAAAAATGAGCACACCCCGGTTCTACAGACAGGAAATCAACCGCTGCAACAGCGCCCCCTGCGAATCGGCCAGCGCATTCAAGATGCTGAAATGGTCGGCATCTTCAACGGCCAGCAGCCCGCCTGCGCAACCCTCGCGATACCGCGCAAACGCCTGGCTCTGCGCCTGCAGCTGCGCCAGTTCCGCCGTGCCAAACGCGGTCACGAACGGCTTGTTCACGGGTGGCAAATGCAGCGGGCTCAGCGTCTGCACTTCGGCCGGCGTGAGCTGCAAGGCCGCGTTGAGATACGTGTGCTGCAGCGGCGCAAGATCGTAGATGCCGCTGATGCCCAGGCCCGCGCGCACGCCTTCGCAGCCCAGGCCCAGCGCCGCCAGATGGCCGCCGGCCGACCAGCCGCACAGCAGCACATCGCCGCTGCGGCCCAGCATCTGTGCATGGGCGCGCACGGCCGCAATGCCTTGCCGCACCTCCTGCACGATCTGCGCGAGGCTGGCCTGGGGCGCCAGCGTATAGCCCAGCAGCGCGGCGTTGATGCCCAGCGCCAGCGCGCCTTCGGCGACAAAGCGAAAGCTGTTCTTGTGGCGCATCTGCCAGTAGCCGCCGTGAATGAACAGCAGCGTGGGCGCGTCGGCTCGGCCCGCGAAGTAGTCGAAGACCTGGCGCTGGGCAGCTCCGTAGCGCTGGTCGATCTGGCCGACCACGCGCGCCACCAGCGCGTCGCTGCGCGCGTCAAAGCCTGCGAGCTGCGCCGCGCTGTCACGCACCGCGGCCGTGTTGTCATAGGCCGCGTCGCGCAACGCCTGGGGCAGGGCCTGCAGGCTGTCTATCATCACGCGGCCTTGGGCAGCGACACATGGCTGCTGAGCATTTCGGTCAGCTCACGGCGCACCACGTTGAACTCGGGCGCGGTGATGCAGCGCGGGCGCTCCAGCGGAATCCGGTAGTCGCGTTCCACGCGGCCCGGGCCCGCGGTCATGACCACCACGCGGTCGGCCAGAAGAACCGCCTCTTCCACTGCATGGGTCACGAAAATCACCGTCAGTCTGGTCTTGGCCCAGATGTCGAGCAGCTCCTGCTGCAGCACTTCGCGCGTGAGCGCATCGAGCGCGCCGAACGGCTCGTCCATCAGCAAGACTTCGCAGTCATTGGCCAGCGCGCGCGCGATCGAGACGCGCTGCTTCATTCCGCCCGACAGCTGGTTGGGGAAATGCTCGGCGAACTTGCCCAGGCCCACCATGTTCACGAAGCGGTCCGAAATCTCCTTGAGCCGGGCCGCGGGCAGGCCGCGCTGCTTGGGGCCGAAAGCGATGTTCTCGCGCACCGTGAGCCAGGGGAACAGGCCGTAATCCTGGAACACCATGCCGCGCTCGGGCCCGGGCGCCTGGATGGGCGCGTGGTACATGCGAGCCGAACCCGTAGACACCGGCTCGAAGCCGCCCATGATGCGCAGCAGCGTGGATTTGCCGCAGCCCGAGGCACCGATCAGGCAGACGAATTCGCCTTTGTGGATCTGCAGGTTGACGTCCTTGAGCGCATGGATGGGACGGCCGTTGAGGTTGAAGACCTTGCTGACGTTGGCAATGTCGAGAATGGGCGTAGGCGCGCGGGTGGCGATGGAATCAGACATTGTGTTGCGGGCTCCACTTGAGCAGACGGTTGTTGAGTGCGACGAGCAGGCGGTCGGTGACAAAGCCCGTGAAGCCGATGACGACCATTCCCGAGATCACGACATCGGTGCGCGAGAGCATGCGGCCGTCCATGATGGCCGCGCCCAGGCCTTCGGGCACGCCGGTCATCTCGCCGACCACGATCAGGAACCAGGCAATGCCGTGGCCCAGGCGCAGGCCGTTGAAGATCGACGGCAGCGCCGCGGGCAGCACCACCTGGCGGAACATCGAGGCGCCCGAGCAGCCCAGCATCGCCGCGGCTTCGAACAGGCGCACCTCGACCGATTTCACGCCGAACGTGGTGTTGATCACGATGGGAAAGAACGCGCCCAGGAACACCAGGAAGATCGCGGCGTTCGGGCCCACGCCGAAGAAGATCATCGACAGCGGCAGCCAGGCCGTGACCGGCACGGGGCGCAGCATCTGCAGCGTGGGGTCGACCACGCGGCGTATCGTCGCGTTCTTGCCTATCACCAGGCCCAGCGGAATGCCGACCAGCGCGGCCAGCGCAAACGCGCCATAGACGCGCGCCATCGACTGCAGCCAGTGCGTGCCCAGGGTTTCGCTGAAGGCATCGTCGTAGATGCCGCCAAACGCGAAATCCCAGAGCATCAGCGCCACTTCCTTGGGCGGCGGCACGAGCATGGTTCCCGACCAGCGAATGGCCAGGTCCCAGGCCAGCAGCAAGGCCAGCGGCAGCAGCGCCGGCACCACCCATTTCACCAGCCACAGGTGCAGCGCGCCGGGCTGGGCCGGCATCACGAACTCTGGCGCAAGGTTCTGCGCCTGGGCCGCAGTGGCATGGGGCATGGCACGCGCACTGGTATCAAGGGTGGAAGTGGACATGGCGGATCTTTCCGGAACGGGCTGCAGGGCGGGAGAGCGATCAGGACTGGGGGTTGAGGCCCGTCACGATGAAGCGGCTGTAGTCGGGCAGCTTGCGGATCTGCTTGCGCTCGAGCATCAGCGAGCCGTAGTACTTGCTGCGCTGTATCCAGTCGTCGTCGATCTTCCAGGTCAGCTTGACGTTGTCCGCGGCCAGGTTGGCGACATCGGCCGGCAGGCCCAGCCTGGCGCCGGCCATCTCGATCAGCGCGGGCCGGTTGGCCATGGCGTACTCCGATGCCTTGCGATGGATTTCAAGGAATACCTTGGCGAGTTCGGCCTTGTCTTTCACGGTGTCCGCATGGGTGGTCATGACCATGTTCACCGCGCCCGTGGGCGTGCTGTACGGGTACTCGAGCACCTTGCCCACGCCCTTGACCACGCTGATCGACGGGCCGGGCTCGGCGCCCACATAGGCGTCGATGTCGCCGCGCTCGAGCGCTCCGGCCATCTCGCTGAACGACACGCGCACCGACTTCACATCCTTGATCGTCATGCCTTCGGCCTTGAGGCGGTCGAGGAACACGGCTTCCTGGGTCGAGCCCGGCAGAATGCCCACGCGCTTGTCCTTCAGGCCCTTGAACGCGGCCACGCCGCCGTCCTTGCGCACCACGATCGCGATGCCGCCATTGCACTGCGGCGCAATGATCACCACCGGCTCGCCAGCCGCCGCGCCCAGCGTCGCGGCTGCAAGGCCATAGGTGCCGAAGTCCACCGACTTGGTGACCACGGCGTTCTTGCCGTCGGTCGGGGTCTCGAAAGGAATCACTTCTATCCTGTAGCCGGCCGGCGTGAACCTGTCATAGAAGTACGGCGTGATGCCATGGATCAGCTTCAAGGTGCCGACCTTGATGACCTTGTCTGCGGCGTGCGCGGGCGCCACCACGGACGCTGCCAGTGCAGAAGAAGTCAAAGAAGCAAGCAAGAGTCGACGTGAAAACATGGCAGTTCCTTCTTGAGTTGGGCTTTGGCGAAAATCGATCTGCCCTTGAATACTCTCTTGTACACAAGGCAGTCAAAGCCATTCAAGCAAGCTGCGTGCCAGCTGTTTTCACACTTTTCCCGGCGCTTTCCCCTCTGGAGAACGGCATGCGGCAAGGCGGCGCGCACCATTTGCGATCAACCTGCACGCAGATGAGGCAAATCCGGGGATTGCGACGCCGTGGCGGTGCGGCGGAAACAAAAACGCCGGCGTGCAGGCCGGCGTTTTTGCACTGGTGAATCACGCTTCAGACAAGCTGCCCGGCATTTGGAATGTCAAAGTCCATGGAGGCCAGTAGAGACTGCAGCGCCTGCTGCTGGGCTTCGTCCAGATCAAGCAGCGGTGGGCGCACATGCAGCCAGTCGCTGCGCCCGGATTTCCAGGCGATGGCCGCCTTCATTCCCGCAATCATGGGGAACTGCGCAAATGCGCCGCGCGATTGAACCAAGGCTTGCTGCTGCTGGTCCGCGTCCGGGCTTTGCCATTCACGGTACAGGCGCATGATGGCCGTGGGATTCACATTGCCCGTCGCGGTAATGCAGCCCGCACCGCCCGCGCGCCGGTTCTCCAGCAGCAGCGCCTCGCTGCCGGCAAACACCGAGAAGCCCTGGCCGGAGAACTCGCGGATCATCGCCAGCATGCCGTCAAGGTCACCGGAGCTGTCCTTGACGCCGGCGATCGCGCCGGGATAGCTCTTGAGCAAGCGCTCGATCAACGCCAGGCTGATGGGCACCTGCGAGACGGGCGGGATGTGATAGAGGTAGATCTTCAGGCGCTCATCGGCCACCGCTTCAATGATGGTCGAGAAGCTGCGGTACAGCCCCTCGTCGCTCACGCCCTTGTAATAGAACGGCGGCAGCATGAGCACGCCGGCGCAACCCGCGGCCACCGCCGCCTTGGTCATTTCTATGCTTTCCGTCAGGCAACAGCTGGCCGTGCCAGGCATGAGCCTGTCGGGCGCAATGCCATGCGCTATCAGGTGCTCGAGCAGGTCGATTCGCTCGCGCAGGGACAGCGAAGCGGCCTCGGAGTTGGTGCCGAAAATCGCCAGTCCGACATCTTGATCGAGCAGCCACCGGCAGTGCTTCACAAAGCGGTCCGGGTCGGGCCGCAAGTCGGCGGAAAACGGCGTGAGCACCGGCGAGAACACACCTTGCAGGTTCTGGGAAGGAGTCGTCATTTTTTCTGCGTCCAGGAAGTGATTGGGTTCGCATCGGCCCAGGCTTGCGCCTGGGCCGACAAGAGGGTCCGCCGCATCAGCTCACGATGCCGATGTTCCATGGAACGAACTCGTGATCGCCCAGGCCCAGCGCTTCGCTTTTGGACTTCTCGCCCGACGCGATGCGCAGGATGAGCTCGAAGATGGCCTGCGCGACCTGCGGCATGTCTTCTTCGCCATCCATCAGGCCGCCGCAGTTGATGTCCATGTCTTCCTTCAGTCTCTCGAACATCGCCGTGTTGGTCGCCAACTTGACGCAGGGCACGGGCTTGGCGCCAAACATCGAACCGCGCCCGGTGGTGAAGCAGATCAGGTTGGCGCCGCCCGCGATCTGGCCGGTGGCCGATACCGGGTCGAAGCCCGGCGTGTCCATGAACACCAGGCCGGCCTGGCGCACCGGCTCGGCATACTGGTACACCTCCATCAGCCCGGTCGTCCCCCCTTTCATCGAAGAGCCCAGCGACTTTTCGAAGATGTTGGCCAGGCCGCCCACCTGGTTGCCCGGGCTCACCGCGCCGTTGATCTGCACATCCCGGCCGGGCGAATAGGTGTGTTTCCACCACAGGATGCGGTCCACCAGCTTCTGGCCCACCTGCGCATTGCGCGCGCGCCGGGTCAGCGTGTGCTCGACGCCATAGATTTCCGGTGTTTCGGACAGGATGGCCGTGCCGCCATGGCGCACCAGGATGTCCATCGCCGCACCCAGCGCGGGGTTGGCGGTGATCGAGGAAAAGCCGTCCGAGCCGCCGCATTGCAGGCCTATGCGCAGATGGCTTGCGGGCACCGTCGTGCGCCGGGCCGCATTGGCCTCCTCCAGCATCTCGTCGACGGCCGCGATCGCGGCTTCCACCGTCTTCCTGGTGCCGCCCTGCTCCTGCATGATGAAGGTCCTGAACAGGCGGTTTTCGGCCAGCGCCTCCTGCTCTATCAGGCCCTTGATCTGATTGCGCTCGCACCCCAGGCCTATCACCAGCACGCCGGCAAAATCCGGATTGCGCGCATAGCCGGCAATCGTTCGGCGCAGCAGATGCATGGGCTCGCCGGTCATCTCCATTCCGCAGCCCGTGCCGTGGCTCAGGCCCACCACGCCGTCGATGTTCGGATAGCCCACAAGCCGCCCGCCGCGAAACGCTGCGGGCTCCCTCTTTGGCCGAAGCGGCCGGCGCAGGAACTTGCGTTCTGGCGAGGTTACTAAAAGTCGCCAACACCCTTCATGCAACGTCGTGGCTTGAGCGCGGCGTTCGCGGGTTTGCGCCTGGTTGCCAGGCGCGAATCTGGCGGCTTTCCCGGAGGGTGGTGGTCGCACTGATCCACTTCGCCTCGCAAGGATGCTTTTATGCTTGAGTCTGCCCCAGGTTTCTTGGCCCCAGCGACATACCGCTGGCCATCGCTGCAACGTTCCAGCCGGCTGGCCGGCGCCGCGCTGTTTGCAGTGATTCTCGTGGCATGCGGCGGCGGCGATGGCGGTAGTGCTGGCGGCGGCGGCAACGCAGGCGGTGGCGTGGAGCCCCCGGTGGATCTGCTGGCCTCTTTCAAGCAGCAAACGCTGAACTGGCAAGCCTGCGATCCTTCGGCCACGCAGGACGAAGACGAACTTGCGCAATTGGGCGAACGCGCCCGATGCGCGTTGATGCGCGTGCCGCTCGACTACGCCAATCCGTCGTCGGCCGAACTGCAAATAGAGGTTTTGAAGGTGGCTGCCGAACAAACGCCGCGAAAGCTCGGGGCGATTGTGCTCAATCCGGGCGGCCCTGGCATGGATGGCCTGTCCGTGGCGCCGTCACTCAGTTCGAGGTTGGCGCAAGGGGACCCGCAGGAGGGAGGTGAGCTGCTTCAGGAGATGTCCCGCCGCTACGATCTGGTCGCTTTCTCACCGCGGGGCACGGGGCGCCATAGCCCGTTGAACTGTCAGCTGAACGAAGCGCTGGTGCCCGATGATGACTTGATCGTCGATCCGAGCCCGGAAAATGTACGGAAGATTCAGCACAACGCGCGTGTGCTGGCTCAGGCCTGCGCCGCCACGCCAATGAGCAAGCATATCCACACCGAGGCCACTGCGCGCGACATGGACCTGCTGCGCGGCTTGCTGGGGGAAGAGAAGCTCAACTACATCGGCTATTCCTACGGTACCTGGCTGGGCAGCTGGTATGCGGGGCTGTTTCCCGAGCGTGTCGGGCGCATGCTGCTCGACAGCAGCATGGACATCACCGCCACCTTGGAGGACGCATACCTGGCACAAGCCCAGGCCGAACAGCGCGTCATCGATGAAGTGCTGCTGCCGCATGCCGCAAGCAACCCCGACCGGTTCGGTCTGGGCACCGATGCCACTGCGCTGCGCAATCGTCTGCTCGCGGTTTCCGCGCGGATGAAGCAGGCATTGATCCAATTCTGGGATCACACCGAGTCCGACGACCTCAATCGCAATACTTTCGCGGTTGCCGCGGCCCTCGGTCTGCAAGACCTGCTGTCGCACAACCCGCAGGCCAGCTTGCAAGACCTGCAGGTCGCGATGGCCGCATCGTCCGCCTTCGACATTGCGCAAGTGGCTGAGCAAGCCGATATCTTGTCCGATATGCTTTTTACCCCCAAGGAAGCAAACCAATTGGGCAAGCAAGATTTCGTGCACTGGAGCGTACGCTGCAACGATACCGGCACGATGGGCTCGCATGGCTCCGATCAGTACTGGAGTGCTTTGGCCGGGGATTTTGCGGACCGCAATCCGTTCGCTCAGGAGCGCTACGCCTACAACCCCTGCCTTTACTGGAGTGGCGCGGACAAGAAACTGCCGCCGATTGCTGAAATCCGCAAGGCTGGAGAGTTGCTGATGCTGCACAGTCGCTACGATGCGGCGACCCCCGTTGAAAGCGCGATGAATACGTTGGATGAATTGCCGAACACGCGCATGATCATGGTCAGAAATGAGTATCAGCACATGGTATTTCCTTACGGCACGGCTTGCGTGGACAAGCAGGTCGCCAATTATTTCCTGCATGGCCAGGTGCCGGCACGCGCCAGCGCCGGCATCTGCGCTGGCAAGCCACTGGGTGAGGAAGAAGATGATGAAGATGCATGAGCCGGCATCGCGCAGCGGCGTATGCGCGCATACGCCGCGCACCGGCATGCGCCCGGCGCCGTCCCAGCCGGTGCCGGGCGCTCAGGGCGTCAGCACGCCCTGCCTGCTCAACCCATATGCCAGTGGAAATGCGTCCTGTGGCCGGCGTAATTGCGGATGACCGACCTGGCTTTGCGTCCGTCCGCCAGCGTCACGTCCTTGTAGGCGTCATGGAAGGCATTCCCGCTGCTCGGGGTGTGGGTGACGTACACAATCTTCACCTTGCTGCCAACACCCGGCGTGTTCAGCAACGCGATCATCTTTTTCGCTGCAGCCGCATCCCTGGCGTTGTAGCCTGCATACCAGCCATCCGCGTCCCTGCCCGTTGCATGGGAAGCATGGTCGGGAGCAAACGAGCCTGCGTTCATGTTGCTGAAGTCGCCCCAGGTGACGCCCACTGGACTGCAGGCGTCGCGTGCCGTCGGGGTGAGCCAATCGTCTCCGCCCCGGCTCTCGTCCCGGCCGCCATACCGGTTCGGGCCTTTCCAGTGGTCCAGCAATTGCACATTGCCCATATCCTTCTGCGCAATGCTTCCATCGCCTGCCTTTGCCACCAGTTTCAGATTCAGCGGGCCGTCCCTTGCGGCGTTCACCGTGGCAAGCTCGCTCGCGGGAATCTCGAACGCAAGCTGCGCGCTGCCGAGCTCGACGCCGGATGCTCCGAAGGCCTTGTAAAGCGACGGCGATAACGACGCGGCGAGCACGCCCCTGGCCTTGAGCACGCCCGCTTGCAGCACCTGGAGCTCCAGGGAAGACAGCTGGGCGGCCACGGGGCCAGTCACCTTGAACGTGGCATGAACGCGCGTGGTGGCGTTGAAGTACGTATGGTGGGCGGCGCTCAGATAATTGAGCGCGGAATTGTCGATGTCGAAAAGGCGGGCCTGCGTAATCGCCAATGGACTGGCGGCAACGAAGTCCACGATCACGGCGGACTCCACGCCGGCATCACCCGCATGGGCCATGTTGGCCACCATCACCTCCACCTGCACGGGCTCCCCCACAGTGGCCAGCTCCACGCTCAGTTCCTTCCAGGCCGTGGACCCGTTGTCATCAAAAGCATCCCTTCCGAGCGCATTCATGGAAGCGCCGACTGCGGCGCTCTCTGCGCCCTTGGTTCGCAGCACGACATGGAACGCGTCGCTGTACGCAGATCCAAAGAATTGCGCCAACGCAGCAGTCTGCAAACGGTATCGCATGCGTACCGTCCTGGTATCTGCGGGCGGCATGAAAGTGTAGGTGGCGGTCCGGGGCCCCGGGCCGCTCGCGCCTATGCGAAGGTCGGGCTGTGGATCTGCCGACAGGGCGCCGGCCCGCGCCGCTTCCGGTCCCGGTCCCGGGCTTTGCACATGCTCCACCAGGGACAGGCGCGCACCATTGCGGTTGATCCATCCCGCCGTGCTTGCGAGAAAGCGCTTGTTGGTTGAAGTAGCCGGAGCGCCAAAACCCAGGAGCACGATATCGGGGAAGGCGCCTCCGGCCACGCCCGCCGTTGCACCGGAAAGTCCGATCAATCCCGCAGGGCCGGTCGCCGTCACGAGCACCGTGCGTGCGGGAAAGTTCTTCAAGACGTACTGCCCCGCGCTGTCGGTCACCGTGGTCGCCGTGACGGTGGGGTCGTCACCGAGTGCGGCGACGACCCTCGCACCGTTGACCGGGTTTGCGCTTTCATCCACCACTTTTCCCTGCACAACTGCGGAGCCCGCCCAGACGACCGCTTCGGCTTCCACCGGCGCTCCCGCGCCGTCCGGGGCAAAGACCTGGATTGCATTCCTGCCGTCTTCGAGGGGTGAGTGGATGAGGAGCGCGTCTGCCGCGACCGTCAGCGCAGATTCGTCGAGCAGGCTCCCGTTCAAGTAGACCGTGTACGCGCTCGGGTCGCGGGACAAGGCAGCCGGCATCGCCTTGAACTTCAGCGGTGCGCCGCGCGCCTGCAGCCCATCGCTGCTGCGTACCAGCGACAGGAACATGGCGGACAAGGGTGCTTCCCGTTCATGCGGATCGGGCCCCGCCGCTTGAGCAGCCACACCTGGTGGCGCCGTGAAATCGAGCCCCGCATCGCATGCCGCAAAACTTGCGACCAGGGCCAGTGCCGCGCACAGCGACCACCACTTGAGAGCGTGCGATTTCATTGGATTCTCCCCGCGCCAACGGCGGCAGGTCCAGCGCATGGCCGGCGCCGCCAAACGCTCCCGTTCGCCAGGAGCCGATTGCCATCAATTTAATCTTTCACTTGCAGAATGCAAGCTTGAACCGCAGAGGGTTTTGCCGTGATATGAAGACTCCCACCGCTAAACCGGCGTTATAGCGGGGGTTTCTTGGGTCCAAGACCAGTGCGCCGGCGTGTTGCCACCCCAGCGACTTACCCCAGTCTCACCAAGCGTAGGGCGCATTTCTACACCCGGTTCGGAGCCTTCCGCCCCTACCTTCTGTCTTGCGATCCGGCAGGTCTTCCTCTCCTTTTCGGCACTCTTGCCCGCCAGCAATTGCCTGACCCCGCGCCCGGCAATGACTGTTGCCGCGTTGTGGTCGGCATGTGCAGTGTGTCCACAGCCTTGACAGACAAACACGGATTGGGAAACCCGGTTGCCCTGGTGAATGTGGCCGCAAGCGCCGCATTCCTGCGAAGAATAAAACGCCGGCACTTCTATCACCAGCTTGCCTTGGCGACGCGCCTTGTACTGCAAAAACACTTTTGTCTGGCCCCAGGCAGAGGCCAGAATCGTTTTGTTGAGCCCGGACTTGGCCGCAGCCCCATTGCGCAGCCAACGGCCTTGCGCGTCTTGTTGGGGCTTGGCCTTTTGGGTCATGTTCTTGATCTTCAGCGCCTCAAAGACAAACAGCTTGTAGCGCGTGTCTGTCGCCAGGACATGGCTGGTCTGGTGCGCCAACTCCCGGCGCACATCAGCGCCATAGCGCTGGTAGCGTGCCACCTTGCGCCTGGCCTTGACCCAGTTGCTGGAGCCCTGGGTTCTGCGGGCCTGGCGCTTTTGCCAGCGCTTTCTGTGTTTTTCCTGCGCTGCCAGGCGCTTGACCTGAATCGGCAAAAAAACGAATTGCTGCCCGTCACTGCCCGCCAGTGGCAGGGTCACGCCACGATCGAGCCCCAGGGTCATGGCGAGCAGCTCTGGCGCATCGAACTGCCTGAGCCAGGCCGTGGTTTCCTTGTCGCTGGGCTCCATCAGGCCATCGTCGCCATTGAACGAGACATGCCATTGGCCGGCATGGATGCTGATGTGCAATGAAGCGGGAGGCTGGCAGGCCCGGTGCGCCTTGAATGCCAGCACGCCCACGGGATGTTTTCTGGTGCCGATGCACAGCTGGTGGCCGGTGATTTCTCCCGTAGCCCTGTCCACGACAGGCTTGAACGCGAACAACTCGGACGTCAGCCAGACAGCCTGTCTGCCGTGTTTTTTGTGAATCGTGGGCCGGCCGCCGAGTTTTCGGAAATAACGGCTGTAGGCCTGCTTCCACAGCACCGCGCCATTGCGCAGAATCTGGCTGGGCACTTCGGACAGCCAAGGTGTGAGCTCGGTCTTGAAATGGCTGTACTGCTGATCGACGGGCGCGAACTGACCCGTGTGTGCCAGGGACTTGCGTGCAAAACGCCTGAAATACCGGTCTTCGCCCACCTTGGCGTTGTAGATGAAACGCTGGCAGCCTATCCATTGCAGCAGGGTCTGTGCCTGGGCAGGCGTGGGATAGCAGCGAAAACGATGGCCGATCTGCATGTCGCCATGCTCGTGGAGAAATCAGTAAGGCGCCAGCATGAAAAGTAACAATCCTTAGCTCTCCCGCTGTTTTTAACATCGAGCTACACATCGCTTTTGTGACGAAATACCGGCGCAAGACGCTCTCGCCCCAAGTGCTTGAGCTGGATATTTCGGTGCTGATCAACAACCTCAAGACAGCCAGTGCCCGGCGCATCAGAAATCGCTTTGCCGCGCATTTGGCGCATTTCCATAGCAAGCCCTTGTTTTGGCACCGGGCTTACTCTGTGGGGAGCGTGGGCGGCGCTACGCTGGAGGCGCTACGGGCCTATGTGGACGCGCAGGGGACAGGAGAACATGCCCGCAAGTCTGCGGCAAAGGCCGGGGCTTTTACAAGAACCGACAGTCTGCGCTAGACCCCCTCCTGACGATTCTGCTTTGCCTTGATGCCGCTTCGCGGCCACCTCGCCTGGCAGGGGGAATGCGCGGATTTGGTGTTCAAGGCTTCAGCCGCGCCGGCCTGGATCACAATATCCCGGGTGCGCCTTTGCCTGTGCGCACGGGCGCCGCCTGCGGGCGGCTCTTTTTCTGAACCTTGCCCGCTGGCACACTGTCTGCATGCCGACCCGGCCGTGCCAAGCGCATTCCGCATGAACCACATCGATATCACCGTCCTGCAACAACTGCACCACTGGCGCGCCCAGGGCCTGCATGCCGTGCTGGCCACGGTCGTGCGCACCTGGGGCTCGTCGCCCCGGCCCGTCGGGGCCATGATGGCCCTGTGCGAAAACGGCCAGACCGTGGGCTCGGTGTCCGGTGGCTGCATCGAGGACGACCTGCTGCAGCGCTACACCCGGCTGGGCGAGCAGATGGACCATGCACGCGGCTGGGGCCAGCCGCCCCGGCATGTGACCTACGGCGTCACCGCAGATGAGGCCCACCGCTTTGGCCTGCCCTGCGGCGGCACGCTGGAACTGGTGCTCGAGTTCGATCCCGACGCGCACGCACTGCGGCAGCTGACCGAACTCCTGCTGTCGGGCACGCTCGTGCGCCGCAGCCTGGATCTCACCACCGGCGAAGCCACGCTGGCCCAGGCCGATGCGCCCCAGGCACTGCAGATCGACGCCCAGGCCCTGCACAACGTTCTGGGCCCCGGTTACCGCATGCTGCTCATCGGTGCCGGCACGCTGAGCGAATACCTGGCGACCATGGCCATCTTCAACGGTTTCGTCGTCACCATCTGTGACCCGCGCCAGGAGTACATGGCCTCGCTGCAGATCCAGGGCGTGCAGCGCACCTCGCTGATGCCCGATGACGCCGTCACGGCCTTCCGGCCCGACCTGCGCAGCTGCGTCATCGCGCTGAGCCACGACCCCAAGCTCGACGACATGGCGCTGCTCGAAGCCATGCAGAGCCCGGCGTTCTATGTCGGCGCCATAGGCTCGCGCCGCAACGCCCAGGGCCGGCGCGAGCGCATGCAGCAGCACTTCGACGTCACCGACGACACGCTCGCGCGCCTGCACTCGCCCGCGGGCCTGTCGATCGGCAGCAAGACCCCGGCCGAAATCGCCGTGAGCATCATGGCCCAGGTCATCGCGCAAAAGAACGGCAACCCGAACGCGAGCGCCTGAACCGCGCCTCACGCCCTGCGCGAGTCTCCCCGGTGCGCCCTCTCATGCCGCAGCAACGGCCGTTCTTTCGGCCGGATTCCTGCTTTGTGCCTCGGTGTCCTCCGGCCCGCAGACCCGGTTGCGGCCCGTATTCTTGGCGCGGTAGAGCTGGGCGTCGGCCTGCAGGAACAGGCTGTCGGTCGTTGCCGACGGCTCGGCCTGCGCAATGCCGATGCTCGCCGTGAGACAGGGCGCCGTGGGCGAGTATTCATGGATGATCTGCAGGGCCTGCAACTGCGCCAGCAGGTGCTGCATGCGCCGTGTCAGCGCCGGGACTTCATCGGCATAGCTCAGCAGACCGAACTCCTCGCCTCCGAGGCGGATCGCCAGATCCATGGGGCGCGCCGCATAGTGCCCGAGGAGCAGCGCCACCTGCTGCAGGGCCCGGTCGCCCGCCTTGTGGCCGTAATGGTCGTTGTAGAGCTTGAAATGGTCGAGGTCCAGGATCGCCAGCATCAATGTCTTGCCATCGCGCCGCGCCTGCGCCAGGCAGACCTCGAAATGGCGCTGAAAGCTGCGCCGATTGGCCAGGCCCGTCAGCGGATCGTGTGCCGCCTCCCAGTCGAGCAGGCGGCGCAGCAGAAACTGTTCACGCGCTCCACGCTCGCGCAGATAGCTGCCGAACGCCATCATGCACATGCACACCGTCAGCAAGCTGGCGGTTTCACGAAATGCCATCCAGTGCAGGGGCGGCAGGATCTTCCACGCAGTGAACCAGTAGGCGGCAAGCAGCATCAAGCCCGTCGGCAGCGCCTGGCGAAGCGTCATGCCGCAGGGAAAGAGCACCGTCATCAGTATCAGGATAGAGGCCGCCATGCCATCGCCGACCCCCAGGAGCTTGTAAAAGTAGGCGCTCGCAAAGGTGCAGATGCAATACACCGCGATGGTCGCCAGGCCCGCGGCACCCAGCCAATCGCTGTTGCGCAGACGCGGCAGAGCCGCCAGCAGTCCACCGAGCGCCAGCAGATTCACCAGACGCGCGGGAATGACGGTTTGCAGATAGCGCGCCTCGATCGCCGTGCCCTCGATATGTTGCACGTAGCGCAGCACATCCCAGCCCACCACGCCCAGCCACAGCGCCAGCCCGATCCAGACGCAAGCCACGAAATTGAATGACTGCGTTTCGCGCAGGAAACGCATGAACTCGCGCTCGACATCGGGCGCGAAGCGCAGCCAGCGATAACGACTTTGCAGTTCATGCCGATAAAGGTATGAAGCGTTATCCATCGCAGACGGGGTGATAGGCGAGGAAAGCATATGAAAGCTAGAGCCTGTTCACGCTTTTCGAATCGGCAGCGACGGGGTGGCCTTTGGCAAGGAGAAACAAGAAATCCAATTGTTTCTAATTTGTCATAGAAATAGCTTTTGTTAACGCACTGTTGCAATCTGCCGACACCCCAGCGTTTCAGCGCGCCGGGCAGCCAGCTATCTGTCCAGACCATACAGCAGCCTGGATCATCATGGCCTGAAGATATGAAAAATTACAAATACGGGTTTTTCAGTTCGAACCGGCATCCCATGGAAAAGCCAGAATTCCCCCCATTGTTTTCTTGAATTTCCTTTGAATCCATAGGTATGTTGCTATTATTTATATAGCAACAAGATGAAGTTTTTTCAGGGAAACTCAGGTTTTCTGCGCAGTTCTTGCTGAAATCATGGTTCTTTTGCCTGTTTTTTAAGCAGGCATTTCACACGCGCTCCAGCCAGACTGTCAGCAGACGCCCGGCAGACAAAAACACCCGGAAATGCGCATGTCGCCGGACCGCTATGCACAGCGCGCGCGGCGGTCCGGCATTCAGCCCTGTGGATAAATCCGCAACGCCGCAAACATCGACAAAATCGGCTGCCGGAAAACATTCCGAACAAGCTGTGCACAGTTGTTCTATCTCACTGAAATAAAACGTCTTTTTTCCTTGTTCACAAAACTATCCACATGCATGCCCCCAGGTATATGCACAATGCATGCAGACGGATTTCGGCTGGAAACGCTGTGGATAAGTTGAGACCTTGCGAAGCCGTCAAAAACTTATCCGCGCTTATCCACAGAATCCCCAGTCCTGCGAAAATAGACAGGTGTCTGCCCCAAGGGTGTGCCAAATGCAGGTGCAACGCATGCTGCAGGCGTTCAAAAACATGCGATGTAGCGTAAAAAACATAAGATTTAACATCTTATTCGCTACATATCCGTGTTTTATTTCTTATTTATTACGACTGGCGCTCGATGGGCCAGTCCATTTCGCTCTCAATGTCCCAGCAAAAGTGGGCCCAGTTGGGCCTTGAATCGTTCGATGACGTCGTCGCGTCCATCCCCGGGTTCCGCAGCCGCGATGGGCAGCGGCGCATGGCGGCCCAGGTCGCCACCACGTTCAGCACCGCCCAGCTCGGAAAAGTCGATGACGACGCCCCTGCGCCGGAACGGTCCATTGCGGTCGTGCAGGCCGGCACGGGGGTCGGCAAATCGCTGGCCTACAGCATTCCCGCGATCACGCTCGCGCTGGCCCGCGGCACGCGGGTGCTGATCTCGACGGCGACCGTCGCGCTCCAGGAGCAGCTGGTCAACAAGGATTTGCCCGCGCTCGCCGCGCAGCTCGATCAGCCTTTCAAGTTCGCTCTCGCCAAGGGGCGAGGACGCTTTGTCTGCAAGCTCAAGCTCGAGCGCCTCGCGGGCACGGGCGAATCGCACGACGAGGCCGACGATCTGTTCGCCGAGGAGGAAGCCGCCACCCGCCCCCGCCCCGCGCAGGAGCTCGAGGCACGCATGCAGTTCTATGCCAGCATGGCCGACGCCATGGCCACCGGTGTCTGGGATGGGGACCGCGACTCCCTGGCCACGCCTCCCGAGCCCGAGGCCTGGAGTCCGGTGGCGGCCGAATCGAGTTCCTGCACCGGCAAACATTGCCCGGCTTTTGACGGCTGCACCTATTACGAGCGCCGCAAGTCGATGGTCGCGGCCCAGGTGATCGTCGCCAACCACGACCTGCTGCTGTCCTCGCTGGGCGCACGGCTGCTGCCCGACCTGGACAACTGCCTGCTGGTGCTCGACGAAGCCCACCACCTGCCGGCCACCGCACTGTCCCAGTTCGCCTGTGCGCTGGATTTGAGCCGGCTGGGCTGGATCGACAAGCTCGCCAGCCGCGCGCTGCGCGTGGGCACGCTGCTCGAAGTCGAGGAAGTGGCCGACGTGCCGACCCACTCGAGCCAGCTGCGCCAGACACTGCAGGACCTGGCCCGGCTGGTCATGGATTTCTATGGCGACGAACTCAAGTCGAAGAAGGACAGCTGGGGCCCGGCGCGGGTGCGCGCGACGCGCGGAATTCTTCCCGAGGCACTGCTGGAGCCGCTCGCCCAGGCCTCGCACCATGCCAACGGCTTTCTCGATGCGCTGCGCGCGATCTCCAAGGCCCTGCGTGTGGAAATTCGCGACAAACCCGAAGAAGCCCGCAGGTTGTCCACAATGTATGCACAGGTCGGCGCGCTCGCTCCCCGGCTCGAATCGGTCTATGACACCGCTCAGCTTCTGCTGCAGCAGCCCGCGGAAAATGACAGCAGTCAGTATGTTCCCAACGCGAAATGGTTCACGTTGGAGACAGATGGCGAATTCATCGTGGTCAAGGCCCATGCCAGTCCGCTGCTGCCCGGAGCGACTTTGCGCCGGCATCTGTGGTCCCAGGTACGGGGTGCCGTGCTGACTTCGGCCACACTGACAAGCTGTGGGCAATTCGACTTCTTCCTGCACGAGTCGGGCCTGCACGGCGATGCGGCGGTGACGACGCTTGAAGTCCCCAGTCCCTTCGACTACGCCTCGCAAGGCATTTTCGTGGCCGCCGAAACCCATGCCGATCCACGCCTGGCCAGCGCCTTCACCAGCGAGATGGTGGATGCGCTGCTGCATGACCTGGCACGCGTCGAATCCGGCGCCCTGGTGCTGTTCACGTCGCGCGAGCAGATGCGCCAGGCCGTAGACGCCCTCTCGACCGCCATGCGCTCGAACGTACTGGTGCAGACCGCCATGCCCCGTGCCCAGCTGCTCGCCCTGCACCGCGAGCGCGTCGCGGACGGCCAGGCGTCGATCATCTTCGGCATGCAGTCGTTCGGCGAGGGGCTGGATCTGCCGGGCGCGCTGTGCGAGTCGCTGTTCATCACCAAGCTGCCGTTCGCGCCGCCCGACGACCCCGTGGGAGAAGCCCGCGCCGAGTGGCTGCGCAGTGCCGGCAGGGACCCGTTCAGCGAGCTGGTGGTACCGGCCACGGCCATCCGCCTGGCGCAATGGGTAGGACGCGCGATCCGCACCGAAGAGGACAGGGCTTTTGTATATTGCTACGACAAGCGCCTGGTGCGCACCAGCTACGGCCAGCGGCTGCTCAACGGTCTGCCGCCGTTTGCGCTTGAAAAGCGCGCGCCGCGATAAGAACGTGAACACGTTCTAAAAGGAGCGGGGCCCATCGTGCCCTCGCCTTGTTTCCACAGAAAGAGAAAGTCTCCCCATGCCAGAACATGTCCCTGCCTGCCCCCAGTGCGGCCTTGAAAACACCTACCCCGATGGCACGAGCTACCTGTGCCCCGACTGCGCGTTCGAATGGCCGCAAAGCGGCCTACAGGCCGCCGAGGACGGCGAAACCAGTGACGGCAGCATCCGGGATGCCCATGGCACGCTGCTGGCCGATGGCGACGCCGTGCTGCTGATCAAGGATCTCAAGGTCAAGGGCTCGTCGACCGTGATCAAGAAAGGTACGAAGGTCAAAAGCATTCGCCTGGTGCACGGCAATGGCGACCACGACGTGGACTGCAAGACCGAGCAAGGCAACTTCATTCTCAAGTCGGTGTTTCTGAAAAAGGCCTGAGCGTCCTGGTGCCGGCCGGGCCACAGCCCCCGGTACATCGCATTGCGCCTGCTCCAGGCGCGCGCAAACCGCCATCGCTGCGGTTTGCTGATCCCCTCGGCCGCCTTCGCCACGATGGCGGCATGGCCCCCTTTGTGCCGTCCGGCACGGGTACCTCTCCCTGGCCAGCTACATCGTGGGTCGGACGCTGCATGCGGCTCCCGACCGCCGGCCATCCACACAACCTCCCCCAACGACTGGCGCCAAAGGCCCCCTGAGGCCATCCAGGCGCCGATGCAGGGCATGCCGGGCATCCGGGCATGCCCCGGGCCTTGCGATGCGCCCTGCCCGCGTCACAGACCGCAAATGCCCGTACCGCTGCACAGTACCAGTTGCTCCGGGCATGAATCCGCACAAAAACACGATGTAACCCGGTTACGGCCGCAATGTTTCACCGGGCATTGCGTTGAAATTATTTGAACATCCAATAAAAACAACGACTTAGCCGCCCAGCCTTGCGGCAGCGCGCATTTTCCACAGGTGTTGATAACAAGCTGTGGATAACCATTCGTTTTCAGTGCTGCGACACGAAGTTTTCCCCATTCCGTTCGTTTTTTCCGGAAATCAGGTGCTTTTCACGCTGGATGGCTCCGAGAGGTTTGAACTTTGCGCTTTTTCCGCTGGAGATGCAAGACGGATTTGTCTGGATGCGGTGTTTCCGAGGCTTGTCCCAGGAACTCTCCTGGTTGTTCATTTATTTCACTATAAGAAATTAGTCGTAGTAGTAGATGCGGCCCGTTTCTGTGGATAACTCTATTTTTCTTATACAAATCAATGACTTCTGTTTTTCGAAACGCTGTGCGTGAAGCCCTGCTCCGGATGTACAGCAAAAGTGGATAACTTCAAGAAATATGAACTTCCTGTTGATAAGTAGCAGGTTGATATTTAGATATCCACAGACTATTGTGCCGTTGTTTTTCTCACATATTTAGGCATGTTTCCCATGCATATAAACAATAGTTTGCTATTAATTTATGAGTGGATAACTTTTTTTGCGATGGATTTCCATCGTTGTTTTATCGCTGTGTTTATTTTTTGATGGGCGTTGGTACTGAAATCCATGGCTGCGGTCGTTTGTGGACTTCTGAAAAACTGCTCAAATTTTGTGCGCTGTTGTTGTTCCTAATATTTCTATTTATAGATAGTCGTAGTAGTAGAGCACTCTTGTTTTTGTGGATAACTGCATATTTTCTATGAAAATCAACAGCTTGCATTCAATCAAAGCATGTGTCCAGAGGGCAGGTGCTGCTGCATCTGGATTGGGTATAACTTCTCATTGATCAGTATGCTTGTGGATAACAATGAAGATATGCGAAAATTTCCCCCAGGCTTATCCACAGGCCTTTCAGGCGTAAAAAAACCGCCCTGGCGGGCGGTTGGAGGGCAGAGTTTTCAGCTTTTGCGGCCGACTCTGTGGATAACTGCTACGGTTCAGAACCGGTGGGCGTAGCGCAGTTGCAGGAAGTTCTCGCCGGGATTGGGGCGCTTGATGCCGGCATTCGAAAAATGTTCAATGCGCAGCATGACTTCATGCTCACGCCGCGCCCCGAAGTTGGTGCCGACGGCCAGGTGGGTGGCGAAGTTGTATCGCGTGCTGAAGCGTTTGTTGCTGGATTGGTAGTACGCAGTGGACCATGTGGGGCCGGTGCCGGCCTGGGCGAACCACGCGGACTGGCCTTGTGCGCCGCGCCAGCGCAGCGTGGGCACCACGCCGAAGACATAGGAGCGCTGGCGTTCGTCGTTGGTCATGCGGCTGGACCAATGGCTTGCAAACAGGTCCCAGTGGCCTGTGATCTGGCCCGAGCCCAGGGCGTAGGTCCATTGCTGCCAGGGCAAGGTCACGCCAAGGTTCGCTGCATGGGCATCATTTGACGCGACCGCCGCCTGGATATACCAGGTGGGAGAGTGGTCGTTGAAAACGACCTGGGACTGCGCGCCCCAGCTGGCAAGACACAATGCCGCGCCGCTCGCCCATGAGTATGCAAGCCGCCGGGATATTTTCAAGTGCATTGTTGACAACTCCTGTGGACAGAATCATTTACGCTTTTAAACAAGTGTAGATAAGTTGTCCTGGTGCCGCACGGTGGATGCCAACCGGCTATAAAAAAAGCTCCCACGCTTGCCTCACTGCGTGTGGGGGCCTGGGAGGCAAAGCCCCCCATCGTTTTGTCTTGGGGCGGCCCGGCGACAAAAAAGCAGGCACCAAGGCCTGCTTTGCGTCTGCTTGAGAGTCCCGAGGCGCTCGCCGGGCGTCTTACCTGGCGGGTGTGGCCGCCGCTGGTGCCTTGCCGTGTTCGCCATGGGGGCCATGGCGCTTTGCGTGGTGCTTGCCATGGCGCAATGTCTGCTCGTCAAAGGTTTTCTGCTGCGTGGGCGTGAGCGTCGCATAGAAGGCCTTGGTCGCTTGCGCACGGCGGTCTGCCTGGGCGTTGCGCTCGGTACGCTGCTGCTGCATATGGTCGATGCGCTGTGGTGTGGTCAGTTTGGCAAAGCTTTCACGGTCCATGCGCTTGGCATGGGGCGCGGGCTTGATGGCTTCGCGGTAGCTGTTCCAGCCGGCCTGCTGGGCTTCGGTCAATTGCAGCGCCGCCTGGAATTTCTGCGCCTTTTCGGCCATGCGCTTTCCATGGGCCGCATGGTCACGCGGCTGGTGGCCTGGAGCGCGGGCTGCGGGTTCGACGGCTGTGGTGGTGGCTGCAGTGGGCGCGGCCGGCGTCTGGGCCCATACCGGCATGGCCAGCGCGGCGAAGACGGTGGCAGCAGCGGCGGTGGCAGTCAGGGTGCGTTGGAAAATAGCCATGGAGCTAGTCCTTTCTTGGATGGATGAACACGCTGTGGCAGGGAAACTGCAGCGCTGGATGTCAGTTTGCGACGCGCATGTAATGCTCGCGTGTGGGCTGCGTGATGCTGTGTAAAGTAGTGCCAACTTGCGGCATATGCGTGAAACGCTTTTTTACAGGCTCAACGGCGTTGAAGCCTTGTATGGTTTGCGCCGAGATGCCGATTTCAAATCAACCAGGGTGATGCTGGCCATCACCGGGCGCAGGGGGTTGCAGGCGCAGGCCGGCGGCAAGCCCCCGCAGCCGAATGAACAAAGGTAGTGGATGTTCAAGAACATGATCGTGTACCGCATTGCAGAGCAATGGCAGGGCACTTTGGAGCAGGTGGAGGAGGCGCTGGCGCGCACGCCTTTCACCGAGTGCGGGGCCACGCAGGAGCGTTCCGCGGGCTGGGTGCAGCCGCGTGGCGAGGGCGAAGGCCTGTTTGCCGAGTCGGTAGGGGGGCAGTGGATCCTGCGCTTCATGAGTGAAAGCAAGATGCTGCCGGCCAGCGTGCTCAACCGCAAGGTGCAGGAAAAGGCCGACGCCATCGAGCGCACTTCGGGCCGCAAGCCGGGCAAGAAGGAAAAGCAGGAGCTCAAGGACGAGGCCAAGCTCGATCTGCTGCCCATGGCCTTCACCAAGCAGGGCGGCATGTGGATCTGGATCGACTCCGCGGCGCGCTTTCTGGTGCTCGACACGGGCAGCCAGACGCGCGCGGACGAAGTCGTGACGCTGCTGGTCGACGGACTGCCGGGCTTTGCCGTGGCATTGCTCGACACGCAGACTTCGGCCCAGGCCGCGATGGCGCACTGGCTGTCCAGCCAGGAGCCACCCGTGGGCTTCACCATCGACCAGGAGTGCGAACTCAAGAGCGCCGACGAAGCCAAGTCGGTGGTGCGCTATGCGCGCCATCCGCTGGACATCGATGAAGTCAAGGCGCATATCGAAGCCGGCAAGCTGCCGACCAAGCTCGCGCTGACCTGGGACGACCGGGTTTCGCTGCTGCTGACCGAAGGCCTGCAGGTCAAGAAAATCACCTTCCTGGAAACCGTGTTCGACGGCCAGTCCAAGGACGACGGCGGTTTTGACGCCGACGTGGCGATTGCCACGGGCGAACTGAGCCGGCTGCTGCCCGACCTGATCGAGGCGCTGGGCGGTGAAGGGCGCACGGCACTGGGCGAAGGCCTGCCGGCGGCGCTGCAGCAGCCTGCGCCAGCCGAAGTGCTGGGTGTGCGCGTGGCGGCTGGCAAGGGCAAGGCAATGGCCGTGACGGGGCCCAAGGAGGCACCTGAGGATTCGGATCCTGAATCCGCGCCGTTCTGATCGGTCCGCGCCATGCAAAAGAGCCGCTTTATGCGGCTCTTTTTTATTTGGTGGACAGGTTGTTCACCTTTGGACACGGTCGGCCAGGCAGGCTCAGTACGAAAGGAAAAACCGCTCGCGGTGAGCTTGACTCGGCGCCCCTGTGGGACCATGAACGGCCTGTCCTCATGCCCTGAGCGCAGGCGGTTCACTCTTCGACAGGCTCTCAAGAAACAGCTTTTTTCCCCAAATAAATCAATGACTTAGAAAGTGACCGATTTGGGCAAACAGCGACAAAACTTTGAACCGTTCGTGGTGAGCTTGTCGAACCATGAACGGCCCGTCCTCATGATTTGAGCGCAGGCCGTTCACCCTTCGACAGGCTCAGGGCGAACGGGGATTTTGAAGCCCGCTGTTTCTTTTTAACGCCTTGCGAGGCCTCGGCTTGCTTACCTCGCTCAGGGCGAACGGTTGGGCGCGAACTCTGGGGGGCGACGCGAGCCGCCGCCGGGCGGCAAACGCTGTGGGGGGCTGCGCCCCCCAGCGCGCAGCTACGCGAAGCGAGCAAGCGTGGGGGCGTTAATTACACCCGCTCAAAAATCGCCGCAATCCCCTGACCCCCGCCAATGCACATCGTCACCAGCGCATAGCGCCCGCCCGTGCGGTGCAGCTCGGCGATGGCCTTGGTGGTGATGATGGCGCCGGTCGCGCCCACGGGGTGGCCCAGCGAGATGCCCGAACCGTTGGGGTTGACCTTGGCCGGGTCCAGGCCGAGTTCCTGGATCACGGCGCAGGCCTGGGCGGCGAAAGCTTCGTTGGCTTCGATCACGTCCATGTCGGCGATTTTCAGGCCGGTGCGCGCCAGTACCTTCTGCGTCGCGGGCACGGGGCCTATGCCCATGTAGGCCGGCTCCACGCCCGCGTGCGCATAGCCCACGAGGCGTGCCAGCGGCTTGGCGTTCAGGCCGGCCAGGCGATCGCCCGCGACCAGCACCACGGCAGCGGCGCCGTCGTTGAGGCCCGAGGCATTGCCGGCCGTGACGCTGCCGCCGTCCTTCTGGAAGGCGGGCTTCATGCCGGCCAGGGTTTCGAGCGTGGTCGCGGCGCGCACATGCTCGTCGGTGTCGAACAGCACCGTGCCTTTGCGGGTCGCGATTTCGACGGGGACGATCTGTTCCTTGAAATAGCCCGCGGCGATGGCCGCAGCCGCGCGCTGCTGGCTCAGCAGCGCGAGCTGGTCCTGCTGCTCGCGGCTGATCTTGTAGCGCGCGGCGACGTTCTCGGCGGTGATGCCCATGTGCATTTTCTGCCAGGGGTCATGCAGGATGCCCAGCATGTAGTCGATGCTCCTGGCGTCGCCCATGCGCGCGCCCCAGCGCGCCGCGGTGTCGAAGTACGGGCCGCGGCTCATCGATTCCGAGCCGCCGCCGACGGCCACGTCGCAGTCTCCAAGCGCGATTGCCTGGGCGGCCGAGACAATGGCCTGCAGGCCCGAGCCGCACAGGCGGTTGACGTTGAACGCCGGCGTTTCAATCGGGCAGCCGGCGTCGACGGCCGCGACGCGGCTGAGATAGGCGTCCTTGGTATCGGTGGGAATCACATTGCCCATGACCACATGGCCTATGGCCTGCGGATCGAG
This sequence comes from Pantoea sp. 18069, assembly GCF_902706035.1. Taxonomy (GTDB): domain Bacteria; phylum Pseudomonadota; class Gammaproteobacteria; order Burkholderiales; family Burkholderiaceae_C; genus Comamonas. The sequence goes on along the minus strand of NZ_CACSJA010000021.1, from coordinate 25,315 downwards.
GCCAGAGCGCGCGATCGCGGCCTTGACGGCCGTGGTGGCGAGCTGCGTGTTGGGGACGTCCTTCAAGCTGCCGCCAAAGGTGCCTATGGCGGTGCGTGCGCTGCTGACGACGAAAATCTCGCGAGTAGTCATTGCCTGATCCTGTGGATAACTTTGCAGTCAACGGCCCGTGAAGCGCGCCGGCTGCTTTTGAAAGAATGCATCGATGCCGGCACGCAGGTCATGGGTTTGCGCGCAGGCCCGAAACGCCTGCCATTCTGCTTGAAGCTGGGCCTGCAGGTCTGTCTCCAGCGAGGCTCGCATCAGCCGGCGCATATGGCCCAGCGCCTGGGTCGGGCCCTGGGCCAGGCGCGCGGCCAGGCGCTGCACTTCATCCGGCAGTTCCGCGGCCGGCACGATGCGGTTGATCAGCCCCATCTGCAGCGCCTGGGAGGCGTCGAGCGCCTCGCCGAGCATGGCGATCTCGAGCGCGCGGCGCAGGCCGACCCAGCGCGGCAGCGCCCAGGACGCGCCGACATCGCAGCTCGCGCCGAGGTTGATGTAGGCAAGGTTGAATTGCGCGCCTTCGGCGGCGAGCACGAAGTCGGCCTGCAGCATCAGGCTCAGGCCCGCGCCCGCCGCCGCGCCCTGGACTTGGGCGATCACCGGCGCGTTCAGCTTGGCCAGCAGCAGCAGCGCCTGGTTCAGCGGCGCGAGCAACGCGTCGACGCCGGCCAGCGGGTCGCGCTGCAGCGTGAGCAGATCGCCGCCGGCCATGAAGGCCCGGCCTTCGCCGCGCAGCACCAGCGCGCGCACGCTGTCGTCCTGCGCAATGTCCTGCAGCGCGGCCAGCAGCGCCTGGGCCATGGCCACGTTGATGGCGTTGAGTGCCTGGGGCCGGTTGAAGACCAGCGTGACGATGGCGCCGTCGCGCTCGATGCGCAGCGCTTCTTCGCAGGGAGGGGAGTCGGGGGGCATGGAGTTCATCGGTAGAGCGCCTCGATTTCAGTGCCATAGGCCTGGTAGATGCTCGCGCGGCGCACTTTCATCGTGGCCGTGACTTCGCCGTCGTCGTGGTCAAGCTCCTTGGTCAGCAAATGGAACTTGCGGATCTGCGAGACCTGGGCCAGGCGCTCGTTGCCCGTGGCGATTTCGCCGTCGATCAGCGCCAGTACTTCGGGGTGCTCGGCCAGCGAGCGGAAATGGGTGAAGGGAATGCGCCGCGCCTGCGCCCATTGGCCCACGGTCTCGGCGTCGAGCATGACCAGCGCGGCGACGAACTTGCGGCCTTCGGCGACGATCACGCATTCCTTGATGTAGGGGCTGGCCTTCATCGCGTTCTCGATTTCGGAGGGCGTGAGGTTCTTGCCGCCGGCGGTGATCATGATGTCCTTGAGGCGGTCGACGATCTTCAGCTGGCCCTGTTCCTGGCGCACCACGTCGCCGGTGTGCAGCCAGCCGCCTTGCAGCGCCTGGGCCGTGGCTTCGGGGTTGTTGTAGTAGCCCGCGAACACCATCTCGCCGCGGATCTGCAGCTCGCCGCTGTCGGCCAGCCGCCATTCGACGCCCGCAATCGGTTCGCCCACGGTACCGGGAATGACCTGGTCTATGCGGTGGCCCAGCACCATGCCCGTCGATTCGGTCAGGCCGTAGACCTCGACCAGTGGAATGCCCAGCACGCGGAAATAGCGCACGACTTCGGCGGGAATCGGCGCGGCGCCGGTGAGCGCGACTTCCACGCAGCGCAGGCCCAGGAAGTTCTGCAGCGCGCGCAGCACCAGCCAGTACCAGAGGCCGTAGGTGAGCTTGTCGCTGACGCTCCATTGCGCGCGCGGCTTGTCGGCCAGCGGCGTGCAGGCGGCGAGCGCGCGGTCCATCAGCCAGCGCTGCCAGCGCCCGGTCTCTAGCCGCTTGATGCTCAGGCTGGCGTGCATCTTTTCCCAGATGCGCGGCACGCCGAGAAACATGCTGGGCGCGACTTCGCGCAGGTCTTCCTGTACGGTGCGTATCGATTCGCCGAAGTGCACCTGCGCGCCCAGGTAGATGGGCACGAAGGTGGTCAGCATCTGCTCGGCCACATGGCACAGCGGCAGATAGGACAGATGGCGCGTCTCGGCGCTGAGCTGCAGCCGCTCGATGATTCCGGGTGCGACGCCGCGGATGTTGCGCCAGGAAATCATCGCGCCCTTGGGCTTGCCGGTCGAGCCCGAGGTGTAGATCATCAGCGCGATGTCGTCGAACGATTGCTGGGCCAGCGCCTCGTCGATCAGGGTGTGCCGGCCCGCTTCCCAGGCCGCGCGGCCCAGCGCCTCGACTTCGTCGAAGGTGGCGATCAGCTGGCGCTCTTCGGGCGTATAGCTGCGCAGGCCCTTGGTTTCCATGACCACGATGTGCGTGAGGCGCGGCAGGCTGGCGCGTGCGGCCAGCAGCTTGTCGACCTGCTCCTGGTCTTCGCAGACCATGATGGAGATGTCGGCGTGCGCGACCACATAGGCGACTTCGTTCGTCGGGCTCGTGGGGTAGACGCCGACGGTCACGGCCGCGACCAGGCCGCAGCCCATCTGCGCGAGCACCCATTCGAGGCGGTTCTCGGCGATCACGCCCACATGGCCGCCCGCGGGCAGGCCCAGGGCCCGCAGGCCCAGGCCGAAGTGGGCCGCGCGCTGGTGGTAGCTGGCCCAGGTCACGGGCTTCCAGATGCCGTAGTCCTTTTGCCGGATGGCGACGCGCTGCGGCTGGCTGCGCGCGAGTTCGCGCAGCTGCTGGGGCAGGGTGCGGTCGGGGAGGGTGAAAGCGTCTTGCATGTGTGAACGGGTCCTGGGCCCTAGGACAGCCAGCGCTTGCGGCGCTTGTAGTGCTTGATGTCTTTGAAGCCTTTGGCTTCGCCCGCGCCGCCCATGCCGAGGTAGAACTCGCGCACGTCGGCGTCGCCGGCCAGATGTTCGGCCGGGCCGTCGATCACGATCTTGCCGTTTTCCATGATGTAGCCGCGGTGCGCGACGGCCAGCGCCACGGTGGCGTTCTGCTCGACCAGCAGCATCGACGTGCCGCGCTCGGCGTTGATGCGCGCGATGATGCCGAAGATGTCCTCGACCAGCTTGGGCGACAGGCCCAGCGAAGGCTCGTCGAGCAGGATCAGCGTGGGCTCGGCGATCAGCGCGCGGCCTATGGCCAGCATCTGCTGCTCGCCGCCCGAGAGGTAGCCGGCAAGGCCCTTGCGGCGCTCGTGCAGGCGCGGAAAGTAGCTGTAGACCAGGTCGTAGTCGGGCCTGGCGTTCGGCCTGCCGGTGAGCGCGTAGCTGGCCGCGACCAGGTTTTCCTCCACCGTGAGGTCCTCGAACACGCGCCGGCCTTCCATCACATGCGACAGGCCGCGGCGCACCAGCTGCTGCGGGGCGAGCTGGGCCAGCGGCTGGCCGTTGAACAGGATGCTGCCGCTGGCCAGCGCGCCGTTCTCGAGCGCCAGCAGGCCGGAGACGGCCTTGAGCGTGGTCGACTTGCCCGCGCCGTTGCTGCCCAGCAGCGCGACGATCTCGCCGCGCGGCACGACCAGCGACAGGCCGCGCAGGGCCTGCACCACCTTGTTGTAGATGACCTCGATGTTGTTGACTTCGAGGACCAGGTCCGGGGCCTGTCGGGTCATACGTGTTTCCCTTGCGTCAGAGCGCGATCCAGTCCGAGGCCGGCACCATCTTCTGCTCCTTCATGTCGGCGCGGTAGACGCGGCCCACGGGAATGGAGTTGCCGCGGATGGTGATGGGCACGCCGATCAGGCCGCCGGTATCGAAGTCCTTGAGGCTGTTGAGCGCGGCCTTGAGATTGGGGCCGCTGAGCGGCTTGCCCGCGTCGAGGCAGCGCCTGGCCGATTCGACGAACAGCATGGCCGCAAGATACCCCTGCATATAGGCCGTGCTCTGGTATTCGGGGCGCAGCTTGCGGATCCTGTCGAGCGTGGGCGAGGGCGCCGAAGTGTCGTAGTAGTAGCGGTAGGGCATGACGCCCATGAAGCCGTCGCCGGCCGGGCCCATCCGCATCACGGTGGAGCTGTCCATGGTCCAGAACGTGCCCATCCATTTGCTGGTCATGCCCATCTGCTTGCCCTGGGTGATGAACTCGGGAATCGGCGCGAGGATGTAGCCGTGGAAGATGGTGTAGTCGGGCGCGGCGCGGCGCAGCTTGATGACTTCGGTCGACACGTCGACGCTGCCGGCCGGCGTCATCAGCTTGACGGGCACCGACAGGCCCAGCTGCTTGGCCATGGCTTCGCTGGCCTCGATCGGGTCGCGGCCGAACTCGGAGTCGGAGTAGACGAAGGCCACCTTGGCGCCGGGCTTCTCCTTGGCAATGTGCTTGAGCAGGATGCCGAACATCTCGGTGTAGTCGGGGCCGACGAGGAACTGGTTGGGGTACTTCTTGGGGTCGTTGAGCTCGGTCGCGAACGAGGCGCCGGCCATCAGGATGCCGCCGTTGCGGTCGAGTTCGGGGTTGATGGTCTTCGAGAAGCCGGTCGAGTCGCCGTAGTAGAGGTTGATCTTGTTCTGGCTGGTGAGCTTCTTGTAGGCCGCGACCGAGACGTCGACCTTGTAGCCCGTATCCTCGGGCACGTAGCGCAGCCTGCGGCCCTTGATGCCGCCCGCGTCGTTGACCATCTTCACGTAGTCGCCTATGCCCAGGTTGATGCCCACGCCCGCGAACGCAAACACGCCGGTCATGGGAATCGAGCCGCCGATGACGATGTCTTCGCCGCCGGTCTGGGCGTGCGCGGCCAGCGGGGCGGCAAGGCTTGCGCCGGCTGCCAGCAGCAGCGAGCGGCGGCGCCGGGATGTCAGGTTCTGTTGCATGCGTTGTTCCTCGTCGATGACAGGGCGCTGCCGCTCAATTGCGGAAAGGCCACAGGTGGAAAAAGCGGCGAATGCGCCGCCACACTTCTGCGAGCCCCAGCGGCTCGAACACCAGAAAACCGATGATCAGCAGGCCGAAGATGATGGTGCGCACGGGCGAGAGAAACACCGTGAGTTCGCTGCCGCCGGGCAGCAGGTCGACCACCAGCTTGAGCAACTCGGGCACCATGGTCATGAAGACCGCGCCGAGGATGCCGCCAAGAATGCTGCCCATGCCGCCGACGATGATCGCGGCGAGAAAGAAGATCGACATCAGCAGCGGAAAGCTCTCGGGCGTGACCACGCGAAAGAAGTAGGCCCACAGGCCCCCGGCCACGCCCGCGTAGAACGACGACAGGCCGAACGACAGCAGCTTGTAGCGCAGCAGTGGAATGCCCAGCACTTCGGCCGAGATGTCGCGGTCGCGGATGGCGATGAAGGCCCGGCCTATGCGCGTGCGAAACAGGTTGGCCGCGCCCAGCAGCATCAGCAGCGTGACCGGAACGATCACCCAGTAGAGCTGGAACGAAGTCTCCAGCGGCACGCCGAAGAGCCTGGCCGGTGGCATGGAAATGCCGGTCGTGCCACCCGTGAGCGCGAGGTTGGCAAATAGGAAGTGGGCGATGAACGAGGCCGCGATGGTCGCGATCGCGAGGTACAGGCCCTTGACGCGCAGCGAGGGAATGCCGACCACGATGCCGCCGAGCATGGCGACAAGGCCGCCGGCCAGCAGGTTGAGCAGGAACGGCGTGCCCAGGCGCGTCTCGAGTATGGCGACGGTGTAGGCGCCCAGTCCCATGAACGCGGCCTGCCCCAGGCTCACCAGGCCGGTGTAGCCGGTCAGGATGTTGAGCCCGGTGGCGCTGGCGACGTTGATGCTCACCAGGCAGGCGAGGTACAGCCAGTAGTCGCTGGCCATGAAGGGAAAGACGAACAGCAGCGCGGCCGCGACGGCGAGCCAGACCTTCTGCGTGCGCGAGTCGAACAGTGCCGCGTCCGCGACGTAACTTTGCTTGAGCGTGCCGATTCTCATGGGACTACAACCTCTCGATTTCGCGGGTGCCGAACAGGCCGTAGGGGCGGATCATGAGCACGATCACCAGCATGATGAAGGTGCTCAGCAGCTTGTATTCGCCGCCGAGGAAGGCCCCGGCCAGCGCTTCGATGAGGCCGATGAACAGCCCGCCGATGAGCGCGCCGAGCACGCTGTCGAGCCCGCCGACGATCACCACCACCAGCACGGACAGGCCGAACACGCCCATCGACGAGGAGATGCCGCCGATCGAGCCGACGATGATTCCCGAGACCGCGGCGATCATCGCCGAGACCACCCAGGCCAGCGAGAACACGCGCGGCACGTTGATGCCCATGGAGTAGGCCGCGGCCTGGTCCGAGGCCGTGGCGCGCAGCGCCACGCCACCGCGCCAGAAGCGAAACACCAGCAGCACCACGGCAATGAATACCACGGCGATCACCGCGCCCCAGAAGATCTTGGGCGCGAGAAAGGCTTCGCCGACCATGATCGGCTGGGTGGGCATGAAGTCGGGCAGGCGGCGCTGGTCGGCGGTCCAGATCATCTCGACCAGACCCACCAATACCGAGGCCAGGCCGACCGTGACCATGAACACCGAGATCGGCGGCTCGCCCAGCAGCGGGCGGATGATGGTGCGCTCTATCACCGCGCCCAGCAGCCCGCAGCACAGCACGGCGGCCGGAATCGCGAGCCACAGCGGCAGCGCGAAACTCGCCGAGAACGTGAAGAACAGGTAGGCGCCGACCATCAGGATTTCGCCGATGGCGATGTTGACCACGCGCGTGGCCTTGTAGACCATCACGAAGGCCAGCGCGGCAAGCGCGTAGAGGCCGCCTCCGGCCAGGCCGGTGAGGCTGATTTCAAACAGGTAGGCCCAATCCATCAGTTGGCTCCCATGCCGGCGCTTGCGGCCGTGTTTGTCAGGCCCGCATGCAGGCGCTGGCGCAGGTCGCCGACATCGCCCGAGCCCAGATAGGCGCGTATCACTTCGGGGTCGGCCTGGACCTGGGCCGGCGTGCCCTGGGCAATCACCTGGCCGAAGTTGAGCACCACCACATGGTCGGACAGGTCCATCACCATGCCCATGTCGTGCTCGACCATCAGCACCGTCACGCCCCATTCGGCGCGCACGTCGAGAATGAAGCGCGCCATGTCCTCGGTCTCCTCGCGGTTCATGCCGGCGACGGGTTCGTCGAGCATCAGTACCTTGGGTTGCATGGCCAGCGCGCGCGCCATTTCGACGCGCTTTTGCAGGCCGTAGGGCAGCGCCGATACCGGCGCGTGGCGGATGTGGTCGATCTCGAGGAAGTCGATGATGCGCTCCTCGATGTCGGCGCGCAGCGCGGCTTCTTCGCGGCGCGCGCGGCCCAGGTAGAACAGCGCGTCGAGCACGTTGGTCTTGAGGTGGGCGTGGCGGCCGAGCTTGATGTTGTCGAGCACGGTCATGCCGCGGAACAGCGCGATGTTCTGGAAGCTGCGGCCCAGGCCCAGGCGCGCGCGTTGCGGCGCGTGCACCTGGCTGATGTCGCGGCCTTCGAACAGGATGCGGCCCTGGGCGGGGCGGTAAAAGCCCGAGATGGTGTTGAACAGCGACGTCTTGCCCGCGCCGTTGGGGCCGATCACCGCGGTGATCGAGCCGGGCTGCACGGCGAAGCCTACGCCGTTGAGCGCTTTGACGCCGCCAAAGGCCAGCGTGATGCCGTCGACCTGAAGCAGGGGGGCAGCGGGGCTGCCTGGGGGGTGTGTCTCCATCGGCCTTCTTCTGCGGGTTTGTTCGAACCGGAGGGGGATCTACTGGTCAGTAGACTTCTTACTCACGAGTAGGATTCTGGTGGGTGTCCACTGCCGCAGGCATTGGTACTTTCCCGCCACCCATGGAAACACGTATGAACCATTCTTCTAAGCCTACGCAGAACCCCGAGGCCGCGGCCGACGAGGACCCGCTCTGGCCGGCCACGCAACATAGCGCGCAGCAGCGCGAGGCCAAGCGCCAGGCCGTGCTGTCGGCGGCCGCGCAGCTGTTCAACGAGCGCGGCTTCCATGCGACGTCGCTCGACGACATTGCCGCGCGGCTGGGCGTGAGCAAGCCCACGCTCTACTACTACGTGAAGAACAAGGAGGAGATATTGCTGGGCTGCGTGCGCCAGGGGCTGCAGTTGATGCTCGACGGCATCGAGGCTTCGCGCAGCGAGGGCGGCACGGCGCTGGACCAGCTCACGGCCTGCATGCAGGTCTATGCGCGCATCGTCACGCAGGACTTCGGCATGTGCCTGATCCGCGTCGGCGACGAGCAGATCTCTAAGCCCAACCGCGCCGAGCTGCGGCGCATCAAGGCGGCGATAGACCACGAGTTCCGCCGCCTCGTGGCCCAGGGCGTGGAGGAGGGGAGTCTGGCGCCCTGCGACCCGAAAATGACGGCTTTCGTGATTGGCGGCGCCTTGAGCTGGATAGGCCGCTGGTACCAGCCTGGAGGGGAATACTCGCCGGAACAGGTGGCGGAGCATTGTCTGAAGACGCTGCTGGGGGGCGTGCTAAAGCGTTAGCGATGGCTTGAGTGCAGACCTGTGTTTCCGCTCGCCCTGAGCGGGGTAAGCGAGACGAAGTCTCGCCGTGCGTTATCAAGAGACAGGGTAAGGCATGACCTCAAAATCCCGTTCACCCTGAGCTTGTCGAAGGGTCGGTATTTTGAGCGTCGGCCATCCATCGCCGCTGTTTGCTCAAATCGAGTGCTTTCTAAGTCATTGATTTAGTTGGCAAAAAAGCTGTTTCTTGAGAGCTTGCCTGGCCGGCCGCGTCGAAGGATGAACGGCCTGTCCTCAAGATGGGAGGCAGCTCAGTATGAACGCGCAGAGGCCGAGGCCTCATCCGCCGCCGCCAGATCATCCAATATCGGGCAATCCGGCCTGTCATCCCCATGGCAGCACTGCACCAGCGACTGTAGGCTGCGCTGCATGGCCTGCATCGCAGCGATGCGCTGGGCCAGGCTGGCTATATGCGCCTGGGCGATCTGCTTGACGCTGGCGCTGGTGCGCTCCTGGTCCTGCCACAGGCCCAGCAGGGTGGAGATTTCCTCGATGGAGAAACCCAGGTCGCGGCTGCGGCGGATGAAGCGCAGCGCGTGCACATCGGCCGCGCTGTACTGGCGATAGCCGCTTTCGCTGCGCGCCACATGCGCCAGCAGGCCCAGGCTTTCGTAATGGCGCAGCATGCGTGCCGACACCCCGGCGCGGCGTGCCGCTTCGCCTATGGCCACCGGCCATTGCTGTGTGGAAGACGGTGTTGACACCATGTGGATAACTTTGGTGAAGAGTTGTGGGATGCGTGTGGGAAAACGCGGCAGCGCCGCGCCCGCCGCCCGCATTCAGGCCACGCTGTAGCCTTCTTCCTGGACGGCTGCCTGCAGTGCGGAGCGCTCGGCCGTGCTCTCGACTTCGACGCGGTCTTGCGCGCGGTCTATGCGTACGGCGGCTTCGGGGTCGATGCGCTGCAGCGCCTGGGTCACGGCTTTTTCGCAATGGCCGCAGGTCATTCCCTGGACTTCGAATACATGTTGCATGCTGCTTCACTCCTGTGGATAACTTCTGGCGCCGGATGGGCCATGGCTGCATGATGAACCTTAACACCATGGAAAGGTCAAGCGCCAAAGTTATCCACAGGGTGATCCACTGCGGGGCTTGACCTTGACATGGCGTCAAGGATTAACCTCGGGCCATGAATACTTCTTCCGCTTCCTCCACGGACCCAACGCTGACCGCGTCGGGCGTCTCCACGCCGGGCGATTCCGCCGGCTCCCTGGCCACGGTGGACTTTGGCGTCGGCGGCATGACCTGCGCGAGCTGCGTGGGGCGCGTGGAACGTGCGCTGCGGCGCGTGCCCGGCGTGGCCGAGGCCGCGGTCAACCTGGCGACCGAAAGCGTGCGCGTGCAGGTGCAGACCGCGGGCGAAGACGCCGAGCAGATGCAGGCGCGGCTGCGCCGTGCGGTGCGCGATGCGGGCTACGAGCCGCGCACATTGTCATCCGAAGGGCCGCAGCAGGACGTCACGGCCTGGGCGGGCTTTGGCCCCGTGGCCGTGGGCATCGCGCTGTCGTCGCCGCTGGCGCTGCCCATGGTCGGCATGCTCTGGGGCGCGCACTGGATGCTGCCGGCCTGGCTGCAGTTCATGCTCGCGACGCCGGTGCAGTTCATTCTCGGCGCGCGCTTCTACCAGGCCGGCTGGCGTGCGCTCAAGGCGGGCACGGGCAATATGGAACTGCTGGTCGCGCTCGGCACATCGGCCGGCTGGGGCCTGTCGATGTGGCTGTGGATAACTGCTGCGCCGGGCACCATGCCGCACCTGTACTTCGAAGCCTCGGCCGTGGTGATCACGCTGGTGATGCTCGGCAAGTGGCTCGAAGGCCGGGCCAAGCGCCAGACGACCGAAGCCATACGCGCGCTCTACGCGCTGCGCCCCGACACCGCCCACCTGCTGGGCCGCGACGGCGAAGTCGACGTGCCGGTCGCCGAAGTCATGGTCGGTGACCGGATCGTCGTGCGCCCGGGCGAGCGCATTCCCGTCGATGGCGTGCTGCACGAAGGCCATACCCAGGTCGACGAGGCCATGCTGACCGGCGAACCGCTGCCTGTTTCACGTGAAACAGGCGATGCACTGACCGGCGGCTCGATCAACGGCGAAGGGCGCATCGTGGTGCTGGTGCGCGCCGTCGGCAGCGAGACCGTGCTGGCCCGCATCATCCGGCTGGTCGAGGATGCGCAGGCCGGAAAGGCGCCCATCCAGCGCCTCGTCGACCAGGTGGCGGCGGTGTTCGTGCCCGTCGTGCTGGGCATCGCGCTGCTGACGCTGGTCGGCTGGCTGCTTGCCGGTGCGCCGGCGGAAGAGGCGCTGATCCACGCGGTCGCGGTGCTGGTGATTGCCTGCCCCTGCGCGCTCGGCCTGGCCACGCCCACGGCCATCATGGCCGGCACGGGCGTGGCCGCGAAGCAGGGCATTCTGATCAAGGATGCACAGACGCTGGAGCTCGCGCACAAGATCGATACCGTGGCGTTCGACAAGACCGGCACGCTGACCCAGGGCCGGCCGCAGCTGACCCAGTTCATGGTCGCGCCCGGTGCCGACGAGAACAGCCTGCTGGCGCATGTGGCCAGCGTGCAAAGCGGCAGCGAGCACCCGCTGGCGCGCGCCGTGCTGCAGGCTGCGCAGGCGCGGCAGTTGAATGTGGGCGCACCCGAGGCGGTGCGTGCCGTACCGGGACGCGGCACCGAAGGCCGGGCGCAGGGCCGTGAAGTGCTGATCGGCAGCCTGCGCTGGATGCGCGAGCTCGCCGTGCCCGGCCTTGACGCGGCGCCCTGGGCGCAGGCGGCGGCGCAATGGCAGCAGGACGGGGCGACGGTCTCGGCCGTGGCCGAGCGCGGTGCCCAGGGCCTGCAATTGCGTGCGCTGCTGGGTTTCGGCGACGAGCCCAAGCCCGGTGCGGCTGAAGCACTTGCCGAGCTGCGCGCGCGCGGCCTGCGCACGGTGATGGTCTCGGGCGACAACCAGGGCGCGGCCTATGCGATGGCGCGCCGCCTGGGCCTGGACCCGGACCGCGGCGAAGTGCTCGCCGAAGTGCTGCCGGCCGACAAGGCGGCGCAGATCGCGCGCCTGCGCGCCGATGGTCGAGGGGGCCACACCGTGGCGATGGTGGGCGACGGCGTCAACGATGCGCCCGCGCTCGCCGCTGCCGATGTGGGCATGGCGATGGGCAACGGCACGGATGTGGCGATGCACGCGGCCGGCATCACGCTGATGCGCGGCGACCCTCGGCTGGTGGCGCAGGCGCTCGACATCTCGCATCGCACGGTGATGAAAATCCGGCAGAACCTGTTCTGGGCTTTCGCCTTCAATGTGGCCGGAATCCCGCTCGCGGCGCTGGGCTATCTGAGCCCGGTGGTCGCGGGCGCGGCCATGGCCCTGAGTTCGGTCACGGTCATGGCCAACGCCTTGCTGTTAAAAAGGACCACATATACCCGTTGATCAAGGGAGTTCTTTTCCAGACCTCTGGCAAACTGCAACATTTTGTTCGTGCAGGTGAACGTGTTTCTCCCGCAATTTGCTTGTCAGTGAAGAGGACGATAGATCATGAATGTTTTGGTGCTCATGCGGATGCTCACCATCCGGATGCGGATGATTGGCGCGATAGTAATGGTGCTCACGCTGCTGGCACTTCTGGGAGGTGCGGGAATGTTGGGGATGCTGCGCATCCATGACATGAGCCAGCAGTTCATCGACCAGTCCCACACCAAGCTGCGGCATCTGGTGGAGCTGCGCAAGTCCATGGGCGATGTGCGCCTGGCGGAAAAGGACATGATCATCCAGTACGAACGTCCCGAAGCGGTACGCAAGGCCATGGGTGAATGGAACCAGGGCCTGGAGGCCGCCAAGAGTGTCGGCGGGCGCTTCCTTGTCGGCGCCGACGACGCGGACAACGCGCTGGTCAAGGACGTTCTTGCGCGCCTGGACAGCTACAGCCAGAAGTTCCAGCATGTGGCGCGCCAGCTCGAAGCCGGCGGCTACGACACCGCGACCATTGCCAATCGCATGGGTGCGAATGCCATGGTCGAGTTTGCCGAAGCCGACAAGCTGATGGTCGAGCTCGAAAAGCTGCTCAACTCCCAGGTCGACGAACTCGTCGCCCAGGAGCAGGCCGTGGCCACCCAGACCCAATGGCTGTTCGTGCTCGCGGTGCTGATCGCCATCTTGCTGGTCGTGCCACTGACGCTGCTGAACATGGTGTCGATCTGTCGTCCGCTCGAACGCGTGCGCCAGACCACTTTGGCGATTGCGCAGGGCGACCTGTCGCAGCGTACCGAGGTGGTGGGCCGCGATGAAGTCGCCGACCTGCAGCGCGCGCTCGAGGAAATGCAAAACGGCCTGGGCTCCATGGTGCGCCAGGTGCGCGATGCGAGCGGCAGCATTGCCACGGCCAGCCAGGAAATTGCCTCGGGCAACGAGGACCTGTCGGCGCGCACCGAGCAGACCGCAAGCAACCTGCAGCAGACCGTGGCGTCGCTGTCGCAGCTGACGTCGACCGTGCAGCAGACGGCGTCGTCCTCGCAGCTCGCCAACCAGCTCTCGGCTTCGGCTTCGGGCACGGCCACGCAGGGCGGCCAGATCGTGCAGCAGGCGGTGCTGAGCATGCACGAGATCACGACCTCGAGCCGCAAGATCGGCGACATCATCGGGCTGATCGACTCGATCGCTTTCCAGACCAACATCCTCGCGTTGAACGCGGCCGTCGAAGCCGCACGCGCGGGCGAGCAGGGCCGCGGCTTTGCCGTGGTGGCCGGTGAAGTGCGCAACCTGGCCCAGCGCTCGGCCCAGGCGGCGAGCGAAATCAAGGGCCTGATCCAGAGCAGCGAGCAGGCCGTGGGCGGCGGCGTGCGCCAGGTCGAGGATGCAGGCAAGGCCATGCAGGAGATCGTCAACAGCGTGCAGCGCGTGGGCGACATCATTGGCGAGATCACGGCCGCGTCGGGCGAGCAATCGTCGGGCATAGGCCAGGTGAACCAGGCCGTGGGCGATATCGACCGCATGACGCAGCAGAACGCGGCGCTGGTCGAGGAGTCGGCGGCTGCCGCCCAGTCGCTGCGCGAGCAGGCCGCGCGCCTGGCCGAGGTGGTCAGCCAGTTCCGCCTTGCGGACGATAACGGCATGATGCGGGCCGCCGTCGGCTATGGCGCGCGCCAGGGCCAGGTGGCCGCACCGGTCGAGCCGTCGCTGGCGGCGCCGGCCCCGCGCCGGCCGCGGATCAGCGCCTGAGTCAGGACGCTGCGAAAAAAGCCCATGGCCTCACGGCCATGGGCTTTTTTTGCATTTGCAGGCCTATGGGGCCGTGTAGCGCGGATAGTCGGTATAGCCTTCTTCGCCGCCACCGTAGAAGCGGTCCTGGTCCCAGGGCGCGAGCGGCAGGTTGTCGTGCAGGCGGCGCACCAGGTCCGGGTTGGAGATGAACGGCTTGCCGAAGGCGACGATGTCGGCATAGCCGTTGGCCACGGCCTGCATGGCGCTTGCGCGGTCATAGCCGTTGTTGACCATCCAGGCCCCCTGGCCGCCGGCCATGCGGTAGGCCGAGTGCAGCCCGGGGTAGTTGAAGGGCCTGTCGGGCAGATGGCGCGGCCCGCCGGTCGCGCCTTCGATGATGTGGATATAGGCCAGGTTCAGCTTTGCCAGTTCGCGCACCACATGCTCGAACAGCGGCTGCGGGTTGGCATCGGTAATGTCATTGGCGGGTGTCACGGGCGACAGCCGGATGGCGGTGCGGCCGCCGCCGATCGCATCGGCGATGGCCCGGGTCACTTCAAGCAGCAGGCGCGCGCGGTTGGCGATGCTGCCGCCGTAGTCGTCGCTGCGGTGGTTGGCACCGGTCTTGAGGAACTGGTCGATCAGATAGCCGTTGGCCGCATGGATTTCGATGCCGTCGAAACCCGCGCCCTGGACGGCGTTGCGCGCCGCGGCGACAAAGCTGTGGACAATTTCGGGCAGCTCCGACGCGAGCAGCGCGCGTGGCGCCGAGGTGGGCACGAAACGGCCCTTGCCGGTCTGCGCATCGATCAGGTAGGTCTTGGCCTTGGCGGTGATCGCCGAGGGCGCCACGGGCGCGCGGTGGCCCGGCTGCAGCAGTTCATGCGAGATCCGGCCCACATGCCACAGCTGCGTCACGATGCGCCCGCCGGCGTCGTGCACGGCGTCGGTCACGCGCTTCCAGCCTTCGAGCTGCTCCGAGCCATAAAGACCTGGCACGTCCGAATAGCCCTGGCCCTGCTGGCTGATCGCCGTGGCTTCGCTGATCAGCAGCCCGGCGCTGGCGCGCTGGGCATAGTGGGTGGCCATCAGTGCCGTGGGAATGGCCTCGGGCGCGCGGTTGCGCGTCAGCGGGGCCATGGCGATGCGGTTGGGCAGCTGCAGCTTGCCGGCTCGCAGGGGATCGAACAAGGTAGGCATGGAATGCTTTCTGGCTGTTCAGGTAAGCAAAAACCTTAGCAGACCTGGTTCGCCCGCGCTGGCTGTAACGGTATGCGCGGCCCCCATGCAAAAAGCCGAGGCCGTGTTTCACGTGGAACACGGCATCGGCTTTGGGCACTCTCAATCTACAGCATGTCCCAGCATGGGGGCACCGAGCAAGGGCCGCCCCGCCGCGAAGGTGCCGTCGCCCCCTCCACCGAAGGTTGAGAGGGGGAAGCGCGGGATGGCCCGGCCACGAAGTCGCTCAGGGGGTGCTTGTTATTTCTGTCCTTCGATCTTCAACGCCGCCTGCACCGCGGGCCGCTGCGCCATGCGCTGCTGGAAGGCCAGGATGTTGGCCATGCCCGACAGGTCGAGGCCGACGAAACCGGCCCAGCGCGAGACGGTGTAGAGGTAGGCATCGGCGACGCTGAACTGCTCGCCCAGCAGATAGCTCTTGCCGGCCAGTTGCTGGTCCACCCACTGCAGGCGCTTGGTCACTGCCTCGAGCGCGATGGGCTTGTAGCTCTCGGGCGTGGTCGGCTTGAACAGCGGGCCGAACCCCTTGTGTATTTCGGTGCCTATGAAGTTCAGCCATTCCTGCAACTGGTAGCGCTCGAAGCTGCCGTTGGCGGGCGCGAGCTTCTTTTCGGGCACCTGGTCGGCGATGTACTGGACGATGGCCGGGCCTTCGCGCAGGCGCGCGCCGTTGTCGAGTTCGAGCAGGGGCACATAGCCCAGCGGGTTGATGGTGTAGAAATCGGTGCCATCGGCGAGCTGGTGGGTCTTGGTGCTGGCGAGCACGGGCTCGTAGGCCAGGCCCGATTCCTGCAGCACGATCTGCGGGGACAGGGAGCAGGCGCCGGGGCTGTAGTAAAGCTTCATGGTCGGAGTAAAGTGAAGTGGTGACGACCCCATGCTAACGCGCCGGGCGCCGCCGCGCCTGCCGCCGGCGCAGCGCGCGCCGGTTTCCCGGCTGTTCGCGTGGTGGCCTGGGGTCATGCGGCGAAAAACACGCAAAAGTGGGAAAATTGCCGGTTCTCCCGCAAGGATGGCTACAGGGGCCATCCGTGGCGCGGGCCGGCGCAGGCGCGCTGCGAACAGATTAGGGCCGTGCACCAAGCATTGGCCCCCGGAGTTATTGCATGTTGTATCCCCAAGAATTTGATGTCATCGTCGTAGGCGGAGGCCACGCCGGCACCGAGGCGGCGCTGGCGGCCGCGCGCATGGGTAGCAGGACGCTGCTGCTGACCCACAACATCGAGACGCTGGGCCAGATGAGCTGCAATCCGTCGATCGGCGGCATTGGCAAGGGCCATCTGGTCAAGGAAGTCGATGCGCTGGGCGGCGCGATGGCGCTGGCCACGGACGAGGGCGGCATCCAGTTCCGCATCCTCAACAGCTCCAAGGGCCCGGCGGTGCGCGCCACGCGCGCCCAGGCCGACCGCATTCTCTACAAGGCAGCCATCCGCCGCATGCTCGAGAACCAGCCCAACCTGTGGCTGTTCCAGCAGGCGGTCGATGACCTGATGGTCGAAGGCGACCGCGTGGTCGGCGCGGTCACGCAGGTCGGCATACGCTTTCGCGCGCGCACCGTGGTGCTCACGGCTGGCACCTTCCTCGACGGCAAGATCCACGTGGGACTGAACAACTACGCGGCCGGCCGCGCGGGTGATCCGCCGGCGGTGAGCCTGTCGGCGCGGCTCAAGGAGTTGCAGCTGCCCCAGGGCCGGCTCAAGACCGGCACGCCGCCGCGCATCGACGGGCGCAGCATCGACTTCTCGCAGTGCGAAGCCCAGCCCGGCGACGGCATGCCCGGCGGCATCAACGAAGGCGAGCTGCCGGTGTTCAGCTACATGGGCAAGGCCGGCATGCACCCGCAGCAGGTGCCGTGCTGGGTCACGCATACCAATGAGCGCACGCACGACATCATCCGCTCGGGCTTTGACCGCAGCCCGATGTTCACCGGCAAGATCGAAGGCGTGGGCCCGCGCTACTGCCCCAGCGTCGAGGACAAGATCAACCGCTTCGCCGACAAGGACAGCCACCAGATCTTTCTCGAGCCCGAAGGGCTGACCACGCACGAGTACTACCCCAACGGCATCTCGACCAGCCTGCCGTTCGACATCCAGTACGAACTGGTGCGCTCGATGAAGGGCCTGGAGAACGCCCACATCCTGCGCCCCGGCTATGCGATCGAGTACGACTATTTCGATCCGCGCTCGCTCAAGGCGAGTTTCGAGACCAAGCAGATCCAGGGCCTGTTCTTCGCCGGCCAGATCAACGGCACGACGGGCTATGAGGAGGCCGCGGCCCAGGGCCTGTTCGCGGGCCTGAACGCGGCGCTGCAGGCGCGCGGCGACGCGCCCTGGACGCCGGGCCGCGACGAAGCCTATCTGGGCGTGCTGGTCGACGACCTGATCACCAAGGGCGTGACCGAGCCCTACCGCATGTTCACCAGCCGCGCGGAATTCCGCCTGCAGCTGCGTGAAGACAACGCCGACATGCGCCTGACCGAAACCGGCCGCCGCCTGGGCCTGGTCGACGATGCGCGCTGGGAAGCGTTCAGCCGCAAGCGCGAAGCCGTGGAACGCGAAACCCAGCGCCTGAAGTCGACCTGGGTCAGCCCGCGCAACCTGCCGGCCGAGGAATCCGCGCGCGTGCTGGGCAAGGCGATCGAGCATGAGTACAGCCTGTTCGAGCTGCTGCGCCGGCCCGATGTCAGCTACTCGCAGCTCACCAGCCTGGACAAAGGCAAGTACGTGTCTGGCGATGTTTCACGTGAAACCTTGGGCGATCTGAGCGACTCCGTGATCGAGCAGGTCGAGATCGCGGCCAAGTACGCGGGCTATATCGACCGCCAGAAGGACGAAGTCGAACGCGCGGCGCATCTCGAGCACCAGCGGCTGCCGGCCGACCTCGACTATCTGCAGGTCACGGCGCTGTCGTTCGAGGCCCGCCAGACGCTGCAAAAGCACCGTCCCGAAACCCTGGGCCAGGCCTCGCGCATTTCTGGCATCACGCCGGCGACGATCTCGCTGCTGATGGTGCATCTGAAGAAGGGCGGCTTTCGCGGCTTCACGCTGGCCACGCCCGCGGCCAAGGGAGACGCCGCATGAGCGCCGCGCTGCGACCGGCCCTGGAGCAGGGCATTGCCACGCTGGGCCTGGCGCTGTCCGCGGCCCAGGTCGATCTGCTGCTCGACTTCCTGGCCTTGCTGCAGAAGTGGAACAAGGTCTACAACCTCACGGCCGTGCGCGACCCGCAGGAAATGCTCACCCACCATCTGCTCGACAGCCTCGCGGCCGTCGCGCCGCTGCAAAGGCATGTGCAGGGTCTGGTGCGCGCCGAAGGCGCGCTCACGCCGCTGCTCGACGTGGGTTCGGGCGGCGGCCTGCCGGGCGTGGTGTTCGCGATCTGCTGCCCCGACGTCGACGTCAGCTGCGTCGACACCGTGGCCAAGAAGGCGGCGTTCATCCAGCAGGCCGCGGCCAGCCTGCGGCTGCGCAATCTGCGCGGCATCCATGCGCGCGTCGAATCGCTGACCGGCCCCTATGCCGTGGTCAGCTGCCGCGCGTTCGCTTCGCTGCCCGACTTCACCAGCTGGTCGCGTCCGGCGCTTGCGGCCGACGGCGTCTGGCTCGCGATGAAGGGCAAGCACCCGGTCGAGGAAATCGCCGCGCTGCCCGCCGATGTGCAGGTGTTTCACGTGGAACAATTACAGGTTCCGGCGCTCGATGCCGAGCGCTGCATTGTCTGGATGCGGGCTGCGTAATCCTGTTGACTGGTCCGCTCGGGCGGATGGATGACTGTGCTTTGTCTGCGCCTCGCATAAACTCAGGCTTTTATTGCCGGGGA
This sequence comes from Pantoea sp. 18069, assembly GCF_902706035.1. GTDB lineage: Bacteria > Pseudomonadota > Gammaproteobacteria > Burkholderiales > Burkholderiaceae_C > Comamonas. The sequence continues at coordinate 6,586 of NZ_CACSJA010000021.1, read as the reverse complement.
AATCATGTTTGGCGTTGCTGATTACGGCGCGTTCGTCGCGGCCATCATCCTGTTCTTGCTGATTCCCGGCCCCGGCAATCTCGCGCTGATCACGTCGACCGGGCAGGGCGGTGTCCGCTCGGGCATGGCCGCCTGCGGCGGCGTCATTGCCGCCGACCAGGTGCTGATGTGGCTGGCCGTGGCCGGCATGTCGGCGCTGCTCGCCGCGCACCCATTGGCCTTCGCCGCGCTGCAGTGGCTGGGCGCGGCCTATCTGGCCTGGCTGGGTTGCCGGATGCTGCTGGCCCGGCCCGGCGACCAGCCGGTGCTGCAGATGCAGCCGCACCACTATTTCCGTCAGGGCGCGCTGATCACCTTGCTCAACCCCAAGGCCATCGTGTTCTACATGGCGTTTTTCCCGCTGTTCGTCGACCCGGCAACGCACCAGGGCCTGACCACCTTCGCGGTGATGGCGGCGACCGTGGCGGTGCTGACCTTGCTCTACGCCCTGATCGTCGTGCTGCTGACGCACTATCTGGCCGACCGCCTGCGCGCCAACCCGCGCATCGTGCAGGCGCTCGAGAAGACGGCGGGCACTTTCCTCATCGGCTTTGGCATCAAGCTGGCCATTTCCAAATAAGTTATCCGAAAGCCCTATGGCCAAGATTTTCTGTATTGCCAACCAAAAAGGTGGCGTCGGCAAAACCACCACCTGCGTGAACCTGGCTGCGGGCCTGGCCAAGATCGGCCAGCGCGTGCTGCTCATCGACATGGACCCGCAGGGCAATGCGACCATGGGCTCGGGCGTGGACAAGCGCAGCCTCGAGCTCACGGTCTATGACGTGCTGCTCGAGAACGCGTCGGTCAAGGAGGCCGCGGTGTTCTCCGAGAAGGTCGGTTACCACGTGCTTGGCGCCAACCGTGAGCTCACCGGCGCCGAGATCGAGCTGGTGGCGCTGGAGCGCCGCGACAAGCGCCTCAAGGGCGCGCTCGCGGCCGTCGACGCCGACTACGACTTCGTGCTGATCGACTGCCCGCCCAGCCTGTCCATGCTCACGCTCAACGGCCTGTGCGCGGCCAACGGCGTGGTCGTGCCCATGCAGTGCGAATACTTCGCGCTCGAAGGCCTGACCGACCTGGTCAACACCATCAAGCAGGTGCATGCCAACCTCAACAAGGACCTGCAGATCATCGGCCTGCTGCGCGTGATGTTCGACACGCGCACCACGCTGCAGCAGCAGGTCAGCGACCAGCTCAAGGACCATTTCGGCGACAAGGTGTTCAACACCGTGATCCCGCGCAATGTGCGCCTGGCCGAAGCGCCGAGCTACGGCGTTCCCGGCGTGGTGTTCGACCCGTCGGCCAAGGGCAGCAAGGCCTTCATCGAGTTCGCCCGCGAGATGGTGGAACGCATCCAGAAGATGTGATGCCGGTGTTCGCGTCTTCCTCTTCCCAGCCGCAGATCCTGCTTCTGCCCGATGGCGGGCCACAGTCGCGTGCCGAGCCCTGGCTCGCGCGCTGGCAGGGCCTGCATGGCGATGTGCTGCTCGAGCAGCACGACTGGCAGCGGCCGCTGCGCGGCGACTGGAGCGCGCGCCTGCAGGAGACGCTGGTTGACGCGCCCGGACCGGTGGTGCTGGTCGCCAGCGGCCTGGGCTGCGTGCTCGCGGCCTGGTGGGCCGCGCATTCGCCGGCCGCAGCCAAGGTGCGCGGCGCGCTGCTGGTCGCGCCGACCGATGTCGAACAACCCGCGCTGCGCGAGCAACTGCCGGGCTGGTCGCCGATCGCGCTGCAGCGCCTGCCTTTTCCCAGCATTCTCGTGGGCCGCGCGCCGCATGCGGCGTGCAGCCTGGAGCGCGCGCAAGCCCTGGCCCAGGCCTGGGGCGCAACGTTCGCGGCGCTAGACGACACGGTGGACGATCCGACCCGGGGTGACTGGGCTGCGGGCCGGACGCTGCTGCAAACCCTTTTGAAAGACTAAAAGCCATGGTGACAAAGAAACCCAAGGGTCTGGGCCGCGGCCTGGAAGCATTGCTCGGCCCCAAGGTCGAGGAGTCGGCCGTGCAGGCTGATGCAGCGGCAACGCCCCATGACCTGCGGCTGGACCAGATGGTCGCCGGCCAGTACCAGCCGCGCACGCGCATGGACGAAGGCGCGCTGTATGAACTCGCCGAAAGCATCAAGGCCCAGGGCATCATGCAGCCCATCCTGGTGCGCCGCCTGGCCGAAGGCGAGAACGCGGGCCAGTACGAAATCATCGCCGGCGAGCGGCGCTTTCGCGCCGCGCGCATCGCCGGCCTGGAAAGCGTGCCGGTGCTGGTGCGCGCCGTGGCCGATGAGGCCGCGGCGGCCATGGCGCTGATCGAGAACATCCAGCGCGAAGACCTGAACCCGCTCGAAGAGGCGCAGGGCCTGGCGCGCCTGGTCAAGGAGTTCGGCCTCACGCACGAGCAGGCCGCGCAGGCCGTGGGCCGTTCGCGCTCGGCGGCGTCCAACCTGCTGCGCCTGCTGAACCTGGCCGAGCCGGTGCAGGAAATGCTGATGGCCGGCGATATCGACATGGGCCATGCGCGCGCGCTGCTCGCGCTCGACCGCGCGACGCAGATCACGGCCGGCAACCAGATCGCGGGGCGCAAGCTGTCGGTGCGCGAGGCCGAGACGCTGGTCAAGAAGATGGGCGAAGACTTCAGCCTCAAGCCCCAGACCGCGAAAAAGGACAAGTCGCGCGATGTCAAGCGCATCGAGGAAGAGCTGTCGGACCTGCTGATGGCCCAGGTCGAAGTGCGCGTCAAGAAACGCGTGCGCCGCCGCGGCAAGGTGCAGGACATGGGTGAAGTCTCCATACAGTTCGGCTCGATCGAAGAGCTCAACGGCTTGATCGAGCGCCTGCGCGGCTGAACGTGCTGCACCGATGCCGCATCGCAAGCTGATGGGCTTCGAAGCCGCTGCCGACCGCGAGCAGGCCTACCGTGAGCAGACGCTCAAGCGCCTGCAGGGCACGGCCGTCGAGATGGGCGTGACGGCCGTGCTGGGCTCGGTGGCGGCGCTGCTCGCGCGGCTGCTGATTCCCACGCCGCAGTACCTGGAGCTGCGCGTGCTGCTGCTGCCGCTCACCGCGCTGTTTGCCTACCTCATCGTGCGCGCGCCTTCGGTGCGCGCTTACGGCTGGTGCTGCATGGCGACCATTGGCACGGTCAGCTTGAACAGCTACCTCGGCGCCTTGGGCACCGACCGGCCGCTGCTGTACTTCGTGCCCGCGGCCGTACTCATCGTGCTCACAACGAGCTTCTTCTGGATCACATGGGCGCAGTGGATAGGCGGCGCGCTGGTCAGCTATGCCTGCTTCCTGCCGTTCGTGATCGCGCACGATGCCAGCCGTACCGACACCGTGTTCAGCCTGCTGTTCGCGGGCATGGCGCTGGTCACGGGCTTCGTCAGCCACCTGCGCATCCAGGACTCGCAGCACCGTGCCTTCGCGCAGGAATGCCGGCTCGCCGAGCTCACCGTGACCGACACGCTCACCGGTGCGAGCAGCCGCGCCGAGTTCCTGCAGCAGGCCGAAAAGGCGGCCGTCAAGGCCCGTGCGACGGGCGCGCCGCTCACGCTGCTGTACCTCGACATCGACCATTTCAAGCGCCTCAACGACGGCCACGGCCATGCGGCCGGCGATGCCGTGCTGCGCGGCATGTCCGGCGTGCTGCAGCGCGCCCTGCGCGCCAGCGATGTGTTCGGCCGGCTCGGCGGCGAGGAGTTCTGCGTGCTGCTGCCTGAACAGGCGCAAGACAAGGCGCAGGCGCTCGCGGATCGCCTGCGCCTGCTGCTCGCGCAGGTGCCGCGGCCCGATGGGCGGCTCACGGTTTCGGCGGGCATCGCCACCCTGCGTGCAGGCGAATCCGTCATGCAGACGCTGCACCGCGCGGACCTTGCCATGCTCAAGGCCAAGCAGTCCGGGCGTGATACGGTGTGCGTCGCGGACGAAGCCATCCATGACGCTCGCGCCACCGACTGCCCGTGAAACCGCTGCGGTCCGAGCAGCGCAGGGCGCTTCACTTCAGGGCATATCGGACTGCAGCCGGTGCTGGCCGAGAAAGGCCGCGGCCGTCATTCCCACGCTGCGCCGCACCATCGCGCTGAAGGCGCTGGGCGTGTAGTTGAGCTCGGCGGCAATGCGCGCAATCGGCATCTGGCGCGCGGCCAGCGCCACGGCGTGGGCCAGTACCACCTGCTGGTGCCATTGCGTGAACGTGCAGCCGAGTTCGCTGCGAAACAGCCGCGCCACGGTGCGCAGGCTGGCGCCGGTGTCCAGCGCCCATTCCTGCAGGCTTGCATGGCGCGTGGGCTGCTCCAGCACGGCCTCGCACAGGTGCAGCAGCCGCTTGTCGCGCGGCATGACGATGCCCAGGCGCATGTCCTGCGCGCGGCGCAGCTCGTCGCAGACCAGGGCGCTCAGATGGTGCTCGCGCTGCAGCGTCTGGAGCGACAGCGCCGGGCCGGCATCGCTGTCGGTCGACAGCTCCTGCACCAGCGCGCGCAGCAGCTCCGAAGCCTGGAGCACGCGGCACTGCTGCCAGGCCGGCTGGTCCATCCATTCGGCCGTCACGCCCGCGCCGTCGCGCGCCGGCAGAAAGTACAGCGTGTAAAGCCGCGCGGTCTCGACCATGGTCACCGCGTGCGGCAGGCCCGCAGGCACCCAGACGGCGCGGCTCGGCGGCACGATATAGGTCGCATGCTCCATCGACAGGCGGATCACGCCGCCGGTGGAAATCGCCATCTGCGCCCAGGGGTGGCTGTGGGGCATGACCTGGGTGTCGCGGCGCAGTTCGCGCATCTTGGCGCGCACCGGCCGCTGTGCGCTGGGCTCGTACAGATGCGGGTCCAGCGTGGACACATAGGACAGCGGCCGCGCCAGCTTGCGCACGGCGGGTGACGGAATCATGGCGGCGGCTGGTTTTGGCATTTGTGCGATAGTTTTTGGCAGTCTATCGCATACATGCCGCGCCGCGCTTGCCTAAGATGGCCGCATGAACGCTTCTCCGTCAACCTCTGCCAATGCCCCTGCCGCGACGCCGCTGCACCAGGATGCGCGCACCATCGGACTCATCGGCCTGGCCCATGGTTCCTCGCACTTTTTCCATCTGCTGCTGCCGCCGCTGTTTCCCTGGCTGATCGCCGATTTCGGCTACAGCTATTCCGAGCTCAGCGTGCTGCTGTCGGTGTTTTTCGTGGTGTCGGGCGTGGGGCAGGCGCTGTCGGGCTTTATCGTCGACCGGCTGGGCGCACGGCCCATCCTGTTCGCCGCGCTCACCAGCTTCATCGTTGCCGGCGTGATCGCGAGCTCGGCCCAGGGCTACGCGACGCTGCTGCTGGCCTCGGTGTTCGCGGGCCTGGGCAATGCGCCGTTCCATCCGGTGGACTTCACCATTCTCAACAAGCGCGTCTCGGCGCCGCGCATAGGCCATGCGTTCTCGGTGCATGGCATCTCGGGCAATCTGGGCTGGGCGCTGGCGCCGGTGTTCATGGCCGGCATCACGACGGCCACGGGTTCGTGGCGCATAGCCTGCCTGTGCGGCGCGGGCCTGGCGGCGCTGGTGCTGCTGATCATGGTGCTCAACCGCGACGCGCTGGATGACCGCAAGCCGCTGGTGCCTGCCGCGGTCCGGCCCATGGCGGCGAACGCGCCTGTGGAGCATCCCATGGCCTTCCTGCGCCTGCCTTCGGTCTGGCTGTGCTTCTCGTTCTTCTTCTGGAGCACCTGCGCGCTCAGCGCCATCCAGAGCTTTGCGAGCCCGGCGCTGCAGTCGATGTACGGGCTGCCACTGAGCCTCACGGCGCTGGTGGCCACGGGCTATATGCTGTGCGGCGCGGCCGGCATGCTGATCGGCGGCTTTCTCGTCGGCCGCGTGCAGCGGCTGGAAAAGCTGATCGCGATCAGCCTGCTGGCGTCGGCCGTGCTGCTGGCCGTCGTGGGCTCGGGCCTGCTGCCGGGCTATGTGGCGCTGGCCGTCGCGGCCGTCGCCGGCCTGGGCACGGGCATCGCCGGCCCTTCGCGCGACATGCTGATCAAGAAGGCCGCGCCCCCGGGCGCGACCGGCCGGGTCTATGGCACGGTGTATTCGGGGCTGGACCTGGGCTTTTGCCTGGCCGCGCCGGTGTTTGGCGCGATGCTCGATGCCCACTTCTACGGCGGCGTGTTCTTTGGCTCGGCGACGGCGCTGGCGCTGAGCGTGGTGTCGGCGGCCTTCGTGGGCCAGAAGGTGGCGCAGCGGTACGCCGCAGCGTAAGCAAGTTTCTGTTGGGCCAGCGTTGGGGGCGGTTTTAACGGCATGCCTTTGCCGCGGGCAGGGGCCGGGTCTCGGCCCGGCGGCCGAGGTACTTTTCTTTGCGTCGCCAAAGAAAAGTACCCAAAAGAAAGGCGAGCCCTGCTGTCTGCGACCCTCCGCTGCGCTACGGGCAACCTGCCGTGCTCGGTCCCGGGCTGCGCCGCAGAACTTATATGGACACCTCCCGTGATGCAAGCAAACTTTTGAAGTTTTGACTCGGCGGTTCATTGCAACCTTATATCCGGCCTTTCGATGCAGTACGGACTGTTCATCCGCTGCTGGCCCTG
>NZ_CACSJA010000020.1 GCF_902706035.1 Pantoea sp. 18069 | reverse complement strand
TCACCACGATCAAGATCGCGGCCAATGCTGTGACTGCGACTGAAATAGCCGCTAATGCAATCACGGTAGACAAGATCATTGCGAATGCTGTAACGACTGCCAAGATCGCTACCGGAGCAGTAACTGCAAACGAGATTGCGGTAAGTGCGATTATCGCGGACAAGGTCGCAACGAATGCTATCACGGCAGACAAGATTATCGCTAATGCGGTAACTACTGCCAAGATCGCTACGAATGCGGTGACGGCAAACGAGATCGCAGCAGGAACTATCACGGCTGCGAATATCGCTGCTAACGCGATCACGTCTGACAAAATTATCGCTAACGCTATTACGACTGCGAAGATTGCTGTTGGTGCGGTAAGCGCTGACCAGATCGCTGCGAATGCGATCACGGTTAAGCACTTGACGGTGATGGACTACTCGAACATTGTTCTCGATCCGTTCTTCCAGGATGCGAATAGCTGGATCACGTTCAACGGTACGGCCGTGGTGCAGGCTACTTCGGGAGTGCCAGCCGCTATGCCTGGACCTGCAGGCTTCCAGCTGAGCAAGGCTGCAGCGCAGCAAGCGCTGTCGCGCAATTTTCAAGCATCCCCTGGAGACGTTTACCACTTGTCTGCCTGGGTATCTTCTCCTACGACTACTGGACTTGCTATACGACTGCAGACTCAGGCTATCGGACCTAATGGTACGGAAGGTGGAACCGGGGGTACGTCTTTGGGTTATCAGACGCCGGTTACCCTTGCTGCACCAGCAGCGATAAACACTTGGCAGAAGATTGAGGGCTTCGTGACTATGCCTGCAGGTGCAGCCTTCGCTCGCGCTCGGGTTATATCCGAAACGGGTACGGCTGTGGCAGGTAGCTGGTTCGTAACGAACTTCGTATGCCGACGCGCTGCAAGTGCGAACCTGATCGTAGACGGCGCAATCACAGCGAATAAGCTTGCTGCTAATTCCATTGCAGCAGGTACTGCAGCTATTCAAGACGGCGCCATAGTTAACGCGATGATTGGAAATTTGTCAGCCGACAAGATTACGGCGGGGACGCTGGCAGCAGCGAGAATCGGGGCAGGGGTGATCACTGCATCGCACTTGGCATCGAATTCAGTAACCACTGCAAAAATCGCAGCGAACGCAGTGACTGCCAATGAGATCAGCGTAACTGCACTCAGTGCCATCGCCGCGAACATCGGAACGGTCACTGCAGGGCGGCTGCAGAACGCAGCGAACACCCAATATCTGAATCTGTCTGCAACTGGTGTAAATGGGTTTTTGGTGGCTGGTGGGTTGTCTATCTTGGCGAATGGGACTAGTACATTCTCGGGCAGCCTCTCGGCGGCGGGCGGTACATTCGCTGGGGCACTTTCTGCTGCTACAGGAACATTTTCTGGCAATCTCTCGGCGGCAGGCGGTACGTTTGCTGGCGCACTTTCTGCGGCGACTGGGACTTTCTCTGGAAGCCTGACGGCTTCTGCAGTTAATGCAGTCAACACCGTCAACATCGCGGGAGACGCGATTACTGTCCCAGTGACGGTAAGAGGGAAAGTAGCATCCATAAATATGTCGACTGCTGGTCGGGTAACTGTATTCGGTTTTTTTTCCGCTGCAGTTGCCCTTGGCGCTGGTGCTCAGCTACGCCTGTATCGGAATGGGAGTGTTATTTACACGTCGAATCTGACTCTAGGTGCTACAGAAAGATCGGGGACGGCAATTGCAATCGACAATCCAGGCGCCGGGGTGCACACATACGAAATAGATATTTCTGATTACACGGGCTCGTTCGCCCTGCTGCTTCTTGGGACAAAACGATGATAGAAAACGAAAAAATAATTGAAGAAAATCAACCTCAAGAATATTCGCCTTTCACTGTCTACACGTGTGAAGGGGAGATTCTTCGTTCTGGCACCGCCCCTGACGGTCAGGTAGGAATTCAGGCAAGAGCCGGGGAAATGGTTATCCGAGAGGCTTCGAATCCCGGATCCCAATATGTTTCGGCAGGGAGGGTTTGGGATATGCCTTCACGCCCTTCCAATGCGCACATTTTTGATTATGTAAAAAAGGAATGGTCCGACCCGCGCACACTTCTAGAGCTGCGGGCCGCCCGGTGGGAAGAGATAAAGCTGGCCCGTGCCGCCGCGGAATTCGGCGGGTTTGAGTGGGACGGCTCGCGCTTCGATAGTGATTCCATCAGTCAAGGCCGTATTCAAGGTGCTGTGCAATTGGCGGCAATGTCGCCGGACTTCTCGGTCGACTGGACGCTTTCTGATAATTCTGTTCGGACACTCAGTAGCCAGGATGTTGCCTCTTTAGGGACGGCTTTGGGCTTGCATGTGGCTGCCCAACACACCATCGCAAGGGTGCTTCGCGCATGTATCGAGTCAGCCATTAGCTTAGAAGAAATTGCAACAACCCACTGGCCTTAATCCCAAGGAACAACTATGGACATGACGCCCTTAACACACGCCGCAATAACCGCGGCCGCACAACTTGCAGTAGGAGCCGGCACTGGAAATTGGTGGCTTGGCGGGATTTTGGGCGCTTGCTGGTTTGCAGCAAGAGAGCATACCCAGGCAGAGTACCGCTGGATCGAAGCATTCGGCCAAGGCAAGCGGAAGAACATGCCTTGGTGGGGTGGATTTGACCCGCGAGCTTGGTCTCCCGGCTCGCTATTGGATGGCCTTGTCCCCGCTATTAGCGCAGCAATCTTGTGGGCTTCCATCCCTCGACTTCCCACTTCACTGTGAAATCCCTCAACTCAAAATACCATCATGCCCATTCTCAAAGTCATCCAGACGCCTAACGGCATCACCGCCGCTCATCGAGTCGTACTCGCCACTCTTAATGCTGACCTAGGTAATCCCTCCTTCAAGCTGCAGCTTCACTCCTACCCGACAGAAGAGGACGCGATCAACAATCAGAATTTACTGTGGCAAGAGTACCCCGCACTCCCAGTGACGGCGTTCGACCCGGCTGACCCCACCGCAAGTTTTGAGCGTGCTCTGATTGAGGATGTTTCGTCAGACTACGCAGGGGGCACCTGGGTCCCGGCTACCTCCTCGGACGATCTCGAGCTCGCCAAGCTCCGTAAATGGGCCGAGGTTAAGGGCGAGCGCGACAGGCTGGAGTCCGGCGGGTTTGACGTGCCGGGTTGGGGCTGCTTTGACAGCGACTCCGAGAGCAGAAACCGGATCAGCGGCGCTGTGATGGCGGCCAAAATAGCCCGGGACGCGAGCCAGCCGTATGCCATCAACTGGACCCTGGCGGACAACTCCACGGCCCAGTTGGATGCCGACGGAATCATTAATGTGGGCTTTACGCTGCTGGCCCATGTTGATGGTATCCACCAGCGCAGCCGCGCGCTGTTTGCAGAGATCCATGCTGCCGAGACAACTGAAGCTGTGGACGCGATCCAGTGGGCAAGTCCGCAACTGGTAGAACCCGTGCCCGATGCAGTGGGCGAGCTTGCCGAAGCTTAATTTTGACCATCACGAAAGGAGAAACCATGACTACTGCAACCGAAATTAATCCTCGCTTGGCCGAAGTGCTCAACAACAACATTGGGAACAAGATCACACCCGAGCTGTCGGTTGGCATGGCGGCCACGCTGCAGCAGCTCATGCGTAGCGTTGCGCAAGAGGCTTACGCCGCTGGCCAAGCCGCCGAGTTGGAGAAGTCTCAGGCCACGGACGCAAGCATCATCACCGACGCAGAGATCAAGGACTGACTCGCACCCCCTTGAAACCTGCGGTGGGCCGAGGTTTCATTGGTCTGCCCAGGCTTCCTGGTGCTGGAGGTGAAATGCGTGGATTGCTTGCTGTGGCCCTGGCAAAGCGTGTCGGGGAGTGCTTGACCTTGCATATGGCGCGTGAAATTGTTGCCGAGTCCGTGCCGGATTGCGCCGTCGATATCGCGCAGCTGCCGGCGCGGCGGCGCGGCGACCTGCTTTTCCAGGCCGAGCAATTGGGCCCGTTGCCAGGCTCGGGCGAACTTGCGGCCCAGCGCCTGCGCTTTCTGCAGGAGACGCTGCCGGCCGGCGTCCAGCCTGATGTGCAGTGGGACGAGTTGCGACAGCTGGAGCGCTCTGGACAACTGCTGATTTTGACTATACGGCGCGCCGCCAGCGGCGAGCTGCTGGGCAGCGTGTGGCTCAGCCTTTACCAGGACATCAACACCGGCGAGCGGGTTGCGTGCGACGACATGCTGTTTGTGGAGCAGGGCGCTCGCGGCGGCATGGCTGTAGTGCAGCTGTGGCGCTATGCCGAGGTTGTGCTCGAGCAGTTGGGCCTGGTGCAGATGACGTGCCACTCTCGGGAGACGAACAATGCAGGCCGCCTAGCGCGGTTCCTCGGCGGACAGATAACCCACACGGGTTTCTCAAAACGGATTGGCTGCGGCCAGAAGCGCGCCCCGCGCGCAGGAAAGGATTGACATGGGCAAGAGCACAAAGGTGGACAACAGCGGCGCGAACGCCGCAGCGTTGATGCAGGCTGAGCTCTCCAAGGAGCAACTGGAGTGGGCCAAGCAGATATATGCAGAAACAGCCGATGAGCGGGCCGCAGCGACATCAACTGCCAACCAAGTGTCTGAGGCCCAACTGGCAGGCCAGGAACTGCAGAACAAGATATCCCAAGCAGGATATGAGGACTACAACAGCACCTATCGGCCGCTGGAGCAAAGTCTAGTTGCCGGCGCACAGAACTACGACACGCCCGAGCGGCGTGCGGCCGAGGCTCAGGCAGCGAGCGCGGATGCTGAAGCCAGCATTGCTGCGCAGCGTGGCGCCACGATGCGGGCTATGGAACGCTCTGGCGTCAACCCCGCCAGCGGCAAGGTGATGGCCATGGCCGGTGCGATGGACATTGGCGCGGCCAAGGTTAAGGCCGGCGCCGCAAACCAAGCCGTGCGCAACGTAGAGCAGCAGGGCTATGCCCGGCGCATGGATGCCGCGAACCTGGGCCGAAATATTGCCAGTAGCCAAGCCACGAATGCCTCGATTGCATCGCAGATCGGGGCAGGGGCCGTAGGGAGTTCCGGTGCGGCCTTGAGTGCGGCCGGCAGTGGGCAGGGCATCCTGAACTCTGGCTATTCGGGGGCTCAGGCGGGCCTGGCTGGCGCAGCGAGCACCTACAACCAAATTGCGCAGAATCAGATGGCATCAAGCCAGTCTGGCAATGCTTTGTGGGGCGGGCTAGGAAGCGCGGCGGGCCAAATGGGATCTGCTGCGATTACGGCATGGTCAGATCGCGATATGAAAGAAGATGTTCGCGACGCTCCAACGAAGGGCGCTCTGCAGGCTGTCCGTGATACTCCCGTGGCGCTTTGGCGTTACAAAGATGACTCCAGGGGGGCTGATGGCGGCCAGCAGCATCTGGGACCTATGGCGCAAGATCTGCAAAAAACCGCAGGGGATGATGTAGCGCCGGGCGGCAAGCAGATCGATCTTGTCAATGCAAACGGGCTTGTGATGGCTGCGGTGCAAGAACTCGACAAGAAGATCAATCGCCTGCAGTCAATGGCCGAGAAGCATGGCGCGATGAGCAAGAAACACGCAACTCGCTGAGCCGTGTCGATGAAGCGCTGGGCTACGAGTTGCGCACCAAGCTGGCAGCCTGACAATGAAGAAGGCACTGGCGTGGCGCAGCGAAGTAAAATAATGTCTCCGAATAGAGATGGATGCTGCGAGAAGTAGCAGAAAAAGTAGCAGCAGTCGTAAGTTGCTGATTTCAAATAATTCGAACGGATTGCAAATCCGGTTAGACCAGTTCGACTCTGGTTCGCGCCTCCAGATTTTTCTAATGAAATCAACAACTTAGGCCACCCTAGCGGGTGGCCTTTTTGTTTGGGCCCGCTGCAAACCCTCCCGAAGACGCTCCAAACCGCGCAGGAAGTGCGGTCAAACCACGCGTGGAACTCCCTTTTTGCCGTCCACACGGGTACACTTTGGTGGCTGTTAATTCATACAGTACCAAGGGTGTATATGGCGAGCAGCTCGATAAGCTGCTGGCGTGGTGCTGGCAGGCTTGGCCAAGACGAATGATCAGCCTAAGCCCACCGAGAAACTGGGCTTCATCATTGGCGTCTGGATGAATGCCGGCCAGCCTGCAAAAAGCGATATGGAGAGACAAGCATGCGATACGAACTGACCGATCTGCGCCTTTTCATGGCGATTGCCGAGGCGAAGAACCTCTCGGCGGGCGCTGCGGCCGTGCACATCACGCCGTCGTCGGCCAGCTACCGCCTGAAGAACCTGGAGCAGGCCCTGGGCACGTCCATGTTCGTGCGCAACGCCCGTGGCATGGAGCTGACGCCGGCCGGAGAGGCGGTATTGGCACATGTGCGCGAACTGTTCGAAGGCGTGGAGCGCATGCACGAGGATGTGGGCCGGTTCACGCTGGGGCTCAAGGGCCATGTCCGGCTGACTGCCAACAGCAGTGCGCTGAACGGCTTCATCAATCCGAGCCTGGGGCGCTTCCTGGTGCTCAACCCCTATGTGGATGCGGACATCGAAGAGCGCCAGAGCGAGGCCATCCCCGCGGCGGTGCTGGCGCGCGAGGCCGACATCGGCATCTTTGCCGGCGCGACCGATGCGACCGGCCTGGACGTGTACCGTTACGCCGTGGACCAGCTCGTCGTCGCCGTTCCCGCGGACCATCCGCTGGCCGGCGAAAGTGAAATCAAGTTCGGTGCGGCGCTCGATTTCGACTTCGTCTGCATGAACCGCAGCAGCAGCAACTACCTGTTCCTGCGCGACATGGCGCACAGGAGCGGGCGCCAGGTGCGCGTGCGCCTGCACACCCACAGCTTCGAAGCGGTGCTGTCCTTTGTCGCGGCGGGTGTGGGCGTGGCGCTGGTGCCGCGCAGCGTGATTGCCTCGCTGCCCGCCTCGTCCGGCATTGCCATGCTGGCGCTTGTCGAGCCGTGGGCCGTGCGGGAGCTGAACCTGGCGGTGCGCGCCGATGCGCGTCTTCCCATGTTCACCACGGCGTTCATGCAGTTCCTGCTGGACGACCCGCGCGTGGCCGCCACGCGCGGGGCCTGAGCGGGCGGATCGAGCAGGCGGTCCATGCGCTGTGGCCGCCGGCGGCGCGGCGCCAGCGCTTTCTCCCAGCGTTTCAAATCATCTAACGGCCTCTTCGAAACATTCGGATGGCGTCTGCCGCGGTGCGTTCATAGACTTGCCGGGTGGCTTCGCGCATTGCGGCAGCCGACAATTTGAACAACCAAGGAGACAGCATGCAACACACTTCTGGCCACAATTTCGCAGGCAGGCGCCTGGCGTTTGGCGTGGGTATCGCGGCGCTCGCGGCCTTCGCCAGCCCTGGCTTCGCACAAGGCACTGCCTGGCCGAACAAGCCCGTGACAATCGTGGTGTCCTTTGCCCCCGGCGGCATGACGGATATCGTGAGCCGCAGCCTGGCCAAGGAGCTGTCCCAGGAGTTCAAGCAGCCATTCGTCATCGAGAACCGCGCGGGCGCGGCCGGTCAGGTCGGCACCGAATACGTGGCCAGGCGCCCCAACGATGGCTACACCCTGCTGGTGGCGGCGACCGGCTATGTCATCGGTCCGGTCACGCTCAAGAAGATCAACTATGACCCGCTGAAGGACTTCGAGCCCCTCGCCATCCTGGCGAAGGCGCCGAACATGATCGTCGTCAATCCCGCCGTGCCGGCGAAGAACATTTCCGAGTTCCTGAAATGGGGCAAGGCGCAGGAAAGCGTGCCTTACGGCACGGCCGGTGCAGGCGGATCGACGCATCTGGCGGGCGAGCTTTTCCGCCACCTGAGCGGCATCAAGATGACGCATATCTCCTACCGGGGCGCCGCGCCCGCGACCAGCGACGCCGTGGCCGGCCAGATCCCGGTGGCCATCCAGGACTCCATGAGCGTGTCGGCCTTCGTTGCGTCGGGCCAGTTGCGGCCCATCGCGGTCACCAGCGCGGAACGCAGCAAGGTGTTTCCCGATTTGCCCACGCTCAAGGAGTCGGGTTTCAAGGACTTCGATGTCTACACCTGGCTGGGCTTCTACGCGCCCGCGGGCACGCCTGCGGACATCGTCGCGCGCCTGAACCAGGCCGCGAACCGGATCATGAATTCGCCGGAGATGACGGAACGCCTCAAGGCGCAGTACAGCGAGCCCGTGGGCGCCTTGCCGGTGCCCGAAGTGCGCAAGTACGTGGAGCGCGAACTCGTCAAATGGCGTGACCTCGTGAAGCTCACGGGCGTGCAGGCCGCGGAGTGAAGCAGATGCAGACCGAGACGGAAACAGCAGCGCCCCTGGCGGGCGCGGACGCCCACTACTTTGGCCGGCTGGCGCAGGGGATTTTCGAGATTCCCCGCTGCGACAGCTGCGCCCGCCACCATTTCTATCCACGCGTGTGCTGCCCCTATTGCGGATCGCAGGCGCTGGCCTGGGTGGCGCCCAGCGGGCGGGGCAGCGTGTACTCGACGACCATCGTGCGCAAGCCCGAAGGTGACTACACGGTCTGCCTGGTGGATCTGGAGGAAGGGCCGCGGCTGATGAGCCGCGTCGTGGGCATTCCCGTGGAGGAGGTCCGGATCGGCATGGCGGTCCAGGCCCGGGTCGAGCAGACCCCCGAAGGGGCCTTGCTGGTGTTTGTTCCTGGGGGAGAAGCAGCATGAGTGGCGGACAACGCGGCGCGATCGCCATTCTCGGCACGGGCCTGGCGGGCCTGGGCCACGCCGGCGGCCTGAGCGAGCAGGACATCATCGCGCAGGCGGCCTGCAAGGCCGTGGCGCACAGCGGGCTGGCGATGCAGGACATCGACGGCATCATCACTTCGAGCCTGACTTCACCCTGGTGGGTGATGCGCATGGCTGAATACCTGGGAATCCGGCCGCGGTTTTCCGACAGCACGATGTTTGGCGGCTCGTCGTTCATTGCCGACCTGAAGATGGCGGCGCTGGCGATCGAGGCGGGCGAGTGCGAGAACGTGCTGATCTGCTACGGCAGCACGCCGCGTTCCGCGCCCAGCAGCTCCAAGGTCAACCAGATGCGCGCGGCGCTGGACCCCCAGCCGTACGAGCACCCCTACAAGGCCTTCAACCCGGTGTCGAGCTACTCCCTGGCCGCGGCCCGCCATATGTACCAGTACGGCACGACGCGCCGGCAGCTGGCTGAAGTCGCGGTCGCCGCGCGCCAGTGGGCGCAGCTCAACCCGGATGCGTTCGCGCGCGGCCCGCTGTCGATCGACGACGTGCTCGGCGCCAAGATGATCTCGGACCCGCTGACGGTGCGCGACTGCTGCCTCGTGACCGACGGCGCCGGCGCTTTCGTCGTGACGTCCGCCCGGCGTGCGCGCGCGCTGCATGCCAGGCCGGTCTACGTGCTGGGCAGCGGGCATGCGCACTGGCACCGCCAGATCTCCTGCATGGAGGACGTGACCGTGACGCCGGCCGTGGACTCGGGCCGCAAGGCTTTCGCGGAAGCCGGTCTCACGCCTGCCGATATCGACGTGGTCGAGCTCTACGACGCGTTCACGATCAACCCCATCCTGTTCCTCGAGGACCTGGGCTTTTGCAAGAAAGGCGAAGGCGGGGCGTTCGTCGAAGGCGGGCGCATCGCTCCGGGCGGCAGCTTCCCGATGAACACCAACGGCGGCGGCCTGTCGTGCACGCACCCCGGCATGTACAGCATCTTCCTGATCATCGAAGCGGTGACCCAACTGCGCGGTGAAGCCCAGGCGCGCCAGGTTGCCGATGCCGAAGTCGCGCTGGTGCATGGCAACGGCGGCGTGCTGTCGAGCCAGGCCACGGCGATTCTCGCCACTTCGCTGTGAGGCGCGCATGATGGACAAATTTGTTCCCACGGCCGCCGAGGCGGTGGCCGATATCCACGACGGCGCCACGGTACTGGTCAGTGGCTTCGGCACGGCGGGCCAGCCCATGGAGCTGCTCGATGCCTTGCTGGAGCAGGGCGCGCGCGACCTGACTATCGTCTGCAACAACAGCGGCAGCCACGATACCGGCCTGGCGAAACTGATCCGGCGCGACCGGGTCCGCAAGCTGTACGCGTCCTTTCCGCGCGGCGCCGAGTCGCAAGCCTTCGAGACCGCCTATGCCCAGGGGCGCATCGCATACGAATGCATTCCCCAGGGCACGCTGGCCGAGCGCCTGCGCGCGGCCGGGGCCGGCATCGGCGGCTTTCTGACCCTTACGGGTTACGGCACGGAGCTGGCCGAAGGCAAGGAAACGCGCGTGATCGACGGCATAGGCTATGTGTTCGAAGCGCCGCTGCGCGGCGACTTCGCGCTGGTCAAGGCCCATGCGGCCGACCGCTGGGGCAATCTGGTCTACCGCAAGGCCGCGCGCAATTTCGGGCCCCCGATGTGCATGGCCGCCAAGGTGGCCATCGTGCAGGTGCAGACGGCCGTGCCCTTGGGCGCGCTCGACCCGGAGGCGATCGTCACGCCGGGAATTTTCGTGCAACGCGTCGTTGAACTGGGAGAGTGCACATGATGGGCAAATGGAGTCGCCAGGAGATGGCGCGCCGCGTGGCGCGGGACATCCCGCCCGGCGCGTATGTCAACCTCGGAATCGGTCTGCCCGTCACCGTGCTCGATCATTTCAAGCCCGAGGACGAAGTCATTGTCCACAGTGAGAACGGCATCCTGGGCATGCGCGCGCTCGGGCAGGGTGAAGCCGCGGACCCGGACGTGGCCAACGCGGCCAAGCAGCCCGTGGGGCTGGTGCAGGGCGGCAGCTATTTCCACCATGCCGACTCGTTCGCCATGATGCGCGGCGGCCACCTCGATTTCTGCGTGCTCGGGGCCTACCAGGTCTCCGCCGCGGGGGACCTGGCCAACTGGTCGCTGGGCCATGGCGGCGTCGCCACGGCGGTCGGGGGCGCGATGGATCTCGCGGTCGGGGCCAAGGCGGTGCATGTGCTGATGGAGCATGTCACGCGCGACGGCAAACCCCGGCTGGTGGCTAAGTGCACGCTGCCGCTGACCGGCAGCGGCGTGGTCAGGCGCATCTACACCGATCTGGCGGTCATCGACGTGACCCCGGATGGAATGCGGGTGCGCGAGATGGCGCACGGCATGTCGGCCGCGCAGCTGCAGGAGCTGACCGGTGTTCCGCTGCATTTTGAACGGCAGGAGGCTGAATGATGGCGCAGCAAAACAGCGGTTTCGAGCCCCAGGCATTTCGCGCGGAGGTGCGTGCATTCTTGGCGGAAAAATTGCCCGAGGACCTGCGGCGCAAGGTCATTGGCCACCAGCGCCTGGCGAAACAGGATTTCCTGCGCTGGCATGAAATCCTGCGTGCCCAGGGCTGGGTCGCACCGAACTGGCCCGTGGAGCACGGCGGCACGGGATGGTCGGTCATGCAGCGCTATGTGTTCGACGAGGAATGCGCGGTGGCGGGCGCGCCCGAGACCGTGCCCTTCGGCCTGCGCATGGTCGCGCCGGTGATCATGGCCTATGGCAGCGCCGAGCAGAAGGCGCGCTACCTGCCGCGCATCCTGTCGGGCGAGGACTGGTGGTGCCAGGGCTATTCGGAGCCGGGCGCGGGCTCCGATCTCGCCGCGCTCAAGACCCGGGCGGAACGCAAGGACGGCGTATTCGTGGTCAACGGCCAGAAGACCTGGACGACCTACGCGCAGTACGCGGACATGATGTTCTGCCTGGTGCGCACCGACTTCGAAGCCAAGGCCCAGGCGGGCATTTCCTTCCTGCTGATCGACATGCGCACACCCGGCATTTCGATACGGCCCATCCGCACGCTCGACGGCGATGTGGAGATCAACGAAGTCTTCTTCGACAACGTCGAAGTGCCGGTGGCCAACCTGGTGGGCGAGCTGCACAAGGGCTGGACCTGCGCCAAATACCTGCTGTCGCACGAGCGCTTCGGCGCGTCGCGCGTAGGCCGCAGCAAGCGGGAGCTGGCGTTTTTGCAGCGCCTGCTGCGCGAGCGGGTGGTGGACGGCCAACCGCTGGCGGCCGATCCCATCTGGGCCCAGACCGTGGCCCGGCTGGAAATCGACCTGCTCGCGCTGGAGCACACCAATCTGCGGCTGATGGAGCGTGTGCAGCGCGGCGGCGGCCATGGTGCCGAAGCGTCGGTGCTCAAGCTGCTGGGCACGACGCTGGCCCAGGCCATCACCGAGCGCCAGGTCGAGGCCGCGGGCGTGCACGCGCTGCCGTTTCGCCAGCAAGCGTTCACGCCACAGAACCTGGAAGACGCCGCGCAGGACGGGCGCCCGGGTTGCGCGGACACGGACACGCTGGCCGGCTTCTATCTGAACCTGCGCAAGATCTCGATCTACGGCGGCACCGACGAAGTCCAGAAAAACATCATCTCCAAGGTCGCACTGGGCCTGTGAAACATACCGACATGCAAGACGATCTCGATGAAAACCAGCGCATGCTGGCCGAAGCGGTGGAGCGCTATCTTTCGCGGGCCTACGATTTCCAGGCAAGGCAGCAGTCGCTGGCCGCGACCCAGGGCCACAGCCCTGCCCACTGGGCGGCCTTTGCCGAGCTGGGCCTGCTGGGGCTGACCGTGCCCGAAGACTGCGGCGGCATGGGCCTGGATGCCACCAGCACCCATGTCGTGATGGAAGCGTTTGGCCGCCACCTGGTGACCGAAGCCTATGCCAGCACGGCGGTGCTGTGCGTGCAATTGCTCGCCCATGGGGCCAGGGGCGCGCAGCGCAGTCAACTGCTGGCCGACCTGGCCACGGGCGCGTGCATTCTGGCGTTCGCGCAGGGCGAGCCGCAGACGGACTACACCTTGCACAACGTGCAGACACAGGCCACGGCCAGCGCCGATGGCTGGCGGCTTTCGGGCCGCAAGACCATGGTGCTGCAGGGACCGGTCGCGAACCAGCTGCTGGTGTCGGCGCGCACGTCCGGGCCGGCGTTGTCGACCGACGGCATTTCGCTGTTTCTTGTGGACCCGCAAAGCGCGGGCGTGCAGCGTGTCGACTACACGGCCATCGACGGCATGCCGTGCGCGGACTTCGCGTTCGATGGCGTGCAGCTCGCGCCGCAGGCGCTGGTCGGTGTGCAGGATGCGGCCTATCCGACGATCCTGCATGCCAGCGATATCGCCACGGCGGCGCTGTGCGCGCAAAGCGTGGGTGCCATGGCAGCGATTGTCGACGCCACGCTGGCCTACGTGAAAGTGCGCCAGCAGTTTCGCTCCCCCATCGGCAGTTTTCAGGCCGTGCAGCACCGCCTCGTGGACATGTCGCTGGCCCTGGAGCAGGCGCGCTCGCTGGCCTGGCTGGCGGCGCAGCAGGTCGATGCCGCCGACGCAGTGGCACGCCAGCGCATCGTTTCCGCCGCCAAGGCGAAATGCGGCGAAAGCGCGCGCTTCATCGCGCAGCAGGGCATACAGCTGCATGGAGGCATAGGCATGACGGACGAGCTGCCCCTGGGCCACCACGTCAAGCGCCTGATCGCCATCGAGCACACGCTGGGCGATGCCCGCCACCACCTCGCGCGCTATGCGCGCCTGGCGGATCCTGCGCACATCGCATGACGCGGTCCACAAACTATTTTCGGAGAGACAAGATGAATACAGGCATTGAAGGCGTGGCGGTTTCGGAGGCCGTGCGTTATGCGGAGCAGGGCGACGTGGCGGTGATCTGGCTGGCCAACCCGCCGGTCAACGGCCTCGGGGACGCGGTGCGCCGCGGCATTTCCGCAGGCCTGCACCGGGCGGCCCTCAGCCCCGGGGTGAAGGCCATCGTGCTGGCCGGCGCCGGCAAGGTGTTCTGCGGCGGCGCCGACATCCGCCAGTTCAACACGCCCGCGGCCACGGCCCGGCCCATGCTGCGCGAGGTGATCCGGCAGATCGAGCAGTCCAGCAAGCCCGTGGTCGCGGCCATCCATGGCGTGGCTCTGGGGGGCGGCCTGGAGCTGGCGCTGGGCTGCCACTACCGCATCGTGGCGGCCGAGGCCAGCCTGGGGCTGACGGAAGTCAACCTCGGCCTGGTGCCCGGTGGCGGCGGCACGCAGCGCCTGCCGCGCCTGATTGGCTCCGGCCCGGCGCTGGAGCTGATCCAGTCGGGCAAGCAGGTGCGGGGCAGCCAGGCCCTGGCGCTGGGCCTGGCCGATGCGCTGATCGACGGCGAGGTCGTGGCCAGCGGCATCGCGTTCGCGCGCCGCATGGCCGCGCAGGCCGGGCCGCACCCGGTGATTGGCGCAAAGCCGCCGGCGGATGCAGCAGGCCTGGACTTTGTCGCGCTCCAGGCGGCCGTGAATTCCAAGGCGTGCAATGCGCTGGCGCAGCGCACGGCCATTGTCTGCGTGCAGGCGGCGACGCAACTGGCCTTTGACGAGGGTCTGGACTTCGAGCGTTCGCTGTTCGACGAACTGGTGGCCGGCCCCGAGTCGAAGGCGCTGCGGCATCTGTTCTTCGCCGAGCGCGAAGCCGCCAAGCTTGAAGGCCAGGCCGCGGGAACGCTGCCGCGCGCGATCGCCAGCGTGGCCATCCTGGGCGCGGGCACCATGGGCGCGGGCATTGCGATGGCGTTTGCCAACGCCCGCATGCCGGTCGTGCTCTACGAGCGCGAGCAGGCGGCGCTGGACCGCGGCATGGACATGATCCGGCGCAACTATGCGGTCACGGTGTCCAAGGGCAGCCTGTCCGCGCAGCAGATGCAGGAACGCCTGGACCGCATCCGCCCGACGCTCGATGTCCACCTGCTTGCCGATGCCGACCTGGTGATCGAGGCCGTGTTCGAGGACATGGTGGTCAAGCAGGCGGTGTTCAGGCAGCTCGACGCCATCTGCAAGCCCGGCGCCATCTTGGCGACCAACACGTCGCGGCTGAGCATCGACGACATCGCGGCCGCCACCGGCCGGCCGCAGGATGTGATTGGCCTGCATTTCTTCAGCCCGGCCAACGTCATGAAGCTGCTGGAAGTGGTGCGCGGCGACGCCACGTCGGACGAGGTGATCGCCAGCTGCATGAAGATGGCGCAGGGCATTGGCAAGATTCCGGTGCTGGTGCGCGTGTGCGAAGGCTTTGTCGGCAACCGCATGCTCACGGGCTACTGGCGCGAGGCCGGGTTCCTGCTGGAGGAAGGTGCTTCACCTTCGCAGATCGACGCGGCGATGAAGCGCTTCGGTTTTGCGATGGGCCCCCTGACCATGGCCGATCTGGCCGGCATGGACATCAACTGGGCGACGCGCAAGCGCCTGGCGCCCACGCGTGCCGCGCATCTGCGCTACTCCAAGGTTGCCGACCGCATCTGCGAGCTGGGCCGCTACGGGCAAAAGACCAGTGCGGGCTATTACCGTTACGAGCCCGGCAGCCGTACGCCCATTGCCGATCCGGTGGTCGATGCGCTGATCGTGGAATGCGCGCGCGAGGCGGGCATCGTGCGCCGCGAAATCAGCGATGCGGAGATCGTCGAGCGCTGCGTGCTGGCGCTGGTGAACGAAGGCGCGCGCATCGTGCAGGAAGGCATTGCGCAGCGCGCTTCGGACGTCGACGTGGTCTACGTCAACGGCTACGGCTTTCCCGCCTGGCGCGGCGGGCCCATGTTCCATGCCGAGACGATGGGGCTGGACGTGGTGCTGGGCAAGATAGAGCAGTTGCATGCCACGCGCGGCGAACATTGGACGCCAGCGCCGCTGCTGGTGCAGCGCGTCGCCGCAGGCCAGGCCAGGTTCTGAGCGGCGATGGCGCCGGGCGCTTGGGGGGTGGCCGCGCGCCATCCTCTATAGTGCGTGCGGCGCGCAATGCGTGCCCCACCGCAGGCGGCGCACAGCGCGCGCCAAGACCAGTGCCTTATGAGACAAGCAACGAATGACGTCTGAAACCAGTTGCAGCCCGAGCGATCAGGCTGCTGTCGCCCTTGATTCCACGGCCGGCATTCCCCCGGGATTCGTTCCTTATACGTCGGCGAGCCCCTATGTTGCCCACCTCGGGCCGCTGTACCAGCGCGAGGACGAGAACGGCATGCGGGTGATCGGCATGCGCATTGGCGCGGCGCATCTCAACCTGCACGGCAAGGCGCACGGCGGCATGCTCGCGGTGCTGATCGACAGCGCGCTCGGCTACAACGTAGCGCGTGCGCGCGAGCAGCCTGTGGTGACTGCGCATCTGTCCGTCGACTACCTGGAGGCGGTAGCGCCGGGCGATTGGCTGCAAGCCCATGTGCGCCTGACCAAGTCGGGTGGCCGCCTGTGTTTTGCCGAGTGTGTTTTGCTGGTCGAAGGCCGCGAGATGGTGCGCGCGAGCGGCATCTTGCCGGTGGTCAAAACCGCTTCCTAGTTTCGCTCGGCAGCGTTTGCCGGGCACCGGCCCGGCGTTCGAATTTTCCCAAACCGCGCTTCGAAACATTCGACTGGATGACTTAGCGGCGCCTGCCTAGACTGCACTCTGCTTACATAAAGTGGAGACAGCATGCTCGATCAGGCCCTTGCCGGCGTCAAGGTACTCGACCTTTCCAGAATCCTGGCGGGGCCTTGGTGCACGCAGAACCTCGCCGACCTGGGCGCCCAGGTCATCAAGGTGGAACACCCCGGGCGCGGCGATGACACGCGCCAATGGGGGCCGCCTTACCTCGAAGACGACAGCGGCGAGCGCCTGTCGGCGTATTTCAGCTGCTGCAACCGGGGCAAGCGTTCGGTGGCCATCGATTTCGCCACCGAAGCCGGGGCGCAGGCCGTCCTTGCGCTGGTGCAGGAAGCCGACGTGTTCGTCGAGAACTTCAAGGCCGGCACCCTGGCGCGCTACGGGCTGGACCATGAAGCGCTGCGCCGCATCAATCCCGGGCTGATCTACCTGTCGATCACCGGCTTTGGCCAGACCGGCCCCATGGCGGACAAGCCGGGCTACGACTATGTCTTCCAGGGCATGGGCGGGCTGATGAGCTATACCGGCCAGCCCGACGGCGCGCCTGGCGCGGGGCCGCTGCGCACCGGCGTGGCCGTTGTCGACCTGACGACCGGAATGTATGCCACGTCCGCCGTGCTGGCGGCGCTGTTCCAGCGCCAGCGCACGGGCCAGGGGCAGTACCTGGACATCGCGCTGCTGGATGTGGCCGTGGCGCTCAACGCCAACCAGGGTGCGAACTATCTGATATCTGGCGTGAACCCGCAGCGCAGCGGCAATGCCCATCCCAACTGCGCGCCGTACGAAGTGTTCAAGTGCGCCGATGGCTACGTGATTCTGGCCATAGGCAACGACACGCAGTTCCAGCGTTTCTGCGAGGTGGCCGGGAGGCCCGAACTTGCCGTGGACGAACGCTTTGCGACCAACTCGAGCCGTATCGTGCATTTGCCCGCACTGCGCGACTTGCTGGTGACGCTGTTCAAGACCCGCACGCGCCGCAGCTGGACCGAGGCGTTCGATGCCGCCGGCGTGCCCTGGGGCCCGATCAACAGCCTGGAGGAGGCATTCAGCCATCCCCAGGTCCGGCACCGGGAGATGGTCCAGGTGCTGGCCCACCCCACGCTGGGCGAGATTGCGACGGTGCGCAATCCCATGCTGTCGGCGCGCACGCCGGGCGCGCAGGCGGTGAGCGCACCGCCTTCGCTGGCCGCGCTGTCGGTGCAGCCGCTGTCCTGGTCCTGACACGCCGTTTCCACGCCTGCCGATATGCCGCATGTCGGCGTGCGATCCCCCCCCCTAGAGAGAGACAAAAGACATGAAAAGAAGAACCCTGATGGCGCTGAGCCTGGCCTGCATCGCAGCCGCAATGCCGGCCCATGCCGCCAGCTACCCCGACAAGGCGATCAAGCTCATCGTCCCCTACGCACCCGGCGGAACGACCGACATCCTGGCGCGCATCATCGGCACCAGGCTCGGCGCCATCCTGAAGCAGCCTCTGATTGTGGAGAACCGCCCCGGTGCGGGCGGCGCCGTGGGCTCGGCCTACGCTGCCAAGCAGCCCGCTGACGGTTACACGCTGGTGATGGTGGTGGAAAGCTCGCACGCGGTGAACCCCAACGTCTACGCCAAGACGTCCTACGACCCCGTCAAGGACTTCGCGCCTATCAGCAATATCGCCGATGTGCCCAACGTGCTGGTGGTGAACCCCGGCTTTCCCGCGACCGATGTCCAGGGACTGATCAGGGAACTCAAGGCCCAGCCCGGCAAGTATGCTTTCGGCTCTTCGGGCAACGGCGGGCTGAGCCATATCAATGGCGAGCTGTTCGCGCATGTCACCGGCACGCAACTGCTGCATGTGCCCTACAAGGGCCTGGGCCCGGCGCTCGCGGACCTGATCCCGGGCCAGGTCAACCTGGTGTTCGACAATATTCCCTCGTCCGTTGGCTTGATCCAGGGCGGCCAGATCCGGCCCCTGGCGGTGGCGGCCAGGCAGCGGCTCAAGAATTTCCCGCAGGTTCCGACCTATGCGGAAGCCGGCCTGCCCGCCATGAACAACCCTTCGTGGTTCGGGCTGGGCGCGCCCGCAGGCACGCCGCCGCAGATTCTGGATCGGCTCAACGCCGCCGTGCGCCAGGCGCTGGCCGATCCCGAAGTGATCGCTGCTATTGAAAAGCAGAGCGCCATTCCCAGCCCGATGTCGCGCGCCGACTTTGGCAAACTCGTCTCCAGCCAGAACGAACGCTGGAAAAAAATCATCAAGGACATCGGCTTTGAAAAACTCTGACATGCACGCCTTCCCCGAACTTCAGCACGCGGCCATCGCAATCGATGCCAGCGGAGTCGCCACCCTCACCATCCGTGAAGCCGGCACGCTCAATATTCTCGGCACTCCCGTGATCAGGGACTTGATCGCCGGCGTGCGCTGCCTGGCCGCCGATGAGAGTGTGCGCACGCTGGTGTTGCGCGGCACGGGCGACAAGGCCTTCGTTGCCGGCGCGGACATCAAGGAGATGGGTGCACTGGACACGGCCAGCGCCGCGGTCTTCATCGAGAACCTGCGCCTGCTGTGCGAAGCCGTGCAACTGTTCCCCACGCCCGTCATCGCGCGCATTCCGGGCTGGACCCTCGGCGGCGGGCTGGAGCTGGCCGTGGCCTGCGATATCCGTATTGCATCGAGCAAGGCATATTTCGGCATGCCCGAAGTCAAGGTCGGCATTCCGTCGATTCTCTATGCTGCGGCATTGCCCAGGCTGATCGGCAATGCGCGTGCGAACTGGTTGCTGCTGACGGGTGAAAACATCAACGCTACCAAGGCCGAAGCCTGGGGGCTTGCCGACGCGGTGGTGGACATCCAGGACCTGGACCAGGAAGTCGCGCGTGTCGCCGGCGAGTTCGCGGCCCTGGGCCCGACGGTGTTGCGCCAGCAAAAGCGCTTGCTGCGTGAGTGGCAGCACGAGCCGCTGGACCGGTCGATCCGCAACGGCGTGGCCGAATTCGCCAGCGCGTTCGCGACCGGCGAGCCGCAACGCTTCATGAAGGAATTCGTGGACCGCAAGGCCGCGGCGCACAAGGCCTGAGTCCGCACGTCTCACTTCGGCATCGCGGCCGATGCGGATGGAAAAAAACCGCAGCAGTCCGAAAGGGGCCGGAAACCTTGCTATACTTGCCTTCTGTCTGCAAGAAAATGCAGTGCATGCGGGAATAGCTCAGTTGGTAGAGCGATACCTTGCCAAGGTATAGGTCGACGGTTCGAACCCGTTTTCCCGCTCCAGATAATGAAAAGGGAAGCTTTACAGCTTCCCTTTTTTCATGGCGCAACGCACAGGTCTGGTGCGCGTTGAATGCGATAGAATTTGCGTCTTGCTGCATGGTGCAACGCCACGCATGCATGGCGCCCCGATGGTGAAATTGGTAGACACTGCGGACTTAAAATCCGCCGCTTTCCGTAAAAGGGGCGTGCCGGTTCGACCCCGGCTCGGGGCACCAATAGATTCGATGATTTCATCTGAAATCACGCGCGCAGAGGGAAATCCGTGAAATTTCGTGAGTATCACGGATACGATCATCCCGTTTTAACACCCTGGCGTGATAGTTCGTGAAGCTGGCTTCACGGGAGTCTCCCGGGGAATTTCACGGGAGCATGGATGGCAACGCCGAAAAAAACCGCCGAGGGTACGTGGCGCGTGCAGATGCAGATTGGCGGTGAGCGCGTAGGCGGCACGTTCGACACAAAGCGCGAGGCCGACGACTGAATTGCCCGCAAGCGGTTGGAGATGAAATCCGCCGCCAAAGGCACCACCGGGCAAAACAAGACACTTGCCTACGCGCTGGAGGTCTCTCCGCAGAGCCGGATCACCGGGAGGTGGCTATCTCGCGGCGGCAGATCGTCACAATGCTGCGCACGCTCAATTACGGTAAGGCGCCGGTTCGGACTGTGCAGCAAGCCGTGGGCATGGCCTTTGCCATTGCGCTGCTGACCGGGATGCAGGCAATAGCGATGTGTCTGGCGGCAGCGTCATTACGCTGGCTGCCCCGGGCCTGCGCAAGGCGATCCCCACTGCGGCCACGGCAATCACTCTGGCTGCCGGCGCGGCGCGCAACATGATCTTCGCCCGCTCGGCCATACGCAACGAAGCCCTCGCAGGAGCATTTTTTGTGGGCGAGCGGCCTGGATTGCGACAACGCGTTCGGCCAGCCTGGCGAGCCCATCGCTGGTCAGCAGGGCGCGTTAAGCGCGGATGGGTTGGGCTACCAAGCGAACGCCAAGGGCCCCGCAGACGCGGTTGATGGTGTCAAAACGAGGATGGCTGCCAGGGCGCAGCGCTTTATAAAGTGCCTCGCGGGTCAGGCCGCTAGCGCTGGCAATCTCGCTCATGCCGCGGGCACGGGCAATCACACCAAGGGAGTGGGCCAGCTCGGCGGGGTCGTTTTCTTCCAGCACCAGGGACAGATAGGCGGCTACGTCTTCCTCAGTTTTCAGGTGTTCTGCCATGTCAAAGGTGGGCAGGTTTGCGATCTTGGTCATGCTCAGTCCTCCAGAGTCTTGGACAAGGTAATTGCGGCCTGTATGTCGGCCTGCTGGGAGGACTTGTCCCCACCGCCCAGCATCACCACCAGCACATCGCCGCGCTGCGCGTAGTACATGCGCCACCCGGGGCCGAAGTCCTCGCGCAACTCATGCACGCCATCGCCAACCGGCTTGGTGTCGCCAAGCAAACCGCGCTGCACCTTGTCCAGCCGTTTGGCCAGGCGGATGCGCGTCATCGTGTCGCGTAAGCCGAACAGCCATGCATCGAATTCAGCGGTGCGCTTGATGGTGAACATGTTGGCATTGTAATCGTTCGTTCACATCGGGGAAATCTACACGCATTGGTAGCGCTGAGCGTCGGGAAATGCGCTTTGCGCCCTGCTTGAGCCCTTGATCAACGGCCCCGCTTCGGCGGTAATGCCGTTCACTTAAGGCGAACCTGCCTGATCGGATGGCAGCGGCCGCGCTGGAGGTGATGCACGCGGGGTGAGACGAAATGCACAAGACATGTACAATAAGCGGTACATATGAAGGAGGCAGTTATGCATGTAGTCAGCTTCACCCAGGCGCGCAGCGAGTTCAAGAGTGTCATCGACCGCGTGGTGGGCGACGCATGACGTTGCAAAGCAAGTGGCTGTCAACGGCCGTCGCTGGTGGCGCAACAGCAACGGGGTCATCAAGATCGTGCTGACGATTGCGTACTTTGACCGGCTGGGAGTGCCAAGATTGTCTTGACCTCAAGCTCTCGAACCGCCCGGTGCGGATCCGCATGCCGGGTGGTGTGGCAGGGGTGCCTCCAAGAATGGAGGCCCCCTATGCCGATTGCGCCCAGCATGGGCGCATGCCTACGAGGCATCGTATCGGGGTGACATGGCCCATTTCATCAAATCCCGAAACTGGCAGGGAACGGTGCGGCGTATACGAAGGCGACTGCGCTGTACGCCATTACCTGAGGGGGATGTACTGCCAGCGCCTACCCAGACGGCTTGAAAACCTTGGTACAACGGGAGTCCAAGGAGATCCTGCCCATGCCCATGCAGCACAAAGACCCGCGCAAGGAAGAAGAGCCTTCGCCCGAACCCATCGATCCGCCCACCGACGCGCCACCGCTCGAAGCACCGCAGGATCCGGCCAACGAGCCGAACATCTGAAACGCACCATGACCACGAGGCCCTGTTCGCCCGGCGCCTCGTTGAAGGAGAACGTGATGCCCCGAGGTGACAAGTCGGCCTATACCGACAAGCAAAAGCGCCAGGCCCAACATATCGAAGCCAGCTACGAAGAGCGCGGCGTGGGCCATGAGGAGGCGGAAAAGCGCGCCTGGGCCACGGTCAACAAGGAGACCGGCGGCGGCAAGAAATCGGGCGCGGGGCGCGGCCAGCCGGTCGATCGCTCATCGTCACGCAAGGGGGGCAAGCTCGGCGGCGCAGCATCCGCGGCGCGCACCGCCGCGCAGCGTTCGGCGTCGGCCAAGAAAGCCGCCGCCACGCGCAAGCGCAACGCAGATGCCAAGAAGGCCGATCCCGCGTCCTGAGGCCCACTCTCTGAATAAGCGCGTCCACGGCGCGCCCATGCCATTTACCGCGCGCAGCAAGATGCTGAGACAATCCCGCACTTTGGCGCTATGGCCTTGCCACTGGGGCACAGGTTGCAGGAGCATCGAATGAGCGCACAACGCATGCAGATTGAATCTTTCCATGACCCGGTCACGGGCACGGTGACCCATGTGGTCGCCGACGGGGCAACGGGCCAGGCCGCGGTGATCGACCCGGTGCTGGACTTCGAGCCCCAGTCGGGCACGCTGACCAGCGCTGCGGCAGACCGGGTGATCGACTTCGTGCGTTCGCGCGGCTGGCAACTGCAATGGGTGCTTGAAACCCATGCCCATGCCGACCATCTGTCGGCGGCCCAGCATGTGCGCCATGCACTGGGCGGCAAGGTGGCGATAGGCGCGCGCATCCGGCAGGTGCAGCAGATGTTCCGCAGCGTCTTTCATTTCGAGCGCAGCTTCCTGCCCGACGGCAGCCAGTTCGACCATCTGTTCGAAGATGGCGAGCGCTTTCGCATTGGCGAGCTCGAAGTCACGGCGCTGTGGGTGCCGGGCCATACGCCGGCCGACATGGCCTACCGCGTGCAGGACGCGGTGTTCGTGGGCGACACGCTGTTCATGCCCGACGTGGGCACGGCGCGTGCGGATTTCCCCGGCGGCGACGCGGCGACACTTTATCAATCCATCCAGCGCCTGCTCGCGCTGCCGCAGGACACGCGCCTGTACGTCTGCCACGACTACCCGCCGCCGCAGCGCTGCGCGGCCTGGGTCAGCACGGTGCGCCAGCAGCGCAGCGGCAACATCCATGTGCGCGACGGCATCACGCAGGCGCAGTTCGTGCAGATGCGCACCGCGCGCGACGCGACGCTGGCCATGCCTACATTGATCCTGCCGGCCGTGCAGGTGAATGTGCGCGCGGGCAAGTTGCCGCCCGCGCAGGACGATGGGCGTGCCTACATCCAGGTGCCTATCAATGCGTTCCTCAACGACGGGGCCGTGCCGCCGGGGCTGTGACCCTGGGCGGCTTACGGTGGCGTCTTGGTTGGGGCGGGCGGTTCGATGCGCTGCAGATGCTGGCCCAGCGAGCCGGCCGAGACTTCGCCGGTGCGCAGGTCGGCGAGCTGGCCCTGGGCGTTGTAGAACAAGGTCGTGGGCAAGGTGCTGCGTCCCAGCATCTGCCCCAGGCGGCTTGGCAGGTCGAGCAAAACGGCGTCGGGCGGCAGGCCGTGCTGGGCGGAAAAGCGCTGCACGACTTCGGGCGATTCGCCCTGGTTGACCCACAGAAAGCGGATTTCCGGGTGGGCGC
The DNA here is from genome assembly GCF_902706035.1 of Pantoea sp. 18069. GTDB lineage: Bacteria > Pseudomonadota > Gammaproteobacteria > Burkholderiales > Burkholderiaceae_C > Comamonas. The sequence goes on along the minus strand of NZ_CACSJA010000020.1, from coordinate 79,389 downwards.
GCTGCGCCTGCAGCAACACCGGCATTTCGCGCCGGCAGGGAGGGCACCAGCTGGCCCAGAGGTTGATGACCACGGGCGTGCCGGTCAAGGCGGGCAGGTCGACGGTGCGCGCATCGAGCGCCACGGCGCTGAACACCGGCAACTGCGCCGGCGGGCCGGCGAGGGCGCGCGACACCGCCTGGGCGCCCAGCCACAGCGCGCAAAACAGGCCCAGGCCCCAGAGCAGTGGCCGGCCTGCGGGGTGGCTGCGCCAGGCCAGCACCAGTCCATAGATCAAGGCGACGAGCAGGCCGGTCCATGGGAACCAGCCGCCGTCGCGGATATCGAGAATGCCCAGCAGGCTTGCCGGGCTGCCCGCATAGCCCTCCCAATGCGCGGCGACAAAGCCCGCGCGGGCACTCGCCCAGCCCGCGAAGGGCAGCAGCCAGCCATGCAGGCTTAGCGTCCGGCCCTGGCGCCGCACCCGGCGCTCGGCCACAAAGCTCCCCGCTTGCCAGGCGACAAACAGCACCAGCCAGGACACAGGCAAGGCCAGGGGCCCGAGTTGCAGGATCTGGTCCATTGCGGGTGCGAGGGGGCCGTCAGGAGCGGATGTAGATCCAGCCCGCGGCTTGCAGGGCGGCAATTTCAAGCACGGCCGGGCCGGCCAGCACTTGCAGCGGCGCGTGCGGTACGCGCTGCAGGTGCATCAGCGTGTTGGGGCACAGGGCGGTATGCGCGTCGGCCTGCGCGTGGGGAATATCGAGTGCAGCGGCCACGGCCTGGGCGTTGGCGATGATGCGGATGCGACAGTCGGGGTTGGCTTCCTGGGCGTTCATGAGGCTGTTGCGCGCGCGGGCCAGGGATTCGAGCGTCGGGGCGTGCATCAGGATGGGAGGCAGGTCGGTCATGGCCGGGTTCCAGTGAAGAGGAGGAGAAGAAGAGCGCAGCGCGGGGCGCGGCGCGGTCTGCAGGCATTGTGCGGGGGAAGGCGCCGCCGCGCAGCGGCGCAGGGCAATGCCCGGCTGCGCAGCTGCGATGACTCGATGGTTTTTACCGCAGCTGTGCCAGGCGCGCGCGGCCATGGCGCGCGGGCCGAAGGCCCGGCGTCACGCCGAGCACCGCGCCCAGCGTGTTGGCCAGCGCATCGAGGGCTTCGGCGCTGCGCGTCAGCGTGAACTGCCACTGCCCCCATTCGATGGCGAGGCCATAGGCCGCGCACAATGCCACGATAGAAATGCCGGTGCGCAGGGTGGCGCGGCCTACGCTGCGCCACAGCAGCCAGGCGAGCAGGGCGTGCATGCCCGCATGCGCGAGCTTGTCGATATGCGGCAGGCGCCACAAGGCGGGGGCCGATCCGCCCGCTTCCTGCAGGCAGCCCCAGGCCATGGCGGCTGCCCAGCCAAAGGCCGCCAGGCGCCAGGCCCAGGCGGGCGGCATGATCAGATCTTTCGGCTGAACTCGTCAGCGCCGACCTGCACCAGCGTCTTCTTGCCCTTGCCCTGCGTCGCCGTGGCGCGGGCCGTGCGCTTGGCGGTGGTGCGGTCTTCGGTCATGGTGGCGACATCTTCGGGCGTCGCGGTTTTCACCGCGGCCTTGGCCGGTGCCTTCGCCGCTGTTTTGGCTGCGGTTTTTGCGGGGGCTTTGGCGGGCGTTTTTGCCGCGGTCTTGGCAGGCGTCCTGGCCGCAGCCTTCGCAGGCGCCTGGGCTGCCGCGGTCTTCACCGCTGCCTTCGCGGGCGCTTTGACCGCTGCCTTGGCCGTGGTCTTCACTGCAGCCTTGGCTGGCGCCTTGGCGCGTGATGCAGCCGCCGGCTTGGCCGCGACCTTGGGGGCTTCGGCCACGCAGTCGGCGTAGTAGCGCACCACGCCGGCTTCGTCCTCTTCCTCGACCAGGCCGTGGATGTCGGTTTCAAAGCCCGGGCACACCTTGGCGAAATCGCGCGCGAACAGCAGATAGTCGACGATCTTCTTGTTGAAGACTTCGCCGGGAATCAAGAGCGGAATGCCCGGCGGGTAGGGCGTGACCAGGCCCACGGTGGTGCGGCCTTCGAGGCGGTCGATCTCCACGCGCTCGGTCCTGCGCTGCGCGATATGCGCGTAGGCGTCCGAAGGCTTCATCGACGGCGTGAGGTCCGAGAGGTACATCTCGGTCGTCAGGCGGGCGATGTCGTGCTTGGCGTACATCTGGTGCACATGCTGGCACAGGTCGCGCAGGCCCATGCGCTCGTACTGCCGGTGCTGCTGGCAGAACTCGGGCAGGATGCGGTACATCGGCTGGTTCTTCTCGTAATCGTCCTTGAATTGCTGCAAGGCCGTGAGCATGGTGTTCCAGCGGCCCTTGGTGATGCCGATGGTGAACATGATGAAGAACGAATACAGGCCGGTCTTCTCGACCACCACGCCGTGCTCGGACAGGTACTTGGTGACGATGGACGCGGGAATGCCGGTCTTGTCGAACGCGCCGTCGAGGTTCAGGCCGGGCGTGACGATGGTCGACTTGATCGGGTCGAGCATGTTGAAGCCGTCGGCCAGATCGCCGAAGCCATGCCATTTGGCCGAAGCCTTCTTGCCCTTGGACTTGGCGCGGAAGATCCAGTCTTCGGCGGTGCCCAGGCCTTCTTCGATGATGTCGTCAGGACCCCAGACGGTGAACCACCAGTCGTCCTTGCCGAATTCCTCTTCGACCTTGCGCATCGCGCGGCGGAAGTCCAGCGCCTCGGCCAGGCTTTCCTCGACCAGCGCCGTGCCCGCGGGCGGCTCCATCATCGCCGCGGCCACGTCGCAGCTCGCAATGATGCTGTACTGCGGGCTGGTCGAGGTGTGCATCAGGTACGCCTCGTTGAACAGGTGGCGGTCGAGCTTTTGCGTCTGCGAGTCCTGCACCAGCACATGCGAAGCCTGGCTGATGCCGGCCAGCAGCTTGTGAATGGACTGCGTCGCATAGACCACCGAATGCTTGGGGCGCGCGCGCTTCTTGCCCATCGCGTGGTAGCTGCCGTAGAAGGGGTGGAAGGCCGCGTGCGGCAACCAGGCTTCATCGAAGTGCAGGTTTTCCACATAGCCGTCGACCATGCTCTTGATGGTTTCGGTGTTGTAGAGCACGCCGTCGTAGGTCGACTGCGTCAGCGTGAGCACGCGCGGCTTGACGGCCTTCGCGTCCACGCCCTGCAGCAGTGGATTGGCGGCGATCTTGGCCTGGATGGTCTCGGGCGCGAATTCGCTTTGCGGAATGGGCCCGATGATGCCGAAGTGGTTGCGCGTGGGCTTGAGGAACACCGGAATCGCGCCCGTCATGATGATCGCGTGCAGCACCGACTTGTGGCAGTTGCGGTCCACCACCACCACGTCGCCCGAGGCCACGGTGTGGTGCCAGACGATCTTGTTCGATGTCGACGTGCCGTTGGTCACGAAGAAGCAGTGGTCGGCATTGAAGATGCGCGCGGCATTGCGTTCGCTGGCGCCGATGGCGCCGTTGTGGTCCAGCAGCTGGCCCAGTTCCTCGACGGCATTGCAGACGTCGGCGCGCAGCATGTTCTCACCGTAGAACTGGTGGTACATCTGGCCCACGGGGCTCTTGAGAAACGCCACGCCGCCCGAGTGCCCGGGGCAGTGCCAGCTGTACGAGCCGTCTTCGGCGTAGTCGAGCAGCGCCTTGAAGAACGGCGGCTGCACGCTTTCGAGGTAGTTCTTGGCTTCGCGGATGATGTGCTTGGCGACAAATTCGGGGGTGTCCTCGAACATGTGGATGAAGCCATGCAGCTCGCGCAGGATGTCGTTGGGCAGGTGGCGGCTGGTCTTGGTCTCGCCGTGCACGTAGATCGGCACATCGGCGTTCTTGCGGCGCACTTCCTCGATGAACTTGCGCAGGCTCAGCACGATGGGGTCCAGCCCCGATCCCAATGTGAACTCTTCGTCGTCGATCGAGAGAATGAAGGCGCTGGCCCGACTCTGCTGCTGGGCGAATTGCGTCAGGTCGCCGTAGCTGGTGACGCCCAGCACTTCAAAACCTTCAGTCTCGATGGCCTGCGCCAGGGCACGAATGCCCAGACCCGAGGTATTCTCGGAGCGGTAGTCCTCATCAATGATGATGATGGGAAAGCGGAATTTCATGCGCAGCCTCCGTTGTGTCGGGCTTAAAAAAACGAAACAGGCGCGAGTGTAAGGAATATCCTTATTGCGCCTGTGAAAGCAGCACCTTATCACCCCATAACTGTGGTGAACTACAGACATCGAAATAGACAGGAGGCGGGCGTATGGCAAGTTTTACGGTGTGGTGGCTGATTGCGGGCGCACTGGTCACGGCCGAGTTGCTCACGGGCAGCTTTTATCTGCTGATGCTGGCGGTAGGCGCCGTGGCGGGGGCGCTCGCGGCCCACCTTGGCGCTTCCGAAACCGGGCAGATTCTGTCAGCCGCGCTGGTGGGCGCGGCCGCCGTCGTCGCCTGCTATCTGCTGCGCCGGCGCCAGGTGCGCCTGCAGCCCGCGCAAAGCAACCGCAGCATGAATCTGGACATCGGCGAATCGGTCCAGGTCGAGAGCTGGGCGGCCGACGGTACGGCGCAGGTGCGCTACCGCGGCGCGCAGTGGACCGTGGTGCTGCGTCCGGGCAATGCGCCGACTCCCGGCACGCACCGTGTGGCCGAAGTCATAGGCAATCGCCTGCTTGTCGACAAGCTCTAGACCACCGCGGGCGCGGGCGGCCCATCGCCGCCCAGATCCGCAGATTTTCTTTGTCAGCGAATTTCAACCACGCCCCGAAGGGGGAGGGAGACACCATGGAAGTTGCCATCATTCTTCTGGTCATTGCGGCCATTTTCATTGCACGCTCGATCAAGGTCGTGCCCCAGCAGAACGCCTGGGTCAAGGAGCGCCTGGGAAAATACGCAGGCACGCTCACCCCGGGCCTGAACTTCCTCGTGCCGTTCGTCGACCGCGTGGCCTACAAGCACAGCCTCAAGGAAATCCCGCTCGATGTGCCCAGCCAGGTCTGCATCACGCGCGACAACACCCAACTGCAGGTCGACGGCATCCTGTACTTCCAGGTCACCGACCCGATGCGCGCCAGCTACGGCTCGTCCAACTACATCATGGCGGTGACGCAACTGGCCCAGACGTCGCTGCGCAGCGTGATCGGCAAGCTCGAACTCGACAAGACTTTCGAAGAGCGCGGCATGATCAATACGCAGATCGTTGCGGCCATTGACGAAGCGGCGCTCAATTGGGGCGTCAAGGTGCTGCGCTATGAAATCAAGGACTTGACGCCGCCCGCGGAAATCCTGCGCTCCATGCAGGCACAGATCACGGCCGAGCGCGAAAAGCGCGCGCTGATCGCTGCTTCCGAAGGCCGCCGCCAGGAACAGATCAATATCGCCACCGGCGAACGCGAAGCTTTCATTGCGCGCTCCGAAGGCGAGAAGCAGGCCGCGATCAACAATGCCCAGGGCGAAGCCGCAGCCATCACCACCGTCGCCGAGGCCACGGCCACGGCGCTCGAGCGCATCGCCGAAGCCATCCGCCAGCCCGGCGGCGAGCAGGCCGTGCAGCTCAAGGTGGCCCAGAGCGCCGTCGAAGCCTACGGCAAGGTCGCTGCCGACGCCCAGACCACGCTGATCGTGCCGAGCAACATGACCGAAGTCTCCAGCCTCATCACTTCGGCGATGAAGATGGTGCAGGTCGGCGGCGCGCGCAACTAATTTCGCAAATTTCGCGCAGTTCGTTTTTGGATAGCGAAACTGTTGCTACAATTGCGGTCTTCGGAGAGGTGGATGAGTGGCTTAAGTCGCACGCCTGGAAAGCGTGTGTGGGTTTATCCCCACCGCGGGTTCGAATCCCGCCCTCTCCGCCAAAACAATTTCCCGGTGCCAATCGGGAAAGCAAAAAGCCACCTTCGGGTGGCTTTTCTGTTTTCTGTGATTCGTCCAGTTGAGTCAAGCTATTGCCGGACGGGTCAGTGCGCGGCGGCCGCCGCCCCCTCGAACAGGTGGCCGAGAATCTCGTCTTCCAGTTGGCCCAGCTCCACCTGGCCACGCCGGCGCGGACGCGGCACGGACACCAGCACGTCCAGCGCGATGGCGCCGTCGTCGATCAGCACGATGCGGTCGGCCAGCGCCAGGGCTTCGCTCACGTCGTGCGTGACCAGCACGGCAGAGAAGCCCTGGTGTTGCCAGATGCTCTCCAGCAGCTTGTGCATCTCTATGCGCGTGAGCGCATCGAGCGCGCCCAGCGGCTCGTCGAGCAGCAGCAAACGGGGCCGGCTGGCCAACGCGCGCGCCAGGGCCACGCGCTGGCGCTGGCCGCCCGAGAGCACGCCGGGCCAGTCGTCGGCCCGGTCGGCCAGGCCCACTTCGTTGAGCAATTCCAGCGCGCGCTTGCGCCGCTCGGCGGGCGATTCGGTCTCGGGCACGCCCACTTCGACGTTCTCGATCACGCGCGCCCAGGGCAGCAGGCGCGGCTCCTGGAACATGATGCGGGCGCTGGCCCGCGCCGGGTCGTCGCCGGTTGCGAGTTGCACGCGGCCACGCGTGGGCGCGTCCAGCCCGGCGAGCAGGCGCAGCAGCGTGCTCTTGCCGCAGCCGCTGCGTCCTATGACGGCGACGAACTGGCCGGCCGGCACCGCCAGGTCGATGCCACGCAATACGGCTTTGCCGCCAAAGTCCTTGAAGACGCCCTCCAGCCGGAACGCACCGCCTTGATCTGTATGGGACATGGGTCGTTTACTTTCTGAACGAGGGATGCCATTGCAGTGTGCGGCGTTCCAGCGAGCGCGCCACGCTGTCGGCCAGTTTTCCGAGCAAGGCGTAGATCAGTATCGCCAGCACGACCACGTCGACCAGCAGGAACTCGCGCGCCTGCATGGCCATGTAGCCCAGGCCGGACGAGGCGGCGATGGTCTCGGCGACGATGAGTGTGAGCCACATGATGCCCAGGCCGTAGCGCAGCCCGACAAAGATCGAGGGCAGGGCGCCTGGCAGCAGCACGCGCAGGAACAGCGTGCGGCGCGACATGCCGTAGGCGCGCCCCATCTCTATCAGCTGCGTGTCCACGGTCAGTATGCCCAGCAGCGTGTTGACGTAGATCGGGAAGAACACGCCCAGGGCCACCAGGAACAGCTTGGCGCCTTCGTCAATGCCGAACCAGATGATCACCAGCGGCACCAGCGCGAGGTGCGGCACGTTGCGGACCATCTGCAAGGTGGTGTCGGTGAAGTTGCGGCTGCGCGCCGACAGGCCATTGGCCAGTCCCAGCGCAAACCCGATCAGCCCGCCCACGATGAACCCTGCGAGGGCGCGCGCGCCGCTGACGCCGATATGTGCCAGCAGTTCGCCCTTGAGCAGCAACCGCCAGCCGGCCGCGAACACCGCGCTGGGCGCGGGCAGGATGGTTGCGGGCAGCAACTCCAGAACCGATGCCGCTTCCCAGAGCAGCAACAGGCCCACAGGCAGCAGCCAGCCAATGCCGCCGTCGGCCAGCCAGCGCCGCCATGCGGTCAGCCAGGCGGGCGGTGGTGCGGGCCGGGCGGTGACGGCGGTATCGACCGTGCTCAAAGTGCCGTTGCTTTCCACAGGATCTCCTTGGGGTCGACTTTCTTGGGAACGATGCCGAGTTCATAGAAGGACGCCGCGAGTTCACGCTGCGAGCGGATGTGCGCGTCGGTGACGGTGCTCCAGGCATACGGGGCGCGCTGGAAGGCGAGCAGCGTCGATTCCAGCTCTACGCCTGTCTCCTTGGCGTAGAACTCCGCGAGTTCCTTGCGGTTGTCGCCCGCCCATACGATCAGCTTGCCGATTTCCTCAAGCACGGCCGACAGCACGGCCGGGTACTTCTGCGCGGCATCCCGGTTGGCCAGATAGTAGGAGTAGCTCGCCAAATGGGGGGCCGTGGTGTCGATCAGCACGCGGGCGTTGTAACGCTGCTGCGCGATGGCGAAGTAGGGGTCCCAGACGGACCAGGCGTCGACCCGGCCGCCGTTGAATGCAGCCGTGGCGTCCGCGGGCGAGAGATACACCGGTTCGATGTCCTTGGGGCTCAGGCCGACGTGGGCGAGCGCGCGCACCGTCAGGGCATGGGCGCTGGAGCCCCGGCCGAAGGCCACGCGCTTGCCCTTGAGGTCGGCCACGGTCTTGATCGGCGAATCCTTGGGCACCAGGATGGCGCTCAGCGAAGACGGCGTTGTGGCGACATAGGCCACCTTGGCGCCGGCCACCTGGGCAAAGATCGGCGGCGTGTCGCCCACGGCGCCTATGTCCACCGCGCCCACACCCAGTCCTTCGAGCAGCGGCGGGCCGAACTGGAACTCGACCCACTTCACGCTGTCCACGCCCAGCGCCTTGAGGCGCTTTTCGAAGACCTGGTTGTGCTTGGCCAGCACCATGATCGCCGAGCCTTTTTGCCAGCCGATCTTGAATTCCTTGGGTGCGGCCTGCTGGGCCTGGCCCAGCGTTGGCAAACCTGCGGCGGCCAGGGCCAGCAGGCCGGAGTTGAACTGTCTTCTGGATGTCATGGGAGTGTTTCTATTTTGAAGTGCTGCACTCACGACGCCGACTGCAGGCGCGTCGTTGCGAGAGAGGAAAACTCGTTGCCATAGGCGCGCGGTGGCGCATCCGGCCGGCGTGTGGACAGGCCCAGGCGCGGGAACAACAGCTCGGCCGTGCGGTACGCCTCTTCGAGGTGTGGATAGCCCGAACCGATGATGGTGTCGATTCCCGCCGCCTGGTATTCGCGTATGCGCTGTGCCACGCTGTCGGCATCGCCCACCAGCGCGGTGCCGGCGCCGCCGCGCACCAGGCCTATGCCGGCCCACAGGTTGGGCGCGACCCACAGCCGCTCGCGGTCGCCGCCGTGCAGCGCGGACATGCGCCGCTGGCCCACCGAGTCCATTTCCTTGGTGAAGCGCTGCTGCGCCTTGGCGATCTGCTCGTCGGTGACATGGCTGATCAGGTGTTCGGCGGCCGCGCGCGCTTCGGCGTCCGTTTCGCGCACGATGAAGTGCAGGCGAATGCCAAAGCGCAAGGTGCGCCCGCGTGCCGCGGCCTGCTGGCGCACGGCGGCAATTTTCTGGGCCACCTGCTCGACCGGCTCGCCCCAGGTGAGATAGAGCTCGGTCTGGTCCGCGGCCAGCGCCTGCCCCGCTTCGGAAGAGCCGCCGAAGTACAGCGGCGGCCGGGGCTGCTGCACCGGCGGAAAGTCCAGCCGTGCGCCTTGGACCTTGTAGTGCTTGCCGGTGAAATCCACCGTTTCGCCGGCCAGCAGGGATTGCCATATGTGCAGGAATTCGCCGGCCTGCTCATAGCGCTCGTCGTGCGAGAGGAACAGGCCATCGCCAGCCAGTTCGGTGGGGTTGCCGCCCACCACCACGTTGAGCAGCAGGCGCCCGTTGCTCAGACGGTCCAGCGCCGCGGTCTGGCGCGCCGCGTAGGTCGGCTGCACCACGCCGGGGCGAAGGGCCACGAGGAACTTGAGCCGGCTGGTCGCGGTTGCCAGGCCGGTGGCCGTGATCCACGAGTCCTCGCAGGCCTGGCCCGTGGGCAGCAGCACGCCCTCATAGCCCAGGTGTTCCACCGACGTGGCCACGTTGCGGAAGTAATTGAAATCGGGCGGACGCTGGCGTGTTTCGGATCCGAGGTACGAACCGTCGCCATGCGTGGGGATGAACCAGAAGAAATGGGGTGGCGCCTCCTGGCGCGTGACGACGTCGTTCACATGGGCTCCGATGGGAGTGAAAAATGTGAGACGAGTCTGGGACCGGGGCCCCAGATTTCCAACGACCATTTCAGTGCTTGCATATGCGAAATCCGCATAAATCTGGCGTGCGCAGGCCCGCGCAGGCGCATCCCATCGGGAGCGTGACCCGCCGCCCGACAGTGAGCTGATCGCCTGCCTGATGGCGCTGCGCCAGACGAGACAAGCAGTTCATCCAGCCATTGGAGACAGCTCTGTCCGCCGTCTGGAAGACCGGTTTTCAGGCGTCCAGCGATGCCTGGGGGCTGGCGCCCAGGCGCTGGAATTGCACCGGTCCTTGCTGCATTCCATCGACGCGCATGAACCGCAGGGGGCGCAAGCCGCCGTGCTGGCGCTGATCGCACGCGCGGTGGCGCGCATCGTCAGCCGAAGATGGCGTAGCCTTCCGTGATACGGCTCAAGACCGCGGACAGCGAGAGCAGCATGACCAGCACGATGCCGGCCGAAAACAGGGCGCTGAAAAATGTCAGGCTGCGCAGCGCCGCGGGATGCCCCTCGTCGCCCGGCGCGGGTGCGGCCCAGAGCCTGAACAGGTGATGCTGCATCTTGAATTGCACAAAGCCAATCAGCGCATACAGCAACGCCACGACCACGCTGACGGTGATTGCCTGTGATCCCGTGGCAACGAACACCCCGTTGGTCGCGATGATCGCGGCATTGAGCCAGCACAGTGCGGCAGCCAGCACCATCACGCCCTTGGCGAGCCTGCGTCGCAAGGGCTTGGATGGCGGTACGGAGTCGGTATTTCGGATGGTCATCGCGCAAACCGGGATGGGTCTCAGGCTGAATGTTGCATGCCCGCAGGGGGAGTGCTTTCGTCGGTGGTGCCTGGCACGTCGACGCCGCCAAGCCACTGTACCAAAGGGGGACTGCCGGGCCGCATCTGAGAACGTGTTCATGATCTCAACGCGTCGCGTTGGGACGCAATCGGGATGAGTTCGAAGCGCTGGGGCGCAGCTTGCACCGGGGTGCAAGCAAGCTGCAGCGCGAAGAAATCGCCCGATTTCGTCCCAACCCTTCGGGACAGAGCCTTGGCGGGCGGTCTGCGTCGTTGCAGATCCTCGCAATAGCAGGGCTATTGCTGCGGTACTGCGCCTAGCATCCCATCCCGCCAAGGCTCTGTCGCGGCGCGAAGAGATCGTGAACACGTTCTGAGTGCTGTGCGAAGGCGCTGCCAGCCGGGCTTGGGACAGGAAGCAATTTTCGCACAATAATATACGTTGTATATTTATTGGAATCCACATGGCCACCGCACATGTTTTCATTGCCACCAGCCTGGATGGCTTCATTGCCCGCCCCGATGGTGATATCGATTGGCTGCTGCAGCGCGACGATGCGAACGAGGACCATGGCTACGCGGACTTCATTGCCGACAAGGACCTGATCGTGATGGGTCGGGGCACCTACGAGAAGATGCTGACGCTCGGCCCCTGGACTTATGACCGTCCCGTGCTGGTGCTGTCGAAACAGCTGGCCGATGCGGCCGTGCCCGAGGCGCTGCAGGGCAAAGTCCGGTTCAGCGGCAGCGCTCCCCGTGAGGTGATGGATACATTGGCCCGGCAGAACGTGCGCCGGGTCTATGTCGATGGGGGGCAACTGGTGCAGTCCTTTCTGCGCGACGGGCTGGTCGCCGATATGGTGATCACCACGGTGCCCGTGCTGCTGGGGTCGGGAAGGCGCTTGTTCGGCGCGCTGTCCCGGGATATCGATTGGACGCTGCTCTCCAGCCGCAGCTTCCCTTCGGGCCTGGTGCAGTCCAGCTATCGGCAGGTGCCATGACACGCGCGCGCGGGCGCCCGGCCCAGGGGCAGGGGATGTCACGCGATGACATCCTGGCTGCGGCACTGGTGCTGCTGGGCGAAGGGGCAGGCCAGGGCCTGACGATGCGCGCCCTGGCCGCGCGGCTGGGCGTCACGCCCATGAGCCTCTACCGCCACGTCGGCGACCAGGCCGGGCTGCTGCGGGCGCTGGCCGACCAGGTGTATGTCCAGGCGCTTGATGAGCCGGTGGGGCTGGCCGGCGAACGGGCGCAAATCCGGGCGCTGCTCACCCGCTACCACCAGGCCGTGGGCCGGTATCCGCAACTGACGCTGGCGATTTTTGCGACGCCGCAAGCTTTCGCCGGCGTGACACGCCAGATCACCGCGCGTTTGACCGCCTTGCTGGCGCGGATCACCGACTCCCCCTTGCTTTGGCGCGACATTCTTGTTGACCATGCGCATGGCAGCGGCCTGGCGCTGGCCGCGGGACAGGCGCAGCCGGCGCAGATAGAGGACATGGCGCTGCAGTACCAGCAGGCGCTCGATCGGCTGCTCGATGCGGTGTGCGGGTCGACAGCGGGCAGTCCACGGGGCTGATGCGCTCGCCGCGTTCCAGCTTCGCCCTGTGTCTCTGAGAACGGTACAGTGTCGAAGTCATGCGCGGCTGAGCGACCTCTCGCATGTGAGGTGAAGCCGTGCCGATGAACATGTCCCGTCGCAGCCGCTGCGCTGCTGCTTGCTAGCTGCCTGAAGGAGAGTCCATGGCCATGCTGTATACCGGCATCGTGGCGGTGCGCGATCGCGCCCGTCTGCAGGAAATCGTAGGAACATTGCTCAAGTTTGGCCTGGCTGACGTCGTCCAGATGCTGGGACTGTCGCGCTGGGCTGCGTGGAGCCCGGTCAGCGACGACGGCAGCGACGCACAGGCCCTCGCCAGCCGACCCGAGCGCGTGCGGATGGCGATAGAGGCCCTGGGCCCGACCTTCGTCAAACTCGGCCAGATCCTGGCCACCCGCTCGGACCTGCTGCCCGCTGAATGGACGCAGGCGCTGGAGCAATTGCAGCAGCAGGCAGCAGCCCTGCCGTGGGACGTGATGCAGGCGCACATCGAAGCCCAGCTGGGCATGCCGATAGAACAGGCTTTCAGCCGCTTTGACCGCGAGCCTCTGGCGGCGGCCTCCATCGCCCAGGTCTATCGCGCCAGCGTGCTGCGCGACGATGGCACGCTGCGCGAGATGGTCGTCAAGGTGCAGCGCCCGGGGATACGCGCCGGACTGGAGGCCGATGCCCGCCTGCTCAAGCATGTCGCCCTGCTGGTTCAGGAGCGCTTTGCGCAACTCGAACGCTACCGTCCCGTCGAAGTGGCCCGGCAAGTCAGCGAGGCATTGCGCGATGAGCTGGACTTCACGATAGAGGGGCAGCACAACGACCTCGTGGCCGATGCCTTTGCCCAGCAGCCCGACATCGTCATCGCGCGCATCGTCTGGGAGCTCAGCGGTCCTGAGTTGCTGGTGCAGGACCTGTTGCCTGGCGTGCCCGCCCACCAGGTGCGGCTGCACCCGGCGCTCGACGGGCCGCTGCTGGCCCGGCGCGGCGCCCAGGCGTTTTTGCAGATGGTGCTGCGCGATGGGCTGTTCCATGCCGATCCCCATCCCGGCAATCTGCTGGCCATGTCGGACAATCGCGTGGGCTTTATCGACTTCGGTCTGGTCGGCCATCTTTCCGAGCGGCGGCGCGATCAGTTCCTGGTGCTGTTGCGTGCCATGGTCGAGGGGGATGCCAACGGTCTGGTCATGGTGCTGCTCGAATGGACGGGTGATGCCCAGGCCGACATCTCTATGCTGGAGTCGGCCGTGGAGCGCTATGTTGCCAAGCGCAATGACAAGCCCCTGTCGCTGGGGGCTTCCATGATCGGATTCATGGACCTGGCACGCGAGGCCCAGGTGGTCATGCCGGCCGACATGGCCTTGCTCTTCAAGGCCTTGATCACGGCCGATCGCGTGCTGCTGCAATTGGATCCTGAATTCGACGTCGTGCGCATTGCCCAGCCCATGGTCGAGGCGCAGATCAGGGCGCGCTACGCGCCTGAGCGGCTGCTGCGGGAGCAGCGCGCGGCCCTGGCCCAGCTTTACGAGATGGCCGCGGATGCGCCCAAGACATTGCGCCTGCTGATGTATCGCCTGAAACAAGGCCGCGTGGGGGTGGACATGAACATCCGCCATCTGCAGCGCGTCTCGCTGGCCGTGGAGCGTGCCGCCACGCGCATGGCGCTGGCGGTGGTGGCCGGCGCCTTCATTCTGGGCATGGGGCCCACCTTGCTGGCCTGGGATGTGCGATGGTTCGGGGTTCCCGTCTTTCCCGTGCTCGGTGGTCTGGGTGCCGTGGTCAGCCTGGCCGTGCTGGCACTGACCATGCGTCGACAAAAGGCATTGGAGTAGGGGGCACGGCGCCGGGGCTGAAACGCTTTTCGGGGACCTTTGCGCTGCCAGGGACTGTATCGCTCAACTGTACCTGTCGGCATGGATACAGTTTGTCTATATTGACCAGACACCAAATGGGTCGCATACCCAAAGCCGATGGCTTTGGGGGGGACCTCACAAAAGCCGTCAAAGGAGACAAGCATGAACTGGTTCAAAGGATTTGCCAAAACGGCGATTGCCGCCGCCATCGTATCGGGCACGGCCTATGCGCAGGACATCAAGATCGGCTACAACGCCGACATGTCGGGCAGCGGTGTCGCCGAGCTGGGGATTTCGGGGCGCTGGGGCTTCGAGGCCGCGATCGAGGACATCAACAAGGCCGGCGGCATCATGGGGCGCAAGGTCGTGGGCGTGATCCGCGACGATCTGGGCACGCCCCCGAAGTCGATCCAGAACATGACCGAGCTGATCGACAACGAAAAGGTCGCGGCCGTCGTCGGGCCCGCGAACTCGGGCAATGCCCTGGCCTGGCTGCACCTTCCCCAGCAAAAGAAGATTCCCGTGGTGGTGCCGATTGCCACCGGCTCCGAGATCACCACCCGCTATGCGAACGAGGCGCAGAACTACCTGTTCCGCATCTCCATGGTGGACCGCGAGCAGTCCGCGCTGCTGGCGGCCTATGCGGCCAAGCATTCCCCAGGCAAGAAGATTGCCGTCATCGCCGATTCCACGGGCTATGGCCAGGGCGGCACCAAGGATGCTACGGCGATTCTGGAGCTGCACGGCATCAAGCCGGTGGCGGTGGAAAAGTTCGGCCCCAAGGATACGGACATCACTTCGCAGCTGTCCAAGATCAAGGCGGCGGGTGCCGACACGGTGATCGTCTACGGCCTGGCCGATGGCACGGCCCAGGTGCTGCGCAGCATGGAAAAGATCAACTACCTGCCGACCACGCTGGGCGCCTGGGGCAATCTGAGCTCGCTGTTCCCGAAGATGACGGGCCCCAAGCTGGCCGAGCACCTGATCATGGCGGCGTCGACCACGGAAGACACCAACGAGAAAACCCGCGCGCTGGGCGAACGCGTGCGCAAGAACTTTCCCACGCTGACCACCTTCCCCTGCGCGGCGCAAAGCTATGACTCGGTGATGCTGATCGCCGCCGCGATGAAGCAGGCCAACAGCACCGACGGCCCCAAGGTGGCCGCGGCGCTCGAGAACCTGCAAGGCGTGGAAGGCGTGATCAAGACCTACAACAAGCCGTTCACCAAGACCATGCACGAAGGCCTGAACGTCAGCGACTTCTACCTGGCGCGCTGGAAGGGCGACACCGTCGTGAAGTTCGAGGACTCCGTGACCAAGGGCTTCCAGCCCGCCGACTTCAAGAAGTAAATCCTGTCCGTGATGGGTGTCGCTGGTGGACTGCGCAGGCAGTCCACCAGCACCTTGCGTTGGTATGGCGAGCGATGGGAGTTGCACGTATGGCAGTCAGTATTCTTCAGGCCATGTTCAGTGGCCTGGCACTGGGCAGCATCTATGCCCTGGTGGCGCTGGGTTTCAATATCACCCACAACACCACCAAAACCTTCAATTTCGGCCAGGGCGAGTTTCTCGTCGCTGGCGCATTCATCGCGGTGTCGACCTTGCTGCTGCTGGCCGGCCACGATTTCAAGGGCAGCCTGAAGGAAGCCGAAGTGACGCTGGCGCGCTATGGCCTGAGTCTGCTGGCCACGGTGGTGATCATGGGCCTGCTGGGCGTCGTGGTGTATTACGCCGCGATCCGTCCGTTCATCGGCCAGGGCGGCCTGGCCTGGGTGATGAGCACGATCGGCTTCGGCATCATCATCCAGAACATTGCACTGGCCATCTGGGGCCCTTCGCCCATGGTCATGCCTTCGCCGCTGGGCAACGAGGTGTTGCGCATCGGCGGCGCGGGCGTGCTGCCGCAGGAAATCCTGGTGCTGTGCGTGAGCATCGCGCTGATGCTGTGCCTCGATACCGTGATGCGCAGGACACGCCTGGGCAAGGCGGTGCGCGCCGTGGCGCAAAGCAGCACCGCGGCGACGCTGATGGGCATCAACGTGACGGCGATCGTGGTGCTGGCCTTTGTGGTCAGCGCGAGCCTGGCCGGCATCGCCGGCCTGCTGATTGCGCCCATCACCACCGCCTCGGTGTTCATGGGGCTGACGCTGGCGCTCAAGGCGTTTTCATCGGCCATCGTCGGCGGCCTGAGCAACCCGCGCGGCTGCATGCTGGGCGGCTTTCTGCTCGGGTTGATCGAGGCCATGGTCGGACTGTGGCATGCGGAGTTGCGCGAGATCAGCATCTTCCTGCTGATCATTTTTGTTCTGGTGCTCAAGCCTGAAGGCCTGCTGGGTCAGCGCGTGGTGGAGAAGGTCTGATGAGCCAGTACAAGCATCTTTTGGGCATCATTGCCTTTGCGGCCCTGGTGGGGCTGATTCCGCTGGTCACCGACAACGGTTTCTATCTCAAGGTCCTGTTCCTGATCGGCGTGAACTATCTTGCCGCCGCGGGGCTGAACGTGCTGGTCGGCTATGCCGGACAGAAGTCGCTGGGCCATGCGGGGCTGTTTGCCGTGGGAGCCTACACGGCCGCGCTGCTCACGGCCAAGCTCGGCTGGAACCCCTGGCTCGCGTTTGTGGCCGCAGGCGTGATGGCCGCGGTGTTCGGCGTGGTGATTGCCTTGCCCGCGCTGCGCGTCAAGGGCCCGGCGCTGGCGATGGTGACCATCGGTTTTGGCGTGGTGGTGGAGAAGGTGGTCTCCGAGTGGCAGGATGTGTTTGCCGGCCAGCAGGGCATCTACGGCGTGCTGCCGCTGACGTTCGGCGGCGAGCCGCTCGATGCGCGGCAATGGGTCTGGGTGGTGCTGGCGCTGGGCATCGCAGCCCATCTGATGCTGCGCTTTCTGCTGCGCGGCAAGTATGGCCGGGCGTTCATGGCGGTCAACACGGCTGAAGTGGCCGCGGAAAGCGTGGGCGTGAGCGTCTACAAGTACAAGGTGCTGGCCTTCGTGATCAGCGCCGTGACCTGCGGCTTCGCGGGCGCGCTGATCACCCAGCAGAACCAGTACATCAATTCCGACTTCATCACCTTCAACCTGTCGGTCTTCTTTTTGCTGATCGTGCTGTTTGGCGGGCGCTCGGTATACGGGCCGCTGCTCGGCGCCGTGGTGCTGACGCTGCTCGATGCGTTTCTCGCGCGCTGGCCGGGCGTGCAGCATTTCACCTATGGCGCACTGCTGCTGTTCGCGCTGTATGCGATGCCCAATGGATTGTCGGGCGCGCTGTCGGCACTGTTTCGCCGCGTGCGCTGGTACGACCGCCGGGCCGTGGGGCCAGAGCGCGCGCCCATCGCCCCCTGGCGTTCGCATGTGCAAAGCGATGCCCTGGCCAGCGGCGAAGTGCTGCTGCGCACGCAAGGCCTGTACAAGGCCTATGGTGGCGTGGTGCCGACCAACAACCTGGACATCGAGATCCAGTCGGGCCATGTGCATTCGCTGATCGGCCCGAACGGCGCGGGCAAGACCACGCTGCTCAACATCCTGTCGGGCATCGTGCCGCCGAGCAAGGGCTCCATAGAGTTTCGCGGCAAGAGCATCGTCGGGCGACCCGTCTACCGGATCTGCAACATGGGCCTGGGGCGCACGTTCCAGAACCTCAAGCTGTTTGCCGACATGTCGGTGATAGACAACGTGAAGGTGGGCCTGCACCAGCATATCCGCACCGGCTTCTGGCCGTATCTGCTGGGCCTGCCCGCGGCGTCCCGCGACGAAGCCAAGGCCACGGCCGAGTCGCTGGAAATTCTGCAGTTCCTCGGCCTGCAGGAGCATGCGCGCGCGCTCGCCGGCAGCCTGCCGTACGGCCTGCAGCGGCGCGTGGAGCTGGCGCGTGCACTCGCCACGCGCCCCACGCTGCTGCTGCTCGATGAGCCGGCCGCGGGCCTCAATCCCCAGGAAACGGCGGAGCTCGTGGAAGTGATACGCAGCATCCGCGATCTGGGAATCACCATCTTGCTGATCGAACACCATATGGACCTGGTGATGGCCATTTCCGACCATGTGATCGTGCTCGATTACGGCGAAAAGATCGCCGAGGGCGTGCCGCTCGCGGTGCAAAGCAACCCGCGCGTGATTGCGGCCTATCTGGGCACCGATGACGACGATGAAGGAGACGCAGTGCCGCACCCGGCGCCTGCAGCTTCGCGCGGCCCCGTGGGCCTGGGAGAAAGCCATGTCTGAGAAAGCCTTGCTCAAAGTCACCGATCTGCAGGTGCACTACGGCGCGGTGCAGGCCTTGCGCGGCATCAGCCTCGAAGTGCATGCGGGCGAAATCGTCACCATGATCGGCGGCAACGGCGCGGGAAAAAGCACGCTGATGAAAGCGCTGTCGGGCCTGGAGCCCGCCAGCAGCGGCTCCATCGTGTTCGACGGCCAGGACATCACGCGCCTGCCCGGCCATCAGCGCGTCGCGATGGGCATCGCGCAGTCGCCCGAAGGCCGCCAGGTGTTTGCCGACCAGACGGTGAGGGACAACCTGATCCTGGGCGCCTACCACCGCAAGGTGGGCCGTCAGGCCATCGACGCCGATATCGAGGCCCAGTTCGACGCGTTCCCGCGGCTGCGCGAGCGCCAGGACCAGATGGCGGGAACGATGTCGGGGGGCGAGCAGCAGATGCTGGCGATCGCACGCGCGCTGATGGCCAGGCCCAAGCTGCTGCTGCTCGACGAGCCTTCGCTGGGCCTTGCGCCGCTGATCGTCAAGGAGATCTTCGCCATCATCCGCGGCCTGCAGCAAAAGGACGTCACGATCCTGCTCGTCGAGCAGATGGCCAACCAGGCGCTGGCCGTGGCCGATCGCGCCTATGTGCTTGAAACCGGTTGCATCACGATGCAGGGCGGCGGCAAGGCGCTGCGCGCCGACCCGAAAATCCGGGCGGCTTATCTTGGCAGCCATTGAATGTAAGGACTCCGTGTGATTGCCATCCATGATGCGAGCAGCATTGGCGAAGTGTTTTTCCAGGCTGCACAAACCTACGCCGCCAACAGCCTGATGGCCGTGCCGGCCAACCCGGCGCGCAGCTACCATCCCGAGGGCTACGAGATCAGCTACGGCGATGCGGCCGCGCAGGTCAGGGCGCTGATGCGCGACTACCAGCAGGCCGGCTATGGCCTGGGCCACCGCGTGGGCCTGCTGCTTGAAAGCCGGCCCGAGCACATGCTGCACAAGCTCGCGCTCAATGCGCTGGGCGTCTGCTGCGTACCCGTCAATCCCGACTACCGCCCGGGCGAGTTCGCCTATCTGATCGACCATGCGCAGCTCGACTTGCTGCTGGTGCTCGAAAGCCATGCCGATGCGACTGAGGCCGCGCTGCGCGAAAGCCGGCACCGGCCCGCGGTCGCTATCTGGCAGCAGTGGGCGCTGGGCCTGCCCGCGGCGGTGCGCCCTGCACAGGCCGGGCAGGTGGGGCCCGATACACCGGCGAGCATTCTCTACACGTCGGGCACCACGGGCCGGCCCAAGGGCTGCGTGCTGTCGCACCACTACGAAGTCGCCGCAGGCCACGCCTATGCGACGCGCGGCGGCCTGGCGAGCATCCGCGAAGGCGCGGAGAGGCTTTACAACCCGCTGCCGCTGTTCCATGTGAACGCGTCTATCCTGTCGTTCTACTGCATGCTGCTGACCGGCGGCTGCCAGGTGCAGACCGACCGTTTCCAGCCGTCGCGCTGGTGGCAGGAAGTGCGCCAGACGCGCGCGACCATCGTCCATTATCTCGGCGTCGTGATCCAACTGCTGCTGCTCCAGCCGCCGTCCGAAGAAGACAAGACGCATTGCGTGCGCTTTGGCTTTGGCGCGGGCGTCGAGCCCCAGCTGCATGCGGCGTTCGAGGAGCGCTTCGGTTTTCCGCTGCTCGAACTCTGGGGCATGACCGAGATGGTGCGCATCATGGTCGATTGCCATGCGCCCCGCCAGGTCGGCAGCCGCGCGTTCGGCTGCGCGGTCGAGGGCGTGCAGGCGCGCGCCGTCGACGATCTCGACCAGGAAGTGCCCGACGGAACGCCGGGCGAACTGGTGATTCGCCATTCCGAAGAGACGCCGCGCAAGGACTTCTTCAGCGAATACCTGGACGACCCCGCGGCCACCGAAAGCGCCTGGCGCGGCGGCTGGTTCCATACCGGCGACATGGTGGTGCGTGACGCCGGCGGCATGTTCCATTTCGTCGACCGGCGCAAGAACATCATCCGGCGTTCGGGCGAGAACATCGCGGCGGCCGAAGTCGAAGCCATGCTGCTGACCCACCCCTGGGTCGAGCAGGCGGCGGTGATGGCCGTGGCCGATGAAGTGCGCGAAGAAGAGGTGCTGGCCTGCATCGTGCTCAAGGCCGGCGTGCCGGGCCGCGATCAAGCTGCTCTGGCGCAGCAGATTTTCCAGCATTGCCACCGCGCCATGGCCTATTACAAGGCGCCGGGCTGGATCTGGTTCACGCCGCAGATTCCGACCACGGGCACGCAGAAAATCCAGAAGCATGCGATCTTCGCGCGCGGCATCGATCCGCGACAGGTGGCGGGGATGCTGGATTTGCGGGGGATGAAGAAGCGCGGGTGAGGAGATGCCGCCGGGTCTGTTGAATACCGGGGCTTCGACGCGGCCGGCGAGGCAAGCTCAGCCCGAGCGGATTTCTCCGCCGCGCCAGGAACCACCAGATATCCTCCAAAACCCGTTCGTGCTTAGCGCGGTAAGCGAGCCGAAGTCTCGCAAGGCGTTCAAAAGAAACAGCGGGCTTCAAAATCCCCGTTCGTCCTGAGGTTCTATGGTTTTCGTCAACCCTTAATGGCCACCCGTGAGCCATCGAAGTTGTTTTGCTGCATGAACAGCGAATACGCCACGCGCAGGAGTTTTCGGGCGAGCACGATCAGCGCAGCTGTCGTGCTCAGTCCTTTCTCGCGCTGGGCAAGATAGAACTCCTTCCAGGTCTTGGTACGGGCGGCTGACATCGCAGCTACGTACAGAAGGCGCCGGCTCTCCGGCCAGCCCCTCTTGGACAAGCGCCGTTGGCCCGTCTTCTTACCCGAGTCGTTGGGGCGCGGATCCAGTCCGGTGAAGGCGATGACCGCATTGGCACTGGGCTGCTGCATGCTCCCGAAGAGCATTACCAGCAGCGATCCGCAGACCAGCCCCAGCCCGGGCACCGAGGTGATGTGCTCGAATGCCTGGCGGCTTGGTGGGTCAGCTTTGATGATCGCGGTCAGTTGCGTATCGATGTGCTCGATAGCTTCCTTCAGCGCCTTGAGCACCGGCGCGTTCAGCTGCGTGAGCATCTCGTTGTGGCTGCCGGCCTGCTTCAGTGCGCTGCGCTGGCGAACCAAGGTCGCCCGGTGAGTAATGAGCTCACGCAGTTGGGCTTGGCTGGCTGTGGGCGGCTGCCACTGGCGCAGTTGCTCATGCTCGCGGCAGACGTAGCGGGCCAGGACAAGCGCATCGATGCGGTCGGTCTTGCCGCGTTGGCCGACTGACTGCGCGTAGCGGCGCGCATCCAGAGGGTTGAGAACATAAACACGCAGGCCCGCAGCATGTGCGGCCTGTGCCAGCGCCGTGTGATAGCGGCCGGTCGACTCAAGTCCCAGCACGCAGCCACGGCGCAGAGTGCGCAGCAGTTTGGTGATGCCTTCGACTGTATTGTCATATCGTTGCACGCTGGACTGCCCGTACACGGCGACATCCAAGTGGGCGCTTGCTACATCCACGCCAACAAATTCAGTAGCTTGTTGGTTCTTCATCGCTCAAAATACGAGTGCCGGGGTGGACCCTGCTGTCGGCGTGAGCTTGCAAGAATTGGCGATCGAGACTGCATTGAGCAGAAGACGTCGCCAGGTTCCTTATTGACGCTCGGCGCAGGGATGGGGTTGTGACTCAGTTAGTCGGTCCGTTGGGTCTTAAGCAACGGCCGAAGCCTGTCGATGTCCCTCCATCCCGGCTCCTCGCCCTTTCTTGAAGTTTGGTTGATGGAGACTCAACCATACAAGCCTGTCGAAGGGTGAACGGCCTGCGCTCAAAGCATGAGGACGGGTCGTTCATGGTTCGACAAGCTCACCACGAACGGGTCACTGTTTTGCCGCCGTTTGCCAAAATCGGCCACCTTCTAAGTCATTGATTTATTTGACAAAAAAAGCTGTTTCTTGAGAGCCCGTCGAAGGATGAACGGCCTGCGCTCAAGGCATGAGTACATGCCGTTCATCCGCGTTTTTATACGCCAGCCAACAACGCCTTCGCCCGGTCCACACTGACATTCTTTTCCTGTGCCATCTGCGCCGCAATGCGCTGGATATCGCCGCCGGACGCGCCCGCGAGCAGGGCGATGTTGCGTGCATGCAATGCCATGTGGCCGCGCTGAATGCCTTCGGTCGACAGTGCGCGCAGCGCGCCCAGGTTCTGCGCCAGGCCCACGGCCGCGGCGATTTCGCCGAGCTCCTGCGCGCTTTGCACCTGCATCACGCGCAGCGCCCAGCGCGCCAGCGGGTGGGTCTTGGTGGCGCCGCCGACCAGGCCCACGGGCATGGGCAGCTCGATGCTGCCGACCAGGTGGCCGTCGCGGTTCTTTTCCCAGCGCGTGAGCGAGGTGTAGCGGCCCGACTGCGCGGCGTAGGCGTGGGCGCCGGCTTCGACCGCGCGCCAGTCGTTGCCCGTGGCGACGATCACCGGGTCTATGCCGTTCATGATGCCCTTGTTGTGCGTGGCCGCGCGGTAGGGGTCGATCTTGGCGAACGTGTAGGCATCGAGCACGCCTTCGATGACTTCGCTGCCGCTGTACTGCGCGGTGGCCAGGGTCTGGGGCGAAAGCGTCACGCGCGCACGTGCCAGGCGCAGATCGGCGAGGTTGGACAGGATGCGCAGGCGCACCGTGGCCGATGTGATCTGCTCGATATAGGCCGACACCGTTTCCGCCATGGTGTTCACCGTGTTCGCGCCCATCGCGTCGCGCACGTCGACGATCAGGTGGGCGACCACCATGGGGCCGCGCGGCGTGCTGTCGAACACATGGACTTCGATGTCCTTGCAGCCGCCGCCCAGGCCGATCAGCACCGTGTCCCTGGCGTTGGCGCGCGCGATGATCTCGGCCTTGTTTTCCAGCACGATCTGGCGCACGCCATAGGGGTCGGTCATGCCCACGATCTGGATCTGGGCGCGCATCAGCGGCGCCGTGGACGAGGTGAAGAAACCGCCGCTGTCGCGCGCGAGCTTGGCCATGAACGAGGCCGCGGCCACGACCGAAGGCTCTTCGACCACCATGGGCACGAGCACGTTCTTGCCGTTGACCAGGAAATTGCTGGCGATGCCCAGCGGCAGCTCGAATGTGCCGACGACGTTTTCAATCATCCCATCGGCCACGTCCAGGGGCAGGGCGCCAGCTTGCGCGAGCAGTTGGCGGTCCTGCGCATCGAGGCCGGCGGCTTCGGCGACGCGGTTCAGGCGCTCGAGCGGAGTCATGGAGCGCATATTGGGCAGGCGGGAGTCACGGGTCATGAAAATCCTTGGGGCGCAGGTGAGGGTGGATCAGGGTATTCCCGGCGAAGCGGGACTGCCTGTTACTTTAGGCGTGCTGTACCCTTTGCAGCAGGTACAGTTATTGAGAACAGATCCATGTCCACAACGCTTGCGGGTTTCAAGATCCTCGCCGAATCCCTGGAGCGGGAAATCCGCCAGGGTGCTTACAAGGTCGGCGAGAAGCTGCCGTCGCTGCGCGAGATCACGCGCGAGCGCGCCTATGGCAAGAACACGGTGATCGCCGCGTTCGAGTTGCTGGTCGCGCGCGGGCTGGTGGAGCCGCGGCGCGGCGCGGGCTTCTATGTGAAGGACATCGCCGCGCCGGGCGACATGGACACCCCCGACCACGCCCT
The DNA here is from genome assembly GCF_902706035.1 of Pantoea sp. 18069. GTDB lineage: Bacteria > Pseudomonadota > Gammaproteobacteria > Burkholderiales > Burkholderiaceae_C > Comamonas. Next base: position 55,581 of record NZ_CACSJA010000020.1, on the reverse strand, counting down.
GGGCCGTGCCAAGGATTGGGTCTGGCTGATACGCGAGCAGCTCAAGGACGACCCCCAGGCGATACGCGCGGCCGACGGCATGCCGCCGCCCGAGTGGCTCGCGGGCGCGCGCCTTGACCGGGTGCACCACAAGGTGGTGCGCGGCGGGCTGGGCGCGCTGTTCAGCTATGGCAACCGCTACGGCTACCTGCCGCTGCGCCAGCAACTGGTGCGCAAGCTCGGCGCCCTGGGCATAGAGACCGACCCACGGCAGATCCTGATGACCCATGGCGCCAACCAGGCCATGGACCTGGTGCTGCGCTACATGATTCCGCCGGGCGCGACGGTGCTGGTCGACGATCCGGGCTATTACTTTCTGTTTGCCAAGCTCAAGGTGCATGGCGCGGAAATCGCCGGCATTCCGCGCCAGCCCGACGGCCCGGACCTCGAGGTGCTCGAGCAGGTGCTGATACGCAAGCGCCCGCGGCTGTTCTTCGTGCAGTCCGTGGGCCACAACCCCACGGGCTCGGACATCAGCGACTACAAGGCCAGGCGCCTGCTGGCATTGGCCGAAAAATACAATCTGCTGCTGGTCGACATGGACCCGCTGGCGGATCTCAAGCCGCAGGATCAGGTGCGGCTGTCGGCGCTGGACCAGTTGCAGCGCACGATCTACATAGGCTCGTTTTCCAAGTCGCTGTCCGCGGCACTGCGTGTGGGCTTTCTCGCCTGCAGTGCCGACATGGCGTCCGAACTCGCCGATCTCAAGTCCATCGTGCATGTGAGCAGCTCGGAATATGCGGAGCGCACGGTCGACACCATCTTGCGCGAGCGCACCTATGCCAAGCACATCAGCGCGCTCAAGGCGCATGTGGCCCAGGCCACGCGCCAGTCGCGCCAGCTGCTTGGCGACGCCGGCGCGCACTTTTTCTGCGATGCCCAGGAGAGCCTCTACATGTGGGTGCGCTTCGACGGGCTCGATGATTCGCTGGCGCTGTCGGAATATCTGACCGCCGAGCAGATCACCGTCGCTCCGGGGCGCATCTTCAGCGTCGATCCGGGCATCACCAGCCCCTGGATGCGTCTGAACAGCGGCATCGTGGTGCACGAGAAATTCCAGGCCATGCTGCAACGCAGGCCGCTGTGGTGAGGCCCGCAGGCCACGCCCGCCGATGTTGGTTACAACGCCTGGCGCAAAAAGGCAGATACTGCCTTGGCGACTTCAACGGGCGCCAAGGTTGATCGAATCCACGCGCCTTCTGCGGCTTTCCAACCTCAAGGAGAACTCCATGCTACGTATGGCTTCTATCGCTTTTCTGGCTTCGGTCGCGCTGACCGCGTGCAATACGGCGCCGGCCAGCAACGCTCCCATGGCCCAGGCTTCGCCTGCCACGACCATGAATGGCATGCTCGTGGGCCCCAACCAGATGACGCTGTATGTGTTCGACCGCGATGCGGTGGGCAGTGGCAAGAGCGTGTGCAATGGCGGCTGCGCGACCAACTGGCCGCCGCTGATCGCACCCGCGGGCGCCAAGCCCATAGGCGACTGGAGCGTGATCACGCGTGACGATGGTGCGAGCCAGTGGGCCTACAAGGGCCGCCCGCTCTACTACTGGGCCAGGGACGGCCGCCCGGGTGACGCCACGGGCGAGGGCGTAGGCAATGTCTGGCGCCTGGCCAGGCCCTGACGGCAGCGCGCCACGGCTTGCAGCGGCCCGTGGCTGAATCGGCGCGGCGCGGTTGATGGATGGGCATGCATGGTCGTAAGATCATTGCTTCCCATCCCTTGTTCAGGAGCTGCCATGACCACTCGCTTGACTGCCGCCGATTTCGACCAGGAGCTGTTGATTCTTTTTGACGCCTACGTGCATGGCGACATGGACCGGCGCAGTTTTCTGGGCCAGGCGCAGCGCTATGCGAAGGCCGGCGTGACGGCCGCCGGGCTGCTGGCGGCGCTGAGCCCCAATTTCGCCGCGGGCCAGCAGGTGCCGGCGCAAGACAGCCGCGTGAGCACGCAGCGCGTCTCGCTGCCATCGCCTTCGGTCTACGGCAGCATCAATGGTTACCTCGCGCGCCCCTCGGCTGCGGGCGCGGCGCGCCTGCCCATGGTGCTGGTGGTGCATGAGAACCGCGGCCTCAATCCGCACATCGAGGACGTGACGCGCCGCCTGGCGCTCGAAGGCTTCATGGCGTTCGCGCCCGATGCGCTCACGCCGCTGGGCGGCTATCCCGGCGACGAAGACAAGGCGCGCGAAGCCTTCGCCAAGCTGGACCAGGCCAGTACCCGTGAAGACTTTCTCGCCGCCGCGCAGTGGCTGCGCATGCGCGCCGATGGCGACGGCAAGCTCGGCGTGGTCGGTTTTTGCTATGGCGGCGGCATGGCGCACTGGCTTGCGACGCAGTTGCCCGAACTGCGGGCCGCCGTGCCGTTCTATGGCAATACGCCCGATCCCGCGCAGGCGGCGCGCGTCAAGGCGCCGCTGCAGGTGCACCTGGCCGCTGTCGATGAACGCATCAACGCGGCCTGGCCGGCCTACGAAGCCGCGCTCCAGGCGGCCGGCGCGAAGTACGAGGTGCACCATTACGCGGGCACGCAGCATGGTTTCAACAACGACACCACGCCGCGCTATGACGCGGCCGCGGCCAAGCTGGCCTGGGACCGCACCATTGCGTTTTTCAAGGCACAGCTGGGGTGACTGGAGAGCCGGGCACGGCCGCTTGTCCTGAGCCTGCCGAAGGGTCGAGGGTCGATTCAGGACGCGGCATTCACTTCGCCGAAGTCCCGATAGCATCAAGCCTTCTCGGCAACGGGCTCTTGCGCTGGCAGCGAGGTAGCTCCAAGCAAAGGCGCATCGGTTGCTGGCGCGACTGGAAGCGCCACCATGCTGGCAATTGACTGCGCGATACCGGTAAGCGAAGGGTTTGCCAAGCCGGCATCTTTCATGATGGCGTCAACAATGGGTTTGGCCACTTGATACTGCAAGGCGGAGTTCACCACCTGTTCTGGCAGGGTGCCGCCCGTCGCTGGGCCGTTGCCATGACCGCCTGCGCCCGAACCCATGCCCGGCAAGCCGTTGACTTGGAAGAGTCGGATGGAATCGATTTTCTCCATCGGCTTGGCCGCCTGTTCCAGGATCTGGGGCAGCGACTCGATGAGCTGCATGCGCACGGCTAAATCAATCTGGGCCATGCCCAGGCGGTTCTTGGCTTCATTGATGGCGGCAATACCTTCAGCTTCGGCCAACGCAGCGTCTTTGCGGGCATGGGCCTCTACGCTGATGGCGGCGGCGCGATTCTCGGCGGCTTCACGTTCGGCCTGCGCTGCAACCTTGACGGCAATGGCCTGCTGTTCGGCGTCTTTTGCAGCATCAATCAGTTGAATGGCCTTGCCGCGTTCGGCCACGGCCATTTCGCGCGCCGTTTTTACGAGCTCCTCCGAGCGCACGGAATCCGCCAAAGCCGCGTTGGCGGTAGCGTCGGCCTGTGATTGTTCTTCTGATTTTCGGGCGATGGCAATGGCTGCATCTTGGTTGGCGAGCTCTACCGATTGCCGTTGCTCGGCTTGCTTGATGCGCGTTTCACGCTCCGCTTCGATGTTCTTTTTCTGAATGGCCAAGTTTTTGTCAATTTCTGCGCTGTTCACCGTGCGGTCGGCCTCAATGCGCCGCTCCTTGACCTGACGGTCGGCGTTGATCCGAACTTCTTCGGCTTCGCGTTGGCGTTCTGCCTCGGTTTTGGCGATTTCAGCAATTTGCTCGGCCTTTGCATTGGCGATCGCTTGCAATTGCGTCAGTGTGGCAAATTCTTGATTCTTTGAGATGTCGAGCTTGACGCGTTCGGCCTCCAGGTTCTTTGTGCGCACCTGCACTTCAGTATCTTGCTCAATGTCGTTGCGCTGTTTGCGGCGTGCCTCGGTTTCTTGCGTCAAGCGAGTCAAGCCTTCGGCGTCGAACGCGTTGTTGGGGTTGAAGAAATCTTTGGCAGTCTGATCCATGCTGGTGAGCGACACGGATTCCAGCTCAAGTCCGTTTTTTTCCAGATCTTCGGCCACCGCGTTTTGCACGGCTTGGACGAATTCACGGCGCTTGTCCTGCAATTCCTGCATGGTCATGGTCGCGGCGGTTGCACGCAGGGCGTCGACAAACTTGTCTTCCACCAACACTTTGAGTTGCTGCGGCTCCATTGTCTTGCGGCCCAGGGTTTGTGCGGCGGTGCTGACCGATTCGGCCATTTGCTTGACGCGCACGAAGAACGCGGCTGCCACGTCGACGCGCATGCGGTCGAGTGCAATCAGGCTTTGCTCTTCCTTGCGCGAGACCTCCAGCTTGAGCGTGTTCATGTTGACCGGAATGATTTCGTGAAAAACCGGCAACACCAGCGCGCCTCCGTTGATGATGACTTTCTGCCCCCCAAGGCCGGTGCGCACGAAGGCGGTCTCTTTGCTTGCGCGCCGGTAGAGGCGTGCAACGATGATGCCAATGGCCAGCAAGGTAAACAGTGCAATGCCGGCCGGAACGCCGATATTGATCAGCATTTCGTTCATGTGTGTATCGGTGAGCATTTTTTCCTCTGATTGAAAGGTCTTGCCCGCACTAAAGCAGTTCGGGGTGTGGGTTGCGGATGCCGTAAAAGCGAGCGCCGGCCTTGCGCACGAGCAGCACCGAGTCGCCTTCTGCAAAGGTTTCGGCCGCGATGTCAGGCTCGACGAGCACGTAATGCAAGTCGCCGTTCGCGTCGCGAATCTTGGTCTGAGCTGCCATGCCGGTGCGTGCAATCCCTTGTGTGACCATGCCGGTGCGGCCCACCAAGGACTGCTCGCTGACAGCCGTGGTCTCGTTGTCGGGCAGTACCCGCGCGAGCAGGCCGCCAATCGCACGCACGCAGGACATGCCTGTGAGCGCTGCTGGCAGCGAAGCCAGCCACCACGGCAGCAAGCTGCCGAACAACGTGCCGGCCACCGCCTGCACTACATAGCCCGACACGGAAAAGCCGGCTAAAAAGAGGATCAGCAGTACCAGGATCGGGACCCTGCCGAGGTGTAGCCAGCCCAACGCTGGTTCCAGCCCTTCGGGCATATCGGGCAGCATGCTATCCAGCCCGTGCGAGGGGCTTTGCGCGAATAGCAGACCCGCGCCTTCGACCACGGTCAGCCCGACCATGGTTGCCAAGGCTGCGCCAAATGGCCAGGTTTCAGGGCTCATGAGAACAATCATGCGGAGTTACCGCCCGGCTTTGAGCGCGGCCAGGCGCTCGCGGATTTTGTTTTCCAGCATCAAGCCGTTCAGTTCACGCAGCTTTGCAGATTGATCTGCTGTCGCCTGCGGCGCCAGCGCATCCAGGCCGGTTTGACGTCTGTAGGTTCTATCGAAGGCGGCCTGAATTGCGCGCGCGTTTGCATCCAGGCAATGGTTGCCATGCTCGGCGCCAACGCTTGCCGACTTGCACTGGGCGAACTCCAAGTCGGTAATGGCGCTTGCCATTTCGCGGCGCTTGCTCATCAGGCCGTCCATGTAGCCGGATAGCGATTTTTCTTCTTGCGCGAGCTGGCTGAGGCTGGATTCGAGGATGGGTAGCTGGGCCTCGACATCGATCTGCCGTGCGATTGCCGTCTTGGCCAGGTCGTCGCGTGCCTGATTCAAGGCCGCTGACAAGGCACAGTCCAGGCTTCCGTGCTCTTGGTTCAACCGCTGGTGCTGCTGCTGGATGAGGTGCCGGTTGACGGCGATGCGCCCGAGTTCGCCGCGCACCTCGTCGACGACGGTGTCGAGCTCGCGCGCCAATTGCTCGAGCATGGCGATTGGCGCTGCGTCTTCAATTCGCCCAAGCAGCGCATGGGCGCTGCCAGTAATCACTCGGGCCACGCGGGACTGGAGGGTATCGGTCATTGTGCTTGTCCTTGGGTTGGCGGAAATCAACTGGCACAGCTCAAGTCCTGGGCTGATGTCTTGCCGCACTGCTTGTGTGCCACACGCGGCTGCATTGCGTGCAACCGTTCGGCGTGTTTAAAGTATTACTCATTGATATTCTATTTCGATAGTTTTTTTATATCAACAGGGTGGCGCTGAAAACACATGAGTGCATCCCATGGCATGGTGAGAAAGACCGCTATTTCTTCCGGCCCATGTGCCTGGCAACATGGACCGGTGCAGTTTTTTGGCACGGGCGCAGCGCCGCAGTGGCTGCCGCTGGCGTTCTTGCAGGCGCAGCTGGCTTGAGGCGTTAGCGTGACGCGGGCGCGATGGTCACGGGCGCAGCAGCTTGCGACGCAAACAGGCTTTCCTCATCGAGCAGCTCAAACGCAATCTCCGGGCGCTGCTCGAAGCTGCGCTTGATCGCCGCGGGAATCGCCTGGCGCGTCTTGCGGCACAGCCCCGGGCGTTCGAGCACCAGAATGGTGATGCCGCGCAGCGTGCGCACTTCGCGCGTGCTGGTCTGGATCTGCAGTTCGAGGCCCAACTGCTGCTGCATGCGCTGCTGCATGTGGCGCAGGTCGGCAAGGCTTGCGAGGTTCTCCAGCCGCTGCACCAGGCGTTTCTCGTCTTCGCGCGTCAGCCGCATGATGCGCAGGTCGCCCTGCGGGTCCTGCAGCAGGGCATCGCGCCCGCAGGTGCAGGCACCGGGCGGACATTCGCTGCGCAATGGAAAAAGGGGCAGTGGGTTCATCGTGCTGGCTTCCCGCGTTCGCTGCGCCTTGCCGGCGCTAGCTCAGGACATCATAGCCAGACGCGCGCGCCACGGTTTTTCACGGCCGGCCCACGGGCTGCATTTCTTCCTGTCCCTGCAGCCATTCCTGCAGCGAATGCTGGGCGCTGTCGTGGAAGGCCTGGGCAGCGGGCCCGAGGTGCAGGTGGCGGTGGCGCACCCAGTAGATCGTGCGCGACGGCGCAAGGCCTTGGAGTCGGCGTATCGCAATGCCCGGGTCCTGGAAATAGGCCAGCGACAGCGCGGGCACCAGGCTCACTCCCAGGCCGGCGCGCACCATGCCCATGACGGTGGCGAGCTGCTCGACTTCCATGCAGGTCTGCAGCAGCGGCTGCGGGAGGACTGCGGCCTGCCAGGCCTCGACGCTTGCCCGGATGCTGGTGTGGGCCGCGAGCTGTACGAAAGGCACACCGCGCAGCGCCTGGGGCGCGACCGGCGCCGGCGTCTGTGCGAGGGGATGCGCCTGGGGACACACCAGGTAGAACGTTTCCTCGGCCACTGCGGTCGCATGCAGGTCGGGGTGGCGCGCCAGCGCCGTGCACAGTGCCCAGTCGGCCTGGCCTTGCTGCACGCTTTCGAGACAGGGCGTGTTCAAGGCATCGCGCACCTGCACCTGGATTTGCGGATGGGATTGCGCGAACTGCGCGAGCACCGAAGGCAGCCAGTGGGCGGCCAGCGAAGGCAGCAGCGCGACCGTGACGCGGCTGGCGCGCAACTGGGCCGCGCCTTGCAGCGACTGCACGGCCTGGTCGATTGCGGCGAGCAGGTGCTGCGCATGCGGCAGGAAGTCCTGGCCCGCGGGCGTGAGCATCACATGGCGGGTGCTGCGCTCGAACAGCTGTGACCCCAGGCCCTGTTCCAGACCCTGGATCAGGGCGCTGAACGCGGGCTGCGACAGGCAGCACTGCTGCGCGGCGCGCGTGAAGCTCAGATGCTGGTGCAGGGCCTGGAAGGCCTGCAGTTGCCGGGTGGTCAGATTCATAGAAAACTCAGATCAATCTATCCAAATCATCGAATTTACAACATAAATTGCATTCTCTATATTGGCGCCATGGCGAACCCTCTTCCTGATCTGAACTCCACGCGCTGGCCCTCGGGGCCGGCTTCTGCCTCCACGCCCCGCGGCCCGCTCCTCGTGGGCTGCGGCGCGGGGTTTTCGGGGGACCGCACGGACGCCGCGCGGCCCGTGGTCGACGACTTGATCGCCGCCGACGCGCCCGCGGTGCTGATTTTCGAAACCCTGGCCGAACGCACGCTGGCGCTGGCGCAACTGGCGCGGGCGCGCGATCCCGCGGCCGGCTACGAGCCGCTGCTTGCGGACCTGCTGCGGCCCGTGCTCGCCGACTGCCTCGCGCATGGCATACGCATCGTCAGCAATTTCGGCGCGGCCAACCCCGCGGGCGCGGCGGCCTGCATTGCGGCGCTGGCCGGGGAGCTGGGTATTCGCGTGCCGCGCATGGCGCTGGTGCATGGCGATGACCTGATGGGCGCGGAGCACGCCCAGGCCTTGCAGGACGCGTGTGGCGCCGACTGGCCCGAGGCCCGGGTCGTGAGTGCCAATGCCTATATCGGCGCGCAGCCGATCGCCCAGGCACTGCAGGACGGCGCCGAAATCGTGATTGCGGGCCGCGTCGCCGACCCGGCGCTGGTGCTCGGGCCGGCCGTGGCCTGGCATGGCTGGGCCTGGGACGATTGGGATCGCCTTGCGCGCGGCACCATGGCCGGCCACCTGCTCGAATGCGGCGCCCAGGTCTGCGGCGGTTATTTTGCCGACCCCGGCTACAAGGATGTGCCCGATCTGGCCCATGTGGGCTTTCCTATCGCGCGCATCGAAGCCGACGGCCAGTGCACCATAACCAAGCCCGCGCATACCGGCGGCCTGATCAATGCCCAGACCGTCAAGGAGCAGCTGCTGTATGAAGTGCACGACCCCGCGGCCTATCTGACCCCCGATGTGGTGGCCGACATCAGCCAGGCCCGGGTCACCGAAGTCGGGCACAACCAGGTGCGCCTCGACGGCGTGCGCGGCCACGCGCGGCCCAGCCATCTCAAGGTCAATGTCTGCAGCGAACGCGGCTGGCTTGCCGAAGCCGAGATTTCCTATGCGGGCGCCCATGCCCTCGCACGTGCCCAGTTGGCGCGCCAGATCATTGCGACGCGGCTGGGCGCGCGCGGCACGCTGCGCTGCGATTTCATCGGCGTGACCAGCGTGCTCGGCGATGACCAGGGCCAGTGGCTGGCGCAGTTGCCGGCCGCGGGCAGCGCCGCCGCCGACGCGCCGCGCGACGTGCGCGTGCGCTGGGCCTGGGAGCAACCCACGGCGGCCGCGGCCGAAGTGCTGCTGCGCGAAGTCAACGCGCTCTACACCTGCGGGCCGGGCGGCGGCGGCGGCGTGCGCACCCAGCTGCGCTCGCGCCTGTCGACCGTGTCCTGCCTGCTGCCGCGCGCGCAGATTCCCTGTGGCTGGCGCTGGTGGAACCCCGCCCCTGTCACGCCTTAATCCATGCCATTCCCCATGAACTCTTTTGCCACCCTGAGCCTGCCCCTGTACCGTCTGGCCCACGGCCGTACCGGCGACAAAGGCAATCGCAGCAATATCAGCGTGATCGCCTACCACCCGCTGCTCTGGCCGGTGATCGAGGCCCAGGTCACGGCCGAGCGCGTGGCCGCGCATTTCGCGCCGCGCAGTCCCAGCAGCGTCGCGCGCCATGTGCTGGCGCAGTTGCAGGCGCTCAATTTCGTCATCGACGATGTGCTCGAAGGCGGCGTCAACAGCGCGCTCAACCTCGACAGCCATGGCAAGGCGCTGGCCTTCGACCTGCTGCAGATGGAGATCGCGCTGCCGGCCGATCTGCTGATCCATTGCAAGGGGCCGCAAGAGCCCTGACCGCTTCACCGTTCATTCACCCAACTACTACAACCCAGGAGACAAACCATGAACAAGCCATCCACCCCGAACTTCCTGCGCCGACGCACGCTGGGCGCAGGCATCGCCGCTGCGCTGGTGCTGGCCGCACCCGCAGCCTTTGCGCAAGGCGCGGCCAGGTACCCGGCCAAGCCGCTGACCTTCGTCGTGCCGTTCGCGGCCGGCAGCGCGACCGACCAGATCGCGCGCGCGCTGGGCCAGTCGCTGACCCAGGAGACGGGCCAGGCCGTGGTCGTGGAAAACAAGGGCGGCGCCAGCGGCATGCTCGCCGCCCAGAGCGTGGCGCGCGCCGCGCCCGATGGCTATACGGTGCTGATCACCACCAACACCACGCACGCGGCCAACGAGCACCTCTACAAGAAGCTGCCCTACGACCCGGTCAAGGACTTCGCGCCCGTGACGGGCCTGGGCAAGGGCGGCCAGGTGCTGGTGGTGAATTCCACGTCGCCACTGCAGTCCGTCAAGGACCTCGTGGCCTATGCCAAGGCCCACCCGGGCAAGCTGACGTTCGGCAGCGGCAGTTCCTCGAGCCGCATGGCCGGGGAAATGCTCAAGCAGCTCGCGGGCGTGGACATCCTGCACGTGCCCTACAAGAGCAATCCGCTGGCCATCACCGACCTGCTCGGCGGCCAGATCGATCTGATGATCACCGACGTCTCCACCGGCCTGCCGCAGGTGCAGGCCGGCAAGCTCAAGGCCCTGGGCTTTTCCACGCAGGAGCGCAGCGCCATGCTGCCCGACGTGCCGACCATAGACCAGGCCGGCGTCAAGGGCTACAACATGGGCTACTGGTTCGCGGCCTACCTGCCCGCGGGCACGCCGCCGCAGATCGTGAACCAGCTCAGCAGCCTGCTGGGCAAGGCCGTGGAAAGCCGCCATGCCGCGAGCTTCTACACGCTGTCGGGCACCAGCCGCTGGCATGGCACGCCCGATGAACTGGCCAGATTCCAGGCCGAGGAAACCGCCAAGTGGGGCCAGGTGATCAAGGCGGCAGGCATCCAGCCCGAATGACAGGCGTGTGAGTCGGCGCCTTCTCCGACAGCGCCCGGGGCGTGAACCACCGAGGAATCCTGCACAATGCTCCAACAGCGCTGCAACCACGGCAACGCCGTCGGGGCAGTCCTGTCACCTCGCATCCGGCGCCGCCGCCCAGGCGGCTGCGAAGTCATCAACGTGATAGTGCAAAGGACTTTTCAATGGACTCCATCAATCCCCGCTTTTCCGAGCTGTTTGCCCAATTGGGATTGGCCGATGATCCTCAAGGCATCGCCGACTTCATCCGCGAACACGCACCGCTGGACCCCGCTGTCCTGCTGCATGAAGCGCCTTTCTGGTCGGAGTCGCAGGCCCGCCTGCTGCGCGAGGAACTGCGGGCCGACGCCGAGTGGGCCGAAGTCATCGACCAGCTCAACGCGTCGTTGCGCGCCGAATAACGCCGCCGTCTCAATGCGGGCCCTGCAGCCCGCCGGGCGGGTCTACCTGCACCGTCACATGCTCGATCGCATGCTGCTCGCGCAGCAACTGCGCGACCAACTGCGGCAGCGTGAGGGGTTCGGTGCCGGGCGCGGGCGTCACGTGTACCGTGGCCACCACGCGCTCGTCGGTCAGCGTCCACGCATGGAAATGGCCGACTTCGGCGACTCCGGGCAGGCGCGCGATATCGGCCTGCGCGGCTTCGACATCGAGTCCGCGCGGCACGGCCTGCAGCAAGATCAATAGCGCGTCCGAAACCAGGCTCCAGGCCGAACGCACGACCAGCACCGCCACCAGCACCGAAAGAATCGGATCGAGCACGGTCCAGCCCGTGAGCAGAATGCCGATCGCGGCCGCGATCGCGCCCACCGAGCCCAGCAGATCGCCCACGACATGCAGCAGCGCGCCGCGCAGATTGCCGTCGTTTTGCTGGCCGCGCATCAGCACCGAGGCGCCGACCACATTGACCAGCAAGCCGACCACGGCCACGGCCAGCATGGGCCCGGCGAGCACTTCGGTCGGCTGGCGAAAGCGCGCCACGGCTTCCCAGGTAATCCAGGCGACGAGCAGCAGCAGCGTCGCGCCGTTGGCCAGCGCCGCGAGCACGCGCACGCGGTGAAAGCCATAGGTGCGCAACTTGTCGGGCGCGCGCGCGGCAATCCGGTAGGCGAGCAGGGCCAGCAGCAGCGCCGCGGCATCGGACAGCATATGGCCTGCATCGGCGATCAGCGCCAGCGAGCCCGACCACCAGCCGCCCACCGCCTGCACGCCCGCATAACCCAGCGTCATCACGAAGACCCACTGGATGCGTTTGGCGTTCGAGGCGGTGACCGACGGCGCATGGGAATGCCCGCCAGGGCCGTGGTTGTGGCCGGCGTGGTCATTTCCATGCGCGTGGTCATGGTCGTCATGCGGGCGATGGTGGGCAGAGGGCATGGGCTAGTTCCAGGGCAAGGCATGAAAGAAACGCCTGGGACGTTGCTGCCCCATGGCCTCAATTCCGACAGTGGCGCTTGGACCGGTCCTCTGCGTAGCACCACCGCTGTCCGCCGTTCAGGGAGCTGACGTGTCCCCGAAATGGAGGCAGCGAGGAAGGGCCGTCCCGCACCGAGGCTGCCGTCCCCCTCCCGCGCAGCGAGAGAGGGGGAAGCGAGGGCGGCCCATGCCGCGAAGTCGCTCAGGGGGTGCTTTTTATACCTGGTCGGCGCTCAGGCCCGCGGTCTGGCTGAAGCCGCCGTCGACATAGGTGATCTCGGCGGTCACGCCCGCGGCCAGGTCGGAGAACATGAAGGCCGCGACATTGCCCACGTCTTCGGGGGTCACGTTGCGGCGCAGCGGTGCGGCTTCGGCCACGCGGCTGAGCAGCTTGCCGAAGTCCTTGATGCCGCTGGCGGCCAGGGTCTTGATAGGGCCGGCCGAGATGCCATTGGCGCGGATGCTGCGGCCGTCTTCGGTGCGGCCCACGGCTTCGGCGAGGTAGCGCACCGAGGCTTCGAGCGAGGCCTTGGCCAGGCCCATGGTGTTGTAGTTGGGAATGGAGCGCAGCGCGCCCAGGTAGGACAGCGTCAGCAGCGACGACTTGTCATTGAGGTAGGGCAGGGCGGCCTTGGCCATTGCCGGGAAGCTGTAGGCGCTGATGTCGTGGGCGATGCGGAAGTTCTCGCGGCTCAGGCCGTCGAGGAAGTTGCCGGCGATCGCGTCGCGCGGTGCAAAGCCGATCGAGTGCAGGAAACCGTCGAACTTGCCCCAGGTCTGGCCCAGGTCGGCGAACAGCTTTTCGATCTGCGCATCGTCGCCTACGTCGCAGTCGAACACCAGCTTGGAGTCGAAGTCGGCCGCGAATTCGGTGATGCGGTCCTTGAAACGCTCACCGACATAGCTGAAAGCCAGTTCTGCGCCTTGCGCATGGCAGGCCTTGGCGACGCCGTAGGCGATGGAGCGGTTGGACAGAACGCCGGTGATCAGCAGTTTTTTGCCGGTGAGGAAACCCATTGTTTTTCTCCAGGAGGTAGTGAGGGCGGCATGCGCCGCAAAATTCTGTACCGCGCGGCAGACAGGTGGTCGCAGCGCCGGTTCGTAGGGCAGAATTGTCGCATGCGCTACTGGTTGTTTTCTTTGCTGCTTATCGGTGCTTCTCCTGCATGGAGCGCGCATGCCTATGCGTTATGGGGTGAGCCCCGGTATCCCGCCGGCTTCACGCATTTCGATTACGTCAATCCGCAGGCGCCCAAGGGCGGTGAGCTGCGGCTGGTCAGCAACCTGCGGGTGTCGACTTTCGACAAATACAACCCGTTCACGATCAAGGGCAACGCGCCCGCCTATCTGTCGAACCTGATGTTCGACTCGCTGCTCATCGGCTCGCTCGATGAAACCGCGACCGGCTACGGCCTGCTGGCCGAGGATGTGGAGGTCGCGCCCGATGGCCTGTCGGCCACGTTCCGGCTGCGGCGCGAGGCGCGCTTTCACAACGGCCAGCCGGTGCTGGCCAAGGACGTGAAGTACAGCTACGAGACGCTGATCGGCCAGTACACTTCGCCGGCCTACAAGACGCTGCTGATCGACGTTGCGGGCGCGGATGTGCTGGGCGAGCGCACGGTGCGCTTTCGCTTCCACGTACCCAACCGCGAACTGCCGCTGACCGTGGGCGCGCTGCCGGTCTTCAGCCCCGACTGGGGGCGCGGCGCAGACGGCAAGGCCAGGCCTTTCGACCAGGTGGTGATGGACTTGCCAATCGGCAGCGGCCCCTACCGCGTGGGCCCGGTGCGTTTCGGCAAGGACATCACCTATGTGCTCGATGCGAACTACTGGGCCAGGGACCTGGGCGTGCGCAAGGGCACGGCCAACTTCGAGCGCGTGAGCGTCAGGATCTACAAGGACAACACCGCCAGGCTCGAAGCGCTCAAGGCGGGCGAGTTCGATCTGATGCGCGTGTACAGCGCCGGTGACTGGGCGCGGCGCATCAGTGGCAAGCGCTTCGCATCCGGCGAACTGGTCAAGGGCGAGTTCGAGCACAAGCTGCCTTCGGGCTTCCAGAGCTATGTGCTCAATACGCGCCGGCCGCTGCTGCAGGATGCGCGCGTGCGCGAGGCCCTGGATCTGGCGATGGACTATGAATGGATGAACCGCCAGATGTTCTACGGCTCGTACTACCGCGTGCGCGGCATGTTCGGCAATACGGCCTGCGAGACGCGGGGCCTGCCCGGCGCGGCCGAGCTCGCGCTGATGGAGCCCTGGCGCGCGCAGATTCCGGCCGCGGCGTTCGGCGAAATGTACAGCCCGCCGCGCACCGACGCACCCCATTCCCTGCGCGGCAATCTGCGCCGTGCCCAGCAACTGCTGCGCGATGCGGGCTGGACGGTGCAAGGCGGCGTGCTGCGCAACGCGGCCGGCCAGGCGCTCGAACTCGAATACCTCGACAGCGGCGAAGGCAGCCTGCGCACGGTCGCGCCCTGGCAGCGCAACCTCGAGAAGCTGGGCATACAGCTCAAATACCGCGCCGTCGACTTCGCGCTGTTCCAGCAGCGGCTGCAGAAGTTCGACTTCGACATGGCGACCATCGTCTTCCAGGGCACGCACAACCCGGGCCAGGAATTCGCCGACCTGTTCGGCAGCCAGGCCGCCGACACCCAGGATTCGGGCAACTACGCGGGCGTCAAAAGCCCGGCCGTCGATGCGCTGATCAAGGCCATCACCACGGCCAAGTCCGAGGCCGAACTGCTGCCCGCCTGCCATGCGCTCGAGCGCGTGATCGCGCACAGCCACTATCTGATCCCGCAGTGGAGCGCGGGCACGCACCGCATGGTCTACAACGCCTGGCGGCTGCAGCGCCCCGCGACCGTGCCGCCCTACAGCAACGGCGAACTCTGGGCGCTTGACACCTGGTGGGCCAAGATGCCGCTGCAAACGTCCGCTCAGCCGCGCTAGAAAGACCGCCCATGTTCGTCTATATCCTCAAGCGGCTGCTGCTGATGGTGCCCACGCTGCTGGGCGTGCTGCTGCTGACTTTCGTCGTGATCCAGTTCGTGCCCGGTGGGCCGGTCGAGCAATACCTGGCCGAAGCCAAGGCCGGCGTGGGTGGCGCCACGGGCGGCGGCGGCGGCATGAACTACCGCGGCGCCCAGGGCGTGGACCCGCAGCGCCTCGAGCAGATCAAGGCGCTCTACGGTTTCGACAAGCCCGCGCATGAACGCTTCTTCCAGATGCTGGGCCAGTTCGCGCGCTTCGACCTGGGCCGCAGCTTTTTCCACAACAAGGCGGTCTGGGACCTGGTGGTCGAGAAACTGCCGGTGTCGATCAGCCTCGGGCTCTGGACGTTCTTCATCAGCTACCTCGTCGCCGTGCCGCTGGGCGTGGCCAAGGCGGTGCGCGCGGGCACGCGCTTCGATCTGGTGACGACGCTGGCCATTCTCGTGGGCTATGCGATTCCGGGCTTTGTGCTGGGCGTCGCGCTGCTGGTGATCTTTGGCGGCCAACTGCAGTGGTTTCCGTTGCGCGGGCTGACTTCGGCCAACTGGGAGCAACTGAGCTGGGGCGCGCGCATCGTCGACTACCTGTGGCATATCGCGCTGCCGGTCACGGCCATGGTCGCGGGCAGCTTCGCGGTCACGGCCATGCTGACCAAGAACGCGTTCCTTGAGGAAATCAGAAAGCAGTATGTGCTCACCGCGCGCGCCAAGGGCCTGAGCGAGCGCCAGGTGCTATGGAAGCATGTGTTTCGCAATGCGCTGATTCCCATCATCACCGGTTTTCCGGCGGCGTTCATCGGCGCCTTCTTCGCCGGCTCGCTGCTGATCGAAACCCTGTTCTCGCTCGACGGCCTGGGGCTGCTGAGCTATGAAAGCGTGATCCGGCGCGACTACCCGGTGGTGCTCGGAACCCTGTACCTGTTCACGCTGATCGGCCTGGCGACCAAGCTGATCAGCGACCTTTGCTATGTCTGGGTGGATCCACGTGTCAAGTTCGACTGACCCCGTACAAGCCGGGCAGGCGCTTCCTCCCGCAGCGCCTGCCCCGTCGTTGAGCCCCTCGCTGTCGCCCGCGCGCCGCGCCTGGCAGCGCTTCGAGCGCAACCGCCTGGGCTACTGGAGCCTGGTCATTTTCTGCGCCATGGTGCTGCTGAGCCTGGGCGCGGAGCTGCTGAGCAACGACCGGCCCATTGCCGTGCATTACCAGGGCCAGACCTACTGGCCGCTGTGGAACGACTACCCCGAAACGACGTTTGGCGGCGACTTCGAGACCACCACCGACTACCTCGATCCGTTCATCGCCGAGCGCCTGGCCGAGCCCGGCAACTGGGCGGTCTACACGCCCAACCGCTACGGCCCGCAGTCGCTCAATTATTTTGCCGCGCTGCCCAACCCGTCGCCGCCGAGCGCGGCCAACTGGCTGGGCACCGACGACCGCGGGCGCGACCTGCTCGCGCAACTGATCTACGGCTTTCGCGTGAGCGTGCTGTTCGCGCTCGCGCTCACGATCACCGGCGTGCTGCTGGGCGTGATCACGGGCGCGATCCAGGGCTTTTTCGGCGGCAAGACCGACCTGGCCTTTCAGCGCCTCATCGAGATCTGGGGGTCCATGCCCGAGCTCTACCTGCTGATCATTTTCAGCGCGCTGTTCGCGCCCAGCATCGCCTTGCTGCTGGTGCTGCTGAGCCTGTTCGGCTGGATGGGGCTGTCGGACTACGTACGCGCCGAATTCCTGCGCAACCGCCAGCTCGACTATGTGAAGGCCGCGCGCGCCCTGGGCGTGGGCAATGCGCAGATCATCTGGCGCCACATCCTGCCCAACAGCCTCACGCCCGTGGTCACCTTCCTGCCGTTTCGCATGAGCGCCGCGATCCTCGCGCTGACGTCGCTGGACTTCCTGGGCCTGGGCGTGCCGCCGGGCACCCCCAGCCTGGGCGAGCTGCTGAGCCAGGGCAAGAACAGCATAGACGCCTGGTGGATTTCGCTGGGCACGTTTGCCGTGCTGGTGAGCACCTTGCTGCTGCTGACTTTCATGGGCGACGCGCTGCGCGATGCGCTCGATCCGCGCAAGGCCCAGGTATCGGACAAGGCATGAAACCCATGAATGGATCTTCTCCCGCGCCCTTGCTGGCGGTGCACGATCTGCAGGTGCGCTTTGGCGACAAGCAGGTGGTGCATGGCGTGAATTTCGTGCTGCACGCCGGCGAAAAGCTGGCGCTGGTCGGCGAGTCGGGCTCAGGCAAGACCGTGACCGCGCTGTCGCTGCTGCGCCTGGCAGGCGAGGCGCGCATCAGCGGCCAGGTGCTGTTCGACGGCCGTGACCTGCTGGCGCTGTCCGAGCGCGAAATGCGCGGCGTGCGCGGCGGCGACGTGGCGATGATTTTCCAGGAGCCGATGACGGCGCTGAATCCGCTGATGACGGTGGGCGACCAGGTTGCCGAAGTGCTGCAGCTCAAGCAGTCGCTGTCGGCGGCCCAGGCGGGCAGACAGGCCGTCGAACTGCTGGCCACGACCGGCATTTCCGAGCCCGGGCGGCGCGCGCGCGCGTTTGCCCACCAGCTCAGCGGCGGCCAGCGCCAGCGCGCGATGATCGCGATGGCGCTCGCGTCTTCGCCCAAGCTGCTGCTGGCCGACGAGCCGACCACGGCGCTCGACGTCACGCTGCGCGTGCAGATCCTCGAGCTGCTGGGCGACCTGCAGCGCCAGACCGGCATGGCGCTGCTGCTGATCACCCACGACCTGAACCTGGTGCGCCGCTTCGCCGACCGCGCGGCGGTCATGGAGCATGGCCTGCTGGTCGAGCAGGGCGCTGTGCAGGACGTGTTCTCCCACCCGCAGCATGCGTACACGCGCCGCCTGATCGGCAGCGTGCCGCAGCGCGACGTGGTCGAGGCGCCGCCGCGCGCCGACCAGGCCCTGGTCGAAACGCAGCAGTTGCAGGTGCGCTATGCAACGCCCTTGCCCGGGCTGCGCGGCTGGTTTCGCAAAGGCGAGTTCGTTGCCGTCAAGGGCGTGGACCTGCGCCTGCTGCCGCACCACACGCTGGGCATCGTCGGCGAGTCGGGCTCGGGCAAGTCGACGCTGGCGCAGGCCATTTTGGGCCTGCTGCCGTCCGATGGGCAACTGCGCATCAACGGCCAGGCCTGGCATCTGCCGGCCACGCGCAACAGCCCGGCCAACCAGGCGCTGCGCCGCAGCGTGCAGGTCGTGTTCCAGGACCCGTTCTCTTCGCTGTCGCCGCGCCTCACGGTAGAGGAAATCGTCGGCGAAGGCCTGCGCATGCACGCGCCTGCGAGCGCCGCTGTCGAGCGCCGCCAGCGCGTGGAGCAGGCCCTGGCCGACGTGGGGCTCACCGAGCTGCAGTACCCGGGCCTGCTGCAGCGCTACCCGCATGAGTTTTCGGGCGGCCAGCGCCAGCGGCTGGCGATCGCGCGCGCGCTGATCGTGCAGCCGCAGTTGCTGGTGCTCGACGAACCCACGAGCGCGCTTGATGTGACCGTGCAGCAGCAGGTGCTGGCGCTGCTGCAGCGGCTGCAAAAGGAGCGCGGCCTGAGCTACCTGCTGATCACCCACGACGTCGAAGTCATCCGCGCGATGGCCCACGACGTGATGGTCATGAGGGATGGCGAAGTGCTCGAGGCCGGGCCCGTCTCCCAGGTACTCGATGCGCCGCGCCATCCCTATACCCAGCGCCTGGTGGCCGCGGCGACGCTGGCTTAGTGCGCCTAACACCACCCTTGAGGCGTCGTTGCGCTGCCTTGCCGTGCTACTCGCACTGTCTGCGGCAACGCGCCTAGCCGGCCGCGCCTAGCCTCAACCGCAAATCTTCGATTTGCTGGGTGGTGTTAGCCGCTCTTTAGTCGGCTTGTCGAACCAGTCGCGCATGAATTCCGACAGCGCGCGGATCTTGGCCGAGAGCTCGCTCTTGCTTGCATGCACCAGGTAGATGTCGGCCGGCGGCAGCTTCCAGCCGGGCAGCACTTCGCGCAGCTCGCCTGAAACGAGCAAGGCTTCGATGTCCCATATCGAGCGCTGCAAAATGCCCTGGTCATCCAGTGCCCAGGCCAGCGCCGCGCCGCCGTCGTTGGTGCTCAGCGCGGCGTTGACCTTGACGGTTTCCTGGGCCAGCCCTTGCCGCAGCTGCCAGCTGCCATAGGTTTCGTCGCTTTCGCGGATCACGATGCAGCGGTGGGCCAGCAGGTCCGACGGCAGCCGCGGCTCGCCCGCCTGCGCGAGATAGCGCGGCGAGGCGCAGAGCACGCGGCGGTTGCGCAGCAAGCGACGCGCCGTCAGCAGTGAATCGGGCTGCTCGCCAAAGCGCACCACGGCATCGAAGCCCTGCTCCACCAGGTTCACCGGGCGCTCGGTCAGATGCAGCTGCACCTGCACTTGCGGGTAGGCGCGCGCAAACGCCGACAGCGCGGGTGCCAGCCGCGTGCGGCCAAAGCCCAGCGTGCAGGCGATCTTGAGCGGGCCGCGCGGCAGCGAGCGCGCGCCGGCCACCGTGCGTTCGAGTGCATCGAGTTCGGCCAGGATGCGCGCGCCTTCGAGCAGATAGGTTTCGCCTTCGGGCGTGAGATGGATGCGCCGCGTCGTGCGGTTGAGCAGGCGCACGCCCAGGCGCTTTTCAAGCAGCGCCAGGCGCCGGCTGATGGCCGGCGGCGTCAGCCCCATCTGCTGGGCAGCCGCGGCCAGACTGCCTTCGCGCAGCAGCAGGGAGAAAAAGCGCAGGTCGGAAAAGCCGTCGATCATGCTCACTCAATTGATGAATTTAACTGAAGAATGAAATAAATACCAAGCCATTTATCCAAATTTCCTGATGCATATCATAGGCCCCATATCTGTCACCAGGAGACCACGATGACCGCCCCTCACACAAACCCCGACGCCGCGGCATTGATGGCGGGTCTGCACCCGCGGCAGGTGGTGGTCGACGATGGCGTATACCTGCATGCCTGGGTCGGCGGCCAGGGCCCGGCGCTGCTGCTGGTGCACGGCCATCCGCAGACCGGCGTGATCTGGCACCGCGTCGTGCCCACGCTCGCCCAGCATTTCATGCTGGTCGTGCCCGACCTGCGCGGCTATGGCGACTCGTCCAAGCCGCAGGGCGACGCCGGGCACGCGAACTACAGCAAGCGCCGCATGGCGCGCGACCTGCTGCGGCTGATGCAGCAGCTGGGCCATGCGCGCTTCAGCGTGCTGGCCCACGACCGCGGCGCGCGCGTGGCCCACCGGCTGGCGGTGGACCATGCGCAGGCCGTGCAGCGGCTGGTGCTGCTCGACATCGCGCCCACGCTGGCGATGTACGAGCAGACCAGCGAGGATTTCGCGCGCGCCTACTGGCACTGGTTCTTTCTGATCCAGCCCGGGCCCCTGCCCGAGCGCCTGATCGAGGCCGATGCCGCGGCCTATGTGCGTGACGTGATGGGCGGGCGCAGCGCGGGGCTTGCGCCCTTCGATGCGCGCGCGCTGGGCGAGTACATGCGCTGCCTGGCGCTGCCGGGCGCGGCCCATGGCGTGTGCGAGGACTACCGCGCTTCTGCCGGAATCGACCTGGCGCACGAGCGTGAAGACCGCGAACTCGGCAGGCGCCTGGCCATGCCGCTGCTGGTGCTGTGGGGCGGGCAGGGCGTGGTCCACCGCTGTTTTCAGTCCCTGCAGGAGTGGCAGAAGCTGGCCGACGACGTGCGCGGCGGGCCCCTGCCTTGCGGGCATTACATCGCGGAGGAGGCGCCGCAGGCATTGCTCGATGCCGCCCTGCCGTTTCTGCAAGGAGAAGGCGCATGAACCCCCGTCCGTTGACGCTGTACCGCAAGCTTGTCGACTCCCATGCCGTGGCCGTGCTCGACGAACAGAACGTGCTGCTGTTTTGCGACCTGCATCTGATGAACGAATACACCAGCCCCCAGGCTTTCGCGGGCCTGCATGCGGCCGGGCGCGCCGTGCCCATGCCCGGGCAGAACGTGGCGGTGGTCAGCCACATCATTCCCACCCACCCGGTCCGCCACCGCGTGATCCAGGACACGGCGTCGGCGCTGCAGGCGAGCAATCTGCGCGCCAACTGCGAGCGCCATGGCATTGCGCTGTTCGACACCAACGACCGCTGGCAGGGCATAGAGCATGTGATCGCACCCGAGCACGGCATGATCCGCCCCGGCATGGTGGTGATCTGCGGCGACAGCCACACCACGACCTATGGCGCGCTCGGCGCCCTGGGCTTTGGCATAGGCACGTCCGAAGTCGAGCATGTGCTGGCTACGCAGACCCTGGTCTACCGGCTCGCGCAGGACATGCGCATCCGCGTCGACGGCCGGTTGCCGCGTGGCACCACGGCCAAGGACCTGATCCTGATGATCATCAGCCGCATCGGTGCCCAGGGCGCGCGCGGCTTCGCGGTCGAGTTCTGCGGCACGGCGATAGCCGCGCTGTCGATCGAGGCGCGCTTCACGCTGTGCAACATGGCCGTCGAAGCCGGTGCGCGCGGCGCGCTGATCGCGCCCGATGCCAAGGCGGTCGACTATGTGCTCGAACGTGCGCCCGATATCGCCGGCGATATGCGCCGCGCCGCGCGCGCGCACTGGGCCGGTCTGCACAGCGATGAGGGCGCGCAGTTCGATGTCGAGCACCGTTTCGATGCCGGCCAGGTCGCGCCCTTCGTGACCTGGGGCACCAGCCCCGACCAGGCGGTGGCCGTCGACGGCTGCGTGCCCGATCCGCAGGACCTGCCCGAGGGCACGCAGCGCACCAGCGCGCAGCAGGCGCTGCGCTATACCGCGCTGGTCGCGGGCCAGCCGCTGCTGGGCGTGGCCGTCGACCATGTCTTCATCGGCTCGTGCACCAACGCACGCATCGAAGACCTGCGCGAAGTCGACCGCATCGTCGGCGGCCAGCGCGTCGCGCCCGGCGTGCGCGCGATGGTCGTGCCGGGTTCGGGCGCCGTGAAGGCCCAGGCCGAAGCCGAAGGCATTGCCGCGCGGCTGGTGGCCGCAGGCTTCGAATGGCGCCAGCCCGGCTGCTCCATGTGCCTGGCGATGAACGACGACGTGCTCGCACCCGGCCAGCGCTGCGCGTCGACGACCAACCGCAATTTCGAAGGCCGCCAGGGGCGCGGCGCGATCACCCATTTGATGAGCCCGGCAATGGCCGCGGCCGCTGCGCTCGCCGGTCACATCACCGACGTGCGCGCATGGAAGGAAATGCAATGAACACAGTAAATCCGCAGGCCGGCCACGCAGTCATCCACGGCCGCGCCGCGCGCCTGGACATCGCCAACCTCGACACCGACCAGATCATGCCCAAGCAGTTTCTGCGCGGCATCGACAAGGCGGGGCTGGACCAGGGCGTTCTCTACGACCTGCGCTTTGACGGCGAGGGGAAGGAGCGCCCGGAATTCGTACTCAACCGCCCCGGGTTTGCGGGTGTGGACATGCTGCTCGCGGGCGCCAACTATGGCTGTGGCTCGAGCCGCGAGCATGCGGTCTGGGGCATGCAGCAGTTCGGTTTCAAGGCCGTGGTGGCGGCGAGCTTCGGCGAGATCTTCTATTCGAATGCGATGAACAACCGGCTGCTGCTGGCCATGGTGTCGGCCGAGGATGCGCGGATCTTTCACGCACAGGCGCAAGCGCAGGAAGTGCTGGGCTTGCCGCTGGATATTGAAATCGACGTGGCCGCACAGCAGGTGCGCACGGCAGGGCACAGCGCGGCGTTCTCGATTTCGCCGCGCCACCGGCGCATGTTCCTCCAAGGCCAGGACTCGATTGCGGCGTCCATGGCCCATGCACCGCAGATCGCCGCCTTCGCGCAGCAGCACTGGCAGCGCCAGCCCTGGGTGCGCGATGTCGCGGCGACGGTACGTGCGCGGCTGGATTGAGAGCGGCTAACACGACCCAGCAAATCGTAGATTTGCGGTTGTGGCTAGGCGCGATGCCGCAGACAGTGCGAGTAGCACGGCAAGGCAGCGCAACGACGCCTCAAGGGTTGTGTTAGCCGCTCTAGCTTCCAGTCGGATTGGCGCCGTCCTGCATGACCCACAGGATGCGGTCCAGATCGATGCCGATCTGCTGGGCCTGGGCCAGCAGGTGCTGGCGCACGCCGTTGGGCAGCACCGGCGTGCGCGAAAGAATCCAGAAGTCGTCGAGGCTCGCGCCTATGATCATTGCCCAGCGGTACTGCTCGTCGAGCGCGACCACGTTGTAGCCCGCATAGAACGGTCCGAAAAAGGACACCTTGAGCGCGGCTTCGTCCGAACTGCCGACGAACTGCGCCTTGCCGCGCGCTTCTTTCCAGCGGTTGCGGCGCGGGTCGAACCCGCGGTTCACGACCTGCACGCAGCCATTGGGCGCGAGGCTGTATTCGGCGCGCGTGCGCACCAGGCCCTTCTCGAAGCGCTGGTCTATGCGCGCGACTTCATACCAGCGGCCCAGATAGCGCGAGATATCGAACTGGCCCACGGGCTGCACCGATGCCGGCCGCGAAGGCGTGCGCAGCGCCATCCACGCCAGATAGGCCACGGCGCCCGCACTCACCGCGATGGCGACCGCGGAGCCGGTGCGCCGAGCCGACGCGGGCAGGTGGCCGTAGTCCAGGCGACTGCGCAGATCATCGAAGGAGGGCAGTTGGCGTGGGGTGTGGCGGGGCATAGAACTCCTTGAACGGCATGGGCAACGAAAGCCTGATGAAGGCGGCAGGGTCGAGGACAGGCGATTGGCACCGGGTCGCCCCATACCACCAATCTACCCCGTGGCACGCTGGCAGCATGTAGGTGTTTGCTGGCATGCGCTGGTCAGCGAAGGACGACGTTTGCGGCCCGCCGGCCCGTGTCAGTCCTCCATAGGCGGGGCTTGCGGCGCGAGCGCGCCCAGCGGCCGGCCCGCGGGGCGCTCGCCGATCTGCTGGCGCCACATCGCGTAGTACAGGCCTTTGTGCGTGAGCAGCTCGGCATGGCTGCCAGACTCGACGATGCGGCCGCGCTCGAGCACCATGATGGTCTGGGCATGCAGTATGGTCGACAGCCGGTGGGCGATCAGCAGCGTGATGCGGTTCGACTGCTGCGACACGCGGCGCACGGTGGCGGTGATCTGTTCCTCGGTCAGCGAATCGAGCGCCGACGTGGCTTCGTCGAAAATCAGCAGCCGTGGATTGCGCACCAGCGCGCGCGCAATCGACAGGCGCTGCTTTTCGCCGCCCGACAGGCGCACGCCGGACTCGCCGATCGGCGTGTCCAGGCCCAGCGGTGAACGTTCGAGCAAGTGCAGGCAGGACGCCTGCTCCAGCGCCGTGAGGATGTCCGCGTCCGTGGCATCGGGTTTGACGAACAGCATGTTCTCGCGCAGCGTGCCGGCGAACAAATGGGTTTCCTGGGTCACGAAGCCGATCTGGCGCCGGACCTCGTTGTAGCGCAACTGCTGCGTTGGTATGCCGTTGAACGCGATGGAGCCGGCCTGCGGCGTGTACAGGCCGACCAGCAGCTTGACCAGCGTCGACTTGCCCGAGCCCGACGGGCCGACAAAGGCGATGGTGTCGCCGAGTTTTGCGGAGAACGACACCCCGTCGAGCGCCTTGTCGCTGGCGCCCTGGTGCTGGAATTCGACCTGGTCGAAACTCAGGTCCTGCACCAGGCCCACGCGCTGCGGGTTGGCGGGGCGCTTTTCCACGGGCTTCTTCATCAGCGTGTCGAAGTTCAGCAGCGACGCCTCGGCCTCGCGCCAGGCAACGATGATGTTGCCCAGCTCCTGCAGCGGCGCGAAGATCGCCACCGAGATGAACTGCATGGCGATCAGCTCGCCGGTGCTCAGCACATCGCGAAAGATCAGCCACAGCAGCGCAAACAGTATGCCCAGCTTGAGCAGGCTCAGCGTCGAGCCCTGCAGGAAGGACAGCAGGCGTATGCGCTTGACCTTGAGCATCTCGAGCGCGAAGATCTTCTCGGTCTGGGCCTGCAGGCGGCGCACTTCGGGGAAGGTGAGCCCCAGGCTCTTGATGAGTTCGATATTGCGCAGCGACTCGGTGATGAAGCCCGAATTGCGGTTGGTCTCGCGCACGATGGAGCGCTGCTGGTTGCGGATTTCCCGGCTCAGCAGGCCCGTGAGCCCGCCGAGCACCAGCACGCCGATCAGGAACACCGGCACCAGCGCCCAATGCCGCGTGACCGAATACCAGACCAGAAAGCTGATGCCGACCACCGCCGCAAACACGGTGTTGATGAAGGTGTTGATGAAGCGCTCGCTGTCGGCGCGCGCCTTTTGCAGCAGCGACAAGGTTTCGCCGGTGCGCATCTCGGCGAATTCCTGGTATTTGAGCCGCATCACCTGGCGCAGGCCGTCGTTGAACAGCTGCGTGCCGAGTTTCTGCACCACCAGGCGGGTCACATATTCCTGCAGCGCCTTGGCCAGGCGCGAACCGATGGCCACGGCGACGGCCAGCCCGAGCAGGCGCAGCACACCCGAAATCAGTTCGGCATCGGTCTTGTCGCCGGGATTGATCGCATAGCCGTCGATGATCTTGCCGAAAATGATCGGGTCCACCAGCGCCAGCACCTGGCTGATCGCGGCCAGCAGCAGCGCCAGCCAGGCGAGCCGGGCATGGGGCTTGAGATAGTTCCAGAGTATGTGCATAGACCTTTCTTATCCACTGTGCTGTGGGACTGGGCTGTCAGACAGACGCGCATTGCGGGCGCACGGACCCCGGGGCGCGAACCGATATCGCGGGTCGGCATGTGACTTTACCGTGCAAGCAGGCCCCAGGCTGTGGCTTAATAGCGGCTTCAAATCGCTTTTTTCATTGAAGGATGTCCCATGGGCAACAAGATCGTTACCGAAGCCGACCGCAAGTTCACGCCCCAGCCCCCCCTGCCCAACGGTTATAGCCTGCCCACGGCTGGCCGCGGTCAGCGCGTGAGCAAGGAACGTGGCGTCTCCACGCGTTCGAAGAAGAACCCCGGCAAGCGCGTGCACCAAGGCGGCTGAGCTGCGGCTTCGCTTCCCTGAAAAAAAGCCCTTTCAAGGGCTTTTTTGCTTTTCAGCGCCGCTCTTCCCCGCGTTCGTGCAGCAGCCTGCGCAGCGTCTGCACTTCTTCCATCAGGTCGGCCGCGAGCGCCGCGAGCTGCGGGTCGGCATCGAATGTCGTTTCTAGGTGGGCAATGCGCCGCGCGCGCAGCAGCGTGCGGCTGCTGAAGCGCCATTCGCTGCGGCCTTCACCGCCGGCGTCGTCGATCTGCAGCACCTCTTCGCGCACGCGCTGCACCACCCAGCCCGGGGGCTGGGCGCAGGCATGGGCGAGTTGCGCGAGATCGAGCGCTGCCGTGTCCAGCACTTCGCAGGGGGTGCAGAAAGGGGCGGGGGCGGCAGTCATGGCGTGTTCCTCATGGCAAGTTCAGGCATTGCGCGCATTGAAGCTCGGGAAGGCCTGCGAGAACGCCTCGTAGGCCTTGCGGCTGGCTTCGTCGCTGGCCGGCGGCAGCGCGATTTCCAGCAGCAGATACATGTCCCCGGGCGGGTTGGCCGGCAGGCCCTTGCCGCGCAGGCGCAACTGGCGGCCTTTTTTCCAGCCCGCGGGCACATTGACCTCGAGGGTGCCGGCGAGCGTGCGCACTTCGAGCGGCCCGCCCAGGGCGGCTTCCCAGGGCGCGATGGCCACATGCTGGTAGACGTCCTTGTCCTTGGCATACCAGCGTGGGTCGGGGCGAAAGCGCACTTCGAGCAGCAGGTCGCCGGCCGTTCCATGCCCCAGGCCCGGGCTGCCATGGCCGGCCAGGCGTATCAGCTGACCTTCCTTGACGCCCTTGGGGATGGTGACCTGCAACTCTCGGGTTCTTTCGTGCGGCTGGCCCTGCGCATCGAGCGTGGCGCTGCGCACCTGCAGTGAGCGCTCGGTGCCGCGGTAGCTGTCTTCGAGGTCCAGCTCTATGACCGCGTGGTGGTCGCGTCCCTTGCGGTCGGGTGGCGTCTGGCCGCGCGCATGGGTTTGCCGGGCGTAGGCGCTGCGGCCGAACAACTGGTCGAAGAAGTCGCTGTAGGCTTCGCTGTCCGTGCCGCCGTTCGGGTGGAACGCATGCTCCTCGTCCCAGTGCGGCGGCGGCCTGAAGCCGTCGTGCGCCTCATGGCCTGCGGCCCTCTGCGCACCGAGCTGGTCATAGGCCGCGCGTTTTTCGGGGTCGGACAGCACGGTGTTGGCTTCGTTGAGCTCGGCCATGCGGGCTGAGGACTGCGTGTCCTTGCTCAGGTCGGGATGGTGCTTGCGCGCGAGGCGCCGGTAGGCTTTCTTGATGTCCTGCGCGCTCGCGGCGGGATCGACGCCGAGGATCTTGTAATAGTCCTTGTAATCCATTCAGGGGTACTCCGGTGCAGGCTACAGCAAGGGGGCTCCCTGGCGTTCCTGCGGAACCCAGAGCAGCTGTTCGGTGTTGACGCCGGCGGCGCGCGCCTGTTGCAGCAGGCCGCTTCGGTCCTCGGGGCGCAGGCTCGGAGTGCGCGACAGCACCCAGGCGCGGTCGGTGTTTGCGCCAAGCACCAGCGCCCAGCGGTAGTCGGTGTCGAGCGCCACCACGTTGTAATCGCTGGAAATGGCGCCCTGGGTCGAGACCTTGAGCGCGCCCTGGTGGGCCGCGCCCACGGGCTGGGCCAGGCTCTCGCGCTTGGTCCACTGCTTGCGCGCGGGATCAAGGCCGCGCTGCACCATGGCCAGCGAGCCGTCGCCGTTGCTGCGGTAGTACACGCCGGTCTGTATCAGGCCTTGCTCCGCGGGATGGTCGATGCGCGCCAGCACGAACCACGGGCCCGCATAGCGCGCGGCGTCGAAATTCTGGATCACCGCGATGTCCCGGGGCACGGGGTGCGTATGGGCACTCAAGCCACAGGCGAACACCAGGCCGCACAGCATCGCAAACAACCAGTGGTGCGGCGGGGTGCCGGTTCGGAGAAGGCCTGCAGCGGACATGAGCGACTCCCGAAAGGCCGCCGCAACTGGCTGCGGATGCCCATGGTTGAGGGACTGAAGCCAATGTACCAGAGCATTCGCCGCCGCTTGTAGGCGGGCGCTGGCATGCACTGTCGGCTGCGAAGGAGGATAGGCCCGGACGCATGCCGGCCATGGCCTCTGGTTGTCCCTCTACCCCGACTGCGGGCAAGGCCGTAGATTCGGATGCCTCGAAGCACGACAGGTGAGCGTTCCATGGCTGGTTTGAAGTGGGCAGGCAGGCGTGTGGGGCGCCGTGGTTCTTTCGGCGCCCGCCATGCGCTTCTTGCCGCGGCGCTGAGCGGCACGCTGGCGCTCGGGGCGAAGGCGCAGGATCAGGAGGCCCACGTCGATTCGATGGCCTGGCGCGTCAAGGCCTGCAGTGCCTGCCATGGCGACCAGGGGCGGGCCAGCCCCGAAGGCTATTTCCCGCGGCTCGCGGGCAAGCCCGCTGACTACCTGTTCCGGCAGATGCTCAATTTTCGCGACGGCCGGCGCAGCCACACGCAGATGTCCTATCTGCTTGCCAATCTGACCGACGACTATCTGCGCGAAATGGCAGATTACTTTGCGCGGCGTGAAGTGCCGTATCCGCCGCCGCTCAGGCCGCAGGCGGCGCCCCAGGTGCTGGCCCGGGGTCAGGCGCTGGTCATGCAGGGCGACGCAGCGCGCGGCCTGCCCGCGTGCATCGCCTGCCATGGCGCGGCGATGACCGGCGTGCTGCCCGCGGTGCCCGGCCTGCTGGGCCTGTCGCGCGACTATCTCAACAGCCAGCTCGGCGCCTGGCAGACCGGCCAGCGCCATGCGCAGGCGCCCGATTGCATGGCCCTGATCGCGCGCCAGCTCTCGGGGCCGGAAGTGGCGGCGGTGTCGGCCTGGCTGGCCGCGCAGACCGTGCCCCAGGGCGGCAAGCCGCTGGCGCAGCTGCCCCGGCCCGCGCCCATGGCCTGTGCGGGAATGGACGCCGGCAACACCGCACGCCAGGAGGGCCGGTAATGCGTAAATCATCAACGCGATGGCTGCTGGCGCTGGCGGGGTTGCTGCTGGCGGGGGCGGCCGGCATCGCCTGGCTCAACCTGCGCGGCGAAGCTTCTTCGCCGCAATTGTTCCGCGCCCCGGGCGAGGTCGGCGCGCCGGCTTCGGCTGCCATGCTCGAAAAAGGCGCCTATCTGGCGCGCGCGGGCAACTGCATGGGCTGCCACACGGCACAGGGCGGCAAGGAATATGCGGGCGGGCGGGCGATGCAAACGCCTTTCGGCGTGATCCATGCGTCCAACCTGACGCCCGACCCGGACACCGGTCTGGGCCGCTGGACGCCCGATGCATTCTGGCGCGCGCTGCACCATGGCCGTTCGCAGGACGGCCGGCTGCTGTACCCGGCCTTTCCCTATCCGCAGTACACGCGCGTGCTGCGCGAAGACGCCGACGCGCTGTTCGCCTATCTGCAAAGCCTCGCGCCTGTGCATGCGCCCGCGAAGCCGCATCAGCTCACGTTTCCGTTCAATACCCAGGCGGCGCTGGCCGTCTGGCGCGCGCGGTATTTCCGCGCGGGCGAATGGCAGCCGCGCGCCGATGCGCCGGCCGAGTGGAACCGGGGGGCGTACCTGGTGCAGGGCCTGGGCCACTGCGCGGCCTGCCATTCGGCACGCAACAGCTGGGGTGCTTCGGTCGAGGAGGGCCTGCTGCGCGGCGGCATGATGGCGCTGCAGGATTGGTACGCACCGGCGCTGGGCGGCGGGCTGGGGGAGGCGCAGGACCTGGTGCGCCTGCTGCGGACCGGGGTATCGTCCACGGCGTCCGCGAGCGGGCCCATGGCCGAAGTGGTGTTTAGAAGCACCCAATATCTGTCGACCGACGACTTGCAGGCAATGGCCGCCTATCTGCAGACCTTGCCCGCACCCCGGGCACCGGCCGGGCCGGTCGCCCGGGCCGGCGACGCCCGGCTCGGCGCCAAGGTCTACACCCAGCACTGCGCGCAATGCCATGGCGAGCAGGGCGAAGGCCGGCCCGGCGCCTTCATCGCGCTGGCCGGCAACCGTGCGGTGAACCTGCCTGACGGCAGCAATGTGGTGCGCATGGTGCTGCAGGGCGGGTATCCGCCGGCCACGCAGGGCAATCCGCGGCCGCATGGAATGCCCCCGTTTTCCCATCAATTGAGCGACGCCCAGATCGCCGCCGTGTCTTCCTTTGTCCGACAATCCTGGGGCAATATGGCGCCAGCGGTTGGTACCATCGAGGTTTATCGGGCACGCGAGAAGCGGCGGCAGTGAGATGAAGGAGTCGGCATGGAGATTGAGCCCCGCAAGGGCGTGCAGCATTGGGATTGGCTGGTGGTGTGTCTGTGCGCGCAGTGGTGCGGCGTATGCCAGCAGTATCGTCAGGGTTTTGAAGACCTCGCAGCCAGCCACCCGCAAGCGCGTTTCGTCTGGCTCGACATCGAAGACCGTGAAGATGTCGCCGGCGATCTCGATATCGAGACCTTTCCCTGCCTCTTGATTTCCGACTGGCAGCACGCACGTTTTCTGGGACCGCTGCTGCCGCAGTTACCGGTTCTGTCGCGTCTTCTGGTATCGTTGCAGCGCACCGGGCCGGCGCCCGGGGCAGTATCTATGGAGGCGCAGGCCTTGCGCGATCGCATTCTTGCGGCGCGTCTGGCCTGAGTCGGCGCAGACAGCGTTTGGGTGCCGTTTGCGAGCCCTGACAATGGTTTGCGGGTACAATATAGGACTCACGACCAAACGGGCGGGTACATACCGCCCGTTTTTTTTGGTCGGTTGCATTTGGAGCTCGAAGCTGTCGGATGGGTTTTCCGGGGGTTATCGGGTTTTTTGTATTTGCAGAGATGGAATTGAATACACGTGGCACTACAGCAAATCGTTGAACAAACAGTCGCAGGCCTGGGTTATGACTTGGTGGAGATCGAGCGCTCCGCAGGAGGATTGCTGCGCGTCACCATCGATTTGCCCTGGCAGCCGCCGACGCCCGAAACGCAGGCATTGCCGGAGCAGTACATCACGGTCGAAGACTGTGAAAAAGTCACGCGCCAGTTGCAGTTTGCGCTCGAGGTGGACGGTGCGGAATACAAGCGCCTGGAAGTCTCGTCGCCTGGCATCGACCGGCCCTTGCGCCACG
Organism: Pantoea sp. 18069; assembly: GCF_902706035.1. Classification (GTDB taxonomy): domain Bacteria; phylum Pseudomonadota; class Gammaproteobacteria; order Burkholderiales; family Burkholderiaceae_C; genus Comamonas. Next base: position 24,453 of record NZ_CACSJA010000020.1, on the reverse strand, counting down.
AGCAGGATTTCGTGCGCTTCGAAGGCGAAGTGATCGACCTGACGCTCAAGGAGCCCATGGGCGCCGCGGCGGCCGGTCAGGTCAGCGCCAATCGCAAGAAATTCCGGGGCACGCTCGAGCGCAGCGAGACCGGTGGCTGGCAAATCGTCTGGAGCGATGAGCCGGCAGTCAAGCCGGGTCAGCGCGTGAGCAAGAAACGTGTGCCCGCGCCTTTGCAGGCATTGGGATTCGCACTCGATGAGCTGCGCGAGGCACGCCTTGCGCCGCTGGTGGATTTCAAGGGCAGGGCCAATAAAGCCGCTTCATGAGCGGTGCCACTGCAGGTCAAATAAGTACGGGGCTGAGAGCGGTTAACACAATCTGGCAATTTGCAGGTTTGCGGTGTTGTGTTAACCGTTCCAGGCGGATGCACCAGGGTGGTGCCCCTTCGGAGTGATTGAAATAGGAGAGTCATCGCATGAATCGCGAATTGTTGATGTTGGTAGAGGCCATTTCGCGCGAGAAGAACGTGGAGCGCGATGTGGTCTTTGGTGCCGTGGAATTGGCTCTGGCCCAGGCCACGAAGAAGCTGTACCAGGGCGAAGTGGATATCCGCGTGGCCATCGACCGTGATAGCGGTGATTACGACACCTTCCGTCGCTGGCTGGTCGTGCCTGACGACGCCGGTCTGCAAAACCCCGAAGCCGAAGAAATGCTGATGGATGCGCAAGACCGCGTCGCGGACATCGAAGTCGGTGAGCACATCGAAGAAGAAGTCGAGTCGGTGCCCATCGGCCGCATCGGTGCCATGGCTGCCAAGCAGGTGATCCTGCAGAAGATCCGTGACGCCGAGCGCGAAATGCTGCTCAACGACTTCATGGCGCGCGGCGAAAAGATCTTCACCGGCACCGTCAAGCGCATGGACAAGGGCGACATCATCGTCGAAGGCGGACGCGTCGAAGGACGCCTGCGCCGCAGCGAAATGATCCCCAAGGAAAACCTGCGCAACGGCGACCGCGTGCGCGCCATGATCATGGAAGTGGACCTGACGCTGCGCGGCGCTCCCATCATCTTGTCGCGTTCGGCGCCTGAATTCATGGTGGAGCTGTTCCGCAATGAAGTGCCCGAAATCGAACAGGGCCTGCTGGAAATCAAGAGCTGCGCACGCGATCCCGGCAGCCGTGCGAAAATCGCCGTGATCTCGCATGACAAGCGCGTGGACCCTATCGGGACCTGCGTCGGCGTGCGTGGCACCCGCGTCAATGCCGTGACCAATGAGTTGGCCGGCGAGCGCGTCGACATCGTGCTGTGGTCCGAAGACCCGGCGCAGTTCGTGATCGGTGCGCTGGCGCCCGCGAACGTGTCGTCCATCGTGGTCGACGAAGAAAAACATGCCATGGACGTGGTGGTTGACGAGGAAAACCTCGCCATCGCCATCGGCCGCGGCGGCCAGAACGTACGTCTGGCCTCCGACCTCACCGGTTGGAAAATCAACATCATGGACGCAGCCGAGTCTGCGCAAAAACAGGCCGACGAGACGGATACCGCACGTCGCCTGTTCATGGAGAACCTGGATGTCGACGAGGAAATCGCCGACATCCTGATCGAAGAAGGTTTCGCCAGCCTGGAAGAAGTGGCCTATGTGCCGCTGCAGGAAATGCTGGAAATCGAAAGCTTCGACGAAGACACCGTGAACGAGCTGCGGGCGCGCGCCAAGGACGCCTTGCTCACGATGGAAATCGCACGCGAGGAAAATGTCGACACGGTTTCGCAGGATCTGCGCGACCTCGAGGGGTTGACGCCTGAGCTGGTGGCCAAGTTGGCCGACGGTGGCGTGCATACGCGGGATGACTTGGCCGATTTGGCCATTGACGAACTGACCGAACTGACCGGGCAGTCTGCCGACGAAGCGAAAGCTTTGATCATGAAGGCACGTGAACACTGGTTCACTGGGCAAGAGTAAGGTCAGGGAGGAACGAACCGAATATGTCGAGTAACACTGTTGCCGAGTTTGCTGCTGAACTCAAAAAAACGCCCGAAACCTTGTTGCAACAACTGAGCTTTGCCGGTGTTGCCAAGGCCTCGGCTTCCGATGCGTTGACCGAGTCCGATAAACAGAAATTGCTCTCGCACCTGCAGGCCAGTCATGGCACAGGCGGAGCTGACCGCAAGAAAATCACATTGACGAAAAAGTCGACGAGCGAAATCAAGCAGGCTGATGCCACTGGCCGGGCCCGCACCATTCAAGTGGAAGTGCGCAAGAAGCGCACCTTCATCAAGCGTGACGAAAGCGGCGAAGCCGGTTCCGAAGGCGAAGCACAGGCCAGCCAGGAGCAGGCCGGCACTGAACGCGAATCCGATGAACTGGTGCGGCGTGAAGAGGCGGCTCGCCATCAGGTGGAGCTGATTAGCCAGCAGGAGGAAGAACTGGTGGAAAAACGCCGTGAGCGCGAAGAGCGCGAACGCCGGGAGCGTGAAGCCGAGGAGCGGGCCGTAGCCTACGCTGCTCAGGAAGCCGCAAAGATTGCCCAGGCGACTGCGCAGAAGGCCGAAGCCTCGCGCGAATACAAGGCCGAAGCGGCTGCACGCAATGCGGCCCAGACCGCTGCGCGCGAAAAGGCCGAGGAAGAGTCGCGCTCGCGCGCTGCGGAAGAAGCAGCCCGGGCGAAGGATCTCGACGAACGCCGCCGCAAGGCCCAGGCCGAAGCCGAAGCCATTCGCGCCATGATGGCAGCGCCCAAGCGCGTGCTCGTGGCCAAGAAGCCCGAAGAGCCGGTCAAGCCGGCTGTCGTGGCCAAGCCTGCGGGCGACGCCAAGAAGGGCACGCTGCACAAGCCTGCCACTGGCTCGACCACGGCCCGCACCGGCGGCCCTGCCGCGCCTGCGGCCGGCGCCGGCAAGGAAGTCAAGTCCGCCAAGCTGTCGTCCAGCTGGGCTGGCGACGGCAAGAAGAAGGAAATCAAGACCCGTGGCGACAGCGGCCCGAGCCGTGGCGGCGGTGGCAGCAACTGGCGCGGTGGTCCGCGCGGCGGCAGCCGTCGCGGCGGCGGCCACGATCGCAACGATCACCACCAGCAAGCGCAGGCGGAGTTCCGTGCGATCGAAGTGCACGTGCCCGAAACCATCACGGTTTCCGAGCTCGCGCACAAGATGTCGGTCAAGGCGTCCGAACTGATCAAGATCCTGATGAAGATGGGCCAGATGGTCACCATCAATCAGCCTCTGGACCAGGACACCGCGATGATCGTGGTCGAGGAAATGGGCCACACCGCCAAGGTCGCGGCCCTGGATGACCCGGAAGCGTTCACTTTCGAGGAAACCTCGCAACAGGAAGCCGAAGCCCTGCCACGCGCACCTGTGGTGACCGTGATGGGTCACGTCGATCACGGCAAGACCTCGCTGCTCGACTACATCCGTCGCTCCAAGGTGGCTGGCGGCGAAGCCGGCGGCATTACCCAGCATATCGGTGCCTACCATGTGAAGACCGAGCGCGGCATGGTGTCCTTCCTCGACACCCCGGGTCACGAGGCCTTCACGGCCATGCGTGCCCGTGGTGCCCAGGCCACCGACATCGTGATTCTGGTGGTTGCAGCCGACGACGGCGTGATGCCCCAGACCAAGGAAGCCATCAAGCACGCCAAGGCGGCGAAGGTGCCAATCGTGGTCGCGATCACCAAGTCGGACAAGCCCGATGCCAACTTCGAGCGCGTCAAGCAGGAGCTGGTTGTGCAGGAAGTCGTGCCTGAAGAGTACGGCGGCGAGTCGCCTTTCGTGCACGTGTCTTCCAAGACCGGCATGGGCATAGACGAACTGCTCGAGCAGGTGCTGCTGCAGGCCGAAGTGCTGGAGCTGCGCGCTCCGGTCGAAGCCGCTGCCAAGGGCCTGGTCATCGAAGCCCAGCTCGACAAGGGCCGCGGTCCTGTCGCGACGGTGCTGATTCAGTCCGGTACGCTCAAGGTGGGCGACGTGGTGCTGGCCGGTCAGACCTATGGCCGCGTGCGTGCCATGGTCGACGAAAACGGCAAGACCACCAAGACCGCCGGTCCTTCGATTCCGGTCGAAATCCAGGGTCTGTCGGATGTGCCCGCCGCTGGCGACGAATTCATGGTGCTGAGCGACGAACGCCGGGCCCGTGAAATCGCCACCTACCGTGCCGGCAAGTTCCGCCACACCAAGCTGGCCAAGCAACAGGCCGCCAAGCTGGAAAACATGTTCGCCGAAATGACGGCGGGCGAGGTGCAGACCTTGCCCATCATCATCAAGGCCGATGTGCAGGGTTCGCAAGAAGCCCTGGGCCAGTCGCTGCTCAAGCTGTCGACCGAGGAAGTGCGCGTGCAGTTGGTGTATGCCGGCGTGGGCGGCATCAGCGAGTCCGACATCAACCTGGCGATTGCTTCCAAGGCCATCGTGATCGGCTTCAACGTGCGCGCTGATGCCAACGCACGCAAGACCGCCGAGAACAACGACGTCGAGATCCGTTACTACAACATCATTTATGACGCTGTGGACGAACTCAAGGCGGCGATGTCCGGCATGCTGGCACCGGAGCAGCGCGAAGAGATCATCGGCATGGCCGAGATCCGTACCGTGTTCGTGGCGACGAAGATTGGCACGATTGCCGGTTCGTACATCACCTCCGGTCAGGTCACCCGCAATGCACGCTTCCGCCTGCTGCGCGAAAACGTGGTGATCTACACTGGCGAGATCGAATCGATCAAGCGTCTCAAGGACGACGTCAAGGAAGTCAAGGAAGGCTTCGAGTGCGGTATCAAGCTCAAGAACTACAACGACATCAAGGAAGGTGACGTGCTGGAAGTCTTTGAGATCAAGGAAATCGCACGGACGCTGTAATCCATGGCTGCCAAGAAACGCGCTGCGCCCAATCGCAGCTTCAAAGTCTCCGACCAGATCCAGCGTGATCTGTCGGAGCTGATCGCCCGGGAACTGAAGGACCCGCGCGTGGGCATGATCACCCTGCAAGGGGTGGAGGTCACTCCTGACTATGCACACGCCAAGGTGTTCTTCAGCATCCTCACGGGGGATCCCGATCAGACGCTCGAAGGTCTGAACCAGGCCGCGGGCTTCCTGCGCGCCGGCCTGTTCAAGCGCCTGCATATCCACACCGTGCCCACGCTGCACTTCGTCTACGACCGTACGACGGAGCGCGCTTCGGACATGAACGCCTTGATCGCCAAGGCAGTTTCTTCGCGCGCGAAAGAAGACTGAGCATGAACGCGCCTCGCACACGGGTGCAGCGGCGCCCTGTGCATGGGGTGTTGCTGCTCGACAAACCGCTGGGGTTTTCCAGCAATGACGCTTTGCAGAAAGTGAAGTGGTTGTTGCGCGCGGAAAAAGCCGGTCATACCGGCACCCTGGATCCCTTGGCCAGCGGCGTTCTGCCGCTGTGCTTTGGTGCTGCCACCAAGTTCAGCCAGCTGCAGCTTGAAGCGGCCAAGACCTATATCGCCATTGCCCGCCTGGGCACGACCACGACGACCGCGGATGCGGAAGGCGAGATCGTGCGCGAGCGGCCCGTGGACCTCGCGGCCCTCACGCCCGAACGACTGCAGGCCGTGGCCAGTCAGTTTTCCGGGCCGATTTCGCAGGTCCCGCCCATGCACAGCGCCCTGAAGAAGGACGGCAAGGCGCTCTACGAATACGCGCGCGAAGGCATAGAGATCGAACGCCCCGCGCGTGCGGTCACTATCCACGCGCTCGACGTGAGCCTGTGCGAAGACGCGGACGGCTTTGCGGCCGTCAAGCTGGTCGTGACCTGCAGCAAAGGCACCTATATCCGCACCCTGGGTGAGGATGTGGGCGAGGCCCTGGGCTGTGGTGCGCACCTTCGTTTCCTGCGCCGCACCGACACGGGCGGACTGGGGCTCGCGGGCTGCGTCACGCTCGAAGCGCTCGAAGCCATGGACGAGGAACAGCGCCTGTTGCATGTGCAGCCACCGCAAATGTTGCTGCATGAACACACGCCTGTCACCCTGACCGAGTACGATGCCGGACGTTTTCTGTCGGGCATGCGCCGACGGGGCGACTGGCCGGATGCGCCGGCAGTGGCCGTCTATGGAACAGAGCCACACGCTCTATTGGGAGTAGGCCATGTGCTGGCCGGGGAGCTCATCCCCGACCGCCTGCTGAGCCCCTTGGAAATTCAACAAATTTTGGAAGGCACGCCGCGCCCAACAGACCGCGGCATTTTGGAAACTTTATGAGTACACAAATCCGCAACATCGCGATCATTGCGCACGTTGACCACGGTAAAACCACCATGGTCGATCAGCTTCTGCGCCAGTCCGGCACTTTTGCCGAGCATGAAAAGGTGGTCGACACCGTCATGGACAACAATGCCATCGAGCGCGAGCGCGGCATTACCATTCTGGCCAAGAACTGTGCCGTCAGCTGGGAAGGCACCCACATCAACATTCTCGACACGCCCGGTCACGCCGACTTCGGCGGTGAAGTCGAGCGCGCCCTGTCGATGGTCGACGGCGTGGTGCTGCTGATCGACGCGCAAGAGGGCCCCATGCCCCAGACGCGTTTCGTGACCAAGAAGGCCCTGGCCCTGGGCCTGCGCCCCATCGTCGTGGTCAACAAGGTGGACAAGCCCGGTGCGCGTCCCGACTACGTGGTCAACGCCGCTTTCGACCTGTTCGACAAGCTTGGCGCCACCGATGAACAGCTGGACTTCCCCGTGGTCTACGCCTCGGGCATCAACGGCTGGTCGTCGACCGAAGAAGGCGCTCCTGGTGAACAGTGGGGCACCGACATGTCGGCCCTGTTCAACACCATCCTGAACCACGTGCCTTCGATCCAGGGCGATGCAACGGCTCCCCTGCAGATGCAGGTGTCGGCACTCGACTACTCGACCTTCGTGGGCCGTATCGGCGTGGCGCGCATCTCCCAGGGCACCGTCAAGGCAGGTCAGGAAGTCATGATCATGGCCGGCCCCGAAGGCAAGGCCTACAAGGGTCGTATCAACCAGATCCAGAAGTTCCAGGGCATCGATCGCGTGCAAGTCACCGAAGCCGGCCCCAGCGAAATCGTGCTGGTCAACGGCATCGAAAACCTGGGCATTGGTGAAACCATCACCGATCCGCTGGATCCCCAGCCCATGCCCATGCTCAAGATCGACGAACCGACCTTGACCATGAACTTCTGCGTGAACAACTCGCCGCTGGCGGGTCGTGAAGGCAAGTTCGTGACCAGCCGCCAGATCTGGGACCGCCTGCAAAAGGAACTGCGTTCCAACGTGGCCCTGCGCGTCAAGGAAACCGACGAAGACGGCATCTTCGAAGTGTCGGGTCGCGGCGAACTGCACCTGACCATTCTGCTCGAAGAAATGCGCCGCGAAGGCTACGAGCTGGCAGTGTCCAAGCCGCGCGTGGTGTTCCGCGACATCAACGGTGAAAAGCACGAGCCTATCGAGCTGGTCACCGCCGACGTCGAAGAAACCCATCAGGGCGGCGTGATGCAGGCCCTGGGCGAGCGCAAGGGCGAGCTGGTCAACATGGAGTCCGACGGCCGTGGCCGCGTTCGCCTCGAGTACCGCATTCCCGCGCGTGGCCTGATCGGCTTCACCAACGAATTCCTGAACCTGACACGTGGTTCGGGCCTGATCGCCAACATCTTCGACAGCTACGAACCCCACAAGGGTGACATCGGCGGCCGCAAGAACGGTGTGCTGATCTCCATGGACGACGGTGAAATCTTCACCTACGCCCTGGGCAAGCTCGACGACCGTGGCCGCATGTTCGTCAAGGCGAACGATCCGGTGTACGAAGGTATGATCATCGGCATCCACAGCCGTGACAACGACCTGGTGGTGAACGCCACGCGTACCAAGCAGCTGACCAACTTCCGTGTCTCCGGCAAGGAAGACGCGATCAAGGTCACGCCCCCGATCGACCTGTCGCTGGAATACGCGGTGGAATTCATCGAGGACGACGAACTGGTCGAAATCACCCCCAAGAGCGTGCGCGTGCGCAAGCGCCACCTGAAGGAAAGCGATCGCAAGCGCGCTGGACGCTGAGATTGCTGAAGAGCGCTTGCCCTGCATTACGCTCACAGAAAAAGCCGCCTTGTGCGGCTTTTTTTGCGTCTGCGACAGCGGCAGCGGGGTTGCCTCGGTTAAGGTTGAAGATTGGCGCGCAGCCGCGTGGCTGCGCTGAATCATCGGTAGATCTGAGGAACACAATATGACGGAGACAAATGCGCTGGTCCTGACCGAAGTGCGGGGCCGCATAGGCTGCATCACCCTCAACCGCGCGCGCGCGCTCAATGCGCTGTCGCTGGAGATGGTGCGTGAATTGATGGCCGCGCTGCTGCAATGGCAGGACGACCCCCAGGTGCTGGCCGTGGCGCTGCGCGGCAGCAACAAGGAAGGCGTGTTCGGCGCGCTGTGCGCGGGCGGTGACATCCGCTTCCTGCACCAGGCGGGCAGCACGGGCAACCCGCAGCTCGAAGACTTCTTCACCGAAGAGTACGCGCTCAACCACCTGATCCACCACTATCCCAAGCCCTATATCGCTTTCATGGACGGCATCGTCATGGGCGGCGGCATGGGCATCAGCCAGGGCGCGAGCGCGCGCATCGTGACCGAGCGCACGAAAATGGCCATGCCTGAAACGGCGATCGGCCTGTTCCCCGACGTCGGCGGCGGCTACTTCCTGAGCCGCTGCCCCGGTCACACGGGCGAATGGCTGGGCCTGACCGGCGAGACCATTGCCGCGGGCGATGCGATCGCGCTGGGCCTGGCCGATGGCCTGGTGCCGTCAGACCAGTTGTCCGCGCTGTGGGATGCGCTGGCCACCCAGGACTTTGCCGACGGCGCGGCGGTGCAGCAATGGATCGATGGGCAACTGGGCACGGCGCCCACGCATTTCGCCGGCCAGCAGGCCGAGATCGACCAGTATTTCGCCTTGCCCACGGTGGCGGCCATCGTCGCGGCGCTCGAAGAGGGTGGCAGCGACTGGGCCCAGGCCACGGCGGCCCTGCTGCGCAAGCGCTCGCCGCTGATGCTGCATGTGGTGCTCGAGCAGGTGCGCCGTGCGCGCGCCATGGCCCTGGCCGACGACCTGCGCATGGAGCGCGACATGGTGCGCCACTGCTTTTACCTGCGCCCCGGCCAGAGCGAAACCCTCGAAGGCATTCGCGCGCTGGCCGTGGACAAGGACCATGCGCCGCGCTGGAGTCCGGCGCGCATCGAGGACGTCCAGGACGCGCAGTGGCAGGCATTTTTTGCCAGCCCCTGGCCCGCGCACGCCCATCCCCTGGCTGTGCTGGCGGACTGAGTTTTCGCCTGCCATGAGGCCGCTGAACGCGGCTTCGCAGGCGGGGCCTCAGCGATTGCGCCCCTTCATGGCCCGCTCCACTTCGCGCTTGCCTTCGCGGTCCTTGATGGTGTCGCGCTTGTCGTGCTCGCCCTTGCCCTTGGCAAGCGCGATCTCGGCCTTGACCAGGCCGTTCTTCCAGTGCAGGTTCAGCGGCACCAGCGTATAGCCCTTTTGCTCGACCTTGCCGATCAGCCGCTTGATCTCTTCCTTGTGCAGCAGCAGCTTCTTGGTGCGCGCGGCATCGGGGCTCACATGGGTCGAGGCAGTGCGCAGCGGGTTGATCTGGCAGCCGATCAGGTAGAGCTCGCCGTCCTTGATGACCACGTAGCCGTCGGTCAGCTGGACCTTGCCTTCGCGCAAGGCCTTGACTTCCCAGCCGTGCAGGACCATGCCCGCCTCGTGGCGTTCCTCGAAGAAGTAGTTGTAAGCCGCTTTTTTGTTGTCGGCAATGCGGGACGGGGAATCAGTTTTTTTGGCCATGTATGAATTAAGTGCGGCGCAATCCAGGAGATAAAAGGTCTCCCTACAATGTGGTTTGTCGTCTCGCTGCAGAGATTCTAGTTTCCATCGGCCCTGGATGCTGAGATGGCCTTCGCAGCATCCCTATTCAGGCCCCATTTCCATGAAAACAGTCAACAAATCCGTCCTCATCTGGTACAGCCCCGAAGAAATGTATGCCTTGGTGACGGATGTGGACCATTACGCCGAGTTCCTGCCCTGGTGCGACCATGGGCGCATCCTCGAGCAGGACGCGCAGGGCATGACGGCGGAAGTGGGAATGTCGCTGGGCGGGCTGAAGAAATCCTTTGTGACCCGCAACACCCACGAGGAAGGCCGGCGCGTGACCATTCGCCTGGTCAAGGGGCCATTCTCGCACCTCGAAGGCGACTGGTATTTCCACCCTGTGGGCGACGGCTCGCAGCGTGCCTGTAAGGTGGAGCTGCGCCTGAGCTATGGCTTCGACAATATCGCGCTGGCCGCCTTGGTCGGCCCGGTGTTCGACCGCATCGCGGCCTCGATGGTCGATGCATTCATCAAGCGTGCGGAACAGGTCTATGGCTGAAGTGGAGGCCGCCGACGCGCAACTCAGCGTGGAGGTGGTGTTTTCTTCCGAGGCAGGGCAGGTGCAGGAATGGTCGCTGCGCCTGCCGCCCGGCGCCTGCCTGCTTGACGCGCTGCGCGCCGCAGGGCTTGAGGCCAGCGCCTGCGCCGCAGGCATCTGGGGACGGCGCGCCGAGCGCAGCCAACTGCTGCGTGACGGCGACCGGGTCGAGCTGTACCGGCCCTTGCTGGTCGATCCCAAGGTCGCGCGGCGCGAGCGCTTTGCGCGCCAGGGCGCGCGCGGTGCGGGGCTGTTCTCGCGCCAGCGCCCCGGCGGCAAGGCCGGTTACTGAATCTGCTTATTGAGGGCGCGGCGCGCTGGCCGGGCCGCAGTCGCTGGTGATCGTGTTCTGCGCGCGCTGGCGCTCGGCGGCGCGCGCTGCATCGTCCATGAACACCCGCTCGCCCTGGGCATTGGTATGTGAGAGCAGCCTGCCATCGGTCAACGCCGCCTGCGCCGCCTTGGCGCGCGCACAATTGTCCTGGCGCGCCTGGGCCCGCTTTTTCTCCTGCGCGTCGGCCTGGGCCTGTTCAAGCCTGGCCTGTTCGGCTTCCTCGGCGGTTTTCCTGGCCTGCAATTGCGCGTCCACGCCGCTGCCGCGGTGCACGGGCTGGGCCGCAGCCGGGCTCGCGGTCTGTGGCGCTGCCTGCGCAGCGGCCGGGGCTTTGGCGATACCGGGCTGCTTGATGATGCGCTCGACAGGTACCTGCACCGGCGGCGGCAGGTCGCTGTAGACCTTGCGGCCTTGTGCATCGACCCACTGCCATTGCGCCAGTGCGTTGGCGGAGAAAAGGCTGCTCGCGCAGAGCAGTGCAAGCGTGAAGACGTTCATGGCGGCGGGGTCTGGAATAGGGAAGGTCGGAGCAGCGGAACTGACCATCGGTGGAATCTTCGCACTTCCCATTCAGCCTGCCAAGGCCAGGACGGCAAAAAACCAGGCGCCGCCTGTAAGAATTGCGTGCACAGGTACAATCGTTTTTTTGGAGCTTTCACATGCGCCTTCTTGGTAAAGCACTGACCTTCGACGATGTGTTGCTGGTACCCGCTTACTCCCAAATCCTGCCCAAGGACACGTCTCTCGCGACACGTTTTTCCCGCAATATTTCCCTGAACATTCCCCTGGTGTCCGCCGCGATGGACACCGTGACGGAAGCGCGCCTGGCCATCGCCATTGCGCAAGAGGGTGGTATCGGCATCATCCACAAGAACATGACGGCCCAGGAACAGGCCGCCGAAGTGAACAAGGTCAAGCGCCACGAATCCGGCGTCGTGATCGACCCCGTGGTCATCACCCCTGAGCACACCGTCCTGCAGGTGCTGCAACTGTCGGAAAACCTCGGCATCTCCGGTTTCCCGGTCTGCGATGGCGGCAAGGTCGTGGGCATCGTGACCAGCCGTGACGTGCGCTTCGAGACGCGTTACGACGTCAAGGTCAGCCAGATCATGACGCCGCGCGAAAAGCTGATCACCGTCAACGAAAAAGACGGCACGACGCCCGCCGAAGCCAAGACGCTGCTCAACAAGCACAAGCTCGAACGCATTCTGGTCGTCAACGATGATTTCGAGCTCAAGGGCCTGATCACCGTCAAGGACATCAACAAGCAGACCACCTTCCCCAACGCCGCGCGCGATGCCGCCGGCCGGCTGCGCGTGGGCGCCGCCGTAGGCGTGGGCGCAGGCACCGAAGAGCGTGTGGAACTGCTGGTCAAGGCCGGCGTCGACGCGATCATCGTCGACACCGCCCACGGCCACAGCCAGGGCGTGATCGAGCGCGTGCGCTGGGTCAAGCAGAACTACCCGCAGGTCGACGTCGTCGGCGGCAACATCGCCACGGGCGCGGCTGCGCTGGCCCTGGTCGAAGCCGGAGCGGACGCGGTCAAGGTCGGTATCGGCCCGGGCTCGATCTGCACCACGCGCATCGTCGCCGGTGTGGGCGTGCCCCAGATCATGGCCATCGACAGCGTGGCCACGGCCCTGCTGGGCACGGGCGTGCCGCTGATCGCTGACGGCGGCGTGCGCTTCTCGGGCGACATCGCCAAGGCCCTCGCGGCCGGCGCCTCGACCATCATGATGGGCGGCATGTTCGCCGGCACCGAAGAAGCGCCGGGTGAAGTCATCCTGTACCAGGGCCGCTCGTACAAGAGCTACCGCGGCATGGGCTCGATCGGCGCGATGCAGCAGGGCTCGGCCGACCGCTACTTCCAGGAATCGTCGACCGGCAACCCGAACGCCGACAAGCTGGTTCCCGAAGGCATCGAAGGCCGCGTGCCCTACAAGGGCTCCATGGTCTCCATCGTCTACCAGATGGCTGGTGGCGTGCGCGCGGCGATGGGCTACTGCGGCTGCGCCAGCATCGAGCAGATGAACAACCAGGCTGAATTTGTCGAGATCACGACGGCCGGCATCCGTGAAAGCCACGTCCATGACGTGCAAATTACGAAAGAAGCGCCCAACTATCGCGCCGACTAAAATCGGTTGATCGCCACCTAATGGCCCGATCCGCTGCGCAGGCAGGCCGGTCGGGCCTTGCCATTTTCCAGACCATGCAACACGACAAGATCCTCATCCTCGACTTCGGCTCCCAAGTCACCCAGCTGATTGCGCGCCGCGTGCGCGAAGCCCATGTCTACTGCGAAGTCCATCCTTGCGATGTGAGCAGCGACTGGGTGCGCGAGTTCGCCGCCGACGGCAAGCTCAAGGGAGTGATTCTTTCGGGCAGCCACGCCAGCGTCTACGAAGTCGACGACCGCGCGCCCGACGCCGTGTTCGAGCTGGGCATTCCCGTGCTGGGCATCTGCTACGGCATGCAGACCATGGCCACGCAGCTGGGCGGCAAGGTCGAAGGCTCGAACAACCGCGAATTCGGCTACGCCGAAGTCCGCGCCCATGGCCAGACCGAGCTGCTCAAGGGCATCGAGGACTTCGCCACGGCCGAAGGCCACGGCATGCTCAAGGTCTGGATGAGCCACGGCGACAAGGTGACCCAGCTGCCCGAAGGCTTCAAGGTCATGTGCTCGACGCCGTCCTGCCCCATCGCCGGCATGGCCGACGAAACGCGCCGCTACTACGCCGTGCAGTTCCACCCCGAAGTCACGCACACCGTGCAGGGCCAGGCCATGCTCAACCGCTTCGTGCGCGACATCTGCGCTGCGTCGCCGGACTGGATCATGGGCGACTACATCGAGGAAGCCGTCGCCAGGATCCGCGAGCAGGTCGGTGACGAAGAAGTCATTTTGGGCCTGTCGGGCGGCGTCGATTCGTCGGTCGCCGCGGCGCTGATCCACCGCGCGATCGGTGACCAGCTGACCTGCGTGTTCGTCGATCACGGCCTGCTGCGCCTGAACGAAGGCGACATGGTCATGGAAATGTTCGAAGGCAAGCTGCACGCCAAGGTGGTGCGCGTCGATGCCGCCGAGCTGTTCCTGGGCGAGCTCGCCGGCGTGTCCGAACCCGAGCAAAAGCGCAAGATCATCGGCCGCCTGTTCGTCGACGTCTTCAAGGCCGAAGCCGGCAAGCTCAAGGCCGCGAACGCCGGCAGCAAGGGCGCGACCTTCCTGGCCCAGGGCACCATCTACCCCGACGTGATCGAGTCGGGCGGCGCCAAGAGCAAGAAGGCCGTGACCATCAAGAGCCACCACAACGTGGGCGGCCTGCCGGAGCAACTGGGCCTGAAGCTGCTCGAACCCCTGCGCGACCTGTTCAAGGACGAAGTCCGCGAACTCGGCGTGGCCCTGGGCCTGCCGCGCAACATGGTCTACCGCCACCCATTCCCCGGCCCGGGCCTGGGCGTTCGCATCCTGGGTGAAGTCAAGAAGGAATACGCCGACCTGCTGCGCCGCGCCGACGCCATCTTCATCGAAGAACTCTACAACTTCACCGACGCCGCCACGGGCAAGAACTGGTACGAGCTGACCAGCCAGGCCTTCACCGTGTTCCTGCCCGTCAAGAGCGTGGGCGTGATGGGCGACGGCCGCACCTACGACTACGTCGTGGCCCTGCGCGCCGTGCAGACCAGCGACTTCATGACCGCCGACTGGGCTGAACTGCCGTATGCGTTGTTGAAGAAGGTGTCTGGGCGGATCATTAATGAAGTGCGCGGAATCAACCGCGTGACCTACGATGTGTCGACCAAGCCGCCGGCGACGATTGAGTGGGAGTGAATTGACGTCCTTCGGGGACTATCGTCAGTTATCGAAAAACTGTCGTAACGTGTTGATTTAGAAAGAAATACGTCGCGGCAACTATCGGTGACTATCGCCGGCCAGCGGAACAGGTTGGCGGTAAAAGTGGCGGTAAGAACCGGAGGTCGGATTAAGATCCTCCCGTTTACTATCCGGACCAAATCGGTCTTTGACGGTAAAAATCCTCCCGATACGCTGTGTCTATGCGGTTTTTCGGGCATCAGCAGGTCTCCAAGCCCCTGACGGTAAAAGCCGTCAAGAACTGGAGGAAAAACCTCGATGCTCACCGACACAGCACTGCGCAACCTCAAGCCTAAGTCATTGACTTACAAGGCTTCTGACCGCGACGGGATGTGCGTGACGGTATCGCCCAGCGGTACCGTCACCTTCCGCTACGATTACCGTCTCAACGGGCGCCGGGAGACGCTCACCATCGGTCGCTATGGGCCGGCCGGTATGATGGTTGGTGCGTGGGCTCAGATCCTGTTGGAAGGACACGCCTGTGCCAGGAATTCCGACAGTTGCGGACGGACCGCGGCTACCGTGGTGCAGCCGTAGTGGGCCAACGCCGACCGAGGTACTGATACCGCTGGGCGACAAGGTGAGTCGCACGCCTGGCAACGGACTGAAGCTCTTGCGAAAACGCCATCCCATGCTGACCTCCCACTTAGCTGGTATCGACTATTCCTGTTTAGCTATCTGACGGGACGGTAGGCGCAGTGTAGGCCATGCGTGCGTACCGCATGGGCCGGCGCTTGCAGCATTTGTCTGCCCCGTTGCCAGATTCGCCAGGATGTCCCTCGGGGTCTTTTATAGCAGTCGCTGGCATGGGCGGACATGTGATGCATCCGAACTGCGCGCTCCGCTTGCCTGTCAACGCCTTCGTTGGGGTGTGAGTAGGCGGTCTTGCTGTTTCCCTTCACCGTACCACGGCGTTCTCGCCGTCAAGGGCTGCGCGCCTTTGGCGCTTGCGGCCGTGACCGTCTGCGACCCCTGACTGCATGCGCTGCGCCGTGCTGGCGCCGGTTCCGGGCAATTCCGCCCGTGCAACCGGAGCACGATCATGTAGCTACTTTCCATTCCTTCCGATGCTGCGCTGTTGGTGCGTGACGACCAGGGCCAGTACCTGCCGGCGTCGGCCTACCAGATCCTGGAGGCTGCTCGTCAGGTCATCGACCAGAAGATGCAACGTGGGGCCGAGTTTGGTTCGCCGACGATGGTCAAGGACTATCTGCGTGCCAAGTTGGATGGTTTCGAGCACGAGGTGTTTGCCGTCCTGTTCCTGGATACCCGGCATCGTTTGATCGAGGACGTCGAGTTGTTCCGGGGCACGATCGATGGTGCATCGGTCCATCCGCGCGAGGTGGTCAAGGAAGCATTGCGCTGCAATGCAGCTGCGGCTGTCCTGGCGCACAACCATCCGAGCGGGAATCCCGAACCGAGCAGTGCGGACAAAGCGCTGACTCGGCGACTTAAGGAAGATCTGGCGCTGATCGACGTACGTACGCTGGATCACGTCGTCGTGGCGGGGCAGGTAACGGCCTCGTTTGCCGAAAGAGGCTTGTTGTGAGTCTCGGGGGCTTCGGCCCCTTTTTCCCCATTGCCGGAGAGCAGTGCTTGGGTGTTGGACTCGGCGCGGACACTAGACGTGAACTGGTCCGCATGCTGGATGGCGTACTCCAACAGTTCAATGACCTGCTGCGGGCGTTCACGGGAGGCATGGGCAACGAATGCCACCAGGTAAAAGCAGGCGGCAAGGATCACTGGTGCCCACAGATACAGATTGCTGTCCTCTTTGAGCAGCGTGGCCGCCGATATTGATACCGCCGCGAGCGCGGGAAACAGGCCCAGCTTGCGCACGTCGCCGGAAATCATGGCGATTCGCCCGTCGAATGAAGACCAGCGGTGGCGGTACTGAAGCAGACCATAGGCTAATGTTGCCTTGTCGAAAGTCCAAAGTTCCTTGAGCGTATCGGCGTCTTGCTGGAGATCGCGTTTCAATGCGGCCAGCATGGCGGCAAAGGGCTTCTTGCGATGACGCCAGAGGATGGAAAGAGAACCTACGGTGACGGTGATCAGGTAGGTGAGGGAGAGCGCCAGGTGGAGCAGATAGACACCGAGCAAGATGTGCCTGAACCCCGGAGATGTCGTTCCGTAGCGCTGCCATGCAATCATAACCAGGAAAACCACGATGGTCCCGAGAAAACCATACATGGACCACTTTTCCAGACACTGCGCGATTTTTCCTGGTGTGAATGTTTTGATGCTTGCCCTGGGGCGCGTCATCTCTTCCAGTAGTTGAAACAATGCATTGAGTTTCTCGGATTCGAGCATGCGATCTTTTACCAGTGTGTTTGAGAGCAAGGATTCTCCTGTTGTACAACGGCTGATGATCGAACTTCTTTGGGACGTCCCCGGCCACACCGCATGACCATGTGCCGCTGCGCACCCGCGCGGGCGTCGTGTCCATGACCGAGCTGGTGCGCGCCACGATGCGGCTGCGCCCGGATCGCGTGATCGTCGGTGAGGTGCGTGGCGGCGAGGCGCTGGATCTGATCAAGGTGTGGGGTACCGGTCATCCGGGCGGCATTGCCACGATTCACGCCGGCTCTGCCCTGGGCGCGCTGCTGAGCCTGGAGCAACTGATCCTGGAAGTGGCGGTGAACCCGCCGCATGCCTTGATCGCCGAGGCGGTCAACCGGGTCACCCAGATCGTTGCCGAACGGGCTCCAGCAGCCGGCCTGGCGGGCATCGATCCTGGCTAGGGAGCATGCGGTGCTGCTCATGACCAGGAAACATTCAGTTGGTGATCACGTTCGCGCCTGCTACTGCGCCCGTATTTAGTGGAGCGCCCCGGGGCGCTTCATTGCCTGACGACAATACCCGCTACATTTTTTATTTCCCAATCGGGAAGATGTGGGGAAATTACGGCTCAAACACATGAAATATTCCTGATCGGGAATTATGGCTTACGCTGAGGTGAATTCGAGGTGATAATTTCCTGATCGGGAAACTTGGCAGACCATGACATCCATACGATCACCCCAACAACTCGGCGATGCACTCCGTGCCGCTCGCAAGCAGCTGGAGCTGACACAGTCTCAGTTGGCCTTGGCGGCAGGGGTGGGTGTGCGTTTCATCGTCGATCTTGAGGCCGGCAAGCCCACGGTGCGGCTGGAACATGTGCTGCGGGTCATTGATGCGCTCGGTGGTGAGATCCAGCTGAGCGGGTTGCCCGATCAACATGAAGGTGGTGAGCATGGCGCATGAACTGGGAGTCTGGTTGTTCGCCGACCGTGTTGGCACCTTGGCGTTGGTCGATGGCCGACTGAATTTTTGCTATGCGCCCGATTGGTTGTTGCAGCCGGACGCCGTGGCGTTGTCCATCTCGCTGCCTCTGCAAGCGCCGCCGTTCGATGATCGTCAAACGCGCCCGTTCTTTGCCGGTCTTTTGCCAGAGGGGCAGATGCGCCGACTGATAGCGCAGCAATTCCAGGTTTCAGGGCAGAACGACTTTGCGTTGCTGGATCATATCGGTGGTGAATGTGCCGGGGCCGTGACGTTTCTTGAGACGGGGCAGGCCTTGCCTGTGCCTACCCGCAACCATGACGTTCAATGGTTGAGCGACGAGGAAGTCGCTGCCATTCTGGATGAGTTGCCGCGCCGCCCCATGCTGGCCGGCAAGGATGGCCTGCGGCTTTCCTTGGCGGGTGCCCAGGACAAACTACCCGTGGTTTTCGACGGTGCCCGCATCGGGCTGCCTCTCAACGGCACGCCGAGCTCCCACATCTTGAAGCCCGCCATCCACGCCGTAGAGGACAGCGTGACGAACGAAGGGTTTTGCATGGCACTGGCCGAGGCCATGCAGCTCAAGCCGGCGAAATCGGAAGTTCATGCGGTATTGGGTCGCCCGTTTCTGCTGGTGGCACGCTACGACCGTGTGGTGGATGCGCCAGGGCACAGGCAGCGTCTTCATCAGGAGGATTTCTGCCAGGCGCTTGGCGTGGTGCCTGAAATGAAATACCAAAATGAAGGTGGCCCCGACCTGGCCCAATGCTTCGATCTGGTGCGCCGTGCAACGCGCCCCAGTGCGCCGCAGATACTGCGTTTGTTCGATAGCGTGATCTTCAATGCGCTGATCGGCAATCACGATGCGCACGCCAAGAACTTCTCCCTGCTGTACGCCGGCAAGGCCCCCGTTTTGGCACCGTTCTACGACATGCTGTCGACAGCGGTGTATCCCACGTTGACGCCGAAGATGGCGATGAAAATCGGCAGCAAGTACAAGTTCAGCGAAGTCCAGGCGCGCCACTGGGAGCAGTTCGCGGAAAGCGTAGGTCTTTCCAAGGCGCAGTCCAAAAGACGTATTCTGGAACTGGCAAAGTCACTGCCGCCCACAGCGAATGGACTTCGGTCTGCTCCCGGACTGGGCTTTGCGGGAAATGCAGTGGTCGAGCGAATCATGGCCTTGATTGAGCAACGCTGCGCTCTGACGATTCGCCGGTTTAGCGACTCCATCGCCGACACGGCAGCCGAACCATCTGCCTGAACCCTGCCGGACGGGCTGCGTTGAGACCCCCGGAGTCAGGTAGGCAGATCCATTTGTGGCGCCTTCGACTCTTTGCTATGTTGATAGCTTGATTGATGATGGTGTCGCCAGAGTCATCGCCCCGCAAATCGCTTCATCTCCCGCGCCAGCAAAAGATCTGCGTTTTTGACGGTAAAAGCGACATGTCGATCACAGCCATTTCCTTTATCCATGCGGGTTCGGACGGCCTGTTGATGATGGCGTGGGGAGTGAGTCCGCGTCTGACGCTGCCTGACTGCTGCTAGAAAAGACCCCCTGCAAGGCTTTGATTTGCAGGGGGTCTTTTTCCATGCATACAGGCGTGAACAAGGGGTTCCGTGTTCGCTCCCGGGCCGCTGATTTGCATGTTTGCCCAATGGAGAGGCCAGTGGTCACTGGTCTTAGATCGTGAACACGTTCTCAGTTCCAAGGCGCGCGGCGCTTGTCATTTACATGGGAGTGCAGGTGAAACGGGCCACGCCGAGATAGAGGTCGCCGCCAGGCAGCTGGGCCCTGTACCCCACGACCAAGCCAGGTACTGCGTCGCCCAGGTTGGCCAGCACGATTGCCGCACCGGGGCCGTTGGCGAACATTCGGCCGGTGGCGGACACGGCTGGCGGATGCTGGATGGCCGTGGATAGGTCCACCGACGCGCTTTGTGCGCCTGCGTGCACCTGCATCGTTCCTTGTATTACGGCACCGCTGGGGTCGAACGAAACACTGGCGGAGCCGCTTGCCGAGCCGAGTTTCTGGTGCGTATCGGAAAGTGCGGTCGGCGCGGTCGCGGCAACGGACTCGCACTGCAACTGGCCATCGAGGGGCAGCGCCGCCAGGCGGTTGTAGACAATGTAGTGATACGACTCGTGGTCCTGGCCCTGGAGCGTGACGGTTTCAGTGTCTCTGGTGAGCGTGCCTTTCACCCAGCGCCCGAGCGCAAAATGCGCGTCGCCGGCGATATCCACAGTCTGGTGGTCGCCTGACAGGGTCTTGCTCCCTATGCGGACCATGGCGCCACTGTCAGCCTGTTCCGTAGGCACTGCAGACCCGATGGACTGCGCGCTCTTTGAGAGCAAGATGGAACGCGCGTTCTCGTTGGCTACGAACCTGGCGGAGACCGCGCCGATGTCGGCCGCGGCAGGCTCCTCTGCTGCAGGGACGTTCAGGGTCAATGCCGCGGGGGCGGCATCACCACCGCTGCCGCCGTCACCTCCGCAGGCCTGCAGCAAGGACAAGGACAGCACGGACAGAGAAAGAAGAATGCGTATGCTCATAAATGAATAAGTTGATTATTTCGTGTTGAAAGATAGCCTTCAGCAAAGGGCTCCACACACACGTTTGAGGTCAAATGGTTGAATTGCAGATCCATGCAGCGTTACTCAACCGCTTCAGCCAACTCGATTACCCCGTTGTCCATGAGCGTCCAGATTCCGAAAATTCCACTGCAAATCGACATATTCAGCCGCGGTTTTTAAACAAGCACCAAGCCTTGACACTCAACCGTGCACTAGTCGTTCATGACCGCATCACCACGGTATGGTGAACAGAAATGTCAGCAGTGATAAGGCGCACTGAATGAATGACTAGGCGGTTTATTTTGCTGACCTCGCCAAGGGTTAATCCTTCTCGATCATGCTGATGGCATATAGGACGATGCTGAGAGGCAGGATAAGCATTCCTGTAGCAAGCGGTCAGCCATGGCCTCTGGATCGGTAGATCGTCCTGCAGCAGCCCCGTTGCTACCTCCGCGCTCTTGGGGGTGCGTGCGCACTTGACCTTGCCCTCGAAACCCGTATCTCGCTCCAAGCGTTGGTTCGATCAGGATCGGGTCGATATCGCTGCTGGCGCGGTCGGTTCCGCTGGCCACGCAGCCGAAGATGAATGCTTGCTCGATTGGCGGTGCATACGACAGCAAGGCCTGCGTGATCACGCCAATTTCCGGGGACGGCCCCATCCTGGGCGATGCATGGCCTTGTGCGTTTCAAATGAGTGTGTCGCGTTCCGCCCGGGACTGCTCGGCATGCCGTTTTTGCGCCATTGCAAAAAATTCGCTCGCTGGTCGCGATAGGTGTTCAGGGTCACGCATGGCGAGCAGAAGGTGCCGTTCAGTCACCATGTCTTCCAGTTCGATCAGTTGAAGTTGCCGCACAGGCAGATGCGGCAGGGCTGCCGTGCGAGGGATGATGGCCACCCCCAAGCCTACGGATACCATGTGGCACATGGCATCGAAACTGCGCACCTGCACACGCGTGCGCAAGTGGCGATTGACGTCATTGGCCTGGCTGGTGATATGGCGTGTGAGCGATGTGCTGTGAGCCAAGCTGACGAATTCGCAGGCAAGGGCATCGATGAGCGAGACGCTTTTCTCCCTGGCCAGTGCATGGCGCTGCGGGACCAGCAGCATCAGCTGGTCGGTATCGCAAACAATGGTGTGCAGCCCGTCGCAGTGGGTGTTCTCGCCAATGATGGCCAGTTCTGACACGCCAGTGTTGATTGCGCAAACTGCATCTTCGCTGAGTGCATCTTCCAGGCTGACAGAGACACCGGGGTGGGCCTTGGCGTAGGTGGCCAGCAGTGGCGGCAAGAACCCGGCAAATGCCGAGGTGTTGGCCCAGATGCGCAGCTGGCCGGTTGCCCCTTCCCGAAAGTCGTCCATGGACAAAGCCAGGCGTTCGACGCGCGTGACCACGTCGATGCAGTGCTGGAGCAGGCTTTTTCCTGCAGGGGTGGCTGCTATCCCGCGCTTGCTTCGAACCATCAGCATCACACCGCAATGGCGCTCCAGCTCTGCAATGCGTTTGCTGGTCGCAGCCAATGAGAGGCCGATGTAGCGGGCACCCGCCGTCAGGCTGCCGGACTCCATCACTGCAATGAACACGCGCAAGGAGACGAGGTCGAAACGGTTCAGATTCATCCTGGCAATTATCCTTCGCAACAGGTGAAGGATGGCTCAATAAATTGCGGATTTCCACCTGGTTTCGCTTGATGGAGAATGCACTGGCCTTTCAATAAGAACCCTATGGAGACAACGGCATGAAAAAACGCAATTTATTGGCAGCCAGTGTGATGGCCGCTTTTGTAGGCAGCTTGGCCACAGGCAATGCTTTGGCGCAGGAGTTTCCCAGTAAATCAATGACTCTTGTGGTCCCCAACCCTCCCGGCGGGGTGGTGGATACAGCGGCGCGCCTGGTTTCCGATGTGATGGCTCGCGCTTTGGGGCAGCCCGTCATCGTGGATAACCGTGGCGGTGCGAGCGGCAATATTGCCTACCAAATGGTGGCGCGTGCGCCCAAGGATGGCTACACGCTGCTGTCGTCGTACTCCGCGTACCACGTGGGCAATCCCTCACTTTTCCCAAAGCCAGGTTGGTCGCAAAGTGACTTTGTGCCGGTAGGCTTGATTGTGGCAGCTACCAACGTGATTGCTGTGCACCCCTCGGTACCTGCCAACACGCTCCCCGAGTTCATTGAATACTTGCGCAAGAACCCCCGGACGGTGAATTACGCATCGCAAGGCAGTGGCTCGTTGTCCCATGTGGGGACAGCCCAGTTTGCGCAGATGACCAAGACGGAAATCACGCATGTGCCCTACAAGGGATCGGGTCCCGCAATGCAGGATGTGTTGAGCGGTCAGGTGCAGATGTTTATGAGTACGCCTCCCTCTGTCGGCCCACATGTCAAAAGCGGCAAGCTCAAGGCGCTGGCAGTGACCAGCAAGACCCGCCACCCCATGCTGCCTGATGTGCCCACCACCGGCGAGGCGGGCTTGCCCGGCTTCGAGCCTGAAGCATGGGTGGGCTTGTTCGCCCCGGCGGGTACGCCACCAAAGGTGTTGGCGCGTTTGTCCTCGTCGCTCAAGGCAGCGCTGGAAACACCTGAAGTCAAACAACGTGCAATGCTGCAAGGCATTGAGCCGCGTTTTCTCGATGCAGCAGCGCTCGATCAACTGGTCAAAAAGGAAACTGACTACTGGGGCGCACTGATCAAAGCCAACAACATCACCATGGAGTGACGTATAGATGAGTAAGATTTTCCGCATTGGGCAGATCGTGCCAAGCTCCAACACGACGATGGAGACAGAAATCCCCGCAATGCTTCTGGCACGCCAGGCGATTGAAACGGAACGGTTTACCTTCCACTCAAGCCGCATGCGCATGCAGAAGGTGACAAAGGAAGAGCTGGCGGCCATGGATGCCGATTCAGATCGCTGCGCCATCGAATTGGCGGATGCGCGTGTTGACGTCCTGGGTTATGCCTGTCTGGTGGCGATCATGAGCATGGGACGCGGCTACCATCGTGTGGCCCAGGCCCGGCTCCATGAACGCACCGCGCAAGTGGGTGGACGGGCGCCGGTGGTGACCAGTGCCGGCGCTTTGGTGGATGGCCTGAAGGCAATGGGCGCGCGCCGTATTTCTTTGCTTGCTCCTTATATGAAGCCTCTGACGGCCATGGTTGTCGATTACATCGAAAACGAAGGCATTGAGGTCGTGGACAGCATTTCTCTGGAAATTTCGGACAATCTCGAAGTGGGCCGCCAGGACCCACGTGCGCCGATTGAAATCACCAAGAAACTGAAAACCGATGGCGTCGATGTGGTGGTGGCTTCCGCCTGCGTGCAGATGCCGTCTCTGGCCTCGATTCAGGCCATTGAGGACAGGGTGGGCTTGCCGGTGATCAGCTCGTCAGTGGCAACCACTTACATGATGCTCAAACAGCTCGGCCTGAAGACCGTGGCTCCGGGATTTGGTTCCCTGCTGAGTGGCCGCTACTAGCGAAGCAGCCGGCCTGGGAAGCTGGACTGGGAGTGCACTCCATCGCGCGTTACCGGAGCTGACCGAACTGGAAACCACCAAAGCCCGCTTGATAGCGGGCTTTTTTGCATGGTGCGCCCAGCATGGGCGCATGCCTGCGGGTGCAAGTCCCGCCACGAGCTGGTCACAGTGAGTGAAGTGAAGCGCAACTGCGTGAGGGCGACCGAGCGTGGGAAGGAAGCGTGGAGCGTAAATCGCGAGCCGATGAACAAGAACCGCATAGAAGGCGCTGCCAAGCAGGGCGAGCGGGCCATGAACCGCAAAGCTCTTGTGACCAAGGCGAGGTGGCGTAAATGCGGCGGTTGTGCGATGAAGGTGTGTGTTCTTACCTGGGGAGATCTCGCCTTGCGGGTGAAAGCCCGACGGCTGTGCCGGAGCGAGAAGTCAGCAGAGGTCGTAGTAGCTGGAGCCGGGGCCGCTGAGGCCACAAGGCGAGAGCGAAGGACCAAACGAGAGTGAGTGACCGAGGACAAGAA
>NZ_CACSJA010000019.1 GCF_902706035.1 Pantoea sp. 18069 | reverse complement strand
AGCTCAAGCATTGGAAGCGAGGCGGGACCATCTACCGGGAACTCAAGGCGCGGGGGGCGACGCATGACGTTGCAAAGCAAGTGGCGGTCAACGGCCGTCGCTGGTGGCGCAACAGCAATGGGGTCATCAAGATCGTGCTGACGATTGCGTACTTTGACCGGCTGGGAGTGCCAAGATTGTCTTGACCTCAAGCTCTCGAACCGCCCGGTGCGGATCCGCATGCCGGGTGATGTGGCAGGGGTGCCTCCAAGAATGGAGGCCCCCTATGCCGATCCTATGGTTGGCGTGGACCGCGCCTGGGGGCATATCTACTGCCCGTACAACGATAAGGAGCTTCGCGATTCACGCATTTATTTGCTCTCTTCTAGCACTTTTTAGGCGTCGATACAAATGCGGTTGACGTGTTTGCAAAGCTGAAAAACCAAGTTCTCATCTGCGAGGGGGCTGCGCAGAATCTCGTCCTTAACGCTGCACCAGGGAGTTTGGGCTGCACATCCGGGATGTGCGGACGCCTTGGGAGAGCAAATTTTTGAGGATTTGGATATGGGTCTGCGCGGATTGGGGAAAGCAAGCTTGGTCAGCATGGTTGTGGGTCTTTTGGGCAGTGCGGCAGCGTATGCCGCCACCCCGGCAGCGGCGCCTATTCGTATTGGTTTGCTCGCGCCGCTGACCGGTAGCGGTGGCCCTTATGGCAAGGAAGAGGAAACCGCTGCGAAGTCTGCCGCGGCTTATATCAACGCCAACGGTGGTGTGCTGGGTCGCCAGCTGGAGATCGTGGTTGCGGACGATGAAACGACGCCGACTGCCGGTGTCTCTGCGGCGCGCAAGCTCATTGATGTGGATGGCGTGGTCGCCATCACCGGGGTCTGGAGCAGCGCCGTGGCGCTGGCGGTGCGTCCTGTCGCGCTGGAGAAGAATGTGGCCTTGCTTCCGGTGGGCTCGGCCGACGAGTTGACCGAAGGCGACAACAAGGGCCTGGTCTGGCGCTTCCAGACCAATGGCAAGAACTGGGGACAGGCCTTCGCCAATGTGGCGGCGAAGGATGGCGCCAAGACGGCATCCATCCTGGTGCTGCAGACGCCTTTCACGCTCAGCACCGTCAAGCCCTTTGCCGAGCGCTTCCAGAAGCTGGGCGGCAAGGTGATTGACACCATCTACTTCAATCCCAATCAGCCGTCGTACCGCGCAGAGGTGGAGAAGATCTTCAGCAAGAAGCCGGACGCCGTCTTCCTGCCGAGCTACATCCCCGAGTTCAGCGCAATCGTTCGCGAGATCTATCGCAGTGGCCACGAAAGCAAGCTCTACACATTCAGCCATGCCGCAGACAGCGGCGGCAAGTTCGTGCAGAACGTGGGCAAGGCCGCCGCCGAAGGCGTGAACCATGTGCAGGCCACGCCCGTGGGCAACAGTGATGCCTACAAGCTTTACCTCAAGCAGACGCAGCAGCCCGAGGGCACGATCGTGGCCTTTGGTGCCAACGTGTTCGATGAGATCAACGTGCTGGCGCTGGCCATAGAAAAGGCCAAGAGCGCCAAGGCCGTGGACTTCACCAAGGAAATTGCCAACGTCGTCAACGCCCAGGGCCCGAACGTGCATGACCCCGTGCAGGGTCTGAAGCTCATCCGTGAAGGCAAGCCTTTCCGTTACTCGGGCGCGACTTCCGATTTCCGCTTTGCGCCCAATGGCGACCAGGTGGATCTGGACTACGGTCACTACCGCGTGCTCAATGGGGTGAGCAAGCTGGTGGGAACCACCAAATGACACTGCAGACAGATGATTTACTCACTGTCCAGGATGTCAACGTAGGTTTCGGCGAATTCGTAGCGCTCGACGGTGCCCACCTGCGCATTGCGCGTGGCGGTATCACCGGCATTGTCGGGCCCAATGGCGCGGGAAAATCCACCCTGTTCAACGTCCTGGGCGGCCAGCAGGCCCACCAGGGCGGCAGGGTGATATTCGATGGGCGTGACATCACCCGCTTGTCGGTGCACCGCCGCGCCCAGGCCGGGCTGACCCGCACGTTCCAGATCTCGCGCGAGCTCGGTGCGCTCACCGTTCTGGAAAACCTGCTGCTGGCTGCGGCCGACCAGCCCGGTGAAAAGCTCTGGCATGCGTTGCTCAACAGTTCGGCATCTCGCCGCTGCGAAGAGCAGGCCATGGTGCATGCCCAGTCGCTGCTGGAGCGCGTAGGCCTGTGGCGCCTGGCGCATGACCGGGCCGACAGCCTGTCGGGCGGCCAGAAAAAACTGCTGGAGCTGTGCCGCGCCCTGATGCTCAAGCCGCGGCTGGTGCTGCTCGATGAACCCGCCGCCGGGGTGAACCCCGTGCTGGTGGGCGAGATTGCGCAGTTCATTCGCAGTCTGCAGGCCGATGGCATGAGCTTTGCGATCGTGGAGCACAACATGGACATGATTGCCGCGCTGTGCGACCCGGTGTATGTGCTTGCGCAGGGCAGCGTGCTCACGCATGGCAGCTTTGCCGAGGTGGCGGCCAACGCGCAGGTGGTCGAGGCGTATCTGGGGGGCGTGCAATGACGGGTGAACTTCGCCTCGAAGAGGTCGTCGCGGGCTATGGCGCGCGCGCCGTGCTGCATGGCGTGAGTCTGGATGTGGCGCCCAGCGCCAGCCTGGTGGTGGTGGGGCCCAACGGTTCCGGCAAGTCCACGTTGATGCGTGTGGTGACCGGGTTGATCCGCCCGCAATCGGGCCGGGTGCTGTGGGAAGGCCGTGACATCACGGCTGTCGATGCACCGGGCCGGGCGCGCCTTGGCATAGGCTACGTGCCGCAGGAGGCCAATGTGTTTCGCAACCTCTCGGTGCTGGACAACCTCAAGCTGGGCCATGAGTTCATCGCGCGTGGCGGCGCCAAGGCCTTGCGTGAGCGGCTCGATGCCGTGCTGGCGCTGTTCCCTGAAATCGAGCCCAAGCTGAAGGTGGCGGCTGGACTGCTCAGCGGCGGTCAGCGACAGATGGTGGCCATGGGCGCAGCACTCATGCCTTCACCGCGCCTGCTGGCGCTGGACGAGCCCTCGGCAGGGCTGTCGCCATTGAACGCATCGCGTCTGTTCGATGTGGTGCAGCGGGTGGCGCAGACCGGCGTCACGCTGTTCATGATCGAGCAGAACACCCGCCTGGGCCTGGATGCTGCCGACCAGGGACTGGTGCTGGTGGCAGGGCAGGTGCGTGCCCGTGCCGCGAGCCAGGAGCTGCTGGCGGACGGACAACTTCAAAGTCTTTATCTGGGGGCGCACTGATGCTGGCGCAGCTAATTTTCAATGGCCTGGTGTCAGGCCTTCTCATTGCCTTGCCGGCCTTGTCGGTGGCCTTGGTTTTCAGCGTGCTCAGATTCGCCAACTACGCCATCGGTGCCATGGTGACCATGGGCGCATATCTGGTCTACGTTTTCAACGTACCGCTCAACTGGCCCTTGCCCGCAGCGATGCTCGCGGGCATGGCGCTGAGCATTGGGCTGGCGCTGCTGCTGGACCTCCTGGTGTTCTCTCCCTTGCGCGGGCGCTCGGGCGTCACGCTGCTGGTGGCATCCATGGGCGTGGGCCTGATCCTGGAGAATGTCGTGCGCCTGGTGGCGGGCAATTCGCCGCGCGGCTTTGGCGTGGAAATAGCCCGCCCGTCGCGCCTGCTGGGCTTGCGCGTCAACCAGGAGCAATTCACGACGCTGGTGTGCGTGATCGCGGCGCTGGCCGTCGTGTGGCTGATCTTTCGCTGCACACGCCTCGGACGTGCGATGCAGGCCGTGGCGGACAACCCCGACCTGGCGGATGTGCGCGGCATCTCGCGCAAGAAGGTGAGGGCTGCCGTCTGGGCGCTGGCGGCTGCCATGGCATCGCTTTCCGGTGTGCTGATCGGGCTGGATTCGAATGTGGACCCGCAGATGGGCTGGAACTATCTGCTGCCCGTCTTCACGGCCGCCATTCTTGGCGGCATCGCCAGTCCGATGGCCGCAGTGGCCGGCGCCCTGTTGCTGGGCGTGACGGAGGAACTGGCGACGCTGATTCTTGCGCCGAACTACCGCACCATCGTGGCCTTTGTGGTCATGGCGTTGCTGTTGCTGCTGCGTCCGCACGGCTTGTTTGGCGCCAAGTGGGTGAGCAAATGACGAGTTACCTGATTGCAACCCTGGTGCTGGTGGTCATCGCGACCCTTTCGGGCCTGGCATTGAACCTGCAGTGGGGCCTGGGCGGCCTGGTCAATTTCGGCCTGTTCGGCTTCTACATGCTGGGAGCCTACGTCTGCAGTCTGCTGGAGAAGCAGGGCGTTGCGCCCCTGGCCGCCATGCTGCTGGCGATCGCGGTGACCGCGGCGGTGAGTGCGCTGGTCAGCCTGATCTCGGTACGGTTGAGTGAAGACTACCTGGCCATCGTCACCCTGGGTTTTGCCGAATCCCTGCGGCTGTTCATCAGTTACGAGGAATGGCTGACCCGTGGCACGCTGGGGATTCCGAACATCGCGCGGCCGTTTGCCCTGCTGGTGCCGCAGGCCTGGCGCGATGTATTCTTCCTGGGATTCTGTCTGCTCTGGCTGGCCATCGTGTTCGTGGTGCTGCAGCGCCTGGCACGCTCGCCCTTTGGCCGCATGCTGCGCGCCACGCGAGAAGACTCCGGCGTGGCCGAAGCCCTGGGCAAGAACCTGCTGTGCGTGCGCGCCAAGACGTTTGCCCTGGGCGGCGCCATATTGGGCGTGGCGGGCAGCCTGCACGCCTTCTATTACACCTACATCGATCCCACGCAGTTCACGAGCATCCTGACGGCCTATGCCTTCATGGCCGTCATTCTGGGCGGGCGCGGAAGCAATGCCGGCGTGGTCGTGGCGGGCTTCACGGTGATTCTTCTGCTGGAAGGAAGCCGCATGCTCGCGGGTGTAGTGCCCTGGCTCGATGGCTCGCAACTGGCCGCCATTCGCCTGTCGCTGGTGGGCGTGGTGCTGCTGGCGATGCTGATCTTCAAACCCAACGGGCTGCTGCCGGAATACCGGCTGGGCGCCCCTTCCAGGAGAACATGAAAATGTCCAGAATTACCCGCAAATCACGTGACGATCTGCCGCTCGCGCTGCAACCCCTGTGGGACCGCATGCTGGTGGCTGGAGACTATGCGGACCAGTCCGGCGTCATGGCACAACGGCTTCCCATCTTCTCGCATATCTGGAGCCTGCTGCTGCAACTGGGCGAGGAGGGCGTGCTGCCCAGGCGTTACCAGGAGCTGGCCATCGTGACCGTTTCGCTGCTCAATGAGTGCGAATACTGCGTCGATCACCACGCGCCCAAGCTGAAGGTGGAAGGCCTGTCGGAGCAAGGAATTCATGGCCTGCTGGACTATGCCCAACACCCCGAACTGGACGATGTGGACCGCCTGGTCGTGGAGTACGCCATTGCCGTGACCCGGAGCTGGAACCGCACGCGCGACGAAATCTTCGAGCGCCTGCACCAGCATTTCAGCGAAGAGCAGATCGTGGAGCTGACCTGGCGCACCGCACTGTGCGGCGCGTTCAATCGCTTCAATGACATCCTGCAGGTGGAAACCGCTGCGCTGAAGACAGCGGCACAAGTCTGATGGCCCAGGCTGCCAACGTGGCGGGTGACAGACAGGCATGAGCCGACAGTCCAGGCGCGAGCTGCGCCTCAATACTTTTCAAATGGCCGCGCCTTCCCACAATTGGGCAGGCCTGTGGAAGCACCCGCGCGACAACCAGGTGAACTACCACCAGCTCGCCTATTGGGCCGATATGGCCCGAACGGCAGAGCGCGGCTTGCTCGATGGGATTTTCATCGCCGATGTCTTTGGCATCTATGACGTGTATGGAGGCAATGCCGATGCGGCGCTGGCCGCGGGCGCGCAAGCGCCGCAGATGGATCCGAGCATGCTCGTCTCCGCGATGGCGCTGGTGACGCAGCACATAGGCTTCGGCGTGACCGCCAGCCTGAGCAATGACCATCCCTTTTCCTTTGCCCGGCGCTTCACCACGCTCGACCATCTCACCAATGGCCGCCTGGGCTGGAACATCGTGACCGGCTACCTGGAAAGCGGTGCCCGCGGCCTGGGCCAGCAGGCCCTGCGTGCCCACGATGAGCGCTATGACGTCGCCGAAGACTACATGGCTGCGCTCTACAAGTTATGGGAAGGCAGCTGGGAAGAAGGGGCGGCGGTGCGCGACAAGGCCGCAGGCATTTTCGCCAGGCCAGAGCGCGTACACGCAGTGGACCATGACGGTCCCTATTTCCGCGTGCATGGCAGGGCACTGGCCGAGCCCTCGCCCCAGCGCACGCCGCTGCTCTACCAGGCCGGCACTTCCGAGCGCGGCAGGGTCTTTGCGGGACGGCACGCCGAAGCCTGCTTCATCAATGGTCCCACGCCCGCATCGGCGGCACGGGCCGTACAGGCGCTGCGCGCGTGCGCGCTTGCGGCCGGGCGCGATCCCTATGACGTGCTGGCCTTGCTGGGCGCTACCGTCATCGTCGCGCCCACCGGCGCGCAAGCCCATGACTTGCGCGCGGAGTACCACCGCTATCTGGACACCGCGGGGCAACTGGCCCTGGTCTCGGGCTGGACCGGCATGGATCTGTCTCCATTGGATCTGGATGATGTTCTTCCATTCGCCAAAACCAACGCCATCCAGTCCACCGTGGAGCACCTCACGCGTAATATCCCGCAGCCACCCAAAGTGCGTGACCTTGTTGACTTCACTTCCGCGGGCGCCAGGGCCCCGGTCTTCATCGGCTCGGCGGTGGACGTGGCCGACCAGATGGAGCACTGGGTGCGCGAAACTGATATCGACGGCTTCAACCTCGTGCGCACCGTGATGCCCGAGAGTCTTGAGGCGATCGTGGACCTGCTGGTTCCCGAGCTGCAAAACCGGGGCCTGTTCAAGACGAGTTACCGGCAGGGCACATTGCGGGAAAAACTGTTCCCCGCCAGAGGGCGGCTTCTTGCGGGGGATCACCCGGGTGCGTCTTTCCGGCTGCAAGCGGGGATGACTTGACGCCGTTCCCGGGCACAGGCATCAAGAAGGATTGCACAACCCGCGCGGGTGTGCAGCGATCCCATGGCTGCATCGATGTCCGCGAGACGGGGAGTCGTTCTTGCGCCATCGGCGATGTCACCTGGGCCGTGCGCAGATAGGTGAACGATTGCCACGCACCGACGGAACAGATGAATTAGTTGTTAAGAATTGATTTTTTAGTTGTTTGTCTTTTAAGGTGTCGCTCCTACATTGAGGTCTATCGCCACCAATGGCGACAGCAAGATCAAGGAGAAGACGACATGTCAGTGGGAGTCGAAGAGATCAGTGTGCCGGCAGCGCTGGAGCAGGCGCAGGCCGAAGCCGCAGAGGCCGGGTGGTCGTATGCCGGCGGTGTTACGCCGCCCGTCGCCTGGCAACTGGTGCAGCAGGGCAGTGCGCTGCTGGTCGATGTGCGTTCGGGCGAGGAGCGCAAGTTCGTCGGCCATGTGCCGGGCAGCCTGCACGTGGCCTGGGCCTCGGGCACCGCGCTCACGCGCAACCCGCGCTTTGTGCGCGAACTCGAAGCCAAGGCGGCAGCGGCCGGCGGCAAGGAGGCGGTGGTGCTGCTGCTGTGCCGCAGCGGCAAGCGCTCGGCGCTCGCCGCCGAGGCGGCCGCCAAGGCGGGTTTCACGCATGTGTTCAATGTGCTCGAAGGCTTCGAGGGCGAGATCGACGCAAGCCAGCACCGCGGCGGCTCGGACGGCTGGCGTTTCCATGGACTGCCCTGGGTGCAGGACTGATCCGCGCCAGAACCGAAGCATCGCAGGAACCAACAGGGGAAGCCGAATGGCGAATTTCGAAGTGGGCGAGATCGTGCGCGCGCTGCGCGGCGTGCGTGACGAATGGCGCGATCTGCAAAAGCGCTCGCGCGAACCGGGCGGACGGGAGTTTCCGTCGCGCGATGCGCTGGGGCGCATTGTCGAAGGGCTCAAGGGCGCGTTGTTTCCCATGCGCCTGGGGCCGACCGACCTGCGCCACGAGAGCGAAGACTTCTATGTGGGCCATACGCTGGACGCCGCGCTGCAGGAGCTGCTGGGCCAGGCGCGGCTGGAGCTGAATTTCAACGCCCGGCATGCGTCGGTGCCGGCGCACGAGATCGAGGCCCAGGCCACCGAGGCCGTGCGCCAGTTTGCCAACGCGCTGCCCGCGCTGCGCCGCCTGCTCGACTCCGATGTGCTTGCCGCCTACCAGGGCGATCCGGCCGCACGCAGCGTCGATGAAGTGCTGCTGTGCTACCCGGGCGTGCTGGCGATGATCCATCACCGCCTCGCACATGCGCTCTACCAGCTTGGACTGCCGCTGCTGGCGCGCATCGTGGCCGAGCTGTCGCACGCGCAGACCGGCATAGACATCCATCCGGGAGCGGTGATAGGCGCGAGCTTCTTCATTGACCACGGCACGGGCGTCGTGATCGGCGAGACCGCGGTGATAGGCGAGCGCGTGCGCGTCTACCAGGCGGTGACGCTGGGCGCCAAGCGCTTCCCGACCGACAGCGACGGGCAGCTGAAAAAGGGCTTGCCGCGCCACCCGGTGGTGGAAGACGACGTGGTCATCTACGCGGGCGCGACGATTCTGGGCCGCGTGACGCTGGGCCGGGGCGCGACCATAGGCGGCAATGTCTGGATCACGGACGATGTGGCGCCCGGTGCCAGCGTGACGCAGGCCAGCCTGCAGAAAGCACCACGGGGCAGTACATGAAGGCCTTTGTTCAGGATTTCGGTCTGGCCGTGCGCCAACTGCGCGAAGCGCGTGGCTGGTCGCAGGAGCAATTGGCCGAGCGCTCCGACCTCAACCGTTCCTACGTGGGCGAAGTGGAGCGCGGCAGCGTGGTGCCGTCCATCGTCACCGCGCAAAAGCTCGCGCTGGCGCTGGGCGTGGACGGCGCCGGGCTGCTGGCGCACTGCGAACAGCTCGAGCAGTCGCGCGCGGCGCAGCGCATCCGTTTGGCGTCTATAGCCTGTTGAAGCAAAACCCCGGGTCGTCGGACACTGCGTGCCAGTCCCTTTCCTTTCCTGATACCCGGAGTTCTCCATGACCGCAACCGTCGGTGGTACCACCGCCCTGGGCGACCACGCCGCCCGCCAGCTAGCCAACGCCACCAAGACCGTCCCGCAACTCGAGACCATCAGCCCGCGCTGGCTGACGCATCTGCTGCAATGGGTGCCGGTGGAAGCGGGCATCTACCGCGTCAACAAGGTCAAGAATCCCGAGTCCATCCAGGTGGTCTGCACCGCCAAGGAAAGCGAAAACCAGCTGCCGCGCACCTTCGTCGATTACGAAGAGAATCCGCGCGAGTACTTCCTGAACGCCGTCAGCACCGTGCTCGACGTGCACACCCGCATCTCCGACCTGTACAGCAGCCCGCACGACCAGATCAAGGAGCAGCTGCGCCTGACCATCGAGACGATCAAGGAAAACCAGGAAAGCGAACTCATCAACAACCCGGACTACGGCCTGCTGGCCCAGGTGACCGACGAGCAGCGCATCTTCCCGCTGACCGGCGCGCCCACGCCCGATGACCTGGACGAGCTGCTGACCAAGGTCTGGAAAGAGCCTGCCTTCTTCCTGGCCCACCCGCTGGCCATCGCTGCATTTGGCCGCGAAGCCACGCGCCGCGGCACGCCGCCGCCCACGGTGAGCCTGTTCGGCTCGCAGTTCATCACCTGGCGCGGCATTCCGCTGATCCCGTCGAACAAGGTGCCGGTGGCCGACGGCAAGAGCAAGATCCTGCTGCTGCGCGTGGGCGACAAGCGCCAGGGCGTGGTCGGACTGTTCCAGCCGGGTCTTTCGGGCGAGCAGGGCCCTGGCCTGTCGGTGCGCTTCATGGGCATCAACAACCACGCGATCGCGTCGTACCTGATCTCGCTGTACTGCTCGCTCGCGGTGCTCACCACCGATGCGCTGGCCGTGCTCGACGATGTCGAGATCGGCAAGTACCACGACTATCCCGACACCTACAAGTAAGAAGCCGCGGTGAGCACACTACCCATACCGTCGTCGCTGGCGGGCGAGGCACCGTTCGATCCCCAGGTCCTCGCGCGCATGGCCAGCGCCATGTTCTCCGCTCTGCCGGGCACGCCGCCGTCGTCCATCCCGGGCGTGGCCAGCGCCCTGGTGCCGGGCGCGCAGTTCCCGTCCAACATCGCGCCGCCGGGCTCGCCGCTGGCCAGCCCGGCCGGCTTCGGGCCCGGCGTGCCGGGCACGCCCATTGCGCAGGGGCAGATCCCGGGAGCCAACCTGGTGCCCGCATCGCCCACCCAGCTGCCCTCGCTGGCCAATCGCGCGCCGGCCCTGCTGCCCCACGCTGTCGCAGGCAATGGCGTGCCGGATACGGTGTATTCCGTGGCGCCGGCCTTCGAGCCGCGTTCGGGCAGCTCCGTGCTGGGCGTGCCCCAGCAGGTGAATGCGCCGCTGGCGCCGCAGTCTGCCGCCGCCGCATCGCCGTTTTATTTCCTGAACAGCGGCTACGGCCATCCGTCGGCTTCGGCGTCGGTGCCTGCGGCATTGCCTGTGGAGCAGCCTTCGCTGCCGGCAGCGCTGCCTGTGCAGCAGGCCGCCGCGCCTTCGGCCGACCCGAAGTTCTACTTCGTCGATGCCGTGGTGCTGCCCAGCGGCTATGTCACGCCGGCCAAGCTGTCGCCCCATGGCGCTGCGCCCCTGGCCACCGAAGGCCAGCGCCAGCCCTTCGATGTCAACGCCGTGCGCCGCGACTTCCCCATCCTGCAGGAGCGCGTGAACGGCAAGCCGCTGGTCTGGTTCGACAATGCCGCCACGACGCACAAGCCGCAGTCGGTGATCGACCGCATCGCACACTTCTACGCGCACGAGAACTCGAACATCCACCGCGCGGCGCACGAACTCGCGGCGCGCGCCACCGATGCCTACGAAGGCGCACGCGAGCGCGTCAGGAAGTTCATCAACGCGCCCGACGTGAATGAAGTGATCTTCGTGCGCGGCACGACCGAGGCCATCAATCTGGTGGCCAAGAGCTGGGGCGGCCAGCATGTGGGCGAGGGCGACGAGATCATCGTCAGCAACCTGGAGCACCACGCCAACATCGTGCCCTGGCAGCAGCTCGCTGCCGCCAAGGGCGCGAAGCTGCGCGTGATCCCGGTCGACGATTCGGGCCAGGTGCTGCTCGATGAATACCGCAAGCTGCTCAACGACCGCACCAAGATCGTCGCCGTCACGCAGGTATCGAACGCGCTGGGCACCGTGGTGCCCGTCAAGCAGATCGTCGAACTCGCCCACCGCGCGGGCGCGAAGGCCCTGGTCGACGGCGCGCAATCGATTTCGCACATGCGGGTCGACGTGCAGGACATAGGCGCCGACTTCTTCGTGTTCTCCGGCCACAAGGTGTTCGGCCCGACCGGCATAGGCGTGGTCTGGGGCAGGCGCGAAGTGCTCGAGGACATGCCGCCCTGGCAGGGCGGCGGCAACATGATTGCCGATGTGACCTTCGAGAAGACCGTGTTCCAGCCGATTCCGAACAAGTTCGAAGCCGGCACCGGCAACATCGCCGACGCGGTGGGGCTGGGCGCGGCGATCGACTACGTCAACAAGATCGGCATAGAGAACATCGCGCGCTACGAGCACGAACTGCTGGTCTACGGCATGGCGCAGCTGCGCACCATCCCTGGGGTGCGCCTGATCGGCACGGCCGACGACAAGGCCAGCGTGATGTCCTTCGTGCTTGACGGCTACAGCACCGAAGAGGTGGGCCACGCGCTGAACGACGAAGGCATCGCCGTGCGCACCGGCCACCACTGCGCCCAGCCTATCCTGCGCCGCTTCGGCGTGGAGACCACGGTGCGGCCTTCACTGGCGTTCTACAACACTTTCGACGAAATCGATCGTCTGGTGGCCGTGGTGCGCGGGCTGGCGGGGCAGAGGCGAGTGGCGTAGGGGGCTGCGCCGGGCGCTTCAAGCGGGGAGTGCTTGGAGCGCCCCGGGGGGGGGAGGCTGATCGCCTGCTGATGATGAAGTGGGCTGGTATCCACCGCTATTCCTCCCAGCTAGGTCGTTCCTATCAGGCTGCCGGTGGTGCTCGAGGGGGGTGAAATCAGGCACTCTGGAAAGAACGCAGCTGTGCTGCTTCGCGTTCTGGGATGCGCTGGGGCGGCAGGAGATCCATGACGTCGCAAAACAGCGAGCGATTCTGCCAGTCGCTTCTATCGCCGATCACGTAGAAGCGTCGCTTGGCCCGCGTTGCCGCCACGTTCAAAAGGTTGGGCTCCGACACTGCCCAATCGCGCGCGCCCGAATCTTCCGTATTGCCGCCCAGCACCATGATGACGACCGGGGCCTCCTTGCCCTGCATGGTGTGGATGGTCCCGCAGACCATCTTGTTGCCTAACAGGCGCTTGAGATTCTCCTGTACGGCCTTGAAGGGGGTGATGACCGAAATGTCGCAGGCCTGCACTCCGTTCTCGCTCAGCAGCGAGAGCAG
This sequence comes from Pantoea sp. 18069, assembly GCF_902706035.1. Classification (GTDB taxonomy): domain Bacteria; phylum Pseudomonadota; class Gammaproteobacteria; order Burkholderiales; family Burkholderiaceae_C; genus Comamonas. The sequence continues at coordinate 91,740 of NZ_CACSJA010000019.1, read as the reverse complement.
TGCCATCAGCGCTTTTTCTTCGGCCGGTACCCAGTTCCCTTCGGACGGTCCACTGGCGTGAATCCAGCCTGTTGGCAGACTGGCACGCGTTTCTTTGTCGGCGCGCGGTGCAATTGTTCCAAACACCATGGCGCCGTCGTAGGCGATACGGTTGGAAAGTTCATACATCGGCCTGTCACAACGCCGATGTACCGCCAAGGGCAACCCCACCCATGTCTTGCTGCCAGCCGGTCCTGCCATGTATCCCCACGGCGTGGCCTGGTCCGCCAGGGTCTGTGCGGACTGCCGGTTGGGAAGCCAATGCGCATCGACGCGGTAGTGCGTGCGCATGTGCTCCAGTACCGCATCGGATACGGTGACGATGGGCTTGAGTTGCAGGGGGTCACCGACCAGCAGCGCACGCCGGGAGCGCCATAGGGCGCCGACCGCCGCCTGGGGAGGCGCCTGCCCGGCTTCATCCACCAGCAGCCAGCCGATTTCGCTTGGACCTAATGAGCGGAACGAGCGGGAGAACGAGGCGAAGGTACTGCTGAGTACCGGAACGACCATGAACAGCGAGGCCCAGGCCGAGCGGATCGCATCGCGCGAGAACCCCTGCAAGTGGGTGTCGGTCAACAGCGCGTTGACCAGGAACAGGTTTGACCGCATCCGGAAGGCTTCCAGTTCCAAAAACGTCCGGTGCAGCTTCAGCGCCTGAATGAAAACGCGTGCGCGGGCCTGCCGCCAGCCGTCGATGCGCCATGGCTCCGCCAGTTCGATGGCATCACCGCGGCCGATGACCCCGCCGCCCAGCCATGCCAGCAGGTGGCCGGCTCGGCAGGCGCTGGCCAGTTCTGTGACTTCTTGTGTCTGGGCCTGATCTTTCGCCCGCCATTGCTGCAGGGGGTGGTGCGCATCAACGATCTGTTGTTCCAGCTTTTGGTTGACGGCCTCTAACTGCTTGGTGAGGCGTACGACCCGATCAAACTCGGCCTTGGTTTGATCGCGCTCGTCCTCCAATCGCTTCAGCGCAGTGTTCCAGGCGCGCGAAGCCCCCCATAGGCTGAGCATATTGGTCCAGAAACCAGGCTTGCCGACTTGATGCTGCCGGAGTGCGTCCAGGGCATGTTTGAACCCGGCATTGGAGCGCTGGCCTTCTTCGGCATCCAGTCGAGCCAGTTGTTCTGCTGTGTCTGCCAGGTGCTGTTCCAGCGCCTGCACTGCTGTGACAGCCTCCGCGACTTTCTTGCGCGTGTCTTGCAGGGGCTGCATCAGTCCGCGCAGGCGGTTGGCATCGGCGCATGCCGCGCGCGCCTGCACCTTGGCCACCTCATAGTCAGCGACAGCCTGTTGCCATAGTGCTTGACGTTGCTCCGGCGTGCGTTCCTTGTTGAGCTCGCTGTGTCGGCCAAGCCATGCCATCAAGCCTTCCGGCTCTTTCTCCTGCTGCGCCGTGGCTTTGTCGCCATCCATCTCAGCCGTGGTGACCGGGTTGGCGAACAGCGCATCGACGACACCCACATCGTCCTCATCCGGTTCTCCGTCGCCGTTCTCCTCCCCGTTCGTGTCTGCCTTGTCCTGGCTGGCGAAGGGACGTTGCCCGTAGAAATAGCGTTTTACGAACTTGCTGCGTCGCGCCTTGCTGCCCAGCGCCCCGGAAATCAGTCCCCAGGCCGGCTTTGTCGTGATGAGCTCGCCCAGGTCGGCGAAATACTCGGCCTCGGGCAGCCAGCTTTCGTCAATCTTGTCGCGCTGGGGCAGTTCGAGCGTGACGTTCTCCACGGCGCCGTTGTTGCTCGAAGCAATCACGATCTCGAACCCATAGAGCGCCGGATTGAGCTTGAAGGCTCCCTGCTCCTTGCCGCCATAGTTGCCGGCTTCGCGCGCATTGCTGGCGAAGCCGTCGGAGGCACGGCGCAGCGTGGCAAGAACATCGGCCCGGTTGGTGACGATGGCGGCGATCAAGTCGCGCAGCAGGGTGGTCTTGCCCGTGCCCGGCGGGCCGTTGACTCCGAGCAGCCCCTGTCCATCGGCAAGCGTGGACAGGATGGTGTTTACGGCCAGTTGCTGGGAATGCACCAGCCCCATGTGCCGTTCGGAAGGCCAGCAAGCATAAGGATAGGCCCCGGGCATCAGTCGGTCGATGATCGGCAGCGAAGCGGCGTCGGCGTCAATATGCAGATGCTTTTGCGGATCGTGGCGGCGCAGGTACTGGTTCAGCGGTTCGCTGCTCACCCCTTTGCCCAGACTGTTGGTGACGGTGGTCAGATCCTCGAGCAGAAAGCTGTTGAGGGGATCGTCTTCCGGCTCGGGCTTATTGGGTTTGACGGGCTGGGAACGAAAACGCAGCGACATGCGTTTCACATGGGCAAAGAAATCCGCCACGCCGAGAAATTGCAGCACCCACAGGGTCAGGTCACGCAGGGCATCGCCGGACACCTGTCCGTGGAGCAGCGTTTGCGCCTGCTCGGCGGCGGCCCGCTGATCTTCCTCGAATCCGCAGGTAAGGTCCTTTCCCGCCAGTACACGACCGAGAAACCAGGCCTCGCTGGAGAGAACGAAACTTCTCTCGATCAGCAGTCCTTCCATGCTGAACTTCGCGGCGAACAGTGCCGACTCCCGGTACTGTGGCTCCTGATAGCCCTGATCGGCACCATAAACCTCCTTGAGCTTGTCAGCGATGAGCCGGCTGTCGTACAGGTGGGCATAGAGCGTATGGCTCCACACGCGTTTGGGGGGCAATTCCTGCTTGCCGGCGATGCTTTCGGGTGCCCAGGGAGGAATCGGGCGCGCGATGGGCGTGTCGTGAAGGAACGCCCCATATATGTTGCTGCGCTTCTTGAGCTTGGGTGCCGGTTGCGGCTGTAGTAGCTCGACAGCATGCCAGTAGCGGACGATGTCCTCTTGCTCCATCTGATTTTTCGACACTTTGATCGTCACTTTTCTCTTGATTCGTTTCGCTGTGGCAGGCCTGAATTTCCATTCGCTTGCCTGGATTGCGAAAGTGATTTCGGCTTTGCATCCATCCGTGATGATGCGCAGTTCCTAATGATGGCATGCTGTGGCCGGACAATGGATGCGGTGATTCGCCATCACTTGCATCAGCGATGCAGTGTCCATGCAGCGTGTCAGGGCCATGCGCCGCCTGGGGCAATGAAGACAGGCGGCGTACCATGGCGCCATGTACCGCATCAAGGGTGCAACCCATCCCTTGCTGGGCAGCCAGCGCATTCATTTCATCGTTCCCGAGGCAGGCGCATCATGGCAGCACTGAATTTTCAACTGGAAAAATTCTCCACCCCGATAGGCCAGATGCTGCTGGTCAGCGACGAACAGCAGTGCGTGCGTGCCGTGGACTGGCATGACTATGAGGAGCGCATGCTGCTGTTGATGCGGCGCCAGTACAAGGGGGCCGCCCTGTCGCTGCGCGATGTCACCCAGGCGTCGCCGGCGCGTCACATCCTGCAAGCCTATTTCGAAGGCGAGCTGAACGGCATAGACGACATCCAGGTGGCCTTGGGTGGAACCGATTTCCAGCGCCAGGTATGGACGGGGTTGCGCGAGATCCCTGCGGGCCAGGTGCTCAGTTATCGGGATTTCGCGCTGCGTCTGGGCCGGCCTTCGGCCACCCGCGCGGTGGGATTGGCCAACGGCGCGAATCCCGTCAGCATCGTGCTGCCATGCCATCGCGTCATTGGCAGCAACGCCGCGCTGACCGGCTATGGCGGCGGGCTGCAGCGCAAGCGCTGGCTGCTCGAACATGAAAAAGCCATTCAACCGCTCTCGCTCACTCTGCCGGGATTCTGAAAGGGGCCTGCTGCGCAGCCAAACGCAAAAAAGCCCCGGCAAGCAGGGCTCGCCGGGGCTTTGTCATGTGCATGCCCTGCAGGCGCAGGGCATTTCGCTTTACATCGCCGAGATGTTCTTGTCCTTGGCGATCTTGCTCCAACGTGCGTAGTCGGCCGCCAGGCGCTTGCGCATGGTTTCGGAGTCCTGGTAGCTGGCCACGGCGCCGGCGCCGATCAGCTTCTTTTGCAGTTCGGGGTCGGCCAGGATGATCTTCAATTCGGCGTTCAGGCGGTCCAGGATGGCGCGGGGCGTGCCCAGGGGGGCGACCAGGCCGCCCCAGGTGTCGGCATCAAAGCCGGCAAAGCCCTGCTCGGCCACGGACTTGATGCCCGGCAGCAGCAGCTTGGCCTTGTTGGAGCTGCCAGCGATGGCGCGCAGCTTGCCGGCCTGGATGTGGGGCAGGGCGGCAACCACATCGGCGAACATCACGGGAATCTGGCCGCCGATCAGGTCGGTCACGGCCGGGGCGCTGCCGCGGTAGGGGATGTGCTGCATCTGGAAGCCGCCCAGGTCCTTGAGCTGCTCCATCGACAGGTGACCGAAGCTGCCGGTGCCCGAGCTGGTGTAGTTCAGCGGCGTTTCCGATGCCTTGGCGTGGGCGATCAGCTGCTGCAGGTTGGTCACGTCGGGCAGCACGCGCGGGTTGATGACGATGGCCATGGGCAGGTCATAGACCGTGGCCACGGGCAGGAAGTCCTTGCGCACGTCGTAGGCGTTGTTGTTGAACAGCAGGGGCGCAAGCAGCGCGGGCATGCCGAACATCGACAGGTTGTAGCCATCGGCGGGCGACTTGATGAACGCGGCCGTGCCGATCGAGCCCGAAGCGCCGGGGCGGTTTTCGACGATCATGGTCTGGCCCAGGCGCTCGCCGAGCTTTTGCGCGACGATGCGCGCTGCGGTGTCGGTGGGGCCGCCGGGCGGGAAGGCAACAACGATCTTCACCAGCTTGTTCGGCCAGGCCGGGTCGGCGGCGAAGCTGGTGCCGGTGGCGAGGGTCAGCGCGCCGGCGGCGCCAGCGGTCAGCAGGTGGCGGCGATTGAGGGAAGCTTGTGACTTTTGCATATCTTGTCTCCGGTAAAAAGTAATACTTAAATGATGTTGCTGGCGCGCAGTGCAGCAATGGCCTCGGGGGCCATGCCCAACTGCTCGCTCAGCACGGCGTCGGTATGTTCGCCCAGGTGGGGCGGGGGCATGCGCACTGGAAGGCGTTCGCCATCCATGGCGTAAGGGGGAGCGAGCACGGCTTGTGCGCCGGCTTCGGTGTCGTCATAGCGGTGCAGCAGGCCGGCGGCCTGCGTGCGCTCGGACTGCAGCGCGTCGAGCAGGCCCAGCACTTCGCCGCAGGGAATCTGCGCGGCCGTGAGCTGGGCGAGCAGCTGGGCACGGGGCTTTTGGCGCAGCGCCTCGTGGATCAGCGGCATGAGGATATGGCGGTGGGCCGAGCGCGCGGTGTTGGTCGCGAAGCGCTCGTCGGTCGCCCATTCGGGGTGGCCGATGATCTCGCTGCAAAAGCGCTGGAACTGGCCGTTGTTGCCCACGGTGATCACCAGCGGGCCGTCGGCGGCTTCGAACACGCCGTAGGGCACGATGGACGGGTGGGCATTGCCGAACTTCGGTGGGTCGCCGTCCTTGAGCAGGGCTTCCATGCCGTAGTAGCTGGTGATCATCAGGCCGCAGTCGTAGAGCGCCATCTGCACATGGCGTCCCTGGCCGGTGGTGTGGCGCTCGTACAGCGCGGCGAGGATGGCCTGGGCCGAATACATGCCGGTGAACATGTCCACCGCGGCCACGCCGAATTTGAGCGGGCCCTGGCCTTCGTCGCCGTTCATGGCCATCAGGCCGGCTTCGCCTTGCACCACCAGGTCGTAGCCCGGGCGCCTGGCTTCCGCGCCGGTGCGCGAATAGCCTGAAATCGAGCAATACACGAGGCGCGGGTTGAGGGCGCTGAGCTGCTCGTAGCCCAGGCCCAGCTTTTCGGCGCCGCCGACCTTGAAGTTCTGTATCACCACGTCGCTTTTCGCGGCCAGTTGCAGCGCGATCTCCTGGCCCTTGGGCGACTGCAGGTCCAGGCTGATCGAGCGCTTGTTGCGGTTGGCGCTGTTGAAGTACGAGGTGTTGCGGCTGCCCACGCGCACGCCCCAGTCGCGCGTGTCATCACCGCGGCTCGGGTGCTCGACCTTGATCACGTCGGCGCCCAGGTCGGCGAGCGACATGGCGCACATGGGCCCGGCGAGCACGCGCGAAAGATCGAGAACACGCAGACCAGCCAGCGGCTGGATGGGAAAAGAAGCGCTCATGGAAGAAGGGCCTTGTCCAACAAATCAACAACGAGGCACAAAGACCCCTCTATTCGACGGCGCGCGCAATCGCGCCCCAATCAGGTGCGTATTTTGATATGTTTAGAAAATTTAGCAATTGTGATAAAAATTGAACATTGTGTATCTGAGAATTTGACAATGAATTTGGTCACTCTGTCCCTGCTGGTGGACATCATCGACGCGGGCAATCTCAGCAAGGCCGCGGCGCGCCTGGGCGTGAGCCGGGCCAGCGTGAGCCAGCGGCTCAACCAGTTCGAGCGCGAGCTCGACCAGCAACTGCTGCGGCGCACCACGCGCCAGATCGAGCCCACCGAACTGGGCTGGAAGCTGTATGAACACGGCCGCACGATCCGCCAGGAGCTGCTGGCGGCCAACGAATCGGTGAGCAGCCTGGGCCAGAGCCTGCAGGGCACGGTGCGCCTTTCGGTGCCCAGCGGCTATGGCCAGCTGGCGATGTCGTCCTGGCTCACGGAATTCATGCAGCTGTACCCGGGCGTCACGCTGGAGGTGGTCTTCGACAACGACATAGAGGACCTGCTCGAAGGCGAGGTGGATTTCGCCATGCGGGTGATGACCGAACCGCCGGCCCATCTGGTCGCGCGCAACATGGGGCCGGTGCACTATGTGGTCTGCGCGGCGCCGGCCCTGGTGCAGGCCCATGGCATGCCGCGCAGCCTGGCGGACCTGCACCAGGTGCCGCTCATCACCTCGAACCTCACGGGCCAGAAGCTGCGCCTGGCCGGCTACCAGGTGGGGGGCAGCGGCGAACTGCGCATCAAGCCGCGGCTGATGTCGGCCAACTTCTACTTTCTGCGCGACGCCATTCTGAAAGGCCTGGGCGTGGGCGTCGTGCCCGACTACATGGTGCAAGAGCCGCTGCAGCGCGGCGACCTTGTGCGCCTGCCGTTCGCGCCGGGCAGCCTGGACTTCCTGGCAACGAACAAGTACCTGCTGTACATGCCCACGCGCTACCAGACCAAGGCGATTGCTACGTTGATCGACTTTTTGCTGGGCAAGGCGGCGCAGCAGGGCGAGGTCTTCTAGCGCCTAACACTTCTCTGGAGAGGTCGTCGCGCGTATGCGCGAACTTGTGCCTCCATCGCGTCCACAGTTCATCACCGTGCATCAGTAAGCGGCCCGCTAACGACCTTACAGTCAGTCTTGCGCCTAACGCGCCGACTGCCTTGGCTTTGCCCGCTGCTTGAACTTGGCCTTTTTTCGCATGCCAATCATGGAGTTCTGCATGGAGCATTAAAGCCCTCGTCCGAATTCATGGCGTCGTTGCAGCTAAAGTAATGATATGTCACAAAATGAAAATTTACTCCCCTCTCCGCCCAAGTCGTATTTTAGTGCAGCCACAGTACTCAGCTTATTCACTGCACTGATTGCATTAAGCACTGTAACCCTGCGCCTAATAGGAGACATTCGGCACAGGCAGTATCTTAACTACTGGGGTTTAGATGCTGATTTGTTCCCCAAGCCGACAGATTGGCTTGTAATTAATGGTTACTACGGTCTTTTTGAGCATTTTTTGCGATTTTTCTTTGCGTTGGTGGAAGAATCGCTTTGGTTCGGCGGTGCGATTGTAATCCTGAGTTTTGTCGTGTCTTTTTTCCGTTCACCCATGGGTATTATATGGGAGGAGTCAGCATGGTTTCAGAGGCGAACCGAATGGTTTAAACGACTGCTTCGAAATTTTTTTCTCACGACTATATTTTTATTTATAATTCTTTCTGCGATGTTTTTCTTGGCGGGGTTCATGGTGCTCCCGGCTGCGCTGGGTGACGCGTCGGGCAAAGCGGTAGCAGAAAGCGAGTTGGAGCACTACCGGAAAGGCTGCGCGGCCTCAAAAAAGCCATGTGTTGAGCTTAAAAGAGATGGTGAACTCATCGCAACTGGCTTCCTGTTAGACAGTTCACCGTCATACATCGCCATCCTCGATGAGCAATCGAAAAAAGCACGGGTCATTCCGTTTGACAAGATAGAGTTGGTTTCTGCCCGTTCGATGGAAGCCATCCGCAGTGGCTCTTCCAACTGAGCGAGGTAAGCGAGACGAAGTCTCGCCATGCATTATAAAAAAACAGCTAGAAATAGAGTTGCTGCTTCATTGAAGGCAGGTCGCTCATGGTGCGACGGGCGCGCCGAGCGAGGCTCACCACGAACGGTTTTCCACACTCGCCCTTTCTTGAAGTTTGGTTGATGGAGACCAAACCATACAAGCTTGTCGAAGGGTCGGTATTCTGAGAGAAGACCATTCATCGCCGCTGTTTTCTCAAATCGAGTGCTTTCCAGGCCATTGATTTACTTGATAAAAATCTGTTTCTTGAGAGCGTTGGTAAACAGCCACGGCCAATTAACCATCAGATTTCCTCACCATCCGCAGCAGCCCCATCTTGTCCGTGAGGAAATCGATAAAGGTGATGGTGGCGCGCGACTGGTAGCGGTTGGGCATGTACATCAGGTACATGTGGTTGCGGTTGATGCTGAACTGGTATTGGGCAAGCACGGCCACCAGCTCGCCGGCCTGGATGCGCGGCCGTGTCATGTAGTCGGGCAACAGGCCCACGCCCAGGCCGTTCAGAATGCAATCGAGCACAAAGGGGTAGCTGCGTGACATCAGCGTGGGAACGAATTCGATTTCTTCCTCTTGGTCATTCTGAGTGGCTGTCATGCGCACCCGGCCGCTGACCCCGCCCGAGGTAATGATGGGCGTGCGCCTGAGCTCGGTCAGCGTTTGCGGCACACGGTGCTGGGCAGCCCATTCGGCGGATGCGCACAAGGCATAGTGCACAGGCCCCAGATCCCGCGCCACGACCATGGGCGGCGGCTCCTGGGTGACGCGGATGGCGACGTCCACGCCGTCCTTGACCAGGTTGTCGATGAAGTTCTCCAGCCGCACTTCCAGAATGATGCCGGGGTACTTCTTCTTGAACTCTATGAGCCAGGGCCCCATGACCAGTTGCCCGAAACCGGTGGGCGCGCTCAGGCCGATTTTTCCTGTCAGTTGCTCTTCGTTGGCGCTCGCGCTCACGGCCTCGCGCATCAGCGCAGACTCGTGCACGATGTTGCGCGCATGCGCGTAGACCTGCTGGCCCATGCTGGTCAGCTCTATGCCCTGCGGCGTGCGGCGCAGCAGCTCGGCGTCCAGGGATTTCTCCAGCTGGGCGACGTGGTAGCTGACATTGGCGCGCGACATGTTCAACGCGCGCGCCGCCTGGCTCAGGTTTCCGCCGTCGACGATTTCCACAAAGATGGTCAATGCCTGCAGGTCCATCGGGGCGGGGTTCTTTCATGTCAAATATTCTTGACCATGATGTACATGGATGCCGTCGTTGTCAACGACCCTCTTGTTTGCAACAATGAACCAAAGCCCAGTCAATGGGATACGAAAAATGCACAAGCAAGGAGACAAAATGGCCATCACACGTTCAAAATTCTTACGCACCCCTGCGCTTGTCGCCGTGGGCCTGCTCATGGCTTTTCCCAGCCTGCAGGCGTCGGCCGCGGGCTGGCCCGACAGGCCCATCAAGCTGGTGGTGCCGTTCCCCGCGGGTGGCCCGACCGACTCCGCGGCGCGTGTCTATGCCGAGGCGCTGGGCAAGCGGCTGGGCCAAGCCATCGTGGTGGACAACAAGCCCGGCGCCTCGGGCGCGGTCGCGGCGGGCCAGTTCGTGAGCGCGCCGGCCGATGGCTACACGTTCATGATGATGGTCACGCCCACCATCCTCGCGCCGCATTTCTTCAAGACGGCGACGTTCAATCCCGCGACCAGTTTTGCGCCGGTCACCAAGATCTACGACCTGCCCAACGTGATCGCGGTCAACAGGAACTCGCTGCCCGACGTGACCGATCTGAAGTCGCTGTTCGCCCAATCCAAGGCCAGTGCGCAGGCGCTGATGTACACCAGCTCGGGCGCGGGCAGCTCGGGCCACCTGAGCATGGAGCTGATGAAGTCCAAGGGCTTCACCAATATGCAGCATGTGGCCTACAAGGGCAGCGCACCCGCGATGAATGACACACTGGGTGGCGTGGTGCCGGTGATCTATGCCGACATGGTCACGGCCCTGCCGCAGATCAAGGGCGGGCGGCTCAAGGCCGTGGCCGTGGGCACGCCCCAGCGCGTGAAGTCGCTGCCCGATGTGCCCACCATGGCCGAGCAGGGCTTTGGCGGCAACGAGGCATCGTCGTGGGGCGGCCTGGTGGCGCCGAAAAGCACGCCGCAGGCCATCATCGACCGCGTGAGCGAAGAATCCCGGCAGATCCTGGCCAGCGACGAGATCAACCAGCGCTTCGAGCAGATCGGCGTGCTTGCCGCCTACCTCCCTGCGGCGAAGACGCAGGCGCTGCTGCAGTCCGACTTCACGGGCTGGGGCAAGGTGGTCAGGGACAACCAGCTGACTCCCGAGTAAACCGTTTCACCTTCCGACAAAAATCAGCCCGCATGCGCGGGCGCGGGACAGCCGCGCCCGCGCATGGCGAACAACACCCCCGCACCATGAAGACACGTATCACAGAGCTGCTCGGCATCCGCTATCCCATCATTCAGGGCGGCATGCAGTGGGTGGCGCGCAGCCCGCTGGTGGCCGCGGTATCGAACGCCGGCGGCCTGGGCGTGCTCACGGCGCTGACCCAGCCCACGCCCGAAGACCTGCGCCAGGAAATTCTCACCACCCAGGCGCTCACGCGCGCGCCTTTCGCGGTGAATCTGACTTTCCTGCCAGCACAGAACAAGCCGCCGTATGACGCATTCATCGACGTCATCCTCGAAAGCGGCATACGCATCGTGGAGACCGCGGGCAACAACCCCAGGCAATACATTGGCCGGCTGCACCAGGCCGGCGTCAAGGTGATCCACAAGTGCACTTCGGTGCGGCATGCGCTTTCGGCGCAGAAGATCGGCGTCGATGCGGTGTCTATCGACGGCTTCGAGTGCGCGGGCCATCCGGGCGAGGACGATGTTCCTGGCCTGGTGCTGATTCCCGCCGCCGTGAAGGTGCTCGACATTCCCGTCGTTGCCTCGGGCGGCATCGCCACGGGCGCGGGCATGGCGGCTGCGCTGGCGCTGGGCGCCGAAGGCGTGAACATGGGCACGCGGTTCCTGGCCACGGTCGAATCGCCCGTGCACGATGCGCTCAAGCAGGCGCTGGTCAACGCCAGGGAAACCGATACCCAACTGGTGCTGCGCAGCCTGAACAACACCTCGCGCGCGCTCAGAAGCACCGTGACGCAGGAGGTGGTGGCGCTAGAGCGCCGCCCTGGCGGCAGCCCGTTCGAAGACTTGCGCCACCTCGTCACCGGACAGCGCGGCAAGGCGGCGCTGCAGTCGGGCGACATCGACGACGCCGTGATCGCCGCGGGCCAGTGCGTGGGCCTGATCGATGACGTTCCCACCTGCGAGGAACTGATAGACCGCATGTTGCGCGATTGCCGCGCGGCCTTTGCGCGCGGCTGCGGGCTGTTCCTTTCCTGAAGTCTCTGTCCATGTTTCAACCCCTAGGTCCCATACGCAGTCTCGCGGATATCGAAGCCATAGAGCAGACGCCGCTGGCTGCATTGATCGCGCCTCAGTCCACCCATGCGCTGTTCGAGGCTTCGGCCCGCGGCCATGGCGCAGGCGCGGCGCTGACTTTTCTCAAGACCGCCGATGGCTATGCCGACACCGAGCGCTATACCTACGCGCAGTTGCTGGGCAAGATCAACCAGACCGCCAATGCGCTGCATCGCCTGGGCCTGGGCAGCCAGGACACCGTGGCCATCATGCTGCCGGGCTGTGCCGAGTACCATTTCGCGCTGTGGGGCGGCGAGGCCGCGGCCATCGTGCAGCCCATCAACCCTTTGCTCACGGCAGAGAAAATTTCGTCGCTGCTCAACGCCACGCGTGCCAAGGTGCTGATTGCCTGGGCCGACGCCGACGATGCGGGCATCTGGCGCAAGGTGGCGCAGCTGGCCTGCGGCATAGAGCATGTGCTGTATGTGAGCCATGCAGGTGTCGCGCCGGATACGGCGGGCATAGGCGCACGCGTTCTGGGCTTTGCCGAGCGGATTGCGCGCGAGCCCGTGGACCGGCTGGTCTCGGGCCGCGTGATCCAGCCGGGCGATGTCGCCGCCTATTTCCATACCGGCGGCACCACCGGTTCGCCCAAGCTCGCGGCGCAGACGCATGGCGCCCAGGTCTATACCGCCTGGGCCAGCGTGCAGATGCAGGGGCTGACTTCGGGCGACCGCACCATCAACGGCTATCCGCTGTTCCATGTGGCCGGCGTGCTGCCGGGTTCGCTGGCCTGCTTTTCCGCGGGCGCGGAAGTCATCATTCCGACCACGGAGCTGTTTCGCAACAAGGGCGTGATCGCCAATTTCTGGCGGCTGGTCGAGCGCCACCGGCCCACGGTCATGTCCGCCGTGCCCACGGTGCTGTCCATGCTCTCGGACATCGATCTGGCGGGCGCCGACATCTCCTCGATACGCTATTTCCGCACCGGCGCCGCGCCGCTGAGCGAGGAAACCGCGCGCCGCTTCAAGCAGCACACGGGCCTGCATGTGCACGAAAGCCTGGGCATGACCGAGATGACCGGCATTTCGACGATCACGCCGCAAGGCGTGCATGCGGGCGTGGGCCATGTGGGTTTCAGGACGCCGCATGCGCGCATCCGCATAGGCAAGCTGGGCGCCAGCGGCAATCTCACGGCGGGTGATGCCGCGCCCGGCGAAGTCGGCATGGTGCTGTTCCAGTCGCCGAATCTGTTTGCGGGCTACCTGGGCGCGATAGAACGAGACAGCTACTTCACCCAGGACGGCTGGCTGATCTCGGGCGATCTGGGTTCGCTGTCGGCCGATGGCCTGCTCAAGCTGCAGGGGCGCTCTAAAGACCTGATCATTCGCAGCGGCCACAACGTGGATCCGCAGGTGATAGAACAGGCGCTGGAAAGACACCCGGCCGTCAAGGCCTGCGCCGCGGTGGGCGCGCCCGACCCCCATGCGGGCGAAGTGCCTGTGGCCTATGTGACGCTCAAGGAGGGGCAGACGGCGGATGTCGAATCGTTGCGCGCGTTCGCCGCGCGCAATGTCGATGAACCGCCCGCGCGTCCCCGATACGTTGAAATCCTGAGCGTGCTGCCGACCACCAATGTGGGCAAGGTCTTCAAGCCCGAGTTGCGCGCCATGGCCAGGCAGCGCTATCTGGAGAATGCGCTGGCGGCGGTCATGCAGCGCCTGCCGCAGCCCGCTTGCGTCTGGCCGCAAGTGCGTTTTGACGAGGCGCAGGGCTTTGTTCTGCGCGATCCGCATGGCTGTCTTTCGCACGCGCACCGGCAGGCGCTTGTGCAGCAGGTGCGGCTCATAGGCGCAGAACTGCGCGTCGAGGCCTGATGCGGCCCCGGCGCGGCCCTGTCAGAACTTGCCGCGCAGCGTCACCATCACGTTGCGCGGCTCGCCGTAGTAATTGCCCGATGCGGAGCTGCCCACGGTGCGGTAGTACGTCTTGTCAAACAGATTGTTGACGTTCAGCGTCATGGTCCACTTCGGATCGATGCGGTACTCGACCATGGCATTCCAGACCGCATAGCCGGACTGGCTGTAGTTGAAGGGAATGGCGGGGCCGTTGTAGAGACCGGTCTGCGTGTTCAGGCTGGCCGCCGTGCCCTTGACGTACTGCGTGCTCTGAATGGTGGCGCCGCCGCCTATCTTCCACTGCGAAGCTGCATCCGGCAGTTGCCAGGTGCTCCAGAGTTTGACCGAATGCCTGGGCGTGATGGTGCTGAACGCGGCGTTGACGGTCTTGTCCTGGTTGTTGTTGTAGGTGTAGCCCGCATAGACATTCACGCCGCGTGCGATTTCGCCATTGACCTCCACGTCCAGACCTTGGCTGATGACCTTGCCTGACCCCAGGTAGCAGCAGCTGCCCGCGTAGAGAATGGTCTGGAATTCGTAGCGTGGGTCGCGAATTGCCTTGCCTTCCTGCACGATGCGGTAAAGCGCAAGGGCGGTGTTGAGCTTGCCGTTGAGCAGTTCGCCCTTGAGCCCCAGTTCCGCGTTGGAGCCGCGCATGGGGGCCAGGCCCGTTCCCGGTTTCGGGCCGGCCTTCAGATTGGCCTGGGGCTTGTAGATTTCGGCGTAGCTCGCATAGGCCGACCATTCATGGTTGATGTCGTAGATCAGGCCGGCAAACGGCGTGACTTTCGTCGGTTCGCTGTAGCTGGTGGCCGAGGCCAGGCTCCAGGGGGCGGAGTAGTCGAAGTCGTCGTTGGCATCGACGCGTTCGCGGTAGACCTGGTCGTACTTGAAGCGGTTGACGCGCGCGCCCACGATCAGCTTGGTGTTGTCGGCAACTTCCATGCGCAAGGTGCCGTAGGCACCGACCTGCTTTTGCCTGTTGGGGTTGTAGTCGCGCACCCAGTTGGGCATGTCCGGACGCTCCCACAAGCCGGGATTGGGGGAGAAGATGTCGATGGGCAGCCCCGGCGGATTGACCGAATAGACCGAGCCCAGCCACTGGCTGGTCATGTCCTGGGTGTCTGCGCCGAACAAGGCCTCGTGGGTGCGTCCGAACAGGTCGAAGGCGCCGCTGATGTTCACGTCCAGCATGGTTTGCTGGTTCGAGCTGGTCGAGGGCGTGCCTATCCACGTGTGGCCTTGCAAGGTGGTCGGGTCCACCGCACCGAATCCCAGTGCGCCGATTCCCGTGGAATTTTGCCGGGCGTGGGTGGCGTTGGCCCGCAGTGTCCAGCGGTCGGCCAGCCGCCAGGTGAGTTTGCCGAAGACTTCCCTGGAGGTGCTGTCGAAATGCGCCCAGTCGGTGGTCAGGCCGGTATTGCGCGGCAAGCCCAGGTCGGCGCCATTGCTGTAGCGCGGCACCGAGGTGTTGGAGCCGCGTTCCTTGGTCTGCTCTTCCCGGGCACCGACGGCCAACACCGCATGCGGGCCCAGATCGGCTTCGAGCACGCCATAGAGCAGCGGCTTTTGTGTGGCGCGGCGGTCGGTGAAGTAGTTGCGGTCCACGTAGGCGGCAACCACCCGGCCGCGCAACTTTCCGTCAAAGGCCAGCGGGCCGGAGGCGTCCAGCTCCGTGCGGTAGTTGTTCCATCGGCCGGCCGACAGCTGCACATTGAGCTGGGGCGTGGAGGTGGGCATCTTGCGCACCAGGTTGACGGCGCCGCCGGGGTTGCCGGTGCCGTTGACCAGCCCGGCCGCACCGCGCATCAGTTCCACTCGGTCGTACTCGGCCAGGTCGAACACGATGCCGCTGTAAAAGCCCAGGCCCACGAACATCGGTGCCCCGCCATCGAGCTGCACGCTGTCGATCTCGAAGCCGCGCGAATAGATGGCCGACAGCCGGCTGTTGGTGTCCTGGACGGTGATGCCCACCGCCTGCGCGGCGGCCTCGTCCAGGCTGGTGAGTTTCTGGTCGTCCAGGCGCTGGCGCGTGACGACCGACACCGACTGGGGCAGTTCGCGCAGGGCCTGCGCCGTCTTGCCGATGGTGATGGCCTCGGTGGTGTACGAGTCGGTGCCTTCTGTTTCTCCGTCGCGCTTTCCGGTGACACGCACTTCGCGCAGCGTGTAGTTGCCGGCGGTCTCGGCGGCTGCCGTGTTGGCCGGTGCCTGGGCTGCCTTGCGCAGCGTGTAGCCGCCGCCTTCGCGGGGTACGGCTTGCAGGCCGCTGCCCGCCAGCAACTGGCTGAACCCGCTGCTCAAGGTGTGGCTGCCTCGCAGGCCCGCGGTGGTGTGGCCGTCCGTGAGGGCGGGGTCGAACGACAAGGTGATGCCTGCGGCTGCCGCGAAACGCAGCAGCGCGGCGCTGAGGGGGCCGGGCGGAATTTCCTGCGCAATCGTGCGCGCAGCGCTTGCGGGATCTTGCGTCGCAGGTGCCTGCTGCGCCATGGCAGCGCCGGCCGCGGCAAGTGCCAGTCCCAGGCACAGACCCCGGGTCGCCAGCGCCGCGGCGCTCAATTGCAGCGGCGCTGCGCAGTTCGGCAGGCGGCGGTCAAAAAAATCAAGCGCACGCGCAGGGCGCGTGCGGGGAGTACGTTCGAATGCCATGGATTTCCTCTGTTGTCGTTGCCGCACTCACAGCACGGCTCCATGGTCTGCCCGACGAGATGCAAAAAGGGGACACGGTTTACGGACTTTTTTTGCGCTGTGTCTTGTGGCCGTTGCTATGCCGGCACCACGGTGACCCAGAACCGGGTGCGCAGCACCACCTGCACCGGCAGCGTGGTGGCCAGCATGGTCAAGGCGTAGTCCGTGTCGCGCAGCTGGAACATGCCGGAGATGCGCAACTGCGCCACTTCGGGAGCGCAGCGGATCACGCCGGCCCGGTAACGCGCCAGCTCGGCGCAGAAGTCGTCCAGGCGCATGCCGTCGGCATGCAGGACGCCCTGGGTCCAGCCCTGTGCGGCGATGTCCACGGGCTGCGGCGCCTGCGCGCCCTCTGCGCTCAGCACCGTCTGCCGACCCGCGGGCAGTACCAGCGCCGGGCGGCTCGCACCCCATGGCGTGACTTCCACCGCACCCTCGATGACCGCCACATGAATGGGGCCGGGCTGGTGCGCATCGCCGTCCTGGCGCACGCTGAAACGCGTGCCCAGCGCCCGCAGCTGGCCCTGCGCGGTGTGCACGGTAAACGGCCGCTGCAGCGCAGGGGCAGATTGCGTGTCAGCTGCGGTGGTGGCCAGAATGGCGCCCTGGCGCAGCTGTACCTTGCGCTGATGGCTGTCGAACGTGATGTTGATGGCGCTGGCGGTGTCGAGCAGGATGGTGCTGCCGTCGGCCAAGGTGACCTCGCGGCGCTCGCCCACGGCGGTGCTGTAGTCTGCGGTCCAGACCTGCCAGGGTGCATGGCGCCAGCCCAGCCACGCCGTTGGCGCGGCCGTTGCCAGCAGCGCCAGCGTTCGCAGGGCCGCACGCCGGTTGGTGCGCTGGGTCTGCGGCCTGCCCAGTACCGGCACGCCGATGGCGGAGGGCACGGCGCCGAACTTCGCCGCCATGCGCTCGGCGCGTTGCCAGGCGTGCTCGTGCGCCGGGTGCTGGCTGCGCCAATGGGCGCAGGCCGCATGGTCCTGCGGCCCGGCTTCGCCCGAATGCAGGCGCACCAGCCACTGGGCGGCCTGGCGCAACACGCTGCGGTCGATGGAGGGTGTCGTGTTCATTCGACGAGAGCCAGGCAATGTTCGAAGCCCTGCGCCATGTAGCGCTTGACCGTGCGCTCGCTGATGCCGAGTTGGCCGGCAATCTGGGTGTAGGTGAGGCCTTCGAGCTGCGACAGCAGGAATGCCTCGCGTGCCTTGGGGGCCAGGCCATCGAGCATGGCGTCGATTTCGTCCAGCGTCTGCAGCAGTTCCAGCCGTTCCTCGGGCGACAGCGCCAGTGCCTCGGGGATCAGGGCCAAGGCTTCCAGGTACGCACGCTCCAGGGCCTGGCGGCGCCAGTGCTCGCTCACCACGCCCTTTGCCAGCGTGGTCAGGTAGGCCCGGGGTTCACGCAGCGTGGGCAGCACCTGCGGGCGCAGCAGCACCCGCAGGTAGGTGTCATGCGCCAGGTCGGCGGCGCTGTGGCTGCAGCCCAGCCGCCGACGCAGCCACGCCTGCAGCCAGCCATGGTGCTCGGCATACAGCGTCTGCACCGAATGGTGGGGGCTTGGGTTGGCGGAAGGCATGGCGTCGGGCCGGGTGGATGCAAGAAGAGGCAGGGCAGGTGTCGGCCCGGCAACATATTGCTGCAGTTGCGAATGAATCGCATTCTATAGCGAGTGCTGTTGCCGTTTGCTTCTGCTGCCCCGTTCTTCTCCGGTGCCATGCCTTGCCTGCCTTATCCATCCTCCGGTCTGGCATGCCCGGCCTGCGGCATGCGCGCGCCTCGCCGTCTGCCGGTGCTTGGGCGGTATGCCGCTATCACTCGGCCTGGATATTGGCTTCCTTGACCACCTTGGCCCACATGTCCCAATCGTGCTTGACCATGGCCCCCAGCGCCTTGCTGTCCTTGAAGTCGGCGGTCGCGCCCTGGTCCAGCGCCTTCTTCTGAAACGCGGGATCCCCCAGCATGTTGCGCACATCGGCTTCGAGCTTGCGCACAATGTCATTGGGCGTCTTGGCAGGCGCGAACAGCGCGAACCACGAGGTCGCGTTGACGCCCGGCAGGCCCGTTTCGGCCGTGGTCGGTACCTTGGCCAGGCTGGGCAGTCGCTCCTTGCCGGTCACGGCCAGCACCTTGAGCTTGCCCGACTGGATATGGGCCATGAACGGCGGCGCCGTGCCGAAAGTCAGGTCCACCTGGCCGCCCAGCAAGTCCTGCAATGCCGGGCCCGTGCCCTTGTACGGCACGTGCACCATGCGGATTCCCGCGGCTTGCTCGAGCTGCACGCCGGTCACATGCTGCAGCGAGCCATTGCCCGAAGATGCGTAGTTGAGTTTTGCCGGATTGGCCTTGGCATAGGCCACGAGCTCCTGCATGGTGTTCACGGGCAGATCGCTGCGTACCACGACGATCTGCGGTGCGGACAGCACGTTGGCCACGGGTACGAAGTCGGCCAGTTCCCAGGCGCTCTTGCCCAGGTGGGGCGAGATCACATGAAAGCCCGAGTACTGCATCAGCAGGTTATAGCCGTCGGCTTCGGCGCGCTTGGCCTGGGCCGCAGCGATATTGCCGTTGCCGCCGCCCTTGTTCTCGACGACGATCGATTGCCCCAGCACCGGGCCCAGGGCCTGGGCCGTCATGCGCGCGGCCAGGTCGGTCGTGCCGCCGGCGGCGGCCGGCACCACCATGTTGATGGGCTTGCTGGGGTAGTCGGAGCGCGCTGCCGCGGGGCCGGCGAAAGCGAGAGCCAGGCCGGTTGCGAGTGCGAACTGGCCGAATTGTTTACGGGTCATTGCCATTGGGAGTCTCCTGGGTTTTTGTAATGCGGGCTTCAAAGCCCTGGTTCCGCGGCCTGCAGCCGCTCCTGCGCGCGTGCGCGAACTTCTTGCAGCGATGCGGGAGCGGGGTGCAACTGGTGTACCGGTCCCGCTTTCACGATCGCACTTGGAATATCGTGGCCGATCTGCGCCGGCAAGGCAGCCGCCACCTGCGTCAGTGCCGCCAGATCCACGCCGGTGTCATAGCCCATGAGCTGCAGCGCGTGCACCAGTTCCTCGGTGCAGGCATTGCCGCTTGCGCCGGGCGCGTAGGGGCAGCCGCCCATGCCGCCCACCGACGCATCGAAGCGGTCCGCGCCAGCGTCTATGGCCGCAAGCACATTGGCCAGCGCCATGGCGCGCGTGTCGTGGAAATGCAGGGTCAACGTGGTCCGCGGCCAGCGGGTCTTGAACGCGGTCACCAGCGCATGCACCTGCGCCGGATGGGCCATGCCCGTGGTGTCGCACAAGGTGATGCCCTGCACGCCCAGATCGATGAAGCGCTGCGCCCAGTCGAGCACGACCTGCTCAGGCACATCGCCTTCCATGGGGCAGCCGAAGCTGCACGACAGCGAGACATTGACGGCCACCTGGCCCTGTTGTGCAACCGCAATCACTTCCTGCAAGCCGGCAAACGACTGCACTCGCAGCATGCGCAGGTTGCCGAGGTTATGCGTTTCGCTGACCGACATCACCAGGTTCAGCTCGTCCGCGCCCGCGCCCATGGCACGCTCGGCACCCTTGACGTTGGGCACCAGGCAGGTCATCACGGTGCCCGGTGGGCGCGCTATGCCGCGCAGCACCTGCTCGGCATCCGCGAGCGCGGGAATGGCCTTGGGCGAGACGAAGGCCGTCACTTCCACCTTGGCCATGCCGGCTGCCGACAGCGCGTCGACCATGGCGATCTTCTGCGCCGTGGGCACAAACACTTTTTCCATTTGCAGGCCATCGCGCGGGCCCACTTCCTGGATGTAGATGCGCCGGCCCGCGCCGTGCCAGACCTTGGGGGCGCTCACTGGATCACTCCCTGTTCGCGCAGCGCGGCAATCTGCGCGGGGCCCAGGCCCATGCCGGCGAGCACCGCGTCGGTGTCGTCACCGAGCCTGGGCGCGCTGGAGCGCACCGTGCCCGGCGTCGCCGACAGCTTGGGCACGATGCCGGGCACTTCGACGCTGTAGCCATCGCGCGTTTGCTGCTGCAGGATCATGTCGCGCGCACGGTAGTGGGGGTCTTCGCAAATGTCTTTCGCGGTGTAGACGCGGCCCGCGGGCACGCGCGCCGCGCCCAGTTGCTCGAGCACTTCGTTGATGCTGCGGGCCTGCGTCCACGCGGCAATCGCGGCATCGATTTCCTGCACGCGCGCCACGCGGCCGGCGTTGCTCGCGAAGTCAGGCGCATTGGCCAGGTCTTCACGCCCTATGGTCTGCATCAGGCGCTTGAAGATGCTGTCGCCATTGCCCGCGACCAGCACCCAGCCGTCGGCGCAGGGGTAGGCGTTCGACGGCGCAATGCCCGGCAAGGCGCTGCCCGCGGCTTCGCGCACCGCGCCAAACGCGCTGTATTCGGGCACCAGGCTTTCCATGACGTTGAACACCGCTTCGTGCAGCGCGACATCGATCACCTGGCCCTTGCCGCCATGGGCCTTGCGGTGATAGAGCGCCGTGAGCACGCCGATGGTGCCGTGCAGCGCCGCGAGCGTGTCGCCAATCGACACGCCCACGCGCACCGGCACGCGTCCGGGCTCGCCCGTGAGATGGCGCAGCCCGCCCATGGCCTCGCCTACGACGCCAAAGCCGGGCAGATCGCGGTAGGGGCCGGTCTGGCCGTAGCCGGAGATGCGCAGGATGATCAGACCGGGGTTGATCGCATGCAGCTCCTCGGGCGACATGCCCCAGCCTTCGAGCGTGCCGGGCCGGAAGTTCTCGATCAGCACGTCGGCTTCCTTGAGCAGCTGGCGCGCCAGGTCCTGGCCCTGGGGCTTGCGCAGATCGAGCGCCACCGATTTCTTGTTGCGCGACTGCACCTGCCACCATACCGAAGTGCCGTCCTTGATCATGCGCCAGTTGCGCAAGGGGTCGCCCATGCCGGGCGCTTCGATCTTGATGACATCGGCGCCGAATTCACCCAGGGTCTTGCCCGCAAAAGGGCCGGCGATGAGTTGCCCCATCTCGATCACGCGTACGCCCGTGAGTGCGCCAGCGTCCAGGGCCGGCATGTGTTCCAGAGTTTCCTGCATTCGTTTGTTCTCTCTTTGCCGCTCAGATATCGCAGCGTGATGCCGGCCATGATGCAAAAGAGTGGGCGTGGCGTAAAACGCTTTTTTGCGTCCATGCCATCGCGTTTTGGCATGGCCAAGTAAAAAATCAGTATTTACCCTTGGAAAAGTTGTTGAAGATTACGTAGCCTTGCCGTTTTGGCAAAGCAAAATGCGGGCATGCGATTGGACCCCCTCTCTTTGCGCCTGTTCGTTGCCGTCATGGAAGAGCAGGCGATCGCGCGCGCCGCGCTGCGTGAAAACATCGCCACTTCCGCCGCCAGCCGCCGCCTTGCCGAGCTCGAGGTCCAGCTCAAGGTGCAATTGTTCGAGCGCAGCAACCGCGGCATTGCGCCCACGCCGGCGGCCTACACCTTGCTGGGCCTGGCGCGCAGCGTGCTCGGCGAAATCGACGGCATTGCGCGGCAAATGCGCGAGTACGGCAGCGGCATGCGCGGCCATGTGCGCATGGTGGCCAACATCTCGGCGATCACGCAGTTCCTGCCGGCGCAGTTGCAGGGCTTCATGACGCAGCACCCCGAGGTGCAGGTGCATCTGCAGGAAAAAATCAGCAGCGAGATTGCACTGGCTGTCGCGCAGAACACGGCCGACTTCGGCATCCTGAATGCCGGCCGCTATGGGGGGGATCTGTCCTACCTGCCTTACCGCCAGGACGAGCTGATCCTGATTGCCCCGCATGGCCACCCGCTCACGCAGCTGGACCAGGTGGAGATGCAGCAGGCGCTCGCCTATGACTTTGTGGGTGCGCACCCCGGCAGCGCGATCAACGCCATGCTGACGCGCAGCGCCGCCCAGCTGGAAATGCCGTTGCGCCTGCGCATCCAGGTGACCAGTTACGACGCCATGTGCCTGATGGTCGCCGCCGGCCTGGGCGTGGGCGTGCTGCCGCGCCAGAGCGCGGCCTTGTATGCGGGCACGCTGGCCATCACCGCTGTGCGTTTGAACGAGCCGTGGGCACAGCGCCAGTTGGTGCTGTGCATGCGCTCGTTGGAAGCCTTGCCACCGGTTGCGCGTGCATTGGTCGAGCATCTGGTGCGGCCCTGACTTCGATGGGGCCCCTGCTGGGTATTTCGGCGCAACGTGACCACCCGTTTCGGCATCGTGACCACCCACTGATCTGAGTGGTATGCGGCCGGCCACTGGGCCCCATGCGCCTCAAAGCGCCAGCATCTCCTTGGCCACCATATGCATGCCCAGCACGATCAGGCTGGCCAGAAAGATTTTCCTGAACAGAACGGGAGAAAGCCTGTGGCGCAAATACTGCCCCGCCGCCATGCCCGCGAGCGCGGGCAGCAGCAACAATGCCGAGGCTCCCAGGCTGGCGCTGGAATACTGCGCGTTGAAGTAAAGCCCTGCCGCGAGTGCCGCGGTGGAGACCGTGAACGAAATGCCCATGGCCTGTATCAACCCATCGCGCTGCAGACCCAGGGCCTGCAGATAGGGCACGGCGGGAATCACGAACACGCCCGTGGCCGCGGTCACGAGGCCCGTCGCTGCGCCGATCAGCGGGCCCAGCCATGGTTCGCTCGATGGGCGAACGCACAGCCGCGCGCCCATGAGGCCCCAGGCCGCGTAGCCGATCAGCGCCACGCCCAGGCAGGCCGTGGCCCAGGCGCCCGCGGGCGCGCCGAGTGCCCAGGCACCGGCCAGCGTTCCCAGGCACACGCCGACTTGCATGGGCGCCAGGCGCCGCAGCAGGGGCACTAGCGCCGACCAGGGCCTGATCTGCCAGACATTGGTGACCAGCGATGGCACGATCAGCAGGGCCGCGGCCTGGGCGGGCGTCATCAGCAGCGCGAGCAGCGCCATGGCGATGGTGGGCAGCCCCAGGCCGACCACGCCCTTGACGAGGCCGGCGAGCACGAATACCAGCGTGACCAGCAGCGGCCCGACGGCATCGGAAAGAGCAAGGGATGGGGGCAAAGTCATGCCGCGATTCTGGGGACGACCGGGGCGGTGCGAAATGCGGAACTTGCGTAGCCAGCCTCAGGCGTTTCCTGAGCCTGGCTGTGGTACCTTGGCGCCCATGCGCCTTGACCTGACCGATCTGCGGCTGTTCCTGAACGTCCACGAGGCGGGGACGATCACGGGCGGCGCCGGGCGCAGCCATATGACGCTGGCTTCGGCGAGCGAGCGCATCCGCGGCATGGAAGATGCGCTGGGCGTGGCGCTGCTGCTGCGCGCGCGCCGCGGCGTGCAGGTCACGCCTGCGGGGCGCACGCTGGTGCACCATGCGCGCCTCGTGCTGCAGCAGATGGACCGCCTGCAGGGCGAACTCGCCGAATATGGTGGGGGGCTCAAGGGCCATGTGCGCCTGCTGTGCAATACCTCGGCGTTGAGCGAGCATCTGCCGCAGGTGCTGGGCAGTTTTCTCGCCCGGCATCCAGGCATCAGCGTTGATCTCGAGGAGCGGCCCAGCGGCGAGATTGTCGATGCGCTGCGCAACGCGGTCTGCGACATCGGCATGGTTTCCGACTCGGTGGACCTTGCCGGTCTGGAAACGTTCGCTTTCCGCGCCGACCCGCTGGTGCTGGTCGTGCCGCGCGCGCATGCGCTGGCACAACGCACGGCCATCGGTTTGTCCGAAGTCGTGGATATGGCGTTTGTCGGCCTGGTCGACGGCAGCGCGCTGCAGGCGCATATCACGCAGCATGCGCGCCGGCTGGGCAAGCGGCTGAGCTATCGCATACGGCTGCGCAGCTTCGAGTCCGTGTGCCGCATGGTGGGCGAGGGCATTGGCGTGGGCATTGTTCCGCAAGCGGTGGCGGCGCGCAGTGCGCGCGCGGCGAAGGTCAAGCGCATTGCCTTGACGGATGCCTGGGCCGCGAGAAATCTGGTGCTGTGCGTGCGCGATCTCGAGGCGCTGCCGGCCCCGGCGCAGCAACTGGTGCAGCACCTGCTGGCTGCGGCGCAGCGCACTCCACGGGCCAGGCCACGTTGATGTCACGATAGCCGGCGGTACTTGCGCACGAAGAAAAGCCCGCACGAGGCGGGCTTGGGTGGATCAGGCGCGTGTCAGGTGAGCAGCGCAATCAGGATGATGATGGGAATGGGAATGCCCAGCAGGAGCAGGAGAATGGAGCGCATAAGGTAGTCCTTCAAGTGGGTGGGCCAGCCGTCTTCGGCCGGTGGTGGGCAAAACAGTTCAGTAGGCGTCGCGTTGGCGGCCACCCCAGGTCGCGCTCAGGCTTGCGACGAAGGCACCGACCAGCAGCGCAACGAACAGCCACAGCAGCGAGTGCGCCGCCGCCTTGCGGGCGGTCTCGGCGGCTTGCTTGGCACTGTCTTCGGCTTCCTGGAGCTTGGCCTTGGCCTGTTCGATCTGCTGCTTTGTCTGCTCGAAGGACTTCTGCACGCGCTCCTGGGCCTGGGCCTGGGTCAGGCCCGTGCGTTCGGCGATCAGTTGCGCGACGTAGCGGGCATCCTCCTCAGGCAGTGTGCCGGTTTGCAGTGCGTGGGCGTAGATGCCCGTCACTTCCTTGGCCACATCGGCGGGCGAGCGCTGGCCTTGCGGCGCGGCGGCCGTCGAAGCATCTGCCGCCTCGGCAGGGCGGAACAGGCTGTCGACCCAATAGCCGAAGCGGTTGGCAGAAGCGCCCTGGCTGCCGTTGCTGCCTTCGGACGCTTCGGCCGCGCCGACTGCTAGCGCTGCCTGGCCCATGGCACTCACGCCGCCGCCGACAACCGTCGCGGCGCTCGATGCGACGGCGCCCGCGGCCTTGGCGGTACCGGAAATCGCGCTGCCCGCGACCGAGCCCATCAGGGCGACCATCATCAGTGTCGCGAGCGACCAGGCCAGGAAGCCATGGGCGGTGTCGCGAAAATAGACTTCGTCGACCTGCACGCCAAGCCAGCGCGTGCGCAGGCGGCCCGCAATGTAGCCGCCGACGCCTGCGGACGCGAGCTGGGTGAACGCAAACCAGGCGACTGCCGTCCAGCCAAAGGTTTCACCTTCGACGCCGCGGCCCGACCAGACAGAGATCGACGAAAGACCCAGGCCTATGCCGAGAATGAAGAGCAAAAGGGACAGGGCAGCCGCCGCGAGCGCGCCCGCGAAGATTGCGGCCCAGGAAACTCCAGCCCCCTCAATGGCCCGGGGGAGGGCGGAAGGCGCATTGGGATCGGACTGGGCGTATGTGGATGCCGTCATGGAGAGCCTTCCTGGAAGTTGCAAAGTCCCATTCTTGGTGCAGTGTTCTTGTATCGTGTGTAAGAAAAAGGGAGCAAACGACGCTCATCCAGGCTTCTTTCGCTGAAGGATTTCCTGCCCCTGCTTTGTGGGCGAGGATCAGGCTGGAGGATGAGGGCGCAATGCGCCTTTGGCTTACACGGCGTTGTGCGGCTTTGCCCAATGGTGAGGGTGGATGAACAAATACCAGCCACCCACCACTTGAGGCCCGCGATGAACAGAACCGCCAGCGAGGTAAAGACCACCAGGACGATTGCGCCCATGCAGGCCAGGCGCGCTGCGATCGCCAAGGCCAAGGCGATCGCCGTGAACGTGCCCGCGAATATCGGCAGCACGCCGGCAACGCGTTTTCGCGGCGACGCCGACATCTTCGGGCGGCTTGTCGAAGACCATGACCACCACCGCGCGCTGCTCGCCATGCTCAGTGCCACGCATGGCCATTCACCGGAGCGCGAGCGCCTGTTCGTCGAGCTGGTCAAGGAAATCAAGGGCCATGCGGCGGCCGAGGAGCAGGCCTTGTGGTCCAGCGTCATGCGCAACCCCGAGACCACCGAAGACGCGCGCCACGCGGTCGGCGAGCACAAGGAGATGGACAAGATGATGGCCGATCTGGCTGCGCGCGACATGGCTTCGCCAGGCTGGCTGCGGCGTTTCGCCAAGCTGCGCGACGAATACCTGCACCATATCCGCGAGGAAGAGCAGGAACAGTTCGTCGCGGCGCAAAAGCACCTGTCCGGCAGCGACATCCGCTACATGCGCCAGGTGTTCAATCGCCGCAAGAAGCAAGAGAAGGCGGGCGCCACGATCGAGAAGAAACTGAGCCGATAAGGCACCGGCTGCTCCCACGGTGGGAGCGCCTGTCTGGCCTGGCGCCCCCCTGTGCTGACCGCCAGCGCAGGGTCTGTTTTCCTGGCCCGCCGGACATCCTGTGCAGGGCCTTGCCCCTGTCACCCCTGTTCAGCCGCCGTCGCGTGACCCCTGTCGAGGTCAGCGCGAAGGCGGTTTTTTTCGTCTGTCGGAAACCCGATGTTCTTGGGTGTTTACCCTGAATATGATTGATAACTCATCAATGAATATTGACTCATTATTCATTGAGTCCTAATCTGGACCCACGTGCAAAAAATGTGGGAGATCCAGTGGATTACGCCAATACGCCTGAAACGACGCAGCTGCGAGACATGCTGCGCCGGTTTGTCGAAAAGGAAATGCCGCGTGAAGCGGCGCAGCGCTGGGACGCAGAGAATGTGTTTCCGCGCGACGTGTTCGAGCGGCTCGCGGCACTGGGCGTCATGGCCTTGACCGTGCCCGAGGAGTACGGCGGAGCCGGCCGCGACATCGTCTCGACCATGGTCGTGATCGAGGAGCTGTCGCGCCGTTCGTTGGCCGTGGCCGTGCCTTTCATCATGTCGGCCTGCTATGCGGGCATGAACCTCGCGGAGTTCGGTTCCGAAGCGCAAAAGCGCGAGTTGCTGCCGCGGGTCGTCGATGGCTCGCTGATGTTCGCCTATGGCTGGACCGAGCCCGACGTAGGTGCCGACCTGGCGAGCGTCAAGACGCGGGCCGAGCGCGTGGGCGACAAGGTCGTGGTCAACGGCTCCAAGCGCTTTTGCTCGGGCGCCGAAATCTGCGATTTCATCTTTGCGCTGGTGCGCAGCGGCCCCGAAGGCGAGCGCTACAGGAACCTGTCGATGGTGCTGATTCCTAAGGACGCGCCGGGCGTGACCATCACGCGCATCAACAGCATGGGCATGAAGGGCGCGGCCACGACCGATGTCGTGCTCGACAACGTCGAGATTCCCGCAGCCCATATTTTCGGCGGCGAAGCCGGCTGGAACCGCGGCTGGGAGATGCTGGTCGGCGCGGGGCTCGATGTGGAAAAGCTCGAAGTCGCGGCCGTGGCCGTAGGCGTCGCGACAGGCGCCTTCGAGGACGCCTGGACCTATGCGCACGAACGCCAGCAGTTCGGCAAGCCGATTGCCCATTACCAGTCCATACAGCACAAGCTGGCCGACATGAAGACCCAGCTGCATGCGTCCAAGCTGATGCTCTACCACGCTTCGGAGATGGCCACGCGGCACGAGCGCTGCGCGGTGGAAACCTCGATGACCAAGCTGTTCGCGGCCGAGGCCGCGAAGAACATCGCCCTCGAGTGCCAGACCATTTTTGGTGCCTATGGCTATGTGAAGGAAGTCGATACCGAGCGCTATGTGCGCGACGCGCTGCTGATTCCCATCATGGGCGGCTCGTCTGCCATCCAGCGCAACAACATCTACAAGTGGACCAACGCCGGCCTCTGACCCGCCTGCCTTTCAACGGAGAACACCATGCATTTCGAAGAGTACAAGACCATCCAGTTCCATCGTCGCGAGCGCGTGCTGTACGTGACGTTCAACCGTCCCGAGGTGCTCAACGCCGTCAACGAACTGATGCACGAAGAGCTCGCGCAGGTCTTTCATGACTGCTCCAAGGACCCGCACTCCGATGTCGTGGTGGTCACGGGCGCAGGGCGCGCTTTCTGTGCGGGCGGGGACATCGAATGGATGCAGGACGCGATCGACGTGCCCAGCCGTTTCGAGAAGACCGCGCGCGAAGCCAAGCAGATCGTTTATTCGCTGCTGGACTGCGAGAAGCCGGTGATTGCCAAGGTCAACGGCCACGCGACGGGCCTGGGCGCAACCATTGCGCTGTTCTGCGACGTGATCTTTGCTTCTGCCAAGGCCAAGATCGGCGATCCGCATGTGAGCGTGGGCTTTGTCGCCGGCGATGGCGGGGCGGTGATCTGGCCTCAACTGATCGGCTATGCGCGTGCCAAGGAGTACCTGCTGACCGGCGACCTGATGAGCGCCGAGAAGGCGGCGAGCATCGGGCTGATCAACCATGCATTGGCGCCCGAGGAACTCGATGCGGCGGTGGATGCCTTCGCCGATCGCCTGAACCAGGGCGCGATCAAGTCCATCCGCTGGACGAAGATGGCCACCAACATCGAACTCAAGAAAATCGCGCATTCGGCCATGGATGCATGCCTGGCCTACGAGTCGCTGTCGAATGTGACCAAGGACCACCAGGAAGCGGTGAATGCGTTCCGCGAAAAGCGCGCGCCGGTCTTCACCGGCGAATGAGCTGCGCCGAAAGCCGTACATGAAGGACACCGAAGACCTTCTCGCCCTGCGCCAGACGCTGGTGCGTTTCCTCGACAACGAGGTGCCGCGCGCGCTGGCGGCGCAGTGGGACCGGGACAATCACTTTCCCCGGGAAACGTTTCTCAAGCTTGCCGAACTGGGCGTGCTCGGGCTCACCATTCCCCAGGATTTCGGTGGACTGGGCCGTGATATCGTCGCGACCATGGCGGTGATAGAGGAACTCGCGAGCCGCAGTCTGGCTCTGGCGATTCCCTACATCAACGCCGCCTGCTACGCGGGCATGAACATCGTCGAGTGCGGCACCGAGGCGCAAAAAGCGCAGATTTTGCCGCGCGTCGTCGAGGGCCGGATGATCTTTGCCTACGGCTGGACCGAACCCGACTCGGGCTCGGACCTGGCCAGCATGCGCACCCGGGCACAGCGCGTGGGTGACACGGTGGTGGTCAACGGCGCCAAGCGCTTTTGCACGGGGGCGGGCGAGAGCGACTACATCTACACGCTGGTGCGCACCGGCCCCGAGCAGGAGCGCTACCGGAACCTGACGCTGCTGCTGATCCCGCCGAACCATCCCGGCGTGCATATCGAAGGCATCAACGGTCTGGGACTCAAGGGCTTTCCCACGACGGATGTGCGCTTCGACAACGTGGAGTTGCCGCTGACGGCCATCGTGGGCGGCGAGCAGGCGTGGAACCAGGCCTGGCCGATGGTGGTCGGGCCGGGGCTGGATGTCGAGAAGCTCGAGGTCGCGGCGATGGCGCTGGGCGTCGCCCGCGCGGCGCTCGAGGACGCCTGGAGCTATGCGGGCGAACGCCGCCAGTTCGGCAAGACCATAGGCAGCTACCAGTCCATCCAGCACAAGCTTGCCGACATGAAGACCCGGCTGCATGCGGCCCGCCTCGTGCTCTACCACGCCGCGCAACTGGCCAACGATGGCAGGCCCTGCACGGGTGAGACGTCCATGGCCAAGCTGTTTGCCACGGAAGCCTGCAAATACATCGCCCTCGAGTGCCAGACCATCTTTGGCGCCTATGGGTATGTCAAGGAGTTCGCGGTCGAGCGCTATGTGCGCGACGCCCTGGGCCTTCCCATCATCGGCGGATCTTCCGCCATCCAGCGCAACAACATCTACAAGTGGATGAAACGGCAATGACAAACACCAGCAACACAGTTTCCCTGGTTGGCAAGACCGCATTGGTCACGGGGGGCGCCAGCGGCATCGGCCTGGCGGCGGCGCAGCGCTTCAAGCAACTGGGCGCGCGCGTGCTGGTCGCCGATCTGGCCGAGAAGGCGCCCGCGGGCTTCGAGGACAGCTATGTGCGCACCGACGTCTGCGATGCGCAGCAGGTCGGGGAGATGGTGCGGCGTGCGGCGCCCGAAGGCCGGCTTGATGTCGTCATGTGCTGCGCGGGCATTGCGGACCAGATGATTTCGACGCTCGACCAGGACATCGACGTCTGGCAGCGCGTGATGGATGTGAGCCTGCGCGGCACCTACCTCACGTGCCGCGAGGCTGGCCGGGCGATGCTGGCGCACAAGGGCGGCTCGATCATCACCATTGCCTCGGTCACGGCGCTGGGTGGTTTCCCGCGGCGCAACGCCTATGGCGCGGCCAAGGCCGGCGTGGCGCTGATGACAAAGAACCTGGCCTGCGAATGGGGCGGCAGCGGTGTGCGTGTGAACTGTATCGCGCCGGGCTACATCGCCACGCCCATGGTCGAGCAGGTGTTCGAGCGCAGCAAGCTCAGCCATGAGCGCGTGACCCAGCGCACGCCCATGCTGCGCCTGGGCCAGCCCCAGGAAATTGCCAACGCCGCGGCCTTTCTGGCTTCGGACTGGGCGTCGTTCGTCACGGGCGTGGTGTTGCCCGTCGACGGCGGCTGGACGGCATTCGGCGGCGCCGGGGAGATCGCCACGGCGTGACCGGAGCGGGTGTGCGAGCACCCGGCAACTTGTGTAGAGAAAAAAGCTAACCAGATGGAGACAAATATGCAAGTCAATCGTAGACAGTGGGTCAAGTGGGCCGGTGCCGGCGCGG
The DNA here is from genome assembly GCF_902706035.1 of Pantoea sp. 18069. Classification (GTDB taxonomy): domain Bacteria; phylum Pseudomonadota; class Gammaproteobacteria; order Burkholderiales; family Burkholderiaceae_C; genus Comamonas. Next base: position 61,071 of record NZ_CACSJA010000019.1, on the reverse strand, counting down.
CGCTGGCGGGATCGGGCACGATGCTGGGCGGCATGGCGCAGGCCCAGGACAAGGGGCTGATCAAGCTCGGCTTCATCTCTTCCCTCACCGGCGCCCAGGCGCCGCTGGGCCAGCCCATGCTGCTCGGCGCCCAGATTGCCGTCGACCAGATCAACCAGGCCGGCGGCGTCAACGGCCGCAAGCTCGAGCTGGTGGTGCGCGATGACAAGGCCAAGCCCGCGGACGCCACCGTGGCCGCGCGCGAACTCGCGGGCAGCGGCGTCAATCTGCAGCTGGGCGTGGTGTCGAGCGCGGTCGCGTTGGCGCTGACCGCGATGCTGGAGCAGGAAAAGGCCGTGCTGATCACCTGCGCGGCCCATTCGGACAAGCTGACCAAGGAAAACTTCAACCGCCATTACTTCCGCGTGACCGATAACCCCTACATGAAGCTGCGTTTCATGTCCAAGGCGCTGGCGGAAAAATACAGCAATGTGACGGCATGGGGTGGACTGATTCCTGACCATGAATACGGGCGCACGACCTGGAACTGCTTCGAGGAAGGCCTGCGCGAGTACTACGAGGTGGTCAGCAAGAAGCAGCCCACGATTGCGCCGGCGATCAAGACCCAGTACGGCGCGACCGACTACCGCAATGTGATCGGCGCGGCGATGGGGCTGCCGGCCGAAGGCTTCTTTGTTTCGGTCTACGGCGGCGATGCCGTCACGCTGTTCAAGCAAGCCAGGCCCTACGGGTTCTTCGACAAGGCCAAGGTGATCGCCGATTCGGCCAACGAATTCATCGTCGCCAAGGCCATGAAGAGCGAATTGCCGGACATGTGGGTGGGCACCCACTGGTATTCGGGTGCTTTCACCGATGTGCCGATGAGCAACAAGGTGTTCGAGGAATACAAGAAGCGCAGCAAGGGTGACGAGTACGCCAATGGCTGGGTCGGCGAAGGACATGCGGCCGTGATGGCCTATGCCAAGGCGATCCAGGAAGCGGGCTCGACCGATACCCAGGCGGTGATCAACGCGCTGGAGTCGGTCAAGTTCGAGACCGTCTGCGGCACGCGCTACTTCCGCAAGGAAGACCACCAGGCGATGAAGCCGCTGCAGATGTACCGGCTGCGCGGCACGAAGAAGAACGCGGTCGGCTTCGAAGTGCTCGAGTACATCAAGATGCCCGCCGAGGACTTCGCCGATCCGGCCACGCCCGGCAAGCCATTGGCGTTCAAGTACGTCAAAGCCTGACAACGGACGCCATCCATGGACCAGTTGCTTCTTACCACGCTGAACGGCCTGTCCTGGGGAATGACCGTATTCCTCACGGCGGCCGGGTTGTCCCTGGTCTTCGGAATCCTCCATGTGCTGAATTTCTCGCATGGAGGCTTTCTGATGATCGGCTCCTACCTGTCCTACACCATCGGGAACCATCTGCAGGCCGACTCGATCTGGGTGTTTTTGTTGATTGCGGTTGCTTGCGCCGTCGTTGTGGGCGGGCTCGGGGCCGTGGTGGAGCGGCTGGTGTTTCGCCGGCTCAAGGGCGTGAGCGAAGCCTATTCGCTGATCGCCACCTACGCGCTGCTGATCCTGTGCCAGGGCGTGGTCAAGCTGATCTGGGGCATCGATGTGCTGAGCGTCGCGCCGCCCGAGGAGCTTGCCGGGGCCGCGCGTTTCGGCAGCTTCATCGCGCCGAGCTTCATCCTGTTCGTGATCGGCTGCGGGCTGGCGGTGTTCCTGGTGATGGACTATTTCCTGCACCGCACCGGCATCGGCAAGCGCGTGCAGTCGGTGGCCATAGACCCGACGATGTCCAACTGGGTGGGCATCAATGTGAACGCGGTGTTCATCTGGACGGTGATCGCGGGTTTTGCGCTCGCCGGCCTGGCCGGAGGGCTGCTTTCGGTGAACCAGAGCCTGTCGCCCGAAATGGGCAGCGCGCTGATCATCCAGGCGTTCGGCGCGCTGATCGTCGGCGGGCTGGGCAATATCCGCGGTGCTTTCCTGGCGTCCATCCTGCTGGGGCTGATCACCTCGTTCGGTGACCGCTTCGTGCCTGACGTGCCGGGGCTGTTCTTCTTTGTCGCATTGGCGGTGATCCTGCTGGTGCGTCCTCAAGGTCTGATGAAGGGGCTGCGATGAGCCAAGTGAACGATACGCGTGGCAGGAGCGTGGACCTGCTGCTGGGAGGGCTGCTGATCGCGGGATTCATCAGCGTGCCTTTCTGGGCCGACAAGGGGCTGGTGTTTCTCGCCAGTGTGGCGCTGGTGCACATCGTGTTCGCGCTGAGCTTCAACACCATCTTCGGGCTCTGCGGCATGGTGAGCTTCGGCCACGCGGCCTACTTCGCCTGCGGCGCCTACGCGTCGGGCCTGCTGCTGCGCAACTGGGAGGGCGTGTCCATCTTCACGGTGCTCGCCGCCGGCGGGCTCGCGGGCGGGCTGCTCGCGGTGTTGATCGCGCTGCTGGCGCTGCGCCGCGCGAGCGGCAACTACTTCGCGATCCTGACGCTGGCCTTTGCCGAGCTGCTGCATATCGTGATCGCCAAGTCCGAATGGTTCGGGCGCGAGGACGGGCTCACCGGCATCAAGCGCCCGACGCTCGAGTTGCCCGGCATGATGCCGATCGACCTGGGGCAAGGCCAGAACATGTTCCATTTCATCCTGGCCGTGTCCTGTGTGCTGGTGCTCGGCGCCTGGGTGGTCTGGCACAGCGGCTTCGGCCGGCAACTGGCGGCGATACGCCAGGAGCCCGATCGTGCGGCCTTCCTCGGTCTGAACATCCACCGCGCGCGGCTCTCGGCGTTCGCGCTCAGCGGCATAGGCGCAGGCTTTGCGGGTGCGATGTATGCGCCGCTGGCCCAGCTGCTCACGCCCGAGGTGGCCCACTGGAGCTTCTCGGCGCTGCCCATCCTGTTCTGTCTGCTCGGCGGCACGGCTATTTTCTGGGGGCCGGTCGCGGGTGTGCTGGTGTTCCTCGGGCTCGAGTATTCGACGCGAAACATCCTCGGGCTGTCGGAAGTGGTGATCGGCTGCACGCTGCTGCTGGTGGTGCTGGTCTTCCCCGGCGGGCTCGCCGGTGGCGTGGTCCGCATCCGCGACCTGCTGTGCAAGCCATCGGCGCGCCACGCCGCGCCGGCCCTGAATGCCGAAGTCCAAGGAGTGCGCCCATGAACATGACTACAGCCACCGCCATACCGGCGCTGCAGGCCCGGGCCGTCTACAAGAATTACGGCGAGATCAAGGTGCTCAAGGACGTCTCGCTCGACGTCGTGGCCGGCACCACGCACGCCGTCATCGGCCCCAACGGGGCGGGCAAGACCACCTTGTTCAAGGTGCTCAGCGGCGAAGTCTTCGCGAACGCGGGCGCGGTGCATCTCGAGGGCCGCGATGTGAGCCGCGTGCCCGGCCATGCGCGCGTTCGCCAGGGCATAGGGCGCACGTTCCAGGTGGCGCGGGTGTTCGCCGAAGACGATGTCATGGCCAACATGGCCATCGCCATCGAAAGCCGCAATGCGGGCCGCGACCGGCGCTTCTGGCGCAGCTTCAAGGTGCCGCTGGATTCCGGCGTGCAGGACGAAGCCGTGGAAATTCTCGCCACGGTCGGTCTTGCGCACCGCGTGCGCGAGCAGGCCGGCGTGCTCGCCTATGGCGAGCGCAAGCGGCTGGAGCTGGCCATGACGCTGGCGCTCAAGCCGCGGATGCTGCTGCTCGACGAACCCATGGCCGGCATGTCGCCCGGTGACCGGCAGGCCGCGGTCGAACTGCTCAAGCGCATCGCGCAGGAACTCAATATGTCCATCCTGCTGACCGAGCATGACATGAGCGTCGTGTTCGCGCTCGCCGACCATGTGACCGTGCTCAATTACGGCGAAGTGATTGCCAGCGGCACACCCGATGAAGTCAAGGCCTCGCCGCTGGTGCGCGAAGTCTATCTGGGACATTGACATGCTGGAACTCAAAAAAGTGAGCGCCTATTACGGCGATTGCCTGGCCTTGAACGACGTCAGCCTGCGGGTCAGGCCACGGCAGGGTGTCGCGGTGCTGGGCCGCAACGGCGCGGGCAAGAGCACCATGATGAAAAGCGTGGTCGGCGGCGGGCCGTCGGTCAGGGGCGAGGTCTGCCTGCATGGGCAGCCGCTGGCGAAGCGGCCTACCCATGAGCGCATTCGCGCCGGGCTGGCGTTCGTGCCCGAAGACCGGCGCATCTTCCCGCATCTGAGCGTGGCGGAAAATCTCGAGATCGCTGCGCACGGCGTGCGGCCTGGGCACGCCCCGCTGAGCGTGGCGCAAAGCTGCGCGCTGTTTCCGCTGCTCAAGGACCTGCTGGACCGCAAGGGCACCCAGCTCAGCGGCGGGCAGCAGCAGATCCTGGCCGTGGCGCGCGGCATGGTGGCCAAGCCGCAATACCTGCTGCTCGACGAACCCACCGAAGGCGTGGCGCCGCTGATCGTCGCGCAGATGGCCGAGCAGATCCGCGAGGCCTGCGCCCAGCAGGGCATTGCGCTGCTGGTGGCGGAGCAAAATGTCTGGTTCGCGCGCTACTGCAGCGATTATGTGTATGTGATGGATACGGGCCAGGTGGTGTTCGGCGGCACATGGGCGGAGTACGACGCCCAGCCCGAGATCGCCGAGAAGTACCTGGCCATCTGATCAACCCGATGGAACCCTCTTTGCATGAATCTCGTCGAACCGAAACTCCCTAAGGCCGCCACCAAGGCCGTTGCCAAGGCGCCGATCGCGCGCCGCAGCACCCGCCAGGAGCGGGCAGAGTCCCTGCGCCTGAAGATCCTCGCGGCCGCCGCCAAGGTGGTGGGCGAACACGGTTATGCGGAAGCGTCGATCGGCCGCATCACCGAGTCCGCCGATATCGCCCAGGGCACGTTCTATCTGTACTTCGAGTCGCGCCAGGCGCTGTTCGATGTGCTGCTGCCCCATGTCGGCCTGGACATGGTCCATTTCATCGGCCGCAAGGTCAAGGGCGCGGGCAGTTTCTACGCCGTGGAAGAGCAGGGCTTTCGCGCTTTCTTCGAGTACCTGCGGCTGAACCCCGGTTTCTTTCGCGTGCTCAACGAAGCCGAAGTCGCCGCACCCGTCGCCCATGCCGCCCACATGAAGCTGCTGGCCGAGCGCCACGTCAAATCGTTGCAGCGCAGCATCGACCAGGGCGATATCCGCAATTTCGAGCCGCAGGAACTCGAGACGCTGGCCTACCTTCTGCAGGCCGCGCGCAGCTATCTCTATCTGTGCCACATCAAGGGAAAGAGCCTCAAGAAGCTGCCCGACTGGGTGGTGCAAACGTACATGAAAGTGGTGCGTGGTGGCGTGAACTGAAGCCCGGTGCCCGGCCCGATCGCGTGATCAGTGAGAGGAGACAAGACAATGACCCCCGCAGAGTGGAAAAAGAGAACCGACAGCCCCGCGGCTCGCGACTACAAGGCGCGCGGCCTATGGGCCGGATTGACCACGGCCGACAAGGCGCAGCACTGCGTGCAGCAGTTCCCGCAGCGCACGGCGGTCGTGGACGGCGCGCACCGGCTGAGCTTTGCCCAGGTCTGGGCGCATGCGCGGCGCGTCGCCGCGGGCCTGCGTGACCTGGGCCTGCAGCCCGGGGATGTGATCAGTTTCCAGTTGCCCAACTGGTGGGAAACGGCCGTGATCAATCTGGCGGCAAGCCTGGGTGGCTGGGCAATCAATCCCATCGTGCCGATCTACCGCGACGCCGAAGTCGGCGCCATCCTCGCCGACTGCCGGGCAAAGGTGGTGATCGTTCCGGACCAGTTCCGCAGCATCGACTACCTCGAAATGCTCGGGCGATTGCGCGCGCAACTGCCCGAGCTGGCGAATCTTCAGGTGCTGACCGTGCGCGGCGAGGGAGCGGGCACGGCAAAGACGTTTGAAACCCTGGGCCGCGACAGCGCGCCCTGGCAGGACCCGCCGCGCGATGCCGACGCGCTCAAGCTGGTGCTCTACACCAGCGGCACCACGGGCCGGCCCAAGGGGGTGCTGCACAGCGCGAACACCATGCTCAGTGAACTGCAGGCCGTCGTCGATTTCTGGCGCATCGGTGCGCAGGACGTGTTCCTCATGCCGTCGCCCGTGACCCATATCACCGGCTACAGCTACGCGCTGGAAATGATGTTCCACGCAGGCATCAAGGTGGTGCTGATGGACCGCTGGGATGCGCACCAGGCGATGGACCTGATCGTGCAGGAACAGGCGACCATGACCGTGGGCGCAACCCCGTTCCTCGCGGAACTGACCGCGGCGGTCGAGTCCAGCGGCCGCAGTCTGGGTGGCTTTCGGCTGTTCGCGAGTGGCGGCGCCCCCGTGCCGCCGGACCTGGTGCGCCGCGCTGCTGCGGCCATGCCGCAGTGCCTTGTCTGCCGGGTCTATGGCAGCAGCGAATCGCCCACGGTGACGCTGGGCATCGACGGGCCGCAAGACCAGGAAAAGGGCGCAGTCACCGATGGCAAGGTCTGGAACAACGAAGTGCGCATTGTCGACCCGGTCACCGGCGCACCCCTGCCTGCGGGCGCGCAGGGCGAGATCGTGGTGCGTGGGCCCGAAGTGATGCTCGGCTATTCGCGTGAGCAAGATACCCGTGATGCGTTCAATGCCGAGGGCTATTTTCTGACCGGCGATCTCGGAACGCTGTCGGCCGACGGCTTCATCACGGTGACCGGCCGCAAGAAGGATCTGATCATTCGCGGTGGCGAGAACCTCAGCCCCAAGGAAATCGAGGATGTGCTGCATGCCCATCCCGATGTGCTCGAGGCCGCCGTCGTCGCGATGCCGCATGCACGGCTCGGGGAGACTCCCTGTGCCTATGTGGTGCTCAGGCCGGATGCTGCCATGGATTTCGCGGGCATGAGCGCCTATCTCGAATCGCGGCGGCTCGCGCGCCAGAAATTCCCGGAAAAGCTGGTGCTGGTCGACGCCATGCCCAAGACGGCTTCGGGCAAGATCCTCAAGCATGTGCTGCGCGCGCAGCTGCTGCAGGCTTGGGCCGCAGAGCCCGTCGCCTGCGGCAGGGAGGTTGCATGAGCAGCGCACTGTTTTCCCCGCTGACCCAGCGCGGCATCTCGCTGCGCAACCGGATTGCCGCCAGCCCGATGAGCCAGTACTCGGCCGTGGATGGCATGGCCAATGACTGGCATCTGGTCACGTTCGGCAAACTGGCGCAGGGCGGCGCAGGGCTGGTGATGATAGAGACTGCGGCGGTGAGCCCCGAAGGGCGCGGCACCCATGGTGATCTCGGCCTGTGGAACGATGCGCAGATCGCACCGCTGGCGCGCATCGTGGCCTTCATCGCGGCCCAGGGCGCCGTGCCGGCGCTGCAGATCGGCCATGCGGGGCGCAAGGCGTCGCTGCAGCGGCCCTGGGAAGGTTATGGGCGTCTGGGCGAGAAAGAGGCGGCCAGGGGCGAACTCCCCTGGCCCACGCTAGCGCCTTCGGCGGTGCCGATGTCGCCCGAGGACGCCGTGCCCGGCGCGCTGGACGAAGCGGGCATCGCGCAGCTTTTGCAGCAGTTCGAAACCACGGCCGCGCGCGCCGCACAGGCCGGTGTGCAGGTGCTCGAAGTGCATGCGGCCCATGGCTATCTGCTGCACCAGTTTCTTTCGCCCCTGTCGAACCTGCGCGATGACGCCTGGGGCGGTGACGCCCGGCGACGCATGGCTTTTCCTTTGGCGGTGCTGCGCCGCGTGCGCGCAGCGTGGCCGCAGGAGCGCCCGCTGTGGCTGCGTGTGTCGGCCGTGGATGGCGCTGAAGGTGGCCGAACGCTCGACGATACGTTGGCGCTGGCGCGCGCCGCGAAGGCCGAAGGCGTGGACCTGGTCGACTGTTCCTCGGGCGGCATTGCCGGGCTGGCGACGGCCGGCAGCCGCATTCCCCGCAGGCTTGGTTTCCAGGTGCCGTTTGCCCAGGCCGTTCGGGCGCAGGCCGGCATCGCCTCGATGGCCGTGGGCCTGATACTCACGCCGCAGCAGGCCGAGGACATCGTGCGCTCGGGCCAGGCCGACGTGGTCGCGCTGGGGCGCGAGCTGCTGAACAACCCCAACTGGCCCCTGCATGCGCGCCAGGCGCTGGTGCAGCCCGGGTTTGCGCAATGGCCGCCGCAGTATGGCTGGTGGCTGGAAAAACGTGCGGCCATTCTGCAGCAGCTCGATGGTGCCGCTGCGGCACAGCGGTAGCCGCCTATGCACATAGCAAGCATTGCTTCGACGGTGCCGCCGGGCTTTCGCGAAGTGCGCGGCGAAGCGTTCATGGAGACCGTCGGGCCGATCCACGCGCGCGACGCGGGCGACGGCACCTGGGACATAGGCTGCCGCGCGGGCCCGCAGCATGCGAACCGCTTCGGTGGTGTGCATGGCGGCATGCTGGCCACGCTGGTCGACTATGCGCTGGGCTTCAATCTGCTGGGAGAAGGCCATGAAGAAGCGCCGGCCATCCTGCTCAGCACGGTCAGCCTGAACATCGATTTTGTCAGCGGCGCGCGCATGGGCGAGTGGCTGGTGGTGAGCACGCGCATCGACAAGGCGCAGGGGCGCATTCGCTTTTGCCATTGCGAGATGCGCGCCGACGCAGGTCGCCTGGTGCTGCGCGCCAGCGGAGTGCTGTCGGCGGCGCCGTTGAAATCTGCGGCCTGAAGCCACCGGCCACCGGCCACAGACCACTTGAAAGGGGATGCGATGGACCTGTTTCACCGCCTGCATGGCAAGACCATTCCTGCCTGGCTGCATGCGCAGGCCAGGCGCTACCGGTTTCGCCTCGCGGCCTCATTGCCTTCGTGGCGCGGCCACCGGGATAGGCTCAGCTATGCCCAACTGGTGCGGCGCATGGACACACTCGCGGCCGCGCTGCATGCGCTTGGCCTGGCGCCGGGCCAGCGGGTGGCGCTGCTGCTGCCCAACCGCGCGGCGCGCGAAGGCGTGCTCACTGCGCTGGCGTGCTGGCGCCTGGGCGCGCTGGTGGCGCCGCTGAACTGCCGCAGCGCCGATCCCGAACTGCTGCATGCGATCGACCTGGTCGAGCCTGCGTGGATCGTGGTGACCGATGGGGCCGCTGCGCAGCGCCTGCGCGATCTGGGGCGTGGCGATGCGCGGGTGCTGCGTCTGGACGGCGCACCCGGCGCCGTCGACACCTGGCCAGAGCCCGAAGATAGCGGCGGCGTCGCGCAGCTTCCCGCAGGCCCGCTGTCGGCCCAGGAGCCGAGCTGCCTGCTGTTCACTTCGGGCACCACGGCGCACGCCAAGGCGGTGCTGCATACCCATTCATCCCAGTTGCATGCGGGAGCGGCCGTGGGCGGTGCGCTAGGCCTGACCGACGACGACACCTACCAGGGCGCGTTTCCGCTCTATACCAGCTCGGCGCTGAATCTGGCCTGCATGTCCGCCTGGGTGCACGGTGCGGGCGTGGTGCTGGAGGAGGACGGTCTGGACAATGCCCAGCGTCTGGCCCTGATCGCTGCCGAATGCACAAGTGTCTACCACGGCGTGCCGACGATACTGCACTATCTGGTCGATGCCTACGCCCAGGGCGGGCACGATCTGTCTTGCCTGCGGCGCATAGGCTACGGCGGCGCGCCCATGCCCGTGGAAGTCATCGCCAAATTCTCGCGCCATTGGCCGCATGTCGACCAGGTGCATATCTGGGGCATGACGGAAACCGGCCCCGCGGGCGTGGCCTTGCCGCCCTGGATGCTGCCGCGCAAGGCCGGCGCCATCGGCCTGCCCCAGCCGGGCTGCAGCATCCGCGTGCTGGCAGAAGGCGCCAGGGATGTGGCGTTGCGCGATGCGGCGCCGGGTGAGGTCGGCGAGATAGCGTTTGCCGGCCCCAGCGCTGCCCTCGGCTACTTCCGTCAGCCGCAGGCCACGGCGCAGACCTTCGTCGATGGCTGGGTGCTGACGGGCGATCTGGGGCAATTCGATGCGCAAGGCGTGCTGCATTACGTCGATCGCCGCAAGGATGTGATCAATCGCGGTGGCCTGAAGATCGCTTCCGCCGCGGTCGAAGCCGTGCTCCATCGCTGCGCGGGTGTTGCCGACGTGGCCGTGGTGGCCGTGCCGCATGACAAGCTCGGCGAGGATGTCGCCGCCTGCGTCGTGGCGCGCGCAGGCCAGGCGCTGGACTGGGTAGCGCTGCGCGCGGCATGCCGGGCCGAGCTCGCCGAACATGCCGTACCCCGGCATTGGTTTGCCGTGGAAAGCATGCCCCACAACGCGATGGGAAAGCTGCTCAAGAACGTGCTGCGTGCACAGCTGCAGCAGGGCGACTGGCCGGAAGTTCGCGTACCGTAAGCGGCGGGTCTGCGCCGCCCATAGGGAACGCCGAGGCATGAAAAATGGCCCCCACGCTCCCCTTGCTGCGCAAGGTCCGCTGCCCCCCAAGGGGGCTGCTTTTCATCTTGGGGCGGCCCGGCGATGAAAAATGGCCCCCACGCTCCCCACTGCGTGTGGTCGCGCTGGGGGGCTAAGCCCCCCAGACGCTTTTCATCTTGGGGCGGCCCGGCGATGAAATATGGCCCCCACGGTCCCCACTGCGTGTGGTCGCTGCCCCTAAAGGGGCGCTTTTCATCTTGGGGCGGCCCGGCGATGAAAAAAGCCACGCCCATCGATCGATGGCGTGGCTTTCAGCGATCGGCTGGCGCCTGATCAGTTCTTGTCGTTGCCCAGCTGCGGCAGCGCCGAGCCGCTGCCCATGGACAGCAGGCCGGTCTTGGCGTAGATGGCGAGCTTGTCGCGCGTGTCCATCAGGTCGAGGTTGCGCATGGTCAGCTGGCCGATGCGGTCGGCGGGCGAGAACGGTGCGTCCTCGACCTTTTCCATCGACAGGCGCTCGGGCTGGTACGTCAGGTTGGCCGACTCGGTGTTGAGCAGCGAGTAGTCGTTGCCGCGGCGCAGCTCCAGCGTCACGGTGCCGGTGATGGCGCGTGCGACCCAGCGCTGGGCGGTTTCGCGCAGCATGATGGCCTGGGGATCGAACCAGCGGCCCTGGTACAGCAGACGGCCCAGGCGCAGGCCGTTGATGCGGTACTGCTCGATGGTGTCTTCATTGTGGATGCCGGTCACCAGGCGCTCGTAGGCGATGTGCAGCAGCGCCATGCCCGGGGCTTCGTAGATGCCGCGGCTCTTGGCTTCGATGATGCGGTTCTCGATCTGGTCGCTCATGCCCAGGCCGTGGCGCCCGCCGATGCGGTTGGCTTCGAGGAACAGTTCGACGGGGTCGTCGATGCGCTTGCCGTTCAGGGCGACCGGGCGGCCTTCCTCGAAGGTCACCGAGACTTCTTCGGCCAAGACCTCTACTTCAGGCTTCCAGAATGCCACGCCCATGATGGGGTTGACGATGTGCATGCCGCTCGACAGCAGTTCCAGGTCCTTGGCTTCGTGGGTTGCGCCCAGCATGTTGGAGTCGGTCGAGTAGGCCTTTTCGGCGCTCATCTTGTAGCCGAAACCTTCCTTGGTCATGAAGGCCGACATTTCGGCGCGGCCGCCGAGTTCGTCGATGAAGGCCTGGTCCAGCCAGGGCTTGTAGATGCGCAGCGCGGGGTTGGTGAGCAGACCGTAGCGGTAGAAGCGCTCGATGTCGTTGCCCTTGAAGGTCGAGCCGTCGCCCCAGATGTGGACGTCGTCTTCCTTCATCGCGGCGACCAGCATGGTGCCGGTCACGGCACGGCCCAGCGGCGTAGTGTTGAAGTAGGTGATGCCACCGGTGGAGATGTGGAAGGCGCCGGCCTGGATGGCGGCAATGCCTTCGTTGGCCAGCTGCGTGCGGCAGTCGATCAGGCGTGCCTTCTCGGCGCCGTATTCCATCGCCTTGCGCGGGATTTCGTCGTAATCCGCTTCGTCGGGCTGGCCCAGGTTGGCGGTGTAGGCGTAGGGTACGGCACCCTTGTTCTTCATCCAGCGCAGCGCGGCGCTGGTGTCCAGCCCACCGGAGAAGGCAATGCCGACTTTGTCGCCGACGGGGAGGTTTTTGAGGATGGTTTCCATATCAGTGCACTCTGGGTAAGAGAAAGGGGGCGGGGGCGGTCTGGCGCGCCCGCCGCGGGGCTCACGCGTAGTGGCAGATGTAGTGGTAGGCCTCGGTCACGCGGATGTCGAACTTCGAATTCGCAGGGACATGAAACGAGTCGCCGGCCTGGGCGCTAAGCCATTGGTCGGTGCCGTCGAGGCGGTATTCGCATGCACCGCCCACGCACTCCATGATCTCGGCCGCAGCCGTGCCAAAGGTCAGCGTGGCGGGCAGGACCACGCCCACCGATTTCTTGGTGCCGTCGGCGAGGGTGAAGCTATGGCTCACGCACTTGCCGTCAAAGTAGACGTTGGCTTTGGTGGTGAGGGTAACGCCGGCGAAGGTTTCGGTGGTCATGGAAGAACGCGGTCCGTGAAAGTGGGCAAAGCATGGATTTTAGGCCAGCCAGCCAGCCCCGCGTTGCGCGCAGGGGCGTCGCCATGCAAAGCGCCCCTGAAACCGCAGCTTCAGGGGCGTATAAGGCATTGGCAACCAGATCAGCGGCTGCCCTGGCACCTAGAGCGGCTAACAAAACCCAGCAAATCGCAGATTTGCGGTTGAGGCTAGGCGCTGCGCCGCAGGCAGTGCGAGTAGCACGACAAGGCGAAGCAACGACGCCTCAAGGGTTGTGTTATGTCGCTCTTAACGGCGCCAGCCGCCGTGGTGGTGGCGTGGACGCTCGTAATAGCGCGGGCCGTTCCAGCGATCCCGGGGCCGCAGCACATAGTGCGCGCCGGCGGCAATCGTCGCACCCAGCAGTATGGGCGCGACATAGTCGGCGGCGCTGTAGCCCCGGTCTTCCGGAACGGTATGGACCTGCTGCGGCGTGGAATAGGTCACGGGCGGGTAGGACGGGCTGGAGTAGACATCCTGCGTGCCGTAGTAGCCCTGCGCCTGGGCCGGTTGCACGCTCAGCGCAATCCAGTCGCCCGGAGGGCTGGCGGTGCGCGTCGTGTACTGGCGGCCTGCATACTCGTAGACCACGTCGTAGCCGACGGCCTGGTTGCGGTAGAAGTTCTGCGTGGTGCAGCGGCGCACGGTCTGGTACTCGGCGGCACCATTGCCTTCGAGCTGGTTGCCCAGCATCGCGCCGCCGACCAGGCCTGCGCCGGTCGCTGCCGCACGGCCCGAGCCGCCGCCGATCGCGTTGCCCGCGAGCCCGCCGACCACGGCGCCCAGCACCGCGCCCGCGCCCGAACTGCGCTGGCGCACGGGAACGCTTTCATCGTGGCATACCTGCTGGGGCACGCTCACCTGCTGATGCACGGGGGAGACGGACAGCACGCGGCCTTGCTCCTGGGCCATTGCAGCGCCTGTCGACAGCGCGGCTGCGGCTCCGATCCAGATCATTCTTTTCATGGCTAAAGCTCCTTGGCTGACCGCGGCACTCATGCCCCGGCAATACCCGAAATTTTAGGCTCGGTCGGTGAAGCGCGTACTCCAGGGGGGTAAACGCCGGTAAGTGTTTGTATGCGGATCAGGCGCTTTCGCCCAGCCGCGCCGCCCAGGCGTCGGCCTGGAAGCCGACGCTGATGCTGCCGTCGGGCCACTCGACGACCGGGCGCTTGATGAGGCTGGGCTGGGCCTGCACCAGGGCGCTGGCGCTGGCCGCGTCCTGCACGCCGGCCTGGGCCGAGGCGTCGAGCTTGCGCCAGGTCGTTCCCTGGCGGTTGACGATCTTCTCCCAGCCCAGGGCGGCTATCCAGCGCGTCAGATGCTCGGGCGGTACGCCGAGCTTCTTGAAATCATGGAACGCATGTGCCTGGCCATGGGACGCAAGCCATAGCCGGGCTTTTTTGACGGTGTCGCAGTTGGGAATGCCGTAAACGATCATGAAGGGGATACTCCGGGTGAAGACAATCGAGCTGCCGCCGCTGGGCGACAATGCGCGCAGTATGCACACCACATTCCCCAATCTGGAAGCCTGGCTCTCTTATTGCGAGCGCCTGCACCCCCAAAACATCGCCATGGGCCTGGAGCGCGTGCGCGAAGTGGCCCAGCGCCTGGCGCTGCGTTTCGACTGCCCGGTGATCACCGTGGCCGGCACCAATGGCAAGGGCTCGACCTGCGCCATGCTCGAGGCCGTGGCCCTGCAGTCCGGCTACAAGCCCGGCGTCTATACCTCGCCGCATCTCGTGCACTTCGAGGAGCGTTGCCGCATCGGCGGTGAAATCGCCAGCGCCGAGCAACTGATGGGCAGCTTCGAAGCTGTCGAGGCCGCGCGCGTGCGCGGCGGCGATGAAGTCCAGCTGACCTATTTCGAGTTCACCACGCTGGGCATCATGCATCTGCTGAGCCAATCGGGCCTGGACGTGGCGATTCTCGAAGTCGGCCTGGGCGGGCGCCTGGATGCTACGAACGTGATCGACACCGACTGCGCGATCATCACCAGCATAGACATCGACCATACCGAGCTGCTGGGCAAGGACCGCGAAGCCATAGGCCGCGAAAAGGCCGGCATCATGCGCCCGGGACGGCCGGTGATCGTCAGCGACCCGGTCGCGCCGCAAAGCGTGATCGACCATGCGCATGCAATCGGCGCGCAGCTGTGGCAGTTCGGCCAGGATTTCAATTTCTCCGGCGACAAGCAGCAGTGGGGCTGGGCGGGCCGCGGGCGCCGCTATGCGGGCCTGGCCTATCCGGCGCTGCGCGGAGCGAACCAGCTGGTCAATGCCGCCGGCGCGCTTGCCGCGTTCGAGGCCTTGCGCGATCGCCTGCCGGTCACGGCCCAGGCCGTGCGCACCGGCATGGCCATGGTCGAGCTGCCGGGGCGTTTCCAGATCGTTCCGGGCCAGCCCACGCTGGTGCTCGATGTCGCGCACAACCCGCATTCGGTCGCGGCCTTGACAGCCAACCTCGATGCCATGGGCTTTTTCCCCACGACCCATGCGGTTTTTGGCGCAATGTCCGACAAGGACCTCGCGCCGATGTTCGCCAAGGTAGGCCCGCTGATCGACCGCTGGTACTTCTGCGACCTGCCCACGCCACGTGCCGATACGGCCGCGGGCCTGCAGCAGAAATGGAATGCGGTGCAGATGGTCGCCGGCGGACGGCGTGAAGTGGCCACCAGCCTGCACGCGACTCCCGAGTTGGCCTTGCAGGCCGCCGTCGCCGCAGCGGACCCCGCTGATAGAATCGTGGTCTTTGGCTCGTTTTATACGGTGGGCGGTGTGCTGCTTCATGGCACGCCGCGTCTGCAAGCCAAGCATCTGGGCGAATAAGCCTGAACGAGTCTGCACTTCATGGCATTTTTCAAGTTCTCTTGGCCTGGCAAAAAAGAGGCTGCTGACAAGTCCGTACCACGTTCGCGCGCTGCCCAAGTGGAAAGCGTGGACGTGATGCGCAGTCGCGCGCGCCATCGGCTGATCGGCGCGGCGGTGCTGGTGCTGGTCGGCGTGGTAGGTTTCCCGCTGCTGTTCGACACCCAGCCCCGGCCGATTCCGGTCGATATTCCGATTGAAATTCCCGACCGTGGCCATGTCGCGCCGTTGATGGTGCCGGGCGAAACCGCGGCGCAGGCGGGCCAGACCGGCACTTCGAGTTCCGTGGCGACGCATGCGTCGCTGGACCAGGGGGAAGAGATTTTCGAGCCCCAGCCTTCGACGCCAGTGGCGCCGCCGCGTGCGGCAGTCTCCCCCGTGCCCATGCCGCCGGTGCCGCCCCAGATCGCCCCGGCCGCGCCCAAGCCGCCCGCCAAGGTCGAGCCTGCCGCGCCCAAGCCGCCGGTCAAGACCGAGCCGCCCAAGCCTCAGCCCGTGCCCAAGGTGGAAGCGCCGGCCAGGCCCAAGCCTGAACCGAAACCCGAAGCCAAGCCCGACGAGGCGGCGCGCGCGCGCGCGCTGCTCGAAGGCCGTTCGACGGCCGACGCCGGCAACGAGCGCGTCGTGGTCCAGGTGGGCGCGTTTGGCGATGCGGACAAGGCGCGTGAAGTGCGCGCCAGGCTCGAAGCCGCGGGCCTCAAGGCCTTTACCCAGACGGTGACGACCAAGGATGGCCAGCGCACCCGGGTGCGCGTAGGCCCGTTCAACAGCCGGGCCGAAGCCGACAAGGCCGCGGCGCGCGTCAAGGGTCTGGGCTTGCCGGCCTCGGTGATCAAGCCCTGATGCGGATCATGGCTGTGTGACCATGGGCGCTGTCGACTGGATTTTTCTGGCCGTGGTGCTGGGTTCGCTGCTGCTGGGGGCCTGGCGTGGCCTGGTGTATGAACTGCTGTCGCTGGTAGGGTGGCTCGTGGCCTTCGTGGCGGCGCGCCTGTGGGCTGAGAAAATAGGCGAGTGGCTGCCGCTGGCCAACAGCGATGTGTCCCTGCGCTATGCAGCAGGGTTTATCGTGGTGTTTATCGCGGTGGCGTTTATCTGGGGCCTGGTCTCCGGGCTCGCCAAGCGACTGATTGATGGCGTGGGTCTGCGGCCTGTGGACCGCACGCTGGGTGCGGTATTTGGTCTGCTGCGTGGCGGTCTGCTGCTGGTCGTCGTGACCCTGGTGGTGGCTTACACGCCTTTGCAGCAGTCCGAGTGGTGGCGGCAATCGCTGATTGCGCCGCAGCTCGGCGGCCTGTTGCTGGACTGGATGCCGGCGCTGCCGCAGGAATTGGGAAGGTATTTGCCTTCAAGATGAGGGCAGGGCGGCCCTACCCGGGCGGCCTTGCAAGAATGGCGGGACTTTTCCCGCGGATGGATGGAACGCAACTATGTGTGGAATCGTCGGTGTAGTCAGCACTGCACCCGTGAATCAGCTGATCTATGACGCGCTGCTGCTGCTGCAGCACCGCGGCCAGGATGCGGCAGGCATCGTGACCCAACAGGAACGCAAGTTCTACATGCACAAGGCCAAGGGCATGGTGCGCGATGTTTTCCGTACGCGCAACATGCGCGCGCTGCCGGGCAATATCGGCCTGGGGCAGGTGCGCTACCCCACGGCCGGCAATGCAGCCAGCGAAGAAGAGGCCCAGCCTTTCTACGTCAATGCGCCGTTCGGCATCGTCATGGTGCACAACGGCAACCTGACCAACGCCAAGCAGCTGCGTGCCGAACTCGCCGATACCGACCATCGCCACACCAATACGGACAGCGATTCGGAAGTGCTGCTCAACGTGCTGGCCCACGAACTGGCCCGTGCCACGAGCGGCGCGCCGCTGCAGAGCGCGGACGTGTTCAAGGCCGTGCGCGCGGTGCACAAGCGCGTGCGCGGCTCGTACGCGGTGATCGCGCTGATCGCCGGCTACGGCCTGCTGGCCTTCCGTGACCCCTACGGCATCCGTCCGCTGTGCATGGGCCGCGGCGCCGACGGCAGCGTCATGCTGGGCAGCGAATCGGTGGCCCTCGAAGGCAACCTGTACTCGCTCGAGCGCGATGTCGCTCCGGGCGAAGCGGTCTACATCGGCACCGACGGCAGCGTGCGCGCCGAGCAATGCGCCGAGAAGAGCGAACTGCACCCCTGCATTTTCGAATACGTCTACCTGGCCCGGCCCGACTCGGTCATGGACGGCATTTCCGTCTACCAGGCGCGTCTGAACCTGGGTGAATCGCTGGCCAAGCGCGTGATCTCCACGGTGCCGCCCAACGAGATCGACGTGATCATCCCGATTCCCGAATCGAGCCGCCCGAGCGCCATGCAGCTCGCCCAACTGCTGGGCCTGCCCTACCGCGAAGGCTTCGTGAAGAACCGCTACGTGGGCCGCACCTTCATCATGCCCGGTCAGGGCGCGCGCAAGAAATCGGTGCGCCAGAAGCTCAATGCCATCGGCAGCGAGTTCAAGGGCCGCAATGTGCTGCTGGTCGACGACTCCATCGTGCGCGGCACGACGTCCAAGGAAATCGTGCAGATGGCGCGTGATGCCGGTGCCAACAAGGTCTACCTGGCGAGCGCCGCACCGCCGGTGCGCTTTCCCAATGTCTACGGCATCGACATGCCGACCAAGAGCGAGCTGGTCGCGCACGACCGCACGGTAGAGGAAATCCGCCAGGTGATCGGTTGCGACGCGCTGATCTACCAGGACGTCGACGGCATGAAGAAAGCCATTGGCGCGCTCAACCCTGACGTGCACGGCTTCGAGGCCTCGTGCTTTGACGGCGTCTATGTGACCGGTGACATTTCCGAAGGCGATATCGCGGCGCTCAACGCGGGCCGCACTGGCGCCGCGGAAGAGGGCGATGTCGATACCTCGCGCCTGTCGCTGCCCAACGCCCAGGACGCCTGAGAGCGGCGAACACAACCCTTGATGCGTCGTTGCGTTGCCTTGCCGTGCTACTCGCACTGTCTGCGGCACCGCGCCTAGCCGGCCGCGCCTCGCCTCAACCGCAAATCTTCGATTTGCTGGGTCGTGTTAACCGCTCTAAGAGCGTTACAGTAAGAACGATTGCAAGCAATGAAGCGGGGCGCAGCGTGCGCCACCGGCTTGGCTGTCATGGAAAAGAGCTAAAAACGCGGAAGGTCAGGTCTTGCAACCTGTCTGACCCAGCGGGTTTGGCTCATTTTTCTTTGCGCCGCCAGCACCGGCCTGCCTCCGCTGGACAACCAGGAATTCCACCGTGACCGAACGAACCCTTCCCGCCGGCCTGCACCCCGATACCCTCGCGGTGCGCGAATCCGTTGAACGCAGCCAGTGGGGCGAGCACAGCGAAGCGCTGTATCTCACCAGCAGCTTTGTGCAGCCCGACGCGGCCACGGCCGCGCGCCGTTTCGCCAACGAGGAACCGGGCTATACCTACAGCCGCACCTCGAACCCTACCGTGACCAGCTTCGAGCGCCGCCTGGCCGCGATGGAAGGCACCGAAGCCGCGGTCGCGACGTCCACCGGCATGGCCGCCATCCTGCTGGTGGCCATGACCATGCTCAAGGCCGGCGACCACATCATCTGCTCGCAGTCGATGTTCGGCTCGACGATCAAGCTGCTGGGCAGCGAGATGGCGCGCTTTGGCGTGAGCACCAGCTTTGTCTCGCAGACCGATGTCGCCGCCTGGAAGGCCGCGATCCGCCCCGAGACGCGCCTGCTGTTCGCCGAAACCCCGACCAACCCGCTGGGCGACCTGTGCGACATCGCGGCGCTGGCCGAACTGGCCCATGCGCATGGCGCCTTGCTCGCGGTCGACAACAGCTTCGCGTCGCCGGTGCTGCAGCGTCCCGTGGAATTCGGCGCCGACCTGATCGTGCATTCGGGCACCAAGCTGCTCGACGGCCAGGGCCGGGTGATGGCGGGGGCGGTCTGCGGCCCCAAGGCGCTGGTCGAAGACAAGATGGGCGCCTTCATGCGCACCGCCGGCCTCAACCTCGCGCCGTTCAACGCCTGGGTCGTGCTCAAGGGCATGGAAACGCTGTCGCTGCGCGTCAAGGCGATGAGCGCGGCCGCGCTCGAGATGGCGCATTGGCTCGAAGCCCACCCCAAGGTCGCGCGCGTGCACTACCCCGGCCTGCCCACGCACCCCCAGCATGCGCTGGCCATGCGCCAGCAGTCGAGCATGGGCGGCGGCGTGCTGGCCTTCGACGTGATCGGCGACACACCCGAAGCGCTGCGCGCCAACGCGTTCGCGGTCATCGACAGCACGCGCGTGTGCAGCATCACCGCCAACCTGGGCGACGTGAAGACCACCATCACCCACCCGGCCAGCACTTCGCATGGCCGCCTTTCCGAAGACCAGCGCCAGGCCGCCGGCATAGGCCAGGGCCTGATCCGACTGTCGGTCGGCCTCGAACATCTTGAAGACATCAAGGCAGATCTCTGCCGTGGACTGGACACCCTGTCATGAGCACCAAAGTACGTACCCGTTTCGCCCCTTCGCCCACGGGCTTCATCCACCTGGGCAACATCCGCTCGGCGCTCTACCCCTGGGCGTTTGCGCGTGCCAATGGCGGCGACTTCATACTGCGCATCGAAGACACCGACCTCGAGCGCTCGACCCAGGCGTCGGTCGACGTCATCCTCGAAGGCATGGAGTGGCTGCAGCTCACGCCCGACGAAGGCCCGTTCTATCAGATGCAACGCATTGACCGCTACAAAGAGGTGCTGGCGCAGTTGCAGGAAAAGGGAATGGTCTATCCCTGCTATATGAGCATGCAGGAGCTGGACGCGCTGCGCGAGCAGCAGATGGTCAGCAAGGAAAAGCCGCGCTACGACGGCACCTGGCGCCCCGAGCCGGGCAAGCAACTGCCGCCCGTGCCCGAAGGCGTGCAGCCCGTGCTGCGCTTCAAGACCCCGCAGGGCGGGGTCGTGGCCTGGGAAGACAAGTGCAAGGGCCGCATCGAATTCCAGAACAGCGAACTCGACGACCTGGTGATCGCGCGCCCTGACGGCACGCCCACCTACAACTTCTGCGTCTGCGTAGACGACATGGACATGCAGATCACCCATGTGATCCGTGGCGACGACCATATCAACAACACGCCGCGCCAGATCCATATCTTCGAAGCGCTGGGCGCCCAGGTGCCGGTGTTTGCCCACCTGCCCACGGTGCTCAACGAACAGGGCGAGAAGATGAGCAAGCGCAACGGCGCCAAGGCCGTGACGCAGTACCGTGACGAAGGCTATCTGGCCGACGCCATGGTCAACTACCTCGCGCGCCTGGGCTGGAGCCACGGTGACGACGAAATCTTCAGCCGTGCGCAGTTCCTCGAATGGTTCAACCTCGACCACCTGGGTCGCAGCGCGGGCCAGTTCGACGAAGCCAAGCTGCGCTGGGTCAATGCCCAGCACCTCAAGGCCATGGACGACCAGGCGCTGGCCGCGCAGGTCAAGCCTTTCCTGGAGAAGCGCGGCATCTCGGCCGCCGAACTCGATGCGGGCGACCAGCTGGTGCGCATCTGCGGTCTGTTCAAGGACCGCTGCGACACGCTGGTGGCGCTGGCCGACTGGGCCCAGGTCTTCTACCGTGACGTCACGCCCAATGCCGAAGAGCATGCCAAGCATGTGACCGAAGCCGTGCAGCCCGCGATTGCCGCACTGGCCGCGGCGCTGGC
Organism: Pantoea sp. 18069; assembly: GCF_902706035.1. Classification (GTDB taxonomy): domain Bacteria; phylum Pseudomonadota; class Gammaproteobacteria; order Burkholderiales; family Burkholderiaceae_C; genus Comamonas. Next base: position 40,127 of record NZ_CACSJA010000019.1, on the reverse strand, counting down.
GACCTGCGACTGGACGCGTGAAGCGATCTCGGCGGCCTTCAAGGAAGTGCTCAAGGCCCAGGGCCTGAAGATGCCCCAGCTGGCCATGCCGGTGCGCGTGCTGACGGTGGGCTCGGCGCACACGCCATCGGTCGATGCAGTGCTTGAATTGCTCGGTCGTGAAAAAATTGCTGCGAGATTGCAAAACGTCTAAAAACCTGTCTATAATTCGAGTCTTCAACGACACACAGCAAGAAATTGATTGTGTTGTCAAGAGGGGGTATAGCTCAGCTGGGAGAGCGCTTGCATGGCATGCAAGAGGTCATCGGTTCGATCCCGTTTACCTCCACCAAATGTTGAAGCGCGCCGAAAGGCGCGTGAGTTGAGGCGCTCTGAAAAGAGCAGAGTTAGAGAACGGAAGTTCCAAGGTTTTGACCCTATCGTCTAGAGGCCTAGGACATCACCCTTTCACGGTGAGTACCGGGGTTCGAATCCCCGTAGGGTCGCCAAGTTTGAAGCACTTGGGTTTGGCAAAAATATTTGCCGAATTACAAAGCTTTCTGCCAGGAGTGGTAGTTCAGTTGGTTAGAATACCGGCCTGTCACGCCGGGGGTCGCGGGTTCGAGTCCCGTCCACTCCGCCACAGTTTACGGGTTCATGCCTTATAGCACGAATCCATTGGGGGTATAGCTCAGCTGGGAGAGCGCTTGCATGGCATGCAAGAGGTCATCGGTTCGATCCCGTTTACCTCCACCAAGAAATCAGAACGGAAGTTCCGTAGGTTACGACCCTATCGTCTAGAGGCCTAGGACATCACCCTTTCACGGTGAGTACCGGGGTTCGAATCCCCGTAGGGTCGCCAAGTTTGAAGCACTTGGGTATGGCAGATTTATTTGCCGCACCACAAAGCTTTCTGCCAGGAGTGGTAGTTCAGTTGGTTAGAATACCGGCCTGTCACGCCGGGGGTCGCGGGTTCGAGTCCCGTCCACTCCGCCACAGTTCATGGAAGTGTGCATTTGCATGGCTCCAATTGGGGGTATAGCTCAGCTGGGAGAGCGCTTGCATGGCATGCAAGAGGTCATCGGTTCGATCCCGTTTACCTCCACCAAAAAATTGAGAACGGAAGTTCCAAGGCTACGACCCTATCGTCTAGAGGCCTAGGACATCACCCTTTCACGGTGAGTACCGGGGTTCGAATCCCCGTAGGGTCGCCAAGTTGAGCGCTTGGCCTGTATCAAGTACAGGCAAAAAGCTTGTCTACCAGGAGTGGTAGTTCAGTTGGTTAGAATACCGGCCTGTCACGCCGGGGGTCGCGGGTTCGAGTCCCGTCCACTCCGCCATAGTTTGTGAATTGACGTTTGCGTTGATTTCGCTTATTACGAAAAAGGCACTGTGTTTTGCACAGTGCCTTTTTTCGTTGATCAATTGAAACGCCCGCTGCGCGGCCTGGGCCGGCCCTTGCGCGGGTGAACCGGATCCGTTCGGGCTGGGCTTCCCTCGGCGGGCCCGTTGAAGCCCTGGTATCCCACAGATTCAGTGCGAACGGTCTGAGCGAAGAGCCGGTTTGCAATTTCTCGAACGGCATCTGCACGCCGGGCGATTTGGCCGAGCGCGCAATCTCTTCCGGAATCAATGTGCCACCGCGGCCATGCGCCGCGCAGCGCCCGCCGAGTGCGGCCAACGCGACGACCGCAGACCATCGCGGTCAACGCCTGCGAAAGAGGCCTTACGGCCCGACCAAGGGCTTTGAAGCGGCCGGTTGGATGCGTGGTGTGCCCCGGGCGTCCTGATCACCCCGCTGAAAGCGGCAGGCGGCTGCCATTTTTCTTCGTTTGGCGCAAAACTGCGGGTGGCGCCGGGCGCACCGCAGGAGTTCTCGGCGCTGATCCAGCCGGAGATCACGCTGTGCAGGGGCAGCATCGAACACATGAAGTTCGAAAAAATCCGCCAGTAAAGAAGCGCGCCTGGCAACTACGGGTTCGAGTGCATCCACCATTTTGTTCTGCGCCATGAACCCGGGAGAACGGCTGCCGGGGAGAGCAGCCATGCGTGGTCACACGCAGCATTGCGTCGACTGTCTGCAGTAGTGCCCGGGCTGCGGTGGGCGTAGTGTCTGGACAGGTGGTGTTCGACCCGAGCGGGCCGACAGACAGGGGCCATGGACGACATGGTTCGTCGCAGTCCGCTCGGGCGTCATGGGCGCCCGCAGGTGCTGCTGCCGGACAGGTCGTTTTGTACTGATTTTTAAAGTGTATAGACTTGAATTTTGGATGGGCTGGAGGTAATTGCATCGATCGTGACTGCATCTTCTGTCAAAAAAGTGGGTTGCAATGATCTGGATATCGGGCTAGTCTAAAAAAGGACAAGGCATTGAGACCTTGTTCTGTCGGTTTGCTGTGACGGCTTTCACGCCTTTTTGCAGCGAAGCCGATGATCGTTCAACGGCCTGTGGGTCGCTTGAGTTCTTTTGTAGGCCTGTGCATGCACAGGCCGGCCAGCCGCGGTGCCCGCCCTTGTGGCGTTGACGTGGTGTGGCATGTTCAAGTGCGATGTGCGCACGGGAGCGTGTCACCAAGACAACCCAGTGCATGACCAATATGCCCGTCGAGAACACGACAGCACCTGCTATTTCCATTCACTTTCGCGCAGCCCAGCCCCATGACGGCGCCGACCTGTGGCGCTTGGCACAGGCCACGCGCACCCTGGAAGTCAACTCGGCGTACTTCTACCTGGTATTTGCCACCGACTTCGCAGGCACCTGTCTGGTGGCCGAGCATGCCGGGCGGGTGGTCGGCATGGTGCTCGGCTACCAACCTCCCCAGGATCCTCGCTCGGCTTTCGTCTGGCAGGTCGGCCTGTTGCCCAAGTACCAGGGGCGGGGCCTGGGTCTGCAGTTGCTCGAACACTGGCGTGCGTTGCCGGCGCTTTGCCACTGCGCTTTCGTGACCGCCACCGTGGCGGACGACAACATCGCATCGCAGGCGCTTTTCCGGCGGCTTGCGCGCACGCATGGCGTGGCTTGCGAAGTGCGCCCCCATTTCACGGCCGAAATGTTTCCCGATGGACATTCACCGGAACCTTTGTTCCGGGTTGGCCCTTTTCAGCGCGGCGACTCGTCGCCCGCTTGATTCAAAGGCGCCGGTCGGCGCTCTTTTCCGTGCGTGTTGTCGAGCGGCCCCAGGCCGCGGCGCGCAGCCCCATCCAATAATCAGGAGGACAACAAGATGAATACGTTTGAACGACTCGAATCCGAAGTGCGAGGCTATTGCCGCAGCTTTCCGGCCGTCTTCAGCAGCGCCAAGGGCGCGTGGATGACCGATACGTCGGGAGAGCGGTATCTGGACTTCTTTGCGGGCGCAGGCGTTCTCAACTACGGACATAACCCTGACGGCATCAAGCAGGCCCTGTTGAATTACCTGATGCGCGACGGCATCACCCACACGCTGGACATGTACAGCGAGGCCAAGCAGCACTTCATCGAACGCTTCCAGCAAGTGATTCTCGAGCCCCGTGGGCTCAGCTACAAGTTCCAGTTTCCCGGCCCCACGGGCACGAACGCGGTCGAAGCGGCACTCAAGCTGGCGCGCAAGGTCACGGGCCGCGAGCAAGCGGTGGGTTTCACCAATGCTTTCCACGGCATGACGCTCGGTGCGCTGGCAGTGACCGGCAACAGTTTCAAGCGCGCTGGTGCGGGTGTGCCGCTGGGCCACAGCGCTTCCGTGCCTTTCGACGGCTACCTGGGCCAGGATGTCGACACCCTGGACTACTTCGAAGCCATGCTGCACGACGGCGGCAGTGGCATGGACAAGCCGGCTGCGGTGATCGTCGAAACGGTGCAGGCCGAAGGCGGTGTCAACGTGGCCAGCAATGACTGGCTGCGGCGCCTGCGCCAGATAACGACCGAGCATGGAATCGTGCTGATCGTCGATGACATTCAGGTCGGCTGTGGCCGCACCGGCGCGTTCTTCAGCTTCGAGGAAGCGGGCATCGTGCCGGACATCATCACGCTGTCGAAGTCCTTGTCGGGGTATGGACTGCCGCTGGCGCTGGTGCTGATCAAACCGGAGCTTGACCAGTGGGCACCGGGCGAGCACAACGGCACTTTCCGCGGCCACTGCCCGGCGTTCGTCACCGGGGCCGCCGCGCTGAAGTTCTGGGAAGACGGGCAACTGCAACAGACCGTGGCCCGCAGCGGGCGCCTGGTGCAGCAGCACCTGGAGAAGATGATTGCCAAACGCGTGCCCTGCGCCAGGCTGCGCGGGCGCGGCCTGATCTGGGGCGTCGAGTTCAGTGACAGCACCCTGGCCACCCGCGTCTCCAAGGCCTGCTTCGCGCGCGGACTGATCATCGAGACCGCTGGCATCGACGACCAGGTGCTCAAGATCCTTCCCAGCCTGACCATCACCGAAGAGGAGCTGCGCCAGGGCCTCGAAGTGATCGATGCAAGCCTGTGCGCGGTGTTGAGCGGCGTGGACGAACTGCCCAGCGAAGAAGCTTGCGCGCTGGCCGAGGCCGCCTGAGCGCATCCCGCCCCTCGCATTTTCTGAAAAAAAAGGAGATTTTTGAATGATCGTGAAACACCTCGATGATGTTCTCGGCACCGCAGCCGATGTGGACGCCGAAGGCTGGACCAGCCGCCGCCTGATCTACAAGGACGCGGGCATGGGCTATTCGGTCAATGACACCATCATCAAGCAAGGCGCTGAACTGGTGATGGAGTACAAGAACCATCTGGAAACGGTGTATTGCATCGAAGGCGCGGGCGAGATCACCGACCTGGCCACCGGCGTGACGCATCCCATCCGCACGGGCACGCTGTACGCGCTCAACCAGCACGACCGCCATGTGCTGCGCGCCAACCAGGGAACGCACATGCGCATGGTGTGCGTGTTCAATCCGCCGTTGACGGGCCGTGAAGTGCACGATGCGACCGGCGCATACGCGCTGACGCAATGATGGCGGGGGAGGGCATGACTGGCATGGGCGCGACGGCCCAACCCGTTCTTTCGTCGCCGCGCGCGGACGATCGCTACCCTTCGCGCTTCGGTGCGAGGGGCCTGATCAAGGACAGGCACGACCCGGTGGTGTGGGGCACGCCCGAACAAGGCCCCTTGTGCGACAGCCAGCTGCTTTTCTATGCGGGCAACGGCTATCTGCACTTCGACGCCTTGCTCGCGCCCGCCGAAGTGCAATCCTGTCTGGAGGCACTTTCACAGTTGCGCGCCGACGAGGCGCTCAAGCAGGCCGATGAAGCGGTGATCGAGCCTGGCAGCCGTGAGCTGCGTTCGCTGTTTGCGGTGCACCAGAGCAACGCGGCGCTGAAGGCGCTGTGCCAGCACCCCAAGCTGGTGGCGATTGCGCAGCAGCTGTTGGGCAGCGAAGTCTATATCCACCAGTCGCGCATCAACTACAAGGGTGGATTTCGCGGCAAGGAGTTCTATTGGCATTCGGATTTCGAAACCTGGCACGTCGAGGACGGTGTGCCAGCCATGCGCCTGTTGAGCTGCTCCATCGCGCTGACTGCCAACACGCCCTACAACGGACCGCTGATGCTGCTGCCTGGATCGCACCAGCGCTATGTGCCGTGCGCAGGTGTCACGCCCCAGGACCATTACCGGGCCTCGCTCAAACAGCAGGAGCTGGGCGTGCCCGACGATGACGCGTTGGCGCGGCTGGTGCAGGACTTCGGCATCACGGCGCCCACGGGGCTGGCAGGCTCGGTCACGTTCTTCGATTGCAACGTGATGCACGGCTCCAGCTCCAACATCACGCCACTGCCGCGCAGCAATGTGTTTGTGGTCTACAACAGTCTGCACAACACACCGGTTGCGCCTTTCTGCGGACTGCCCCCACGCCCCAATTTCATCGCAGAGCGGCGCGATTTCACGCCTGTCGCGCTGCGCTGAGCCTGGCGGCCAGACGCGCGGTGCCCGCCCGCCGCATGGCTGGCGGGCACTGCCTTGTCCGTCAGCGCGGCGCGAGGCGGATTGCGCCGTCGAGGCGAATGACTTCGCCGTTGAGCATGTCGTTCTCGAAAATATGGCGTGCCAGCTTGGCATAGTCCTCGGGCGTGCCCAGGCGGCTGGGGAAGGGCACGCCGGCGGCCAGCGCGTCCTGCACTTCCTGGGGCATGCCAAACAGCATGGGCGTGCCGAAGATGCCGGGGGCAATGGTCATGTTGCGAATGCCGTTGCGCGCCAGATCGCGGGCGATCGGCAGCGTCATGCCGACGATGCCGCCCTTGGACGCCGCATACGCGGCCTGGCCGATTTGGCCGTCATAGGCGGCGACGCTGGCCGTGGAAATCATCACGCCGCGCTCGCCCGTGGCTTCGGGCTCGTTCTTGCTCATGGCTTCGGCGGCCAGGCGGATCATGTTGAAGCTGCCGATCAGGTTGACGCTGATGGTCTTGCTGAACACCGACAGCGCATGTGCGCCGTTCTTGCCCACGGTCTTTTCGGCGGGCGCGATGCCCGCGCAGTTGACCAGGCCCATGAGCTTGCCCAGCTGGGTGGCCTGATCGACGACGGCCTGGGCATCGGCTTCGTTGCTCACATCGCAGTGCACAAAGGCGCCGCCGATGTCCTGGGCCACCGCACGGCCCTTGTCGTCCTGCATGTCGGCGATCACCACCGTGGCGCCCTGGGCCGCGAGCATGCGCGCCGTGCCTTCGCCCAGGCCCGATGCGCCGCCCGTCACAATGAATACCTTGCCTGCGATGTCCATGGTTTGTCTCCTTGATTGACGTTGACGTAAACGTCCATTATGGCGAGAAACCCTGGGTACGGACTGTCGCTGGCGCTACCCAGGTGCGGATTGCAGGCAAAAAAAGCCCGGCCAGGAGGCCGGGCGTTTGTGGCGAGCGCTCAGCGATCAGTTGAAGCCAGCACGGTCAAGCATCTGCTGGACCTTGGTCATGTTGGCACCGACAGCGCTGATGGGAATGGTTTCGCTCTTGAACGGCTTGTCATTGGTCATGGCCTTGAGCGCCGGGTTGTCGATCTGCACGCCCTTGGCCGCGGGCCACTCGTTGTTGCCGCTGGCGAAGTAGTTCTGCGCCGCAGGGCTGGCGAGGTACTCGAGGAACTTGACCGCGTTGGCCTGGTTCTTGGTGTGGCGGGCGATGGCGCCGCCGGCGATGTTCATGTGCGTGCCCCAGGATTGCTGGTTGGGGAACACCACGCCGACCTTGTTGGCCACGGCCTGGTCTTCGGGCTTGCTCGAGCGGATCATGCGCGCCAGGTAGTAACTGTTGGTCACGGCGATATCGCATTCGCCCGAAGCCACGGCCTTGATCTGGTCGGTGTCGCCGCCCTTGGGGGCGCGCGCCAGATTGCCGGCCACGCCCTTGAGCCAGGTTTCCGCCTGCTGCTCGCCCATGTGCTCGGTGACCGCACCGAACAGGCTCAGGTTGTAGGGGTGCGAGCCCGAGCGGATGCACAGCTTGCCCTTGAACTTGGGGTCGGCGAGCGACTCGTAGTTCTGCACGTCCTGGGGGTTGACCTTGACCTTGTTGTAGACGATCACGCGCGCCCGGGTGGACAGCCCAAACCAGGAAATGCCGCCATCCGCCTCAGGCTTGCTGCGCAAGTTGGCAGGAATGGCGTCTTCGAGCACTTTCGAGCGGATCGGCAGGAACAGGCCGTCGACTTCGCCGCGGTACAGGCGCGCTGCATCCACGAGCAGAATCACGTCGGCGGGCGAGGCCGTGCCTTCGGCCTTGAGGCGGGCCAGAATGCCGGCGTCATCCGCATCGACGCGGTTGACCTTGATGCCCGTGGCCTTGGTGAAGCCGTCGTACAGCGCTTCGTCCGTGCTGTAGTGGCGCGCGGAGTACAGGTTGACGACGCCATCGGCATAGGCCGCGCCGGCAGCTGCCACAGCGCAGGCGGCGATCAAGGTGTGAAGAATCTTGGTCATGGCAAATCAGTGTGAAATGGGATCTGCCGATAATACGCCAAACGCGAATTGTTCTTAATATTGCCCTTGCATAATCGCATGCCACCGCCTGCAGGCGGGCAAAAAAAAGCCCGGTCGAGACCGGGCTTGAAAGGATCCAGGAAACGGGGGTTTCGAGAGGATCCAAGGAGACAACTGGTGATTTTGGCTTTCACCAAAACAATGAAGTCATTATGCGGGTATTCCCTGGATTAGGGAATACCTCAGGCAAAAAACTTTGGCCTATCAGCCTTGTTGCGTGCTGCTCTTGACTGCATCGGCCACATTCTTCGAGGCGGTCTGCAGGTTGGCTTGCGCCAGGTCGGACGCTTGCTTCACGGCTTTTTGCACCGATTCGGCGGCGTTGTTGGCGGCGGAGAACGAGTTCTTCAGCACGGCCACTGCGGCTTCCGTGCCCGGAGGCGCATTCTTGGTGGCGCTGTCGATCAGGTCGGTCAGGTTCTTCTGGGCTTCGGCGGCGCGCGCTTCGACGGTCTGGGCAATTGCCGAACCCGTGCCGTTGGCGATGTCGTACAGGCTGCGGCTGTAGGCGGCAGTCTTTTCGGCCAGGGGCTGGAACCACTGGGCTTGCAGTGCCAGCAGTTGCTGCGCATCCTTGACGCTCAGCAGTTGCTGGCTGTGGTTGGCGGCATCCGACAGCGCGGCACGCGAGGCCGACACGTTGAGTTCCACCAGCTTTTCCACGCCGTCAAAGGCTTTCTGGGTCAGGCCGAACAGGGTTTCCAGGTGGGTCTTTTGGGCGTTCAGGATGGTTTCGGGGGTCAGCGTCATATGATTTCTCCTTGAGTAGCGTTATGGAATGAACCAGGCTTGCGAGATATCTGCGCTGAGGGCCCCAAGGCCATGTTGCAGTGCAGCATAAGTTGAATTCTAAGCCTTTCGTGCAGCGATGCAAGTCTTTTGTTGCAATGCAACAAATTTCCCCTGGATGCTGGTCCGACATCGCGCTGACATCTGTGTGGCGCTGGGGAATACGGGTTCGCAGGGAGCGACAGCCATACGCGGGGTCGGCACAATCGCGCCCTATGTCTGAAGCCGCTTCTTCCCCTGCCGTCCCTTCCACCGGCGCTGCCCCGCGTGCCGCGCCGCAGCCGCGATCGTCCTATCGTGCCTTTCGCAGCATTTCCACCCGCTGGTCCGACAACGACGTCTATGGCCATGTGAACAACGTCGTCTATTACAGCTGGTTCGACACCTCCGTGAATGCCCACCTGATGGAGCAGGGCGCGCTCGATATCGAGCACGGGGAGACCATAGGCCTGGTGATAGAGACCCAGTGCAATTACTTTGCGCCGCTGGCGTTTCCGCAGACCGTCGAGGCCGGCATCCGCGTGGCGCGCGTGGGCAGCTCCAGCGTGCGCTACGAAGTGGGGCTGTTCGCGCAGGGCGAGGCGATGACGGCCGCGGCCGGGCACTTCATTCATGTCTACGTGGACCGTGCCACGCGCCGGCCTTGTGCCTTGCCCGCGCGGCTGCGTGAAGTGCTGCAGGCCCTGGCCGTGGCCTGACACCGTCTGCAGCGGCACACGCTGGCCGGCAATGGCAAGGGGATCGCCTACACTGTAGGACGCCAGCCACTGCCGGCTCGGGCCCCGTCCCCTGTCTTGCCCATGATCATCACCAGTTTGCTCGACACCGACCTGTACAAGTTCACCATGATGCAGGTGGTGTTGCACCAGTTTCCGAGTGCGCAGGTCGAATACCGCTTCAAGTGCCGCAATCCGGGCGTGCAACTGGCGCCCTATGTGAACGAGATCCGCGAGGAAATCCGCTGCCTTTGCGATCTGCAGTTCCGCGACGCGGAGCTCGCCTATCTCAGCGGCCTGCGCTTCATCAAGAGCGACTTCGTCGATTTCCTGGGCCTGTTTCGCCTCAATGAGAAATACATTGAAGTGACCGGCCTGCCCAATGGCGAGATCGACATCACGATACGCGGGCCCTGGCTGCACACCATCCTGTTCGAGATTCCGGTGCTGGCCATCGTCAACGAGGTGTATTTCCGCAATACGCAGAAAGTGCCCGACTTCCCCGAAGGCCGCCGGCGCCTCGAGGAGAAGGTATTGCAGTTGCAGGCGCCGGGGCTCGAGCCGCTGAAGATCGCCGATTACGGCACGCGCCGGCGCTTCAGCCGCGCCTGGCACGAGGAAGTGCTGCGCGTGCTGTGCGCGCGCCTGGGCACGGGCGAGCGCAGCGCGGGCTCGAGCCGCCTCGAAGGCCAGTTCGCCGGCACCAGCAATGTGCTCTATGCGATGAAGCTGGGCGTGACGCCGCTGGGCACCATGGCCCATGAATACCTGCAGGCCTGCCAGGCGCTGGGCCCGCGGCTGCGCGACAGCCAGGTCTTCGGCTTTGAATCCTGGGCGCGCGAATACCGCGGCGATCTGGGCATTGCGCTGTCGGACGTCTACGGCATGAGCGCCTTTCTGCGCGACTTCGACCTGTATTTCTGCAAGCTGTTCGATGGCGCGCGCCACGACAGCGGCGATCCGTTCAGCTGGGGTGAGCGCCTGCTCGAGCATTACCGCATCAACCGTGTCGACCCGCTGACCAAGACGCTGATCTTCAGCGACGCGCTGACCATTCCGCGCACCATCGCGCTGTTCGAGCGCTTTCGCGGGCGCTGTCTGCTGGCCTTCGGCATAGGCACCAATCTGACCAACGACCTGGGCTACGAGCCCTTGCAGGTGGTGATCAAGATGAAGCGCTGCGCAGGCCAGCCCGTGGCCAAGCTGTCGGACTCGCCGGGCAAGAGCATGTGCGATGACGAGAAGTACCTGGCCTACCTGCGCCAGGTGTTTGAAATCGCTCCGTCAAACTGAACCAGGACTTTTTCCATGAAACTCGTGCGTGCTGCAGCCCTGGCTGCATTGGCGGCCCTGCCGGGCTGGGCGTTGGCGGCGGACATCGACGGCAGCGCGCTGTCTGTATGGTGGGGCGTGCCGTTTGCCGGGCTGCTGCTGTCGATCGCGCTGATGCCGCTGTTCGCGCCGTTTTTCTGGCACCACCACTTCGGCAAGCTCACGGCGGGCTGGGCGCTGGCGTTTGTGCTGCCGTTCGGGGCGCTGTTCGGTGTGGGCGCCGTGGGCGTGAGCCTGGTGCATGCGCTGCTGGCCGAATACCTGCCGTTCGTGATCTTGCTGCTGGCGCTGTTCACGGTTGCGGGCGGCATCTACATCCGCGGCAACCTGCGCGGCACGCCGGCGCTCAATGCGGGCATCCTGGCCACGGGCGCGGTGCTCGCGAGCTTCATGGGCACGACCGGCGCGTCGATGCTGCTGATCCGGCCGCTGATCCGCGCCAATGAAGGGCGCAAGCACACGGCGCACATCGTGGTGTTCTTCATCTTCATCGTCTCCAACGCGGGTGGCTCGCTCACGCCGCTGGGTGATCCACCGCTGTTCCTGGGCTTTCTCAAGGGCGTGGATTTCTTCTGGACGCTGCAGCAGATCTTGCCGCAGACGCTGTTCCTCGTGGGCACGCTGCTGGTGCTGTTCTTCGCGCTCGACAGCTGGTTCATGCGCAGCCCCGGCGAATGCACGCTGCCCGTGACGGCAGCCGCCGACAGCACCGAGCGTTTCGGCTTCGACGGCAAGGCGAATTTCGCGCTGCTGGGCGTGGTCGTCGCGCTGGTGCTGCTCAGCGGTTTCTGGAAATCGGACGTGGCGTTCGACATCGCCGGCACGGCCGTGGGCCTGCCGGGCCTGGTGCGCGATCTGGGGCTGCTGGCCGTGGTCTGGGTGTCGTTGCGCATCACGCCCGTGGATGTGCATCGGCGCAACCAGTTCGGCTGGGCGCCGATGGCCGAAGTCGCCAAGCTGTTCGCCGGCATTTTCCTGACCATCATTCCCGTGATCGCCATGCTCAAGGCCGGCGTCGACGGGCCGTTCGGCGCCATCGTGCGCGCGGTCACGCGCGCCGACGGCTCGCCCGACCCGGCGATGTACTTCTGGGCCACGGGCGCGCTGTCGTCGTTCCTCGACAATGCGCCGACCTATCTGGTGTTCTTCAACACCGCGGGCGGCGACCCGCAGCAGCTCATGACCACGCTGGCGCCTACGCTGGCGGCGGTTTCCGCCGGGGCGGTGTTCATGGGCGCGAACACTTACATCGGCAATGCACCCAACCTGATGGTCAAGGCGATTGCCGAGGACCGCGGCGTGAAGATGCCCAGCTTCTTTGGCTACATGCTGTGGTCGGGCGGCATCCTGCTGCCGCTGTTCGTGCTCATGACATGGATCTGGTTTCTGTGACGGCACTGGATGCAGTGACGCCACAGAGCGCAGATAATCTGCGGGCATCGTGCGCAAGCACGCACGGGCACGCACTATGGCGTGGCGGGCGGCCGGGCTGACCGGGTGCCCGTCCTTGGCGTTCCGGAGCGCTGCGCGGCGCCCCTCTTTTTTTGAAGCATCACTTTGTCCCTCGAATCCCTTGTCGTGCTCGCAGCCCTGGCGCTGGTGGTGGTTTTGCAAATCCTGGCCTTGCTGCGCCGCCAGGACAACGGCGCGCAAGATCTCGCGGATCTGCAAAGCCAGCTACAGGCGCTGGAGCGCAGCATGCAGGCCACGCAGCTGGCGATTGCGAGAAACGATGGCGCGCTCGAAAGCATGGGGCAGCAACTGCGTGCGCAACTGGCCCAGGCCCGCGTCGATGCCGATGCGACGCGCGCCACGCTGGGCGAGGCGCTTGCGGGCTTTCGCAGCGAACTGACGGCGACCACGGCCGCGCTCACGGGTGAAAGCACGCGCTCACGCCAGGCCATGGCCGACAGCGCAAGCCTGTTCGAGCAGCGCATACAGCAGCGCTTCGAGGCCCTGGCTGAAGCCACGCGCGGCACGCTCGACTCGCTCAAGGGCGATGTGCAAAGCCAGCTCACGGCCATGTCGACGGCGCTCAGGGACCAGCTCGAGGGCAATGGCCACCAGATCCGCCACCAGTTCGGTGTGCTGCAGGACGCCGTGACGCAGCAGCTCTCGGGCCTGGTGCAGGGCAGCCAGAGCAGCGCCGAGCAGCTGCGCAGCGCGCTCAACGAGCGGCTCGCGGCCATCCAGGCCGACAACTCGGCCAAGCTCGAGGAAATGCGCCGCACCGTGGACGAAAAACTGCATGCAACGCTGGAGCAGCGCCTGGGCGAATCCTTCAAGCTGGTCAGCGACCGGCTCGAGCAGGTGCACAAGGGCCTGGGCGAGATGCAGACGCTGGCCGGCAGCGTGGGCGACCTCAAGCGCGTGATGACCAATGTGAAGTCGCGCGGCACCTGGGGCGAAATGCAGCTGGGCGCGATCATCGAGAACGTGCTCACGCCCGCGCAGTACGCGCGCAACGTCAAGACCGTGCCGGGCAGCGACGAACTCGTGGAGTTCGCGATCCGGCTGCCGGGCCAGGCCGACGACCAGCCGGTCTGGCTGCCCATCGACGCCAAGTACCCGGTCGAGCATTACCAGCGGCTCATGGACGCGCAGGACGCGGCCGACAAGGCGCTGATGCAAAGCGCGGGCCTGGCCTTCGAGACCTCGATGAAGTTCGAGGCGAAGAAGATCTACGCCAAGTACGTGTCGCCGCCGCACACCACCGATTTCGCCATCCTGTACCTGCCTACCGAAGGCCTGTTCGCCGAAGTCATGCGCCGTCCCGGCCTGGTCGAAGCAATCCAGAACGACTGCCGCGTGATGATCACCGGGCCGGCCAATCTCGCGGCCATGCTCAACAGCCTGCAGATGGGCTTCAAGACGCTGGCCATCGAGCAGCGCTCTTCGGAAGTCTGGGGGCTGCTGGGCGCGGTCAAGACCGAGTTCGCGAAGTTCGGCGAAGTGGTCGCCGCGACCAAGAAATCGATCGATGCCGCGGCGCGCAAGTTCGATGAAGTGGGCGTGCGCACGCGCGCCATCCAGCGCAAGCTGCGCGACGTGCAGGACCTGCCCGTGCCCCAGGCCCCGACCATCGCGGTGCTGGGCCTGTCCGACACGGACGATATCGAGACCGACGCCGAGCTGCCGGGCAGCTCGCAATGAACGCTGCGCTGTTCAAGGTCATCGGGTCGCAGGTCCTGGTGCACGCCACCATGGCCGGCGTGCGGCTGGCCGCGCCGCTGCTCGCGCTCAAGCAGGGCTATAGCGCACCCGCAGTCGGCGTGCTGCTGGCGCTGTTCGCGCTGACCCAGGTGTTTCTCGCGCTGCCCGCGGGCCGGTTTGCCGACCGCCACGGCCTGCGCCGGCCGTTCTTCATCGGCATGCTGATGGCCAGCGCCGGCTGCGCGGCGGCCATGCTGTTTCCAAGCTTTCCCGTGCTGTGCTTCGCGGCGCTGTGCACCGGCGGCGGTTCGGGCATTGTGGTGATCGCCGTGCAGCGCCATGTGGGCCGCGCCACGCACGAGCCCGCGCAGCTCAAGAGGGTCTTCAGCTGGCTGGCCATAGGGCCGGCGTTCGCCAACTTCGTCGGGCCGTTCTTCACGGGCCTGATGATCGACCATGCGACATTCGGGGACAGCCCGATCTCGGGGTATCGCGTGGCCTTCGGCCTGCTCGCCCTGAGCCCGATCTGTGCCTGGTTCTGGATCCGCAAGACCGCGGAAACGCCGCGCATGCCCGCGCCCGCGCAGCCCAGCGGCCAGCGCGCCTGGGACCTGCTCAACGACCCGGCATTCCGTACCGTGCTGGTCGTCAACTGGGTGCAGTCCGCGAGTTGGGATGTGCACACTTTCGTGCTGCCGCTGCTGGGCCACGAACGCGGCATGAGCGCCTCGGTCATCGGCACGCTGCTGGGCCTGTTCGCCGTGGCGGCCGCTGCCGTGCGCCTGCTGATGCCGCTGATTGCCGACCGCCTGCGCGAAGGCGCGGTGATCGCGTCGGCGATGGCGGCCACGGCCTGCATCTTCGTGATCTACCCGTTCATGCAAAGTCCGCTGACCATGGGCGTGTGCTCGGTGCTGCTGGGCTTTTCGCTGGGCTCGGTCCAGCCCATGGTGATGAGCATGCTGCACCAGATCACGCCCCAGCATCGCCAGGGCGAGGCGCTGGGGCTGCGGCTGATGGTGATCAATGCCTCGAGCGTGGCCATGCCCATGCTGTTTGGTGCGGCCGGTGGCGTGATCGGCATCTCGGCGCTGTTCTGGACCGTGGGCGCGGGCGTATGCTGCGGCGTGCGCGCGGCCTGGCGCATGGGTACGCCGTCCCTCGTGGACGACACGCCGCCACAATTGCCGCGCTAGTGTTTCGCGCGCAGCCATGAAACTGGCGTGCCCCAGCGCGGGGACAGCGAGCAAGGGCCGCCCCGCAGCGAGGCTGTCGCCCCTAGCCAGGCGCCCCCCTCCACCGAAGGGTGAGAGGGGGAAGCCGGGGCCCGCCCAGGGCGAAGCGGCTCAGGGGGGGGTTACGTTTTCTCGCCGATCTCGTAGTGCTTCTTGATCAGCGCCCAGGCTTCGGCCGGGTCGTCCGTGTAGTGGAACAGGGCCAGGTCCTTTCTGGAGATCGTGCCCTCCTCGATCAGCAGTTCGAAGTTGATCAGCTTCTTCCAGAACTCGCTGCCGAACAGGATCACGGGCACGCCCCGGCTCTTGCTGGTCTGCACCAGCGTGAGCACCTCGAACAGCTCGTCGAGCGTGCCAAAGCCGCCGGGGAAGGCGACCAGCGCCTTGGCGCGCATCATGAAATGCATCTTGCGCAGCGCAAAGTAGTGGAACTTGAAGCTCAGGTCGGGCGTGATGAAGCGGTTGCCGTTCTGCTCGTGGGGCAGGGCGATGTTCATGCCGATGTTGGGCACGCCGACGTCGTGGGCGCCGCGGTTCGCGGCTTCCATGATGCCCGGGCCGCCGCCGGTGCAGATGTACAGGCGTTCCTGCGGCAGCTGCTTGAGGCTGTCGGTGGCGACAATGCGCGCGAACTGTCGCGCCTGGTCGTAGCGCTGGGCGTTGCGCACGGCCTGGCGGGCCTGGGCAATGCGCTCGGCGTCGCCGCTGGCCTGCGCCTCCTCGAGCTGGCTTGCGGCCTGTTCGGGATCGACGAAGCGAGCGCTGCCGTAGACCACAATCGTGTGTTCTATGCCGCGCTCTTGCTGCGCGACGTCGGGCTTGAGCAGTTCGAGCTGCATGCGGATGCCGCGGGTTTCGCGCCGGAACATGAATTCCGGGTCGGCAAAGGCCAGCCGATGGGAGTTGGCTTGCAGGACCGCACCGTTGTGCGCCTGGTCATGCAGCTGGGCCCAGGCATCGGCGAGGTCGGTTTCAGACAGGGGATTGGAAATTTGCATGTAGCCTCGAGCGAAGTAAAAGCGCGGGTGGCGTCGGACACCACGATGAAGTCCGCAGCGTGCATGCTGCTGGATCCACTATACGCTCACAAACTCATAGCTTTGGGCTGGCTGCAGCAATCAGGCAGCGCGCGGCCACAGTGCCTGGGCGCTGGCCAGGCCGGCCACCGTCATTGCCAGCGAACCGAGCATGTGCAGGCTGGTCCAGCCCAGTGCCGCGCCATAGCGCTGGTGCTGCAGCATGGCGACGACTTCGGCCGAGAAACTCGAGAAAGTGGTCAGCGCGCCAAGGAAGCCGGTCACCAGGGCCAGCCGCCAGGCCGGATCGAGGTGCGGCAGTGCATCGAAGGCGGCGATGCACACGCCTATCAGGTAGCCGCCGATGAGGTTGGCGGCCAGCGTGCCCCAGGGCAGGCCATGCGGCACACTGAGCCACAGGCCCAGACGCCAGCGGGCCAGTGCGCCTAGGCAGGCGCCGATGCAGATCGCAAGAACAGGCAGCATGGCCGCAAATCTGCCGGGCAGAATCAATAACGGTTTTCGACGTTGTCGGCCGGGTCGCTGGAGACCACGCGGCTCACGGCCGGCGGCACGTTCTGGGCGGTGCGGCGCGCGCGAAACAGCGCAGCGCGCATCAGGAAAATCGTCGTGATCGGCACGGTCACCGAAATGAACACGGCGATCAGCAGTGCGTGCAGCGCCAGGCGCTGCTCCATCACCGAGAAGAACAGCACCGTCGCGTGCATGATGCACCAGCAGGCCAGCGTGGCGATGATGGACGGCGAGTGCACGCGCTCGAAATAGCTCTTGAGCCGCACCAGCCCGAGCGCGCCGAGCAGCGCGATCATGGCGCCGGCGACCACCAGCACGCCGACGATGGCCTGGGCCCACAGCGGAATCATCACTTCGTTCATTCGATGACTTCCCCACGCAGCAGGAACTTGGCCATGGCCGTCGAGCTGATGCAGCCGAACAGCGCGATCAGCAATGCGGCCTCGAAGTAATCGGTGCTGCTGTACATGATGCCCAGCACCAGCATGGCGAGCATGCCTATGGTGTACATGCAGTCGAGCGCGAGCACGCGATCCTGGGCCGCGGGCCCCTTGAGCAGGCGGTACAGCGCACAGAGCATGGCCGTGACCAGCAAAAACAGCGCCAGGGAAAGCGCCCAGACGAAATACGGGCTCATTCAAAAATCTCCATCAGGGGGCGCTCGTAGCGGGTCTTGATGTGGTCGATGATTTCCTGGGCATCACCGACTTCGAGCGCATGCAGCAGCAATACCGAGCGATCGCGCGACAGCTCGGCCCAGGACGTTCCGGGCGTGATGCAGACGATCATCGCCAGCACGGCCAGCGCGTTCGGGTCGCGCAGCTCGAGCGGAATGTGCACGAAATCCGCGCTGTGCTTGCGAAACGACGGAAACAGCAAAAAGCGCACCACCGTGAGATTGGACACCGAAGTGTCATAGACCACGGTGAAGGCCAGCCGCAGAATGGTCAGCGGATGGCGGATGCGCACCGGCAGGGGCCGCAGGCCGCGCAGCAGCACGGGAATCAGCAGCCCGAGAATGGCGCCCAGCAGGATATGGCCTGCACCGAGCGACTGGTTGAGCAGCAGCCAGAGCAGGAACAGTGCCACGGACAGCAGTGGCGCGGGCAGCAGGCGTTTCATGGCTGCTCCTTGGGCAGAATGGGCGCGGGATTGGGCACGGGCGGCTGCGTGAGCACGCCGTGGATATAGGTGCCCGGCGAATGCAGCGCATCGGCCGCGTTTTGCATGTAGCGCATCACCGGGCCGGCCTGCACCGTCATGGCAACGCAGCACAGCAGCAGCGCGGCGATCGGCAGGCCTTCGGCCACGCGCAGTTGCGGCGTGTTGCGGTCGTGGCTGGCCCAGAAATGGCGCATGCCTACGCGGATCAGTGCGATCGAGCCCACAAGGCCGGTGGCTATCAGCAGCGTCAGCAGGGTCCAGCCCCAGACGTCCGGCTGGTAGCCTGCGGAGGAGCCTACGCCCAGCGGGTTCAGCAAGGCATTGAGCATCGCGATCTTGCCGACGAAGCCCGACAGCGGCGGCAGGCCGGTGATGACCAGCGTACAGACCATGAATGCCAGGCCCAGGAAAGCCGCGGCCGCGGGAATGACCCGGCCGATCAGCACTTCCTCGTCCTCGTCGAGGTTCAGGCCGGTGGTCGGCACCAGTTCGGCGTTGAGGAACGGCGCTTCGTCATCCTCATAGGGCGCGGTGCGCGCGCCCGCATTGCGCCAGCGGTCGATCAGGTCGGCGAGCAGGAACAGTGCAGCCACGGCCAGCGTCGAGCTGGGCAGGTAGTAGAGCACTCCGGCCGTCAGCAGGTTCTGGCCAAAGCCCGCTGCCGCGAGCAGGGTACCCGAGGACAGAATGGCGGCATAGCCGGCCAGATTCGTCAGCCGCTGCGAGCCCAGCATGCCGATGGCGCCGAAGACCATGGTCAGCATGCCGCCGCACATCAGCCAGACGCTGCCAAACAGCGCGGAATCACCGGCCTGGCTGCTGAACATCAAAGTCCACAGACGCAGCACCGTGTAGACGCCGAGCTTGGTCATCAGCGCAAACAGTGCGCCCACGGGGGCGGTGGCCGCGCTGTATGCCGGCACCAGCCAGAAGTTCAGCGGCCACATCGCGGCCTTGATCAGGAACGCCATCGCCAGAATCGACGCAGCTGCGTGCAGCAGCCCGCGATCGGCGGCATCGACATGCGGAATGGCGCTGGCCAGGTCGGCCATGTTGAGCGTGCCGGTGATGCCGTAAAGCATGGACACGCCGATCAGCAGCAGCGACGACGCGGCGAGGTTGATCGCGATGTAGTGCAGGCCCGACTGGATGCGCGCGCGGCCCGAGCCGTGCAGCAGCAAGCCATAGGAGGCTGCGAGCGTGATCTCGAAAAACACGAACAGGTTGAACAGGTCGGCCGTGAGGAACGCGCCTGCGAGACCCATCAGCTGGAACTGGAACAGCGGGTGGAAGTGCACGCCGGCGCGGTGCCAGCGCACGGCGGCGAAGACGATGGAGGCCAGCGCGACGATGCTGGTCACCAGCAGCATCATCGCCGACAGCCGGTCGAGCGCCAGCGAAATGCCGAACGGCGCGGGCCAGTTGCCCGGCAGGTACACGCCCATGGTCACCGGCGCGCCGGCCTGGTCGGTCCAGCCGAGCAGGGCGATGGCGATCAGCAGTCCGACCAGGGTCGACAGGATATTGAGGCCGAGCTTGAGGCGCTGCTGTTCTTCGCGCATCAGCAGCATTACCGCTGCGGTCAGCATGGGCAGCGCAATGGGGGCCAGCATCAGGTGCGGCATGAGCAGGCTGGCGATGTCCGTCATGGCATCTCCTGCACGTCACGCGAATGCGCACCATCCACATGGTCGTTGCCCGCGGTGCCGCGCAATGCGAGCAGCACCACCAGGAACAGCGCGGTCGAGGCAAAGCCGATCACGATGGCCGTGAGCACCAGGGCCTGGGGCAGGGGATCGGCGTAGTTCACCAGATCCGGGGGGATGCCGGGCTTGAGCACCGGCTCCTTGTCGATGGCCAGCCCCTGGCGGCCCATGCTGAAGATGAACAGGTTGACGGCATAGGCCATCAGCGACAGCCCCATGATGATCTGGTAGGTCCGCGGGCGCAGCAGCAGCCAGACGCCCGAACCGGTGAGAACGCCGATGGCAATGGCAAGTACGATTTCCATCAGTGCGCCCCCTCGTTTTCGTCGAGATGCTCGTCATCAAGCAGGCGCGCGTGGTAGCGGTGGCCGCGTACGGATTGGTGGGCAATGGCTGTCAGTATCAACATCGTGGAACCTACGACCAGCGCGAACACGCCCAGGTCGAAGAAGGTGGCGCTGGCCAGGTGGATTTCTCCCACCAGTGGCAATGTGAAGTGGAAGCTATGGCTGGTCAGGAAGGGGTAGCCGACGGCGATCGAGCCAAAGCCGGTGAACAGTGCGAGCAGCAGGCCGGCCGCAATCCAGCGGCGCGGGAACAGCGCGAAGTGGGCTTCGACCCACTGGGTGCCGGAAATGATGTACTGCAGCAGCAGCGCGACCGAGAACACCAGGCCGGCGATGAAGCCGCCGCCGGGTTCGTTGTGGCCGCGCATGAACAGATAGATGGAGACCAGCGTGGCAAACGGCAGCAGCAGTCGCACCAGCACCGCGGGCACCATCAGGTAGCCCACCGCGGTATCGCTTGCATGGCGGGGATTGAGCAGGTCGGTTTGCAGGTCGCCCGGCACAAAGCGCTGCTGTTCGGGCAGATCCATGGTTTCGCGCGCCGGGCGGAAGCGCCGCAGCAGCGCATACACGGTCAAGGCGACGATGCCCAGCACCACGATTTCGCCGAATGTATCGAAGCCGCGGAAGTCGACGAGCATCACGTTCACCACGTTGGTGCCGCCGCCAGCGGTCAGCGCATTCTCGAGGAAGAACGTCGAGGTGCTGTCGTGGAATGGCCGGCTCATCATCGCAAACGCCAGCCAGGCCATGCCGCCACCCGCGGCCACGGCCAGGCCGAGGTCGCGCAGCCGGCGCGCGCGTGCCCGGCCCTGTGTCGACAGCGCGGGAATGCGCATGTTCTTGTCGCGCTTGGGCAGCCAGCGCAGGCCCAGCATGATCAGCACCGTGGTCACGACCTCCACCACCAGCTGCGTCAGTGCCAGATCGGGCGCCGAGAACCAGAGGAAGGTGATGCACACGCACAGGCCGCTGACGCCGAGCATGATCAGCGCGGCCATCCGGTGGTACTTGGCTTTCCAGGCCGCGGCCAGCGCGCAGGTGCAGCCCAGCACCCACAGCAGCACGAATGCGGGCGACAGCGGCAGCGTGCCGCGGTTGCCCAGCTGCAGGTCACGCGACCACAGCGGCAGGATGCCCGCCGCCAGCGCCAGGCACACCAGCCACAGCATCTGCCACTGCAGGCGCATGGTGCTGAGCAGGCGGCGGCCGCTGCGCGCGCCGGCTTGCAGCCGTGCCAGCAGGACTTCGAAGAAGCGGCGGCCATCGAAGTGGCGCGCGATCGGCGCGGCTTCGGCATGGCCGGCATTGCGCAGCCAGCGCAGCAGGCAATGGATGGCAATGCCGCCGAGCAGCGCCAGGATACTCATGATGAGCGGCGCGTTCACGCCATGCCAGACGGCCAGGCTGAACGCGGGCAGCGTGCCGCCGACGACCGGCGTGGCCGCGGCGCGCAGGAAGTCGCCCATCGCCCAGGCCGGGAAAATGCCGACCACGAGGCAGGCCAGCACCAGCAATTCGACGGGCACGCGCATCCAGTGCGGCGGCTCGTGCGGCGTCAGCGGCAGGTCGGTGGCCGGCGGGCCGAAAAACACATCGGCCGTGAAGCGCAGCGAATAGGCCACGCTGAACATGCCGGCGAGCGTCGCCGCGACCGGCAGCCAGGAGCGCACCCAGGGCGCGGCATCGAGGTAGACGGTCTCGGCAAAGAACATTTCCTTGGAGAGAAAGCCATTGAGCAGCGGCACGCCGGCCATGGCCGCGCTCGCCACCATGGCCAGCGTGGCGGTCACGGGCATCATGCTGCGCAGTCCCGACAGACGCCGGATATCGCGCGTGCCGCTTTCGTGGTCGACAATGCCCACGGCCATGAACAGCGAGGCCTTGAAGGTCGCATGGTTCATGATGTGGAACACCGCAGCCACCGCAGCCAGCGGGCTGTTGAGGCCCAGCAGCAGGGTGATCAGGCCCAGGTGCGAAATCGTCGAATACGCGAGCAGCGCCTTGAGGTCGTTCTGGAACATCGCCAGATAACCGCCGAGCAGCAGCGTGCACAGGCCGGCGCCGCCGACCAGCCAGAACCAGGCTTCGGTGTCGCCGAGCACGGGCCACATGCGCGCCAGCAGGAATACGCCGGCCTTGACCATGGTCGCCGAGTGCAGATAGGCCGAGACGGGCGTGGGCGCCGCCATCGCGTGGGGCAGCCAGAAGTGGAACGGGAACTGCGCGCTCTTGCTCAGCGCGCCGAGCAGGATCAGCACCAGTGCCGTGAGGTAGAGGTGGTGGTCGCGGATCTGCTGGCCCGCGGCGAGGATATGGTCGAGGTCATAGCTGCCCACGATGTGGCCCAGCACCAGCATGCCGGCGAGCATGCACAGCCCGCCCGTGCCCGTGACCGTCATCGCCATGCGCGCACCCTGGCGCGCGTCCTTGCGGTGGTGCCAGTAGCCGATCAGCAGGAACGAGAACAGGCTGGTCAGTTCCCAGAAAAAAGCCAGCTGGATGACATTGCCCGAGAGCACCACGCCCATCATCGCGCCCATGAACGCGAGGAAGAACGAGAAGAAGCGCGGCACGGGATCGGCGGGCGACATGTAGTAGCGCGCATAGAGCACCACCAGCGAGCCTATGCCCAGCACCAGCATGCAGAACATCCAGGCGAAACCGTCCATGCGCACGATGAGGTTCATTCCCAGCGCGGGAATCCACTCTATTTCCTGGCGCAGCACGCCGCCATCGGCGACCTCCGGAAACAGCATCGCCACCTGGATGGCGCAGCCCAGCGCAATCAAGCCGGCCAGCGTGGACTCGGTATTGCGGGCATTGGTCGGCAATACGGCAGCCAGAAGGCTGCCGAGGAAAGGCAGAATAATGAGGAAGATCAAGGGCATGTGCGGTGCATTTTACGGGCAAGCTGCGCGATTTCGCTATGAAAATCTGAGCATGTTTTCAATTAGGGTTATGGGGCGGCCATAAAAAAAGCCGCCTAAGCGCTAGTGGCTGAGGCGGCGGTTTGGGCCAATGCTCAGGGAGAGGCCGGCGGCGGGGCTTTGAGCGCCGGCCCGGGCGGCGCGATGCGGCCCTGGAGCGCAGGCCCGCCCTGGTAGTTCTTGCCGTTGACCGTGAGGCCCTCGGCGGAGAGCTTGGCCGCGGAGGCGTTGCCTATGCCATGCACCCGGTTGATCAGGTCCGCCCAGTCGACGAAAGCCGCTTTCTGGCGCTGGGAGACGATGCGTTGCGAAAGCGCGGGCCCTATGCCCTTGACCGTATCGAGTTCGCTTTGCGTGGCATGGTTGGCTTCTACACCCGCAAAGGCACAGGCAGCGTAAAGCAAAGCGGAAATGGTCAGAATTTTCTTCAGCATTGCGCCTTCCTTGGGTCCGGTCGTACTTTTCACGCCAGTGTGAACAGGCGTGAGCCGCGCCAGTCGTGGCGCTTCGATTGCAAGCCCTGTTCAGTGAATCGTACGGTAGGGCGATGCATCGCATGAATCAGGGTAAACCCTGGTCATTGTGATGCTGCGCCGCTTGTCCACGGCGCTTGGCGCCGTTCACCGCCCATGGCACTGGCGGGGGCCAGCGCAGGGGGGGGCTCAAAGTTCCTCGACGCGGCGCGCGGGATAGCTGTCCCAGCTCTGGCAGCCCGGGCAATGCCAGAAATGCTGGCGTGCCTCGAAACCGCAGGCCGCGCAGCGGTAGCGCGTCAGCGGCTTGCTCGCATGCTCGAGCGCGCGCTGCACCGCGGGGTGGTGCTGCTCTTCGGCGAAAGCTTCGTCGGCGAGCCAGCGCGTCGCCGCAACCAGTGACGGCTCCTTGCCCAGATGGGCGACATAGCGCTGCCGCCCGGGTGCCTGGGTTTCGCCGCTGTCGGCATCGAGTGCGACCAGCGCCTGCAGCAGATCCAGCGAAGGCGTGCGCAGGTATTGGGCTTCGAGCCAGGGCTGGATAGGCGCGCCATCGAGCTTTTTGGCGATCTCGGGCAGCAGGGCCGCGGCCAGGGGTAGGGCGCTGGGGCTTTTTTCGGCCAGTGCCTGCAGTGTGCTCCAGGCCTGCGCGGGCTGGCCCAGGCGCAGTTGCAGCCGGGCGAGATCAATCTGCGCGCGCGCGGCGTTTGGCGCGATCAGCAGCGCCTGCTGGTGTTGCGCCATGGCGGCTTCGAGCTGGCCGCTCGCGGCAAGCACGTCGGCTTCTTCGCAGAGGTAATGCGCCAGACGCACGCTGAAATCGCCTTGCTGCGCAGTCTGCATGCGCTGGGCGATTTCGCCCGCCTGCTTCCAGTCGCGCGAGCGCTCGTAGATGGCCAGCAGGGCCAGCCGGGCCTCGGCCTCGAAATGCGTGCCTTCGAGGCGGCGCAGCGCGTCTTCGGCGCGGTCGAGCAGGCCGGCCTTGAGAAAGTCGAGCGCGAGCGCGTGCTGTGCGCGGTCGCGGTCCGGACGGCTCAGATCGCCGCGCGACAGCAGGTGTTCGTGCACCCGCACCGCGCGGTTGTATTCGCCGCGGCGGCGGAACAGGTTGCCCAGCGCAAAGTGCAGCTCCGAGGTGTCGGGGTCGTTCTGCACGGCTTCGATGAAGGCATCGATGGCCTTGTCCTGCTGCTCGTTGAGCAGGAAATTGAGGCCTTTGAAATAGGCTTTCGGGGCGCTGCGGTTTTCCGCGCGCATCTGCCGGGCATCGAAACGTGAAGCCAGCCAGCCCAGCACGAACGCCAGTGGCAAGCCCAGCAAAATCCAGTTGAGATCAAATTCCATGAAGGTCGTGTGGAGGCAGGGAAGGTGCGGGCGGCGCCGAATCCGGCGCTGCGCCAGTCGCTGGCGCGGGGGCAGCGGCTGCTTCAGGCTGGGCCGCGCGCTGGGCGGCGCTGCGGTGCTTGAGCCAGCGCGGCACCATGCCGAGCACGCCCACGACCAGGCCGGCGGCAAAGGCCGTGAGTACGACCAGCACCAGTGGCGCCGTCCATTGGGTGCCAAAGAAGAAGTGCACCGTGGCGTTTTGCTGGTTGTTCAGCGCAAAGGCGAACAGCGTAAAAAAAATGGCCGCCTTGAGCAGCCACAGGATGTATTTCATGCGACCCCTTGTGTGACCGCCTGATTCTATAGGCCTTGATTCACCCGCGGAGCGTGTCGGCTCAAGGCTGGGGGCGTTGTCCCGGGGCAATCGTTCGACTGGCCCGGGGTGAAGCGAGTGAACGCGGCGCTGTTATTTCTTTTCGGCCAGCAGCAGTGCCTGTGCGCCGCCGAGTTCGGCCGTGCGCTGGTCCACGGCTTCGCGCAGGGCCTTGCCGGGCTTGAAGTGGGGGACGCGTTTTTGCGGAATGTGTACGGCTTCGCCACTGCGCGGGTTGCGGCCCATGCGTGCGAGGCGGTGGTTGACGGAAAAGCTGCCAAAGCCGCGGATTTCAATGCGTTGCCCGCGCACCAGGGCATCGCCCACGGCATCCAGAATGGTTTTGACAGCGAGCTCGGCGTCGCGTTGCGTCAATTGACCGAAGCGGGCGGCCAGTTCTTCGACAAGATCAGAACGGGTCATCGAAAGCGAATCCAGTTAGAACGGGTAAAAACCAGTTTTGAAGAAAAAACGGCGGGCGCCTGAAGCGCCCGCCGCATCCAACTCAAGCCAAGCGGGTCAGCTTACTTGTCGGAGTTGTCCAGCTTGGCGCGCAGCAGGGCGCCCAGGCTGGTCGTGCCGGCGCTTTCGCGCGACGATTGTGCCGACAGCGAAGCCATGGCTTCCTGTTGGTCGACCATGTCCTTTTGCTTGATGGACAGCTGGATGTTGCGGGTCTTGCGATCCACGTTCAGCACCACGGCAGTGACTTCGTCGCCTTCCTTGAGCACCGAGCGGGCATCTTCCACGCGGTCGCGGGAGATTTCCGAAACGCGCAGGTAGCCCAGGATGTCTTCGCCGAGGTCGATTTCAGCGCCACGGGCGTCCACGGTCTTGACCTTGCCGGTCACGATCTGGCCCTTGTCGTTGACAGTCGCGAAGGTGGTGAAGGGATCGCTGTCCAGCTGCTTGATGCCCAGGCTGATACGTTCGCGTTCCACGTCCACGGCCAACACGATGGCTTCGACTTCCTGGCCCTTCTTGTAGTTACGAACCGCGGCTTCGCCGGTTTCGTTCCACGACAGGTCGGACAGGTGAACCAGGCCGTCGATGCCGGCAGCCAGGCCGACGAACACGCCGAAGTCGGTGATCGACTTGATCGGACCCTTGACGCGGTCACCGCGCTTGGTGTTCTGCGCGAATTCTTGCCATGGGTTGGCCTTGCATTGCTTCATGCCCAGGGAGATGCGACGCTTGTCTTCGTCGATTTCCAGAACCATGACTTCGACTTCGTCGCCCAGCGACACCAGCTTCGAAGGCGCAATGTTCTTGTTGGTCCAGTCCATTTCGGAAACGTGCACCAGGCCTTCGATGCCGGGTTCCAGTTCCACGAATGCGCCGTAGTCGGCGATGTTGGTGACCTTGCCGAACAGGCGGGTGGCCGAAGGATAGCGGCGCGAAACGCCCATCCACGGGTCGTCGCCCATTTGCTTCAGGCCCAGGGACACGCGGTTCTTTTCGGTGTCGAACTTCAGGATCTTGGCCGTGATTTCCTGGCCAGCCGTCACCACTTCCGAAGGGTGACGCACGCGACGCCATGCCATGTCGGTGATGTGCAGCAGACCGTCGATGCCGCCCAGGTCAACGAACGCACCGTATTCGGTGATGTTCTTGACCACGCCTTGAACGATGGCGCCTTCCTTGAGCGTTTCCATCAGCTTGGCGCGCTCTTCGCCCATCGAGGCTTCCACGACAGCGCGGCGGCTCAGCACCACGTTGTTGCGCTTGCGGTCGAGCTTGATGACCTTGAATTCCAGGGTCTTGTTTTCGTAAGGCGTCAGATCCTTGATCGGGCGCGTGTCGATCAGCGAACCGGGCAGGAATGCGCGGATGCCGTTGACCAGAACCGTCAGACCGCCCTTGACCTTGCCCGAAGTGGTGCCGGTCACGAATTCGCCGGATTCCAGGGCCTTTTCCAGGGCCAGCCAGGAAGCCAGACGCTTGGCGGTGTCGCGCGACAGGATGGTGTCGCCGTAGCCGTTTTCGATGGAGCCAATGGCCACCGACACGAAGTCACCGACTTGGACTTCGACTTCGCCCTGATCGTTCTTGAACTCGTCGAGCGGCACGTAGGCTTCGGACTTCAGACCAGCGTTGACCACCACGAAGTTGTGTTCGACGCGAACGACTTCAGCGGTGATGACTTCGCCAGGACGCATTTCCGTGCGTTGCAACGATTCTTCAAAAAGGGCGGCAAAAGATTCAGACATGTATTTCCTTGGCCGCAAACAGGTTTCCGAAAGCACTATTGCTGACGTTTTTAAGGCTGCTTGCGGAGGTTTCTTGCGGACGAATCCGCGGGCTATAGTTCAATAACCCTCTGCCATTCGCTAGCCAGGGCGAAAAACAGGCAGAGGGACCGGTGTCAGCCCTTCAGGACGGACTTGAAGGGCTGTCGCTCTTGCCACCAGTGAAGCACCTGCGTGACCACCTGTTCGATGGAGAGCGTGGAGCTATCGAGGGACAAAGCGTCTGGTGCGGGCTTGAGCGGCGCCACGCTGCGCGACATGTCGCGGGCGTCACGGGCTTCAAGGTCTGCACGAAGCGCCGTGATATTAGCTGAAATCCCGTTGGAAATCAATTGTTTATACCTTCTCTCAGCACGGCATTCGGCCGATGCGATCAGGTAGACCTTGAGCGGCGCGTCGGGAAAGATCACCGTGCCCATGTCGCGGCCGTCGGCCACGAGGCCCGGCAGGCGCTGAAATCCGAGCTGCAGCGCGACCAGCGCTTCGCGTACCGCGGGCAGGGCGGAAACGCGTGAAGCATCCATGCCGGCTTCCTCGCTGCGTATCGCCTGGCTGATGTCTTCATCGTCGAGCAGGATCTGCTGCGTGGCGGTGAAGCGGATCGGCAGCGCGCGCACCAGCGCGGCAATTTCCCCCTCGTGCGCAGGGTCGATGGCAATGCCGGCGCGGTGCGCGGCCAGGCCGGCAATGCGGTAGAGCGCGCCCGAGTCGAGGATGCCATAGCCCAGACGGCGCGCGACTTCGGCGGCGATCGTGCCCTTGCCCGACGCGGTCGGGCCGTCGATGCAGATCACCGGAATCCGTTCGCGCGGTGTCTCGCAGACGGAAAACAGCGCTTCGAAATAGTCCGGGAAGGTCTTGGCCACGCACTGCGGGTCTTCGATGCGCACCGGCAGTTGCTGGGGGTTGAACGCGGCGAGCGAAAAGCACATCGCCACGCGGTGGTCGTCATAGGTGTGGATGCTCGCCGCGCGCCAGTCGGCGGGCCGGGCCGGCGGCGTGACGCGCAGGTAGTCCGCGCCTTCTTCCACGGTGGCACCGAGCTTGCGCAGCTCGCAGGCCATGGCCGTGATGCGGTCGGTTTCCTTGACACGCCAGCTCGCGATATTGCGCAGCGTGGTCGTGCCTTCGGCGTACAGCGCCATCACGGCCAGCGTCATCGCTGCGTCCGGAATGTGGTTGCAGTCGAGGTCTATGGCTTGCAGCGGCCAGCGGCCGCGCCGCACCTGCAGCCAGTTCGGCCCGCTGTCGACCTGCGCACCCATGGCCTGCGCGGCTTCGACAAAGCGGATATCGCCCTGGATGGACTGCGCGCCCACGCCCTGGATGCGCACGCCCGCGGCGCCTTCGGCCGCGATTGCGCCCAGCGCAATGAAATAGCTCGCCGACGACGCGTCGGCCTCGACGTGGATGTCGCCCGGCGAGCGGTAGCGGCTGCCCGCGGCAATCGTGAAGCGCTGCCAGTTGTCGTTGTGCACCGCGATGCCGAAGCGCGCGAGCAGCTCCAGCGTGATGTGGATGTAGGGCTTGGAGATCAGTTCACCGACGACTTCGATGTGGATGTCCTGCTGCGCGGCGCGCAGCGGCAGCGCCATCAGCAGCGAAGTCAGGAACTGGCTGGAGACATCGCCGCGCACCTGGATCGGTGCCTGTGCTTCGGAGGAAACATCGGCGGGCGTGATGCGCAGCGGCGGAAAGCCCGCATTGCCCAGATAGTCGATGCGGCAGCCGATCTGGCGCAGGCCGTCGACCAGATCGCCTATGGGCCGCTCGTACATGCGCGGCACGCCCAGCATGGTGAACTCGCCGCCGAGCAGCGAAAGCGCAGCGGTGAGCGGGCGCATGGCCGTGCCCGCATTGCCCAGGAACAGTTCGGCCGCCGTGCCCGCGGGCAAGGCACCGGCAATGCCCGTGATGCGCAGGGTGCTGGCGCCGCGTTCCAGCACGCAGCCGATCTGCTCGAGCGCGGTCAGCATGACGCGCGTGTCGTCCGAGTCGAGCAGGTCGTGCACCGTGGTCGTGCCTTCGCTGAGCGCGGCCAGCAGCAGAACACGGTTGGAAATGCTTTTCGAGCCGGGCAGGCGGACTTCGCCACCGGCGGTGGCGAGTGCGGGAATGTCGAGGAATTCGGTCTGGAACATGGCGCGGTTTCAGCGTGCGGGCTCAGGCGCCCTGGAGGTCTGGAGGAGTGGCGCTGGCGCGCGCCGCAGTGGGGGTGGGACCCTGGCGCCAGTGGGCGCGGGCGGCGCTGGCGAGCGTGATCCGGTCCTGCAGGCCCTGGCCGTCGCCCTGGACAAGCAGTTCTTCGAGGTTTTCCAGGGCCTGGCGGAACTGGCGCGACTGCGCGAGCACCTGTTCGCGGTTGGCAAGCAGGATGTCGCGCCAGATCTGCGGGTTGCTGGCCGCGATGCGCGTGAAGTCGCGAAACCCCGGGCCCGCCAGCGCGAGCGTGGCGTCGGCGTCGGGCTGGGACAGCACGCTTTGCATCATCGCGAACGCCAGCAGATGGGGCAGGTGGCTCACCGTGGCGAGCGTCGCGTCATGCGCTTCGGGCGACATGCTGTGCACCTCGCAGCCCAGCGCCTGCCAGATCTGGCGCGCCTGCTCGAGCTGCACCGTGAGCGTGCGTTCGGTGGGCGTGAGCACCACATGGCTGCCCACATACAGATTGGCGTCGGCGTGCTCGACGCCCGCGACTTCCTTGCCCGTGATGGGGTGGGCCGGCACGAAGGAGCCTATCCTGTCGCGCAGCCCCGAGCGCGCGGCCTGCACCACGTCGGTCTTGGTCGAGCCCACGTCCATGATCAGCATGCCCGGCGTGACCAGGTGCTTGATGGATTTGAGCGTCGCTTCGGTCGCGGCCACGGGCACGGCCAGCAGCACGATGTCGGCACCTGCCGCGGCGAGCAGCGCCGACGGCGCCTCGACATCGATCACGCCCAACTGGCGCGCGCGTTCGGTGGTGGAAGGGGACTTGCTGTAGCCGACCACGCGCTTGACCAGGCCGGCTTTTTTCAGCGCCAGCGCAAACGATCCGCCCATCAGGCCGCAGCCTATGAGCCCCAGTTGTTCAAACATCCACAGACTCCGACGGCAGAAAAAGACCAGGTATTGCAGGCATCAGGCAGGTATTACGCAGATATCACGCAGGCGTGGGGTAGGCGCCCAGCACCTTGTAGAAGGCGCACAGGCCTTGCAGCTCTTCGAGTGCCTTGGCCACATGGGGCTCGGACGGGTGGCCTGCGAGGTCGATGTAGAAGTAATACTCCCACTGGCCGGTGCGCGCGGGGCGCGACTCGAAGCGCGTCATCGACACGCCATGGGTCTTGAGCGGCACCAGCAGGTCGTGCACGGCGCCGGGGCGGTTGGGCACGGAAATGATCAGGCTGGTCGAATCCTTGCCGGTGGCCTGGGGCATGGCCAGCGTCTGCGGCAGGCAGATGATCGCAAAGCGCGTGCGGTTGTAGGCCTCGTCCTGGATTGCATGGGCGACGGTGTGCAGGCCGAACTGCTGGGCTGCGCGGTCGCCGGCCAGGCCAGCCCAGGTCGGGTTGATCGACGCCAGGCGCGCGCCTTCGGCGTTGCTGTCGACCGGCCGGCGCTCGGCATGCGGCAGGTGCTTGGACAGCCAGCCCTGGCACTGGGCCAGCGCCTGCGGGTGGGCCGCGACCACTTCGATGTTGTCCAGCGAATCGCTCAGGCGCAGCAGGTTGTGGCGGATCAGCAGGCTGACTTCGCCGACCACATGGCAGGGCGTGTGCAGGAACATGTCGAGCGAGCGCGTGACCACGCCTTCGGTCGAGTTTTCCACGCCGACCACGCCGTACTGGGCGCTGCCCGCGGCCGTCGCATGGAACACTTCGTCGAAGTTGGCGCAGTACATCAGGTCGGCCGCACCGCCGAAGTAATCGACCGCGGCCTGCTCGCAGAACGTGCCCGCGGGGCCGAGCACGGCCACGCGCTGGGGCGACTCGAGCGCCAGGCAGGCCGACATGATTTCGCGCCAGATCGCCGACACATGGGTGTTGCGCAGCGGGCCGGGGTTGGCGGCTTCGATCTTCTGGATCACCTGGGCCACGCGGTCGGGCCGGAAAAACGGCGTGCCTTCGCGTTTCTTGACCTCCCCGACCTGCTCGGCAACCCGGGCGCGCTGATTGACCAGCGACAGCAACTGCTGGTCGATGCTGTCGATCTGTTGGCGCAGGTCCGAAAGATCAGGCGAAGCTTGGGGCTTGTTCATGGCGGAAAGTCTCTCAGGCGTGTTGTTGTTCGAAAGCGTGCAGGTAGTCGACCAGCGCCTGGACTCCGGCCAGCGGCATGGCGTTGTAGAGGCTCGCGCGCATGCCGCCCACCGACTTGTGGCCCTTGAGCTGCAGCAGGCCGCGCTCCTTGGCGCCGGTCAGGAAGGCGTCGTTGAGCGCCTCGTTGCGCAGGAAGAACGGAATGTTCATGCGCGAACGGCAGTTCGGCGCGACCTTGTTGAGGTACAGCTGCGACTGGTCGATGCTGCGGTAGAGCAGTTCGGCCTTGGCGATGTTGCGCTGCTCCATCGCGGCGATGCCCGTGAGCTCGCCTTCGCGCTGGCGCTTGAGCCACTGGAACGTCAGGCCGGCGA
Source organism: Pantoea sp. 18069 (assembly GCF_902706035.1). GTDB lineage: Bacteria > Pseudomonadota > Gammaproteobacteria > Burkholderiales > Burkholderiaceae_C > Comamonas. The sequence goes on along the minus strand of NZ_CACSJA010000019.1, from coordinate 8,210 downwards.
TGTAGATGCCCCAGGTCGGCGGCGTGTTGAACATCGACTGGTTGTCGGCGACGATCTTGTAGTCGAAAGCGCTGGGGCAGGCCGGCAGCGCATGGCCCAGCAGGTCTTCGCGCACGATGACGATGGTCAGTCCGGCCGGGCCGATGTTCTTTTGCGCGCCGCCAAAGGCCAGGCCTACGCGGCTCCAGTCGACCGAGCGTGATGCCACATGCGACGAGAAGTCGATGACCAGCGGTGCGTCGCTGCCCAGCGCCTTCAGGTCGGGCAGTTCATGGAATTCGACGCCATGGATGGTTTCGTTGCTGCAGATGTGCAGATAGCTCGCGCCCCGGCTCAGCTCCCAGCTGGCCGCGGGCGGCAGGCTGGTGAACTGGCCGCTTTCGCCGCTGGCCGCGACATGCGCCTGCGCCGCATACTTGCGCGCTTCCTTGAGCGACTTCTGGCTCCAGCTGCCCGTGAGCACGAAGTCCACCGTGCCGGCATGCGACAGGTTCAGCGGCACGATGGCGTTTTCCGCCAGGCCGCCGCCCTGCATGAACAGGATCTTGAAGTGCGCGGGCACGGCTAGCAGCTCGCGCAGGTCGGCTTCGGCTTGCTCGTAAATCGAGATGAACTCCTTGCCGCGGTGGCTCATTTCCATCACCCCCATGCCGCTGCCATGCCAGTCCAGCATTTCGGCCGCAGCCTGTTCCAGAACCTCGGCAGGGATGGCCGCAGGGCCGGCGGAGAAGTTGTAGGGGCGATTCATGGTGTCTACCGGAAGGGGAAAGGGGCAGGGCGGCCTCGGCCGCGCGTTGGGTGGAACTGTAAACGAGCACGCCGGCATTGCCGGCGTGCTCGGAAGGGGCGGGGCTCAGGCCTGGGGCGCTGCGTCGCTGCCGTCGGCCGCGGTCAGGTCGGCGGACTCGGCGTCGTCGGCCACTGCCTGGGCATCGTTTTCGGCGATGCGCTGCAGGCCGCTGAGCTGGGAGCCGTCGTCGAGCGCGATCAGCGTCACGCCCTGGGTGGCACGGCCGAGTTCGCGGATTTCCGCAACCCGCGTGCGCACCAGCACACCCTTGTCGGTGATCAGCATGATCTCGTCATCGGCGCGCACCAGCGTGGCGGCAACGACCTTGCCGTTGCGCTCGGATTGCTGGATGGCGATCATGCCCTTGGTGCCGCGGCCGTGGCGCGTGTACTCGGCAATGCTGGTGCGTTTGCCGTAGCCGTTTTGCGTCGCCGTGAGCACGCTTTGCGGGTTGGTGTCGGAGTCCTCGGCCACCAGCATCGCGATCACGCTCTGGCCATCTTCCAGCATCATGCCGCGCACGCCGCGTGCCTGGCGGCCCAGCGGACGCACGTCGTTCTCGTCGAAGCGCACGGCCTTGCCGCCGTCGCTGAACAGCATCACGTCGTGCGCGCCATCCGTGAGCGCGGCGCCGATCAGGTAGTCGCCGTCGTCGAGGTTGACGGCAATGATGCCGGCCTTGCGCGGGTTGCTGAATTCGTTGAGCGCGGTCTTCTTCACCGTGCCCATGCTCGTGCCCATGAACACATAGCGGTCTTCAGGGAAGGTGCGCATGTCGCCGGTGAGCGCGAGCACGACGTTGATCTTCTCGCCTTCCTGCAGCGGGAACATGTTGACGATGGGGCGGCCGCGCGAGCCGCGCGAGCCCGCGGGCACTTCCCAGACCTTGAGCCAGTACAGGCGGCCGCGGTTGGAGAAGCACAGCAGGTAGTCGTGCGTGTTGGCGATGAACAGCTGGTCGATCCAGTCGTCTTCCTTCGTCGCCGTGGCCTGCTTGCCGCGGCCGCCGCGCTTTTGCGCACGGTATTCGGACAGCGGCTGGCTCTTGATGTAGCCGGTGTGGCTCAGCGTGACCACCATGTCGGTGGGCGTGATCAGGTCTTCGGTGGACAGGTCTTGCGCGCTGTATTCGACGCTGCTGCGGCGCGCGCCTATCTTGCTCTGGCCGAACTCGGTCTTGAGGGCCGTGAGCTCTTCGCCAATGATCACCGAGACGCGGCCGGGCTTGGCCAGGATGTCGAGCAGGTCCTCGATCACCGCCATCACGTCCTTGTACTCGGCGACGATCTTGTCCTGCTCCAGTCCGGTCAGGCGCTGCAGGCGCATCTGCAGGATTTCCTGGGCCTGGGTTTCGGACAGGCGGTAGAGGCCGTCCTGGCCCATGCCGAACTCGACTTCCAGGCCTTCGGGGCGGTAGTCGTCGGCGCTCACAACGCCGCCATCTTCGCGGGTGCGGGTGAGCATCTCGCGCACCAGCTTGCTGTCCCAGGCGCGCGTCATCAGCTCGGCCTTGGCCACGGGTGGCGTGGGGGCGTTGCGGATGATGGCGATGAAGTCGTCGATGTTGGCCAGCGCCACGGCCAGGCCTTCGAGCACATGGCCGCGGTCGCGCGCCTTGCGCAGCTCGAACACCGTGCGGCGCGTGATCACTTCACGGCGGTGCTGCAGGAAGACCGCGATCAGTTCCTTCAGGTTGCACAGGCGGGGCTGACCGTCGATCAGCGCCACCATGTTCATGCCGAAGGTGTCCTGCAGCTGGGTCTGCTTGTACAGGTTGTTGAGCACCACTTCGGGCACTTCGCCGCGCTTGAGCTCGATCACCAGGCGCATGCCGGACTTGTCCGATTCGTCCTGGATGTGGCTGATGCCTTCGATCTTCTTCTCGTGCACCAGCTCGGCCATGCGCTCCTGCAGCGTCTTCTTGTTGACCTGGTAGGGCAGCTCGTCGACGATGATCGCCTGGCGCTGGCCGCGGTCGATGTCCTCGAAATGGCACTTGGCGCGCATTACGACGCGGCCACGGCCCGTGCGGTAGCCGTCCTTCACGCCGTTGATGCCGTAGATGATGCCGGCCGTGGGGAAGTCGGGCGCGGGCACGATTTCCATCAGCTCGTCTATCGTCGCGTCGGGGCTTTGCAGCAGGTGCAGGCAGGCGTCGACGACTTCGCCCAGGTTGTGCGGCGGAATGTTGGTCGCCATGCCCACGGCAATGCCCGAGGAGCCGTTGACCAGCAGGTTGGGCAGGCGGCTGGGCATGACCAGCGGCTCGCGTTCGCTGCCGTCGTAGTTGGGCCCGAAATCAACGGTTTCCTTGTCGATGTCGGCAATCATTTCATGCGCGATCTTGGCCAGGCGGATTTCGGTGTAACGCATCGCCGCGGCGCTGTCGCCGTCGACGGAGCCGAAGTTGCCCTGGCCATCGACCAGCATGTGGCGCAGGGAAAAATCCTGGGCCATGCGAACGATGGTGTCGTACACAGCGGAATCGCCGTGCGGGTGGTATTTACCAATCACGTCACCGACGATACGTGCGGACTTCTTGTAGGGGCGGTTCCAGTCGTTGTTCAACTCATGCATGGCATAGAGGACACGACGGTGCACCGGCTTGAGGCCATCGCGTGCATCGGGCAGCGCGCGGCCCACGATCACGCTCATGGCGTAATCGAGATAACTGCGACGCATCTCCTCTTCAAGGCTGATGGGCAGAGTTTCTTTGGCAAACTGGGTCATGGACTGCGACTTTGACGGCAAGGGAGGCTCATTTTAGAGTCATTGGGCTGTAGTTGCTGCGCAACATATCCCGTGAATTACGCTTTTGTCGTGCCGACCCCACCGCAGGGCCCGGGTCATTCGCATGTTACGTATGGCACAATCATTTCCAACGTTCTTGGTGATGGCCACTAATGACGTCCACAAATTCGCAGCGCGGCTGCGGCTTTTTCCCCAAGAGGAGAACCATGAAGAAACTGAACAAAGTTGCGATGTTGTTTGCCTGCGCCGCACTGGCTACGGCTGCCGGCGCTCAAGTCAAGGCTGCCAATGGCGGCAACGTGATCGACAACTGGAAAAACGGTACCAACGAGCTGGTCTGGAAGAACGGCACGAACGAACTGTGCTGGCGCGATGCCAACTGGACCCCCGCAACGGCTGCTGCCGATTGCGACGGTGCCCTGAAGCCCGCACCCGTGGCTGTTGCTCCCGCTCCTGCAGTGGTCGCTCCCGCACCTGCACCTGCACCCGCTCCTGCTCCTGCAGTCGCGACCAAGGTGACCTACGCTGCCGACGCGTTCTTTGACTTCGACAAGTCCGTTCTGAAGCCAGCTGGCAAGGAAAAGCTTGACGACCTGGTCTCCAAGGTCCAAGGCGTGAACCTGGAAGTCATCATTGCCGTGGGTCACACTGACTCCATCGGCTCCGATGCCTACAACCAGAAGCTGTCGGTGCGTCGTTCGGAAGCCGTCAAGGCTTACCTGGTGTCCAAGGGCATCGAAAAGAACCGCGTCTACACTGAAGGCAAGGGCGAAAAGCAACCCGTCGCCGACAACAAGACGGCCGAAGGCCGCGCGAAGAACCGTCGCGTGGAAATCGAAGTGGTGGGCACCCGCGCCGCTCAGTAATCTCCGGATTACCCTGAAAAGCCCCGGAGACGGGGCTTTTTTTATGCCCTATCCATTTCAGCGTGAAGGAAAAGCACCGATGCAAGACGCCATCAACGTCGACCCGGCCGAACTGGCCAAGTTCTCCGATCTGGCCCACCACTGGTGGGATACGGAAAGCGAATTCAAGCCGCTGCACCAGATCAACCCGCTGCGCCTGGAATGGATCAACGGCATTGCCCCGCTGCATGACTGCGACGTGCTCGACGTGGGCTGCGGCGGCGGCATCCTGGCTGACTCGATGGCGCGCAAAGGCGCCGTGGTGACCGGCATCGACCTGGCGACGAAGTCGCTGCGCGTGGCCCAGTTGCATGCGCTCGAGGCCGAAACCCCGCGCATACGCTACGAGGAAGTGGCCGTCGAAGCGCTCGCCGAACGCCAGCCCGCGAGCTTCGATGTGGTGACTTGCATGGAGATGCTCGAGCATGTTCCCGACCCCGAATCGGTGGTCAGGGCCTGCGCAGAGCTCGTAAAACCCGGTGGATGGGTCTTTTTTTCGACCCTGAATAGAAACGTTAAATCTTTTGCGCAAGCAATTGTTGCAGCCGAATACTTGCTCAACCTGCTGCCACGTGGTACGCACGAATACGCAAAAATGATACGCCCTAGCGAACTCGCCGGTTTTTGCCGCGCCGCCGGCCTCAACGTGCTGCACGCCAGGGGCCTGCAGCACAACCCGCTCACGGGCCGTTATTGGCTCAGCGCCGACACCAGCGTCAACTACATGATCGCCACGCAAAGGCCCGAGGAATGAGCATGGCGTTCAAAGGCATCCAGGCTGTATTGTTCGACCTCGACGGCACGCTGATCGACAGCGCTCCCGACCTCGGCGCCGCCGCCGACCAGATGCGCACCGCGCGCGGCCTGCCGTCGCTGCCCGCCGAGCACTACCGCCCCATGGCGGGTGCGGGCGCACGTGGCATGCTGGGCGTGGCATTCGGCATCACGCCCGAAACGCCCGACTACGACACGCTGCGCGAAGAGTTCTTCCGCAACTACGAAGCGCGCATGACGCAGACCACCTACGCCTTCGACGGCGTCGCCCAGTTGCTGGCCGACATCGAAGCGCGTGGCCTGCTCTGGGGCATCGTGACCAACAAGTCGTCGCGCTTCACCGACCCGCTGACGCGCGCCATGCCCTTGTTCAGCGGCGCCCGGGCCGTGGTCAGCGGTGACACCACGCCGCACCCCAAGCCGCACCCCGCGCCGCTGTTCGAAGCCGCCAGCCGCCTGGGCCTGCCGCCGCAAGCCTGCATCTACGTCGGCGACGACGAACGCGACATCGTCGCCGGCCGCGCAGCCGGCATGAAAACCGTCGCCGCCCTCTACGGCTACCTCGGCGCCGTCGACGCCACCGCGCACTGGGGAGCCGACGCTGCAATTAAATACCCACATGAGCTCTTGCAATGGCTCGATGTAGCCTAAAATGTGCTTCATGGGGCTGTCCTGGTTTCGACGTGGGTTCGGAGCCGGTGTGGTGCATGTCGAGCTTGAGTGACGCTCGTAAATCTCCATTCAACAAAACTAACTGCAAACGACGAACGTTTCGCACTCGCCGCTTAATCCGGTGAGCTTTGCAACAGCACGTTGATGGGCTGGGCAAGGGGGTCGCAAGACTTCCAGGCTGCAAAGGAATCTTCATCAACTGGTTCTGTGCCGGGTACCTTGGTATGGAACAAGAAAATAGGGTACTGGCTTTGTTCACAGCGTGTGCCTGCGCGGTGACCGAGGCGAGATTCAAATCAGAGCACTAAACATGTAGATCTGCCCGGTAAAGGCTTGCGGACGCGGGTTCAATTCCCGCCAGCTCCACCACCCAACCACCGCCCTGCACTAGGTAAAGCCCAGTGCAGGGCGGTTTTTTTTGTGCCCAGATGGTGTGGATTGGTGCACAGGAATGCACGGGAAATGCACCGAAAATGCACCGATGCATTTCAGGTCACGGCATGCAGCACGGCCTTGGGCTTCTGGTAGTCCTCACGGATGAACTTGCCATAGGTGCGAAACACCATCTCCACGTCCTCATGGCCCAACTGCTGGGCGACATACCAGGGGTTGCCGCCTGCGGTCAGCAGGGTAGAGGCATAGGTGTGCCGGATTTGGTACGGGTTGCGGTAATCGAGGCCTGACCTGGCCATGATCGGCAGCCAAGCCGTCTTGCGCACCTGGGCATCTGTAGCCCACGGCAGCAGCGTTCGCGGGTTGAGCCAGATCCGCTGCCCGCGCAGCTGGCTCATGGGCTTTTGCGCGCGCAGTGCTTCCATGGCTTCGGGGTTGAGGTCTAGCGTCCGGATACCCGCAGCAGTCTTTGGCGCCTTGAGTACCCCAACCACCTGATTCTGCTCAATGCGAGCGGTCGCCTTTTCCCAGTCGATGTGTCGCCACTCCAGAGCCTGAAGCTCGCCAGGTCGCAGGCCGGTGTTGAGCCAGAACTGAAACATGGGGCGCTCATCAAGCCGGCAGGCCTGCAGAAGGGTCTCGCGCTCCGCCTGTGTGAAGGGCTGGATCACGTAATCGCTGGCCTTGCTGGTCTGTCGGATCAGCTTCACCAGGGCGATGCGGTCAAAGGGGTTGAACTCGATGAGGTCATCATTCAGGGCGTCTTCCATGACCGATCGGAGTGGAATCAGCATGTTGCGGATTGCCTTGCTAGTGCAGTCCATCTCGCCCACCCAGTCGCGCAGGGCGCTGGGCGTGACCTCATCTAGCCTCCAACCATACCAGTGACGCATGCGCTCGCCGGTGATGCTCTTGGCGTAGCCACGGTAGGTGGCCGGGCTCATCTTGCCGTTGGCGACCTGTTTTTCGTACAAGGCCAGCTGCTTGGCCAGCATGTCCTCCATGAGGGATGTGCCCGGGGCGGGGCGCTTTGCCTTGGGGCTGTCGGGAAAATAGCTGCCATATTCAAACGTGCCATCGGCAATCTTGCGCCGAATTTCATTGCGCAGATTGGCCGCATATTGGATGGCATTCTTGGTAACTTGGCCTTCAGGCATGAGTTCGCGGCATTGCTCACCACCATAGGTGAAAAATATCTGCAGCCGCGGTCCTGACTTCATTTCCCGGATGGTTACCCCCGGTGGGGTTGTGTGGCCTGTCTTGCGATCCATGCGTCTGCTTCCTTAATATTGACGTGCAACCGATTTGCGACGGTGGCAATGTGTTTCCCAGCCAGCCACCAACCTTTCTTGCGGTAGTGACGGACGGTTTCGACGGGCGTGCCGGTCAGCTCGAAATACTTCTCGGCGCGCACCCAAACTGGTTCGATAGCCTGCACGGTAGTGCCCGCAGGTGCTTGCTATGTAACTTTGTGTTTCATGATTTGGGCCTAAAAAAGCCCGCTTGCTGGGCGGGCTGGTCAAAGTCGGGGGTGGGGGCGCGGCGCTGGCGCTGCGTGCGCTTGCGCCGGCTCATGGGGTGGCCTGGCGGTTGTGGATGCGCTTGAAGTCGATCACCCACACCCAGGGGCTGGCGGCCCAGTCGCCACCGGTGGATTCCCAGAGGAGCTGGAAAGCGTTTCGCGGCGTGCGTCCGTGCAGTGCTGCGCCGGCTGCAACATTGCCGGTCCACCAGCACCCGCGCTCTGCCGCCTGATGTGGCAACTCGCTGATGCCCTCTGCAATGCAGTCGGCTTCGCTGATGTCCTGCAGGCGCTCCACGCGCACGCCGGTGATTTCCAGCCAGATGCGGGCCAGCGCCTTGGGCATGTGGATTGCCGGTTTCCATGGCCGCAGGTCTGCGTGGTCGCCGTCAGCGCGATAGAA